>NZ_JBAZVP010000002.1:0-504439 GCF_041660805.1 Mucilaginibacter sp. | reverse complement strand
TAAACTTAAAAGGATCTTTTTCATAATGAGTTAACGTTAATAATCAAACTTAAGCATATTGCTTTATAATTTCCTTGCACCCCGCCTCAATTAGTTTAAATACGGGCGCAAACTGGGCATCGTCATAGTAGGGGTCCGGTACAGATCTGTCGCCCAAAAGCATTTTTACTTTCTTCCGGTCAGCATCATTGCGGGCCATAGCAAGAATGTTTGATAAATTGCTTTTATCCATCACCAGTATCAGATCAAACTCATCGAAATCACTTATCCTGAACAGCCTGCAAACCTGTTTGCTGATATCTATACCCTGGTCATGAGCTGCCTTTACCGATCTGTGGTCGGGGCTTCTGCCTACATGCCAATCTCCCGTACCTGCCGAATCAACTCCCCAGTTTAGCCCTTCCTGTTTTATCAGGTGCTGCATAATACCCTCCGCCAACGGCGAACGGCATATATTACCCAGGCAAACCATTAGTATTTTCATGTTGGTTGTAAATGTTGTAGTAGTTGTAAGGGTTATAATGTTTCCCGATCATCTTTTATAACCCTTACAACTTTTTTAACTTTATCCAAATATCTGGTTTAAAAGTCCGGCTAACCTTACGCCGCCTTTTACAAGTTGGCTATTCATGGTAGCCAAGTTTTTAAAGATGTACCTGTAAGTATTTACCTTATCGCCGTTTTTGGTATCAGCATAAATTTTTCCTGCTATCTGGTTTGATTCAAATAACCATTGGCTTACAGGTGCTTTTTGCCATTCGGCACGCTGGGCTAAAGTGGTGTGGTTAATAGCCATCACATATTCGGTATAGCTTAATTGCTGGGCATCAATCATCTGCGAATCCCAGATAGAGTGCAGGTTGGTCTCTTTATCGTACCACATCACCTTTACATCGTTACCACCTTTGTCTGACAAATGGCCGGTATGTAAGGGCTGGTGAACGTCCTCAACAATGTGGATCAGCATACGCAGGCAAAGCAATTTTTGATCTTTCTTCAGATCCTTCTTCTTTAACTGCCCGGTTAAAAAAACGATTTTGGTGTAAGCATCAGTAGCGGTGTCTTGTTTTAAAAACGCCTGCATCTCGGGATAGCTGTATGTTTGGTCGAAATTTACGAAATGCCAGTTATACAGATAGTTATATGCAGGATCTGATTTAATAAAATCGGCCCAGTTGCTGGTCATGGCGATAGATTCATCTCCAAGTATCGCTTTGATGGCGGCACGGGCTTTTGGGGTAAGGTAGCTATCGGCAATTTGGCCGCTGATACGGTGGCCGTTGGTGCCCCATGCCATAGTTTGTACCGGCAGGTAAATAATGGCAATGCCTAATAAGATCTTTTTGAAAATGCTGATTTTCATATTAAAGTGGTTTTGGGTTACAGGTGTATCTTTTTACTAAATGCGCGTTAATGGCTATAACGCTCGATGTTGGATTAAACTGAACGGTGGAATCTGTTTTATTGCTTACCTTAAAATACTCCTCATAAACGCCGGAGCGGTAACAACCCGCAGGTTCCTTATAAGTAAAGTTAGCATTGCAGAATAAACCCCTTACATGAAGCGTATCGTTTTTTTGCTGATATACTCCTTTGGCATATTCTGTCCATTGACCGCCTTTGGTGCAACTGTCGGCACCGGAGTTTGCTTTACTGAAAGTTTTGATACTCACAAAAAACGAATCGCAGTTGAACTTAATGTTATATAAAGAATAATCTACCAGTTTTTTTTGCAGGGCAGATGTATCCTGCTGCCACTCGCCCTGTAGGTAGCCTTCTCCCGGTTTTTGCGTATTAGGGTTAAACCGGCAAGCAGTTTGCAGCAGGCAAATTGCAGTTAGCAGGATGGTTAAAGCAGAAATGTAAACGGCGAAAGGTTTTTGCATGTGTTGTAGCAAATAAAAGCCCCTCTCCTTTGGAGAGGGGTTGGGGTGAGGCTGCTATTATTTTAATCCGCCTATCATATCTTCGGGCTTAACCCATTCGTCAAATTGCTCGTTGGTAAGCAGGCCTAAACCTACCGCGGCTTCGCGCAAAGTTTTCTTTTCTTTTAATGCTGTTTTGGCAATTTTTGCCGCATTCTCATATCCTATATGCGGGTTAAGCGCGGTTACCAGCATCAGCGAATTTTCAAGGTGCTTTTTAATACCCTCGTAGTTTGGCTCAATGCCGGCAGCGCAATGGTCATTAAAAGATACACATGCATCGCCAATTAAACGGGCCGACTGCAAGAAGTTGGCAGCCATAACCGGTTTAAATACGTTAAGCTCATAGTGCCCGTTTGATCCGCCTATGGATATGGTAACATCATTACCCATAACCTGCGCGGCAACCATAGTAACCGCTTCGTTTTGGGTTGGGTTAACCTTACCCGGCATAATAGACGACCCCGGCTCATTGTCCGGAATATGGATCTCACCAATACCAGAACGCGGGCCTGATGCCAGCATACGGATATCGTTTGCAATTTTCATTAAAGAAACGGCTATCTGTTTTAAAGCACCGTGGCTTTCTACAATTGCATCATGCGCGGCAAGGGCTTCAAATTTATTTTCGGCAGTAATGAATGGCAGGCCTGTAAACTGAGCGATATATTCGGCTACCTTAACATCATAACCTTTTGGGGTGTTGATGCCTGTACCTACCGCGGTACCGCCAAGGGCCAGTTCGCTCAGGTGCTCAAATGTGTTGCGTAATGCCTTTAAGCCATGATTAAGCTGCGATACATAGCCGGAAAATTCCTGGCCTAAAGTAAGCGGCGTAGCATCCATTAAGTGGGTACGGCCAATTTTTACCACGCTTTTAAACGCTTCGCTTTTTGCCTGCAGGGTGTCGCGCAGTTTTTCAATACCCGGGATAGTTACATCTATCAGTATTTTGTAAGCGGCAATGTGCATAGCCGTTGGGTAGGTATCGTTTGATGATTGCGATTTGTTTACATCATCATTCGGGTGGATAAAAGTTTTACCCTCGCCCAAAGTATGGCCCTGTAAAACATGGCTGCGGTTGGCAACCACTTCGTTCACGTTCATGTTTGATTGCGTGCCCGACCCTGTTTGCCATATCACCAGTGGAAATTCACTTGCAAGGCCGCCTGCTAAAATCTCATCACATACCTGTGCTATCAGGTCGCGTTTTTCGGCAGTAAGTACACCGCAATCGGTATTGGTATAGGCGGCAGCTTTTTTAAGGTAAGCAAACGCATCAATGATCTCTTTTGGCATTGATGCTTCCGGGCCTATTTTAAAATTGTTTCGTGAGCGCTCAGTTTGAGCGCCCCAGTATTTATCGGCAGGTACCTGAACGGCACCCATGGTATCATATTCGGTTCTGAAACTCATAATTGATAGTATGTTTTTGCAGGTGCAAATTTAGGGTTTTATGTGGAGTATGATGAATATGAAGTGGTAATCTTTTTGGTACATTTTATTAGCCGTTAATCAGTTAAAACACGGGCTTATTATCCTTCATCCAATTCTCCAGCGCCGTCACCTTCTCCGCATTTTCCTTTAACCATTTCGCATTTTCCGGGTAGGCTTTTTGACTGATGAGCCTTGCAAATGTCGGCAGGTGTTCTGTTTGGGAGAGCTTATAAAAATAATCAGCAAAGTAATACTTGTTGTTAGGCATAGTACCTAAAGCGGTAAAAACAGCTTTAAGTTGTGTGGTCAGCAAATCACCGGGCGATGCATAGCGCCGGGACATAAAACTACTTAGCGCTTTGGCAAGTACCTTATTTTGATTATCTGCAATTGCTTTTGTTGCAGGCGATGGCTTGTAACCCGGCTCCGGCTTTAATGAGCCTCCACTCAGGATGTTTTGCAGGTTGCCAAATGCTTCGGCACTTTGGGCGGTATTGGGCTCCAGCATTAAAAAGCGACAAAAGCCAAGCAAAGCCTCCGCGCGCTTATTTTGATGGAAAGTAACCAACGCGTACATCCGCTGGCTGGCGGCATAACTACTATCCAGTTTAAGTGCACTTATAAAACTTTGTTCCGCATTGCTATACTGCTTAGCACGGTATTGGGCAATGCCCAAATTATAGTATAGCCTTTGGTTGGCACTATCGGCTTTTATGCCGTTAGTATAGGCAGTAATAGATTTTTGAAACTGGTTTGCTCCGCTATATATACTGCCCAGTAAACTATAAGCACCTGCAGATAACTGTGCATTGGTACCTGTCTTGATGGCTTTCTCCAGGTAAGGAACCCCTTCTGCACCCTTCCCACTTGAGTATAACGCGAAAGCCATTTCATAATTAACGCGTGCATTCTCAGGCTCTAATTTCAAAGCGCTTTTATATTTTTCAATGGCGCCCGCGTAATTCTTTTGCTGGTTTAGCTCCTGGCCCTGCTTTATCAGATCGGGCACGCTTACAGCATCTTGCGCTTTTATAGTTAAGCTGATAGATACAAAACACAGCGCAAACATGGCGTTCAAGTAAATTTTCATGCCTTAAAATTAAATTGTTTAAAACAGCGATGAAACATTATTTCAATATTTATCTTATACATGCTATATATTATTTTTAATTTTCGCCTTCGTTAATTGAAAGAAAACCGTCTATGAAGTTAGTGTTCAAAACCATTATATCCTGCGCATCCGTTCTGTTCTTATTGATCTCTTGCTCATCTGGCCCCGGTAGTAAAAATGATAACAAAGATCCCGATAAACCCTTTGATACTGCAAATCTTTTAAAGTACGACCCCAAAAAGGGCGACAAGCAAATTGATGCTTTTATGCAGCACCTGCACAAGGTAAGCGGCTTTAACGGCAATGTTTTGGTTGCAAAAAAGGGAAAGATAATTTATGAAAATGCATTGGGATGGGCTAACCACTTAACCCGCGATAGTTTAACTATCAATTCCCAGTTTGAACTGGCATCAGTTACCAAAACCATGACGGGCACCGCCATTATGCAACTTTGGGAACGCGGCAAAATTAAGCTTGACCAAAACGTAAAAGACTTTTTCCCCAACTTTCCTTATGAGGGGGTAACCATCAGGCTGTTACTTACGCACCGCTCGGGGATGATGAACTATGTATATTTTGTTGATGGTATTTATCGCTCGCAGCACCTAAACCAAAAGAAAGGGTTGACCAATGCCGAAGTGATGGACATGATAGCCCAATACAAGCCAACACGCTTTAACAAACCAAACGCGAGCTTTTTATATAACAACTCCAACTTTATGGTGCTGGGCGCTATAATTGAAAAGGTAAGTAAAATGAGCTATGCCGATTATATGAAGGCAAATATTTTTATCCCCGCAGGGATGAAACATACGGCTGTTTACTCAAAAGCGGTGTATGAAAAGATCCCGGCCGATGTGGTTGGCCATGACCGTAACAGCTGGAGATATTCTGTTGCACAAAACTTTTTAGATGGCCCCGTGGGCGATAAAGGTATTTATAGCACCGTTGGCGACCTGTATATTTTTGACCAGGCGCTAAGGGCCGGGCGTTTAATTAAACCGGCCACTCAAGATTCTGCCTATACCCCGCATAGCCCTATGGTTCGCGGGCACTTTAACTACGGCTATGGCTGGCGCTTATTTGAAGGACCGGGCCAAAAGGTAGTTTACCACACCGGCTGGTGGCACGGTTTCAGACACATATTTTTGCGTGATATGAAAAACGATGTCACCATTATTTTGTTAGGTAATGTAGTTAACGGCAGCTTGCTTCACCTTGATGATCTGTTTAAAATGACCGGCATGCCGGTTGTACGTAAAGGAGCATACAACGGTAACGGGGATACAAGCGAGGATTAATGCAGATGTGCAAATGCGTGAATATGCAGATGTGCAGATGTTTACTATGGTTTAATTAATAATTCGGATTTGTATTTGGCGATGTGCAAATCATCTGCACATACGCACATTTGCATATCTGCACATTTGAAATATTATGTTTGATAAATTAATGGAGGCCCAGCAAAAGGCGGGCGAAGTAAAAAAACGGTTAGATGCTATCACCGTAACCGGATCTGCCGAGGGCGGTAAGATAACCGTTCAGGCAAATGGTAATAAAGTTGTACAGTCAGTTACCATTGATGACGCTTTTTTAAAAGAAGCTGATAAAGAAGAACTGGAAGAGTTACTGGTTATTGCCATTAACAAAGCCATGGAACAGGCAGACAACGTTAGCCAAAGTGAAATGGCTGCCATGACCAGTGCTATGTTTGGCGGCATGGGTGGTTTATTTGGTAAATAAGCTGTCATATATTTACTAAAAGCAACGAAAGCTTTACACAGGGCGTTATCTACTATTAGTAAATTACCACTTAAAAAATCATTCAACTATGAAAGTTACTTATTACGGCCAATCGACCATTGAGATAGAGGCCGATGGCAAAAAGCTATTGTTCGATCCGTTTATAACCCATAACGAATTGGCAAAGCATATTGATGTAACCAGCCTTAAACCCGATTACATACTGGTATCGCACGGCCACGGCGACCATGTTGCAGACCTGATAACCGTTCAAAAACAAAGCGGCGCTAAGATTATTTGTATTGCAGAAATAGCCGGTTGGTTAGGCAAACAAGGTATTGACAATGTGCACGGCATGAATATTGGCGGTGGTTTTAATTTTGATTTTGGCCGTGTTAAAATGGTTAACGCTATACACTCAAGCGCATTGCCTGATGGCTCAAACGGTGGTAACCCTGCCGGTTTTGTAATTTACTCTGAAGGTAAAGCTATTTATTTTGCTGGCGACACCGCCCTTACTTATGATATGAAACTATTGGAAGATGAAAACCTTAACTGGGCGTTTTTACCTTTAGGAGATAACTATACCATGGGTGCCGATGATGCTATTAAGGCCAGTGCATTCATTAACTGTAAAAATATTATCGGGATCCATTATGATTCTTTCCCGGTTATTAAGATAAATAAGGAAGAGGTGGCTGAAAAGTTTTTAAAGGCCGGCCTTAACCTTAAACTCCCTGCCATAGGCGATACATTAGAGCTATAACAAAAAAGCTACCCCTAATCGGGGTAGCTTTTTTGTTATAATTCATGATCATGATCCTACATTTTCATGGTATCCTTTTTCATCATGGTAGTATCTTTCATCTTTTTCTTGTCCATTTTTTTCTTCATGGATTTTTTCTTCATCTTGGAAGTATCCTTTTGCATTGAAGTGTCTTTTTGCATAGTTTGCAATGGCGTAGCCGCATAAGCGCTTATGCTACTGAAAGAAATCGCAGCAACTGCGATGATACAAATTGCCTTTTTCATGGTGAATAGTTTTTAAAGTTTATTTTTATTAGTTGTATAAATATAAAACAAATTAACCGCCAATTGTTTATCTTTTCTTTCAAATTAAATAACCGTTCCGCTTGGTATAACGGCACGCTTCTTAATAATTACAATACCATCGGTAACTGTGTAGGTAGGGAAGTCCCCATCGGGTAACACACCGGCACAATTTATAGTTACATCATCACCTATATAAGTGTTTTTATCAATGATGGCATTTTTAATGTTACACCTGTCGCCAATACCCATAATAGGTTCACCTGCTTCTTTTGCAGAGGCAATTTCTTCAAGTGTCTGGTAATTATCGCTACCCATCACATAACAGCTTTCAATTTCAGTTTCAAAACCAATACGCGTACGGATCCCTATCAGGGAATGCTTGATATGACTGGCATTTATAATACATCCGTCGGCAACAATAGATTTTTCAAGATGTGTGCTTGATATCTTTGTGGGCGGTAGCATACGCGCACGGGTATAAATGTGGTTCTTATCAAACAGGTTAAACTTAGGTATATCATCTGTAAGGCCCAGGTTAGCTTCAAAGAATGAAGGGATGGTACCAATATCTGTCCAATAACCTTCATATTGATAACTAATAACCTTATGCCCTTCTATAGATTGTGGAATAATCTCTTTGCCAAAATCCGGATGGTCATTCCCTTCCAACAGTTCATACAATAATTTACGGTTGAATAAATAAATCCCCATTGAAGCCAGGTAAACCCGGCCTTGCTCTTTCATTTCATCGCTTACTTCTGAAGCCCAGCTTTCAAAATTAGATTTAGGCTTTTCAATAAAGGCGGTGATCATGCTATCACTATCTGTTTTTAAGATGCCAAAGCCGGGTACATCGGCAGCATCAACAGGGATAGTAGCAATAGATATTTCAGCCCCTTTACTAATGTGCTGCTGTATCATATCTTCAAAATCCATCTGGTACAACTGGTCACCAGACAGGATCAGCACATACTCAAACTCATGCACAGCCAGGTGGTGCAAGCTTTGCCTAACCGCATCTGCAGTACCCTGGAACCAGCCTGCGCTGGTAGGTGTTTGTTCTGCAGCCAAAATATCAACAAAGGCCGTACTGAACGTACTAAAATGATAGGTGTTTTTTATATGCTTGTTTAATGACGCCGAATTAAACTGCGTGAGTACGAAGATACGGTCGATGCCTGAATGCAGGCAGTTTGAAATAGGAATATCAACCAAACGATATTTACCCGCTATAGGAACTGCCGGTTTTGACCGTGTTAGGGTAAGCGGTGCCAAACGGCTACCCTGGCCGCCTCCAAGTACAATGCTGATTACTTTCGATGTCATATTTTAGGAATTAAACTTTCATACAGATCAATATATTCTTTTGCCGACCGGTACCACGAAAAATCGAGCCCCATCATGCATTTACGTAGTTGCAACATCTTTTTTGTGTCTTTATACAAAACAATTGCGCGGGTAACAGATGTACTAATATCCTCTACAGTTACGTTGTTAAAACGTATACCATACCCACCTTCGTCGCCAAAGTCAATAACGGTATCTTTTAACCCTCCGGTACTTCTCACTACCGGTATGGTACCATATCTTATTGCATATAATTGGTTCAGTCCGCAAGGTTCCACCCGCGATGGCATTAGCAGAAAATCGGCTCCGGCATAAATTAAATGCGCCAGTGCTTCGTCATAACCAATGAATACATTACAGTTTTGCGGATATAAAGTTTTTAATTGCTGCAAAGCAATTTCGGTTTCGGTATCGCCTGTGCCTAATATCAGGAAGTTAACCTTATCGCCATGCTCCTGTAAACTCTTTTCAATTGCTTCCGGCAACAGGTCTGATCCTTTTTCAGCAACCAGCCGGCCAATAAATGCTATAAGGGGCCTATTAACCGATAATCCAAATTTTTGGCATATCAGCTCTTTATTCTTCAGCTTGCCTTTAGTAACAGTTGCTGCGGTGTATTTCTCGGGCAGCATTGGGTCTGTTTCGGTATTCCAAACTTCGGTATCTATCCCGTTAACAATGCCATATCCTTTAAAACGCTCCACGTAAAACAGGTATTCTAACCCGTTTGAGCTAATTGATAGCTCTTGTAAATAGCTTGGTGATACGGTGGTGAATTTCCAGCAGCATTTCACCGCGGATGCAAGCGGGTTAATGCCGCCATTCCACTCCAGTAAACCTGTTTTATAAAAATCAACTTCGGGCAGGTATTCAAGATTATCCCAACCAAACGCGCCATGATATTGGCCGTTATGGATAGTAAACACAGTAGGGATATTTGCCAGTCTGCGGTAAAGTGCCGAATGATACATCATGAATGGCACCAGCCCCGAGTGATGGTCATGGCAGTGAACCAGATCAGGCGTTTGGCCGCTCCAGTTTATCCAATCCAGAAAACAGATCTGAAAGGCAATGAATTGTTCCCGCTCATCAGGGTAGCTATAAATATTTTCCCTGTCAAGCAGGCCTGGTATCCTTATCAAAAACAGCTCGAAACCCAGCTTATTGGTTTGCTCTTTAAGTATTTCAAAATAAAGCCTGCGGGTACCCAGTAGCGTAGTGCCCTGAAAAACTGTGTCGAACGTGTTTTCATGTACAAATTTGCGGCTGTAATAAGGCATTACCACTGCAGCATTTAAACCGGCCTGGTTCTGATATTTTGGCAACGCGCCAACAACATCAGCAAGCCCTCCTACTTTTGCAACTGGATAACATTCGGCACTCAGGTGAAAAATTCTCATTTAGGTTTATATAGTGGTTAAGGTACTAAACATTTCCCCAAATGAACAAACACATAATTTGAAAAATGTGTTTGAAAATGTGATATTATTTAATAAATATTGCCGGTTGCTTACAATTTCGATATTAACGCTATTTAGGCGGTAAGCTTCATTGCCAATTTAACAATGAGGTTTAGAATATGAAACCTGCGTTAATCAGATGAGCAGGATAAAATTGAGTAGGATGGAAGAGAAATCCTGTACGGGCAACGTAACTTTAATCAGGGCGTTCCCTTTGGGCGGGCTTTACGCTTATACTGCACCGGCATTAACCACAGGCCGGTATCCGCTGCAATCCCTAACGCGGAAGGTTACTATTGTAAGAATAACCCCATCGGGGTTAAAGCTTTGTAGTAAAATAATTAGATGACCATACCGTGCCATCGGTACGGAACTACGCCCTTGTTGCGTACCGATGGCACGCTAAAATGTTTAATTATGTTTGCTACAAAGCTTTAGCACCTAACGGCGCTATTTATAAAACGCTTCTTAATAATATTCGGTATTAGCCAATGGCTGGCATCTGTTGCAATCTAACGCAACTCTTTCCACCCTGAAACTTAGTAAAAGATCTATCGTTCGGCATTAGCGAACAGATGCTTCACTACGTTCAGCATGACAGTAGAGGAATAAATTAATGCGCTTCCAGCCAGTTTAAACCTGTGCCTATCTCTACCATAATTGGCACTTCGGTTTTTATGGCGTTCTTCATATTATCAAGAATAATGGGTTTTACAATTTCTATCTCATGGTTAGGCACATCAAAAACCAACTCATCATGCACTTGCATGGTCATGCGGGCATCCAGTTTAAGGGCTTTAAATTCCCGGTGAATATTGATCATGGCTATCTTGATCATATCCGCGGCAGAGCCTTGTATTGGCGCGTTAATAGCATTTCGTTCTGCAAAGCCGCGTACGGTTTGGTTGGCCGAGTTAATATCGCGCAGATACCTGCGCCTGCCCATTAGCGTACATACGTAACCATTCTCGCGGGCAAAGTTCATGGTATCGGCCATGTATTGTTTAATGCCGGGGTATTGGGCAAAATAGTTCTCAATGATCTCGGCAGCTTCTTTACGCGGGATACCCAAATTTTGTGATAACCCAAATGCCGATTGCCCATAGATAATGCCAAAGTTAACCGCCTTGGCGTTACGGCGCTGGGTACTATCCACCTCATCTAAACCTATACCGTACACTTTGGCGGCAGTAGCAGTATGGATATCTATATTATCTGTAAATGCCTGCCGCATGTTCACATCTTTACTTATCTCCGCTATGATGCGCAGTTCTATCTGCGAATAATCTGCAGATACTATGCTGTGATCTGCATCCCTTGGTATAAATGCTTTCCTTACCTCACGGCCGCGTTCGGTACGGATGGGTATATTTTGCAGGTTAGGGTTGTTAGAGCTTAATCTGCCTGTTGCAGCTACCGCCTGGTTATAGCTGGTATGCACACGCCCGGTTTTGGGGTTCACCATGGTTGGCAATGCATCAACATAGGTGGATTTTAGCTTTTGCAGCTGCCTAAAATCCAGTATATCTCTCACAATATCACTTTTGGCAGCAAGCGACAACAGTACATCTTCGCCGGTTTGGTATTGGCCGGTTTTGGTTTTTTTGGCTTTAGGGTCAAGCAGTAATTTCTCAAACAATACCTCGCCCAGTTGTTTTGGTGATGCTATGTTGAACCTAACGCCTGCTTTTTCAAACACCGTTTTCTCCAGTACAGCTATATCGGTCTCCAATAATTTCGAGAATTCTTTTAATGTTTCGTGGTCTATCTTTACACCTTCGTGCTCAATATCGGCCAGTACATATATCAGCGGGTTTTCTATTTCATGCAATAATTTTTCGGCCTGAACCTCCTTTATCTTGGGTTCAAATACAGTTTTCAGCTGCAGCGTAACATCGGCATCCTCGGCAGCATAATCTTTTATTTTTTCTATCTCCACATCGCGCATGTTGCCCTGATTTTTACCCTTAGGGCCAATAAGTTCTGTTATGGAAACCGGTTTATAGCCCAGGTAGTTTTCTGACAGGATATCCATATTATGGCGGGTATCCGGGTCTATTATATAATGCGCCATCATGGTATCAAAAAGGTCCCCCTTCATTTCTACATCATACCATTTCAGCATTAGGATATCAAACTTTAAATTCTGACCTATTTTGCCAATAGCAGCATCTTCAAATACGGGTTTAAATTCCGCTACTATTTTAATTATCTCCTGCTCATCTATAGGCACCGGTACATACCATGCCTGGAAGTGCTTAACAGCGAACGACAAGCCCACCAATTCGCAATAGTTAGCATCAGTACCGGTAGTTTCGGTATCAAAGCAAAAGCTTTTTTGTTGTTTTAGTATGTTAATAAGCTCGGCACGTTTTTCAAAAGTATCAGCCAGTATATATTCGTGTTCTATTGTGTTGATGTTCTTTATATCGGCAGGGGTTGGCGGCTCGTAAATGTCTTGTACATCAACTTCGAGGGTTGTACGGCCATCGGCAACCGGGTTACCAAACAGATCTGTTTGTATCGATACAGCGCGGGTTTCGGTAATGCTGAAGTCATCGCCAAATACACGGCGGCCCAGCGTACGGAATTCCAGTTCGGCAAAAAGCGGCTCCAACAGGTCTTTACTTGGCGCGCACATTTCCAATCCGGCCTCGTCCAGCTCAACCGGAGAATCCAGATTAATGGTGGCCAGTCTTTTAGACATTAAGCCCTGCTCGGCAAATTGCTCTACGTTTTCGCGCAGTTTGCCTTTTAATTCGTGACTATGCGCAATTATCTCTTCTACCGATCCGTATTGTTTGATCAATAATTTAGCGGTTTTTTCGCCCACGCCGGGTATGCCGGGGATGCCATCAACAGCATCGCCCCAAAGGCCCAAAATATCAATTACCTGCTCGGGGCGTTCAATTTCCCATTTGGCAAGTACTTCGGGCACGCCCAATATCTCCATCTCGTTACCCATGCGGGCAGGTTTGTAGATGCGGATATTTTCTGATACCAGCTGCGCGAAATCCTTATCGGGCGTCATGCAGTAAACCTGGTAACCTTTCGCTTCTGCTTTTTTGGCAAGCGTGCCTATAATGTCATCGGCTTCATAACCGTCTGATGTGATGAGCGGGATATTAAAGCCCAGTACTACTTTAAAAATATACGGTAAAGCTTTTGAAAGATCCTCGGGCATGGTTTCGCGGTGCGCCTTATATTTTTCATATTCGGTATGGCGCTCGGTTGGGGCATCGGTATCAAAAACCACAGCCATGTGGGTAGGTTTCTCTTTACGTAAAACCTCCAGCAGGGTATTGGTAAAACCCATAACCGCCGAAGTATTTAAACCCGCCGAGGTAAAACGCGGACTTTTACTTAAAGCAAAATGTGCCCGGTATATCAGGGCCATACCATCCAATAGAAAAAGCTTCTTCATAATTATAATTACACCGATTGGTGAATGAATTCAAAAATACAATTTATGTTAGTCTATCCGCAGCGAAAATATAATTTGGAACGATCAGTGCAGCCCAATCGAATCAATCATCTACTGCCGACTGACTCACCCCGCGGCACTTCGTGCGCGACCCTCTCTTCACCTGCGGTGTAAAGAGGATTAAGCTACAACTATTCCTTTAACTACCTAAAATCACATTGCGCCGAATGGTCATTAACCATGCCTGTGGCCTGCATGTGGGCATAACAAATTGTAGTGCCAAAGAATTTAAAGCCGCGTTTTTTCATATCCTTACTTATGGCATCAGATTCGGGCGTACTTACCTGCGAGCCATGGTAGGTAGTAATAGGCTCATTATTGGGCATAAAACTGTACAGGTAATTATTAAACGAACCAAATTCCTTTTGTACCTCAATAAATAGTTTCGCGTTGCTGATAGCCGATGCAATTTTTAATCTATTGCGGATAATCCCTTCATCCTGCAATAAGCGCTCCTGATCTTTTTCGGTAAAGGCCGCTACTTTCTCTACATCGAAATTGGCGAACGCTTTTTTATAATTATCGCGCCTGCGCAAAATGGTTATCCAGCTTAAACCGGCCTGTGCCGATTCAAGGGTTAAAAATTCAAACAGTACTTTATCATCATGTGTAACCTTGCCCCATTCTTCGTCGTGATATTTTATATAGAGCGGATCTGTTCCGCACCAGGTGCAGCGCTTTTTACCATCAGGTATAAACGTAGGTTTTTCAGCAGTTTTTTTGGCCATGGTTAAATGTATTAATAATTATATATCTAAAAACTGCTTATTGTACGTTGCTAACTTCATTCAACTCATCCCAATATTCAACCGCCCTGCGGTAATGCGGGATAACTATAGAGCCGCCCACCAAATTGGCTATCATAAACACCTCGTTCATTTCGGCATGTTGCACGCCTGCTTCGTGGCATTTGCCTAAATGGTATTTAATGCAATCATCGCAACGCAGCACCATTGAGGCAACCAGGCCCAGCATTTCTTTGGTTTTAACATCCAATGCGCCATCGGCATATGTGGTGGTATCCAGCGCGAAAAACCGTTTAATGTTGGTATTTGCCGTTTCCATTATTCTATCGTTCATTTTGGTACGATAGGCTTCAAAATCATTTATTAATTGTCCCATAGGATTTGTTATTGAATTAATGAGTTGGTGAATTAGTGATTTTCTAATTCAAATTATAACATATTTTAAAGGTATAAATGTCTTATTTTTATCGGACCGATTATTAATAAATTACCATAAAATTAAACACACCATGGAAAGTTTATCACCCAATATTTTTGTTAAAGACATAAACGCTACAATAGCATTTTACAATATATTAGGCTTTGATTTAGCCATGAGCGTACCCGAAGAAGGGCCTGATCTGGTTTGGGCTATGATGGTTAAGGGCAACGTTACGATCATGTTTCAAACATTTGAAAGCCTGGCTGATGAACTGCCTGAAATTAGCCGCACCAATGGCGCATCGCTTTTATTATACATTAAACTAAAGGGTATCCGTGCGTTTTTTGAGGACATTAAAGATAAGGTAACCGTGCTTAAAGGATTGGAAACAACTTTTTATGGCGCAACTGAATTTGCTATTTTAGATATTAACAACTACGTTTTAACATTTGCCGAAGACGAATAAATATGATCACATTTAAGCGTTTAGATCATTTTCATGTTTGTGTACCGCCAAACCGGCTGGAAGAAGCAAAGGATTTTTACGGTAAAGTAATAGGCCTGGAGCTGATAGAACGCCCCGATCACATCTTTTCTTCGCCTGGTTATTGGTTTAATATTGGGAATGTACAATTACACGTTGGTGTTGAGGAACCGTTACCGCGGTCTATCCGCCACACAGCTTTAGAAGTTACTGATGTTGATGCAGCCTTAATACATTTACAGGATAACGGGGTTGAAATACTTGACGAACCGGTAATTCCAGGCCGCAAGCGCTTTGCTTTTATTGATCCGTTTGGGAACCGGATGGAGTTACTGCAAATTCTTTAATGTAGTATCCAGAGTGTTTAAAGCAACTCGGCTGACGGGTCCCAAAACAATTGTTTAAAGTTTTGTACCTGGTTATCTTCCACAGAGATGCCTTCACTCTCCAAAAGTTGTTCCATTGTATCGCCGCCAAAGTGAATTTTACCGCTTAGCAGTCCGTTGCGGTTAACTACCCTGTGTGCCGGTACAGGTGGCTGGGCAGTTCCGCTGGCCCCCATGGCATAGCCTACCATTCGCGATGAGCCTTTTGTGCCCAGGTATTCGGCAATAGCACCATATGATGTTACACGGCCTTTAGGTATCAGCCTAACTACCTGGTAAACGTCATCATAAAAGTTGCTTTTATCCATACCCCTTAAAACGAAAATTTTATATAATTGATATTCTTATTATGCAATAAATACTTTTTCTCGTAATATGTTTTGATGGATAACACTTCATCCGCAAATTCGGAATGATAAAGATTATCCGTTTTTATATGGAGGTTTAAATTAAGTTCAGTAACTTTTTCTGCGGTGTAAGCATAAAAGCCATCATTATCAGTCTTCAGGTTAATATAGCCACCCGGCCTTAGTATCTGGCGGTACATATTCAAAAACCTGTCTGAAGTTAAACGTTTCTTCTCACGGCTCAATTGCGGCTGGGGATCAGGAAAGGTGATCCAGATCTCGTCTACCTCATTCTCGTTAAAATATTCAATAAGGTTTTCTATTTGAATGCGCAGGAAAGCAACATTGTTCACCCCGTCCTCTAAAGCGGTTTTTGCCCCGCGCCAAATACGGTTGCCCTTATAATCAACCCCAATAAAGTTTTTTTCAGGAAACATTTGGGCAAGGTTAACGGTGTATTCACCTTTACCACAAGCCAGTTCAACTACCACAGGGTTACGGTTTTTAAAAAAATCTGCAGTCCATTTACCCTTTAGCGGCTTGCCGCCATCCATCTGAAAAACGTTGCTAAAAGTATCGATCTCTGCAAAACGCCTTAATTTGTCTTTTCCCACTTTATTATAAAAATGCGAAAATAATAAAAATTTAACCACAAAGGCCAAGAGTTAATAGCGCAAAGAAAAGGGATAAACTAAATAGCTTATCCCTTTAAAAGATCGTGTTTCACAACAGGATCAAAGTTTTTATTTTATTAGATGGATTTTAAGATCACCCGGCATATCCGCCGCCTTCGCCTTCTCTGTTGTGCGCTTCACCTTCCTTATAGTATTTACTGTAAGCAGGTATAACCTCTTTATCGTCGTCTTTCTTTTTGGTGAACTTATTGAAAATCGCTTTTGCTTTGCCCCATATACCACTTACAGCATCTTCACTAATGTAATGCGAAGCTTTTTGTGAAACCAGGCCCACCAGTGTCTTTACCAAAAAGTTAGAATTTTTGAATAGTGTTTTATTCAACGTTAATGGTAACGCTATTCTTGATATTAAACCTAAAAAGTCCTGGTCAAAAAAGCCTGCGCTCTTAACACCATCAATTGTTGGTGATTTTGGGAATATTGACAACATTGTTGAAAATATTGCTGAGGGACTATTGAACCGTAGCTTTAATGCCACAGACTGATCCATTTCAAGATTTTTCAACCTCGCTATTTCAACCTTCAGATCATGCACGTTTCGTATTGTGGTCTCCATAATTTTAGTTAAAAAGCTTTCTGATCAAAATATTATTAATTGGCCTCTCTATTGTCTTTTTTGCAAGCATTAAAATTACACCTATAAGCAGGTAAATTAATGCTACAGAACCAAATCCTTTCCAATAAGAGCCAAAACAATCAGCCAGGAATAGGGCCAAAGTAAAGCTTGCAAACAAAAAGGTTAGCACCAAACTTATAATTACTATCAGGTCTACTATAACAGATGCAATTACAGCAGAGCTGCGATCTACAACCTCCAGCTTTACAAGTTTTAAGCGTGTTTCCACGTATTCCTGCACCTGGTCAATAATTGGGCGTACCGGTTCTTTTTTGGTTTCCATATAAGGCAATAAAATAATATATCGGGTCTTTAATAATCCGTTATGATAAAATTTATGCGTGTTCCAGGTCGTCCTGATATTCTTCTTCGGCGCCCTTTACTTTACTTTTAATATTATCAACAACCTTATCTTTAATACCTACAAGGTTATCAATTTCCTTTGCAGCGGTTTCTTTAATAGAATCGCCCAGGTTTTTTAATGATTCTGAAAGCTTATCACGAGTTTCAGTTCCGCTGTCGGGCGCAAATAAGATCCCTAATGCCGCGCCTGCTGCCATACCTGCAAGCAGGGCAACAATTACTTTTGTGTTATCGTTCATGTTATATTAATTTTTAAGTTGAATATTTGTTTTTATAATTATTAAATATCTTGCCAAAATTTAACTTTATGCATAGTTTAATAAAAAAATAATTATAAATATAGCTTATAATTCCGGGCTACGTATCCGTTCAAGCCTATCCGCAGCCATGCGGTTGGTTTCATAAATCTCTAACAATAATAAGAAATATGATAATAAAACGGGGCCAAAAACTAAGCCAAGTATCCCAAAAAGAGGCAGACCAATAAACACACCTATAACGGAAATTATGGGATGGGTATTGCCAACGCGCTTATTAATGATCATGCGTAATACATTATCTACATTACCTATAAATAATAATCCGTAGGCCAGCAGCAATACCCCTTGTACAGAGTGCCCGTTAGCAAATAAAATAATACTTGCCGGTATGCAAAGTGTTGGCGCGCCAACCACCGGTAAAAAGGATATGAAAGAACCTATTACCCCCCAGAAGATGGGATCGGGGATGCCAAATATCCAAAAACCATTTGCTAGTAATATCCCTTGTGTTAAGGCAATTATTCCCTGCCCCAAAACATTGGAATAAGTTGAATTGCGCAGTTCAACTGCAAATTTTAGGGCATGCTGTTCTCTAAATGGTGCATATTTTAGCAGGCCCATCTCAAATTCGCGCATTTGCACAAACATAAAGTACAGTAAAAAATACATTACCAGCAACGTAATAATAATACTTGCCGCACTGCTAAGAAGGGATGGGAACAGATCGGCAACATAAGCCCCTAATTTTTGTAGTGTATTCTCAGCTAAATGTGGCTGGTTTAAATTAGCACCTGCAAATTCATCAATTTTAACCGACCATTTATCAATTGGCAGCGAGTCGCGGTTTATGCTCCCTACTTTACCAATCACCATTATACTTAATGACAAGAAGGGGATAACAATAACAATAAGCGAAATAAATATGATTATGAGGGCAGCCAGCGTGCGGTTAAAGCGGCGCTGCTCTACCATATATAAAAAGAATGGCCTGAAAATAGTGAACAATACAATAGCCCCCAGGATGGAACTAAACAATTCACTCAAGGCATATAGCAAAAAACAGCCCAGCACAACAATGCTAACCAATATAATATTATTGTGCTGCTTATAATTAAAAATCGACATCCCCCGTGAAAAGTTTAGCTTATTGTAATGCTATATAAACAAAAAAACACTAAAAAGTTTTAGTGTTAATACATTGGTAAATCTATTCAATATTATTTAGCAAGTCATCAATCTTTTTGGCAGATTCTACAAGGCTATCCATGTATAATTTAATGTCGGCGTCGGTATCTGATATCTCATATCGTAAACCTTCCAAAGCCAGCTGAATGTTGCTGAGCTGGTTTTTAATATCATGCTTTAAAGTACTAAAAACTTCGGCATTAATTAATTTAGGCCGCTCATCCATATTACTTTAAATTAATGGCCTTCATTTTATTATAAAGTGTTTTACGATCTATATTTAATATCTCGGCGGCTTTGGTTTTGTTAAAATTCACTTCACGTAATACTTTCAATATGGTTTCGTGTTCGGCACCTAAAGCAGCATTTTTCAGATCATGCCTTGGTTCTTTAACCTCAATTGCTGTTGATGACGCATTTGGCGATTCGTAGCTTGATACCTTAAAGTTAGATATCTCCAGCGGAAGGGTTTTCATGGTGATCTCGTTCCCTTCGGTTAAAAGGGTTGCACGGCGTACCACGTTTTTAAGCTCACGGATGTTACCCTGCCAGCGGTAATTCATAAAGCATTCTATTACTTCTGGCGAGAACGAGCCTACCTTACGGTCAAGCTCATGATTAGCTACATTTAAAAAATGATCGGCCAGCATCATGATATCATTGCCACGCTCACGCAATGGTGGCATGTGGATGCTAAATTCGTTAAAGCGATGATAAAGATCTTCCCTGAACCGGCCTTTCAGGATGCCATCCTGCAGGCTCTCATTAGTGGCAATAATAATACGTACATCAAGGTCAATCTCTTTTGTGCTGCCTATGCGCTTTACTTTACGCTCTTGCACGGTTCTTAATAAGGCTGCCTGTATCTCGTATGACAGGTTAGCCACCTCATCTAAAAACAAGGTGCCACCGTTGGCCATTTCAAAGTGACCTATTTTAGTATATAATGCACCGGTAAATGATCCCTTTTCGTGACCGAAGAATTCACTTGCTGCCAATTCTTTGGTTAACGATCCGCAATCCATTGCTATAAATGGCTGGTTGGCACGCAGGCTGTTTAAATGGATACTCTTGGCAACAGATTCTTTACCCGTACCACTTTCCCCTAATATAATAACGCTGTAATTTGTTGGCGCTACCAGTTCTATCTGCTTTAATAATTCTTTTGATGCCCTGCTGGTACCCACCACAAATTCACCTGATAAGACTTGCTTTTTACTTTCCTTTTGTGGTTTATCAGGAGTACTATAATTATTGGCCATTTCCTGAAGCGCATATTGCGTTTCAATAGCTTTGGTAATAGTATTTAAGATCTCATCAGGATAAAGGGGCTTGGTGATATAATCATAAGCACCCATTTTTATCAGCTCAACGGCCATCTTAATATCAGAATAACCGGTAATAATAATTACACCTGTTTTTGGATAAAGTGCCTTAATGTTCTTGAGCATCTCGCGGCCGTCAGTATCTTCAAGCCTAAAATCGCATAACACAAGGTCATAATCATTTACCTTAAGGTAATCCATCCCACTACCGCCATTGGTAGCGGTATCTACTTCAAAACCGTTACGGGTTAAGAATTTAGATAACAACAAACCCACGTTAACTTCATCATCAATGATGAGAATTTTTTTCATACAGAAATCAGTTATAGTAGAGTAGTTTATTAAGCAGGTTAAGGTACAAATATTTGATATATTATTTTCGAATTTTATTAATTGGGGTGATAATTTAAATTTTTAAGCACAAAAAAGAGAAGACTGTTTAGTCTTCCCTTAGTTCTCAATTTTGTATAGATGTAGGGCCCTGCATTAGAAACCGTATGCAACACGCACACCAACAAAGTTTACTTTGCTGTTATTGAACGCGCTGCTGTATTTTGTGGTTCCCTCATAACGAACACCTGCATCAATAAAGCTGCTGCTGCTTACAGGGAATTGAACACCAACCTGCGGAGCGTAAACAAAAGCTGTAGATTTATCATCAAAGAAATCAGATTTGTTTAAAAGGAATGCTGCACCGGCTTCACCCTGAACATAAAAGTTTGATATGGGGAAGAATTTCAGACCTGCCTTTACCGGTAACAACTGAATGTTTGGTACATCAACATTGGTTCCGCCTAAATTTTTCTCGCCAAATACGTTGTTATAACCTGCATTTACTGTAACAAATAACTGGCTTGCAATAGGGATATCTGCCTGTACCGATCCGCCTAAGTTCCATTTATACGCGTTATTAAGGCTACCCGTCGGGATACCGGCATCAACACCGATGCTGTAACGCACACCGTTTGATGTTGTAGTACTTGTAGAAGTTGTTGTTTGTGCTTTTGCAGCAACTGATAAGCCTGCAAATGCTAAGACTAACGCTGCGATTTTTAATGTACTTTTCATGACTTATATAGTATTTAGATGATGTGTTTTTGTTAAACACAATGCAAAGTAAAGCACGAAATCAGATACGATTTTTCATCCTATTGTCACGAATATTTAATCAATTGATTAATAGTAATTTATTTTTTGACTATGCGGGTATTTTAGTCAGTGCAGTGTAATTTTGAGTATAAATGTCAGCATAAAGCAAAATTTTTAAGCTTAAATTGGAGTGTTTTAAAGCTTAAATTTAGTCTTACCGGCTTCAAAAAGCAGATTTTTACTGCCAGCGTAAAACAAGACGAAAAATGCAATAATTATTCGCCTTTAAATTCCGCTTTTCTTTTTTCTAAAAACGCGGCTACCCCTTCTTTAAAATCTTCTGTTGCAAAGCAATTACCAAACTCTTTTATCTCAGTTTCAAAGCCGTTAACACCATCCGCACCCGCGTCATTTACTGCACGGATAGCAGCCGCCAATGCCAATGGGGCACGTGTTAATATCTTATTCAACAGCTCTTCGGCTTTAGGTAAAAGTTCTTCGGGGCTTACTACATGGTTAACCAGCCCCAATACTAATGCCTGAGATGCAGTTATCATATCTGCCGTCATGATCATTTCAAGCGCCTTGCCCTTACCTATAAGTTGTGTTAAACGTTGTGTACCACCATAACCGGGTATCAGGCCTAAAGTAACTTCAGGCAAGCCCATTTTAGCATTGTCTGATGCTATACGGATATGGCAGGCCATGGCCAGTTCCAATCCTCCGCCTAAAGCAAAACCATTTACCGCGGCTATAACGGGTTTGCTGCCGTTAGCGATCATATCAAAAACTTTTGTATGCCCTTCGCGCGATAATTGCTCCCCGCCGTTGGTATCTAAACCCACAAATTCAGAAATATCCGCGCCGGCAACAAAAGCTTTAGCGCCTGCACCAGTAATAATTATACCCCCAACAGCCGTATTATTAAATGCATCTGTAAGGGCTAAATGCAACTCGGCAAGGGTGGCTTTGTTTAAAGCGTTCAGCTTACTTTCGCGGTTAATTATAATATACTGTACGCGGCCCTTATTATCAATAAGTATGTTTTGGTAATTCATGGGGATAGTATTTAAAAATTACGGTTTTGGTGAACCCAGTCGGTAATGTATTTAACAATGTCCTGCGTGCTGGTGCCGGGGGGGAATAATTCACCTACTCCTATCTTTTTTAGTTCGGCCATATCATCAGCAGGGATAATGCCGCCGCCTGTAAGCAGTACATCATCCATTTTTTTCTCCTTTATGAGGTTCATCACCTTTGGAAAAACCGTCATATGCGCGCCAGATAATATACTGATACCTATGGCGTCCACATCTTCCTGCAGGGCCGTATTCACCACCATCTCGGGCGTTTGGCGCAGGCCGGTATATATCACCTCCATGCCTGCGTCACGCAGGGTGGTAGCAATAATACGTGCACCCCTGTCATGCCCGTCAAGGCCTACTTTGGCCACTAAAACACGAATAGGGCGGTTAAATTGGTTATCGCTCATAAATTTTACCAGGCACTGTAAATTAATGCAAAGTATTACAAATATCTATAAAATTCATTGGCTAACGTGGCATTGCTGCATCTATTAAATGAACACTAATGGTAAAACCGGGTGCAACTACTCAAATTAATAATTTAATCATTAAATTGTTACTAAACTGTTAAATTTTAAACCATAATATTTATAATTTAGCTAATAAGATTAATCCATAATTATATTCTGCATTGAAAAATATTACCAGGCGAAGTTTTTTAAGCAAAGGGGCCATGCTGGCAGGCGGGACATATCCGGCTATGATGGCATTGGGCATGTTAAAACCTTCGCCGGCACATGCCTTTAATTTAACAGGCAGCGGCAATGGCAAACATATTATTATTTTAGGCGGCGGCCTCGCCGGTATGACCAGCGCTTACGAGCTAAACAAGCTGGGTTATCGCTGTACCATTTTAGAGGCCCGTGAAAGGGCCGGCGGCCGTTGCTGGAGCATTAGAAATGGCAGCACCCATACCGAGGTTGATAAACCCGCTGTTACCGCCCGCTTTGATGATGGCCTTTATTTTAATGCCGGCCCGTCACGCATACCGCATCACCACGAGCTTACCCTGCATTACTGCAAAGAGCTGGGGGTACCTATTCAGGTTTATAACAATGTTAATGAAGGCGCCTATTATTTTGCCGAAGGCAAGGGGCCGCTCTCTAATAAAAAGGTGCGTGCCCGCGAAGTGCATAATGATGTACGCGGCTACATGGCCGAGCTGCTTACCAAAAGCATTGACCACGGCAGTTTGGGTACCACTTTAACTAAAGAGGATGCTCAAAAGGTTATGGAGTACCTGGCGGCAGAGGGTGGTTTAGATATCGATAAACTATATAAAGCATCGGCACGGCGGGGATATTCAGAGTCACCGGGTGCGGGCGACAAATCAGGCAAAGTAGCCGAGGCCCACAAATTGGCAGATATGATCCAATCGGGCCTGATGGACCCTGATTTTTATAATGTTGCCGAGTATACTTACGAACTGCAGATGACCATGTTCCAGGCCGTTGGAGGAATGGACCAGATAGCTAAGGCTATGCAAAAGAAAGTTGCCCCATCTCTTAAATTAGGTGCCGAAGTTATCAATATTACTAACCTGGCCGAAGGCGTAAAGGTAACCTACAAGGACGCTACAGGAACGCACATTTTGCAGGGCGATATGTGTATTTGCACTTTACCTTTACCTGTGCTAAGCAATGTCAACAATAATTTCTCCGGCGATGTTAGCCGGGCTATTGATTATATAAGCTATAACCAAACCGGTAAGATAGGGCTGCAGTTTAAACGACGGTTTTGGGAAGAGGATGATCATATATATGGCGGCATCACCCACACTAATAATGAGTTAACTCAAATTTTTTATCCGTCCTATGATTATTTGAGTAAAAAGGGTATCTTAATAGGATATTATAATTTTAACGAAAAAGCACAGCGCACCGGCGAATTAAGCTATCCCGACCGTGAGAAGCTGGCCCTGCAAAAAGGCCGGCTCATTCATCCGCAATATGATGCTGAGTTTGAACGCTCATTTTCGGTTAGCTGGCACAAAACTAAATACAACATGGGCGGTTGGGCGGTTTATAACAATGAAACCCGCAAGAACCAGTACCCTGCATTGTTAAAACCAGATAAGCAGGTGTATTTTGCAGGCGAACATTTAACCTATTTAAACGCCTGGATGGCAGGGGCATTTGAATCGGCAAGGAGCGTGGTAACGGCAATACATGGGCGTGTTACAGAACAACGTGTAAGTTACCCGGCAACAAAGGGATAAAAACTAAAAAACTAAACTATAATGGCACACTCAATTAACCGTAGGAACTGGATCAGATCCAGTGCTTTAATGGCCGGGGGACTGGCTTTCCTTTCATCAACCGTGAGTAAGCTGGCTGCTATGCCAGTGGTACGTAATATTGGCTTTAACCGTATAACTGACGAAACAGCCATTATGGATGCAGCCCCTGTAATGAAGGCGCGCCTGCTGGCTAATGAAAATCCTTTTGGCCCATCGCCTGCCGCTAAAAAGGCGATAGTTGATTCGCTGGATACAAGTTACCAGTATGCATTTGCATCGATATCACAATTATCTGACAATATTGCAGCTTACGAGGGCGTTAAAAAAGCAAGTATCCTGCTGGCTACGGGCTCTTCGCCATTGTTGCTGGCCGCCGCCATGCATTACAGCAAGGGTGGCAAAAATATTATCACTGCTGATCCGTCTTATGACGACCTCCCTACCCAAGCCACACGTTTTGAAGGGAAATGGGTAAAAGTACCACTAACTGCCGATTTTAAACTTGATTTGGACGCTATGGAGGCAAAGGTTGATGAAAACACCGGGCTGGTTTATGTCTGCAACCCTAACAACCCCACTGCTACTATCGTAGATACCCAAAAATTAAAAGCTTTTTGTGAACGCGTATCTAAAAAGGCTGTAGTTTTTGTAGATGAAGCTTATATTGATTACCTGCCCGACCCAAAGGCTGCCAGCATGATGGGCGCAGTTACAGCCGGCCAGAATGTAATTATAGCGCGTACTTTCTCAAAGTTGTATGGCTTTGCCGGATTACGTTGCGGGTATATTGTTGGGCAACCTGAGACGGTTAGGGCGCTGTCAAAATATACACCAGGCGGCATGGGCTTATCAGCTACTACTGTTGCCGCGGCAATTGCAGCTTATCAAGAGACCGCCTTTTTAAAGGATGCACTGAAAAAAACACTGGCTTCAAAAGAATATCTTTATTCGGTGTTAAAGAAAGAAGGGTATACTTACATCCCCTCATCAGCTAACTTTGTGATGTTCCCGCTTAAAATGGAAGGACCTAAATTTAGCAGCGAAATGATGAAGCGCGGTGTAGGCATACGCCACTGGAAATTTAACGAACAAGACTGGTGCCGCGTAAGCATAGGCCGTATGGACGAAATGGAAGCTTTTGCAGCCGCTTTTAAAGAATTATCATAAAAAATATGGGTCACCCTGGGCTTGTCGAAGGGCGTGTGATTGGCCTTTGCCCACATGCTTCGACAAGCTCAGCCTGACATTCTTAAGTAAATAAAATCAACCCGTCATCCCGAATTTATTTCGGCATGACTTTAAGAAAATAACATTACCAATGCGCAATTTAATACTTACTTTTTTTATCGGTTTTATTACCGCTACCGGTTTTGCCCAGCCAAAAACGGTAAACCCAAGGCCGCTTACTTTAGATGAATATAACAAGGCAAAAACCTACGTAATTGCCGACCTTGACAAAGACACCTACGTAAAGTTTGATAACGCTTACGTGCTTGATCGTTATGAAAGCCGCAAACCCTACTTTATTACCGGCAGCGATAACCTTAAGAAACGTATTGACCTTTATAAACTGGTGGCCAAAGAGGGGATGCAGGAACTTGGGTTAATGGTTTTTTACACCAGCGAAACCGGTAAAAAATACCAGGCCCTGGTGCCTGACTTTACAGCCGACGGCAAAGTATGGGAAAAGTATTTCCAGGATATTGATAACATTAATAAAGAGGAGAAGAACTTTATCCTGAAGCTATCTTACATACTCTCAAAAGAGCTGAGCTTTCAGCAATATAAAGTACTGAACAATGGTAAGGATATGAAAGAAGAATCGGCTACTTATGGTAACGATATTTGTTTCCCCGGCGATGAACTGGTTGCAATGAGCAACGGCACCAAAAAACTTTTGAAAGATGTAAAGAGCGGCGATGAAGTAATTACCATTGACCCCCTTACCCATAAATCAACAGCTACTAAGGTAAAAGAACTTACGGTGCACGCTGCCAAAAACTATGCTATTACACAACTGGTATTGGTATCAGCAAAAGAAAGCAACGTGGCTAATGGTGTAAATGTAACCCTGCATGCTAAAGTTTTACAGGCAACGCCTAACCACCCTATGCTTACCAAACAAGGCAACCGTAAAATGGGTGAAGTTGCTATTGGCGAACAGGTGCTATGCCTTAATGACAAAAGCGGCAAATACGAAACTTATACCGTTTTACAGAAAAATGAGCATGGCGGCGGTGTACAAAGCGTATATAATATTGTTGCCGAAAAAGGCAGCACTTTTGTAATGAATGGTGTAATGGTGATGCAAAAATAAAAGGCCGGCCACTCCAACTACTGCAGTCGTTCGCCTGGAGCCAACAGGTATTCGGAAGATGAAAAAGCGGTGGATATGTGCGATTCCCTCCCAACGGGAGGGTGCAGGGAGGGGTTTATGAGATAGGTATTGGCGCAAATAACCCCTACCCGCCATTTCACAGGCAGCCGCACCCTTCCCCAAGGAAGGAGTTTTGGCATAAATGCAAATCTTCCGAACACCTGTGGCCTGGAGCCGGGCGACTGCGATGGGAGGGTCAACAGTAAGGAAGGTTGAATAATTTACGAGATCCTTAGTGTCAGCAAGGTAATATCATCAATAGGCTTGCCCTTTATAACCATGTTTATGTGATCCATCATCGCCTCGTTAAAATCATCGGGATTGCGTTCTCCGTTAGCAATTACAAATTCAAGCAGCTTTTCTTCGCCCCAGTTATCGTAATTCTGCAGCTCATGATCCATGAGGCCGTCGGTATAATTAAAGAACAGGCTTTGGGGCTCAATATCTATTTCGCCCTCGTTTAAAAAGGGAAGCTCATCAAAGGCGCCAATCATGGTTGTCCCTAATCTTAAAGGAACGGCCTCCCCACGCGAGTACAGTATGGTAGGATTATGTCCGGCATTTATATAGTTCAGCTTGCGGTTCTTCTCATTATACTTAGCCAAAAACAGGGTGATAAATTTTTCGCCCTTGGTATTGTTAATTACAATCCGGTTTAGGCGCTCAACAATAGAGGTGAGGTCATTCTCAATAGCCGCAAGCCCTTGTAAGCTTGCCTGGAAATTGGCCATTAGCAATGCGGCCGAGATCCCTTTGCCCGATACATCGGCAATACACCACATAAACTCATTCTCATTAAGCCGGAAGAAATCAAAATAATCGCCGCCAATGTTTTGATGGGGTAAATATTTTGATCCTACTTCAACCCCGGGCTCTTTATGGATCCTTAACGGAACAAGCATATTCTGCACTTCAACAGCCAGTTCCATTTCGCGCTTAAAACGCTCGGCTTCTAAACGTTGGCTAAAAAGCTTTTTATTTTCAAGCGCTACCACAATTACGTTTATCAAAGTTTGAATAAATGTAAGGTCATTATTCAGCATCTCGCCTGATGTATTGAAATTGCCAATGAGGGCGAAAGCAAGCGCTTTATTTTTATGGTAAATGGGAATGAAGTAATCATAACCGCTTAATACAGCATCAGTATGGCCTGATAAAGATTCCTGCGATTTTATCTTGCATAAATATTTCCATGTATTATTTAGCATGGTAGGCGTTTCTATTTCGCCACCATATTTAGATATACAGCTGTAAACTTTGTCTTTTTCTATCAGGAAACGGAATTTGCCAACCTGTAAATAGTTGCGCATGATCACCTCAAGCATCTGTATAAGCACAGGAGTAGAGGCATTTTTATTTATAGCGCGCGTTAGCTCTAATAATGAGTTTAATTCCGATTGCCTTTTAAGCAGCAGTCGTATTAATTCGTCTTCGCCAGAATTATTATTAATATTATTCAGCATCGTCTTTTAGGTAGCCTAAAATAGCGAATAATTCTATTTAAAAATGACGGATGACTTGCTTTTTATGCGTAAAGGGAAAAAAAATTTCCATTAGCGCACAATGCGGCCTTTCCAGGAGTACTTGCGGGTGTTGCCAATTAAACCCACATAAACAAAGTAAACAATATGTATAGGCGCTAATATTATCAGCAAAGCAACTAAATTAGCCCGTTTAAAAAAGGTAGTTATCGGCAGTAAAAATGCAGCTTCAAAAAGATATTTTAACAGGAACTGTATCAGGAAAAGCTTAAAAAAGTAAATATTATAAAAGCCTAATAATGCGTTTACAATAAGAGAGAGATTAAAAAGCCAGATACAAACGGCCAATGCCACTATCTTTTTATCCTTATACCTTGTAGATTTTGATGCCCACCTGCGCCTTTGCTGCAAAAATTCCTGTAAGGTATGTTTGGCGTGTGTATAAACTATTGCCTGCGGGTTCTTAAAAAAGCCTATCCGGTTAGGATATTGCACAGCAACCTTTTGCAGCAGCAATTCGTCATCGCCTGATGCAAGATCGTCTATTCCTCTAAAACCACCTACTTCATAAAAAACATCTTTACGGTAGGCCAGGTTGGCACCGTTACAGGTTGATGCCCTGCCGTTGCCGATGAACGCGGCACCAATACCTATAAGGTATGAAAACTCCAATGTTTGCAGCCGTTCAAATAAAGAACGTTCCTCAAAATAAGTTACCGGCGATGATATCATTACCGGGTTATGGGTTTCATAATAGCCAACAATTGATGATAACCATTCTGGCCCCATGCGGCAATCCGCATCGGTAGCTACCATGAGGTCGCCTGTTGAACGGTCAATCGCTTCGGCAATCGCTTTTTTCTTGTAGGAGTTTAACGGCTTATCTGCCTGCAGTTGCATTAATTGAATACCATTTGCCGCGTAGCTGCGAATAATATCTGCAGTATTATCAGTTGAGTGGTCATCAACAATAATTACTTCTGTTAAATGCTTGGGGTAATCCTGCGCTATAATATCTTCAATAGTATAACGGATACGCTCTGCTTCGTCGCGGGCGGCTATAAGGATGGTAACTTTAGTACTTAAGGTTGCACCCTTAATATTTGGCCGTTTTAAGGCAGACCATCCTTTTATTAAATAGCCAACAACCAACAGGTATAAACCCGTTAGCAATAAAGAAATAATACTATGCAGTGCGATCAAAGAATTTAAGTTTTAAAACAAATACAGAGCCTAATATGGCCGGGATAATTAAGTTTATAAGCCATATGGCCGATACCGCTGCAATTATAGCTATTTGCTGGTTGGTTATATATAAAAATAAGTGCGCCGCTGTAAAACTGCGTACGCCAATGTCAAGCAGATCAAGAGATGGCAATGCCGATTGGATAAAGATGAACACGATAACTGTCATCATCATTTCAAAAAATGGAATGGAGGGGAGCAGCAAATGAATAATCAAATAATATTGAAATGTAAACACAAAGAAACGCGCCAGGCTATAGCCAATTACCAATAGCAGTTCGTTAAAATTATAACGCCCCATAATATCAAAGAACCTATGATATTTTTTAAGAAACTTAATGCGGTTCAATAGCAAAACCAGCCATTTAATATTAAAATAAAAAACCAGTAAAAGCCCTAAAAATATAAATGTAAGTATGGTTATGCCGATAAATATCCAGGTATTTAATTCGAGGAAATAGTAGATAAACCACAATGAAGCCAGCAGCCCGGTAATATTGGTGATCACATTTTGAGAGAAGGAACCAACAGCCATGGCAAAAACACCATGTATACGTTTACGATTAGGTAAAAACATTACCCGCCCGCCATATTCGCCAACCCGGTTAGGTGTAAAAATTGCCCAGGTTAATCCGCAAAAAACAGCTTCAACAGCTTCCCATACAGAGATACGGGCCAACCGGCGCGAAAGATATTGCCATTTAAGGCTTTCCAGCAGCCAGTTAACCATCATTAGCAGTACCACTGCCGAGAGCGTAAAAACTACCTGGTTGCCGCTTATTTGCTTAATTAACAGCTCAAACTGCTTCAGATTGGCATTCTTATTTAAAAACTGGTGGTAAATAAACGCGAATGCCAAAACAAGTATAGTCGCTTTAAGCAGATAGGAGAACAATTTTTTGGCTGCAGCTGTCAATTCTAAATTTTGTGCAATGTTACTAAAAAGCTAAAGCAAGCCGTAAGAAAAGTTTTTTCATGACAGTGCTAAGGTTATTGCTAAGACAATTTGAAGCCCGGATTGTTTGGATCTTCTCTAGCTTGCAATAGCCGACTATGACGGGGATAATTTATTGAGACTTTACATGGCCTTCTCGGCCAGCAGGTCATCTGTCAGTTTCTCAAACTCGCTGATGAATTCCGTATAATGATTACCTGTCCCCGGGCCACTAAACCCGGTATGGATCTTGCGCACATCGCCGGCTTTATCAATGATGATTGTAGTAGGGAAGCCCACAACTTTGGTAAGCATTGGCAGGCTTTTAGCCGTTTCTATCTTGTTATTGGTAAAACCGGTAATAAGTATAGGGTATTTAATGTCAAAGCGGGTTTTTAGCTGTGTCAGTGCTTTTTGTGATTTGGCAAAGTCGGTAGTGCGTTCGTAGGCCAGGCCAATAACCTCTACCCCTTTATGCTGGTATTTTTTATAATAGTTAACCATGTACGCGGTCTCATCCATACAGTTTGGGCACCATGATCCTAATATTTGTACAATAACCACTTTATTTTTAAAACGGGCATCGTTTAACGATACCGGTTTACCTGTAAGGTCTTTAAAGTTAAAGTCGAGTTTTTTATACCCTGGTTTTAAGGCTGTTAACGAATAAGCATCAGGCAGTTTCGCATTCTCATCCTTTACAGCCGCCCATACATCTGTACCGGTAGCGCCCGAGTAAAATTTACCGCCCGATATGGTTTTGTCGTCATCAATTTTAGCGGTGAATAAAAACGCGTGCCCACCATCAAAGCAGGAAAGATAAAGTTGATTGCCTGCTACGGTGCCTTCTAAAAAGCGGTAATCGCCGGTGGTGGTTAAGAAAGTGCCGGTTACCCTGGCGCCGGTTTGCTTAAATTCGCCAACGGTAGTATCCCTGCCATCACCTTCACCAATAATAGCCGACCAGCGGCCGGTTACATCAAACTTTGGCTTTTCGGCATCCTTAAAGAAACGATAGGGGGTAGCTGCGGTGGCCGTAAATTCCATAGGTACATCTTTTTCCCCAAGGTGTTTAATAAACTGGCCGCTAAGTGTATTGCCGGTTTGTTTCAGCTTGAATTCCGAATCAAACAAAGGCATCTTAATAAACACCGAATCGCCTTTTCCTGTTACGTTAGGAACCTTAAAATGCTCAGTGCTGTTAATAATGTCCAGTTCCTGCCTGCTGCCGGTATTATTTACATCAAAATTAAAAGGGATTTCCTGGCCCGCCGCGGTTTTTAGTGCCCCGCGCCATACGCCTGTTTTAAGTTTGGTTTGTGCTATGCTTATTTGTGTAAGCGCGGTAAGTATCACCGCGCTTAATATGATCTTCTTTATCATGGATAAAATAGTCTACTAATTTTATATACTTTCAAAAGTAACAAAACCGGTTAACTATTTCAAAACTTCGCGGGATATGACAATACGCTGAATTTCAGACGTGCCCTCGTATATCTGGGTGATCTTGGCATCGCGCATCATACGCTCTACATGATATTCTTTTACAAAGCCATAACCACCATGGATCTGTACCGCTTCAACAGTGGTACGCATGGCAGTTTCTGATGCAAACAGCTTGGCCATTGAGCTTGCCTGCCCATAAGGCAACCCCTGATCTTTTAACCAGGCGGCGCGGTAGCACAGTAAGCGGGCTGCCTCAATCTCGGTAGCCATATCGGCCAGCTTAAACTGAATGGCCTGCAAATCGGCAATGGTTTTACCAAATGCTTTACGCTCCTTGGCATATTGTAATGATAGCTCATAAGCACCGGCAGCTATCCCTAATGCCTGCGAGGCAATCCCTATACGGCCGCCTTCTAATGTAGACATGGCAAACTTAAACCCAAAGCCATCTTCGCCAATGCGGTTTTCCTTGGGTACTTTAACATCAGTAAACATTAATGAATGCGTATCAGACCCACGAATGCCCAGTTTGTTTTCTTTGGCGCCAACGGTAAAGCCTTCCATGCCTTTTTCAACTATCAGGGCATTTATGCCTTTGTGTTTTTTTGACGGATCGGTTTGTGCCATTACAATATAGGTAGACGCGCTGTTACCGTTGGTGATCCAATTTTTGGTTCCGTTAAGCAGGTAGTGGTCGCCCATATCAACGGCGGTAGTTCTTTGTGATGTAGCATCAGACCCGGCTTCGGGCTCGCTCAGGCAAAAAGCGCCTATTACTTCGCCTTTAGCCAATGGCACTAAATATTTTTGTTTTTGCTCCTCACTGCCATACTTTTCCAGACCGAAGCAAACCAGCGAATTATTCACTGATACCACCACCGACGCGGATGCATCAACCTTTGACAGCTCTTCCATTACTATGGAGTACGATATGGAATCCATACCGCTGCCACCGTATTCTGGTGATACCATCATTCCTAAAAAGCCCAATTCGCCCAGCTTCTTTATTTGTTCTGACGGAAATTTTTGATGTTCGTCGCGTTCTATAACGCCGGGTTTTAATTCGGTTTGTGCAAAATCACGGGCCGCCTGGCGTATCATTAAGTGTTCTTCGGTGAGTTCGAAATGCATGGTTATAGTTGAGAGAATAAAGTTATAAATATTATGCATGCATAGCAAAAATATCACAACAAAAAAAGAGAGCTTTTTTGAAGCTCCCTTTTCCCCTAATTAATTTAAACTATTGATTAAACCCAAAATAAAAGAACATGTTCATCTCAACTTGGGCAACTGAGAATTCAAAATAAGCCTGGACATCAAAAAAGTTTTTTACAGGTAGATGTATTTATATTTTTTCAAAGATGTATGCAGGGCCAATAAGTTTAAAACAAAAGCTAAGCCATTTTTTAAAATTGATAGACAGGCTAAATAATGATAATGGCATTTTCGCATAAATACCTGAAAGTTTTTTTGCTTTACCTGATTTTAAGAAGCATTGGTAAATATGGAGTGTACAGAAAAATGACATATTCTGTTTTTCAGTACATGTGCTGTATTTTATTTTATACAAAAACATGTTAAAAAAAGTCTGTTTGGCTGCTATTAAAACCGGGAGACGCTTTTTTGTAGCGAATGGCAAACAGTTATTCACGACCCATAAACAAATTTGCCCTGCTATCTAAAATAACTTGCATACTCTGCAGGTATCTCTTTAACAGGTTTTATCATTATATCCTTATAATAGATCTCGGCCGCTTCGCTTTGTAGCTGGAGCTTGCCTTTTATTAGGGGCTTAATTGTATTGCCATCTTTATATCTTGAACTTGATAGCGCCATAACTACTTTGCCATTTACAATATGCAGGCTCTTATCGCCGTAGGTGATCAGTTCAATTTCGTTCCATTCGCCTGGTTTATCCATGTTGGTTCCGGCCTGGCAAAAGCCGCCGTTGCCTGTAGCACCGCCAAGCGGAGTTAGCTTCCCGTTAATATTATCGAACTTATAGCTGGAATCTTTCACGGCCCTAACATCTGCCTGTGAACCGGCCTGTGACCAGTAATCGCCGGTGCTGTTTTGGATCACCTGGAACTCCTGGCTTAACATCCAGCTGCGCCAGTATTCTACACCGCATTTGCCCTGTGAGTGATATAACAAGCCCGAATCCTTTAACTCATCAATGCGCGGGATCCACTTTTTAGTCCCCCACTTGTATTTTAGCTTAATATGATAGTTCTCAAATTCCTGTTTGGTAAAAACACAACCATAGATCTCACCTGTAATGTGTAGCACAGGTTCACCGTTCACCATATCTACAGAAAACACATTGGCTTTATTAATATTATAACCAATAGGTTGTATCTCAACACCATTCTCATCAACAGGCGGCTTGCCTTTATAACCCGGCTTGTGATAGAAGCTCTGATAGATCTCCCACTTTGATAAGCTTTTATCCAGCAATGGCGTCCACTCTGATGGTGGCTGAAACGAAGTGCCGGTTATTAAGCATAATGCGCAGCAAAGGCAGGTTAACAGGTTTTTCATTTGTGAGATAAGGGTGGTTAATATCTTGTTTATTTGGCAGGTACTTTTAAACTCAAGGCTTCCATATAACCCTTGTTAGGGGTACAGTTTACAAACTTGCTATTCTCTAAAAAGCCATACAATGCTTGTTTTATTTGTTCCCTATCGGCAGGTGCTGCCTTGCGGATCTCTTCAAAACTGGCGCGGGGTTTTTCTGTATACTCTATTATTTTATCATAATTAGCAGGTACGTTAAAGCTCATAAAGCCCTTGGTATTATCCAGCTTTTTATACGGCCAGTAATGCCAGCCGATGTTATTTTTTTCGCACACTATCCTAAAATCCCTTACCCACTCGTCGGTATTTTCGCCGGTTTCGCCCACATAGATCGGCACGTTGTATTTGTTCCTGAAATCTACATATTCCTGTATAACTTTTTCAGTTGGGTCTGTCCAGTATTTATGGAAAGTATAAACCAGTTTGGAATCGAACGGCTGGCCAAACACTTTAAAGTTGCTGTCCCATTGGGCGCCGCCAATAAATAAAATATGGTTTTTATCTACCGTACGGATGGCGGCTGTTATTTCTTTATAGGTAGGCTCCAGATGCGGGTTCAGGTCTTTCACATCAAAGTAGTGCGCTATAGGTTCGTTAAGCAGGTCATATCCTAATATAATCGACTCATTTTTGTAATGGTTTGCAATTTTTTTCCAGATATCGGCAGTTAATTTACGGCTTGCAGCACTTTTAAACAGGAATGGGAAACCATTTCCATCATCTATATTATCGCCTGTTTGGCCGCCCGGTGCACAGTGCATATCAAGCATTACATACAGGTTTTCTTTTTTACACCAGCCTATCACCCTGTCCAACAATTCAAACCCGCGGTTAGGGTTGTTCTGCCCCATGTAGTCTTCAGTTGTAAAAAGTTTATAGTTAAACGGAATACGGATTGAGTTGCAGCCCGACGCTTTTAAAAAGTGGATATCCGCTTCGGTAATGTAGGTGTCCTGAAATTTGCGCCAAAAAAGTTTCATTTCTTCGGGGCCAACTAATTCGGTAAGCGCTTCATTGATGAGCCTTTGCGAATTAACCGATTTAAACTTAAACATGTAACCTTCCGGCACCAACCAGTTACCAAGGTTAGTCCCCTTTATCAGGAACGGCTTACCATCCGTACCAATAACGTCTTTTCCTTTAACACCTATAAATTTTGCGGTTTGCGCGGTTAAACTCAATGTGCCTGTAAATAGCAGAAACAGAGCGGCAATTACTTTTTTCATTATTATAACAAGGTTTATTTACTAATCATTTTTTAAATACACATAAGCTACATTCATGCTTGCCCCCGGAAGGTGGCAATGTAATACCCTTAGTTAAGGCATTCTTTAATTCCCGAACGTACCGCAAAACTTAAAACAGCAACATACAGGCATTAGCATGTTTAACGTCTTTTATAATGGCAGCAGTCAGGAATTATGATCTATAGTTGGTGTACAGGTAACACAAATATATACTATTATATCAGGATAATTAATGGTTTACTTTGCGTGGTTTTATTAATAATACGTAATTTGTAACACAAGGTTATTAATCAATGAGAAAGCTTTTAAAAACCACCTGTATCGCATCAGTCTGCTTGTTTTTGCTGCAAATCAGCGTGGATGCACAAAGTTTAAAAGTGGCTATAGCGGCTAATCTGCAACCGGTTATAAAGGTGCTTCAAAAAGATTTTAAGCAAAAAACAGGTATTACCGTAGCTGCCATATCCGGCCCATCAGGCAATTTGGCTACGCAAATACAAAATGGCGCCCCCTTTGATGTTTTTTTATCTGCCGATACCAGGTTTCCTGATAACTTGTATAAAAGTGGCTATGCTTTAAAAGCGCCCGTTGTTTATGCCGGCGGTGTGCTTATTATATGCAGCACAAAAAAGTTCACTTACAATAATTGGCCAAAACTGCTCACATCAAATAATATTGAAAAAATAGCAATTGGCAACCCGGCAATAGCACCTTATGGCAAAGCGGCAGAAGAGGCCCTCAAAAAAGCAGGCATATATGATAAAGTTAAACCAAAGATTGTTTTGGGCGAAAGCATTACGCAGGTTAACACCTATATTTCTACAGGGGTGGTGCAAATTGGCTTTACCACACTGGCGTTTACCAAAGAGGTAAAAAACAAATTTCAGCTCACTTACGCACTTGTCGACCCAAACACTTACCCGCCTATAAAACAAGGCATGGTGCTATTAAAACATGCGGAACATAATACCGCTGCCGAAAAATTTTATCAATACATTTTAAGCGCACCCGCCAAAAAAATATTTAAGGCATATGGTTATCATGTGCAATAAACCCAATCCCAATTAAATGGACCTATCACCCGTTTGGCTCACCCTAAAATTAGCGGCTATCACTACACTCATATTGTTGCTGATAGGATTGCCTGTGGCATGGTGGCTGTCAAAAAAACGCTCCATCTTCAAGATAGTTATTGAAGCAATTATTACCATGCCATTGGTTTTGCCGCCATCTGTTTTAGGTTTTTATTTATTGCTGGCATTTAGTCCGCAGCGCGGGTTTGGTAAATGGCTTAGCGAGGTGTTTAATGTGCAGTTTGTTTTCTCTTTCCAGGGATTAGTGCTGGCATCAGTTATTTACAGCATGCCGTTTATGATAAGCCCCGTTAAGTCGGCATTTCAGCAATTGCCCTTATCACTTTCACAGGCGTCATACACTTTAGGGAAAACGCAATGGCAAACTTTCTGGCATGTACTGTTACCCAACATCAAGCCATCGCTGCTAACTGCCGTTGTACTCACCTTTGCCCATACACTGGGCGAATTTGGTGTGGTGCTGATGATAGGCGGCAACATCCCCGGCGTTACGCGGGTAGCATCAATAGCCGTTTATGACTCGGTTGAGCAGATGGATTACGCATCGGCCAATAACTATTCGCTTATATTGTTTGCCATTACTTTTGTTATGGTGATCAGCGTGTTTATTTATAACAAGTACCAGGTAAAAAGCCCCTTAGAATGATAATAGTTGATATTGAAAAAAAACTAAAGACTTATACGGGGTTGCAGGTATTGCGGATCAAAAAGGAATTTACCCAAGGCAGCATTACCCGTGTAACCGGCCCATCAGGAGCGGGGAAAACTACTTTTATAAAAATGATAGCCGGACTGATAACACCGGATAAAGGCAGCATTATTACTAACGAAACATGGTTTGATAGCAGCCGGAGTATCAACTTAACGCCGCAGCAGCGCAGAACAGGTTTTGTGTTTCAGGATTACGCCCTGTTCCCTAACATGACAGTTAAGCAACATCTGGAATATGCCACCAATGATATGCAATGGATTGACCGGCTATTAAAAATTGGCCGGTTGGATACTTTTACAAATCATAAACCCGGGCACCTCTCCGGCGGGCAACAGCAACGGTTAGCCATTTTACGGGCACTTGCCATAAAACCAAAACTATTGCTGATGGATGAGCCGTTTTCGGCGTTGGATATAAAAACTAAGGCAGCATTAATAACCGATTTGCAAAAGCTATTTAAAGAGTTAAATGCTACAATAATAATTGTGAGCCATAACCCGCAGGAACTAGATGGAATAAGTAATGATGAAATTGATTTACAATAAATAACGGCCCACTTACCGTACCTGCATTACAACTATCTTATCCAGGTTGTGCAGATACCGGCGACCGGTTTTGAAATCATTGGCTGATGTCATCTGGATGCTTTCGGGCATCTTGTCAACCTTCACACCGTTCTTTTCCATAATGATGAATACATGATCACCTACCACCGTATTGAACAATTCATTCCATGAATAAACTACTTTATAGCCATCGGCACCGGTGCAAACAAGGTAAAAACGACTCAATAGTTTCGGGCTGGTGGTTTTGAATTTGGTGTGCGATAGAATATCTTTCAATAGGATGCCTCTCAACTCGTCATCTTTATGCTTAAAGGCGCCGGTATGGTCGGTTACATTTATATCGCCGATGGGCTTAATGGTATATTGCTTTAATGAATCTAAAGTGATAACAGATTCCTTTTCAACATCACCGGTTATAGCAAACTTTTGAGTTTGCTGGTTTTTTTCCTGCGCAAACGCTGCACCGGAACATATTAAGAATAGCAGTATAAGTTTTTTCATTTATAATGTAATAAAAATGCTCAAAGCTAACATTGATTAACCTTGAGCAAATTAAGAAAATTGTAATTAGTAAGATTAAATAAAAAATTAAAGCGCTGCTAAAATGTCTTTTACAGACGCGCGTTTACTGTAGTCCTTATCAAAATGCACAAAGGAAATTTTACCCGCGCTGTTAATAACATAGGTAGCGGGCACCGGCAATACATTGTCGGCATTGCCGTTAGCCTTGCTCATATCAAGCCCGTAACCTTTGTATTTAGCTACTGTGGCATTATCCATAGTATAATTTACGCCATAACTTTTCATGATACTGTAACCCTTATCCTGCACAATGGCATATGATGCGTTTGTTTTACCAACGGTTTTTATAATATTCTCATCGGTTTCCGGCGTTACACCAATTACATAGGCACCCTTGCCACTTAAAAGCTGCAGTGAATCTTGTATATGCTGCATTTGCTTGTTACAATATGGGCACCACTGCCCCCTGTAAAAAAATAACACAACAGATTTATGTGTTTTAAGCAAAGCTTTAAGATCAATCTTTTTGCCGGAATTATCTATAGCCGTAAAAGACGGGGCATTGGCACCAGCCTTTAAACCGGTTTGAGCCATTCCCTGCACTGAAAGTATTAAGCCCAGCGCAATCAGTATATAATTTTTCATAAATTTAATTTAAGGGTTAACAAATAAAGAAGGGGCGCTTACACCCCTTCCCTGTTAAAAACAAAAACAACCTCCCAATTATTTATTGCCTTTTCCCATTTTGTCTGTTGACATTTTATCCATTTTTGAAGAATCCGTTTTCATCTTGTCCATTTTCTTCTTCTCCATTTTCATTTTGTCTTTGCCCATCTTATCCGTTTTTTTCTTTTCCATTTTGTCTTTCGACATTTTATCCTGGGCCATTTTGTCCTGGAAAGACGAAGTGTTTGCACTTGCGCTAAATGTAACCGCGCTTACTAAAAGGATAGCTGAGATAATTGATTTGTAAGGTCTCATGTTTTTTAAATTTTAATTTGACCCTTTGTCGTGGTTATTAAACAAACCTTACAGCTATTTTATTTTCTATTTAAATGATCTTCAATACGCTCCTGCATTATCCCTTTAAACTGATCGTCCAGTGTAATAACCGGCTTCTCTCCTGTTTTTAACAATTGCCTGATCATTTCATTTATTTTTTGGCTTTGATCCATATAAATCCTGCATATACCACAGCCTGCAAGATGAATCCGCAGCTCTACTGTTTCCCGGAAAGTGATTTTGCCTATCAATCTTTTATCTATGAGGTAGGTGGCCTTCCTGCAGTTGTACAATATCCTTTTTAAACCATTCATTTTTACATCCAGTTTTTTTGAAGGCAAGCCCTCAGGTTAAGTTTGGCCCTGTGTATTACCACCCAAAAATTTGCCTGGCTTATTCTTAATTCGGCACAAACAAAATCAGTTGTTTCATCATCCAAATGTTTCATGGTAAATACCGATAGCCATAGTGCAGGCAACTTTTGCATACATCTTTGCAGTACCTGGTTTAACTCCTTTTTTGTAAAAGGGTCATAATCATCCATACCAAAACGTTGGGGCCAATATTCTTTTTTCCAATGCCCTTCTTCCTGAAAAAAATCATCTTCAGCTTTTACATCAGTTATCTCCTGTGCCTTTAGTCCCGAAGAATTTTTCCGGTACACATCAATTATTTTATTTTTTAATATGGCTGTTAACCACGTTCGTTCAGAGCTTTTGCCGGCAAAGTTATGCATGCTTTGCAACCCGGCTAAAAATGTTTCTTGTACCAGGTCACGTGCCTGCTCTTCATTACGGATACGTGTAATTGCATATATATACAAATAATCGGCATATACTTTTACCCAATTATGGGGGTTAAGCTGATGACCGGTGGGAGGTATTTTTATTTCGTCCATCATTTAAAAAATCGTTAGTCGGCATTATATCTAAAACCTTACAGCAAATTGCATTTATAATTATTTTAAGTGATTACCGTATAGTAAATTAACAGTTATAATTAAAGCGTTTATAAATTATTTGTAAGGATTGTTTTATTATAACGACCAATAGGTTAAACATTGCAAAAATGAAAAAGATAAAAATATTAAGCTTCATCGCGTTGCTGGTTGTATCAGGACTGGTGTCTGCGGCATTTATAATTATAAAATCAGATAAAGCTGCGTTAGCTAACAATGGCGATAAAGGATTTGCCGTAGTTGAACTATTTACATCAGAAGGCTGCTCCAGTTGCCCCGCAGCCGATGCGGTAGTTGCAAAAATTGAAAAAGAAAGCGCCAATAAACCCGTTTACATATTAGCTTATCATGTTGATTATTGGAACCGCCTGGGCTGGAAAGATGTTTTTAGCAGTGCTGATTATTCGCGCAGGCAAAACATGTATGCCAATTGGTTAAATTTGAGTTCGGTTTACACGCCACAGGTAATTGTGAACGGCAAAACTGAATTTGTTGGCTCACAGGAAGGCACCTTGCGTAATGCTATACGTAATAGTTTACAAAAAGAACCGGGATCAACTTTAACCTTAACTAATTTAAAAACCGGCAACAACCTGCTTACATTAAATTACAACATTAACAACACTGCAAATAACACCCTGCTTATAGCGTTGATACAAAAAACAGCAACAACCGTTGTTAAAAAAGGCGAAAATGGCGGCCGTACTTTGTCACATGTACAAATTGTAAACAATATTCAAGAAATTCCATTAACCAGCACAACAGGCGAGGCGAAGGTTACCTTACCTCCCAGTTTTTCAGCACATAATTACGAGGTAATAGCATTTTTGCAAAACGTAAAAAACGGTGAAATAATAGCGGCAACACGTTATGCATTTCCGGCTGGTGTTATGGCAAATAACTAACGCGGCTCTGATAAAATAGTTAACTTTACCTAACCTGAAAAGCAGTATACAATACTCCCATCAATGAAAGTTATAAAAGAAAAACATTCCCTGTTAATGCGGTGGACACATTGGGTAAACTTCCCGATACTCGCCATTATGATCTGGAGCGGGATGCTGATCTATTGGGCAAGCGATACCTATTCTATCACTTTATTTGGGCATACTTATTTTAAGTTCTTTCCCGAAGGTTTTTATAAAGCCCTGCATATTCCGCAGCGCCTGGCCGAAGGGATGGCGTTCCATTTTTTGTTTATGTGGTTCTTTGCTATAAATGGTTTGCTGTATGTTTTGTACACACTGATATCCGGCTCATGGCGGGAACTGGTTCCGCAACGCAAATCTTTTAAAGAAGCATGGCTGGTGTTATTGCATGATCTGCATATTCGCAAAATGGCCCCACCGCAAAATAAATATAATGCCGCTCAGCGCATTGCTTATACGGCCATCATTATAATGGGGTTTGGGTCATTAATAACCGGCCTGGCAATTTATAAGCCGGTGCAATTTAATACTATTACCTGGCTGTGCGGAGGCTACCATGCCGCACGGATAGAGCATTTTGTTTTAACCATTGGCTATGTATTATTTTTTGTCATCCATGTTATACAGGTAGCTTTAGCCGGATGGAACAACTTCCGGTCGGTGGTATCCGGTTTTGAAGTAGTAAATGAGCAGCCTAAACCTGCTATACAATCAACACCCAAAAAAGATGGAGAATAATAAGAAGCCCAAAAAAGAACTTACTGTTGATCAGAAGATCAAAAGGCGCAATTTTATCTCATTTGGCGTGTTCGCGGTAATGAGCGGAGCGGCCTATGGGGGCTGGCGATGGCTTTACAAAGCGCCGCAAGAGGTTGCAGGTATAACCGCCGGGGCGCGTGTACCTTTACGCAGGGCATTAAACAAAACCGAACTTTTTTTCCGGAACTTTTTCAGCAGTAATCACCTCGTTAAAACCTATCCAAAAGAAATGGCAGCCAAAAACGTGCGCCACAATAGCGATATTGGGGTAAAGGGGCACTTTGTTGTTGACGATTGGAAACTGCAGGTTAAAAAATATACCGGCGAAATTATAACCATTACCATAGATCAGATCAAAGCCCTGCCTAAAACGGAGATAGTGTTTGATTTTAAATGTGTTGAAGGCTGGGACCAGATCCAATATTGGGGCGGCGTAAAAATGATTGATTTTATTGAACATTTTGGCTTAGCCGAAGAAACCAAACTGGGCTATGTTGGGTTAGTGACGCCTGACGAGAAGTATTACGTTGGGCTTGATATGCCGAGCGCTGTACACCCGCAAACTATACTGGCTTATGAAATGAACGGGAAGCCTGTACCTATTAAACACGGTGCGCCGTTAAGGCTGATCATCCCCGTTAAATATGGCATAAAAAACCTAAAGCGGATTGGCAGCATCACCTTTAGTGATACCCGCCCGCCCGATTATTGGGCCGAAAATGGGTATGATTATTATTCGGGATTGTAGCCCTTAAATTTTACACTTAATATTTGCATATTGCAGGCAATGGCGCTCGCTAAATTGCCCGTTTCCAAACAACTTGCTTATGCCTGCGGAATGATAGGCTGGAGCACCATGACCAATATTATTATTGTAATGCTGCCCTATTTTTACCTGCCTCCAAACAACGCGGGGTTAGTGCCGCTTATTCCCCAATTGCTTGTTTTCGGCATCTTTAATATCCTGTCGCTTATAACAGCTTCGGGCAGGTTAGTCGATGCTTTTTTTGATCCCTTTATTGCCTCTTTGAGTGATAAAAGCAATAATAAAAATGGCAGGCGCATCCCATATATGAAATGGGCTATTTTACCGGCTGTTGTTTTTTGCGCGCTCACTTTTTATCCCTGGGTAAAAGGCGAAAGTGTTCATAATGCATGGTGGCTTACGTTAACCCTCGTTTTCTTTTTTATGGGTGCCACAACCTATATCATTCCTTATAACGCCCTGCTACCTGAATTAACCAACACCGCTGCAGAAAGGGTGGAGTTATCGTCACTACAACAAGTAGGCTTTGTTATAGGTATTGTTCTGTCAGCCACGGTAAATAACTTTGCCAACCTCATAGAACACTATTTCAATATTACTGATCGTGATACTGCCGTGCAGTATACCATTTGGGGCATGGCCATTTTTTCGGGCTTAGTAATGCTGATCCCCATATTTTCTATCAAAGAAAGAGTATATTCCAATAGCAAACCGTCGCATTTACCCCTCTGGCCGGCCATCCGTAAAACGTTCCAGAACCGTAATTTTAAATACTATCTCATCTCTGATTTTTCGTACTATATGGCCCTGAGCATTATATCAAGCGGCTTATTGTTTTTTATAACCGTGCTGCTGCACCTGCCCGAATCTATGGGTGGTGCACTTATGGGGCTAATGGTAATAGTATCATTGATCTTTTATCCTTTAGTAAATTACCTGTCGAAAAAGATAGGGAAAAAACCTATTGTGTTATTCTCATTTGCAATGCTCAGCATCATATTTGTAGCCATATTTTTCCTGGGGAGACTACCCTTTAAGCCAACAACACAAATTTATATTTTGGTGTTAAGCGCATCTTTTCCGTTGGCATCACTTGGTATTTTACCCAATGCTATTCTTGCAGAAATTGCCCAGGATGATGCCCAACTCACCGGCGAAAATCGAGAGGGAATGTTCTTCGCTGTAAAATACCTGTTTGTGAAATTAGGGCAAACACTGGGTATAGCTTTATTTGCATTCCTTACCGTTTATGGTAAAGACCCTGGTAATGATTACGGTTTAAGGCTTAATGGTATTTGCGGCTGCGTACTTTGCTTGTTAGCCATTGTCTTCTTCAGCCGGTTCAGGGAAAAGGAAGCGAATTAACGAGGATCATGAATTCTACCTGGTTACAGTACTTATAAACCGCTCAACAACATAGGTAGAAAGCTGCCCGCTGGGGCCGTTAATATTATAATCAAACCCGTGAGTGGCCCATGGCAGCCTGAGCAAATAATGTTTTATATTATTTTGTTTAAGCTTTTCATTCAATTTAAGGCTATGTATGGGCGATACCAATACATCATTATCGCCATGTATAATAAGTGTGGGTACGGTTTGCTTATTTACAAACTCAATGGGCGAGCTGTCGGCATATTTTTGAGGCATCTTATCATAAGTACCACCAATATAGTTGCGCATAACCAATCGCGAATCCATAATTAACGGGTTTGATGGTACCGAATACCCCCAAACCATATCGGCAGGCCCATAAAAATCTACAACGCCTTTTAGTCCCGGTTCGGGATGGGTATAGGCAGAGAGCAGTGCTATCTGCGCACCTGCCGAGCGGCCCAATAAAACAAAGTTACTGGTATCAATACGCAGTTCATTTGTATGATTTTTGAGATAGGCAAACACTTCCTTAATATCCTCAACCGGTGCCGGTGTTTTATATTGAGGTGACATTCGATAATTGATGGCTGCCACATTATATCCTGCCGATGCCAGGTAGCTGTTCAGTTCGGGCAATTGCTTACTATCGCCACTACTCCATGAACCACCATGTACTACAACAACACATGGCCTTTTACCACCAACAACCGAGGGATAAAAATCTAAACTAAGCGGAGCATTTTTATCAGTGTTATATGTAATGGTTTTATAGTGAATCGCTGGTATTTTCTTGAAAAAATTAGAGAAATTTAGAGGTTTTTGGAGGTTATTACTCCCAATATTGGCGCTACCGGCACCAAAGGCAGCAGCAAAGTTTTGCTTTAATGTTGATGCAACTAAGTACGATCTGACAATTGGAGAACAAAATAATATCAAGGCCAGTATGCCAAATATATTTGACGCCATTTGGTATTTGTGCAGCCAGATACCGGTTACAAGTAAAAAGGCAACTACCGTTATAAATATTAACGGGAACTCGGTCACTATAACGGCAAGTAACCAAAGGTAATACGCAGGTGCTTCAAATACAGCTAATAAGGAGATAAGGAAAAAAAGTACAAGGAGGATCAGTCTTATCATGCGCGCGTTTTAAAATACAAGTTTGGCTTATTTTTTTGTATTATGAACAATAACTTTTCACATCAATTATGCGATTTTATCGTTCGTAATTAATTGAGTCGTGCACGTAAAATGCATAGCTTTGCCTGGCCACTGAAACTCCCAGCATGAAAAAACTAAAGCAAATTGTAAACGAAGTAAAAGACCGTATAGCAGAGCAAACCCCACCTGCACAGCTAACAGATTTGCTTTGGCAGTTAATATGTTATCCACCAAAAATGCCTTTGCGGTTGCAGCAGGAGCAGTTTTTAAACCAGGCCGAAACATTTAGCGTAACAGTTCATGATGAATATTTTACCAAAAAGGATTTGCAGATAAACGGTTTTAAATGGGGGAATGGCAAGCGTCGGGTTTTAATCACTCATGGCTGGGGATCAAAAGCGGCCGACTTTACCGAACTGATAGCCGCCCTGCAAGAAAATCCAAATCTGGAGATCATAACCTTTGATGCGCCCGCCAACGGCAGTTCGGATGGTGAGCTATCAAACTTTTTGTTATTTGTTGAAGCAGCTAAGGCAATCATTCAAAAAACAGGTGCACCCCATGTTGTTATTGGCCATTCTTTTGGTGCCATGGCAAATGTAGTAGCATTGAATGACCTGCATATTACGCCTTCATTATTGGTAAGCCTTACACCTTTTATATTACTAAAAGAGAACTTTATAAAAAGCATGACCACGGTGGGTGTCCCGGCGGATGCACAGGAAGCTTTTCTGCAGGATTTTGAAAGAAAATACAGTATACCCGCATCCTATTTTAATATGCCGGACCTATACAAGTTTGATGACAAACTAAATCACTGGCTGGCTTATGACGAACACGACATGATGTTGCCTTATAGCTATCTTAAAGAATTCCTGGAGGCGCATCCCACCATCCGCAGTCGTAATTATGATAATGTGGGGCATGAGCGCATTATTAAATCAGCACAGGTAATTAATAATGTGGTTGAAGAAGTAAATAAAGCGATAGCGAATTAATATATAACATGGACCAAACCACTTACGACGACCACATTTTTGAAAAAGAGATATATGCTGATAAGACAGTTCGCGGGCGCGAGTTTCAAAGCTGCACTTTCAGGAACTGCGATTTCTCAAACAGTACCTTTACCGGTAATAAATTTCTGGATTGCACTTTTGATGGCTGCAACCTATCCATGATCAAGCTGGATCAAACTACCTTAAATGATGTGGTTTTTAAAAACTGCAAAGTGCTGGGTGTAAACTTTAGCAAGTGTACCGATTTCCTGTTTAGCGTGGGGTTTGATAACTGCATCCTCGATTATTCATCCTTTATGGGCAAAAAAATGGTGAAGACCAAATTCGTAAAATCCACCTTAAAAGAGGTGAGTTTCTCGCAAACAGTCCTTACCGGCTCTGTATTCAGTGAAACAGATCTTACCAATGCCGTATTTAATAGAACTGACCTGAGTACAGTCAACTTTGTTACCGCCTTTAATTACGATATCGATCCGGAGCTCAACACCCTCAAAAAAGCTATTTTTTCGTCGCAAGGTTTAGAAGGATTGCTGACAAAACATCAAATAAAAGTGGTGTAGCCCTGCGGCGGGACGCCGCTTAATAGCCGTCACTCGGCTGGAGCCGAGCGACTATCTAAATTTTAACAACTCCGCCGTCGCTCGGCTCTTGCCGGGTGACCATTATTATAAGGCCTCTGGCCGCCACAAAAAAATCAATTGCACAAAAAAGCCGGGCATTTTACAATGCCCGGCTTTTTTGTGTTTCGGTAAATTATACCAGGTTCTTTTTAATGTAGCTGTAGCTTTTTGTAATGCTATCAAAGGGATCGCCGGGGCAAATATCCTGTTCGTTAAAGAAATATTGCATACCGGCAGTGCCTGCGTGTTTAAATATGTCTTTAAACGGAATAACACCATTACCAACTTCGGTAAACATTTGTTTTGGGGTGCTATCCATATCCTTTACATGCCATAGCGGGAAACGTCCCGGGTAACGGTTAAACATCGCTATCGGATCTTGTTTGGCTTTATACATCCAATAAAGATCCATTTCCATTTTTACCAATTTCGCGTCGGTAGAGTTCAGCAATATTTCATACGGAAGTTTGCCGTCTTCTTTAATAAATTCAAAATCGTGGTTGTGGTAGCACAACTGTATGCCGGCCTTTTTACAGATCTCGCCAGCCTTGTTCAATTTATCAGCGGTTTCTTTATAATGGGATAAGGTACCACGCTCACTATCCAGCAGATAAGCGCATACCATGTATTTAATGCCAACAGCTGCAGCATCATCAACCGCTTTTTGCCATTCATTAATTATCGTTCCTTTAGTAGTGGGCATCCCTTCGCCCAGCATATAGTGGCCGCTTGGGTTAATAAGACCGTTATCCTTTAACACCTTAGCATATTCGGCCGGTGCCATACCATAAAACTTCTGGGTACCTGTATAGGTCGCATTTTCTACAGAATTAAAACCCACCTGAGCCACTTTTGCAAGTGTACCCGTCGGGTCTTTTGCCATAGCATCGCGCACGGTATAAAGCTGTACGCCAATATATTTTTTGTTGCGCGCAAATAAGTTAGGTGCTACTAATAGCCCTGCAGATAGCACGGATGTGGTTTTCAGGAACGAACGTCTTGATGTCATTATCTGGTTATTTAATTTGGTTTGTGTAAAAGTAACGCATTGACTAATACAATCAAATAGACCAGATAAGTTTTACAAGGTTTAATTTGCAGCAGGCCTTGGTTTATTTCCCTTGTAACGGTTAGGCTTGCGGCGCTGGTCGTTCCTTGCTCCTCCGTGTGGTTGCTCCTGTCTAACCTGCTCAATACCCTTCAACTCTTCCGGAAGTTCCTTTAAGTTTATCGGTTTATCAATCAGCTGTTCAATGCTCTTTAACCTTTTCAGGTCGCGGTCATTTACAAAAGTTATAGCGGTACCTGTTGTGGCAGCACGCGCGGTACGGCCAATACGGTGTACATAATCTTCAGGATCGCCGGGTACATCATAATTCACTACCAGGTCAATGCCTTCCACATCAATACCCCTTGATAAAGCATCGGTACCAATAATAACAGGAAGCTTTTTATTTTTAAAACGGAGTAGAATTTCTTCCCGCTCGCCCTGTTGCAAATCAGAATGGAAAGCGGCTGCATCTACATGGGCATGCTTTAATTCTTTATATAATGATTTTACAATTTCCTTACGGGATGCAAAAATGATAGAGCTTGCATAAGCGCTATCTTTTAAAAGCATTTTAAGTAATGGTGTTTTCTGCTGATCATGCAAACGATAAATTTGCTGATCAATCCCGGCTGCAGGTTGTGACAGGGCAATGTTTATCTGCTGCGGATCTGTAAGGATGTTTTTAGCCAGCGTACGGATCCTTCCCGGCATAGTAGCCGAAAACAACAGCGTTTGCCTTTTCTTAGGCAGATAGCCTACAATGCGCATAATATCGTCAAAGAAACCCATGTCAAGCATACGGTCGGCCTCGTCAAGTACTAAATGGGTGATATCATTAAACTTTAAAACACCCGATGTTAGGTGAGCTATCAGCCTGCCTGGTGTGGCTATAATGATGTTTACATTGTTTACTATCCCACGGCGCTGCTGCTCATAGGCCATGCCATCGCCACCGCCAAAAACCGCCTGCGAGCTTATGCCTGTAAAGTATGCCAGGCCCTCCACTTGTTGGTCTATTTGCTGGGCCAGCTCCCGGGTTGGGGCAAGTACCAGGGCAGTGGTTTGGTGCTTATGCGTGTTGCTGATGTGGTTTAAAACCGGTAACAGATATGAGGCTGTTTTGCCGGTGCCTGTTTGCGCGCAGGCTATGAGGTCGTCGCCATTTAAAATAACCGGTATGGCCATTTGTTGTATGGGAGTTGGGGTGGTGTACCCCATGCTTAAAACGCCTTCGAGTAGTTGTTCGTTAAAATTGAAATCCTGAAATGTCACTATTTTGTTAAAATCTGACTTGCAAGATAGGCATTTAGTTATGTAAAACGATGTTTACTATGTAATGACAAGGTAAACTATATTTTTGGGCGCTGCCAAATGGGTATAATATAAAAAACAATACCGCTTGGTGGCTGTCATTATAGAACTTTTCAGGCACATGTGCCACAATATAATATGGATAAAACCTTACTTCGTTTTATATATATTGGTTCATTGTTTTTATTAATAACCAAAGCAAACAGTTATGCGGCTATTGCAGACACATCTGCACTTCATGGAGATACTATCAATAAAACTACCGTTACTAAACGCATACTTAACCGGGATTTTAATAGCATTTATCAGCAAAACCTAAGAACATCTTTCTTTGGACAGGAGTTTTTTCAGCCAGAAAAAACACAGCTTGCAGCAGATGTTATTGCTAACTTTGTTATTTTTAACACGCCTAAATCCCGTTTTTTTTTCAATGCCTTTGCCCGTATCAAGATCAGGTTACTGGCTACGCGCGGCGCCCCGGTAAAATCTCCAAGCTATATGCCCGGCGGCGTTTTATATACAAGGGTAAATGATGATCGGTTTAATCCAAAGTTTTTATCTCTGGGTTATACCCACCATTCTAATGGGGTACGCGGGCCTACCATACTTCCTGATGGCAGCTTTAATGTAGATAGCGGCAAGTTCTCAACTAATTTTTACACACTTAATTACACCACAGGCAGGCGTACCGATAAGATAAATAGAATAATTAACCGTTATACAACTCTTGGGGTCGAAATTCATTCAGGTTTGTTTGGCAAGGGGGTTGCAGAAGGGTTAACGGGCCGTTATGGCTTTGTAAGAATTAACGGAACTTATTTATACAACCTCGCAAAAAGAGATCCCGACCCTATAAAAACCAATAGTTGGGTATTTAATAACTGGCAGCGTATACAATTTGATTTTACTTATATAGCCGATAAGTACAATGATTACAACGCCTTTAACTTTAAAAAACGACTAAACGTTAGTTTGAAATATTATTATCACCTGCCTTTTCTTAAAGATGTATCTATCATGGCAGGAGGCGGTTATCGCGGGCAGGATGATTATAATTTCTCTTTTCAACAAAGCTATGGATATGCCACTGTGGGGCTATCGTCAGGGCTATCTTTCATGATCAACAAAAATTAGATCTTAAAGATAAAATGAAAAGGCCGTTCGGGCCAACCGCCTATCTGCTGTCTGAATATTTTCGCCAGCCACGTAAAAATCTTGATTGATAATATACTGTTTATACCATCAATCAAAAATTATCCTACATTTACTTTTCCTATTTTAACCATTCAGCGCACCTATGCGCTGTAAAATTTTACATACTATGAAAAAATTATTGCTAAGCGCATTAGCTTTTACAGCATTCACTTATTCGGCCTTTGCACAAGCCGGCAAAACACAAAACTTATTTGATGGTAAAACCACAAAAGGATGGCATGGCTACCTTCGTACCGATGCAGGCCCATGGTCTGTAGTTGATGGCGCGTTGCAGTTAGATCCTAAAGCCCCTAATCAGACTGATCTGGTAACTGATGGCGAATACGAGAACTATGAGCTAACATTAGACTGGAAAATTGCCGAAGGAGGTAATAGTGGTGTTATATTTGGCGTGCATGAGGATTCTACTTTAAAGGCTACTTATGCAAGCGGTATTGAAATGCAGGTTTTAGATAACGTAAAAGCTCCGGACAATAAAAAAGCTAATCACCTGGCCGGTTCTTTATATGATATGAAAGCCGCTCCTGCTACTGCTGCAAAACCAGCCGGACAGTGGAACTCGGTTAAATTACGTAAAGACAATGGGCACCTAACTTTTTGGCTAAACGGAACAGAAGTAGTTAATGTACAAATGGGTAGCCCCGAGTGGCAGGAACTGCTAAACAATAGTAAATTCAAAACATGGAAAGACTTTGCTAAATACCCTAAAGGCCGTATAGCATTGCAGGAACATGGCGCTGTTGTAGCTTTTAAAAACATAAAAATTAAACAACTATAAACCTAACCCACGCAAATATTTATAGTTCGACATATATTTTATTAAATGGAAGATTTACAGATCAAAAAATCAGCCACCACTTATGATGTGGTTATTGTAGGCTCCGGCGCAGGTGGTGGTATGGCCGGTTATGTTTTGGCAAATGCCGGCATTAAAGTTTTAATGCTGGAGGCAGGCGCTTTCTTTGACCCTAAAACAGATTCACACCAATTAAAATGGGCATGGGAATCTGCCCGTCGCGGAGCAGGTACAACCCGCCCGTTTGGTGATTTTGATGCAGCCTACGGCGGCTGGGAACTGGAGGGCGAACCTTACACCACTAAAGACAAAACAGAGTTTTATTGGTTCCGCGCGCGTATGCTGGGCGGGCGTACTAATCACTGGGGGCGTATATCCCTCCGCATGGGGCCCGAAGATTTTAAACCAAAAGATGGCCTTACAGACCCATGGCCAATAACCTATGAAGAGGTTAAACCTTATTATGATAAGGTAGACCGCATGATAGGCATTTACGGTACTGTTGAAAATATTGAAAGTGAACCGGATGGTATCTTTTTGCCTCCGCCTAAGCCACGCTTAAATGAACTATTCATTAAGCAGGGGGCTACTAAGGCTGGGGTTAAAGTAATTACCGGCCGTGGTTCGGTTTTAACTGAGGCTTTACCTAATAATAAAGACCGTGGCGCTTGCTTCTTTTGCGGGCAATGCGGCCGTAGCTGTAAGGTTTATGGCGATTTCTCGGCTTCATCATGTTTAGTTATCCCGGCCATTAAAACTGGTAACCTAAAAGTGATTACCAATGCCATGGTGCGCGAGATCCTTACCGACAAAAACGGATTGGCAACCGGTGTATCATACGTTAACAGAGATGATATGCAGGAATACCAGGTAAACGCCAAAACGGTAGTGCTTGGTGCCAGCGCAGGCGAATCTGCCCGTATACTGCTTAACTCTAAGTCGGCTGCTCATCCGGGTGGTTTGGCTAACAGCAGCGGTGTAGTAGGTAAATACCTGCATGATTCTACCGGCTCCTCAGCCGGCGGCTTTCTTCCGCAGTTAATGGACCGCAAACGCTATAACGAAGATGGTGTAGGCAGTGTTCACATTTACTCGCCATGGTGGCTTGATAATAAAAAACTAAACTTCCCGCGTGGCTACCATATTGAATATGGCGGCGGTATGCACATGCCATCATACGGTTTTGGCGGCGGCATACAGAATATGAACGGCGCTGTACCGGGCCGCGATGGTAAAAAGAAAGATGGCGGTGGTTATGGCGCAGCGCTTAAAGATGATTATCGCCGCTTTTTTGGCACCCAGGTAGGCATGGCTGGCCGTGGTACTGCCATTGCCCGTGCCGATAATTATTGCGAGATAGACCCTAATGTGGTTGATAAATATGGTATCCCGGTTTTGCGTTTCCACTATAAATGGACCAATGACGAGATAAACCAGGCTAAGCACATGCAGGAAACTTTCCAGGAGGTTTTACACGGAATGGGCGCCATTTATGGCACAATGCAAGGCCCCGAAACCAATTATGGTTTGGAGGCCCCGGGTAAAATTATCCATGAGGTAGGTACCATCCGTATGGGCGATGATCCTAAAAAATCAGCATTGAACAAATGGTGCCAGGCGCATGATTGCAAGAACCTTTTTGTGGTTGATGCCGCTCCGTTTGTACAGCAAGGCGATAAAAATGCCACCTGGACTATCCTGGCCCTATCAATGCGCACAGCAGAATATATATTACAACAACGTAAAAAACTTAATGTATAACGCATCATGAACAGACGCGACACACTCAAAGCAATAGGTTTAGGTACTGTTTCAACAGGTTTACTGCTTAATGGCTGCAAACCAGGCGAAAAAACCACACCAGATACAGCAACAGCAAAAACAGAGGCCGTTCCCGGCCGTATGCCCGAAGAAGTAGAACGGGAGAAAAAGCTGATGGCTGATAAGTACTTTACCGAGCACGAAATGGCAACCATTACGGTACTGGCAGATATTATTATCCCTAAAGATGAAAAATCAGGCAGTGCAAGTGATGCCAAGGTGCCCGATTTTATTGAATTCATTGTAAAAGATATTCCAAACCATAAGCTGCCAATGCGCGGCGGACTTAAATGGGTTGATCTGTATTGCCTTAACCATTATGGCAAAGCTTTTATAGCCTGTAGCCACGCGCAGCAAATTGAACTGATAGACCAAATAGCCTACCCCTCTAAAGCCAAAGCAGAAATGCAGCAGGGTGTAGCATTCTTTAACCGCATGCGCGACTTAACAGCTTCGGGCTTTTACAGTACCGAAATGGGCACTAAGGATATTGGTTACGTAGGTAATGCCCCCAATAAATGGGAAGGCGTACCCTTAGATGTTTTGAAGCAATATGGCATGGAGAACGTTAAGATCTAAGCCATCTTCATTTTATATACAAAAAGCTGTCCTTTAATTAAGGGACAGCTTTTTTGTATTTGGAGACATTTAGTGCGCAATAAGTTATAGCTACGCCTCCAAATAAAAAAAATGAACTAAATTGTACCACCTTTATAAAAACCAATGTACTTTCTTATATCGAAGCTATTTGTAATACTTATATACCCGTTTACATGGGTGTTGGCTTTGCTATTATATGCTGTTTTTTGCAAAAATGCACGACGGAAGCAAAAACTACTGATAACGGGTGTTGCATTGCTTTACATTTTTGGCAATTCGTTACTCATTAAACTTTTTGCCCGGATGTGGGACGCAGACACTTACCCGCCAACAACTAAAACGTATAGCAGTATTATTGTATTGGGTGGCTTTGTATCTGAAGGCGAAGATGGGAAAGGTATATTTAACCAAAGTGCCGATAGGTTTATACAGGCTACAAAACTATTAACTAACCACAATGCATCGCACTTGCTGTTTACCGGCGGCAATGCCGATATTAAACCCGGCAAATTTAGGGAAGGCTATTTTGTTAGGGCTGAATTGAAGAAAATGCACTTTGCAGACAGCACCATACTTATTGAGAGCCAGGCACGTAACACAATAGAAAATGCATTATTCTCAAAAAAACTATTGGATCAGGCCAATTTAAAGCCTCCTTATATTTTGGTAACATCAGCATTTCACATGCGCCGTTCATTGCTTATATTTAAAAAAGCCGGGGTTGATGTTGTTCCCTACCCTTGCGATTACATTATAAAAGGAAAATTAGCCTTTAGCGATCTTTTGCCTAATGCAGATGCTTTTGGCCTATGGAGCAGATATATAAAAGAAATTGTAGGCTATATAGCGGCTTACTTTAAACGAATTTAATAATATGAATAAAACATCTATACTACTATTTTGCTGCATATTTTATTTGCAGGCAACTATCGCCCAAACAAAAAAAACAACATCTGGTAACCCGGTTTTTGAGGGTTGGTACGCTGATCCGGAGGCTACTATTTTTGGCAAGCAATATTGGATCTATCCAACTTACTCCGCTAAATACAATCAGCAGGTACATTTTGATGCATTCTCTTCACCCGACCTGGTAAACTGGACCAAACACGATAACGTGCTTGATTCATCAAACGTGAAATGGGCTAAACGTGCCATGTGGGCCCCCGCGCTGGTAAAAAAAGACGGTAAGTATTATTTCTTCTTTGGGGCTAATGATATTCAAAACGATAATGAAAAAGGCGGCATTGGCATAGCTGTGGCAGATAAACCCGAAGGGCCTTTTAAAGATTATTTAGGCAAACCTTTGATTGATAAAATAGTTAACGGTGCACAGCCAATTGATCAGTTTGTGTTTAAAGATAGCGATGGCCAGTACTATATTATTTATGGCGGATGGGGCCACTGTAACATCGCGAAGCTTAAAAATGATTTTACCGGCCTTGTTCCGTTTGCTGATGGTACAACTTTCCGTTCTATAACCCCTGAAGGTTATGTAGAGGGGCCGGTAATGTTTACCCGTAAAGGCAAATACTACTTTATGTGGTCTGAAGGCGGTTGGACCGGCCCTGATTACCGGGTAGCTTATGCTATTGGCAACAGTATTAATGGCCCGTTTAAAAAGATAGGTACCGTGCTTAAGCAAGACCCGGCTGTTGCAACAGGCGCGGGGCATCACTCTGTGATACAGGTGCCGGGCAAGGATGAGTGGTATATTATTTACCATCGCCGCCCATTAACAGAAACTGATGCTAACCACCGTGTAACCTGTATTGATAAAATGGTATTTGATGCTAACGGCTTAATACAACCAGTACATATTACTAACCAGGGTGTTACCGCAAGACAACTGAAATAATATGTAAACATTTGTGAAAAGGACATACCATATCGTATTTTTTTTAATTGCTGTGGTGGCAACTAAAAATACGTTTGGGCAAAATGGGGGACCAAATTTTTATGCCCCTCTGCCACAGGTTTATACTTCTGGTCAAACCATAACACCTTTATTACCCGAATACAGAAATGGCAGCAGCCTTGTACCTGCAACCGTTTTTGGCCAGGTAACTACACTTGCCGGTAACAATACACCTGCTTTAGTTAACGGAGCAGGTATACAAGCAAGTTTTAATTCGCCGCAGGATGTACAGATTGGCCCCGATGGTAATTTTTATGTGGCAGATGCCGGCAACCATGTTATACGCCAAATAACCCCGGCCGGGGTAGTAAGCACTTATGCAGGAACGGGTGCATCCGGCCATGCCGATGGGCAAAGGAATGCTGCTCGATTTAAGTCGCCGGCCCGAATTGCCTTTGATGCGGCAGGCAACATGTTTATAACCGACAGGGAAGATCAAACTGTAAGGAAGATAACCCCGGCCGGCGTTGTAAGTACTTATGCCGGCATATCCGGCACTTATGGAAAAACCAACAATACTTTTAGTGGACCGGTAGGTATAACCATTGATGCCGAGGGGCACATTTATATTGCAGACTCGGGTAACGGCCTGATAAGAGAGGCACATGATGGATCTATTACACCTTTTGCAGGTGGAGGTATTAAGACGGGCATTTTTGGAGATGGAACGGGCCCTGACGCAAGCTTTAGCAACCCAATGGGTATTACCACCGGTATTGACGGAAACTATTATGTTGCGCAAGCCGGAAGCGAGGCCGTTATCAGGCAGCTTACCCCTGCGCCCGAGGTATACACCATTGCAGGCTCACCGCTTTATGGGGATTGGGATGGCGGTGGCCTGGCATCCCGTTTTTCGCATCCTACCGCAATTGCTACAGATAAATACGGTACTTTCTTTATTACAGATGAGGGCAACCACCTTATCCGCCGGATGACAGCTAACTTTAGCGTAAGCACCATAGCAGGTGTAAGCGGCGGGGCCGGCTATGTTGATGCCATAGGCAGACAAGCTAAATTTAATAAGCCGGCCGGCCTTTGTGTAGATGAAATTGGTAATATATATGTTGCCGATGCCGGAAATAACCGGATCCGTGTAATTGTTAATACCGGTTTTTTGCTGGTTGGCGATCTGCCGCCGGGCCTGAATTTTGACAGTACTACCGGGAAAATTAGCGGAACACCAACTACACCCGGAGTTTACCAGGTTTCTATAATTGGCTATAATGCCTACGGTGCCAGGGGCTACACTGTTTACATGCAGGTAAATAATGCTGCAAGGTTGCCTCAGGTTATTAACTTTCCGCCCTTGCCTGTTAAAAAAGAAACCGATGTTGATTTTGCCCCCGGTGCAGTAGCAACGCCGCCACAGTCTGTTACCGGTTTAGATATCACCTATACCAGCAGTGATGAAAGTATTGCAAGTATTGCCGATGGTAAAATACATATACTTGGGTTTGGAACAGTTATTATTACCGCCCATTTAAACGGAAACTCTTTTTATGAGGATGCGGTGCCCGTTTCACAGCAATTGGTAATAAGCGAGGTACCCATAGTATATGCCACGCCTACTATTACGCCTAAACCGCCGGAGATTTTTGTTCCGCTTGGTGATAACCAAACAGCTACTGCTACTATAGATGAATTGGCAACAGTTTCTACTGCGCCACCTGGTTTTCAGCCTGTTGTAATTAAACTAATTAATAATGTGTTTACCTGCGCGCAGATAGGCCCGCAAAAAGTTACCGTAAAAGCAGGTTATGGGCCCGATCCTGCAGACCCGCTAAATGCGGAGTTTAACCAGCCTACAGGTATCACATATGATAAATCTACCGGTAATCTATATATTTCAGATTTGGGCAACAAGGCCATCAGAAAAATAGAGGCATCTACCGGGAGGGTTACAACACTTGCGGGCGGCGTGGCAACCGGTAATGTTGATGGACAAGGTAAAAACGCACGGTTTGGCTCGGGCTTGTTTTCAATCACAAATGACGCACAAGGCAACATTTATGTGTGTGATAAACTTAATTATACCATCCGCAAAATAACACCACAGGGTTTGGTTACCACCATTGGTACCGAAGCGTTAACTGAATATAATGATACCGACCCTTATGAAGAGCAGGCAATTGCTGTTGATAATGCCGGATTCATTTATTTAGCCTATGATACCCGTATTGTTAAAATAAGCCCCGATGGGCTCACAGTAACACCTTTTGCAGGCAGTTTTGTAGCCAACAACCTGCCTAACAATGATGGAGTAGGGACAGCAGCTGGTTTTAGCGGGATAAGAGCCATGGCATTTGATAAAAACGGCGACCTGTATGTTTGCAGCTCTGATAATAAAGATATCCGGTCTATCCGTAAGGTAACACCTGCCGGTGTAGTTACTACCCTATACCGGACACGGGACTTTGTGATGCGTTTTACCGGAATAGCTATTGATAGCCACGGCACTGTTTTTGCATCATCAACCACACACCTCATTTATAAATTCACTCCAAATACTTCTAATGATCCCAATAATCCTAATTGGAATATTGCCACCTTTGCCGGCAGTGATGTTGGTTTTGCAGACGGCACCGGCACTGCAGCAAAGTTTAATACCCCGCAAAGCATAACCATAGACCCTAACGATAATATTTACGTTGCCGATTCTTATAATCACCTGATAAGAAAAGTTACACCTGCCGGGGTGGTAACTACAATTGCTGCCAATGGTACTTCGGGATACGTTGATAATACCAGCGTTAGTAATGCCAGGGTTGTAGATATCCCTGTTACTGTTACCAGCCCTATTAAAATTGCTGCTCATGATGATGTAATCATTCCGGTATCACCATCATGCGTTGCTGTTATGCCAGATTACACGGCGACTGCAAATGCTATAAGCTATTGCACGCCTAATGTAACTGTAACCCAATCGCCGGCAGCTGGTACACCTATGGCCATAGGCGTACCGGTAACGGTTACTTTAACTGCAAATGATGACCTGAGTGTGAATGACAGGGCAACCGTGTCATTTAAGGTTACGCCCAATTCAGCATCGCCGCCAACAATAAAAATAACCCCGGAAAACCTTGATTCATGTGACGGGCTTCCCATTACGTTTAATGCTGTGGTAACAAACGCAGGAACAAACCCAACTTATCAGTGGCAGGTAAATGGAATAACTGTATTTTCAGGAGGTGCAGAATATACAACCACTACACTGGCAACGGGAGATAAAATTACCTGTATTGTTACTAATAATGATGGCTGCGCACCGGTATCGGCCACGTCAAATCAGGCAAACATAATAACCGTTCATCCTGCGGTAAATCCAACTATTTCAATTGCACCGTCAACTACAGAAGCCATTTGCCCCGGGAGCCTTATCAGGTTTACTGCAACCACTACCAATATACAGGCCGGCCAAAACCCCACTTATCAATGGCAGGTAAATAATGCAATTTCGGGTGCAAATAACCCAATATTTGAGAGTACCACACTAAATAATGGCGATTTAGTAACCTGTACAGTAATTAGCGGGGGTGGATGTGTAATAAACCCTATCGTCCAGTCTAACACCTTTATTGCGCAGGTTAAAACAGAAGCCGAATGTGCTATAACCATTACCAATACATTTACCCCTAACGGTGATGGTATTAATGATTTTTGGAACCTGCCTGTTCTGCAAAGCTACCCAACCTGCAGCGTTTTAATTTATACCAGGTATGGTAAGTTAATATACCAATCCATTGGTTACAGTAAACCCTGGGATGGTGTTTATAATGGCAGTAATTTAGCTGCCGGTACTTATTACTATGTTATAGATACCAAAACCGGCAAGAAGCCCCTGTCTGGCTCTGTCACCATTTTGAGATAAAAAAACAGCCACAAGCTTTATGCCTATGGCTGTCTGAAAAAAATAAACCCATTTAAGGTTATACAACTTTCATATTAACCGGGTCCCATTTAATAAGGCGGTTGCTAAAATAACTATCATTACAAAGCAGCGCCGGTGCGGCGGCCCTAAAACCAAATTCCGCGTCTTCAACAACCGGTGTGCCATTACGTATGGCATCCATAAAGTTGGCAAAGTGCTCGTTTGATGCGTTATAGCCTTCCGGCGCACGATAAGTGATATCCTGGAACCGTGGCCTTGTTTTTTGGGCATCTGTATAATGCTTGTTATAATCATCCATCAAAGCCTTTTGCTGGGCCTCTGTATATGTATATAACGAATCCCAGCCGCCAATGCTTGGCGCTTCTGCCATTTTGTTTTTGCGTATTGTGAAGCTATTATCACCATCCAGATCCATCACCCCTTCAGAGCCAACTATCTTGGTTGTGCTGTGGTCACCCTCGCCGCTAATAAAGTTAACGCGTAATGTTACCTGAAAAGCCGGGTGCTCCTTAGTCTCGCCATAATGGATCACGGCACTCATCACATCGGGTACGTTGCGGCCATCTTTCCAGTAGGCAATATCGCCTATTGAATAAATCCTTTCCGGGCCTTTTGAGCTGGTTATAAAATGAATACCACTCAACAAATGCACAAATAAATCTCCGGCAACACCTGTACCATATTCCCGATAATTCCTCCAACGGAAAAACCGGTTCTTATCATAATCATGCTTCACTTTAACGTTAGACTGGAAACGGGCCCAGTCTACCGTTTGTACAGATTGATCAAACGGGATGGTATATTGCCATGCCCCCAAGGCATCCTGGCGGTTAAAAGATGCTTCAATAGAGTTGATTTTACCAATAGCGCCGGATTCATACATTTCTTTAGCTTTTTTGTAAGCAATACTGCTCACCCTTTGGCTGCCCACCTGGAAAACCATCCTGGTATCTTTTTGCACTTTTATTTCGGCAAGGCCCTGGCTTATTTTGTGCACCATTGGCTTTTCGCTGTATACCGCTTTACCTTTATGCATAGCATCAATAGCAACCTGGCTGTGCCAGTTATCACTGGTAGCAATTATTACTGCATCAACATCTTTACGTTCCAATATTTCGCGATAATCCATAGTAGTATACAGGTTAGCGCCGTAAACCTCTTTGGCCCTGTCCAACCGGCCTTTGTACAAATCGCACACACCTACCAGCTCAACTCCCGGCACACTTAAGGCGGCGCGGGTATCATTAAATCCCATAATTCCCATACCTATAGTGGCAATCCGGATCTTATCGTTCGGAGTGATCCTTTTTTCGGCACGCAGTGTCCTTATTTCGTTTTCTTCTTTAGCTGCTAAGCTGGTTAGCGAGGCAGAGGTCAGTAAAACTGAAGTGCCCAGGTGTTTTAAAAATTTCCTACGATCGGTCGACATGGTTTTTTAGTTAGTTAAACTTTTAATAATTTAGTTTTGAATTGCAGGTGCAATTGAGGTTTATGAAGGCAATTTAACAAAAAAACCAAAATGAAAATATTTTTATTGATATTAATATTCAGGTATTTACATACCTGAATATATATGTATAAATAACTTTTTAATATTATTTAAAAAGTTATAAATTGCATGCTTAAGCCCCTTTTGTAAACCATCAAACGCTTTAAATGAAAAAATTATCCTTATTAGTGTGCTCGTGCCTTATTTCGGCTTTAGCATTCGGTCAGCAGGCAAATACAGGTATCGCTATTATTCCCGAACCTGTAAAAATCACAACACACACAGGCCGTTATCTGTTACCAAAAACCATCACCATACAGTCAGGCACCCAAGAGGGCATCACTCCGGTACTGGACCTGATCAAGAAGAGATTCTCAACGGCTACAGGTAAGATCATCAATGTAAAAAAGACTGCTCCATCTGCTGCTATAAAGCTGATCATAGCTAAAAAAACCGATGCAATTATTGGCAAAGAAGGGTATTATTTATCAGTTAAGCCAAAAGGCATCACTATAACCGCCAATGAACCCGCAGGTTTATATTATGGCGTGCAAACGTTGCTGCAACTATTGCCAAAAGAAATAGAAGGTAAAGCTGTAGCTAAAAATGTAAAATGGACCGTACCTGTGGTTGATATAACCGACTATCCAAGATTTGAATGGAGAGGTTTGATGTTTGATGTAGCGCGCCACTTTTTTACCAAAAAAGAAGTAATGAGCTATATTGATAATATGGCACGATATAAACTTAATCTGCTGCACTTGCATTTAACTGATGATGAAGGCTGGCGGATAGAAATAAAGAGCTTACCTAAATTAACTACTGTTGGCGCTTACAATGTTAAAAGAGAAGGTGAATTTGGCAACTTTATACCGCCTACGGCAGATGAGCCACGCGATTACGGTGGTTTTTATACACAGGATGATATCCGCGAGCTGGTAAAATATGCGCAGGAAAGGTTTGTAAATATTATGCCCGAGGTTGATGTACCCGGCCATAGCCTTGCAGCTGTTGTTTCTTACCCACAACTATCGGCTACGGCAGGTGCAGATAAATATGTGGTACGCTCGGGCGAGCGGATAATGGACTGGTCGTTACCGGGCCACCCGGCATTGGTAGATAATACTTTGAACCCTGCCGGCGAATATACCTACCAGTTTTTGGATAAGGTAATTGGCGAAGTGGCGCAACTGTTTCCGTTTGCCTATATGCATATGGGGGGAGACGAATGCGCAAAAAATTTCTGGGAGCAAAGTGCCGAGGTAAAAGCGTTGATGGCCAAAGAAAACCTTAAAACGATGGAAGAGGTACAAAGCTATTTTGAGAAACGCGTAGAAAAAATAGTAGAATCTAAAGGCAAAAAATTCATGGGTTGGGATGAGATCCTGGAAGGTGGTATTGGCCCTAATGCTGCATTAATGAGTTGGAGGGGTGTTAAAGGCGGCATAGAAGCCACCCAGCAAAATCATGATGTGGTAATGAGCCCTACTACATTCACTTACCTTGATTATATGCAAAGCGACAGGGTAATGGAGCCGCATGTATATGCCACTCTTCGCCTGAGTAAAACTTACGAGTTTGAGCCGGTACCTGAAGGCGCTGTTGCAAAATACATAAAGGGTGGACAGGCAAACTTATGGACAGAACAGGTTTACAACATTCGCCAGGCGGAGTACATGACCTGGCCGCGCGGCTTTGCACTGGCAGAATCGGTATGGTCGCCTAAAGAGAAAAAGAACTTTAACACTTTTTTTGCTAAGGTTGAGAAACACTTTGAAAGGTTTAATGAGGCCGAGATAAAATACGCGCCAAGCGTATATGACCCTATATTTAAAGCAACACGCGCCGCCGATAAAAAATTAAATGTTGAACTTACCACAGAGGTACAAGGGCTGGATATTTATTACAGTTTTGATAACTCTTATCCCGACAATTTCTATCCAAAATACACCAGTATACTTACCGTGCCTATTGATGCTACCCAATTAAGGGTGATCACCTACAGGGGCAAACAACCGGTAGGGCGTATGGTTACTATGCCGATAGAAGAATTAAATAAAAGGGCAAAATAGTTTACAAAGGCAATTAAATAAAAAAGCCGCATCATATACGATGCGGCTTTTTTATTTATTTTATTTTACAGCGAAAAGCGTTTCATAGTTTTTACGATAGTAATACGCCAGAAATAAATTGCCAATTAAAAGCAATGCCGCAGTAGGTATTCCGCTGGGTGCCATGAAAATGTGTGATAAAAGAATGTTAATGGTAATTGGAAAAATTACTATAGTAGCAAGTGTAACAAACCTACCTGTTAAAAAGGCTATTGCACAAACCAGTTCAGTAACCTTAATAAAGGTCATTAAATAGCCGGATGCCATTACCCCTGCCATAAATGTTTTATTAGCTTCACTCATTTCGGGCATTTTACCCATATCTATTTTAAAAAGCACCACTACTGATGCAAATAAAAACATAAGCCCCATAAGCGTGCGAACAATAATCATTGTGATTTTCATAATATTGGTTTTAGTTTTTGTGTGATTAAATTTAAAGTAAATTATTGTTTTTCTAATACCCGTTTTAAATTATCAAGGCTTTCTTCCATATCGGCGCCAAGCATTTTATCCATATTCATAAAAAGCAGCATCAGGTTCATAGGATAAGGCATCTTACTATCAAATGACCATTTTACGGAAGTAGTATCATCTGTAACCGTTTGTGTAGCTATATAGGTATCGGCCACACCGGCAAATGGTTTTATAAAAACCACGCGGATGTCTATTCTTTCGCCTTCAACTATATTTTCGATAGTTTGCTCTCCCTTACCCGCTTGTTTAACATCGCTGTCCCATGCGCTGGCATAGCCTACGGTACCGTCTGTACCGCGGTAGGTCATGCGTTTATTAGGGTCGGTCATTACCCATTTGCTGTAATTGTCTTGATTGCGCAGGTACTTAACATATTCAAAAACCTGCTGCCGGGGTTTGTTGATAATAATGCTGCGCTGTATGGTATAGGCTTTGGGTGCAATTAAAGCTAATACAAGCAGCACTATAATAATGCCTGCAAGTATCCCCAGTATGGTTAATACAGTATCCATTTTATATGGTTTTTATGGTTTCGAATTTTTTCCAGAAATAATAAACAACAAATATTATGGTCAGCATTACCAAAGGCAGCACTAACAACCCAATCGGGTCGCCTACAAATGCCCTTGATGCAAAAGCACCTATAAAATTAATGGCAAAGCCCGCAAAAGCCCACTCTTTAATGGTTTTATACTTATTTTGCAATATGGCAATTGCACCCAGTATCTTAAATGCGCCGGTTATCACCATTATGTAAATTGGGTAGCCCAGATGTTTCATTACCTCCTGGCCGGTTTTTTCTTTGACTACACCGGCGCCGCCATCCATCAGCATAAATAATGCAAACACAACGGTGAGTATCCAATAGGTTATTTTTATGGTTTTAGGACTCATGATAAGGTTAGGTTTTATGTTGTTAAATTAATTATTTTTCTTCTGAAAACACACCCCACCTCATCCCAAATTTATCAATAAAGTTCCCCATTGTACCGGCAAAAAAAGTTTCTACCGGGTGCACTACTTTGCCACCTTTGCCCAGCTTATCAAAAGTGCTAAGTAATTCGGCCTTAGTATCACATGCCAGCATTAGTGAAACAGGCCCATCATCTCCCTTCGTATCATTAGGCATATCAGATCCCAGCAGGGTAAGGTCGCCTTTGGTTAAATCGGCATGTAAAATTGAATCCTGCAGATGCGGCGGAAACATATCCTTCATGGGCGACTCTTTAACAACCTGCATTGTTAATTCGCCACCCAGGCATTCCTGGTAAAAAGTCATGGCCTCCCGGCAGTTATTTTTAAAGTTGATGTAAGCATTAATTTTTGACATGATTCCTATTTTTTTGGTTTACAATCTGTTAATTTAATATCTCACAATTATGTCCATTCAATTTAAGCAATTCTATAATATGGTTTGCACAAAAGTCTGTCCCTTCAACACGTAAAACTTTATCACAATCTTCCAGGTCAAAGTTAATGCGGCATACAGGGTAATATTCCAAAAGCAAAACCATCAGTTTTCTTGCCCTCCTTATTCCCTTCACATCTGTCTTAAAAACCTCAATCATCCTTTACTTATATAATGGCTTGTAATACAATAATATATTGCCCGAGTTAAACAATCTCACTTTAAGCAACTGCAAGTTTAGCTGTCCTTTTATTCCTCTAAAAAATGGCTTGCCTTTGCCCAGCACAACCGGGTTTAGCATCAACCTTATCTCGTCTATCAACCCAAGCTTAATCAGCGTTTTTGAAAGATCGGCGCTGCCAAATATCATAATGTCTTTTCCCTGCTTATTTTTAAGGCCCGGTAGCTCCCCCTTAATATTTGTAATTAAACGGCTGTTGTCCCAATCAACACGGGTTAACGTTTTAGAGCAAACTATCTTTTCTGCATTATTCATTAATCCCGCTATAACCGGCGACTGTTGTTTAGCTTGTTCGGTTGGCCAAAAACTTTCCATTAGCTGATAGGTTTTGCGGCCAAATAAAAGGGTATCTACCGTTTCCAATTGTTCGACAGCAAATTGACTAAACTCCTTATCAGTATTATGCCAGTCTATTTCGCCGTTAGGGCCTTCAAAGCGGCTATCAAGCGTTATCATATTAAATAAAATAATACGGCGCATAAATTTTATATTGTTGTAATTAATGTCCATTTTTAAAATAGCTGCATTACAAAGGTGCATTGCTTTGGTATATTTAAAGGGGTGCAATTACGACAATCTAAGGGGTTGATTGCGACGGCATTCCGCTTTACATTTGAAATATGAAACACATATCAATACTTATCCCTGAGGGCGAAACCAGCTTGAGTAACATTGAGGCTGCTCATAAAATGTTCACAAAAGTGAACGAGGCGTTAGATAGGATGAATAAAGCACCGTTGTTTAAAATACAGCTGGTGGGTTTAAATAATGAAACCACTTTAAGTAGCGGCCTGTTCACTATTAAACCCGACTTTACGCTGCAAGACTCATTTAAAACCGACCTGATCATTATACCTGCAGTGCACGGCGATATGAATAAGGTGATAGCCGCTAATAGCGGTTTTTTCCCCTGGATAATTAAACAATATAAAACCGGCGCCGAAGTTGTTTCGCTTTGCATCGGGGCTTTTATATTGGCCTCTACCGGGTTGCTAAAGGGCCGAAGCTGCACCACGCACTGGCTGATGGCAGATGAATTCAGGAAGATGTTCCCGGATGTGAACCTGATGCCCTACAAGATCATTACAGACGAGGGAGGTATTTATACCAGCGGTGGTGCCTACTCATCACTTAACCTGCTCCTGTACCTGGTTGAAAAATTTGCCGGCAGGGATGCTGCCATTATCTCATCAAAAGTATTTGAGATAGACATTGGGCGTAATAGCCAATCGCTGTTTATTATTTTTCACGGGCAAAAGGACCATGAGGATACCGTAATTAAAAAAGCGCAGGACTTTATTGAGCACAATTATCCTGATAAAATTACGGTTGACGGACTGGCATCAATGCTGGCCCTGAGCCGCCGGCACCTGGAGCGCCGCTTTAAAAAAGCCACCTCAAATACGGTGGTTGAATATATGCAACGCGTACGCATAGAGGCCGCAAAAATGAGCCTGGAAACCGTTCGCGAAAACGTAAACGAGGTAATGTATAATGTTGGTTATACCGACACCAAAGCCTTTAGGATGATATTTAAAAAGATAACCGGATTATCTCCTGTAGAATACCGGAATAAATATAGCAAGAGCGGGGTAGCGGCGTAGGGCGTTAAGCTTAACATAGTAATGAGAACTATTAAATTATTGATCTTTAATATAATATTGATGATGGCAACTAACACATTGCAAGGCCAAACAACAGGCAACTACGCCAACGTTAATGGCATAAAAATGTACTATGAGATACATGGGGAAGGCAGCCCGCTGGTGTTGATACATGGAGGGGGATCGACCATTAAAACCAATTTTAGCAGAGTATTACCTCTTTTTGCCAAAACACATAAAGTTATTGCCGTTGAGCTGCAGGCGCATGGCCACACAGGCGACAGGGACGCTCCCGAAACTTTTATCCAGGATGCTGATGATGTTGCCCAACTGTTAAGCCAATTAAACATACCCAAAGCAGATATATTAGGTTTTAGCAACGGTGGCCAAACCTGCCTGGAGCTGGGTTTACGCCATCCGGATAAAGTTCGCAAACTTATTATAGCATCTGCATTTTATAAAAGAGACGCCGTACCCGCGGGGTTTTGGAAAGGTTTTGAAAACCCAAAATTCAGCGATATGCCGCAGGTTTATAAAGATGAGTACCTGAAAATTGGTACACAGGAAGGGTTAATGAATATGTTTAATAAAGATGTACAGCGAATGCTCACTTTTAAAGGGTGGACGGATGATCAGCTTCGCTCGATACAATCCCCCACATTGGTTGTAATTGGCGACCGTGACCTGCCCACGCCAGAACACGCCGCAGCAATGAGCCGACTTTTTCCGCATGGCCGGTTAGCCATACTGCCGGGCACACATGGAAGCTACATGGGCGAAGCATTTACTCCCAAGCCCGAAAGCAAAATACCAGACCTTTTTGTAGCTATGGTAAATGAGTTTTTGGCTGAATAAGCGCTAACTGGAATAGTTTATTCCTTCTCCGGGTCAGGGGAATCTACCAGGGATGAATTTATATTGTCCTGTTCAAAATCCTTTTTATCTTTCAGATTGCGCAAAACCATCCATATTACTAATGCCAGCAACAGCAGTAATATCACGCCAACTATGAAATAATTGATCTCCATGTATTTATCACCACAAGTAACATGCCTATTTTAATTAATGAGGGTTTTCTTAACATGATATTTATATTTTCTTAACACAATCCTAATTATAGCTTTAGGCAAACCCAAACCTTCCACCTAATGTAGATAAACGGTGTGTTTTTATTTTCAATGCACCATTTGCTCCTGACATACTGTTGTCATTACCCCATAGTTTATTTGCATAACAAACATTAAAACTATCAATCATGACAAACAACACAGCAACCACACAGGAAGAGTCAATAGCTTTAATTACCCCGGCATCGCTTTTACAGCACTGGCAGGTACACCGTAAACTAAGCCGCAAAGTTTTAGTTGCTTTCCCCGAGAAAGAATTATTTTCATTTTCAATAGGCGGGATGCGCCCATATGATGAGCTGGTTAAAGAAATGATAGGCCTTGCAAGCGCCGGAATGAACGGTATAGCTACCGGCAAATGGGAAACAACTCCATTACTTGATCATTTTAATAGTGAGGCTAATATCACCTCAAAACAAGAACTCTTAGAAGCCTGGGACGAGGTGACTGAGCAAATAGATAATTTTTGGGCACAGATCCCGGTAGCTCATTTCCATGATATTGTAATGGCTTTTGGGATGTATGAAAACACGGTTCTTGACACTATTCTTTATTTTATTGAGAACGAGATACATCACCGTGGCCAGGGTTATGTTTACCTGCGTGCCCTGGGCTTTGAGCCGCCTGCATTTTGGGACAGAAGTTAAGATATTTTCTGGAAAAGTCAGTTTTGTTCCGGGAGTGTTCCGCTCTGTTCCGCTTTTAGCGGAACGGAGCGGAACACTCCTTTACATTACTTTTTCCAACGTTTTAATTGCCACTCTTCCTGCTGTGATTTATTAAGGTAGGTCCATGCCAAAATGCGGCTTGATTTTTGGCCCTGCGCCATGGGGATAGTTTTTATATCCTTAGCGCCAAAATATTCCAGGTTTTTATAACAGGCGGGGAGTGTGGTTTTTTTGGATATTAAAGACGAGTACCAAAAACATGATGTTTTAAACTGCGCGCTTTCACTTATCATCCTATTCAGGAAACGCTCTTCGCCTCCCTCGCACCATAGCTCGGTGTTTTGGCCGCCAAAGTTGAGTTGAGCGTTTTCTTTAGCACCCAGATTTTTCCACTTGCGTTCTGTACCCTCAGCGGCTTCTTTTAACGAAGCATGGAAAGGCGGGTTACACATGGTGAGGTCAAACAGTTCGCCGGGTTTTATAATTCCATTAAAAATATCAGCAGATGAAGTTTGCTTACGGATCTCGATCAGTTTTGACAGGTTATTTGCCTCTGCAATATTTTTAGCTGAGCGCACGGCAATATGATCAACCTCCGCGCCTGTAAAACTCCAGCCATAGGCTTTATTCCCAATTATAGGATAAATGCAATTAGCACCAACGCCAATATCCAGTACTTTAACTGATTTCCCTGTGGGGATAATGCCGCCGTTACAATCGGCCAATAGGTCGGCTATGTAATGGATATAATCTGCCCTGCCGGGGATGGGCGGACATAAAAAGCCTTCGGGGATATCCCAGTGATCTAAACCGTAAAACTGCTTTAATAAAGCTTTATTAAGCGTTTTTACAGCCTCCGGATCTTTAAAATCTACAGAGAGGTCATTAAACTGATTAAGGGACACAAACGCGCCCAGCTCTGGCAGGGTTTTAATCAACGACGGGAAATCATACCTGTTCCGGTGCGCATTGCGCGGATGCATGGTGGTTTTTTCTTCGCTGGCAGGCTTTGTGTTGTTGGGCATAGTATGCCGTGAAGTTAGGAAGTATATTGGTTAAAACACAACTAATGCCCAATGCTTAACTTGCTTTACCTCTCTCTTTTAAGCTTGGCGCGGTGCATGGCTCCCCAATCGGCCAAAGCGGTTAGCACATCGCCAAGGGTAGCTGCATAATCGGTAACTTCATATTCTACTACCACGGGTGTTTGGTTATGCACAATTCGTTTTAAAAAACCATTCAGTTCAAGCTCCTTTAATTCGCTTGATAATACACGTGCCGAGATCCCGTCTACTGCACGCTGTATCTCATTAAACCGCGTATTGCCTTCGCGCAGGGCTACAATTACCCGCAACTTCCATTTGCCGCCAATTACATACAGCGCATCACCTATAGAATTAAGTGCCCCGGTACACTCCTCACTTGAAATTAAAACCTCGGTATCCATAATGCATTGATTTACAGAAAGCTATACAAAAGGTTACCGCTAACCTTTTGTATACTACTAATATTTTATAACCAAATGTACATAGATTTGGCTAATAAATAAAATATAAAAACGATGAAAAAGATCCTTCATATCATTTCAAGTCCTCGCGGTGAGGCATCTTTAAGTATTAAATTAGGGAATGCTATTATTGAAAAGATCCAGGCTGCTAATCCTGGCAGTACAGTAACCGAAAACAATCTGGTAAACAAACAATTCCCACATCTGGAAGAAGCACATCTTGCTTCCTTTTATACCCCGGCAGAAAACAGGACCCCTGCAAATTTAGTTGCCATTAAACATTCAGAAGAATCAATACAAGAGATACTGGATGCTGATATAATTGTAATTGGCGCCCCTTTATATAATTTCAGTATCCACTCTACATTAAAAGCGTGGATAGATCATATTGTTAGGGCAGGTGTTACATTTAAATACGATGGAAATGGCCCTGAAGGATTGATCAAGGGTAAAAAAGTATACATAGCGCTATCATCAGGCGGAGTTTATTCAGATGGGCCAATGAAACCATTCGACTTTGCTGAGCCTTATTTAAAACATATGTTAAGCTTTATTGGCATGTCAGACATTACCGTAGTAAGGGTAGAGGGCACTTCAATACCCGGAATACAAGATACCGCGTTAGAAAAAGGAATCAACAGCATTCATTTAAATTAAACCATATTAATTTACAAACGGGAAAGGTGTTACCTATTACACTTTTCCCGTTATAATTATTTGTTCTCAGATCGTTTTGTTCTGATCATCTCCCGGTGCTGCTTACCCCATTTAATCATTTCTAAAATAATATCTCCAAAGGTGTAGCAATAATTGGTAACGGTATATTCTACCATTACAGGTGTATCCGGAATCACGGTACGCTTAAGCAATTGGTTAGCTTCCATTTCCTTTAATTCGCGCGAAAGCATCCGTGTAGTTATACCGGGGATGCTTCTTTGAATATCCCTAAACCGCTTATTGCCATTACACAATGAATTAATGATCGGCAGCTTCCATTTCCCGCCAATTACATAAATAGTATCTTGCAATGCTTGCACTTCTTCCTTTTGATTGCGGGGAGTAGATAAAATTTCCCTGGCTTTTTCTAATCTAATGTCATCTTCCATGTTGGTATACTCTATGATACTGGTAACAAAATTATACCAAATAGCTCATACATTTGCCATCATAATTAAATAATTTTTCAATGAATAATTTACAAAACAAAATAGCCCTTATAACGGGCGGCAACAGTGGCATTGGCTATGCAACAGCAAAAGAATTAAAAGAGCAGGGTGCAACAGTTATTATTACCGGGCGCAGAACAGAGGCCATTGAAAAGGCTGCCTCAGAATTAGGCGTAACCGGAATAGTTGCAGATCAGGCGAGCGTTACCGCTATTGAAAACCTGGCCGCAACGGTAGGGGAACAATTCGGAAAAATTGATATCCTGTTCATTAATGCCGGAATAGTTGGCCTGTCGAATATTGAAGATGCGCCGGAAAAACTTTTTGACGAGGTGATGGCTATAAACTTCAAAGGCGCTTATTTTACGCTAAGCAAATTTATTCCCTTGTTAAAAGATGGTGCTTCGGTAGTTTTCCTATCATCAAATACTGCAAGTACAAACTATACGGGGTCATCTATATATTCATCAAGTAAAGCAGCATTAAATTCTATTATGAAAATAGCAGCATTAGAACTGGCGCCGCGCCATATAAGGGTAAATGCAGTAAGCCCGGGGCCAACTGAAACCGAAATAATGAATAAGGCAGGGCTTGACGAAGCAACTTTAAACACAATCAAATCTACCCTTATAAATAGAATCCCTTTAAGAAAAATGGGTACTACACATGATGTTGCTAAAATGGTGGCTTACTTTTGTAGCGATATTGCCGGCTTTATTACCGGGGCAGAAATTTTAATGGATGGCGGAATGTCCTTAGCTTAATCAGGATGTTTATTACTCCCGTGGGTAATCTTTAAAATAAAAACACGCAAGTACTTGGTATTTGCGTGTTTATTGCTGATTTTTTGATTGCTTGCTGTTGTCATTATAGTTCCCTCAACTCTTCATTATAATTTGGTTGATCATTCACTATCCAACGCCTGTATCTGTGCTTTGTACTTTTGTGGTAATAACGTATCTCTTAATATATGTTGCAGGTTTATTACTCCCGTTAGTTTATAAATGAAAAGAATTGGCCTAAGGATGTTCCCATCCTTCAATCGCAACAATTGTTTTACCCTGGCGGGGACAACCAACGCCTGCACTTTTTTTAACAGCCAATACCGCGGGCTGCCCAGGTGTTTGCGGTATTGTTTAAACAGATTGCGGGTAAGGCCGCTGTACTCCATGTTTTGCTGCAGATGTTCGCTGCGCATTGTTACCCATGCCTGGTAACCTATAGGCAGGTCTTTAAGGCCCATGCGGGCCCCTACATTATAAAAAACATTAAATATTTCGCTCTTCTCTACAGTAGTTAATTTTCGTTCCAGCAACTCGTATGATCGGATGGAATAGTCTATCAGCATAAACAGAACATCGCGGTAGGCCCAGTCGGGTATTTGGCTGCCACGTGCAGTTTCTACTTGTTTGTGTATCGCGGTTATCTGATCAATTGCTGCATTCGCATCATCATAGGTAGAGAACAGTATCTTGTGCGCATAAGTAACGGTCGAAAACAACCGCCCCAGCGGATCAGCCGGCAATTTCCCCGTAAAGTACAGCCAGTCTACTGCTTTGTTAAGCGCGAATTCGGCAGCAGCACCGGCAAAAATAAACAGTACGGTATCGGCTTTGCCCCATATCTTCCGCACAATTGAATGTTCATCAACAAAATATTTCATACCCGTTTCAATCTCCTTTCTATTAGCCATACCAGCAGTACGCCTAATGTGTACATCAGCATGTCAGTCCAAGCGAAATACGTGCCTATTATAACACGCGCCGCTGCCACATCCTGCAACCCCAACAGGTTAACAATATGAAAGTACTGCAATACCTCCAATACATAGGCAAACAAAAGCACACCAATCAAAGTGCGGTTTACATTGTAACCGGCAAAACTTCTTATAAAGCAATAGATCAACATCACCACAAAAAAATCACCTACAAACGGCCGTATATAGGCATCATGTGCATATAACGCAATAATGATCTCTATTGCCAGCAATACCACTGATAAAATAAAATATGTTCTGTTAAATTTAAGCATACGGTTATAGTGATGTGGGTTTGATGGTTTTAAGCAGGTTAATATCCCTGTAACAAATGGCCAGCGGCATAACGCCTATAACTCCGAAAGAACAATCTATCAGTCGCCAAAATATGGGTATTTCACGAATGCTGCCCGCTATAAATGCTAAGGGGATAATAAGGACGCAGGCTATTATGCCAAACTCAATTACCCAAATGTTTTTAACAGGGTTTTTAAGCGGGCCAATAAACAATATTGCCAGCATCAGGTGCGCAAAGGCCAGCCAATCTGTACCATAACTTAAGTAGGGAAAATGCTGATTAGTTGTTTTTATAGCCCCATATATAGTTTGTAACCAGTTGACCAACGCATCGGGGTATACATTGTTGTGTTCGTTTAGCCATTGTAACTCCGTCTCCAGCGCGAAGGCTGTGAGGCCGCTTAATGCCAGCCCAATGATCATTATCCAGATGTATATTTTAATGTGTTGCTTTGTGCGACTTTCAAGGTTTGGTTTCATATTGCTTAAATAGTTAATTATTATATTCATTATTTAAGATAGCTGCTGTTGGCGAACAAGCGGCTTATCTGTTTTTGTAAACTTTGCTGGTTGGCCGCGTTAACATTTACGAGATAAAACGGGCCGTTTCCTTTTGCAGCGTTCCATCGCCACTTAATTTGATCGATGGTTTTAAGCCGGCCATTATCAAACCACCAGGCGGCATAAATTTTGTCGTTATTTTTTTGGAGTAAAGCCGTGTACAATTCATGGTTGCCCAGCCTTTCTTTCCGGATGTTTTTAAATTCGTAGCCGCTGCCCGTCCAGCAGATCTTTGGGTCGTGCCCGGGAATGTAAAAGGCAGCAGGCTTGATATAAATAAGCGCTTCCTTATTTTCAAATTTAAGAATGCCACTTTCTAACCGCTGATTGCTGAAACCCGGCAGATGGATGGTGTTTTTTGTGCTTATAAGCGTATCGGCATTGATTATATGGGTGGCTACAAATATCAGAGTGATAAGCAACGCACCATGTAAGAGTGGATACCTCACTGTATACTGGGGACCAATGCCGGCCAACCCGGCGCTTGCTTTGATCATACCAAAGCGATTTAGAAAAGGTTTCCCTCCTGTTATTAGCGGCACTATTACATAAATGCTTAAACAGGCTATCCCCACAAAATCATGAAAGAAAGTGCCGGGCATTATTTTAAACAGCACCAGCAGGAGAATCCTGAAATAGTTACTAATAATATTCAGGGCTATGGTAAACATAAATAAGCCTGCCATCCATAAAAATGGTAGTTGCCTGCCTGTTTGCTTCTGATAATGCATCAGTACAAAAAGGCAAACGATGAGCGACATGATCAGCATATTTAAACCTGCACAGGCCGGATCTACCGAGAACTCAAATTTGCCAATAACAATGATATTACCTGATGCAATTGCCTGCATTCCAATTAAATTTAGCAGTGCAACCACCTTTCCGGTAAGCCACAGCCTCACTGGGAAATCAACAAAAAGGATAAGGTATTTAAAAACCGGCGATACTAAAAACAACAGGAATAAGGTTGCATGGCTCACCTTGCCTAAACAGTTTTCGATAAGCAAGAGCAATGTAAATACCATTGCTATAAAGTACATTGTGTTAACGGGCAGCATTACGGCTAATGCTAACATCACAATGGCAGGCAACAGGTATCTTAATGAAAGTTGTTTACTGTTTACGGTGCATATAAATGGCGCCAGTAAAACGCCTGTATACAGGTTGGCATCCCACCGCATAAAGCCTGGAATAAACCCAACTGCCATAGTTAAATATACCAGCGCAAACCCAATGGTTAAGTACGGAAGGGACGGCTTTTTTATACTGATAGTAAACATATTAAGCGGTTTGATGTGCAAACTTTTTATTATACATAATGTAAAGGGCAATAGATAAGGCCATTAAGAACAGTGCCCATTCATGCGGCTCGGGTACGGCGCCTGATGATTTCATGGAAGCGTTTTTGAGGCTGTTTTTATTTTCGTTGATGCCAAATCGCTCGTAATCTTTTTGTGTTTCGAGCACTATTGCGCTGGATACGGGCGATACAATATAAGCTTGCTCGGCTTCGGCAATAATACCGGGGTGCAAGTAGTCCTTTTTAAAGAAATCAGCACCTACTTTTTTCATAATATCATTATAAGCAAACAGGCGTAATAAATGGTCGGGCGCGTTTTGTGCAGGCCGACTGGCAACTTTTTGGATCAACAACCCGGCGTTTTCAATTACCACCGTCTTGTTGTTCTCCTGGTTTTGTATAAACTGGTGCCTGTGTAACAATCCGGCTAATTCACCGGTACTGCCATCAGCGTAATTTAACACCCGGAATTCTTTCAATGCTTTTAAGTAAGGCGTAAGCTCCTGCCCAATGTTGTAAAACCTGATATGCTTAGGTGTTTTTAAATAACCGGTAAGTTCTGTAGAAAAATCGCTGCCATTAAGATCGTTTAGGTTTGGCGCGCTAATGGTGCTTTTTGATATCAATAAAGCCTTTTCCGGCTCGGCTATTTCATTTACCGGGAACAGGCTGAAGTTTTGTAGAGTCATCAGCCCGTAAATCTCTTCGCGGTTACCTTTGTTAAGCTGTATCAGCTTATCTGCAAAAACATAAACCGGTTTATTGCTCACTTTTGTCCAAACCTGGTCAAATTCCGCTTTTGTCCATGAGCTGTTTAAATCCAGATAAATTTTATCCGGAGTAAAAGATTCATATTTTTTATCGTAGTTTTTTACCTGGTAAGTAGTGTCAGCAAAACTGAATGTTGCAGCGGCCAGTGCCGGTGCTTTGCAGGTTATATTCCAATCGGGGGCGTATGTTCTATCAGCACGGTAAACGCCCGGTGTTACCTGTTTAAATACCGGTGGCAGCAGCAGTCCCTTGGCTTCGCCGGCGTAAGTGATCTGCATGGTCTCCAAAGCGCCGGTAGCATCCGGGCCGTCAAAGAAAGCATTTTCATAAACCAGTTTGTCGCCCTGTTTGCTTAACGGACTGGTAATGCCTATTTTAAATTTGCGGTTCTCATCTGGAGTGCAAGGGAACACGCGTACGCTAACGGTGTTGCCTTCCTGCCAATGCACAACGGATGGGTCACGTCTTTCTACACCAACAATTTCATGATAAGCAGAATCCGCTTTGGCTTTAGTTGTGAGCCTTGATTTTTCTTCGTGCCCGTTTATCCACAAAGAAAGCGAGGATACAACTGAGTCCTCGGCCAGATGGAACGTATATATGGCTTCCTGCTGGCTCCATGCTGCTATAGCGTTGTTCCTGATAGTCAGCGTTTTTTCGGTATAAGCCATCCGGTATTCCGGGAATAATTTCACATTGCTGATAACGCTGATCGTTTCTAATTTATCGCCGCTCCATAAGCGCTCCTGTGCCTGGTGGCGCGAGTTGTAGATTGATTTCAGTATGTTTATCCGGTCGTTTTCGTCGAGGTTGGGTTTTTTGAATAACAATGTGGCCAATATTACCAGTGGATCATGTTGTTTTGGTTCATCGAAAGACTTAGATGGAAAACCTCCCCAAAAAATGTTTCCGTTTGATACCTCATGATATACGAGGCCTACCTTTAATATCCGCTCAGCTAAAGCAGATTTTTCCATATGCTGGCTCACATATACCCATGCAGGTACCTTAGCTTCGTTTAATATATTTTGGTTGATGAGCAAATTAATATTGTTGTTGGCGCTGTGCCAGCTTACCAAATAGTAAACCGCAAATAGCACAGGCAGTACAAAGCCACATAAAGCCGAATGCAGGATAGCCCGGTGTTGGCGAGAGGCCCTCATGATCAAAGCAACGGAGACAATAGCCAAGCATATGGGAACATAAGTATGCAGGGAAATACCTATGGCCAGGATGCCAATTACGCTTATCAGGTAAAGAGGCATTAGATAAATGGCGTAGTAGGTAAACAAAAGCAAGGCTGTACCAAGCAAAAAGAAAATTATGCAATTAAGCTGTTTAGATAGCGATTTGTACCACGAGGCCAGTATTACCACTATGGCTGATAACACTATCCACACGCACAACCAATTAACCGAGCTCTCAAACACGTTCATCTCAAGGTTAAGGGCAAATGCGCTTATAAACCACAATACCAGCAACAATACGGTATACTCAATTTTACCATCTGCAAAGCGCCAACTGTGTTTAGAGAAATTGCGGATGAACACCGCCAGCAGATATCCGCCCGAAATTACAAAATTGAGAAAAAACGCGCCAAAACCGTTGCGCATGCCTAGCTGGGCGTTGGTTGCTAAAATAATTGTTGATATAATGATAAGAATGATCCCTGCTGTTTGCAGCGGATCTTGTAAAAGGAACGCGGTTGTTTTTTTCATATTTTGCTATTAAAAGTACTTTGCATTTCAAAGTATGAGGATAAAAAAAATTACTTTTTCTGTTGCTTAATTAAATTTTCAAGAGCTTGCAAATGCTTTTTAAAAGCCTCGGTACCGGTGCGTGATGCCTGGTAACGGGTATTAGGTTTGCGGCCTAAAAAAGATTTGTTCACGGTTATATATTCGTCTTTCTCCAAAGCCTTTAAATGTGAAGCCAGGTTACCGTCGGTCACTTCTAAAAGTTCCTTTAACGAATTAAAGTCGTAACTTTCATTGGCCACCAGTACGCTCATAATTTGCAGGCGTATACGGTTTTCAAAAGCCTTGTCAAAATTATTTAGCGCTATTTTCACGGTCGTATTTAAAGTGCATAATAGTGCCATATAAAATATGCAGCACACCAAAACCAAAAGCCCAAAAGAAAAGGCCGTATCCCGGTAGCAGGGTAGCCAATAGCCCCAGGCCAATATCACACAGCCCCAACCATTTTACATCGCCAAAAGTGTATTGGCTGGCAGCAACCAGTGCCAGTCCGTAAAAGATCAGGCAACCAGGCGCTATGATGCCATAGTAGCCTTGCATTAGTAGCAACAGTACAAAACAGCCGCCGGTTAGCAATGGCAGGGCACCGCTTTTAAGTAAAGACTGGCTGCTTTGGTTCCAAACGCTTTGCCCCTTGCGTTTTGCCTTGCGGATGGTTAGCCATATCCCTGTGGCTATGGAAAGCACCAGTACAATTAACGCTATAAAAAATAGCTGAACAGTGATGTCATGGTTAAAATCAAGATAAGTATCAGTTCCGGCGTCTACATATAGTAGCTTGTAGGCAAGGCCAGCACCAATAAGTGCGTAAATACCTGCCAAAACACCAGATAACCCACTTAGCGAGATAAACCTTGTTGACCGCTCCATCAAATTCCTGATGGAGTTGATCTCTGAATACAAATCTTGTTCTTCCATATAAAGTACTTTGCACATCAAAGTAAAGACAAAGATCTTAATAACGCAAATTATTTAATTATTTTATTTATTACAGATATAATTTTGGAAGAATTTGAATGCCGGCTTATTCTTAATACCAATCTAATCCTCAAATTTACAAACTGCTAAAAACACCCAGCTTATAAATATTACCATTGTACGGATCTGCAGAGCTCAGCCAACTTTGCAAGGCGACCTGGGCAGTACAGGGCCCATAAGTAATGATTTTAATTTTTCTGTGCAGTGATTCTTTCCTCAAAATCTCTAAAACATCTTGCAAGATCTCACCTCTGAAAGGCGTAAACATAAAAAATACAGTCCCTTCGGAATAGTCTGCTTTACGTGCGTCGGTATTTATAAATGTCACATCAGATAAGTTCAGCGCAGCAGCACAATCCCTTGCATAATTGCAAAAAGCTGGCTCAAACTCTACACCTTTTACTGTGATTCCGGCTAGAAGATTTATCAGAATAGCTACCTGACCTAAGCCTGATCCCAAATCAAAAAAAACGTCTTCATTCATGAAATGAGATTTCTCTGCAAGTTCAATAACGATCCTGGCTGGTGTTTTTTGATAATACACCATTTCAGGTTCTAACTCTTTAGTCTGCTCCGGCATATCCTGAAAGGGGAATAACCCATTGATAAAAATATCAAGGTTATCATAACCTATTTCTTCCTGGCGTTGGTTATCGTCCAAATTAAAGTCGACGTATTCATTAATCAGGTTTTTGAATCCTTTTCTTGTATATCCCCCTGCCCGGATATTTGCCTGAAGTTTTTGAAACAGGTTAATATCAATTTTTTCCAGTTCGGCCTTTATTTTTTCAGCATGGTATTTCAATCCGATCAGTTCATCTGGTTGATCTGCTTTTCGCAGGAGCCCTTCTATCTGATCAATAACGTGAAACTCAATAAAGTCTACAGATTCAATACGCTTCTCAAAACTTTTCTCTTTATAGAGTGCCACATTTTCCTCTATTGCCTTGATATATAACTGTATTTCAAAGATGGCCTCTTTTACCGGGGAATCGCAATTAATAATGTCCGATACTTTTTTAGTCAATTTAGTATTTTGATTTTTTAGTGGCCTCAAAGGTATCGATTTCAAGCTTATTTGGGTGATCTGTGGTTGATTACAGGTATTCCATTATTATCATGAGCTTAGTTCTTCTCCCTACATGTTCAGCCTAACACCAACCATAAGTTTTGATTTATTTGCTTCAAAGTCATAAGCCGGCATTAACCAAATAGTTGATGAGAGCTTTGGGATATTGAATCGGAAGTTGGGCCCTACGCCGTGAAACCTCCAGGCGGTAACCCCGAGCGTAAACTGGTTAGAGTAGTTATGAAATAAGTTGGCCTTATACAAATAATTATCTTTTCCGCTACCCAATTCTCCTAAAATAGCAAACGATGTTTTTCCTTTCCCTGTCAATATGCTCGCACCAAACCGGGGACTACTTGTTCCTTGTTCAATACCAGTACTTGCACCAATACTAAATGACTTTGATGGAGCGTATGTAGCACCAATAAGTGCCTCACTCCATTTTTGTTCAATAAGACCAAAAAAAGTTAAAGAGATCTTCTCTGTAACTTTCTTTGATCCAAAGTAATTGATATTTGGTTCAACTGAGCCACCAGCAGTATATCTGCCGTATACCTCCAATTGGGCATGAGCCAAAAACGGCAGAGAGATAAGTAAAAGAGCAAAGATCTTTTTCATGTGATAAAGGACTAGCTTAATCAAGAGAATAGCAGGAATTGCACTTATCTCTGTGCTATTAAATAATAAGCGAAACCAGTATTTTATTTAGCGGTGGTTGTAAAGAAATTATCAATGCTCCACTCGTAAACAGGAATTGTTACAAGTAACAGGCTGGCAGCACAAACCGGAAATACGGCAAAATTGATTGGTGCTTTTATACCTAAAAACAAGGTCATTGCTAATGCAAAAATAAGTGTGAGTATGCAACTGCCAATTGCGGCTTGTCTTGTTTTAAATCCAATAATGAGTAGAATTCCAATTGCGGCTTCGGCTAAAGTGGCAATACTACCCATGATGTTAACAGCCGGTTTATCCAGAAAAGGCATTAATGTACCAGTATAGTTGATGAAGTTTTCCCAGTTGCCCCATTCAATATTTCTGGTGCCGAGAGGGCCCAAAAGACCCAGCCTGTCTGATACAGTTACGAGGAAGCCTATGCCTAACGCAACGCGCAAAAGAAGTTGTGGAATTTTAAATGAATTTTTCATAACATTAATTTTTATTGTTAATAATTTATGATGTAAAATTAGTGACTAACTGGGCTGCATTTACAGACCAGTTTTTAGAAAAATACCAGCCCAGATACCTGTCCCCACTCTTAACTAATACTTTCATTTACGATAATCTATATTAAACTATAGAGGGTAGTGGGTTATATTTGTATACCAATTTTTATAAAACTACAGCCCAGATGTTGCCCTACAAATCATTAATTCAGATTGATCGAAATGCACCAATAACACTATATATTCAAGTGTGCAATAGCTTTATATCATTGATCACGAATGGCACGCTACAGCCATCTGATCTATTACCAAGTTCCCGTATACTGGCAGAATTGATTGGTATTAACAGAAACACGGTAAAATTGGCTTATGAGGAATTGATCAGTCAGGGTTGGGCTGAATCTATTGAACGGAAGGGAGTGTTTGTGCTATCCAGGCTGCCTATACGTTCAAAAACCGTACTTTCTGAAGTGGGTAAAAGTAATAGCCCCCAAGAGGCTTTCATATGGACCAATAATTTTAAAAACGCGGTACCTAGTAAAAACCTTCAGAAAACTGTGCTCGCTATTGATGATGGCTTTCCTGATGTGCGCCTGGCACCAGTAGATCTGCTCATGCGCGAGTATCGAAGTCTTTCAAGAAGATTTTATGGTAGAAACTTTCTAAAATATGGTAGCTCAAAAGGATCAGAACATCTTCGCGTCGCTATTTGCAATTACCTTTCCAATACCAGGGGCTTAGTTGTTTCATCTGAAAATATACTAATTACAAAAGGCAGCCAGATGGGAATCTATTTAGCAGCGCAACTGCTGCTCCATCCTGCGGATAATATAGCAGTAGGAATTTCAAATTATGGTTTTGCAGACGATACCTTCAAACATGCCGGTGCTAACCTGCTGCGGATCCCTGTTGATGGCAAAGGGATGGATATTGATTATCTCGAAGAGATTTTACAGCACAAGAAAATAAAGGCGGTATACATTATACCGCATCATCACTTTCCAACAGCGGTAACAATGAGTACGGAGCGGAGATTAAAACTATTAAATCTCGCCAAAGAATACCGTTTTGCAATTGTCGAAGACGATTATGATTTTGATTTTCATTATGATAATAAACCCTATCTGCCATTAGCCAGTATTGATCACAATCAGAATGTGATCTACATTGGTTCTATTTCTAAAACTTTTGCCCCGGCCTTGCGCATTGGGTTTATGGTAGGGCCCTCCGCATTTGTTGAGGCCGCGTCTTCATTAAGAGAGCTGATAGATAAACAGGGGGACACACTGTTGGAAGAGGCATTTGCCGTGATGTTTGACGATGGTGAGATGGAAAGGCATTTTAGGAAGTCGTTAAAAATTTATAAGGAGCGCAGGAACCTTTTTTGTCATATACTCAAATCGGACTTTAAGGATGAGATAGAATTCAGGATCCCCGAGGGAGGACTTGCGGTGTGGGCGAATTTTGATAAAAAGGTCAACTTGATCAAAATGTCTGAAGATGCATCAAAAAAAGGGCTTTATATAGACAATGGAAATTTTTATAAGAACGAATCCTTTGTTACAAATGCAATGAGAATGGGTTTTGCTTCACTCGAAGAAAATGAAATGATAGAGGCGCTCGGGATCCTGAAAAAGCTAGTGAACTAAGTTCACTGGGCTACCCTTTATCTTGTAACTGGTATATTTAGCAGCAGTTTCATTCCTTTAATTTTGTGTTAAATAATTAAATCTTATAAATTTTTAAGAAATGAAAACACGAATTAAAATTGATAAAGTAGAGTCGGCAGGGTACAAAGCCGTTCTTGGACTGGAAAAATTCATTGAAAGCACACAGCTGACAAAAACCCATAAAGACCTCATTAAAATTAGAGCATCGCAAATAAACGGATGCGCGTTTTGTATTGATATGCACACTAAAGAAGCCCGTAAAGCCGGCGAAACAGAACAGCGTATTTATGCCCTTAATGCCTGGCGCGACACTCCGTTTTTCTCAGAAGAGGAACGCGCAATATTGGCCCTGACCGAAGAAGTGACTTTAATTAGCGGTCATGTAAAAGATGAAACATATGAGCAGGCTGCTAAAGTGCTGGAGGAGACTTATCTGGCACAAGTGATCTTAGCTATTATTACCATTAATGTATGGAACAGAATTGGCATTACAACCAACTTAATGTCAGCATAATTGATATAGGAATTGGCATATTTAGCATTAATGTAATAGCTCTTTTGTGGTAAACAATTATGGATAATACATATCAGATTAAAACAATCAAGACAGATCTTGAAATTCAACAATGTTGGGAGGTTGCTTTTTTGTTAAGGCCGCATCTGGATAAAAACAGCTGGCTTCCCATGATTTCAGAGATGATGCAAAATGAAAAATACTGCATCGCCGGAATTATGGATAACGACAAATTTGTTGCATTTGCAGGATACCGCGTCATGACTTCGTTGCATAGCGGTAATATAATTTATATTGATGACCTCTGCACGCTGGAATCTTATAGAGGGAAAGGCCTGGCTTCTCAATTATTAAGCCATGTAAAAGCTATTGCCGTATCAACAAATAAGGATGCAGTGGTGCTTGATACAAATTTTAATAACAATACCGCGCAAAAGCTGTATCTAAAGAGTGGGTTTCAACTCGCAGCGCTTCATCTTTCCTGTGATTTGAGGAAGTAGAATAGTATCGGGTTACATGAAAACATAAACGGGAAAGGTGCGACGACTTCGCATCTTTCCCGTTAAGTGGTTATTAAACTACAAGCTGGAACTCTTTTATCAATATTAACGCGGTTTTATTTGTATGCTATTGCCGCGCTTGATGGTCCTGCTAACGGAAGAAGCGAAGTTGATTTAAACCCCACAATATTTGCCCACCTGTTAAAGTCGGCAAATGTGTAATCAAATCCTGTTCCTGTTTCAATGAGCATATTCAAACTCATCATCATACCAAAAACGTTTTGCTTTCTTTCATCATCTATTATGCCCTCAATAGCTACAAATGCACCGTTGGCGGGGAGTGCATCATAAGCTTTTCTCATTAATGATATTTTATTTTCTTCGTCCCAATCATGCAGGATATTTCCCATTACAACAACGTCTGCCTTGGGTATTGGCATAGTGAAGAAGTCGCCGCTTGCGGCTTTTACCCGATCTGATAACCCGAATTGCTGTATGGTAGCGTTTGCAATAGGCTCAACCGGCGGCAGGTCAAAACTGGTACAATGCATATGGGGATTATGCTTTGCAACCATAAGTGAAAGCAACCCGGCCGAACCGCCTACATCAATTAGCGTTTTATACTTTGTAAAATCAAATTTTTGAGCAAAGGCCATAAAATTACCCATTTGGATACCACTCATTGCATTGGTAAATTCCTTTAATTTTTCAGGGTCCTTGTATATCAAACCGAAGAAATCTTCGCTTCTTTTTGTTTCGTTTTGCGGCAGCCCGGTAAGCAGCCCCTCGCCCAGGTTACCCCAAAAACCATATAAACGATTGTTCATCATTTCAAGGATACCTCCAATATATGATGGCTTGTTTATATCTAAAAAGGTATCTGTTTCTACAGTATTTGAATAAATAGCTGTATCCAAAATACCTTCACGCTTTAAAAACCCAAACACGGTTAAAGCATCTAAAAAATCATAAACATTCCTGTCTGTGCATTTAAACCCTAAAATATCTTTGACATCTTTTGCCGTCATAGTTTTCTTCTCGGCAAACTTGGTGAATAATTGAAAGCTTACTGCAGTCAAAAGAATTTTTGAGGCCCAAAAGCCTGTGCCAATTTTCATAATGTTTTCAGGCGATGGCTGATTAGTTTGCTGTTCCATTTTTTTTCTTATTAATTATCGGTTTTAATAAATTGGTAGCGCCTTCCACAAAATTTTACCGGAGGCAGGTAAAAATTAGGTTATCTAAAATACAGCGATTTAATTTGATATAAGAATAAAGAAGTTTTTATACTTGCGGTTGGTATTATCACCGCAGCATAAAATTAAAAAGAAATCTAACTAAAAAAGCTCTTAGATTTTCATCTAAGAGCTTTAAAGACAATCCTTTCCCATGGTGGGTCATTTAGTGGTCCCGACGAGAATCGAACTCATATCTAGAGTTTAGGAAACTCCTATTCTATCCGTTGAACTACGGGACCAGTTTTTTATTTCGGCTTCGGACACTCAATTTTAGAATTTCCTTGTCCGGCTGCAAAGGTGCAAATTTTGAATGAGTTAGTCAAACACATTTGCACATCTGTATTTCAGTCTATCTTATTACAGAGCCATTTGGCATATTATCTGCAGGGGCAACAAAACTGAGCTTACCTTCGGCGTTCTCAGCCATTAGTATCATCCCCTGCGACATGATACCTTTTATCTCCCGTGGCTCCAGGTTAACCAATATGCTTACCTGCTTACCTATAATTGCTTCGGGCTCGTAATGCTCTGCGATGCCCGATACTACTGTTCGCTCATCAATACCTGTATTAATGGTCATCTTTAAGAGCTTTTTGGTTTTAGCAACCTTTTCTGCGGTTAAAATAGTGCCCGTACGGATATCCATCCCAACAAAATCATCAAATGTAATGCTGGCTTTTGCCGGTGCTATTATTGGTTGCTGTACCACTGCCGATGCTTTCTTTTTATCGGCCAGCTTTTGTATTTGAAGATCTATTACCTCGTCCTCAACCTTTTCAAATAACAAGGCAGCCGCATTTAACTGGTGGCCGTTTGCAAATTCTATCTCCTGATCAAACGTTACTGCATCAACATTCAGCATGCCGAATATTTTTGTAGCGGTTGCAGGCAAAAATGGCTGCAGGCAGGTGGCCAGGTGTCCAATGAGTGTTAAACTGTTATGCAAGGCGGTTTTAGCAGCCGCAGGGTCACTTTTAATTGTTTTCCAGGGCTCTTGCTCGGTTAGGTAACGGTTGCCTAAGCGGGCTATATCCATTACATTCTGCAGGGCGGCACGGAAACGGTAGCTTTCCATATTTTTGCCCAGTTCGTCGTAGTATCCACCTAATTCTGCATCTACTTTAGTATCGGTCAATTTAATAAAGGCACTATCACTTTCAACCTTACCGTCGTAATATTTGTGCATTAATATCATTACCCGGTTCACATAGTTTCCTAATATTGCAACCAGTTCGTTATTAATGCGGGCCTGATAATCTTTCCATGTGAATTCGCTGTCGCTGGTTTCTGGCAGGATGGAGGTAAGCACATAACGCAATTCATCTTGCTTACCAGGGAACTCTTCCAGATACTCATGCAACCAAACCGCATGGTTACGTGAGGTGGAAAGCTTATCACCCTCCAGGTTTAAAAACTCATTAGCGGGTACGTTTTGTGGTAAAATATAATCGCCATGCGCCTTTAATATAGCAGGGAATATAATGCAATGAAATACAATATTATCTTTACCAATGAAGTGCATCAGGCAGGCATCATCTTCGGTATTAGCTTGCTTTTTCCAGTATAGCTGCCAATCTTTCCCTTTATCAATAGCCCATTGTTTTGTGGCAGATATGTAGCCTATCGGCGCATCCATCCACACATATAGCTTTTTGCCTTTAGCTTCTGCTAACGGAACGTCAATACCCCAATCTAAATCCCGCGTCATGGAGCGTGGCTGCAAGCCTGATTTTAACCACGACCGGCATTGCCCAAATACGTTTACTTTCCACTCACCTTCCTTTTCATCGATCCATTTTTCTAACCAGGGTTGATATTTATCCAACGGTAAATACCAATGTTTAGTTGGTTTTAAAATTGGTTTTTTACTGCTTAGGGTTGATATCGGGTCAATCAGATCAGTAGGATTTAATGAGGTGCCGCAGTTCTCGCATTGGTCGCCGTAGGCCCTGTCATAGCTGCAAACGGGGCAGGTTCCCGTAATGTAGCGGTCGGCCAGGAACTGGTCAAACTCTTCATCGTAATACTGTTCAGAGTATTTCTCAATAAACTCACCCTTTTCATATAGGTTCAGGAAAAACTCCTGCGACAGATCATGATGTATGGCAGATGAGGTACGGTGATAAATATCAAATGATATCCCAAACTCCTCAAAACTACCTTTTATCTGGTTGTGATATTTATCAATTATAGCCTGTGGGGTAGTGCCTTCTTTTTTCGCTTTTATTGTGATGGCCGCGCCATGCTCATCCGAGCCGCAAATGTACACCACATCTTTTTTCATCAGTCTAAGGTAGCGCACAAAAATATCGGCAGGCAGGTATGCGCCCGCCAGGTGGCCAATGTGTAACGGCCCGTTTGCATAAGGCAGCGCCGAGGTTATAGTGTATCTTTTAAATTTATTAAGTTGCGACATTAAACAGGGATGTTTATTAATTTGCAAAGATAATTTTTTTAAGTCAGAATGTTGGGAAAGACGGAAAGTCCGGAAGACAAATTGATTTCTGACTTCAAATATCTATCTTAAAAACTTTCAGATCTATGCGCACTGCCCAGCTTCCTGATTCTTCCATTCCTTACCTGCAAAAAGGCGATAAAGTTGCCATTACCTGCCCGGCTAAAAAACTGCCTATACCCATGACGGATGTTGTAAACCTGTTAACCAGCTGGGGATTGGAAGTGGTGTTGGGCGAAACTGTTACTGCATCATACAACCAATTTGCCGGTGATGATGAATTACGGGCCAAAGATATGCAGCGTTTTATTAATGACGATAGCATAAAGGCCATAATTGCCGCCCGTGGCGGATATGGCACCATCCGCATGGTGGATATGGTTGATTTTTCAGTGCTACAAAAACACCCCAAGTGGCTGGTAGGCTTTAGCGATATCACCCTGTTGCATTCGCACATCATTACTAATTATAACTTGCCCTGTATACATGGGCAAATGCCTCTAAACATACCCGATGCTTCGGCCTATTCCTTAGAAACATTGAGGAGGGCCTTATTTGGTGAAGAACTATCCTACCAAATAGATGCAAACCCCTTAAACCGTACCGGCAATGCACAAGGCATTTTAGTAGGCGGTAACTTATCTTTATTAATAGCAATAGCGGGCTCTGTATCTGACATTGACTATACCGGTAAGATATTATTTATTGAGGATGTAGGCGAATATCTTTACGCCGTTGACAGGATGTTACACAGCCTTAAACGTGCCGGTAAGCTTAAAAACCTGGCCGGGCTAATTGTTGGGGGCTTTACAGATATTAAAGACAATGAGATCCCATTTGGGCAAACCATACCGGAAATGGTTATGAATGTTGTAGCTGAATATAGCTACCCCGTATGCTTTGATTTCCCTGCCGGGCATGTATCAAATAACTGCAGCCTTATTTTAGGTAAAAAATTAAATTTATCGGTTAAAACTCAATGGGTTAGTATTAGTTATTAGTAAACACATTAAAACAAATTAGTATGGCATACTTAAGCAAACTTGGTAATCACCGCAATTTCGGCCTGTTATTTATCCGTTTAGGATTAGGTGCAATGTTCATTTACCACGGTTATCCTAAATTATTAGGCGGCCCGGAGAGCTGGGCAGGTTTAGGTGCCTCTACAAAATATGTTGGTATAACCTTTTTGCCGGTAGTATGGGGCCTTTTATCGGCATTAACTGAAACTGTTGGCGGTTTGTTTATTATGCTTGGGCTGGCATTTCGCCCGGTTTGTGTGCTGCTGGTAATTAACCTGATTGTAGCTGCAGCTACCCATTTTGGCAAGGGGGATGGCCTGTCGGGGGCATCGCATGCTATTGAAGCTGCTATTATGTTTGCCGGCTTATTTTTTGTTGGCCCTGGTAGTTATAGCGTAGATAAAAAATAAGACCACCTGTTAATGCAATTGGTCTTATCAAAATATATATAATACAACCTAATATAGGTAAACAAAAAAAGCCCCGCTCAATTGAGCGGGGCTTTTTTAATATTAGATGAAATACTTATTATGGTCTTGGACCTTGTAACACCCAAGTTTCATCACAAGTAGTCCGTACTGTGCTGCCTGGTTGTAACATAAAATATTTAACCTTAAATGTTGCACCTGCGGTACCAGGGGTACCAGAAGTAAACTTGTTTATACCAGTAGGGTCAAGTTTAGCAGATCTTCCGTTTGCTGCAGGTTGGCCGTAATAATTAACTACGCTGGTTATATTACCAGCATCATCAAATGTGAATACGGGCGCCCATGTTCCATAGTATGAATCTCCTCCACCATTTAAAAATCTGTGTCCAAATGTACCTGAGTAACCGTAATCAAACATTGCAACACTATTTGCGGTCATGGTATACAAATCAAACCCTGTTGGAGATTTAGCTGTAGCACCAGGTAATGTTGCGTCAACTAATGTACCAGTAACTGTATACCTTCCATCATACTTATTTTTAGCCCCCACAACAACTAATATAGTACCATAGTTACCGCTTATAGTACCTGATGATACTGAAGCAATATGTATAGGCAAGATATAAGCTTGTGACAGATCAAACTGATTTGGTTTTAGGGTTACAGTAAGCTGTGCCAAATTTTGACCTTTTTTAATAACTACCGATGAAGGCATAGTAAACAATGTTGCAGGCAATGCTGTAAAATCGCTTTCAGTATAGTCATTATAGGCTTCTATTTTAGTAGGGTCGCTATCTAAATTAACAGTAATATCCTGTGGTGCAGGTTGGCCCCCTGTATAACCTATGTTAACAACAATTGTTGCGCTTGGCACAAGTTCATATGATTGCGTATAAACAGCCACCGGAGAATTCAAATCTGATGTTGGAGCCGCAAACGTATTTGTTGAAATTTCAATTACTGGTGGCGATCCTCCCGGAGGTAGGTTAACATTCTTGTCTTTTAAACATGAAGTTAAGCCTGTAGCTGTAATGGCTAAAAATAAAACGCTTAAATATTTTTTCATTTTCTTATGTTTTTATATTAGTTAATATCCCAGAATATTTTTGAAGTAAAGTTATTTACAGCAGCAGGCACATTGGCACTGTTCAATGAATATTCTGAACTTGGATACTGTATTCTGGTTGGCAACTTGTCGGCAGCAGTTGAAGCACTAAGTGTTGATGCTGCATTTGTTACAGCAGTACCATTCGGAACAGTCCTCGGATAGCCGGTTCTGCGGTATTCATTATAGCACTCATCACCGTGAATAAAGTTCAACGCTATCCATTTTTGGGTAATAATGGCTTCTAAACGTTTCGGCTGCGTAGTTAAACCATCAAAAACAACTAAATCATTGCCTAAACCACCTACATTACTAGCTATATAAGCAGCAGCATCAGCTGTTGCCTGAGCCGAGGTGTATGCTTTACCACCTGCTGAAACAAATGAATAACCACCTGCCTGGTCTTTGTATAAGTATTTAAACGATGCTTCAATACCTTTATTGAAATTACCTGTAGCACCTTGCGCATTAGCTAAGCTACCTACCAAGCCTATAGTATTGGCTTCGGCTTGTAAGAAATAGCTTTCTGCAGCAAGCATAATAGGATGCCCCATTGCCGGGCCTTTTAAAACTCCTACACCAACAGCAGCAGTACCAGATCCTGTTCCGCTGAACCAGCCAGAACCATTTGGAGATACCGGGTTGTTAGAACTACCTAACTGACCTGTGGATGCGGTTAAGCTCTTATACACTACAGCACCACGATTAGGATCAGAAATTTTCTTACTGTCATAAAAACCTACTGCGTAAGCTGTTGGCTCCTGTGATAAACCTGAACCTGCAGCGGTACCAGAGAAGGTATAAGCAAAAGTGTTCCATTGCGGGTTTTGCTTACCATCCTGGCCACCAACATAGCCTGGTTGCACAATTGCGTCATCAGAAAGGAATGTTGCACCAGCAAGCTTTGCTTTCTCTGTTGCGAAAACAGAAGCAAGTGCAGGCACAGCTTGTACACGGATAAGCATCCTTAACTTAATGGTATTAGCAAATGCTTTCCATTTAGTCATATCACCACTAAACAATACATCAACTTTACCAGAAGGACCCTGGTTTATAGATGTAACACCTGCAGTTGCATTATCGATGCTTGCAATAGCAGTATTTAACTGAGCAAAAAGATCTGTGTAAATATCTTCTGCCTTGTCATATTTAGGAGTTGTGTTAGCAGCTCCCTGTACCGCTTCTGTGTAAGGCACATCTCCATAAGTATCAACTAAACGCTGGTAAGCAAACGCACGCATAATACGTGCTGCCGCGTTATAATACCTGTCGTTACCATCGGTAGTAGAATTGTTTACAACGTATTGATAATCGTTAATGTTATCATAACTGTTCTGAAACAAGTTGGTATAATCGGTAGTAGCAAAGTTATATGTGGTTTGTGAACCAAATGCACCATAACCACCTGCGTTAGCTATTTGGCCATCAGTATATGCTCCATAACTATTAAACTGAGAACTATATGATGCCGTAGATACAATAGCCTGTGGTAGGATAAGGTCTGGTGTTGATGATATCGGTGCATTTGGATTTGTATTAACATCCAAATATTTTTTACATGATGTGGCTGTGACAACCAACCCGCACACCATTAATATGTTAAATAATCTTTTCATGTTTGTTTAAGAATTAAAAGTTTAATGATACAGTAGCACCATAATACCTTGTAGGTGGCGTTTGGCCCAATGAGTTAATACCAATAGCGTTAGTATCAGTAAAGTTATACTCAGGATCCGTGTAAATGTTTGATTTTGGTACGAACAAGAACAAGTTACGGCCTTGTATACCAACTGTAGCACCCTTTACATATTTTCCGTTACCAAATAATGATTTTGGCAAATCATATTGTAATGAAATTTCGCGGATTTTCCAAGATGCAGCATTTGTAACATAATTAGAAGCGATGTTCAAGTTACGGTTATTATCTGCGAAGAAACCATTACCACCATCAGCAACTGTAATGTTTGTATTGGCTACATATTGGCCTGTTGCTGCATCTAAATAAGATGAGTTAGGGAATACAAAACGCTCACGATCATAAATTACAGTTCTTGCACCGGCACCAGAGAAGTCAAAGCTACCTGAGCTATTGTAAATAACATAACCACCACGATATTCAGCTAATGCTGATAAACGAACGGTTTTGTATCTTAATTCAAGGTTAATTCCTAAACGATCTGTTGGTTGAGTGTTTCCTAAATTAACCTGTACTGGGTTTACAGAAGGGTAACCATTTATAGGATCAACAATTACACGACCTTGAGGATCACGATTGTAGTCAGAACCCAATAATACCGGGAAAGGCTGACCTTTAATTGCATAAACCTGTGCATTAGTACCTGTAGAAAGAGCAAGTCTTTCTAAATCATTAGAAATAGAAACAACTTTATTGGTTACGTGGGTATAGTTAGCACCTACTGTTAACTGCCAGCCTGTTGAGGTTCTGAAAGGTATAACCGATAATGCTGTTTCAATACCGTTGTTATCTACTCTACCAGTGTTTACTAAATAACTTGAGAAACCTGAAGCAGATGAAACACCTGCAGGTACAGTTTGATTAGTTGTTTGTGTTGAGTAATAAGTTACGCTTGCAGTAACACGGTTATCAAACATATCTGCATCAGCACCAAATTCATAACCTTTAGTTATTTCTGGTTTTAATGATGCTGATACTACCCTGCCATCAAGACCGTAACCCGGGCCTGTGCTGAAAGGATATCCGCTTGATTGTGTAAAGATCGCGTTAAGTGCAAATGGATCAATGTTAGCCTGACCAATTTTAGACACACCGGCTCTTAATTTCAATGAATTAAGGATACGACTATCTTTTAAAGACTCTAACAAGTTAGTAGGGATAAAAGAAATGTCGGCAGCTGGGTAGAAGAAAGAACGGTTTTCAGGAGCTAATACTGATAACCAGTCGTTACGACCGGTAACGTGTAAAGTTAAGTAGTTTTCATATGATAACTTTAAGTCACCATAGATACTTTGCTGACGACGGCGGGTATCTCCTTGAGTACCACCAGTGGTAGCAGTATACCTTTGACCAACGTTAAACAAATCACGCTGAACCAAACCAGAAGCAGTGATGTTTTGGTTTTGGCCATTGTTGTCTCTTATGCCGGCACCTGCAGTAAACGTTACGTTAAATTTATTATAACGTTTATCAAATGTAGCCAGGAAATCGCTATTTAACTGAGTAGCAAAATCGCTATAGTTATTAACACTACCTGGTATATCATTCTTTTTAACAGATGCTGTTGCAATAGATTTTGTATAGGCATCTAACACAAATTTGTTTACAACATCTTTATAAGATGTGTTTATAGTTGTAACACCTACACGGTAAGTGAATGAAAGGAAATCTAAAGGATTCCATTTCAACTCGGCATTACCAATGAAGTTATCATTCCTTGTTTTACGACGATTGTTGTCAATAGTAAAGTAAGGGTTTGGATAATATTCGTTATAATAGTTGTTAGGGTTAGCATAAATGTCATTTCTCCAGTCACTGTATTTAGTGATATCAATTTGCGGTGGAGTTTGCAATAACTGATCATAAACAGAAGCTGTTTGTGAAGTCACATCATATCTGTGTTGGATATAGTTAGCGCTATAAGTAACGTTTATACGATCACCCAATTTACGTGTACCGTTTGCACGAACCTGAGCACGGTTGTATTTATCATTAGGTGTTGTACCTTTTTGAGTTACATACTGGCCAGAAAGATAGAAGGTTGATTTATCATCACCTGTTGATAAAGCAAGGTCTGTTTGGTTTAAAATACCAGTATCCCAGAATTTGCTTTTGCCATCATTTGCAGAGTAAGGTACCATTTGTATGCTACCATCAGGCAACGGCCTACCAATTGGAACAATTGAACCATCAAATCTTGGTCCGTATTGTTGATTTTCAAATGGGATGTATAACTGAACGTCGGTGTTTGAACCAGAACCAAACTCATTTTGAGTTTTAGGGTTGTAGCTCACTTGCTCTAAACTGGTAGTATTACCAATTTTGATGCTTGTTACACCTCTTTTACCTTTTTTGGTTGTTACCAATAATGCACCGTTTGATGCATCTGAACCGTAAAGGGCTGCTGCACCTGCACCATTCAACACTTGAATGTCTTCAATGTCTTCAGGGTTAAGGCTGCTTAAAATAGAACTTGGTACAATTACGTTGTCAATAACGATCAAGGCCTGGTTGTTACCAAGTAATGAACGGTTACCACGTAATACTAAACGAACAGTTGGGTTAACACCACTACCTACAGTATTTACCTGTAAACCTGCTACTTTACCAGAAAGCGCAGAGGCAACGTTGATAGCCTTACCTTGTGTAAGTTCTTTTGCCTTAACAGTAGTTGAAGCATAACCCTGCTCGCGTTTTTGTACGCTTAAACCACCCGCAGATACCACAACCTCATTTAGTTGCTTAGTGTCTGAAGATAAGGTAATGGTCATGTTGTTACCACCACCAATGGCAACGCTTTGGGTTGTAAAACCAAGGAATCTTACCTCAAGTGTGCTTGCAGATGCAGGAACGCTTAAGGTAAATTTACCTGTTGTGTTGGTTTGAGTGCCAATTGTAGTTCCCTTTACCGCAACTGTTACACCAGGGATGGGTAAGCCATCCTCCTTAGCAACTACGGTACCGGTAACTGTACGATTTTGTGCATATACCTGTGTTATGCATAACACCAGGAAACACAAACTTACTAGTAGAAGTTTTTTCATGTTTGTTAATAATAAGATCAGTTAATAGTTAATTAATCATAAAAGTAGTGTTACGTTATCAATAAATCAAATGATTTGTAAAAAAAAGATGCATTTCATTAAAAATATTTCATTTTTTTAAAAAAAGTGAAAATTTATAGTACTGGGTATTGCATAATACATTCCAAAACATATATCTTTGTATTATGATTGTTGAAAACACACAAACCCAAATGAGGAAAGGCATACTGGAGTATTGCATTCTTTCTATTATAGCAAAGGGCGAGATATATGCATCAGATATCATATCTGAGCTTAAGAAAGCCCGGCTGCTTGTTGTTGAGGGTACGTTATACCCTTTATTAACCCGCTTAAAAAATAATGGCCTGCTTGCCTACAACTGGGTGGAGTCAACATCAGGGCCACCGCGTAAGTATTATGTACTCTCAGATGAGGGCCGCAAAGTTTTAGAACAACTTGACGGTACCTGGCAGGAACTTTCATTTGCAGTACAAACCGCTATAGGCGAAAGAAAAAACTAAACTACCTAATAATTACCACCATCATGAACAAAACTATCATCATAAATATAAACGGCATTGTTTTTCACATAGAGGAAGATGCCTATGAAATATTAAAAGCTTACATGACAGATGTTAAGCGCCACTTTATGAACTCGGCCGATAGCCTGGAGATCACAACCGATATTGAAAACCGTATTGCCGAAATGTTTAACGACATGCTGTTACGTGACGGCAAGCAGGTTATTGTTGAACAGGACGTTAAGGCTGTTGTTGAGCAAATGGGTTCTGTTGAAGATTTTGAACCCGCAGAAGACGGCGGCAGGCCGCAAGCCGAGGCTTTTAATTACAATACCGGAAGCCGCAGGCTGTTCCGCGACCCTGACGATCATTTGGTTGGGGGTGTATGCGCGGGGATTGCTAATTATTTTGATTTTAGCCCGGTTTGGGTGCGTTTGTTATTTGCCATATCTTTTGCTTTTGCAGGAACGGGCTTTATACTATATATAATACTGTGGATTGTTGTACCTAAGGCCGTTACCCGTGCTGACCGTATGGCCATGAAAGGCGAAAAGCTAAATCTGCAGGGTTTTAAAAACAATTTTGAAGAGGAATTGAATACCGTTAAAGGCAACATTGCTAATATGCATAACGAAGCAAGGCCATTCATTTATAAAACACGCGATTTTGCAGGCGACTTTTTCCATCATTTTGGCAACTTTTTGGGTGGCACTGGCAAAGTTCTTCTTAAACTATTGGGCATAGCAGCTTTAATTGCCTGCTTTGGCTGTATAATAGCCCTTGTTGTGAGCATTATAGGTTTAACTGTTTATGGCAATATTGGTATCTATCATTTATTTCCATTTAATATTGTAAATAATCAAATTAATACCATATTCCTAATATGCGGTTTCCTGATGCTGGCCATTCCATTAATGGCTATCATTCTATTTATTATTCACTTAGTATTTAAAGGCACGGGGATTACCAGGTCAACCGGGTCATTCTTTTTATTGATTTGGATTGTAGCCTTAAGCGTTGTTATTTATTACACCGCAAAAGTTACCGCCGATTTTAAAAGCGGGGCAAGCTTTAGCCAAACCATCAATATTAAACCTACTGCAGACAGTACTTACTACTTAAAACTAAATGATGTTAAATACTTAAGTGGTGAAGATAGCGTGCGTCTGAGTATTAAAGAGAAATTTAATGGCCGCGTAATATTGGATGACAACGATAACGACGAAATGAACTCGCCTGGTAATGTAGAGATATACGTTGAAAGAAGCGATGTCCCACAACCTGTTCTGGTAGAATCATTCAGCGCGAGAGGGCGCACCTATGAAGATGCTTTATTTAACGCGCGCAGTACCACCTATCAATTTTCGCAAGTAGGTAACGTATTAAAGTTTAATCGCAGGCTGGAGAAGCCAATGGGAATGCTATGGCGCAATCAGGAACTTCACCTTACTTTAAAAATGCCTATAAACTCTAAACTGATACTTGATGATGATATTGACAGATACGTTAGGGGTGCAAGCGTTTATGATTGTAAAACTGTTAACAAGCAGGAAAGCGCAACATCGGCTAAATTTATTATGACCGATAATGGCTTACGATGTAAGGTTGATACTGTGGTATTGCCTCAACCTGTAAAACCAGTTGCTCCTATAGATAGTGCAGTAAAATCAGAGTAAAATGAAACCCATATTAAAACATATAAGCCTGCTGATATTCAGTGGGCTTATATTGCCTGTTTGCAATAGCATAAGCCAGGAAAATACCGGCAATACTATAACTAATAAGGTAATACCAGCAGTAAAACCCCAAACAGATAACCCGGTGGGCGAGTGCTTTTCTTTCTATCATGATATTGCCGGGTTGGCATTCCCGGTATTAAAAAGTTTAAATTAAGTGTAACCTTTCGCCCCCATTGTGCATCTTAATCATATAACAGCAATGCTTAAGGGCACATAATTTAAACATCCGTATATGCGTAAATATATCTACATATAAACATCCATTAAGCGGGATAATCCGCGACAGCTAAACAATTACTTACTGGTTTTAAAAAAAACGAAGGGTATCCCTTCCATGGACTTTTATTGCCAAAACTTTTGTACTATGAAAACACTTATCAACAAGCTACTAATATTAACAACCTTATTTTTACTCACTATTATAACAGTAAATGCGCAGGCCCCTAAAATGACCACAGTTACCATAACAGGCACCTTACAAAATGAACAAGGTAAACCAATAGACTATGCTACAGTTACCTTACTTCGTGCAAAAGACTCATCTGTTGTAAAAGGTACGCTTAGCAATGACGCAGGAAAATACACCCTTGACCATATCGCCGCAGGCAATTATATTATTGCAGCAACAAATATGGGTTACCAAAAAAGTTACAGCCCGGTATTTGAGGTAACGGGCAATGAGGTAACAGAGACAGTAGCTGCTATAAAAATGCTTCCCACCAGCCGCAACCTGCAAACAGTAACCATAACATCATCAAAACCATTAATTGAGCGCAAGCTTGACCGTACCGTAATGAATGTGGAAAATAGTGTGCTTGCAGCCGGCAACTCTGCATTAGAGATACTGGAACGTGCCCCTGGCGTTACAATTGATAAAGATGACAACATTAGCCTGAAGGGGAAACAAGGTGTTACGGTAATGATTAACGATAAACTTACCTATATGTCGGCTTCACAGTTGGCTACTATGCTGCGCTCTACAGATGGCTCCACGATACAGTCTATCGAGATCATAACCAATCCGTCTGCCAAGTACGATGCCTCAGGAAATTCGGGTATCATTAATATTAAACTAAAAAAGAATAAGCAAAGCGGCACCAACGGCAGCTTAACCGCGGGCGTTGCCTATGGTAAAAACTTTAGGGATAACACCAGCCTAAACTTAAATCATAAACAAGGCAACCTCAACGTATTTGCCACCCTTAGCCGCGGAGATATTAAACGCGAAAACAGCATTGATATTGATAGAGTAATAGACAGCGCAAACGTAAGCACCTATTTCAAACAAAAAACATTGATGGTTAACGATGTACACTATAATAATTACCGTGTTGGCGCCGATTATGCAACCTCATCTAAAAACACAATTGGCTTTATTGTAAATGGCGACTACACAAACGAATATAGTGATAATAGCAGCACCACCTTCTTAGGTAAAACACCGGCTGCGAATGATTCTTACCAAAACACACTTAGTTATATAAAACAAACCTACCGCAGCATAGGAGCAAACTTAAACGACCATTTAAAAATTGACACCAATGGCCAGGAGTTAAGTGTAGACCTGGACTACTCTAAGTTCAATAACAATTCAGATGCTAAATATGACACTTACTTTTTCCGCCCAGATGGTACCAGTCAGATGAATCCTGTTATGTTACGTAATCAAACCCCATCTCAAATAACTATAAACACACAAAAGGTTGATTATACCCTGCCGTTAAGCAAAAGCCTAAAATTTGAAAGCGGTCTAAAATTCAGTTCGGTAAAAACAGATAACGACCTGCAAGCGCAAATTAATAAAGGCCCTGTTTTTATAAATGATACCACCAGGACCAATCGTTTTATTTATGATGAAAAAGTTAGCGCAGCGTACGTTAACCTGGGCAAAACCTATAAAAATACATCAATACAAGCTGGCCTGCGTGCAGAACGCACGGTATCCAACGGTAATTTAATAACCGAGAACCAGGTAGTTAAGCGTAGTTACCTTGATTTTTTTCCGAGTATTTTTATTAACCATACCTTGTCTCCTAAGCATGAGATTGGTATAAGCTATAGCCGCCGTATTGACAGGCCAAATTATGATAACCTTAACCCGTTCCGTTTTTATCTTGACCAATATACATATGAGCAAGGTAACCCTTTCCTTAAACCACAGTATACCAATTCATTTGAGTTAAGTTACACCTATAATAAAACCATTAACGTAACCTTAGGTTACAGCCGCACTACAGATGTAAGCGCTGAAGTTTTATTAACAGATACCCTATCAAAGGCAACTTATCAAACAAGAGTAAACCTGCAAACACAAAACAATTATAACATCAATATTAACTCGCCTTATACTATTGCTAAATGGTGGACCGGTAATATAAACTTTAACGGTTTTTACATGGGCTTTAAATCTGATTCGCTGTTAGGGGGTACATTAAACAACGGTCAGGCCGCATTTAGTATTAGATCTACACAGACCTTTTTATTCGGCAAAGGCTTTAAGGCCGAAGTATCCGGCAACTATGAATCGCCTTTAACTTATAGCATCTTTAAAATTAAATCGCGGTATTCTGTTGATGCTGGTGTGAGCCGCTCATTCATTAATAAAAAGCTGAACATAAAATTAGCGGTAACAGATATATTTAATACCCGTAGAAATAACGTAGGTACACATTTCCAAAGCGTGAATCTTGATATCAGGCAGAAAAATGAAACCCGTTTAGGCCGTTTAACCTTAACCTATAACTTTGGTAACAGTAAGATCAAGGCCCGCCAGCACCAAACCGGCGCCGATGACGAAAAAGGAAGAGTTAAAAGCGGAGGATAAAATCAGTTGGCAGTGAACGGTTTGCAGTTTGCAAGACCCCTACAATGAAAACGGCGACGGAGAAATACTCCGTCGCCGTTCTTTTTTCTGCAAACCGCCAACTGCTCACGGCCAACTCCTTACTGCCCCACCATAAATACAGCGTTGCTAAACAGCAGCTTACCGTTTTCCCAAAAACTACGGAACAATGGATCGTCTACCAAATACACAACCGAGCCGCGGCCCATTGTTTGTACGCCAAGCAACATACCATTTACTATTTTTTGCTTTGATTTGTATCCAACAAAGCCGGATACATAGCTATTCTTTTTAACAGTTCCCACATTCCAGCTATCCTCACCTAAAAGTTCATAAATATCATCGTTCATTTTTAATGAGTAATAATATTCAGGCAGGCCAAAAGCCAATGGGTGGGTATTGTCAATATCCAGTTTAAATATGGCGCCGGCTATGTTACCGGATATCGCATCACGCTCCCGATCAGAGTATTTTTTTACGCTGATGGTTTTATCCTTAGCATCATCCTTCTTGTCTTTTTCTTCCTTTTTCTTCAAAAAAGATCCTTTCTTATCCGCCAATAATGAAACCGCGTTATCAATAGCGATCAGTTTGCCACCATCGCGGATCCAGCTTTGCAGTTTCTCTGAAGGGAAATCCTGGTAGCGGCCATCAGGGAAAATAGCCACATCAAAATCAGATAGTCTTGCACGGCCCAGATCCTGGTAACGCAGTAACGTAATGGGGTACTTTAGCTGCTGCTCAAACAAATGCCAAACTTCGCCCATAGCTTCAGAATTTACACCATCGCCGGCAACAAGTAAAACCCTTGGTTGCTTAATAAGGTGTACCGCGTCAGATCCAATATCATTTCCCTTATCAACAAAACCCGATGAAAGTGGTATCAGTTCATGACCCAGCTCTGCCGCCGTTTGGGTAACCACCATGTCGAAATCGGCACGGTCATTACTTGTCTTTGTGATGATTAAAGATCCGGCTGTAAATTTTTTTCCTCCGGCCTCAAAAGGTTTTTCGGTATAACGTACTTTAATGTTCTTTTTAAGCAGAGCGGCTAAAAACCTAACATCAGCAACAGATTGCCATGCCGATACATAGGCGTAAGCCCGTGTATTAGATAATGCCAGTGGCTTAGTAATACTCCAGCTGATATTAGCCGGTTTTAATGATTCTTTTAACCCATAAGCTTTTAAGCCATACGCATAAGGAAGCGCCCAGGCGGTAATATCATAAGTGGCAGAGTCGGGAATAAATGTTCGCGGCTCCAATAATACATGCAGCAATACCGACTTTGGCTGATAAGCGTTTATTACCAGATCATTAGGGCCAACATTGTATTGTTCAGTTTTACCAGTAAAATAATTGTAACCGGTAACTGACTTATTAGCCAGCCCGAAACCATATTTAATGCCATTCCTGTTCAGCATTTTGGCCAGCATATCGGTTTTTTCGTTATTGTCATTCTTAATAACATATGTCTTATACTCGCCCGGAGGATTAGTACGGCTATTATCATAAAACTTTTTAAACTCGTTTATTAGCTTTGATGCGTTTTCTGATGCTGTTTCAATAGTGCTGATACCTGTTGAGTGGTGATGTGCAATACGTTGTTCCAATGTTAGGGTGTCGCCATTGCGGGTAACCACTGCAAGCCCGCCGCCAATGCCACCCTGCTCATAAGTCATGCCTATTGAGCCATTGTATAATGGGTAAGTATCGCCGTATGATGGGTAAAGCAAGTCAAACTCCTGCTTAGTGAAATACATCCAGCCATTTTTGTCAAACTCTTTAGCGTTATTTTTGCCAATGGTCACCTGAAAATCCCGCTGCCATTGGGTAATATCTTTATGATATGGTTCGGCAGCCGGTGCAAAGTAGTATGGGGCGTTTATACCCTGTTCATGAAAATCAACATGTACCTGTGGCAGCCATTGATTATACAGGCCAACGCGCGCCTGCGTTTCTTTTTGTGCCTGCCATGCCCAATCCCGGTTCAAATCAAAATAGTAATGGTTAACGCGGCCACCCGGCCATGGTTCGGCATGTTCGCGCGATGCCTGGTAGGCATCAGGCACTAAACCCTTAACTGAATTATAAAAATTCACATATCGGTCCCGGCCATCGGGGTTTAAACAAGGATCAATAACTACAACAGTATTTTTTAACCAGGCCTTGGTGCGGGTGTTTGCAGGGTCAACCAGGTCAAACAATGTCCACATTGCGGCCTCGCTTGATGCCGGCTCATTGCCGTGTACATTATAGCTTAACCAGGTAATTTCTGGCGCGTTAACCAATGCAGTACCACTCTCTATTCCGGCTAAACGCAGGTTGTTATGCCTTATCTCTTCCAGCCTGCCAATATTCTCGTCAGATGCTATGAATATGGCCAGTAACGGCCGCCCCTCGTTGGTAGTACCAAATTGCTGTAGCTTTGTATTTTTTGATGCGCCGGCTATATATTTAAAGTAGTCGACAATTTTGTGATGAGGCGTATATTGTTCGCCAGACTTATAGCCTAAAAATTGTTCGGGTGATTGTATGTTTTGGGCTAAACCTGCTGTTACAAAAAGAGAAATTACAAAAATGAAGAGTAATCTTTTTATCATGAATAGAAAGTTAAAGGTAGCAAAGGCTAATTTAAAGTATTTTTTTGAGGTTTAATCACCCGCGCGGCAATTCCGGTTAAACAAAAATCCGCACATTTGTACCATCCAGCAATGACACCACTACAGGCACTTCAAAAATATTTCGGTTACAGCAATTTCAGGCACTCGCAGGAAGCCATCATTCAGCGTGTTTTAGATAAAAAAGATGTAATGGTGTTGATGCCTACCGGCGGTGGCAAATCATTATGCTACCAGTTGCCGGCGGTATTACTTAACGGGTTAACAATTGTCATCTCCCCGTTAATAGCTTTAATGAAGGACCAGGTAGATAGCCTGAACCTGAGCGGTATCCCCGCTGCCTTTTTAAACTCCAGCCAAAACCCGGAGGAGCAGAAAGACATAGCTATCCAGCTAAAAAATAATGAGCTGCGTTTACTTTATATAGCGCCCGAGCGTTTGTTTGGAAAGGACGACCGGTTAATGACCTTTTTGCGTACACTTAACATAGTACAGATAGCTATCGACGAGGCACACTGTATCTCCCAATGGGGGCATGACTTTCGCCCGGAGTACCTGATGCTGGCCGGTTTAAAAAACGAGTTCCCCGGCGTCCCGGTGATAGCACTTACCGCCACTGCCGATAAGCTTACCCAAAAAGATATACTGGAGAAGTTAAACCTGCATGAACCGGTAGTATTTATCTCTTCGTTCAACCGCGAAAATATTACTTATCGCGTTCATCAAAAAACAAAAAGCTTTGATCAGCTATTAAATTTTTTGAGTGAGCGAAAAGAGGATTCAGGGATTATTTATTGCCTGTCGCGTAAATCAACCGAGGCATTGGCCCAAGACCTGAAAGATGAAGGCTATGCAGCCGAAGCTTACCATGCCGGGTTAAATAATGAAGTGAAGGCCCGTAATCAGGAAGCTTTTTTAAAGGACGAGGTAAAAATAATAGTGGCCACCATCGCATTTGGGATGGGTATCAATAAATCAAACGTGCGCTTTGTGGTACATGTTGATCTGCCAAAGAATATTGAGGGTTACTACCAGGAAACCGGCCGTGCAGGCAGGGATGGTTTACCATCTGATGCTTTGCTGCTGTATTCGCCGGGTGATGCTATTAAGCTGAAAAGCTTTGCCATGGTAGATAATAATGCCGAACAAAGCGCCATTATGCTCAAGAAGCTTGATGACATGGTGAATTACTGCCAGTTGCATGCCTGCCGCCGCCAGTACCTGATGCATTACTTTGATGAACCATTCCCTGATAATTGTGGTTCGTGCGATTTTTGCCTGAGCGAGTTTGTAAAGTTTGATGGTACACTCATCGCCCAAAAGGCGCTATCGGCGGTTGCGCGGTTAAAGGAACGTTTTGGCAGTGCATATGTTATTGATTTTCTCCGCGGATCTAAACGCGAAAAAATTTGGGAAGAGCATAAGCAACTTAAAACTTATGGTGCCGGTGCTGATATTAGTCGTGCGGATTGGATGCGCTACTTTCGCGAACTGATAGCCATGGGTTATTTTAAATTAAGCGATGATGGCTATTCCGCCTTAAAGCTAACCACCAAAAGTGAAGCTGTTTTAAAGGGTTTGGAAAAAGTTGAACTGATAGCAGCACAAACTATTGAAGAAAAAGAACAGGAAGAAGTGAGCTTTGATGCCGGGCTAATGAGCCTGTTACGCAAACAACGCCAGGAAATTGCTGTTGGCGAAAACTTACCTGCATATATTATCCTGTCTGATGCTACCTTATTAGAAATAGCCACCTACCTGCCGCAGAAAATGGATGAGTTGAGGTTGATCTCCGGTTTTGGCGATGTTAAACTCGCAAAATATGGCCGTGAGTTTTTAGCGGTGATCAATACTTACAGCAAAGAAAATGGCCTGATATCAAAAATAGATCAGAAGGCCAAAAAGCGCACACCTAAAACAAAAAAACCTGCACGCACATCAGATACTTTTAAAGCAACATTCACGCTTTATAAAGAAGGCAAAACGGTTGTAGAAATAGCCCGGGAGCGAGGCCTCTCACCTACAACAATTGAGGGGCATTTAAGTAATTTTGTACAAACCGGCGAACTGGATGTATCTGAATTTGTTGCACAGGAGAAAATACCGGCTATTAAAGACGCGGTTGAAAGCTATGGCAATGATAAGCTATCGCCATTAAAAGAAATTTTGGGCGATAGCTATTCTTACGGCGAAATTAAGGCCGTTATTGCCTGGATGAATTATAAGCAAAAGACAGAAAGTTAGAAGCTGAGAGCCAAAAGCTATTATATTTAAATGTTTAAGCCAATAAGACATGACCACCACTGAACAATTATACCAGCTATACCTGCAGCATCCTGTTATTAGTACCGATACACGCAAAATTGCTGAAGGCAGCTTGTTCTTTGCTTTAAAAGGCGATAAGTTTGATGCAAATACTTTTGCACAGAATGCCTTAGAGGCTGGTGCTGCTTATGCTATAATTGACAACCCCGAATATAAAACCGGAGATAAATTCCTTTTGGTAGATGATGTATTGACGGCTTTGCAACAGCTTGCCACCCACCATCGCAGGCAATTGAGCATTCCGGTGATTGGACTTACCGGCACTAATGGCAAAACAACTACTAAAGAATTGATAAACGCCGTACTGTCGCAACGGTTCAAGACGCTGGCTACACAAGGCAATTTAAATAACCACATTGGTGTACCATTAACTATCCTGTCAATTAACAGCTCCCATGAAATGGCTGTAATAGAAATGGGCGCCAATCATCAAAAAGAAATTGAACTGCTTTGCAGTATTGCCCAACCAACGCACGGTTTAATTACCAACGTAGGCAAGGCCCATTTAGAAGGTTTTGGTGGAATTGAGGGGGTAAAAAAGGGAAAAGGGGAGCTTTATGATTATTTAGATCAGTCTGGCAGCACTGCTTTTATTAATAGTGATGATGCTACTTTATTAAAAATGCAGGAAAACCGTGGATTAAAAAATGTGGTTTATTACGGTAAAAATATTAATCCTGACAATTTAGTAAGCGGAAAATTACTGAATAACTCACCCTTTCTTACTTTGAAATGGAACGACCGGCAAAGTGTATCATATACGGTGAAAACACAACTTACTGGTGCATATAATCTTGATAATATTCTCGCGGCAATTTGCATAGGTACTTATTTCGAAATGAGCACAGATGAAATAAACAATGGTATTGAGGGTTATCAGCCTAAAAATAACCGCTCGCAAATAATGAATACGGCAACAAATATACTCATTTGTGATTTTTATAATGCCAACCCAAGCAGCATGTTCGTAGCTATTGAAAACATGGACAAGATGCAGGCCGACCGAAAGGTGCTGATATTAGGCGATATGTTTGAGATGGGTAACGAAGCTGCTGTTGAACACACAGCAGTTATTGAAAAAGCAATGAACGCGCAGGTAGATGAGCGGATATTTATCGGCAAAGAATTTTCCAGTCAGCAAACCGAGGTGCAGAATACCAATCTTATTAACACTACCTTTTATATTACAGCAGAAGACGCTATTGTTGGATTAAAAACAGCACCGATCACTAATGCTACTATTTTAATAAAAGGCTCACGCGGAATGGCTTTAGAGCGGTTGGTGGAGTTGTTCTGAAAAGCATTTTACTAATAATGTCCCTTTAAAGAATGAATTATTATCAGATCATTAAGTATCTCATAAATTATTCTATGTTCTAAATTAATTCTTCGAGACCATAAACCTGTCCAATTATACTTCAATTCTTCAGGCTGGCCAATACCTGTATAGGGGCTATCTTGAATTGCCTGAATTAGTTGTGTTATTTTCTTCTGTGCCTGAATGTTTCCACTCTTTTTCCAGTAAGTAAGATCGGATAAAGCCTTATCCATATACTTTACTTCCACAGATCTTCTGTCTTAATTATTGTCCCTTTTCCCTCCCTTGCCTGTTTCCGGCTTTCATCAATTTTAGCCATGAATAAAGGATCATAAGGCTTTTCCACATCTGGTTCTTCCTCATAAGGTATCTGCATCGCATCTAAAACTGCTTTGACAGCTTTTTCCTGTGCTTCATTGGTTGGATGTACTGCGTATGTCATTACTAAAAAAATATAATACTCTAATTTACGGTTTATTTTTTACTGCCTAAAATTTAATGCTATCTCAAAGCCAAATCTGCCACTTCTTCACCAACCAAACTGCCCATAGCTACGCCCATGCCGTTGCAACGTACCGCGCAAAATATATTGGGTTCAACTTCTTTTACAATGGGGTTTATTTCTTCACCGAAACCCATTATTCCGCTCCACCAGTAATCAATTTCGGCATTTTGACCGGGAAGGATAACATTGTGCAGATATTCGGTTAGTTTATCCTTTACTGCGTCGGTATGGCCAAAGGCATGAGTTGCTTCAGCATTAAAATCAATATTACGGCCTCCTCCAAAAAGCACACGGTCATCAATATTTCTAAAATAGTAATAGCCCTCATTAAAGTGATAGGTGCCTTTTATTTTTAAGCCGGGAATAGGCTTGGTAACCAGCACTTGCCCTCTGCCAGGTGTAACTTCCAAACCGGGATATAGTTGATTAGCGAAAGCATTAGTGGCCAGTATCACTTTATCTGCTTTAAAACTTCCTTGTGATGAAACCAGGTGGATATGGTCTTCCGCATGTTCAATAGCTGATATAACACAATTATTCAAAATTAAAATGCCTTGCTCATATACTTTATTTAGCAGGGCGCGCATCATTTTACCGGTATGTATCTGTCCTTCAAATGCATTGTAGATCATTTGGCTAACGCCGCTAAAACCAAAACCTGCAATTTTAGCATTAGACACTGCATAAATGTCATGCCCGTCAATTGCCGGTTTGAGCAAATTATTCAGATAACCGATCTTGTCCATTGCGTTGGAGGCGATGGCATATTCTTCGTTCATAAACAACTCGTAGCCGCCATGCTGATAATAGTCTATATTGGCATCGCCCAGGTTTTGCCTTAGCCGCTGCAGGCCACGCCATTTATAATTGGCCAATTGTACTACTTTGTCTTCCGAAGTATGCTTTAGTGCCGCCAGTTGTTCAGAAACGGTTCCGAAACAAGCAAACCCGGCATTTTTGGTACTGGCTCCGCTGGGTAAAAACCCTCTTTCTAACACCAATACTTTTAAATTGGGCTCACGGGTTTTTAATTGCAGGGCGGCGCTTAAGCCCACAATGCCGCTGCCGATGATAATAACATCGGCAGCACTAACAAATGCTGTACGTTCCCAGTATGAAAAATTATCCGCTTCCACTTTAATCAAAAGTATAAATTGCGAAGCATTCCTGAACCCGATCCGGAAAATAATACGTGAAAAATAAAATCCGTTAATCTGCCAATATAATATGGAATACTTTTTGAATACTATTCTCTATAAAACCCTATTAAAATGATTAACCTATTATTCATATCTTATAATTCGGCCTGGTTGCTCATGATAGCAATTGCGCTGATCAGTTTTATTGTACAATGGCGTTTTAAGAGTAAGTTCAAGAAATATTCTGAAATGCCTTTATTATCCGGCCTGTCTGGTAAAGATGTGGCCGAACGGATGCTGCATGATAACGGCATTTATAATGTAAAAGTTATTTCTGTTGAAGGGCAGCTTACAGACCATTATAACCCGGCAGATAGAACTGTTAATTTGAGTCCGGATGTTTACCACAGCCGCAGTGTTGCAGCAGCCGCTGTTGCCGCGCACGAGTGTGGCCACGCTGTGCAACATGCCAAAGCTTATAACTGGCTCAGCCTGCGTTCAACACTGGTTCCGGTGGTTAATGTGGCATCAACCCTAACCCAATGGACTTTAATGATTGGTATTATGCTATTGCTTTTTACCCATAATTCCTTTGTATTGGCTATAGGTGTTGCCGCGTTGGCACTGGTTACCTTGTTCAGCTTTATTACACTGCCGGTTGAGTTTGATGCAAGCAGCAGGGCTTTGGCCTGGTTAAATAACAATTACACCGTTATGCAAACCAGCGAAGAACATGAACAGGCCAAAGATGCTCTTTGGTGGGCGGCCATGACCTATGTAGTTGCCGCTTTAAGTGCTTTGGCTACTTTAGTTTATTATGCTTCATTCCTGTTTAATAGGAGGGACTAATTCTCTTCAATAAATTGGAGTTTAATTCTGATTATATTTAAAAGGTCATTGCTAATTGCAATGACCTTTTTTATTTGAAACGAATTAGAAGGTACCGGCAAACACAAACCTATCCCATATATGTTATGTGTAGGCATAATCAGCATACTCCATTATGGCATTAACCGAGACAGAAAAAGACTGGCGCTTTAGATTGCATGAAATCATTTATGAATCTAATACCCGTGCCGGTAAAGCTTTTGATGTAGGCCTGCTGATAGCTATTTTCACCAGTATTATTGTGGTAATGCTTGATAGTGTGGAGAGCCTTCACCATCGCTACGGAAGCCTTTTCAATTACCTGGAATGGGCATATTCCATACTGTTTACTATTGAATATATTTTACGGCTAATGAGTATTAAGCGCCCTATAAGCTATGTGATTAGTCCGCTGGGAATAATTGATCTGGTGGCGCTGATCCCCTCGTACCTCAGCATATTATTTGTTGGCGCGCAATCGTTACTGGTATTCAGGGCGCTAAGATTGCTGCGGGTATTCCGGATATTTAAGCTCAGCCGTTTTCTCACCGAGATTGATTTTTTAACAATAGCTATAAAAGGCAGCTTAAGAAAGATCAGCATTTTCCTGTTAACCGTATTAGCGCTCACGGTTATATTAGGATCAATAATGTACCTGGTAGAAAAACGCGAAAACGGGTTCACTAATATCCCCGAAAGTATTTACTGGGCCATTGTTACTATTACCACGGTTGGTTATGGGGATATATCGCCGGTTACACCTATGGGTAAATTATTGGCATCGGTAGTGATGCTGATAGGTTATGCTATAATAGCGGTCCCAACCGGGATACTTACCCATGACCTTGCAATGGCAGCTAAACAGAGAAAAGAATTACCGGAATCATGCCCCAACTGTGGCCGCGAAGGACATGACGGCGATGCCACCTTCTGCAAATTCTGCGGATCGGCATTACTGTAAGGCTAAAACATTTTTTTACGTATTAAACCATTTAAAGCTTTTATACTCCTATCGGTATAAAAGCTTTAATGGTATTTATAAATCAACCCTATCTTATACACATGATATTTAAACGTTTCTTTCTTTTTTCTTTATTATTGAGTTTTGGCTGTTATTGCCAGGCGCAGGATAATTTTAAACTCAACCTCAGGATCGCTAAAGGCCGCGCCTTTGTTTCATCAATACATTTTACGAATGATAATGCAACTATTTATATAGACAGAGAAGGCCGGTTAATGTTAAATTACGACAATGAAAACAATGATGATAACGACTTCCTTGACGAAGATAACCGCGACTACCGCCACTCTAATACCAAGCTACCTACTTTAGATTATTACAGTAATACCGACCAGGAAGAATTAAGAGGCAAAATAAAGCAGATAGGCAATTTACCTGTAACTTATTACGACCGATTTGCCTGGGATGAACTGAAAGGCAGGGTAAAATCTATAGGGAATGTTACGTTTGCTTATTATGACCGCTTTGGTTGGGATGAATTAAAAGGGAAACTAAAATCTGTGAACAACATTGCTATCACCTATTACGACCGCTTTGGCTGGGACGAATTACAAGGAAAAATTAAAACCATAGGCAATACTACTATTTCTTACTATGATCGTTTCGGCCCAACAGAGCGAATGGGTTACGTCAAAAATATAGAGGGCCACACCCCTAATTTAAACATTATATGGCGTAAAAGGCCGCACTATGCCAATTAACATATACATATAGCCCCGATTTGATCGGGGCTATATGCCTTATTATAATTATTATAGGAAAATTTTAGTTGTACCTGTAAGGAGCTATCAGGTAAAATTCGGGGATCTGAACACTAAACATAGCATTATCAATCTGGCGTTCCATCTGGTATTCGCCTTTCATGCTGCCCATATCTGTTTTGAGGTTACAGCCAGATACATACTCATGTGAGGTACCCGGTTCAATAATGGGTTGCTGGCCAACTACTCCTTCCCCTTCAACTTCTCTCTTGGCTCCGTTAGAGTCAAAAATATACCAATGCCTGCTTATTAAACGTACGGCATAGTTACTCATGTTCTCTATATTAACCCTATAGGCAAACATAAAGTGATCATTCGCGGGGTTTGAATATTCGGGCTGGTAAATTGTTTCAACTGAAACCTTAACACCTTCAGTTATAATAGTAGCCATTGTTTTTATTGTCTCTTATTCAAATATAGTATAAAACCAATTATTACGCCATTTCCATTGTATATTTTTTGTCAACTTCGGCTAAAATATCCATTATTTCATCTAAAGTTGAGGCCGTAACTAACTGCATCCTATGCTCTTTAAAGTTTTCTACCCCTTTAAAGTAGTTACTGTAATGGCGTCGCATCTCAAAAATGCCGGTACGCGGGCCTTTCCATTCAATTGATTTTTCAAGATGTGTTTTGCATACTTCTATGCGCTCGGCAATGGTTGGCTTATCTAAATGTTCGCCGGTTTTAAAGTAGTGTTTTACCTCGCGGAAGATCCAGGGGTAACCAATAGCCGCCCTGCCTATCATCATACCATCAACACCATACTCCATGCGCCAGTTTGCCGCTTTCTCCGGCGAATCAATATCACCGTTACCAAATATCGGGATGTTAATGCGGGGATTCTTTTTTATTTCGCTTATTAAAGTCCAATCTGCAACACCTTTATACATTTGCGCGCGGGTGCGGCCATGTATGGTTAAGGCTTTTATGCCTACATCCTGCAATCGCTCGGCCACTTCATATACATTCCTGGTGTTATCATCCCAGCCTAAACGGGTTTTAACGGTAACAGGTAAATGAGTAGCTTCAACAACAGCTTTGGTCATAGCCACCATGCGGTCAATATCCTGCAACAGGCTTGCACCGGCACCACGGCAGGCCACTTGTTTAACCGGGCATCCGTAGTTAATGTCCATTAAATCAGGCTTGGCCAATGTGGCTATCTCAGTAGCTTCGCGCATGTGATCAATATCACTGCCAAATATTTGGATGCCTATTGGGCGCTCGTATTCAAATATATCAAGCTTTTGGCGGCTTTTGGCGGCATCGCGTATCAATCCCTCTGATGATATAAACTCAGTATACATCATATCCGCACCGTTTTGCTTGCATACGTAACGGAAAGGCGGATCGCTCACATCTTCCATCGGTGCAAGCAGCAGCGGGAATTCTCCTAAATCAATATTTCCTATTTGTACAGACATGGGTTATATTCGTGCAAATTTACAAAATTTAAGCTATATGGTAAAAAAGCCTGTAAATCAAATGACTCCGCGGTTACAGTTCCCGGTTTTTGTGCTGATCGCGGTGCTTATTCTTTTGTTAGGCAATCTTATTTCCCTGGGGATAATTGCAGGCGTATACGGGTTAAACACTATTACAGATATTATGAGCCTTAAGTTTGTTGGGCCAAATACCATTAGCGCATTATATATTTTACAACTGATTAGCACTACTATACCCATATTTGTAGCCCCGGTTTTTTTCGCTTATGTAATTGTAAAAGAACCAAAGTCTTATTTAAAACCTTCCTTTAACTTCCCATGGATGCTTATTGTAGTGACTTTAGTTATTATGCTGATATCATCCCCTTTAATTGAGCTGTCAAGCAATTTCAATCAAAAGATGGTTTTACCCGATTTTTTAAAAGGGCTTGAGCAATGGATGAAGGAAAGCGAAGAAGTTGCCAGAAAGATCACCATGGCTATACTGCGAATGGACACCGTTTGGGATTGTATTAAAAACGTATTCCTGATAGGCCTGCTTACCGCTATTGCCGAAGAATTTATGTTCAGAGGTGTACTGCAAACCATTTTAACCCGGTGGACAAAAAACACCCATGCCGCTATATGGGTAACAGCTATACTATTCAGCGCTTTTCATATGGAGTTTTATGGCTTTTTACCGAGGATGTTTTTGGGCGCGCTGTTTGGCTACTTTGTTGCCTGGAGCGGCAGTATATGGCCCGCAGTTTGGGGGCACTTTTTAAATAATGGTAGTGCGGTAATTGCAACTTACCTGTTTCAGCAAAAAAAAATCACCTTAAACCCTGATGATCAGCATGTATTTAATTATGCAGGCTATATATTTAGCTTTATAATTATTATAATTTTGCTGATGGTTTACAAAAAAATAGCAACCGGACTAAAGCCAAGCCCTGAAATTAATGGAGAAGAACTGGGTTAAAATTTTCACTTCAACCAATTTCTATCAATCAGAAATTGTTAAACAGGTGCTAACAGGCTACCAAATTGATGCCGTATTGCTTAACCGGCAGGCATCATCTCACCATGCCTTTGGCGATATTGAAGTTTATGTGCACCAGGAAAACTTTAGCGAGGCTATTGAAATAATGATATTGAACCAAATTAATTTATGAAGACACGCGCCATAACGGGCTTTTTTTTTATTATCGTAATGCTGGCCTCGGTACTTTTGGGGCATTATTTTTTTAGCATATTTTATCTTATCCTTTCCCTGCTTTGCCTTCATGAATTTTATGGGTTAAACATTAAAAGCGGGATACAGCCCAACCGGGCATCGGGCTTTGTAAATGCCGTAATTATTTATTCGCTGTTCGCGTTAATTACCTATCAGGATAAACCCATATACCATGGCTTGCTGCTTTTATTAATACTTTCATTAAGCGCTGTATTTATACAGGAGCTGTTTAAAATAACGGTAGCGCCTTTTTCAAACATTGCTTACACATTTACCGGGCTCATATTCGTAATAATCCCTTTTACGTTTTTTCATGCGCTTGCTTTTGTTAAAGGCGAATTTAATTTTCATTTCCCGCTGGCGTTTTTATTAATGCTTTGGGCAAATGATACGGGTGCCTATTTAGTTGGCAGGGCAATAGGGTGTACAAAACTGTTTGAGCGCCATTCGCCAAAAAAAACATGGGAAGGTTTTATTGGGGGAGTGGCCATTAGCGGCGGGGTTGGTTTTATTATCAGCATGTATTTTACCGATCTGCCGTGGAACCAATGGGTATCTGTCGCGATATTGATAGGATGTTTCGGCACGCTTGGCGATCTGGTTGAATCAATGTTTAAACGCAGCATTAACATCAAAGACTCCGGCGGTATATTGCCGGGCCACGGCGGCTTGCTTGACCGGTTTGATGGATTTTTACTGGCTGCACCTATAGTTTATACTTATTTATACTTCGTGCTAAATGCTTAATTTTGTAATCAATTATTAAATAGATATGATTATCCATAAAGAAGGGTACACCTCCATTGCGCTTACGGTACTATTCATTTTTGTAGTGAATGCATTGTTACAGTTTTATTTTCCGGATGCACATACCGTAAAATGGATAGTATATATTCTTTCATTCCTGCTGTTTGTTATCATTCTGCAATTTTTCCGCAGCCCTATACTGCACATAAACACCAACGAAACACAGGTGCTTTGCCCTGCTGATGGTAAAGTTGTAGTAATTGAAGAGGCCGATGAAACAGAGTTTTTAAAAGACAGACGGATACAAGTCTCGGTGTTTATGTCGCCGGTTAATGTACACGTTAATCGTAACCCAATAAGCGGGGTGGTAAAATATTTTAAATATCACCCGGGTAAATATTTGGTAGCCTGGCATCCAAAATCATCAACAGAAAATGAACGTACTACGGTAGTTACCGAAAACAGCGAAGGCACCATGGTGCTTTTCCGCCAGATAGCCGGAGCTTTAGCGCGCCGTATTGTATGGTATGTAAAAGAAGGCGATGTAGTTGAGCAAGGTCAGCAGTTCGGTTTTATTAAGTTTGGGTCAAGGGTTGATATATTTTTACCATTGGGCACCAAAATTAACGTTAAGCTGAACCAGGTAGTAAAGGGTGGCCGTACAGTATTAGCCGAACTAAAAAGCGTTGGCATTTTGGTTGAAGAAAAAGAATTGATTGAAATACTTGAAAAAGAAGAGGCCACTACCGGTAAGCTTTCAAACAAGCATGGCGAGCCAACACTGGTTATTGAACATGAGGCTGCAGAGAACCCGGTAGGGAGTATAGATGAAACACCTGTAGCACCTGAGCCAACTGCAAAACCCGTAAAAGCGCCTAAAGCAAGACCCGCTGTTAAAAAAGCAGCCCCTGCTAAGGCCGCAACACCAAGAAAAAAGAAAGAATAGCTTATATGATAGCCTCCTGAAAATAGTAGGTGGCCAAGGATATTTAACAAGAAAGCCAAACTTATAAGTTTGGCTTTCTTGTTATTTTTTAATTTTCTTAACCATTAATGAGTGTTCTTCCACAACTGCAGCTCCCACTCGGCCAGTGCTTTTTTTATCTTTTCAGATTCGCGGAGCTTATCTAACCCCTGTGCAAAATCGCGGATACGCTCATCTTTATCGTTAGATTCTTTAATGATATAACTGCTAAACAGCCTCTTCATAAAAATATCATCATAGCTTAAGCTGGTTGCATCGTTATTACGGTTAACAGCTTCTTTATTAGCCAAGATACGCCTTGCCTCCGGGAAATGGATCCAAAAGGCCGGCTGATAATCAAGGTTTAAACCTGCTGCTTTGGGTTTAATCAGGGGGGCAATGCCAATTATGCGGGGTTCAAAAACAGAGCGCTGTCTGTCATACATCCAATCTTCTTTTATACGGAATTTCACTATGCTATCCGGGTTAAACTCACCGGGTTTTAGTGCCGAACCTATTTTGTTGCCGTCCTTGTCAAATTTATCCACCACACTGCTGTCGGCCATTTTGCTCATTGCCTGATCTGGTGTCAATCGCCTGGAAAAAGAGTCGCCACCGGGGTCATCCTTTGTTGCTACGGCATCGTATGCTGTTATCTCGCCTGCTTTTACAGCATCCATCAACACATCTATCAATCTTTGTTTGGGCGATGCCATATAGCGGTTTGCTTTGTCGCGCACATCAAAATCACGCCATACCCGTTTGGAAAAGGAAACATCACCCTCGCGCAGGTTTGCGTATGGGGTCGACCTGGCATTTTTAATATCTGTCTTTCTGTAATAACCATCCAGCGGGCGCAGTTCTACAGGCTTAACTATAGCAAAGGTACCGGGTGCACAATCGCTTTTAATATATGAGGTGCCATTGTATGATGAGTCGCTTGTCCAGATGCCGCTAATGGCGTATAAGGAGTTAAGCGAATCAACCATGAACTTGCCCTTCATGCGTTTCATGCAAAATATATACTGGTTGTTACAATCGCAGTTTATGGTTTTGTATTCGTTAAGGATAACATCATTACCATTTATACTCCCTGATACCAGAAAGCTTACCGCATGGTTATCTAAGGTCCTGAAACTTGAGGTACCGGTTATTTGGTTGCCGGTTTGTTTCAGGTCAAGCTCAATCCTGAAGTGTACACTTTTGTCGCCCTGCGGCAGCTCGCCCAGCCACTTGCCTGTTAGCTTTTGGCCAAAGGCTCCGGTAACCATAAAAAGCGCTATAACAAAAAGTAAGTTCTTCATCAATAAAAATTGCTTGAAACCAAAAAAGCCTTCCTGCTATGCAGAAAGGCTTCAATATACAAAAAATGTAAATTAAACTCTTTTTGATTTGATACGAGCTGCTTTACCGGTAAGGGCACGCAGATAGAATAATTTAGCGCGGCGAACTTTACCAACACTATTTACTTCAATTTTATCAATGTTTGGAGAATTGTAAGGGAAGATACGCTCAACACCAATACCATTAGAAACTTTACGAACAGTAAATGTTTCGCTGTTACCTACACTGTTGCGTTGTAAAACAACACCCTGGTAAAGCTGTATACGTTCTTTATTTCCTTCTCTGATTTTATAATACACGCTAACAGTATCACCAGCTTTAAAAGCGGGGAATTGATTCTTTACTACTGATTGCTCTTCTACAAATTTTACTAAATCCATGATTTTTAGCTCTTAAAGCGATTTTTAACCCGTAAAAATCGGAGTGCAATTATAGGGATTTTATTTGAAATAAAAAAGTAAGTTTTAAAAATTTCCACATTTTATGTTTTGTTAACACAATAAGCCGGTTTTTGGTTGATTGAGTTGATTATGAGTGTGGTTAAATGATAGCCGGGTATTCACCAATTAATATAATCAACCTCTCACCTTAACCTTACTTCAACAGATCCGGCCTTCTGGCTTTTGTGCGTTCCATAGCTTGCTCAAAGCGCCATTTTTCCACCTCGGGTGTGTTGCCGCTTAAAAGAATATCGGGCACTTTATGACCGTTCCAATCTGCAGGGCGGGTGTAAACAGGCGCATCCAGCATGTCATCCTGAAAAGAATCTGACAGGGCCGATGTTTCATCAGACAGCACACCCGGTATAAGCCTGACCACTGCATCTACCAAAACCGCAGCGGGCAGTTCGCCGCCAGATAATACATAATCGCCAATAGAGATCTCCCGGGTAACATAAATATCGCGGATACGTTGGTCAATACCTTTGTAGTGCCCGCAAAGTATGATGATATTTTTTTTGATAGATAGCTGGTTGGCAATTTTCTGATTTAGCGTTTCGCCATCAGGTGTCATAAATATGATCTCGTCGTACTCACGCTCGGCCTTTAATTTTTCAATACAAGCCGCAAAAGGGGGTATGGTCATTACCATCCCGCTACCACCGCCGTAAGGGTAATCATCAACACTTTTTTGTTTGCCGGCAGAGTAATCACGCAGGTTATGCACAACAATTTCTGATATGCCTTTTTTTTGCGCACGCTGTAATATGGAATGTGCAAACGGACTTTCCAGCAAGCCTGGTAAAACGGAGATGATATCAAAACGCATGGGGCAAAGATACGGAAAAGAGCCGAAGCCCCCCAGCCCCCTAAAGGGGGAGCAGAATAAATAAGCTTTTCAAAAGCTCCCCCTTTAGGGGGCTGGGGGGTTATATCTTTTTCTGAATAACCCAGCGATGGCCAAACGTATCCTGCAGTTCACCTTGCCGCCAATCGTACTCATAATCTTTTACCGGTGTAATTATAATTGCCCCGGCTGCTACGGCCCGATTATATACCGCATGCACATCATCAGCCATAAGGCCGATAACGGTGGTTACCCCCTCTTGCGAGGAAGGTACAAAAGCGCCCGATCCCGGCATCTGCTCATGCACATGAAACATGGCACCGTCAATATCAAACTGCGCTACGTGTACGGTTTCATCATCGTTACGAAGACACCATTGTTCAACAGCACCAAAGGCTTTTGTATAAAAACTTATATCGGTAACATTTTTACCTATTGTCAGCTTGGGTGCAAAGGCTGTTTTTGTTTTCATATCTGTTTAATTTAATCTGTATCTTCCAATATAAATATTTGCTCAACAGGTTTTTCAAATACCCGTGCAATTTTTAAGGCTAATACTGTTGAAGGTACGTATTTATTACTTTCGATAGTATTTATTGTTTGGCGTGATACCCCTATGGCATCGGCCAGATCTGCCTGGGTTATGTTCTTAATGGCGCGCTCTACGCGGAGGGAGTTTTTCATAAATTATTCTTCCGCTTTTAATGAACGGTTAAGCCTGAATATTTTCCATCTGAAAAGAATAATAAAAAGCACCAGCGGCACCCATAAGTTTAAACGTAAAATATCCTTATAGTCGGCCTTGCTGTTTGTAAAGATAAGACAGATGATCAGGATAAGATAATTCGCAAAAATGGCCCAACGTAATGACGATAAACGCAGTTGATATATCTGCTCATCCTCTATTTTTTCACGCGAGAATGCAATAAGGAATAAGCCCACAAGCATTAAAACTACCGTTGCGATAAAAAACAAATGCGATAAATTAAATAGGTTGCCGTCATCGTACGAATGGATATGATATATATCCCAGATATGCATCACCGGCAAATGAACAAAGAACAGCACGAGGCCAAGCCAGCGTGTCCAGGTGGGAAATAAGAATTTTGGCTTCATGATAAGTAAAGTTTGATTTACCAAATGTAAAACAGACTTTACAAATATCAAGCATTTGACAAATATTTTTTTAGCCGCACTAATCTTCTAAATAAACATCAAGCAAACCATCCGGCAGGGCAATATATATTTCACCACCATCAACGTCAATTCCTTTTATAATATCAACGTTAAGCGGGAACAGTACTTCCTTGTTTTTATATTGAACTGTGGCTATCAGCTGCTGCGGATATTCTACAATATCTAAGATCTCACCCAATTCGCCGTGTGTTTCATCAACAGCGATAAAGCCTTTAACATCTTTAAGGGTAAACTCGTCTTTTTTCTTTTTAGGCTTAAGTTTATTGGGCAGGTAAAGGTCTTTTTTTACCAGTGCCGATGCTTTTTCAATGGTATCAATATCTTCTAAAAACAGGTACGCCTGGCTTTTTTGCAGATACTTTATTGAAGTTACAAAATAAGGTACCAGCTTACCGGCAAGATCAACAAACACTGAAGTGATCTTGATCTTCTCAGCGCCTTCAAAGTCAATATACAATTGCATCTCGCCTTTTAGGCCTTTAGTTTTTAGTATGCTGCCTATTCTAAAACAATCTTCCGTTTTCATTATTAAATACTTTTAAATAACAATGGCGAAAGACATGTGTCTTTCGCCATTGTTAGAATCAAGATGTAAGAACCAGGAGACAAGATTTTTGTCCGGATCCTTTTATCTGTAATAAATTATTCAGCGTTTTCTGCTTCAGTTTCAGTAGCTGCATCTTCAGCAGGTGCTTCAGAAACTTCTTCTTCTACTTCTTCAGCAACCGGTGCGTTTTTAGCAGCAATAGCCGCAGCTTTATCTTCTTTCTTTTTCGCTTCAGCAATTAAAGCCAATTTGCGGGCTTCGTCTTTTGCAGCGTTAAGGTTTGATTTTTTACCAGTTATTTTACCGTCTTTTTGATCTAACCACTCAGCAAATTTAGTATCAGCCTGTTCTGTAGTTAAAGCACCTTTTTTTACACCGCCTTGTAAGTGTTTTTTGTATAATACGCCTTTGTAAGAAAGTATTGCACGGCAGGTGTCTGTTGGCTGTGCGCCATTGTTTACCCAATCAAGGGTTTTATCAAAATTGATGTCAATTGTAGCCGGATTGGTGTTTGGGTTGTATGAACCTATACGCTCAATAAAACGACCGTCTCTTGGAGCACGGGCATCTGCTACTACGATGTAATAAAAAGGTTTTCCTTTTTTACCGTGTCTTTGCAGTCTGATCTTAGTTGCCATTTTTTATTTTTTATGTATTCAACATGTCCCCGGAGTTCTTTCTGCGGGGATGCAAAGGTATAAATAATTCTTTAAAATATAAAAGCCTAATAATTAATTGTGTATGAAGGTTTGAAAATGCAGGTTGAACAAAAAAGGAGCCGGTCATTGACCGGCTCCTTTTTTAAATAAAATGTTATTGAATTTATATAGATAATATTTCTACCAGCTTTAAAAAATTGGGGTTAATTTCTACATGATGCTTAATGGCGTGCTCAAACGGAGTGTATGATATCTCGTTATGTATTATACCTATCATTTCGTTACGATGCCCATCTCTTAGCGCCTCAACAGCTGCTACCCCAACACGGCTTGCCAATACCCTATCCATACATGACGGGCGACCGCCGCGTTGTATGTGGCCTAATATAGATATACGGGTATCATAATGCGGAAACCTTTCTTTAACATGGCGGCCAATTTCAAAGGCACCACCTGCGTCATCGCCTTCGGCTACTATCACAATTTTTGAGAGCTTGTCTTTACGGCTATGCTCTAATCTTTCGCAAAGGTTATTAATATCGGTTTTAGTTTCAGGGATGATAATCGCTTCCGCACCTGATGCTATACCGGTACGCAAGGCAATTAACCCCGAGTCGCGGCCCATTACCTCAACAATAAAAACACGATCATGCGATTCCGCAGTATCCCTTATCTTATCAACCGCGTCAATAACGGTGTTAATGGCAGTATCATAGCCAATTGTAAAATCAGTACCAATAAGGTCATTATCAATTGTGCCTGGTAAACCCACAATAGGCATATCAAACTCCTGCCCAAAAATGCGGGCACCGGTAAAAGTTCCATCGCCGCCAATGGCTACAAGAGCATCAACATTATGTGTCTTTAATTGATCGTAAGCCAGTTTACGGCCTTCCGGGGTTTTAAATTGTTCGCTGCGTGCGGTTTTAAGAATGGTGCCGCCACGCTGAATAATGTTAGATACCGATTTCCTGTCCATGGCAAAAAGCTCGCCATTGATCATCCCCTCGTATCCGCGCCGGATACCGGTGATCTGTAAACCATAATACGTAGCAGAGCGCACAACCGCCCTAATGGCAGCGTTCATGCCCGGCGCATCACCGCCGGAAGTAAAAATCCCTATATTTTTTATTTGCGTCATTTTTTTAAGGCGCTGAATTATAAATGTGTGTTTGCCACTAATTGGCAATGCCGTTTAACTATAAAAGTTCCGCGAATTTACACTAATTTTTCACTCACTGCTTACTTTTATAAGCGGCAATGCCACTGTCTAAGTATTTTATAAACTCATTTACATTAAAATTAGCGCCCTGCGGCGGAACTAATGTTTCTCCTTTTTCATTTATAATAACATAAAAAGGTTGGGCGTTGGAGTTATATTGTGATATTTCTTTATCAAGCCACTTACCCCCGATGGTAGTGATTTTTTTGCCGGTTACTGCCGATGTATATTTTTCATTTTCAGGCAAATCGGTTTTATCATCAATTACCAGTTGCAGCATTACAAATTCGTTCTGCAATCTCTTTAATACTTCGGGTACCGGGAAAACATTTTGCTCCATTTCACGGCAGTTAACGCAGTTCCAGCCTGTAAAATCAATCAGTATCGGTTTCTTAAGCTGTTTTGATACTTCGAGGGCCTGCTCATAATCATACCATTCATCAAGCCCTTTTACTTTTGGCAAGCGCTTAAAAAGCTCTTCGTATTTTTTTGTTTTGATGGTTGTTGTGTTACCTGATGCTGATGAAGTACCCGGGCTTACTCCGGCAGAAATATCAAAATCCTGTGTGCTTAACGGAGGCAATAGCGCGCTTATTGCGTTTAGTGGTGCTCCCCATAAACCCGGTATCATGTAAAAAACAAAAGCAAACACGATGATGGATATAAAAGTACGCGGTACCGAAAGATAGGTAACATCGCTATCATGAGAGAATTTGATCTTGCCGATAAGATATAAGCCGGTTAATAAACCTATGGCTATCCATAACGAAAGTACAACTTCACGGTCTATCAGGTTCCAGTGGTAGGCCAGATCAACGTTTGATAAAAATTTAAGCGCGAATGCGATCTCGATAAAGCCCAGCACAACCTTCACACTGTTTAGCCATCCGCCAGATTTTGGCAGCGTTTTTAACGCCGACGGGAACATGGCGAACAATGTAAATGGCAAGGCTAAAGCTGTTGAAAACCCCAGCATGCTTACAGCAGGGCCTAAACGTTCGCCTTTAACCGCGGCATCTAACAAAACAGAGCTTACAATAGGGCCGGTACATGAAAAAGAAACCACCACTAATGTGGCAGCCATAAAAAATATCCCAATTAAACCACCTTTATCAGAGTTTTCATCAAGTTTATTAGCCAGTGAACTTGGCAGTGTAATTTCAAACGCACCGAGAAACGATATACCGAAAACTATCAGCAGTAAAAAGAAAAAGAAATTAAAAACACCATTAGTAGCTAAACCATTTAAAGCTGCAGGCCCAAATACTACCGCAACCAAAATGCCTATAAACACATATATAAATATAATGGATAGGCCATAAAGTATCGAATTAAAGATCCCCTTGCTTCGGCTGCCTGCCTTTTTAGTGAAAAAGCTTACTGTTAATGGCAGCATAGGGTATATGCATGGCATTAAAAATGCTGCAAACCCACCCAAAAAACCGGCAATAAATACCTGCCACAATGTTTTAGGTATAGCTTTGCTCACGGGTTTGGCTTTATTTTCTGCCGGTACAACTTTTGCAGTTTCGGCCGCTGCTTTTTTCCTTATCGCAATACTGTCTGCAGCGGTTGGAATATCTGTAAACTCCAGGCCTTGGGTTGATACAGTATCGGCGCTGGTTTGCACAGCCTTTACCTGCTGTGGTGTTAAAACAACAACAGTAACTATTGTAACTAAAAATATAAGCGCGCCGCGTATTAAGCTACGCATGGTAGGTAATATCATTATAGTTGTTGTAATTATTTACCTAATGGAACTGAAAATGCTACCTCATCTGGCGGCAAACATTTTTGATCGTTACAGGTCATAAACTCCAGCTTGCCAGAAACTGCTTTTACATTTGCCGATTTCAATTTCACTTTTTGCTGAAATATTACAGAGTTTTCAAAATAGCTTACGTTCATGCCAAATACTTTTTCATATTTAGCCAGAGGCTTAGGCTCACTAGTTTTACCAACTAAAGTATATTCTTTTGATGGTGTAAAGGTAAATTTTGTTTTAATTGGGCCACCCTCTTTAACGTTCTGTGAATAAATATGCCAGCCGTTATCAATAGTTGCTTTTAAAAACACAACGGCTTCGGTAGGGCTGGTTTTCTTAGCCACGTATGACCATTTAACCGGGGCTTCTATTTGTGCCTGCGCGCTTGCAGTTATAATTAGTGCGGTTATCGCTAAAATAAGTTTCTTCATTTTACTTGTTTAAAAATTCTATCTCTTTTAAGTTATAAGTCTCTTCGCTACCGTTGCTTTCAACAACCAGCAGGCCATTGTCAGTAACATTTTTGATCGCCCCTGTAAAAACTTGTCCGTTTGACCGGAATTGCCCCTCTTTGTTTAACCAATATAGTCGGCTTAAATATATATTCCTTACAAAATCAATTCTGCCGGCCTTAAGATGCAGATAATATGCTTCTATATAGTTGCAAATTTCTGATAATATATTTTTTAAATCATAATCCTTCTGTAATATCTGCTTTACAGAGGTTGCATTACCGGCTTTGTCAGTAAAATTATCCTGGTTTACGTTAATACCTATGCCTATTATGGAGTTTTTGATCTGGCTGCCTTGCAAAATATTTTCTATCAGCATCCCGCCCAGTTTTTTATCGGCATAATAAATATCGTTTGGCCATTTTATTTTAAGCTGAGCGCCCAAAATAGGTTCAAGTGCTTCAAAAACACCCATACTTACGGCCCTGGTTAAATCAAACTGGCTTGTGGCTGATATAAAAGACGGCTTTAATAATATACTAAATGTTAAATTTTTCCCCGGCTCGGCATGCCATTTATTTTCCCGTTGCCCACGGCCTGCATACTGGTCTTCTGCCATAATGACCGTTCCTTCAGGTACTGGCTTGGAATTTGACAATATATTCTTTAGGAAATTGTTTGTGGAGTCCACTTGTTTAAGTGTCACTAAATTTTGTCCAACAAATAATCCTGAAAATATGTTATTTTGCAACGTATAATATTTTTAAACCCAAATTCGTTCAAAACTAATTCTTTTTGATGGTAAAAAGCAAAGTGTTAAATGAATCCGCCTATATTTCTGAACTTGCCATACATGGCATGCAGGAAAAGAAGGGGAATGATCTTGTAAGGCTTGATCTTCGTAGTGTTAATAGTTCGGTGGCCGATTATTTTGTAATTTGCCATGCCGATTCGGCCACACAGGTTAAAGCAATTGCAAACAGTGTAGAGGAAGAAATTTATAAAGCCGTACAGCAAGATCCCTGGAGAAAAGAGGGATTGGAGTACGGGGAATGGATACTGCTGGATTACGTTGATGTAGTTATACACATCTTCAGGACCGATAAACGCGAGTTTTATGGTGTTGAGGACCTATGGGGTGATGCTGAAATTAAAAGCTATAAAAGCGCTTAAACAGGCTCAAATACAAAATACCCTAAAAATTAAATTATTGATAAGTTGAGCTTCTAAAAAATGAAAGACAAAGATAATAAAGCCGATAGCCCGAAACCAGTTCGGAAGATCCCAAATAAAAAGATCACGCCAAAACCACCTAAATTCAATTTGATGTGGCTATATGCCATTGCTATTATTGGTTTACTGGTAGTGCCTACCTTTTTAGGCGGTAACAGCGGCAAGCAAATTAGTTTCCAAAAATTCAGTAACGATATGCTTAAACAGCGTGACGTTGACCGCGTTGTTGCCTATAAGAACGGCGACCTGGTTATGGCTGATGTTTATATTAAAAAAGATAGCCTTAGTAAACCGCAATATGCCGATGCTAATAAAAACCAGCGTGGTTTAAGCATGTCTGCAGATGGGCCACAGTACTTTTTTACTGATGCATCATATGAAAGCCTTAAGCAGTCTATCAACAATGCCGAAAAAGACTTACCGGATGCAGCAAAAACACCAATACAGTTTGAGCAGGGTAAAGAAAACCTGTTAAGTAACTGGCTGGTACAATGCATTATAATGGCAGTGCTTTTAGTTGGCGTTTGGCTGTTTATTATGCGCCGCATGAGTGGTGGCGCAGGTGGCGGCCCCGGTGGCCAGATATTCAACATAGGTAAATCAAAAGCTACCTTGTTTGATAAAGAGGCGCAGGTATCAGTAACATTTAATGATGTAGCCGGCCTGGAAGAAGCCAAGCAAGAGGTTATGGAAATTGTTGATTTCCTGAAGAATCCTAAAAAATACACTAACCTGGGTGGTAAAATCCCTAAGGGCGCTTTACTGGTGGGTTCGCCGGGTACGGGTAAAACCTTATTAGCTAAAGCTGTTGCAGGCGAAGCACAAGTACCTTTCTTTTCACTTTCGGGTTCAGACTTTGTGGAGATGTTTGTGGGGGTAGGTGCATCACGTGTTCGTGACCTGTTCCGCCAGGCTAAAGATAAAGCACCATGTATCATCTTTATTGATGAGATTGATGCAATTGGCCGCGCCCGTGGTAAGAACAATATTGTAGGTGGTAATGATGAGCGCGAAAACACCCTGAACCAATTATTGGTTGAGATGGATGGTTTTGGTACCGATTCTGGTATTATCATTCTTGCAGCAACTAACCGTCCTGACGTTTTGGACTCCGCATTAATGCGCCCGGGACGTTTTGACAGGCAGGTATCGATTGACAAACCCGATTTGATTGGTCGCGAGCAGATCTTTAAAGTACACTTGAAGCCTGTTAAACTATCTGACGGTGTTGACGCTAAAAAGTTATCAGCGCAAACCCCTGGTTTTGCAGGAGCAGAAATTGCTAACGTTTGTAACGAAGCGGCCCTTATTGCTGCCCGTAAAAACAAAGAAGCGGTTGACATGCAGGATTTTCAGGATGCTATTGACCGTGTAATTGGTGGTTTGGAGAAAAAGAACAAGATCATCTCTCCGGAAGAAAAACGCATTGTGGCTTATCACGAAGCTGGCCACGCAATTGCAGGCTGGTTCCTGGAACATGCTGATCCGTTGGTTAAGGTATCTATCGTTCCGCGTGGTGTTGCCGCATTAGGTTATGCCCAATATCTGCCAAAAGAACAGTTTTTATATACTACCGAGCAATTACTTGATGGTATGTGTATGACACTGGGCGGCCGTGTTGCCGAGGATATCATCTTTGGTAAAATATCTACCGGTGCACAAAACGATTTAGAGCGCATTACTAAACTGGCTTATGCCATGGTTACTATTTATGGTATGAATGCCAAAGTTGGTAATGTATCATTTAATGATACCCAGGGCGAATACCAGTTTAACAAACCCTATTCAGAAAAAACATCTGAGTTGATTGATAACGAAGTACGTAATCAGATATCAGAAGTTTATGAGCGCACCAAACAGTTGCTTATTGACAAACGCGAAGGGTTAGAAAAACTGGCCAACAAGTTGATTGAAAAAGAAATTCTTTTCCAATCAGATCTGGAAGAACTATTAGGCAAGCGCCCGTTTGATAATCGCACCACTTATGATGAATTTGTAAATGGTGAAGGCGAATCAAACCAGGAGCCGGTTGCTCATAACTTAGTGCATGAAGGTGTTGGTGATCATTCAGGAACATTTGAAAGAAACCCGTCTGAAGGCAAAGAGCCAAGCAACACGACAAAAGATTAATATTTTAGGTTAAAAGTCTAAAGTTGAAGGTTAAAGTTCTGATGGAACTTGCTTTCTACTTTAGACTTTCTACTTTTAACTTACAATGAGGGATATCACTACATCAAAAGAAAAATTGCTTAAAAAGGTGCGCAAGGCGCTTTTAGAGAAACGTGACAATCCCTATCCAAACCTTGAAGACCTGCCCATGTATCCGCCTACAGACGAGATATTGGAAGTGGTTTTTGCCGAACAATTTACGGCCGTTAGCGGTCAGTTTGTTTTTTGCGAAGACGAGGTTCAGTTTATTGAGAACTTACTTGAACTGGCCGAAGAACGCAAATGGCGTAAGATATATTGCTGGGAAGAAAGTTTGCAACAATTGTTAAAAACCTACGAGTATCCTTTTTTTGAAACCGACAAAGATTTTGACCAGGCCGATGTTGGCTTTACCTTATGCGAAGCCTTAATTGCCCGCAATGGAAGCATTATGCTATCTAATGCAAGTGCAGCGGGCAGGCGCTTAAGTATTTACCCTCCCGTGCATATTGTTTTAGCCTATACCTCACAACTGGTACTTGATCTTAAAGATGGCTTTAAAATTCTGAAAGAAAAATACGGTACCAACTTACCATCAATGATCACTAATATTACCGGCCCAAGCCGTACCGCCGATATTGAAAAGACGCTTGTTTTAGGCGCCCACGGGCCAAAAGAACTATTTGTTTTTTTATTGGACGGATAAATTATCTGGTTTGAGGTGGGGTAGTGTGTTGCCTGCGTGTACGTTCTATTATCTGCACTGAAACCCCGAAACCGGATCATATATTCAAATCCTCCAGCTTGCTTTCCTCTAACACTTGTCTTATGCTTTCTTTTTTATAATAGCTCCACTTAATTAAGCGGATACAGCCATCAGCTATTTCAATTCCGGTAATATCACCATCATTAAAACAGCAGCAGCCACTGTTGAAATAGGTATCAAGATAACCATTAAAATCAGGTTGGGCATTTCCACTAATATGAAGAGCCGCTATTTTCTTTTCCAGCCCGGCTGCCGTAGCCATTTCATTGTCCTTTTTGGCTTTGTCGAGCTTGCTATACAATATTTCTAACTGTGTCATTGATTTAAACACCGGTTGATGGGTATGCCCGGTAATAAGCAGCGTGTTTTTTCGCTCGCTGCTCCACTCATACATAATGCGGTTATGATCGGTTTTTAACTGGTTATTATAAGCGGGTGTATTGGGATTAATGTGCAGATAGCCTTGCAACGGCCCCCATACGTTAGATACAAACCATTTACTGAACCAGTTACCGTCACTTTGCAGATCGCCCTGGTGACCGTGGGTCAAGAATATCTCTAAAGGTTTATTGTTAACTACGGTTTGCAATACCGCTCCTTCATAAACTTTTATAGCCTTGCCGTATATCTGCAACAAGCTTACGGCAGCCAGTGGATCGTTATCCCAATAGAGGTCATGGTTCCCAAATATCTTCACAAACCTATCCTGCTTAATAAAAAGTTTTTCTATCTCAAATGTGGCCTTGTTGTGCCGCTTAATGGTGATGAACAGGTTTTCCCAAAGCTCCTCACTATCGCCCAGGTTAATGTAAATGAATTTTTCGTGGTTGTAATGATCTAATGCCGACAAGTAGTTTTTAGCCGCTTTGGCAAATATATCTGAGCCATCCCTTGCACCCTTATGCTGATCAGACAAAATAATAAATTTATCGCTGCTGGTATCAAACGGTATTAACAGCCCTTTTTTGCCGGGATTGGTGGTGATGCTTTTATATAATGCATTTAATGCTTTATTCACCCGTTTTTTATCCGGCCGGGATGAATACCTATCGGCCAGTTTAGACACGGGTTTATATAATAAGTGTTGAAGAAATCGACGCATGCGAGGTAAACATGCAAGGTAAGGTTTTGTGTTTGACTATGAAACATACGCCTATTCGGAAGGCAGGAGGAGGGAAATTCATCCCTCCATCCACAATCCCCCCACCCCTAATTCCCCTAAAAAAGGGGGGTATTAACTATTAAACAAAAACGACCTTAATTATCCCTGTAATAATTGCTTAATTAATTTAAAAATCGAACGTTTTTACCAAAGACAGCTTAACATTGGGTATAACCGCATCGGATGTTTTAATCCAGGACCTTATGTCATTATTGATATTAACAAAGCCCAGATTGATGAGCAAATGAAAATCCTTTACATCGTTTAAATCTAAATAGCTTTCAATTCCAAACGATGTAAATGATTTTACCTTTTTTACATCAGTATAATATTTTTCAAATTCACTAATGTTAGTTGCAGCCACCATATAATTTGTGTTAACATAAGCGCTTAACACATTTGGTATAAGAATATACTGTATCCCTAATTTTAAATGAAATACATTGGTGTTAAAGCGGGTAAGAGTGTCGGGTTGCAATTTTTTGCCTAAATAATAAGCCCCTACATTAATACCTAATTTGTGCTGATACCTGCCTGTAAGGGCATCTTTTTTAGCAGCTTGATGGGCACCGATAAATCCAAAAGTAAAGTTTGTTATAAAGCCGTAAGTACTTGCCTCGGGCACGAACAGATTTTTCAATCCGTTGTTTGTTTTGTCGTCACTACTGCCACCAGCTAATATTTTCACTTCGCCATAAAAAGAAGCGTTTGCATCACTTTTAAATTTCTTTTGAGCTACAATGCTTATGTTAGGAATCAAGGCTCCGTTGTCGCCAAAAATTTTGTTAACTCCCGCCAGGGCTGATAAGTTTTCCTTGGTTGGGCTTTCCTCATCTTCTTTACTTGCTTTTTTTGCTATGCTGTTAATTTTAGCTATATAACTATTTACAGTGTCTACATATTTATTATAATCATCAACGAATGGTTTTTTTTCTGCTATTACTTTTTCGTGTTGCTTCTTTAGTTTTACGCTTGTACTATCGATTTTTGAATATATAATATCTTTTAAGTTGCTAACATCCTTGTACTCTATCAAATCCGTTTGTTGCTTCTTTAGTTCTATAAAATAATTGTTTAAAATATCTTTTTGATGTACTAAATCATTAAGCTTGCGTTCCATTATATAACTTTTCATATTCATGTGGTTGCTTAATGAGTCAATAAAATGCTGTGTATGCACGTTACTGGCATGAATAACAGTATCAAAGCTTTTTAGCGCACTTTTAGTGTTATTGTCAATCTCCAATTTGTATTTTTTAAGTTCTTCACCAAGGCTATTCAAAAACAACTCATACTTTTCAGTTAGCAGGTTATTAATCTGATCCTTTAAGCCAAATTGTCCTTTCCTGTAGTTATCAATTTCTGTTTGTGCATCTTTCAATTCCTTTTTCAGGGAGTCGATACTATTATTAAGGTTGGCTGTTTGCCTTTTGTAATTACCGCTTCGTTTATTTGCGGTCTTAACTGCATTTAAAATTTCTACCTGCTGTTTCAGTTCATTTTTAATAGCCTCCATGTTACTCATCGCTTTTGAAAGGTTTTTATCGCTTTGCAGGGATGGAATTTTTATAATAGAATCTGGCAAGCTTTGAACTTTATTAAGATAGTGGATAGTATCTTTCAGGGATCTTTGGCCCGATCCACTTATACTATTGGATTGCATTAACTGACTATAGCCTTTTACATAACTGAAAAGCATTACAATTGCTATTAGAAATAATTTTTTCATTTTGCTTTGAATTCGATATTCAAAGTTTGAAAAGCCTGGATTAAATAGTAAGTGTGTAATCACCTTACTTAACAAGTTTTATTCCCTTATAAATACCGTGAAAACACGGGGTGAAGTTTCATTATTTCAGGTGTATTTTCGGTAATTATTTAACCTTAGAATTATCACATGAAAAAATTTAACTATTTGTTTTACATTTTACTTTGTTACGTACTAATCTCATGCGGCGGCAGCAGCCCTAAAGCAACTACAGAAAAAAAAGATTCCGTTGGGACGAAAACTGCTAATATTACAGCAGCGCCCGATACCAGTAAATTCACAAAAGAGGGTAATGCCAAGTTCTTTTTTGATGAAATAATTGATGTACAGACAGCTCATGATATGATTGATCTTTATAAGGTTAGAAGAAAAGATCTGATTGATAAAACATATCATATTAATGATACGAGAGCTATTTCTTTTGACCTGGTAAAAATGCAAACCTTCATTAAAAATGTTAGTGATGCAGGCGGCGTAGGGGTACGAATATATTTAGGGGTTTATCCTTCTACAGGAAAATATCCTGGCCAAACTACTATTGTTGCTATTGGTGTTAAATCAGACGGAACAGATATACTTAGAAGCGGCAGCCTTACGCAAGTAACAGGCTTAGATCCTTATAATCATGGAAACCTATGCCCTCCGGGAGTAGATTGTGTTAATTAAATAGCGTTTAAATGAATTTTCGTCTTTTTGAATTAGCAGAAATGCTGGCTTTAATAACCAGCATTTTTTGTATTAAATGGCTTTGGAAAACACCCTATATCTTTTTTATTCCATACCTGTTAATGATTGTGGTGGCAGAAAGAATGGGGTCATATTTAGGAAAAGCCGGTAGAACAGACCTTAACATTTTAATGTATAACTGCACTACCATTATTGAGTTTACCTTTTTCTTTTATCTGTTTTACGTAAACCTTATCAATAAGCGGCTGAAAAACATAGTGGTTTGCTTGTCCTTAATATACTTGGCATTTAGTGCGTTCAATTTACTTTACATACAAAAGGTGGAGATTTTCAATTCTTACAGCATGGTTTTGGGTACTATTTTTGCCATGCTGTTTGTCTTCATGTATTTTTATGATCTGTTTGAAAAGAACGAACCATTACAATTAATTCGTAACCCCATGTTTTGGATCAGTATTGGTATATTTCTCTTTTATTTAGGAGATTTTACCTTTAACTTAATGCAGCCTTATTTGCAAGAAAACAACCTTAAGCGCGAAAGCAGGCTATTTCGCTTAATTAATAATAACTTGATTGTGTTTGAGTACGTATGCTTTAGTATTGCCTTAATTATATGCACAAGGAACCCTTCAACATCGAAGCAGCCATAATAGCTGTAACAATTGTTTTCCTTATTCTTGGCTCATTTTTAGTTATGATAACGATTGTGTACCGTAAAAGGAGAAATACGCAATTGATAGAAAACATTGAGTTAAAAGCAGCATTCCGCCAGGAACTTCTTAAAGCCCAAAACGAAATTCAGGAACAAACGCTTACTAATGTTAGCAGAGAGATACATGATAATATAACCCAGGTACTTTCTTTTGTAAAACTAAACCTGGCCATGACAGGCACTTTAAGCGAATTTGAGAAGGCTCAAAAGGTTAATGAGAGCCGTAAACTGGTTGCACAAGCCATAGCTGATTTACGTGATCTTTCAAAAAGTATGAGTTTTGAACATATAGTTAAGCTGGGTTTGGTAACAACTATTGAGATTGAGGCCGGCCGCATTAGTAAAAGCGGTATTGTAAATGTTGCCTTTGTGGTTGAAGGTGATACCTATCCTTTAGGCGATCAGCGCGAATTGGTATTGTTTCGTATTTTTCAGGAAGCACTAAACAATGTGCTCAAACATTCGGGGGCTAAACTTTTAAAAATCAACTTGCAATATTCTGAGCAAATATTTACCTTAACCATCGCAGATGATGGTGCAGGTTTTTTAAATAACGACTTACAAAAAGATGGTTCGGGTTTAAAAAACATGCGGAGCAGGGCAACCTTGATTGGTGCTGTTTTAACAATTAACAGTGAGCCGGGCAAGGGTTGTTGTATTAAAATTACTATTGACCCCTTATTACAACAGGTATATGCCAACGCGAATTATCCAAATAGCACTGGTTGATGATCATCGCCTTTTCAGAAGCGGTTTAGTATCATTAATTAATAGCTTTATAGGTTACGAAGTTATTTTTGAGGCAGCTAACGGCGATGAACTTTCGCGCAAAATATCTCCTAAATTTAAACCAGATATTATTTTGCTGGATATTAATATGCCGGTAATGGATGGTATTGAAACCGCGCAATGGCTGCATAATAATTATCCGGATATCTGCATCATTGTATTATCCATGTTTGAGGATGCCGATAAAGTACTAACCATGGTAAAGCTTGGCGTAAAAGGGTATTTGCTTAAGGATGCCGAGCCGCACGAGTTTGAACAGGCGTTAAAAAAAGTAGTACAAGGCGAATTATACTATCCTGAGTTTGTTACCCGCCACATGATAAATAGCATTAACCGTAACAGCGAGCAGGTTAAACTCAATAACCGCGAGCTGGAATTTTTAAAACTGGCCGGAACAGAACTTACATACAAAGAAATTGCCGACCAAATGTGCATTAGCGCACGCACCGTTGACGGCTACCGTGATCAGCTTTTTGAAAAACTACAGATAAAAAGCCGTGTAGGGCTGGTTTTATATGCCATAAAAAATAATCTTGTACAATTGTAGTTTGCTAATATTTTTAGCAAATTTGTACTATGGCACATGAAGAAAATCAGGAGTTTTTTAAGGGGAGAGGTGCGCAGGTTAACACCCACAACAAATTTTTAAAGAATAAATACGTACTGGATCACATTGAGGGAATTGATGAGCAATTGCTGGAAAACACCGCAACACAGCTTTTTGAGGAGAATCCTAAAAAGATAGTGAGCGAATCAAACAGCCCGGATCTAAGTCATATGTATTCCATTAATCCTTACCAGGGATGTGAGCATGGCTGTATTTACTGCTATGCCCGTAACAGTCATGAGTATTATGGTTTTAGCGCCGGGCTTGATTTTGAGCGGAAAATAATAGTAAAGCGTAATGCGCCGGAACTGCTCGAAAAATATTTCAATAAAAAGGGATACGAGCCGGTGCCTATTATACTATCCGGCAATACAGATTGCTACCAACCCATTGAGCGAAAATTAAAAATAACCCGTGCATTGTTGCAGGTTTTCTTAAAGTACAAAAACCCTGTGAGCATTATCACCAAAAACAATGTTGTGCTGCGCGATATTGATATTTTAAGCGAGATGGCCAGTATGAACCTGGCACATGTAAACATTTCAATTACATCATTAAACGAGCAGCTGCGTCAAAAGCTGGAACCACGAACAGTAACCGCTACCGGGCGGTTAGCGGTTATTCAACGGTTAACAGAAAAGGGAATACCGGTAAGGGTAATGGTAGCACCTATAATCCCCGGGTTAAATAGCAATGAGATCCCTGATATTATTAAAGCCGCTGCTGAGCGGGGCGCAGTATCCGCAGGGTTCACTATTGTAAGGCTTAATGGCAGCATTGCCGAAATATTTACCGACTGGATACATAAAGCTTTCCCTGATCGTGCCGAAAAGGTTTTAAACATGATTAAGGCCTGCCATGATGGTAAGCTAAACGACAGCGATTATGGCCGCCGTATGAGCGGCGAGGGACACATTGCACAGTCCATCCATCAGTTATATCGCATGGCATGTGTCCGTTTCCTGGCAGGCCGTGAAATGCCCCCATATGACCTTACATTGTTTACACCCAAAGGAGGAAAACAAACGAGTATGTTTTAAAAGGTTCCACGGCGGGAATATCCACCAAGTGTTCACGTTCACGAATGTACATATGCACGCATTTTCGCAAGCACCTCACAACCAGCCGGTTGATTTTAACTTGGTGACAACATCGCGCCACCAGGCTTATCAAATAAAATGTTATTGCTAAATGGATATAACAAGGTACTGAGAGAAACATTGTAAAAGCTCAAATTACATTATCTTAGTTGATATTTCATCGCAATGCCTATTAGCCCGCTAACCAATAAAGTAATTGCCTATCAAGAAATACCTGATTTCAACACGGATGATTGTATTGATTGGGCAATAGAAATGATAGGGCTTGGATTCGATAATGAAAACATCATTATGTTGGCGGGCCTGAGTAAACCCACCAATTACTTTGAAACCATAAAATTATTAAATAACGCATTAGCCGAACTTGGCTTACAACCTAAAACCGGCGAAGATGCTATTGTAAGTTATTGCAGTACTTACATTTCAAATATCGCTAATGGTGTCGCTGTACGTTTAAACTTAAACAATGTCGACAACTTGTGCATCGCCTTAGGTTACCCACCTCCAATATATGATTTCTATCTTTTATGGTGGGCTTGGAGTGATCTTGACTACGATCCGGATGCCTATCCAACTTATTGGGGCGGAGCATCCATTGACAATATAGAACAGCTTGTAATTAACTACGCTAAAAGCTGGTTAAAAGAACATAAAGCCCATTTATAATTTTTACTACATCCTCAACCTCAGCGACACCGACCTACCCAATGCCTGTATAAAGTTAGGATCGAGCGTTTGATCTCCGTCCTTTTGTATCCAGATGGTTTTTTCTCTTATAAGTCGTAGCTTTTCACCATTAAGTAAAAGTTCAAGCTCTGTTGTGTTCTGGTTTATCAGGTTGCTGTTAACTATCTGATAAACATAATCCTGGTCATTAAAAGTTATTCGTAGTGGTAATCCCATATCTCGTTATCTCCTCGTTTGTAAAGATAAGCCTTTGGGCGGGTTGTTGAGTTTTATTTAAAAAAATTAATGCCGTTGATAATTAATTACAAAAAAGTGGTGTATTTCCGCGTCAAGGCAGCGGATGCCTGACCTTCGCAGCGAAACCCCTACAGTTTACGGTCGGCTTCTGCTATTTCCATATCATTAATACTGGCGAAACGCTTTTGCATGTATCCGTTCTCATCAAACTCCCAAAGCTCGTTTCCGTAGCTACGGTACCATTGCCCGGTATGGTCATGCCATTCATATTCAAACCTTACGGCTATCCGGTTATCATTAAATGTCCAAAGCTCCTTTTTTAGTTTGTAATCTAATTCCTTTTGCCATTTACGGGTTAAAAACGCTTTTATTTCTTCACGGCCGTTAATAAAGTCGGTCCGGTTTCGCCATTCCGAATCTATTGTGTAAGCCAGGCTTACCTTTTCAGGATCGCGGGAGTTCCAGGCATCTTCTGCGGCTTGCACTTTTTGCAGGGCCGTTTCCATATTATAAGGAGGCAAAGGGTATCTTTTATCGGCACTCATTTACATTGTTTTTTAAGGTGCACGAAGTTATAGATTCATTACCCCGCCTGTTTAATTTAAGTGTAATATTAGCTTAGGCTTAGTGAAGTTCCATCAGTTCACCATGCCAGAAACCAAAAAAGGCTCCGTAAACGGAGCCTTTTAATATTAGTTTTATACGTGGTTTCTTATATCGCGTTCTCTTCTTCAAGAGCCATTTGCTCATCAACAAGGATACGGCCACAATGCTCACAAACAATGATCTTTTTACGCTGACGAATATCTGACTGGCGTTGAGGCGGGATCTGGTTAAAACAACCAGAACATGAATCGCGCTGGATAGTAACTACTGCCAGGCCGTTTTTAGCGTTGTTACGTAAACGGTTGTAAGCAATTAACAAACGCTCATCAATAGCACCTGTAGCCTTTTCAGCTTGTGCTATTAATTCACTTTCTTCCTTTTCAGTTTCGGCAGTAATTGTTCCTAATTCTTCTTTTTTAGCTTCAAGATCGCTGCGGCGGGCTTCCAAATCAGCAAGTGCTTTTTCGTAAATGGTAGTTTTTGATGCTATCTCAAAACCAAACTCCCTGATTTTTTTTTCGCTTACCTGTATATCTAAGCCTTGTATCTCAATTTCTTTTGATATGGCATCATACTCACGGTTATTTTTAACCTCGTTAAGCTGTGCTTCGTATTTTTTAGTATTTGCCTGCGAATCTTTGATCAGGTTCTTGCGGGTTACAATTTCATCCTCAAGATCATCAAGCTCATTTTTTATTTTTTGTATCCGGGTCTCTAATCCGGCAACATCATCTTCCAGGTCGGCAACTTCCATAGGCAGTTCACCTCTTACCTGGCGTATCTTATCAATTTTGGTATGAATGAGTTGCAGGTCGTATAAAGCTTTAAGCTTTTGTTCTATGGTTTGTTCCATTAAATAAAATATTTGACGGGGTTTGTATTCACTTTTGTTAAACGGATGGCAAAGTTAACAAATTTATTTTGAATAATTTCATACAATAATTGCTGCGTAAATTGCTCACTTTCAAAATGTCCAATGTCGGCAATGAGTATTTTTCCTTCGGCATCAAAAAACTCGTGATATTTATAATCAGCGGTAATAAATATATCAGCACCTGCGGCAATGGCCTGTTTCAGCAAAAACCCGCCAGAGCCGCCACAAACAGCAACTTTTTTTATTCGCCTGCCTGTAAAAGCGGTGTGCCTTATTACTTCGGCCTGCATGTTGTGCTTTACTTCTGATAAAAACTCCTCTTCGCTCATGGGCGTTTCCAGTTCTCCTATCATACCAGAACCTACTTGCTGGTGCTGATTGGTCATATTATAAAGATCATAAGCAACTTCTTCATAAGGATGGGCCAGTATTAACGCCATAATTACCTTGCTTTCCAGGTTAGCAGGGTAAACGGTCTCAATACGCACTTCTTCCTCGTGATGGCGGATCCCCGGCTCACCCACATATGGATCGGTGCCCTCGCCGGCTTTAAATGTTCCGGTGCCTTCAGCATTAAAACTGCAATCGCTGTAGTTGCCAATATGGCCCGCTCCGGCATGGAACAAAGCATTACGTACCTGATCGGCCTGAGCAGTTGGCACATAAGTAACCAGCTTTTTCAACAAATTTTGCCGCGGTGCAAGCACATGAAAGTTCACTAGTCCCAACGTTTCACAGATGCGGGCGTTAACCCCCATCATCACATTATCCAGGTTGGTATGAATGGCGTATAAGGCTATATTATTGCGGATTGCTTTTTCAACAACACGCTCTACATAGGTTTTACTGTTGAATTTTTTTAACCCTTTAAATACAATGGGATGGTGCGAGATAATTACCTGGCAGCCGGTGGCAATGGCCTCATCAACCACGGCCTCGGTACAGTCAAGCGAAATAAGCGCCTGGCTCACCTCCTGGTTGGGTTGGCCAACTATAAGGCCCGAATTATCATAATCTTCCTGGTAGGCCAGCGGGGCCAGGCTTTCAAGGTAAGCGGTTAGCTGTGCTAATTTCATAATTGTACTAAGTTAGCAAGGGCGGGTGAAGATTGAAAGCGGCTTGGCCATTTAATTTGGCAGTAAACGTAGCCGGCCTTAAGAAAAGCACATTGCGTCATCTTATAAACACATCTTTTGCAAAAATTAACTAATGCCTTTCAATTTTGTAATTTTGCGTTTTATAAACTTATCACATTGAAAAATAATATCCTCATAGTTGATGACATACACCCGGTTTTTATTGAACAAGCCGAAGAATTAGGCTATGCCTGTAATTATCAACCATTAATGAAACCGGATGCCGTTTATGAAATACTGGGCGAATACACCGGATTGGTGATCCGTTCTAAATTCAGGGTGAATAAGGAAGTGATTGACCAGGCTACCAATCTGCGGTTTATTTGCAGGGCAGGTGCCGGCATGGATAATATTGATGAGGATTACGCCCGTTCAAAAAACATAACGCTTATTAATGCACCCGAAGGTAATATGGATGCAGTAGGCGAACATGCTGTTGGCTTGTTGCTTAGTTTAATGAACAAAATTAATACCGCCGACGCCGAAATAAGGAATGGCATCTGGAAGCGTGAACCCAATCGCGGCCACGAGCTTAAAGGTAAAACTGTAGGCATTATTGGCTATGGCTTTATGGGTAAAAGTTTCGCTAAAAAATTATCCGGCTTTGGTGTACTTGTTATTGCTTATGATAAATACAAAACGGGTTTTAGCGACCAGTATGCCCGCGAGGTTAGCATGGAGGAGATTGTAAGGACCAGCGACGTACTGAGCCTGCACGTTCCCCTTACCAAAGAGACCAACGGACTAGTTAATGATGAATATTTATTCCATTTTAAAAAGCCTATCTTCCTTCTTAATACGTCGCGCGGTAAGGTGGTAAAAACACAAGCGGTGCTAAATGCTATTAAACAAAACAAAATATTAGGGGCCGGGCTTGATGTACTGGAGGTTGAAAAATTCCCTGCGCTGGCAGAACAATCCTGGTTTGATGAGCTGCGCCAAAGCGGCAAGGTAATATTAACACCACATGTTGCCGGCTGGACGTTTGATAGTTATCGTAAAATAAGTGAGGTGATGGCCTTAAAGCTAAAAGACTTACCAATAGTGTAACGGTGCAATATTTTGCGCCTCATTCCTGTATATTATTATGCATATTCATCAATACGCGAAGTATTGCATCCGTACATAATCAATCAATTACGCCAACAAAAAATTTGGATATTAAAATTTAATTATCTTATCTTCGTTTTAGACTAAACAAGACTATGCAGGCCAAGCCGACGTAGTCTTGTTTGTTTTTAAGGCCATTGCGCTCTTCTATCAAAAAGTAGTAGGGCGGTTTTTTTTGGCGGTAAACTATAAATTAATACTAATAATAATTGTGTTATGGCAGAGGTATCATACTATACCAAAGAAGGTTTAGAAAAATTAAAAGAAGAATTACAAAAGTTAAAAACTACCGGCAGATCTGATATATCAAAGCAAATTGCCGAAGCGCGCGATAAAGGTGATCTTTCGGAAAATGCTGAATATGATGCAGCTAAAGAGGCCCAGGGTTTACATGAGGCTAAAATAGCGCAAATGTCAGAGACCCTGGCTAATGCCCGCCTGCTTGACGAATCAAAATTAGATATGTCAAAAGTGCTGGCTTTATCAATTGTAAAGATAAAGAACGTTAAAAGCGGCGCTACAATGAGCTACCAACTGGTATCAGAAAGTGAAGCCGATATGAAAAGCGGTAAAATATCAGTAACATCACCTATTGCAAAAGGCTTATTAGGCAAATCTGTAGGGGAAGTAACCGAGATAACGGTACCCGCCGGTAAAATTGAATTCGAGATATTGGAGATCTCCAGATAATGACAAATGAGTGAATTAGTGATTTATCGAATTCAGAAATCACTAATTCACTAACTCATTAAATCACTAATTAATACTACCATGAGCATCTTCTCAAAAATCATATCAGGCGAAATACCCGCACATAAAGTGGCTGAAACAAATGAGTTTTTAGCATTTTTAGATATTAGTCCATTGGCCGAAGGGCATGTGCTGGTTATCCCTAAAAAAGAAGTTGATTACATTTTTGACCTGGACGATGAGACCTATATGGGCTTGCAAATGTTTGCCAAAATTGTGGCTACAGGTATTAAGAATGCAATACCCTGCCAAAAGGTTGGGGTAGCTGTGATAGGTTTAGAGGTGCCACATGCACACATTCACCTGATACCAATGAATAGGGTTGACGATATGAACTTCTCTCGCCCAAAACTTAACCCTACAAAAGAAGAGTTAGCGACAACCGCTCAAAAAATAGTTGAGGCTTTAAGAGAGGTCACCCACTAAATTTCCATTATTTCTTTTTTCTTTTTACTGCGCAGGCGCTTAGGTACAAAATCAAGTATCTCATTTTTTAGCGCTTCTATCATGCGGCGCTTTAAAAAGTTACGGTGCATTACTATGCTTACTTCACGGGCGGGTTCGGGGCTTTTAAAGTAGCGCACCCTATCCAATTGTTTATCATTCAAATCTGCAAGTGCAAGTTCGGGTAATATAGTAGCGCCATTATTCATGTCAACCATCCGCTTAAGGGTTTCTACACTACCTGTATTATATTCAAAATGCTGATAGCCCTTTGTTGCCTTGCGCCGTTGACAAATATTTAAAACCTGCTCGCGCATGCAATGCCCTTCGTTAAGCACCCAAATTTCCTCCATATCAATATCATCCGGGGTAATGCTTTTCTTTTTGAAAAGCTTACTGTTTTTAGATGCATACGCTACAAAGTTTTCGTAGAATACTGGCATTTCGGTCAATGTGCTTTCATGCAGCGGGGTTGATAATATCCCGCAATCCAGGGTGCCCATTTTCAATTGCTGTATGATCTGCTCCGTAGTTTGTTCCCATACTATCAGCTTTACCTGTGGATATTTTTCAATAAAGCCATGCATTATTTTGGGCAATATATAAGGGGCTACAGTTGGTATTATACCTACCTTTAATTCGCCCGATAAATCCTTTTGCCTGTCGCTGATAATTTCTTTTATTTTTTCACTTTCTGCTAATAATACTCTCGCTTGGGCAACAATCTCAATTCCTATTTCGGTTGGCGTTACAGGCTGCTTGCTGCGGTCAAATATTTTTACGCCGAGTGTATCCTCCAGCTTTTGTATTTGCATACTTAAGGTTGGCTGAGTAATAAAGCACTTTTCGGCTGCGGCAACAAAGCTGCGATAGGTATCAACAGCTACAATATATTCAAGTTGGGTAAGGGTCATATATAGATTATATCTATACAAATATAGCAACAATTGATTTTTTCTATTAAAATATTTTAATGAAGTTTGAGTTTATAAACCCAGACACATACTATGGAACCTATAAAAAAGAAGCTGACTACCGCATCGGGCAAGCCTTATGCGGAAAATGAGAATTCACAAACCGTTGGCCCACGGGGGCCGATACTTTTACAGGATTTTATTTTACATGAAAAGATGGCTCACTTTAACCGTGAGCGCATCCCCGAGCGTGTGGTACATGCAAAAGGTTCTGGTGCTTACGGAACTTTAACTATCACACACGATATTACCCAATATACCCGTGCAAAAGTTTTTAGCCAGATAGGTAAAGAAACCCGCGCCTTCCTGCGCTTTTCTACCGTTGGCGGCGAAAAAGGGTCAGCCGACACGGAGCGCGATCCGCGCGGATTTGCGTTAAAGTTTTATACTGAAGATGGCAACTGGGACCTGGTTGGCAACAACACGCCGGTTTTCTTTATAAAAGATCCTAAGAAATTTGGCGATTTTATTCACACCCAAAAACGCGACCCTTATACCAATTGTAAAAGCGCTACTATGCAGTGGGATTTTTGGTCGCTTAACCCCGAAAGCCTGCACCAGGTAACTATCCTGATGAGCGATAGAGGCACTCCCTACGGTTATCGCCATATGGATGGATTTGGCAGCCATACTTTCTCGTTTATAAACGCCGGCAATGAGCGCTTTTACGTAAAATTTCATTTTAAAACCCAGCAGGGCATTAAAAACTTTACAGATGAAGAGGCCGGCGAAATGCGCGGTAAAAACCCTGATTTTGCACAGCATGATCTGTTGACGCATATTGATAATGGTGACTTCCCAAAATGGGATTTGAAAATACAGGTAATGCCCGAGACTGAAGCCGCCACTTATCACATCAATCCGTTCGATTTAACCAAAGTATGGCCACATGGCGATTATCCGCTGATTGATGTTGGTGTATTAGAGCTGAATGAAAACCCGGATAATTACTTTGCACACGTTGAGCAGGCTGCTTTTGCACCAGCACACGTAATTGATGGCATTGGCTACTCGCCCGACAAGATGCTACAAGGGCGCATACTTTCATACCCGGATGCGCACCGTTATCGCCTGGGGGCCAATTATGAGCAAATTCCGGTTAACCGCTGCCCGTTCATGGTAAACAATTACCAGCGCGATGGTAAAATGCGTGTGGATGGCAACCATGGCAAAAACCCTAATTATTTCCCTAATAGTTTTGATGATATTGAAGCCGACCAAAGCTATAAAGAACCGGCCTGGGATATTAATGCGCAAGTGGCTGATTGGTATGACCGCAATGCCGAAGGTGATAACGATCATTACACACAACCGGGTAATTTATATCGCCTGATGAGTGAAACCGCAAAACATGACCTGATCAAAAACATTGTTCATTCTATGAGTGGGATTGAAGGGCCTAAAAAAGACGAGATCACAAACAGGCAGCTTTGCCACTGGTTCCGTGCGGATATTAACCTGGGCATGGCTGTTGCCCAAGGCCTGCAGTTAGACCTGAACGAGACAATGAAACAGATGCCTGCATAATGGACCATAGCTAACTGGCCGATCACGGTCAAACAAAAAGAAGCCGTCTCACACTTACGCATGAGACGGCTTTTTATTGTAATGATATTAATTCTTAGCTTGTCCTATAACAGCCTCGTTAAGGCGAACGTACTCGTCATCGTTGCTTGCTTTTGCTAAACGTACACCTTCCTGGGCAGTTGCAATAGCTTCAGCTTTTTTGCCCATCTTTAACTGGATACGAGCTTTCCATAATTTATACCAGGGTCCGTTGGGCTCTAATTTTTCTGCCTCTAATACCCAGGTCATAGCCTTGTTCAAATCCTTGTCGTTCTCGTAATAATACTGAATGGCATTAAAGTAAGGCCTTTTTTTAGTATCGCCCTGCATCAGCTTATTAATGTTAGCGGTAATTTGCGCATCATCATCTGTTTGCATGTGCATTGGCACTGCGGTATGGTCCCAAACAAGATACAAATCTGTAGTTTTTGTAGTTGAGTTGGCAAATTGCATAGTAAACGTTTCACGTTTCTCTTTAACCTCAACGGGTTTTACTTTAAAGCGTAAAAGATCATCAGCTTGTTTATAGCTGTATGCGCCCCATTGTTTTGCGGTTTTGTTGAGGATAATTGTCCACATCTTTTCATCAGGGATGCTGAATAAAGAATAGGTACCGGCAGGCACTTTATTGCCCTCTACAATAACATTCTCGCTAAAAGTAATTGTAGTAGCATCGTTTGCGCCTGTGCGCCAAACAGTACCAAAAGGGTTAATACCTCCAAATATTTTACGGCCCTTAACATTTGGGCGGGAGTAGGTAATGGTGATCTTACCTAAGCCAAAATCTTGTATAATAGTTTGGGTTGAACTGGCTTCGGGTATGCGTGGCTCTTGTGCATATGTTTTTAAAGTACCACAGGCCATTAAGATAGTAAACAGGTATATAAAAGGTTTCTTCATCATTTAAAATTTACCACTAAGATAATGATTGTTACATGAATTTTTAATGAAATGAATGTCGGAAACAAGAGGCAGCTATAAAATCGTCATAAAAAATAAAAGCCCCCCAGACTTGCTCCGGGGGACTTTCAACCTAAACCTTATCACAATTAACCGGTAAGTGTACCGGTCCGTATTGCATAGTACAAATACTATACCAAATAATATAAACGTTTAAACTTATTTTAAATATTCATTTAATTAGCCTGCAGGGCATTAATTAAAAAAACACACTTCGTGTCATGTTGACACATTTTCATACTTCTATCCGCTAAACACAACACTTACCCCTGTTTCAAGACAGCCTTGCGCCGCAAATAGGTGTCTAATAAAAACAATCCCATTACCACATCAAAAAATAAAAACCCTTTAATAACCGGGCCTGTAAGAAAACTGTTAACGTGGTTTACGTTTAGTTGTACCGGGATTTTTATACTGGTGCCTGTAGTTCCCCCGGTGTTCCAATTCCAGTTAATGCTGCTTAAAGCAAATATTACCAAAGTGGCTATTGTAACCACAAAAAACACAGCTATACCCAGTATAATGCGCTTGTTTATAGCGGCTTTAAGCGGCTGTTGTGCATGCTCGGCGCGTATAGTTTCCATTACATTATATGTAAAGGCCATTGATGGTTCATCAAGCTCCATGCCGGTAAAATCTTCATTAAGCTTTAACAGTTCATGATATTTGCGCATGTAAACTTCATCCTGTGCTATTAGCACAGCTATTGCTTGCTGCTCTTCAGCAGTGCAGGAGCCATCAATGTAGTTCCAAAGTTTTTCTTCTATACTGTTCATATCAGTTCTTTAACTTCGTGTTTCAAATTACGCTCCAGCCTTTCTTTTAAACGCTGGCGCGCCCTAAATAGTTTTACCTTAACGGTATTGGCCTCAATTCCCAAAACCTGCGCAATCTCTTCAAGCGATTGCTCGCCTTTGTAAAACATGGTTATAATAGTAGCATCATCAGGTAATAGTTGGCCAATGGCCTGGTTTAAATAATATGACCGTGATTTATTCTCAACGTTATTTTCGTCATAACCACTTGGCTTATTCTCAATTTGTATAAACGTATCTTCATCATCTATAGAAGAGGTATCCACCCGTTTTTTACGCAAAGAGGTCATAGCGGTAGTATATACAATACTGTACAGCCAGGTACTGAATTTTGATTGCTGCTGAAAAGATGCCAGTGACCGGTATGCTTTTATAAAGCAATCCTGCGCAATTTCTTCGGCATCTTCTCTGCCCTTAGCAAAACGCATAGCCAGTGTAAAAACAAAACGCTGGTGCCGTTTAATCAAATCGGCATAGGCCGATTGGTTACCGCCAAGGGTTTGTTCAATTAATTCTATATCTGAAAGCTTGCTTTGCATATTATACAACCTCTATGACTACATGGCGGCACATTAGGTTACAGGTGAATTTACGAATTTTAGAATTACGATATACGATTTATTAATGCATACGCGGGTTATATACCATGCTCATTTAAAATCTTAAGATCGTACATCTAAATTCTAAAATATTTCTACGTTAGGGTGTAACCTCATTAAAAAACATGTGGTCATAGCATACAAATACACCGTGGTGGTGTTAATGAAACAAAAAAAATCAACTATTTAAAAACTTAATATTATGGATACTGGAAATTTAGGTGTTATGGCGGGGATCATTATTTCACTGGGCTTATTTGCAATGATCTTTGGAATTTTTTACCTGTATAAAAGAGAAAAAATGGCAATGATAGAACGTGGCATGGACCCAAGAGGGTATAAGGCGCAACCTGCTCCTTATCAAAACTTAAAATGGGGTTTATTACTAATAGGTGCAGGCTTAGGTTTGTTTTTAGCTTATTTGCTTGACAGTACCGCTTTTGCAAGCACCCATGATGAAAATGCTGCTATTTATTTTGGATTGATCGCGATATTTGGCGGTCTTGGTTTAGTGCTTTCTTATCGTATTGAGAAAAAAGAGCTTTATAACGATAACAATAAGTCTGAGTAAAATAATATTAGCAAAAAAGGCCCTTTGCAAGTTGCAAAGGGCCTTTTTTTTATTTGTTTAAATATTAAAACATACCTATATTTATAGTTAGATAAAACTATCACCAATATAAATATTCATCACCATGAAGAAAAAAGTACTTTTTGCTCTGCTTATGGCAGGGTGCCTTACAGCTGGGGCCCAAACAGCCGAAACCAAGGTAAAACTCAGCGATAGTACCCAGCTCGTATATGCAGAAGCTAGCAATGGTAATAAAGATGGTGTTTACTATGTAAAAAACACAAAAAAAGATGCAGTATTACTGCAAGGAAATTATAAAAATGATAAAAGAATAGGCACCTGGTATTTTTTTGATGCAAATAACAAATTAACCATGCGTTATAACTACGATCAAAAAAAACTGGCTTATTTAGATGAGACGGCACTTAAAAATGTAGCCGTTGATATAGAAAGTGATGACCCTGAAGTAAAAAAGAGTGCATCAGCACCACTGCCACTTTGCCCGATAGATCTTTATACATCATATATAACAAAAAAACTTTACGCGGCCGGTAACGGCGAAAACAGCGCGCTTGATGCAGAAATTACAGCGCATGTTAGTACTGACGGAACAGCTACCTACACTGTTAGCTACATGGGCACTAATAACAGAAAAGTGGTAAACCAAAAGCTGAGTGTGCCTAATGATAAGTTTGAAATAGAATGGATCCCAAGTAAATATAAAAATCAGCCTATTGACTCTAAATTTATTGTTTATACATCAGTAAGAGCAAACGACACAAAAACTTTCCGCAGAAACAGCTGGAATAACTAAACAGCTATTGCCTTAAAAGAGCGGTCCTGACGATTTGTCAGGGCCGCTCTTTTATTTACAAATATTTTTCTTTCAGAATTTTAAGGTGATGCAGCTCATGCCCGGCTGTGATGTAAACAAGCGCCTTAACCGATACCTGGTTATTGCTGGCAATACCCGTTCTGTTTAGCTGACTTTCATTAAATGAACCAAAAAGATAAAGGTTTGATTCACGGGTGGCTCTGAACTCAGCAGCAAGGCTTTGTATGGTCCGGGAGTTAAAATCAGTATTATCTACATAAACATCCTGATCAAAGCCTGGCAGAACAGCGCTCTCCCGCGAAAAGCACAATGCGCGAAAAGCAAATACCCTTTCGGTATCTATCATGTGGCCCAATACCTGTTTAATGGTCCATTTATCTTTCGCATAGGCATATGCGGCTTTCTCCTCCGTCATATTACTGAAAAGGTTATAGGTTGATGTTTGCAGCTCTTCTAATAACTCCATAACATCGGCGCCTTGCGGCACCTTTGATACATACGTTTCGGCATAGGCCGAATACTCATCAGGCAGTGGTCGGATTATCATGGTTTACACTTTTTAATACTATCCTAAATGTAGTTCCTTTACCCAGTTCAGAATCACGCACAAATATTTGCCCGTTGTGATAATTCTGTACCATTCTTTTGGTTAAGGATAACCCAAGGCCCCAGCCACGTTTACGGGTGGTATACCCGGGTTGAAAAACGGTATCAAACTTAGAGCGCGGTATACCTTTACCCGTATCGGTAACATCAATATAAACTTGCTTTTTAAGGCGGTTACCGCTTATGTCTACCTTAATACTACCTGTACCGTCAATTGCATTTACAGCGTTCTTCAGCAAATTTTCTAACACCCAATCAAACAACGGAATGTTTAGCCCTGCATACAACTCCGTGCTACCGGTAAGTTCAAAGCTAATTTTGTTACTTACGCGCACTTTAAAATAATCCACAAATTCTTTCACCACATCGTATACCAGGTGTTCTTCCAACTTGGGTTTCGAGCCTATTTTTGAAAAGCGGTCGGCAACTATTTCAAGGCGCCTTACATCGTTCTCCATTTCGGCCATTAGCGGGTCGTTTTCGGCGTTGAACTTATCTTTTATAAGCTCTATCCAGGCCATTAATGATGATATAGGCGTACCTAATTGGTGCGCGGTTTCTTTTGCTAAACCCACCCATACCTGGTTCTGTTCTGATTTGCGGGAAGAGCTAAACGCAGTGTAAGCCATCATTAAAAATATCGCGATTACAGATAGCTGAATATAAGGGAACATTTTTAATTGGGTAAGCAAAGCAGAATCTTTATAGTATACCAGCCATGGCTCATTCAATATTGTTAACCTGATAGGCTCGTGCTGTTTTTTCATATAAGCCAGCTCATCCTTAAAATAATCAAGATCATATTTCTGCTTACTTTCCTTTAACTCTTCAGGGCTAAGTTTTATAAACGTTTTTGTGGTATCAAGTCCACGGGTAAATTTAAAATCACCTTTTTCATCTATAACAATTGCAGGCACAATTGAACTGTCACGCACAGCTAAAACATAACTCAAAAAATCATTATCATCTGATGAGGTGACCATTTTTATGCTCATGGCCCATACCTGCGCCCGTGTACGCTCTGACTGGGCAATCTTCTTAACTAAATAGCTGGTGTAAAACAACGACCCGCTCGCAATAACTACGGCAAAAGTAAGCAGCGAATATTTCCAGCGTTTTTTTTGTTGGTACGGGTTCATAACAGATGTTCAAATAACGGAATTTTTTTTATGTTATTGGGGAGCAGAATAAGAAGTAAGGGCCAGGAGCCAGAACATGATTATTTTGAGTGAATTTTATATCTCCATCATCGCATAACAGTTGGGAATAGGTAGCAAACATTACATAACCAAAACACATTCCGGCTTTCGCACTAATTTAGTAAAGCATATCTTTGCGGTGCAATGTCAGATAAAAAAGTAAGAGTCCGTTTTGCGCCAAGCCCTACAGGTGGTTTACACCTTGGTGGTATGCGTACCGTTTTGTTTAACTACCTGTTTGCTAAAAAACATAAAGGTGATTTTGTTTTACGTATTGAAGATACCGACCAAACCCGCTATGTGGAAGGCGCAGAACAATATATATTAGATTGCTTAAAATGGTGTGGTATAACACCGGACGAAAGCCCCATTGTTGGCGGGCAATATGCCCCTTACCGCCAAAGCGAGCGTAAGCCCATTTACCGCGAATATGCCGAACGCCTTGTAGCACAGGGCCATGCTTATTACGCTTTTGACACGCCCGAAGAGCTGGATGCGAAACGTAAGGAGATCCCTAACTTTCAATACGGCCATGCTTATAGGCATGAACTGCGCAATTCATTGAGCTTGCCTTTACACGAGGTTGATGCATTGCTGCATACCAATACGCCGCATGTTATCCGCATAAAAATGCCCGAGGATGATACCATTAGTTTTAATGATATGATACGCGGCTATGTTAGTTTTGATACTAACCAGGTTGATGATAAGGTATTACTAAAGGCCGATGGAATGCCAACCTATCATTTAGCCGTTGTGGTTGATGATTACCTGATGAAGATAACCCATGCTTTCCGTGGCGAAGAATGGCTACCATCGGCTCCTGTGCATTTACTTTTATGGGAGTTTTTAGGCTGGAAGGCAGATATGCCGGAGTGGGCCCATCTACCATTAATATTAAAACCCGATGGACATGGCAAGCTAAGCAAACGCGATGGCGCACGCTTAGGGTTCCCGGTGTATGCCATGACCTGGACAGACCCGAAAACAGGGGAAGTAACTCCCGGGTTTCGCGAAATGGGGTTTTTACCCGAAGCATTTTTAAACCTGTTAGCTATGCTTGGCTGGAATGACGGTACCGACCAGGAAATATTTTCACTTGATGATTTGATAGAAAAATTCTCTATTGAACGCATTAGTAAAGCCGGAGCTAAATTTGATTTTGAAAAAGCCAAATGGTACAATGCCGAATGGATAAAACGTACCGATGCCGAAATATTAAAGTTTAAGGTTTGGGATATTTTAAAAGAAAATGGCGTAACCGTTACTGACGAAGCTTACCTGCTTAAAGTAATTGATATTGTTAAAGAACGCTGTGTATTACTGCCCGATTTTTATCAGCAGTCGGCCTACTTTTTTCAACAACCTGCGGAGTATGATATCAACTCGGTAAAACCAAAGTGGACTGATGCAAAAACAGATTTCTTTAATACTTTAGTAACTGTATTACCAGAACTGGACGCTTTTGAACCTGCAGATATAGAAACACGCTTCAAAGCATTAGCCGAAGAAAAAGGTTTGAAAGTAGGCGATGTGATGTTGCCTTTTCGTATTATGCTGGTGGGGGGCAAATTTGGCCCGCATGTATTTGATATAGCTGCCCTGCTTGGTGAAAGCGAAACAATTATCAGGATAGAAAAAGCACTGGAAGCGTTTACAGGCTAACAGCCTAATTAAATACGTCATTGCAAGGAGGAACGACGAAACAATCTCGTAGCCAATGCATGACCGTTTAGCGTGCGACGGGGTTATTAATGAAGATGCGTGTTGTTTTAGCATAGCGGCGAATAGTGCTTCACTACGTTCGGCATGTCAAAAGAGACTACCCCGTTATATTTCTTGCGATCCTAAACCCGAGGTCATCAATTTTGAATGACGTGGGATGGCTAGGCCTGCGATTGGTTGCCATACAGCCCCTTTCCTCATCACTCCAGCCGCCGCCCCTGAAGATGCGGTAGGAACCATACACGGTTTCATCATATATATCAGAACACCATTCCCAAACATTACCTAACATATCGTAAAGGCCCCAGGCGTTGGGTTCTTTCAGCCCTACATCATGGGTTGATTTCTCCGAGTTATCCTTATACCAGGCGATCGAATTTAATTCGCCGTACCGGATGCCGGTTGTGCCCGCTTTACATGCATATTCCCACTCGGCTTCTGTTGGAAGCCGAAACCCGTTTGCCTTTGCTTCAAAAGTAATATCCTCGCCGGAAAAATCTATGGTATAACATGGTTTTAACCCGGCCTTCGTTGATAATACGTTACAGAAGTTGATCGCATCTTTCCAGCTTACGGTTTCAACAGGTAGCCTGTTTCCTTTAAATGTACCGGGCAATTCATTAGTAACCTCAAAGTATTGCTCTTGTGTTACCGGGAATTGAGCGAGTAAAAAAGGGGCAAGCTCAACAGTCCATTTTTGTTTTGTCCTATCATCCCGCAATTCAATTCTTCCGGCGGGGATTTTTGCCATTGGGATTGTGGAAAGATCGAAAGGGTTGTTTATATCTTGATTCATTTATTGTTAAACATGTCATCCTGAATTCATTTCAGGATCTCTCGGGATAGGTCACCTACTTTACATGTGGTGGGATTCCGAAATAAATCCGGCATGACGGCTGGGGCATTTTACAGCTCCTTGCGCATCACATAATCATTCATCCAATACGGCCCAATGGGGATATCTTCCTGATAAGCTATCTTGAACCCCATTTTTTCGTAAAAGCTTTTAGCGTTGTTATAGCGGTTCACATTCAAATCAAGGGTTTGCTTGCCGGCTTGTTTTGTTTTATCTATTACCTCATTTATCAATATCTTACCGTAGCCTTTGCCCTGCGTTACGGGCAGGCAATACAGCTTATGTAATTTATAAATTTCGGGGTCCTCCTCACGGGGCGAATAGGCGGCAAAAGCTACCGGCTTATCATCCTCCAAAAGCAATAAAAAACTTTGCTTATTGTTCTCTACCTGGTCGGTTATTTTTTCCCGGGAGTAGATCTCGCCAAGCATAAAAGCCACCTGCTCCTTCCCTAAAAGCGGCTCATAAGTAGGCCGCCAGGTTTGTTCGGCTATCTGTAAAATGGCATCAACATCGTCTGTTGTAGCTTCCCTTATCAAATACATAGACTAATTTAGTGGTTTTCCTCGTTATCTACCTCAAACGAAGCAAGGCTTTGCCCCACACCAAAATACTCTTCCAGTTCTGACAGGGTTGATGAGCTGGTAGCAATATCTTTAATGATCCTCCCTTTTTCCATCAGCAAAATACGTTCGCAAACATCGGTAACATGGTTAAGGTCATGGCTGGATACGATGGTGGTTACGCCATGCTTTTTATTCTGCTCCTTCAGGATGTTTTTCAGCCTGAACTGTGTACTTGGGTCAATATTGGCAAAAGGCTCATCCAGCATCAGCAATTGGGGCTTCTGTAGCAAACAGGCACCTACGCCTACCTTGCACTGGTTCCCTTTTGACAGGTCGCGGATGTATTTGCCTTTTTTTAAGATCTCGCCATTAAAAAAATCTGTTAAGCCTAACAATGCTTCATCAACCTGCGCTTTGTTCTGCTGGTGCAGGCCACCTATAAAATACAGGTATTCTTCAGGGGTTAGGTAATCTATCAAAAAGCCCTCATCCAGGTAAGATGCGGTATAGTTCTTCCATTCTTCGCCGCCTGCCACTTTATTACCGTTTGATAATACTTCACCACTTTCGGGGCGTATCAGATCAAGCACCATGCGGAACAGGGTGGTTTTACCCGCGCCATTGTTACCTATAAGGCCAATGCTTTCACCTGCTTTTATTTCAAGCTGTGGTATATTTACAACAATTACACCATTGTAAACTTTCTTAAGGTCGTTTATTTGTATCATGGTTATTTATTTCTGAAGCCCTCGGCTATTTTAAATCGTTTGGTATAAAAATCGGCTTCCAGTTTTTTTATCCAGAAACTGCGTGTTAGTATAAATATAACTCCTATAACGGCCAATGCGGCAAAACCTACATCAGGCATTTTAAAAAATTTGAAAGGTAAAAACACCACGTAAGGCAGCAATATCAGCGGGAAAGATAACAGCAGCTGCGTTGCCCCTACACCCTCCCAGTTAAATGATGCACCTTTTGAAAGATCAATACGCTTGTAATTTCTGTTGGCGAAAAACAACACGATGGTAGTATTAATGCCCAGGTTCCACAAATACATAATAAAATGAATGAGCACTACCTTCCAGCCAAAATAAACGTAAGGAATTGTTAATATAAACGCCACTGTAGATACAATGGTAAACAACAGGTATTTTGCCTTTAAAAAATCTTTAAAGCTCACCTTGCTCACCAGTAAGCCATCAAAATGCGAGGCCTGCCAGCTAAACATAAACTGGCCGTAATTGATAATAAAAATACCGGTCATAAACATGCCGACGAAAACCTTCACCCCTTCGCCATACATGGATTGTGTATAAAATATCAATCCGTAAAACATGAAAACCAGCCCCATTATTAAGGCAGACCGCGAACGTTTATTACGCAGTATTAGTTTTATTTCGTTTGCAACCAGGTCGCCTACACTACCAAACCGGCTAAGGAGTGGTATCTCGGTGCTGCTTCTATAAGCATTCGCTTTTTTAGAACTTAACTCCTCCAGGTAAAGATTCTGCTTAAGGTAAAAAAAGTTCACATAATACATCGCCACAGCCAGTATCACAGGGAGTAACATTAATGCCGGCAACTTTATCAAATTACCAAAAAACCGGAATGATATGCCATGTAACGAGTATAAATGCCAAACATAATCACCACAGGTTATGAGTGATAAAACAGCCCCCGCAATTAAAAACACCCAGCCGTTTAGGTTAGCCTTGCGCTTAATGTACATGGCCAAATAGTTATTGAACAGGGCCAGCGCTATTATGGAAATAAAGAAGGCAAATGCTACCAATCCGCCTGATACCGGCAGGATGATCTTTATAATAAACGGCCCGAAAACCACTATAGGCCATAAATTAAAGAATGACAACAAGGCTGTTAACGCCAGGTAGCCAACCACACTGTTGCGCTTAACAGGCAAATGCAAATAGGGCTGCACTTTAAGAGTGGGCAGTTCCTGCAATTGCATACGTGTTAAAAGGTCAAAAAGGTAATAAACCAATAGTATTCCGCAAAAGGAAGTAGTAAGATCGGCATTAGGAAATGCGGATCCTAATATCTTATCTAAAAACAACCCTAACGCCAGCACATATAAAAACAAAATAAAGATGAGTATCCCCATCACTATTTTTATGGCTATGCTTTTGCCGGTGTTTGCTGACCGCCAAAAAGATTTTAATTCGTGATTAAAGAAGATTGAGATCATAGGGAGTAATGATAGATTAAGCTTTAATTAGGGGTTAAGGTACTAATATTTATACCTATCGCCCCAAAGTTTTTTTAGCTTTTCTTTTGATTCCAACTCCCGCGGATTGTTACCTGGATTATAAATTTTTGTCCCCTTAATAGCTTCGGGCAAAAAATCAAGTTCGGCAAAGTTGCCTTCAAAGCTGTGGGCATATTTATAATTTTTGCCGTAACCTATATTTTTCATGAATTTGGTTGGTGCATTGCGCAAGTGCAGCGGCACGGACAGGTCGCCGGTTTCACGAACAAGAGCTATTGCAGCCCCTATAGCAGTAGTGGCCGAATTACTTTTTGGCGATGTTGCCAGGTAAATAACCGTTTGTGATAATATCAACTGCGACTCGGGCATGCCAATTACCTGTACCGCGTTAAAGCAGCTTTGTGCCAGCAGTAAAGCATTAGGGTTAGCATTGCCAATATCTTCTGATGCCAGTATGAGCATACGGCGGGCAATAAACAGCGGGTCTTCGCCACCTACTATCATACGGGCCAGCCAGTAAACCGCGCCGTTAGGGTCGCTCCCCCGCATTGATTTGATAAAGGCCGAAATAATATCATAATGCTGCTCGCCGGTTTTATCATACAGGGCCATGTTTTGCTGCACATGCTCCAGTACTACATCATTGGTAAGCGTAATTTTTTTAGCCTCAAAGGCATTTACCAGCAGCTCAAAAATATTCAGCAGCTTACGGGCATCGCCACCGCTTAGGCGCAGCAATGCTTCATGCTCTTTTATAGTGATGTTCTTTTCTTTAAGTACTACATCTTCCTTTTTAGCTTTCTCCAATAGATCAAGCAGGTCCTGCTCTTCCAATGGTTTTAATATATACACCTGGCACCGCGACAGCAAAGCCGATATTACCTCAAAGGATGGGTTTTCTGTAGTGGCGCCAATCAGCGTAACAATTCCCCGCTCAACCGCACCAAGTAATGAATCCTGCTGCGATTTAGAGAAACGATGAATTTCATCAATAAACAATATGGGCAATATTTCGCCCTGCTCTTTCAACAGCGACGCTTTTTCTATAACCTCACGTACATCTTTCACTCCCGAATTAATAGCGCTCAACGAAAAGAACGGACGGTATAACGATTGTGAAATGATATAAGCCAGCGTAGTTTTACCCACCCCCGGCGGCCCCCAAAACAGCATAGATGGCAACGAACCGCTCTCTATGGCTTTACGCAATACCGCACCCGGACCAACCAAATGTTTTTGCCCAACATAATCATCTAATGATTTTGGGCGCATGCGTTCGGCTAATGGCGGCAGGTTGTTCATAATGTAAAAATCTGAAATAGAAATGCTAAATCCTAAAAAAATTAGTAATTTAATAAGAATTGAACTATTTTGTCGGCCTGAGGAACGAAGGATCTATTCGGCGGCAGATTCTTCGTTATCGCTCAGAATGACAAAGCTCTTTGATTATAGCACATACATAACAATACAATGCCTGAACAGTTTACACCCGTAACTTACCATTCTATCTGCGATGAACTCGCCACCATGGATACAGACCTCGCCTACATACTGCAAACCTATGGCTATCCGCCGTTTTGGTCGAGGCCAAATACTTTTGAGAGCTTGGTGCATATTATTCTGGAGCAGCAGGTATCATTAGCATCGGCATTATCTGCCCTTAATAAACTGCGGGAGCGTGTACAGGAGATCACTCCGGCAAGAATATTATTACTTACAGATGCCGAAATGAGGGAATGTTATTGCAGCCGCCAAAAAACAGCCTACATTAAATACCTGGCCGAAGCCATTATCAGCGGACAGATCAACCTTGCGGCCTTTGAGCAAATGGATGATGATGAGATCCGCAGGCATTTAACCGCCCTAAAAGGCATTGGCAACTGGACGGTAGATGTTTACCTCATGTTTGCCCTGCAGCGCGCGGATCTTTTCCCCGTGGGTGATTTGGCAATTGTAAATGCTATTAAAGGGTTAAAATCGTTACCTAAAGAAACCGCAAAAGAGGCTTTAGTAATAATAGCCGAACAATGGCAACCCTACCGTACTGTTGCAAGTATGCTATTATGGCATTATTATTTGGCCTCACCTAAACCCGCTCCTTTGAAGAAAATCTTAAAGGATTTATAAAGAATAAAACAGATTCAATCTCCGCATTTTGCTTTATGGTCAGATCTTTTGTTTAGCTTTTAACTCCAGGTAACGATTAATGGTATTAACATTGAGATTTTGAGGTGTACTCAAAATAGATTGTATGCCATGCTTAGCCAGTTCTTTTACAATAAGTTTTTTATCGTAAGCAAATTTTTCAGCTATGGTTTTGGTGTAGATATACTTTTCCTGTGATTTTACTCTTGGTTTTCCAACACTAAACGGATTTGGATTTTTCCTGCGCTTACCTTTTCTATCGCTTCATTCACTTTAAAGAATGGCATAACCCCACCGCGCTCTCAATATGATGCCTTGCCGAGAAATCAAGCATATCTATCATGTTCTTGCTACTACCCACATAATTTCATGGGATCGTTGTCCCATATTTAAGGGTTCAATTCCCCTTTTGTTAACACTGTCGTGTTACCTGTATTCGTCCCTGATGAAATAAATCAGTGAACCTTAGCGTTATTTCCATTCAGGATATGGAATATTGGGGTTTGAGGATGGGGATAGCTGCACTGTTGCTGACAGTGGCAGCTGGCTGTGGAATGGTAAATTCACTGGGAAAAAATCCGGAGGGCGAAGAGCTTGAAAAGTTGGAGGCTTTGCCTAATTACAAAAATGGCGGTTTCGAAAATTTGGCTGAACATTCTGACTCGACAGTGAAACGTAACCGATTGCTTTTAATGTTACACAACCGCTCTCAAACCACCAAGCCTTCTCTCGGGATGCCATGGGTTAAAACTGATTTGAAGACACTGGCAGCCCCTGCACCAACCGTAGTTTGGTTCGGACATTCGTCTTTGCTGATCAAAACCGATCAGGGTAATGTACTCATCGATCCTATTTTTAGCAACCATGCCGGGCCATTGCCTGGATTGGTTACGGCGTTTAAAGGAACTACGAATTACCACGCAAAGGATATGCCACCAATAGATGTGCTGATCATTTCCCATGACCATTATGATCATCTGGACTATCGCACCCTGAAAAAATTGAAAGGCCAAATCAAAATGGCCATAGTGCCGATGGGTGTTGGTTCGGATTTGGTGTATTGGGGATTTGATCCTAAAAAGATCATCGAACTGAATTGGAACCAATCGGTTACACTGCCTGGTGGTCTCCGGGTCACCGCTACACCTGCGCAGCACCGGAGTAACCGCACGTATAGTAAAGCAAATAAAACGCTTTGGGCATCTTATGTGATACAGACAGATCACTACCGGCTGTTTTACGGAGGTGACAGTGGTTATGGGACATACTTAAAAAAAATTGGCCAACAATATGGCCCATTCGATATGGCGCTGCTGGAGTGCGGGCAGTACAGTCCGAATTGGCCATGGACACATCTTTGGCTTGGGCAGACTGCTCAAGCAGCCGTTGACCTACAGGCCCGTTTGCTACAACCTATTCACTGGGCCAAGTTTGAGGCATCTGATCATCCCTGGAACGAACCTATAGAAAAGCTCCTGCCCGCTGCTGAAAAGCTGGGTGTCCAGGTAAACGTCCCGCGTATCGGGGAGCCTTATACTTTGGGTGATCCGCCCAAGAAAGCAGTCTGGTGGAATTTTTGAATAAATTATTTGAGGATGTTGGAAAAACGAGCTACGACCATGCCCAAGAGTCTTTCGATGGTTTTCAATGATCCCCGAGTTATTCGCATATTTTATGGAAAAAACTGAATAATTTGGCATACCCTAAAAACAAAAAATTTTACTATTGATAAAGCGGAATGGACGGGTCATGAACTTCGTTCATAACTATCTCATTTACTGCGCATTATGCTATCTCTTTATCAAGTACTTTACGAATCACGCAATAGGAATTTTATGACTCTAAATCGCTGGCTAAATATACTAATATTCTACAAGTTCTAAAAATTTTACAGGATCTCTGTATCAGATGGCAGTTTAATTAACAGTGAAATTTTGGCCTATATCCGGTGTTCAACTTCATTTGTTATGCCATTCATAATCTATTCTATGGGCAGACAGTCATTATTATATATATTTAGCAAACCTTATATCCTATCAACTTGAAAAAAATCATATTTGCCTGAGGCATAGTGTCCTTATATTCTTTTAATTTCTTGAACTATACATCATGGTATTTACTTACTTATAAATATTTATACTATATCTGATTAGTTAGATTGGCTGTTTATCGGACGTTTAGTGGATGTTTCGGACGTTTATCGGATGTTTAAGTTTTTCCGGTTGGAAGCACGTACTTGGTACCCCTTCCGGTATTTCCAATACGAACCAACATCTTTTTATCTACAAGGTTCTGTAACTCAGAAGCGGACACGGATTTTCCAATATTATTAATTTCCTGGTAATCAGAATTAGTGATATGCCCGTTCACCTTAGCATATAAAACAGCTTTGATCTGCCGCTCGTTCAGATCCATCGTCTGCAACAATTCATGCGTATAAATATCTTTCCGGAAAACCACCCGGAACCCACCCTGATCCTCCTCGATAAGGGGTTCAGGTAATCCCGCTTCTAAACAGGAACTGATAATTTTGGTAGTGCCACGCCCCCAGGACTCTACATACCCGGCTTTAAAAAAAACATTGGCGATGTTAATGTTTCTGGGATAAGATGAATGCCGTTCTTTAAGTTGTTCAATGGTTAACTCTTCGGGAAGTGAGCCGGGGTTCCATATCTCCAAACGGTCATCGTAAACACGCAGGAAAACAAATGTACTGGAATAGTCCTTATGTATAATTGCATTGAGTACAGCTTCCCTGAGCCCCGCTTCCGGGTATTCCAGTGGCTCCATCCGTTCCAGCGCCTGGTAAGAGATCGGGCGAATAAGGTATTTGGATTTCAATATTTCTATTACTTTATCGGCCATTGTAAAAAGGTTGGTTTCTACAATGTCCTGAAACATTAAATCATGATCCTCTTTACCAAATCTGCCAATCTTAAAGCTTGCCGAACCGCTGACCATCGAAGGCTTTTTACTAAACAGTAAAACAGCGGCGTTCGTGAGTTGGCCATTCTGTAACAGATTTAAATTTTCAAGTAAAGTTTCAATAGAATCATTTTCAGCTTCAGCAGGGATTCTATCTTTTGCAATAGCTTTAGTAACAAATGACAGAATCGTACTTTCATCCAAATAATCTATAGAATGGCCTGGCACAGGCAAATCTTCCCATCTTTTGCCATTTTTCTTTAACAACCAGTTCTGCAGAGAAATGCCCTTTAATTCCTGTTTGGTACTGCCGCTCCGATAATGAAAGTTACCCTGATATGAGATTGGGATGTGGCTTTGAGGAACCACAATCTCAATGTAATGCTTGCCGGCTTCTTCATGCAAATTGACATCTATCACTAAACCCAGGTGATTAACCGATTTATTAGGAATATCCTCCATCAACTTTTTGTAATCCGGGACACCAGTTACCATGCCCTTATCATCAATACCTATAAAAATCTTTCCACCCTGAGCATTGGCAAAACCGCAAATCCATTTAAGGTATTCATCTCTCCAAGATTGTTTATATTCAATATTTTGTTGCTCAGGCATGGTTAATAATCAGTTTATAAAGATAAGGAAACAAAAGAAACTGGATCCTTTCAAAGATATCTTTAAAAATTCTGATACGTGATGTCTAAATCCCCTTGAATTGGCCAACTTCTGATGGTGTCAAGGCACCTTGGCGAAAACGAAGGACGTGGCTACAGAGCTGTGGAGGGAAATTAAAGGCAAGGAGTGCATATCATTAACGTAAAGAAAGAGAGGTAAACATGAAAACACAAGTAGTGATAACTGCGACAACCCAAAACAATAACGGATGTGACGACCATAAGAGCCGGGGTCATTAGTTTCCATTAAAGCAAAAGCCCTTCTGGGCTTTTCGCATTTAACAGCCACCTGGCGGGCCGGTCAATTGTCACACAATTGTGCAATCCGGGAAATAACTCGATTTTCCGCTGAATTTCGTTGATATGTGTAAATATTACCTTGATACGGATAAGTCTTTAGCTTGCCATAGGGCTTACCTTTGACATAGTAACCAATCATATTATTATGAAACATTACAAAAGCTTAAGTGAACTGCACGCCGATAACGGTTTTTTTCCACCGAAAAACCCGTTGTTCACTGTATTTCATTCTGACCACTCAGAAAAGAAGTGTTTACTGGGACGGGAGGAATTTACAGGTGATTTCTATATGATCGCGTTTAAGAAACTGAAGGCCGGAGTGATACTATTCGGCAGAACCAAATATGATCATGCCTGTGGTTCGATGAGTTTTACCCAACCGAGACAGGTAATTAAAATGCATGACCTTGAATTAGAGGAAGATGGATTTTTGATATTATTCCATGAGGATTTTCTAAATGGAGATGACCTTCATGAAAGTATCAGGCAGTACGGCTTTTTTGATTATGAGATTAACGAAGCGTTGCATCTTTCACCAAGGGAAGAATTGATCGCATGGGAAATTTTTAACAAGATGGAGGTGGAATATCAAAATTGTTTGCATGACTATGGGCGGGATATTATTCTTTCCAATATTAAGACGATGCTGTTATATGCACAGCGTTTTTATAAAAGACAATTTATGAACCGGAAAAAAGACACCGGTAAAATGGTGTCGAAATTTAAGGCTATCCTGATGAAGTATGTCGCAGACGGCATGCTGAAGAAAAAGGGCATGCCCTCTGTTAACTATATCGCTGAACAAATGAATATTTCACCAGGGTATTTAAGTGACCTGTTAAAGAACGAAAGCGGGAAAACCACGTTAGAACATATTCATATTTATCTTATGTCCGAGGCGAAGAACCTGCTAAAAAAAGAAGGCCAGTCGGTTACAGAGATCGCGTACACCTTAGGGTTTGACAACATCTACTATTTTTCCAGACTGTTTAAAAAAGAGGTCGGGCTCAGTCCGACGCAGTACAAGAAAACAATTACAATTGTAAACTAAGAGCCGACCGGAAAATCAATATCTTTTAACTACCTGAAATTGCTGGGATTAACCCGGCCAGGATGTCCATTGCTGTTTTTCCTGAAGGTCAACATAGAAATATAGTTATTAACGGGTTATGAATTGAGATCTACACAAAAAACATCGGAGACGGTGTTCCCCTTTGAACAAGCCAATATTATTCCGGCCGGAGTTTGTTCAAATGTTTTTTTGAAAAACAATAAATTAATTAAGAAAAAATGAAAAACCAAACATCAGCACTTGTAAAAAGTGCTACAAGCGAAGTCGTATACGATTCCGTTACTTTAAATGCATTATTCAATAAACAAAAAGCATATTTCAACTCAGATACCACTAAGTCATACGAGTGGCGCATTGATCAGCTAAACCGCATGGAAGCGCTGTTAACTGAACACTACCAGGAATTCTGTGATGCAATGGGCCGGGATTTTAAAACAGCCAATCTTGAGCAGGTTTTTGAAATTGATGCAGCGATTGCTGGTATCCAATATATGCGTACTGAATTGGCCGAATGGATGAAACCTGAACCATTAGAGATTCCTAAATTTTTGAATGCTACCGGAAGTAAAGGCCATGTTTATCGTGATCCATACGGTGTAGCCTTAATCATTGGCCCCTACAATGGTCCATTAGTATTATTGGTGCATCCCGCTGTAACTGCACTTTCCGCCGGTAATCCTGTCATGTTAAAACTGAGTACTGTTGTACCAAATACGAGTGGTTTGTTCCTTGATCTGATTCCTCAATATTTTGAGGAGGAAGCAGTAAGTGTCGTTACCGGAAACCGTGAGGTTGTTACCGAGTTGCTGAAAATCCCATTTGATTTTATTTTCTTTACCGGAAGTGTTTCAACTGGCAAAGTGATTATGCGAGCTGCTGCTGAAAACCTTACCCCCGTAGTTTTGGAGTTAGGCGGCCAAAACCCGGCGATCGTTGATGAAACCGTAAACATCCGCGAAGCAGCCAGAAAGATTGTATGGGGGGCTACCGCATGGGGCGGGCAATGGTGTACCTCACCGAATTATGCCTACGTTCATGAGTCTATCGCCGAAGAGTTTGTGAAAGAGGCTAAACAAGCAGTTATCGAAATGTATGGGACTGACCCTAAGAATAATATTGATTATTCAAGGATCATCACCTCAAAAGAGGTTACCCGTTTGGCAGGTTTGATTGACCCGGCTAAGGTTGCCATTGGTGGTGATTACGATGAAGAAGCCAGGTATTTCGCACCAACGCTGCTTTACCCTGTTGCATGGACAGATAAGGTCATGGAAGATGAAATCTTCGGCCCGATCCTTGCAATCCTGCCTTATTCCGACTTGAAAAATGCCGTCGCAGAAATCAAAAAAAGACCAAGCTCTTTATCCGGTTACATCTTTAGCAAAAATCAAAAAACGATTGATTACCTGATCAACTCACTATCTTTTGGTGGAGGGGTTGTGAACCATACTAACCTACACCTGTTCATGGAAACATTTCCGTTTGGTGGCATAGGTGCCTCGGGTATGGGTAACTATTTCGGTAAAGCCGGTTATCATTCATTAACTCACGAAAAAGCGATTCTGCAGATTCCTGATGACATGGTGATCGATCACGTTTTTCCTCCATTCACTCCTGAGAAGATCAAAGACTTACAGGAAAAATGGAGCCAGTATTAATAAATTTCTTTGTTAATTGTTTAGATTGAACTTGACATTCAATTGAAGAAACCGTTTCATACTAACCTATGATCGGTTTTTTTATTTAGTTTAAGCCTTTAATACTAATGGAAAACGATAGATAAATCTTATTATAAAGAGTTTGATATCAGCTTCTTTCATCTATATCAAAGGGTAAGCGATCCTGTATATTGATCTATTTAATCTTACTAAAGCCTTTATGTGATCGAAAGTATCAAGCAAAAGAGATGGTAGAAGCTCGCTACTCTAATTGGATTTCCTTTGGCGTAAATGCGATCCATCAATATCGCAACATTTTGGTTACTTGGAAAATGCGCTAAAGACCCATGGGTTTGGGCTAATATATTCAGAAAACCGGAAAGGCGTATTCGACGTAAAACTAATTGCCTGAGCAAGATGAAACGGTAGCTGCTGCTGTCAAAGACTTGTACTCTGAATTGTATCCTTAATAGCCTCAGGATACCTAGGCTGACATAGCTACAACTGGCTTTTTTTGTGTTTCCCGGAACTCTTTCATGTGATCAGGTACGAACTCCAGAATTTCATTTTTTAATGTTTCAATCAGCCGTTTTTTGGTAAATCCATTGTTCGTAACAATACTGATTTCCCGTGATGGTTGTGGGGACTTGAAGTACCTTACCTTTTCCAGCTGGCTTTTGGTGAGGTCTTTCAGCGCAAACTCCGGAAGGATCGTCGCGCCGTTATTTTCGTCAACCATTCGCTTGAGCGTTTCAATGCTACCGGTGTTGTATTCATAATGTTTAAACCCGATCGTGCTTTCCCTGCGCTGGCATATGTTTAAAACCTGATCACGCATACAGTGCCCTTCATTCAGAATCCAAAGCTCATCGATGTCTATGTCGTCCGGATTGATGGTTCTTTTTTTGGCCAACTCGCTATTTTTAGAGACGTATGCAACAAAATTTTCATAGAATAAAGGCATTTCGAGCAGTTGCGTTTCCAGAATAGGCGTTGATAAGATCCCGCAATCGATAAGACCAAGCTTAAGCTGCTGCACGATCTGTTCAGTTGTTTGCTCCCACATGACGAGTTTTACCTGCGGGAATTTCAACATAAACTGCGTGATGATCTTCGGAAGAATGTAGGGCGCAATGGTCGGAATGATGCCTATTTTGAGCTCACCCATCAATTCCTTCCGATGGTCGCTGACAATCTCCTGTATCTTTTGATGTTCTGCCAACAATACCCTCGCCTGTGCAATTATATTGTTGCCTATTTCAGTAGGCAATATAGGCTGCCTTTTTCGGTTGAAAATTTGAACCCCCAAGGTATTTTCAAGCTTTTGAATCTGCATACTCAAGGTTGGCTGAGTAACAAAACACTTTTCAGCCGCTATTACAAAACTTCGGTAGGTATCTACAGCTACAACGTATTCATATTGAATCAGACTCATTTCTATTAATTAACCCTCACGACTCCCGATAGCAGATTTCTATTAAACCCATTTTATAATAAAAAAATAACCAAAGATGGAAGAACAGTGCTATCACTCTACATGCTCGTGTTATGCAAGTAACCAATATTATATCGTCCCATCAAATCGATAAAATTGAAGCCGCATTGATAAAATTGATAAAGTAACTTAACCAAGTAATTGTATAGATAATTGATTTGATGCTCAGTGTATTACATCTCTTTCAAAATGACACGAAGAAATGAACTAATGAAAATCGAACTTCTTCTTGACTTTTAAACCAGAAAACGCCTTATCGCGCCTATAAAAAAAGCGCGTTAGATTATCATCAGCACATCAATTTTGAATCATATTAATCTATCCCGCATCAACATTTGTGATTTTCTTTAGGCTAATATCACCCATACTTTTGGGCTTTCAAAAACATGACTTCTATGAAATTTAAATTCCTAACACTTGTTGTTTTATCAGCCGCTACCGTATCCCTGCATGCGCAGCAAAAAACGCTGACCACCAATACCGGTGCGCCGGTAGGTGATAACCAGGATTCCAAAACCGTCGGCCAAAACGGACCGGTGCTTTTGGAAGATATCCACTTAATAGAAAAACTTGCCGCATTTGACCGGGAAAGAATCCCGGAGAGGGTTGTGCACGCCAGGGGCGTAGGCGCCTACGGTGAATTTGTTGCTGCCGGTGATTTCTCCGCTTTAACCAAAGCTACCCTGTTTGACCAAAAGGATAAAGTCACTCCTGTATTCGTTCGTTTTTCAACGGTAATGGGTGGTGGTGCTTCACCGGAGACACAGCGTGACCCGAGAGGATTTGCCGTTAAGTTTTACACAGAACAAGGCAATTATGATATTGTTGGTATTCACCTTCCGGTATTCTTTATCCGTGATGCCATCAAATTCCCGGATTTTGTGCACGCATTAAAACCATCACCGATTTACAATAAACAAGATCCGAACAGGATTTTCAACTTTTTCAGCCACGTGCCTGAAGCCACCAATATGCTTACCAGGTTGTATACTGATAATGGAATCCCGGCCAACTATCGCCAGATGGATGGCTCCGGGGTCCATGCCTATAAATGGGTAAATGCTGCCGGACAGGTGACATATGTAAAATATACCTGGAAAAGCTTGCAAGGCGTTAAAAACCTTACTGCAGAGGAGGCCAGTGCAATCCAGGGCAAAGATTTCCAGCATGCCACGGTTGATCTGTACGAAAACATTAATAAGCACAATTACCCTGCATGGGAACTATATGTGCAAATGATCAAACCGGAAGATTTGGATAAGTTTGATTTCAACCTGCTCGATGATACGAAGATCTGGCCGGATGCTATTGCCAAGCCTGTATTGGTTGGTAAGATGACATTAAATAAAATTCCGGGCAATTTCTTTGACGAAGTAGAAGAATCGGCTTTTTCACCGGGGGAAATGGTTCCGGGCATTGCTCCATCAGAAGATAAAATGCTACAAGGCCGCTTGTTCTCTTACTTTGATACCCAGCGTTACCGCATCGGTCCGAACTTTCAGCAATTACCTGTAAACGCTGCAAAATCCGAAGTGAACAGCTATAATCAGGATGGCCCGATGAGCAATCATGGCAAAAGCTCTGATATTAACTTTCAGCCAAATACTGATCCTAATGGTAGCGTAGATAATTCAAAGTTTGATTATCCAGCAGAAACTTTCACTAACGTGAGCTCAATGCAGAAAAAGATAAGTAAACCAAACGATTTTAAGCAAGCCGGAGAGTTTTACAGATCGCTAAGCGAAACCGATAAAGCCCACCTGATCAATAACCTGAGTGGTGATCTGGCGGTAGTGACAGACAGAGAAGTGGTAAAGAAAATGGTAGGTTACTTCTACATGGCCGACAGTGATTACGGCAAACGCTTAGCCGCCAAACTACATGTGACCAGGGAAGAAGTCGAAGCCATGTTTATGCAGAAATAACCAGATAGCATTTATTCAACTACCTTAATGTTATACTGAAAATGATCAGCGTAATTTCATTGAATTTCTTAAGAACGGACCTTGCAGTCCGTTCTTATTTCCAGTTTACAGACGACGAATTAAATCGTATCTACCAGGATTTGAAGGTGCAGGACTACCTTCGTGGGTTATTGATATTAGACACCTGCAACCGCACTGAAATTTATATTGACCACGATAGCAGCTTTGATATTACCGCGCTCCTACGGCATTTGCAGGCGGTCAAGCAAACCGACATCCACCCTGAACAATTCGTTATTATCCGGGACACAGAAAGCGCGGTCAAATACATTGCAGAAGTAGCTAATGGACTGCATTCGATGGTGATTGGCGATAAGCAGATTTTGAATCAATTTAAAAAAGCTTTCAGAATCAGTCAGCAAAATCATTCGATCAGCGGAAACATCGAAAGGATATTTCAGGCAATCTTTCGTTCACATAAAAGGATTGCCAATGAAACCGGATATCACAAGGGATCAAGATCAGTTAGCCACCTCGCGGTTAACGAGATTAAACGCCGTTTCAGGGACAAGGCTACTCCAGTGCTGGTCATCGGTGCCGGCGAAATAGCAGCGGATCTGCTGAAGTATTTCGCAGCGCAATTATTTACCAACGTTACGATCGTAAATCGGACTGCGGAAAAAGCCCAACTACTTTCCGATCGATACGATTATGTCGCAGCCGGGTATGATTTAAATGCTTCATTTTTAAATCAGTTCCAGGTTATTATTTCCTGTGCCGCAACGGAAAATGTTTTAAGCTCCTCCATATTAAAAGACGCCCACCATAAACTGTTGATTGACCTGACAACCTTTCGTAGCATTCAGGTCAACCAGGGAAGTTCAAACCGACTGGTTACGCTCGACGATTTCGCCAATTTGAGGGATACAGCAAGCAATGAACAACTAACCGCCATTGAAAAAGTAAACCAGATCATCATCGAAGAACTAAACACTTTCTTTATATGGATGGCCATGCGTGCATCATCACCTCAACTTATAATTTCATAAAGAACCATGAAGAACAAGATATTATATTTTACACTTTTCACAGCAGTATTGCTAACTTTTCAGCAAAAGGTTAATGCACAGGATATTTTTATTGCGGCCCGGATGAATGACACGGTGGCGTTAACGCAACTGCTAAAAAATCATGTAAAAACAGATACTGTTGACCATCGCGGCTCCACTCCTTTAATCATTGCAGTTTACAATGAAAACGAAGCAGCCACTTTACTTTTATTAAAAAACGGAGCAGATCCCAATGCAAAGGACCTTTCAGGTAATACTGCCCTGATGGGTGCTTGTTATAAAGGATTCCTTCCCATGGTTAAGTTTCTTTATGAGCACAAGGCAAATCTGAACCAGCAGAATTACAATTCAGCTACAGCGCTGATCTTCGCTGCCACTTTTGGACATGAAGAAATTGTAAAATATCTGATTTCAAACGGAGCGTTAAAGAACACCAAAGACAGATTTGGAAAAACGGCACTGGATTATGCCTTAAACCAGGAAAACGAACACATGATAGCATTATTGAAGGAGAATAATTTATGATTATTTTCAACTGGCCCCAACTGGAAAGCAGACTATTTTTCTGAACTATTGTTAAAACTACCTTCGGTGACTTTTCTAACGCTACTTTACCTTCCGACACGTGATTTTTCGTCGTCCGCGCCTGTTCGGTGTTGCCTTGTCTTTAATGAGCTGCTGCCGAAGTTATAAGTAAAAGTGACCCTCGCTACCCGGGTTTCGCCCTTAGCGTGAAGTGTAATATCATTACTTTGAAATTTACTTGTGGTAACGCCATGGTACGTATTAAATACGTCGGTAACTGAGAATTTAAGGTTGGCCTTTGTGTCAGCAAATGAATGGCTCAAGCCAAAGTCGCCATAGGCGTTGTGGCCGAAATGATAGATTCCATAAACGAATGGTGAATCATAAGTTCCATTTATTTCAGCCTTATAGCTCTTGGTAATCTGAAAATATTGAGTAGCCTCTAAATGCAGGGAAACCTGCCCCCTGTCAAATTGCCCACCCAGGAGGGAGTCTGTTTTAAAGCCGCTGTAATAACCAACCGCGTTGACATTACCTGTCCACCATTTGGTTACATTATAAGGTGAGCTAATACTGATATTATAGTAATTCTGCTTCTGTAGGTTGAGCGTAGTGTATACCGTGATTTTTGTTGCCGGATCTGTTAACGGCAAACTGGTAAGGTAATCATAGGTATGGCTGTAGCCCACTCCAATATTGAAGCCGTGATTGTAGGTATAGTTGAACTCGAACTTGTTAGTGTATTGCGGGTTCAGGAAAGGATTCCCTTGCTGATACGAATATTGATCCAGGTAATAAATAAATGGGTTAAGGTTGTCGTATTCCGGCCTGTCCACCCTTTTACTATAAGATAAACCGATATCGTTTTTGTCGTTGATCTTTTGGTTAATAAAAATGCTCGGAAAAAAATTAATATAACTGCGTTTAACTTCGCTTCCGGTGTTGATCAGGTTACCATCGGATGAGGTATACTCAGCGCGCAGGCCCGCTTGTATGGAAGTATTGTGCATGATTTGGCTTAAATTCACATAACCGGCTGAAACTTTTTCATCATATACAAAGCGATTGGTTAATGTAGTATCATTAACGTAGCCGCCATTTTGCAGGCGTTGGGCGTTCAAATTGTTGTCAGTTTGAACGTCGCTGTATTTTGCGCCGGCCTCAAGCTTGGTATGTTTAGCCAAAGGAAGCGTGTAGTCTATTTTCGCTGTTCGGATCTTAATTAGTGAAGGCGTTTGCTGATGAAGGGAAACCGGATCTCTGGGAATTGTGCCGTCAGGTAAATAAAAATTCGTGTTGTATTCGTTAACAGCACCGTTGTTGAACCTGGAATAATCAAGATCAATGCTTAATTGCTGCCCAATTGTATCCAATTTCAGATTGTCATTAAAGTTCAAACTCAGATTTTTGTTGTTATTACTTTTGTTGGATACCTGATCTTGCGATGAATTAATCACATTAGCGTACTGCCCGATGTTAGTAAGAGAATTACCTTCCGATCCTGAACTATTGAAATAGCCATTAACCAGAAATCCCACCGTGTTACGGCTTCCGGTTGCCAGATCAGCACCCAAACGATAACTGTTGTTATGGCTAATCCTTTCCGCCTTTGAATGCTGATCAAAATAGGTTTGACCGCTATCGGTAACTACACGTTGCTGGCTTAACCGAAATTCGGTTTTGTTGTCGCTATGGCTGAATGAGCTAAAAACGTTCAGGTTGCCTTGTTGATGGTTTAAGGTTAATGTTCCGTTCTCCTTTTCGTGTTTGCCGTAACCTGCCCCTAAAGTCAGACTCCCGTTGGTACCGGTTTGTGTATTTTTTTTCAGTCTGATATTGATGATTCCTGCATTTCCGGAAGCGTCATATTTTGCCGAAGGGTTCGTCATTAGCTCTATTGATTTAATGGTGTTGCCATCCGTCGAGCGGAGCAGTGTCGACAATTGAGCCGCCGAAAGATAGGTCATCTTATCATTGATCATTACATTGACACCGCCTTTCCCGTTTAGGCTGATGTTATCATCCTTGTCTATTGTCACACCGGGGGCCCTTGCCAAAATTTCCATAGCGGTATTTCCGGCCGACAATATGCTGTTTTCTACATTCATAACGGTCCGGTCGATTTTTCTGTCAATGATAGGTTTGCTCGCTGTAATCGTGACCGTAGCAAGCGATTTGCTTGAAGTTGGCAAAATCAAAGTTGGCAGGGAAAGATCGGGGTGCGCGGAAGAGACTTCAAATACACTGCTGGTAGACTTACCATAACCAACCGTTGTCGCCCTGATGATATATTTTCCTGCAGGAATCTGCTCCAGGGTAAAAGTTCCGGTTGCGGAACTTAATGTGCCTTTGATAAGGGCAGAATCGGCGGCTTTTAAGAGGCTTACTGTAGCATAATCCAATGGCTGGCCTTTTTCATCGGAAAGCCGTCCGGAAACCTTATACGTGTTTTGATGCTGTGCTTGTGCAACCGAAATGATGAGGTTTAATAACCCTAAAATCTTAAATGTCCTATTTTTAATTGTCTTCATAAATGGTTTTCAGGGCAATGCCGTCCCATTAAGGGTTAAATCTTTTAATTTTGAATACTGGAGAATATGGTTGGGCCGGAGTTAGTTTACATACGCTATGGGCATTTCACGTACGTGGTTCTTGCGGATTTTGAGTTGCTAAGCGTGTTGGCGTGATTAAAGCTGTTATCGTTTTTGGAACTTATGCCTACAGGGACGACTTTAAAGACGATAGTTACATAAGCTATTGAAAAATGCAACCGCTTTGAAATTAATCAAAGCGGTTATTGCAGATCCGGAAATTACGAATCAATTATTGTTTGCTGTTAGCAGCAGCTTCAATAACAGCTACTACTTCTTTCGAATGAGAGATGAGTGATAAGTGACCTGATTCAATTTCAGTGGTTTTAGCATTCATACGTTTAGCCATAAATCTTTCCAGATCGGGGCTTATCGTTTTGTCATTTTTGCTGATGATAAACCAGCTTGCTTTTGTTTTCCAGGCAGGATCAGTTAATTTGTCAGCTAGGATAGCTTGTGAAGCCGGAACCTGCGAAGCGAAAATAAAGTCTTGTTCCCTTTCACCAAGATCTGGTGCGAATACCTTTTTAATACCTTCTTCAGACAAATAAAGATAACCACCTGTTGCTACAAAGTATTTCGATAATTCAGTGGCAGAACCATTTGCTGATAATGTGGGGATGGTTTCACCTGCATCGGGTGCAAATCCTGCTACATATACTAAACCTGTTACTTTAGGATCATTTCCCGCTTGAGTAATCACAAATCCTCCCCATGAATGACCAACCAGAATAACCTTTCCCGGAGCCTGATCTATCGCTCTTTGTGTGGATGCTACATCCTCAGCCAATGAAGTTAGGGGATTTTGAACTAATATCACATTGTAACCTTTGGCTTGCAATTCCGAAAATTCGGCAGCCCAGGATGAACCATCGGCCCAGATACCATGAACAAAGATAATGGTCGGTTTTGTGTTTGCTGTACTTTGTGCACTTACTGTGGCCACGCTAAATAGCGCGGCGATTAAAACGGTTAGAATTTTGATTGATTTCATTTTATTTGATGTTATTATCTGTATTAATTATTATTTACAATTTGGATTATGATCCGGATCTTGGAGTATTTTATGTCGTTGGTAATTTCTTGTATCAAACCTTGACAATCATTTTGCCTTCATTTTTCCCTTCAAATAAATTGATGAAAGCAGCGGGCAGTTTCTTAAAGCCTTCAGCAATTGTTTCCGTGTAGATTAGCTTGCCTTCTTTCAGCCATTTACTCAACTGTTTATTTGCTTCTTCGTTATGCTCAGGAAAGTTGTCGTAAATGAATCCTTGTACTTTTATGCTTTTTGTGATCAGCATATACTCAAACCTCGGTCCTGACATAGCAGATGTCGAATTGTATAAGGAAATTGCGCCGCAGAGCGGTACCCTGGCAAAATTGTTTAAGTTGTAGTAAACGGCATCCGATATTTGGCCGCCAACATTGTCGAAGTAAATGTCAACGCCGTTAGGACAAACCTTTGCAATGGCCTCCCTTAGATTGAGTTCAGCATTATAGTTGAGCGCCTCATCAAAACCGAACTTACTTTTAAGCATGGCCGTTTTTTCGTCGGTTCCGGCGATCCCGATTACCCGGCATCCTAACAGCTTGCCAATCTGGCCTACAATGGTGCCCACTGCGCCTGCTGCACCGCTAACCACGATAGTTTCTCCGGCTTTTGGCAGGCCCACCTTAATAAGCCCCATATAAGCTGTTATGCCGGTCATACCCAAAACGCCCAGGTAAGCTGTTAAAGGTGCAACTTGTTCGTCTACAATAGTTAAAGCATCGCCATCTACCACCTGAATTTCTTTCCAGTCCAGAATTCCATAGACAAAATTGCCTGGTTGATAATCGGAGTGGCTTGATTCAAGGACTTGAGCGATGAGGCGGGAACGGATGGGTTCACCCAGTACAAAGGGTGGAATGTACGATTTAACATCATTCATTTGGCCGCGCATGTAAGGATCTACGGAAACGTACAGTGTCTTTAGCAATACCTTATCCTGGCCCTCCAGCTTCGGAGCCGGTTCCTCGTGAAAATTGAAATTAAAAAGTTCAGGCTTGCCAACCGGCCTGCTTTTTAATGATATGATGTTGTTCATAAGCTTCGGTCATAGCCTAATTTAGCTATGGCATGGCAAAGTCTCTTGTGACCCGTGCTGAAAATAAGTTGTTGTAATCAAACCCTTCTATCAAAGGTCAAATTGATCTTTAACTCTTATTTGATCATCATAAGCTTACTTGAGCAGTGATAAAATTATTTCTTTGTCGGGTACAAAGAGACGAGTTGTAAGTATTCATTTCCAAGGACAAACCTCACAAGTTTGATGTGATGTTTGTCACTATTTTCTTGACACTTGAAAGACAGCCGTACGGGTATAGGGGATTAATTTTGATCAAATTAGAATTATGTACCCAGCTTTAAGGCAGCAGTTTGCTGAGTTCGTACAATTGTCGGAAGAGGAATTCGACTATGTGGCATCTTTTTTCAGGCCGAAAAAATTCAAGAAGCATTCTATCATTATTCAATCGGGTGAACTGGTTAACCATGAATATTTCGTAATTAAGGGTCTCCTAAAAACCGCAACGATAGATGAAAAGGGCAAAGAGCACATCCTCCAGTTTGCCATGGAGAATTGGTGGGTCTCGGATTATCAGGCGCTGATGAGTCGTGAACGGTCGCAATTTAACATCGAATGCCTGGAGAATGTTGAATTGCTGTACCTGTCACTTTCAGATAAAAATAAACTTTGTGCTGAAATGCACAAGATGGAGCATTTTTTCAGGTTAAAAGCAACCTCGGGATTGATCAATACGCAGAAAAGAGTTTTGGTTTTGATCAAAAATGACACACAGTCCCGTTACAATCTTTTGTTTGATCAGTATCCGTTGCTATTTCAACGTGTCCCTAAAGCTCTCGTTGCTTCTTATCTCGGCGTATCAAGGGAGACGCTCAGCCGGTTTTCTGCCAAATAAGCAAGGCATTATTTCGCTTGTTAGAGTCAGCACGGTCATCGCCACCCTTCAAAATCCGTGACATTTATCACATATTCTATGGGCTCAGCTTTGTTAGGTTTGCCCTGTCACGATATAAACGCTGTGAGCGTTTATATCGTGACAAATATTAGCCGGTGAACAATCTTGACGGATAGGACTTAACGCTTGAAATAGCAACTTCCGAGTTCCCAGGTTATTCAAATTAAAAATTATGAAAAAAATAGCCTTCGCCTGTTGTCTCGGCGTAATCGGGATTCTTACTTCAGAGTTTGGCGTTATCGGCATTCTTCCACAAATCGCAGAAACCTATCACATTACTATAGATAAAGCCGGTATATTACTTAGCGCCTTTGCTATTGTTGTGGCCGTGGCGGGGCCGTTTATGAGTTTGTTCTGTTCGGGCTTTGACCGCAAGACCGTCATGCTGATCAGTTTGTCCCTGGTATTGATCAGCGGAATTGTTTCCGCCTTTGGGCCGCCATTTTGGTTACTGCTGGCGGTGCGTGTTTTACCCGCATTTCTTCACGCCGTTTATTATGCAGCCGCTATCGCTGCCGTAATCAGGACCTCCGATACAAAAAATCAACATACAATGATGGCAATTGCGCTAAGCGGTGTCAGTATAGCAACCGTCAGTACTATTCCGTTAAGCACTTATCTGGCAAGTCTTTTAAACTGGCATTATTCGTTTATGCTGGTAGCATTAATCAGCACACTCGCCATCTTAAGTATATACTTAGTCATGCCTGCGATGCCAGTTACTGAAAAGCCGTCTTATGGAAGCCAGGTCCGTATCTTAAAAAGGCCACAGGTGGTGATCAGTCTTTTGATGATCTTACTTATGTTCGCTGCTGAATTCTCCACCTATACTTATTTTGCGGCCTATATAGGATTGACCAAACTGGTCAGCCCCAAGGGGATTAGTTACATGCTATTTCTCTTCGGTGTAGCTGCAGTAATCGGAACATGGATTGCAGGAAAAACTTTGGGTAAAAGTATTACCATAACAAATATCGCTGCCCTTGTTGGCTGCAACCTCATTATACCCGCAGCACTTTACTTTTCTGGTCACGTCACGACTTCAGTAGCTGTGATAGTTGCCATATGGGGAATTTTTTATGGCCCCGGATTTCTGATCGCTACTTCTGCAATCAGCAAAGCAGCTCCTGATGCGCTTGAATTTTCCAATGGGCTTGCTACTTCCTTTGCCAATTTCGGAATTACCTTAGGTTCATTATCAGGTGGGTGGGTTATAGCACATCAGGGAATCGGACAATTGCCGTTCCCTGCGGCATGCTTCGGAGTATTGGCATTAGTATTTATAGCAGTTGGTGTTAATTGGGAGAAAAGAATAGAAGCACAGGTATCAGAAGTATTTCCGCAAGAACTTATTTAAAACAGATTAATAAAACCGAAAATGAAAACAAACAACAAGGTTACCCTTACTTTAGAGCTTGACATCTTACCAGGATATGAAAAAGAGGTATTTGCCGCGGCAGAAAAAATATACACAGAAACAAGAAAAGAGCGCGGGTGTGAGCTATTTGTATTTAATAAACTAAAAGAAAGTGAAACTACCATTCTCTTTTTTGAGGTGTTTACATCACAGGAGTTTTTTGACATACACTTGAGTGCAAACTATACCACAAATTTTATCAGCGCCGTAAAAGGAAAAGTGGTCGGGGATGGCCCTAAATTGACGTTCCTAAATCAATTTGAAAACTAAACAAGACGACAGAATAAGCCTGTTCCGCTTATATCTGTAAATTAATGCAGTGAATAATAAAAAGATCTTCGCATCGATACCCTTTAAATCCCTTGCCATGTTTAAACATATTTTTATGACCCTCTTTTTTGGTTTAACCGTTATTATGTGCCATGGACAAGGATTATATATGCCAAGGGACGTTAAAAAAGCTTATACAGATGGTACGCGGTCAACAAGTGGTCAGCCAGGAACAAAGTATTGGCAAAATGGGGGGCGTTATGAAATCACGGTAACTGCGCTTCCCCCCAGCAGAATGATCTCGGGAACAGAAAAGATCGTTTATTATAATAACAGCCCGGACACCCTGAAGCGGTTAAATATTAAACTGATCGGGAACATTCATAAGCCAGGGGCGCCAAGATCCGCAGGAGTTGCCAGGGATTACCTTACCGATGGTATCACAGTCGATAAATTTCTTGCAAACGGCGACCAAATTGCCTTCGACAGTGAATCAGCATTCACCAATAAAATGGTATCGCTGAAAAGGGCATTATTACCAAAAGATTCTGTCAGACTGGACATAGACTGGCATTATAATATTTCCCTGCAAAGTAACCGGGAGGGAATGATTGACTCGACAACTTTCTTTCTCGCCTACTTTTATCCCCGAATAGCCGTTTATGATGATTATAACGGATGGGATAAACTTGATTTTATGGACGGCGCAGAGTTTTACAATGATTTTAATGATTATGTTCTGCATGTAAAGGTGCCAAAGAATTATATGGTTTGGGCGACCGGAACATTAGTTAATCCGGATGAAGTCCTGCAAAAGCGTTACCAGGACCGTCTGAATCTTTCTTTGCATAGCGATTCGACGATCCACATTGTTACCGAAGAAGATTTAAAAACATCTAACATCACAGCGCCGAACGCTGTTAACACCTGGACATGGCTCGCCAATGATATCAGTGATATGGCAGTCGGGTTAAGCGATCATTATATATGGGATGGGGCAAGCGTGGTCGTGGATGCGACCAGTAAAAGGAGGGTGAGTATGCAGGCAGCCTACAATGACAAGGCAATTGATTACCATCAGGCAGTACAGCTTGGCCTGCATTCGCTTGCCTGGCTGTCGGAAAAATTACCGGGTATACCGTACCCTTATCCGAAAATGACTTCTTTTCAAGGTTTTGCTGATCAGGAGTATCCTATGATGTGTAATGATAATGCGGACGATCCAAGGTTTACACAACAATTTACCCAGGATCATGAGATCGCCCATAGTTATTTCCCATTTTATATGGGAACGAACGAAAGCAGGTATGCTTTTATGGATGAGGGCTGGGCAACAGCGCTCGAATTCCTGATGGGGCGCGACGAAACCGGGGAGAAGATTTCGAGCACCTTGTTCAAAAATTTCAGGGTTAAGCCTTATATCTCAAATCTTTCTACGAGTATGGACCTTCCGGTAATCACGCCGACGAGCGAGCTCAGTGCCAGCCCTAATGGCGGCCAGGGTTATAACGCTTATACGAAACCGGCATTGAGCTACCTGGCATTGAAGGATATGCTTGGAGAACAATCATTTAAGAAAGCCCTCCATGCTTATATGTACGCGTGGCACGGGAAGCATCCTATTCCATGGGATTACTTTTACTCGATGTCAAAGGGTGCCGGGCGAAATCTTGATTGGTTTTTTAACAATTGGTTCTTCAGCAATAATTACATAGATCTTTCGGCGAAGGCGCTCCAAAAACGCAGAAATGGCTATCAGTTGAAAATAGCAAACAAGGGCGGATTTTCCATCCCTTTTAATATAGTGGCAATTTACAACGACAGCTCGGTTGAAGTTTTACATCAAACGCCTCTCGTCTGGTTTGAAAATCAAAATCAAATCGAAATAACCATTAAAACCGGCAAAATACTGCAAAGCATATTCTTGGATACCGGGATTTTCGTAGACGCTGATCCTTCAGATAACAAGCTTTCTTTATAGTCTTTTTCCGAGGCGTAACTCCTTCTTTTTTGATGAGGAAAATGGTGGAAAATAAACGCCGTTTTTAAGGTCAGATTCGCCGCATAAATTCCCTGAAAATCACGAAAAACGCTCTTTGTTTTTAATATCTTTAAAAGGAAACTGTTCTATGACAGAAATCCGGTTATGGATATTTTACTATTTCGCAAGTAATTTATTTTCAATATTTTAACACATTTAAACAGCTAATTTACTAACAAATTAAGTTTTTACTTTTCCGTATTTGGCTGTCTAAATTACGCTTCGTCCTGGTTTCAAATCGAATAAAATGAAAACCTTATTTTGATACCCTTGATTTGTGTTAATGTTACCGTGTTTTGTATAAATCCTGCGCCGATATCCATCCTACATTTGTCTTGTAATAATTAACAAACAAATAATTAAAACAATGTCAAAAATAATTTTCATTACCGGTGCCTCACGTGGCTTTGGTAAATTATGGGCAAAGGCCCTTTTAGAACGTGGCGATAAAGTTGCTGCAAGTGCAAGAAATCTTGAAGACTTAAATGACCTGGTTTCTGAATATGGCAGTTCAATTCTGCCAATCAAATTAAATGTAGATGATAAGGATGCTTGTTTCGCAGCAGTGAAACAAGTGAAAGATCATTTCGGCCGCATTGATGTTTTGATAAACAATGCAGGTTTTGGTTTATTTGGTGCAATTGAGGAAACTACTGAAGCGCAGGCCCGCGCTCAAATGGAAACTAACTTCTTCGGTCTTCTTTGGGTGACCCAAGCTATCGTTCCGATCATGAGAGAGCAAAAAGGTGGACATATTATTCAAGTGTCAAGCTTCTTAGGTTTGGTTACTTTGCCTGTATTAGGTCTTTACAATGCTTCCAAATATGCTGTTAATGGTTTGAGCGAAACTTTAGCAACAGAAGTTGCCGGGTTCGGCATCAAAATCAGCCTGATCGAGCCAAATGGTTTCTCTACTGACTGGTCTGGTGCATCTGCAGTTCAGACAGAACCTAACGAAGCTTATACAGCCGTTAAAACCGCATTCTTTGAAGGCTCAACTCCGGATACCTGGGGTAAACCAGAAGCTACAGCTCCTGCAATTTTAGAATTGATTGACGCTGAAAACCCTCCTTTGCACTTCTTATTGGGTAAGGTGGCTTATCCATTCGTTAAACAAGTTTACGAAGCTCGTTTAACTGAAATGGAAGAGTGGAAAGAAACTTCTGCAGCAGCTCACGGTCACTAATAAACAATTGATTTAAAACCTTTTAAATCACAATCTGCGCCCTTAAATGCGTAGATTGTGATTTATTATTTTCCCGCACATGAAACATTATAAAATTCTGAGTGAGCTGCACCGTGATAACGGTTTTCCTCCTCCCGAAAATCCACTATTTAGTATCTACCAGTGTAACGAGGTATGTTCCCTTGGTGATCGTGAATTTACGAGCGACTTTTATGTGATCGGCTTAAAAAATGTGGTGTCAGGTATCATCAGGTACGGGCGCACAAAATACGACCATGAGTGCGGGTCAATGTTATTTTTCAAACCACGCCAGGTTATTGAAATGAAAAACCTGGAGTTAGATGAAGACGGGTTTTTGTTATTCGTTCATGAAGACTTTTTAAACGGTCATCTGCTGCATCATGATATCAAGAAATACCACTATTTTGATTACGAGACGAACGAGGCGTTGCATTTATCGCCGAAAGAAGAAAAAGTGATTTGGGAAGTATATCGTAAGATTGAAATAGAGTATAATAATAACCAGGATGAATATAGCCGCGAGATCATCTTAGCTAATTTAGATACGATGTTGAAATATTCGCAGCGTTTTTATAAAAGGCAATTTATCAACAGGTCTGAACTTTCAGGGAACACGGTTACAAAATTCAACGAAGAGATAGACAAATACGTAGCGGGTGGTTTATTGAGTGAAAAAGGTCTTCCTTCGGTTAATTACATTGCTGAAAGACTTAATATATCTCCTGGTTATTTAAGTGATATTTTGAAAACAGAAAGCGGTAAAACCGCATTAGAGCATATTCATATTTACTTAATATCGGAGGCAAAAAATAGGCTTGCCGGAAAGGATGAGACTGTTTCCGAAATCGCGTACGCTTTGGGATTCGAAAATCTATCGTATTTCTCGAGGTTATTTAAGAAAGAAGTTGGCGTGAGCCCTAACATGTTTAAAAAACAGATGCTCAATTAACATTATCAGCTGTTAGTGATGCGGTAATAGCGATCGCTGATTACCGGTCGTAAACTAAACTTCCATATTTAAGACCACTTGTACCTTTTTGGCGATCACTGCCAATTAACTTAATTAATTATGCTTGATAAATAAGCAAAAACTAATGACAGGACATGGTACCAATATTAACTGCAGGCCAAATCAGAGAGGCCGATGCTTATACCGTTGCCCATGAGCCAATCTCGTCTACAAAGCTCATGGAACGCGCAAGCGAGTCCTTTGACGCGGTTTATTGGGCACTTTCCGCATAAAGATTTAGGTATCAAAATTTACTGCCGTACCGGTAATAGATTATGCTTAATTAGCCACCCATCTGAATAGGCTAAATAAATATGTTATCGCGATGGACATTCCTGCAGATCTATGTGGCGATGACGAAACACCTGTAAACTATAGTTTTCAAGGCGGATCTGGTCGTTGCTTTTCAGCAGCCTAAGGCTATATTTTATTTACCTGAATCGGCATCTTATATTAAGTCATAGATCACAAATAACGCTAATAAAAGATATATGAAATGGTCTGCCATTAAAGAAAGCGGAAGAATCCTAAAAATTAAAAACTCAAAATCATGGAATTAAAAGGTAAAAAAGTACTAATAACAGGAGGATCGGCCGGAATCGGCTTTGAAGCCGCCAAACAATTTGTGGCAGCAGGAGCAAGTGTGATCATCTGCGGAAGAAGCAAGGCGAAATTAGAAAACGCAAAGTTGTCACTTCCAGGTGTAACAGCAATAGCCTGTGATGTCTCAGACCCAGATCAGGTCCTTAAATTATATCAGCAAGTACAGGAATTAGGCGGAATTGACATTCTTTATAATAATGCCGGAGTGGCAACCTTGCCTTTAAGTTTGGCTAAATCAAACAACCAGCATTTCATTGATGCCTCATACGAAATGAACATTAATTACCTCAGTGTCATTCGTATCAATAATTTGTTTTTGGATATGCTGAAAGAGAAAAAGGAGGCTGCAATTATTAATACTACATCCGTATTAAGCTATTTGCCGGCTATTCTTGCGCCAACCTACTCCGCTACCAAAGCGGCCTTAAGGTTTTACACAGAGGCGCTAAGGAAACATTTAGAGATTGCAGGAACCAATGTAAAGGTGTTTGAATTGCTGCCGCCTTTGGTCGGAACAGATATGACGGCAAGTCTAAATGAGAAGAAAATGTCGGTATCAGATGTTATAATCGCTTTGGTTGAAGCAATTGGCAAAGACCAATACACTGTTAGAGTGGGTGCTACAAAGGTACTTTATATACTCAACCGCTTTTTTCCCAATAAGGCATTCAACTTATTAAACAAAGAGCGCAATTTCGAATTGTTTCGCTAAACTACAGCAGCAGCAAAGCAACCTGGCTCGGTAAATAATCATAGGGTTTAAATTAATAATTAACAGGTCATCATGAAAGAAAATATAGGAAAAACGTTTGCTATAACGAAAGATCATACAGTAAACCGGATAGGGTTCGGTGCCATGCGAATAACGGGCAAGGGTATTTGGGGGCCGCCCGCTAATCCCGATGAGGCGATCCGTGTTCTTAAAACAGCCATTGAATTAGGTGTTAACTTTATTGATACCGCTAACAGTTACGGTCCGAATGTTTCTGAGGAATTAATTGCTAAAGCATTATATCCTTACCCTTCGGATCTGCTTATCGGCACCAAGGGTGGATTAACCAGAAAAGGGCCTGATCAGTGGGAACCCAATGGCAGTCCGGCCCACCTAGCTGAAGCATTGGATGGCAGCTTAAAAAGACTGAAAGTTGAACAGATCGATCTTTACCAGTTGCATCGTATAGATCCTAAGGTTCCGGCGGAGGAGACATTTACATTTCTAAAGGCGGCGCAAAAAGAAGGTAAAATTAAACATATCGGCCTTTCGGAAGTAAGCGTTGCAAATATTAAGAAAGCGAGGGACTTTTTTGAAGTGGTGTCTGTGCAAAACATGTACAGTGTGGACAACCGTAAATGGGAACCAGTGCTGGAGTACACCGCAGAAACTGACATCGCCTTTATTCCCTGGTATCCATTGAATGCAGGAAAGGTTGGGACATTAGAGACTTTGCAAAATATTGCCGGTAAACATAGGGCAACTGTTCATCAGATTGCTTTGAGCTGGTTACTGCACCGTTCAAACAATATTTTACTGATCCCTGGTACATCCAGTGTTGACCATTTAGAGGAAAATATGAAAACTCAGAATGTGAAGTTAACAGAAGAGGATATGATCGAATTGAATAAAATTGCCCAATAGGTCTTTGCAGTGATTTTTGTTTTTGACGTGATTGTTTATAGCTGCAATTAAAGCGTCCATATCTATCTAATGAAAAATATGGACGCTGCCTATTTGGTAAAGGCTGTTTTAAACCAAATAATAGGAATTTGGGATTATTCACTCCAAGGGGAATGCAAAATGCAATCGCAGAAATTCTTACTGTGAAAGTTGGGGATCATAAAAGCACATACGTCTGCTTTGATGTTGCCAAACGTGGTTTCTGTTTTATGCTCGAAACCGGAGAAGAAAGTCGGAATAATTTTATTCTTGAAATCGTTCCTCGGGAATGCTTTTATGATTTGCTCTCTATTGGCTTCGCTTAAATTTTCGTAGCCTTCACCCATTACGTCAAGGCCCACGCCTGAATACATTAACGCGACTTCCGGCTCTTTATGCTCTGCAATTCCAATAGTGGTATGCAGCGCAATCGTATCCCAAACTAATTGGATAGATTCCTTTGGCAGGCCATGGCCTTTTAAGAAATCCCTGGCGGCGTTGGCGCCATCAACTTCAAACCGAAGGTCAGGGCTGCTGTAATGTTTGGTCAATCCAAGGTCGTGGAAGATCGAGCTCACGTATAATAGTTCCGGGTCATACTGTGCTTTATTCCGTTGTCCGTTAAGTGAAGCGAAAAGGAAGACGCGCAGGGAGTGATTATAAATGAACTCTGTACCGTGCGCTAGTAATAGTTCTGTTGCCTGGGTGGCAATTGCACTATCGGGAATATTGATCCCGGCTAATGATTTTATTTTAGTTACTGACATCTTGTGTTTTTTATACAAACCTATGGTTAACGGATAGGCTAAGGAATGTCAATAACGAAGGATTACATGCCAATATTTACAATCTTACTTCGGTAATGCTGTGGCGATTCTGCGGCGTTTTTTTTAAAAAAATGACTGAACTGCTCAGGCGTTGAAAACCGGAGTTGATAAGCTATCTCCTTTACAGGATTGGAGGAAAATTGAAGTGACCTTTTTGCCTCTGACATAATTTGCCGATTGATTAATTCCTTGGCGCCTATACCGCTGTAGCGCTTACAGAGCGCCGTTAACTTCCGGGCTGTTGTATAAAGTATACTTGCATAATAATCAACCTCGTGGGACACCATAAATTCTTTGCTGATCAGGTCATAGAATTTGCGGTATTGCAGGTATTCATAATTATCAAAACCTTCTTTTAAGGCTGCATTTACATTGGCCATCTTAATCATGATGATTTTAAGATAGGCGGCTAGTGCGTCAGCTTTATTAATATAAGGTGCTTTTTGATATTCCTGAAAGAGTAGCTCAAACAGCGGCACAATCTCGTTATAGTCAGATTTGCTCAGCGGTAATACCTGATTAACGGCTGCATTATCAAATAATACAGACTTGCAGTTACTAGCACTGGCAGGTGCTTTTTCCCAGAAGAAATCATCAAATGACAATTCAAAGCCATCAGTGATCACCTCGTTAGAGAACCTGTAAATCTGGCCCTTTGCCATTAAGAACACTTGCTTCCCGGAGATTTCAAATAATTGTTCATCGACTTGCAAGGTACCTTGTCCTTTATTGATCACCATGACTTTATTGCAAGGCAACCTGGTATTCTCATTTAAAGAAACCCCATTGTCGTTGAGTCGAAAAATAGAAAATGAACCGCCAACTTCGTGATTCATGTCAATATTTAGGTTATTTGTTATCATTATTTTACCGCGTAATTCCGAAGCCCACTGCAAGTTTTGCTTCGGTATGTTATATCTCAAAGGTAGTCGGTTATTTATCTATACGAGTTTCGCATTATGCAACTAATGTAAAATTAGCCGGAGAAAACCCTCCAGCTAATTTAAATGGCTGATGGTCTTATTTATTAAGGAACCAGCTTACTTCTTTAATAAAGTCTTCATGGAACTGGTATTGTGCACCATGGTTCGAGTCCGGATATAAAACTAGTTTTGCATCGTTTAGATGCTGTTGCAACAGGTACGAGTTTACCGTTGGAAACAACACATCAACTTTACCATTAACAACCAATACCGGGATATTGATATTTTTGAGGTAAGCGTAGGTGCTATCACCCGGTGTTCCCCATTCAGCGATTGCGGCCAGTTGAGCTGGGACAACTTTATCATTGATGGCTACGTCGCGGTCAGCTTTTCTTGCCCGTATTCTATCTAAAAATTTCCTTCCTGCTGCCTGGCTCGTTTCAGTTGGTGAAAATAAGGTCACCAATAAAAGTTCATCCGCCGGATCATAAGTTGCGCCGAACATCGCCAGGGCTTCCGGAGAAAATGATTCCAGACCCTCCCCGCCGCGAGGACCAGAACCAACCAGGATTAACCTGCGAATAAGTTCCGGCCTGGCCAGGGCGATTTCCTGGGCGACAAAGCTGCCCATTGAATAACCATATAGATCAATTTGCTCTAAACCGAGGCCATCGATAAATGCTATCGCTGTAGCAGCAATACCTTTGATGGTCGTTGCGACCTCACCGGTTGATGCCGCGATGCCTGCGTTATCGAAAATAATGACCTCTCTTTCTAAGGAAATCGCATTTGTAACGGCCGGGTCCCAATTATCAAGTGTGCCGGTAAAGTGCTGTAAAAATACTAATGGTAAACCTGCTTTTTTACCGAAACGACGATAGGCATAAGTTGTGCCGTTTACGTCTACAAATTGTGTAGGTACGGTATCATGTGTGAAAGTGCTCATAATCTTATTTGTTATGTTGTAATTTTTAGGAAAAGGCGTCACACCAAATCCGGAACAAACTTAAATGAACAAAAGTTCATTTTGTGAATTATTAATTTTAGTGACAGTGCCTTGACAACTGGCTTACGTTTGATTTGGATCAATATCTGATGAATATGATGGCTATCCGACATATGTCCGGGATACGCAAATTAGCTTTGGTTAATTAAAAGCATACTAATGCAGAAGATAAGTTATGGACAATTTAATCAGGTTAAAAAAAGTCGTTAAAGAGTTATCCGGCATGAGTGACGATGACTTTGAGTTATCCGCACCATACTGGCAATTCAAAACGTATCAAAAGGGTGAATTCTATAACGAATACAAAAATGTCTGCAGGTATCTGGGTTTTGTACTTACAGGTTTTTTTAGGATCTATAAATATCACGAACAGACTAAGACGGAAAAAAATATGCTCTTTTTTTCCGCGAACCAATTTATGAGTTCATTCAAGAGCTTTTTAAGTCAACTCAGTTGCGAATATTATACAGAATCGATGACCGAGGCCGATATTCTTTACATTCACTATGATCATTTACAGATGCTTTACCGCACTTCGCCGGCCTGGGAACGGTTTGGAAGGCTATTTGCAGAGGCGGCATTACATATGGTGATGACCAATACGGAAGGCTTTCTTTTCCAAAAACCCGAAGAACGTTACCAAACGCTTCTTGAGGTTCACCCGGATATTTTCCAATTCATTCCACTCTACCATATTGCGTCTTATCTTGGAATTGAAGGCCCGTCATTAAGCCGGATTAGGAAGCGGGTCCAGCAAAAAGAAAAAGAAAGTCGCCTCGTTTAACGCAAATTACGATTTTAACTTAAGTTAATATTTTCCAGGAATTGGCGTCGGTAGTTTTGCCCTGTCTAAACAATTAGGCAATTCATATCATGAAAAAAATAATTTTCACATTTCTTATAGCCAGTGCGCTAAGCATTTTAATATCATCCTGTTCAAAGGATAACGAGGGTCAACCGGTGGCTACAAAAACTTACGTTATCGTGCCGGGGGCCTGGAGTTCAGCCAGTGCGTGGCAAGCTGTCGCAAAAGATCTTTCGGCAGCCGGCAACAAAGTGATCGTCGTAGAATTGCCGGGTCATGGAACCGATCAAACCGCGCCGCAGTCCCTTACTATCGATATCTACCGCGATAAAGTAATCAGCGCTATGAACAGCGTTGATGGTAAAGTGATCCTGGTCGGCCACAGTATGGCGGGGGTAGTTATTTCAGAGGTAGCGGAAAAGGTGCCTGCTAAAATCGAAAAGTTGATCTATCTTGCTGCTTTTCTTCCGCAAACCGGGCAATCATTATTTGACCTTGCGAGCACAGATGCCACTTCGCTTTTGGGAAGTTCACTAATCCTTGCTCCTGGTGTACCAACTGTAGATGTTAAACACGAAAACATTATCAATTGCTTTATCGCGGATGGAACAACAGCTGTTCAAAACGCATTGTTAGCAAGCTTCAGGGTTGAACCAGCTCCACCGTTCCAGAACCCGGTAACTTTAACCAAGGCCAATTATGGCTCAGTTCCGAAGTTTTACATCAAGACTTTACAGGATCAAACAATTACACCAATTCTTCAAAAACGTATGCTGGCTAACGCTGGTATTTCAACGACCTATCAGTTGAATACCAGCCATTCGCCTTTTCTTTCTAAGCCAGATTCCGTTGCAATATTATTAACGGCTATTGCCAAATAAAACCCTACGGGACTGAACATGTCTAATCCATAAAATGGGGTGCGTCAACGGATCTCATTTTTACTTAAAACAAAAAGATAAAATGAAAACGTTAACAGTCGGGGATCATATTCCCTCAATTAATTTACTTGACCAGGATGGTAAACCCTTCAATTTGAAGGAGCAGCTTGGTAACACCAAAATGGTGGTCTATTTTTACCCAAAGGATGAAAGCGCAGTTTGTACAAAAGAAGCTTGCGCATTCAGAGATAGTTTTACAGAATTTACGGATGCCGGGGCAACCGTGGTCGGTATCAACTCAGGCACTGTTGCCAGCCACGCGGCTTTCGCCAAAAGCAATAGGTTACCATTCAAATTGTTAAGCGATCCCGGTAACAAAGTGTTAAAGCAATTCGGGATTAAGCCATGGTTATTTTTAACAGGAAGAGAAACCTTTTTAGTTGATAATAAGGGAAAGATTGTCTATACCTACCGGGCTTTCTTAAACGGCGATAAGCACTCAGAAAAAGTTCTTGATTTTTTAAAGTCAAAATAACACTAAGTAACTGTCGATGCCGCTTAACATATTTTTATATTAGATTGTCTGCCGCCCTGTAATTAAAACATCTAATTACAGGGCAGTGACAAAATGAACTATTGTTCATATTACCTTTGGTCAATTCTTTAAAATGACCAGAGCACAAAAAGCCAAACAATTTATTATCGAGCAAACGGCCCCGTTATTCAATACCAAAGGGCTGGCTGGAACTGTGATAGATGATGTCATGAAAGCCACTAAAATGGCTCGCGGCAGCTTATATGTGCATTTTAAAAATATGGACGAGTTGGCGCTTTGTGCCGTTGAATACAATTTGAAATTATTCGTTGAAAGAACTTCAGCTGTTTCAGATCAACACGCCCTGGCGAAAACGAAATTCTTAGGCTTACTTGACTACATGAGTGACCCGCTCAACCCACCCGTTCAGGGAGGCTGTCCGATGATGAACTTTGGGATGGAAGCCGATGATACCAGCCCGGTTATACGCGAAAAGGTCAATGAAACCATATGTGACGTACAGGCGGGCATGACGCAAATCTTAGAAGAGGGCGTTCTAAATGGCGAGTTTAGAAAAGACTGGGACGTTAAGAAATTCGCAGTAAAGGCCTATGCAATGATTGAAGGCGGTATTCTAATCTGTAGAATGTCCCGTGATGTCGGCCAAATGATCATGCTTGTAGAAATCCTCAAAGAAGAGATAGAAGCAAACTCCATTTAGTACAGCATTAAGTTATCGCTCATAAAGTTCTTCCAATAAATTTAAATCCGGTGTAATGGGCCGATATGGTACAATACTACGTTTTCTAATATAGCTTGAATCCCTTATCGCCCGCCAGGCAAGTTTTACACACAACATTATCATGGAAAATCAATTAAAAGCAGCAAAGGCTCAAACGAGTCTCGTCATCAATCAGGTAATTAATTACTGGGAGTCCAGCAACAAAACGATCACAGAGTTTTACAACAAACATGCGGACGAAGTTTACGCAAAGGAAGTTGCTCCGGGCAGAAACCGGGCGACCTATTTATTGGCACATATTATTGCCATTAACGATAGCATGATGTTGCTATTCGGCTTGGGTAATAAATTATTCCCTGAACTAACGCCGCTGGCAGACCAACCTGAAAAAGCGGTAGACTTCACTTTAGATATTCAAAAGCTGCGAGGCCAATGGGACACTTTAAACAAAACGCTCGGCGGCTACTTTCACGAAATGTCAACTGATTTATGGCTTGACAGGCACAACAGCGTTACGCCGGAAGATTTCGCAAAAGATGCAACCAGGAACAAGCTTAATGTATTGATTAACAGAACGGGACATCAAAATCACCACCGTGGACAACTCATGTTTTTGAATGAACGGATTATAGCGGCTTAACAGTTGTTACAGTTCCGTTATTTGTGTTAATATTCAAGTGTTTTGTATAAATTTTGAGCGCTGAGGTCAAATACCTTTGTTCTAATAAGAATAAAGCAAAATGAACTCGAACGATGACATCAGAGATTCCTTTCCAACTTTGGAAGAGATACCTGAAAAGTACAGGTTGCGTGCTCCAGTATATCAAAAACAAATACTTCTCAGATCTGAAATAAGAGAAAATATCGTTTCTGCAGCACTGTCTATCGCTAAGATTTCGGGATGGCCGTCGCTGAGTATGCGCAAATTAGCCGCATTTATAGGCTGCAGCGTACCCTTGTTATATGGTTATTTTGAAAACAAAGAAGCTATCCTAATGGAGCTGACCAGATTAGGTTTCTCGCGGCTTGAACAATCCATCAAAAATGCTGAAAAGCAATTCACTGATCCGGCAAAAAGGTTGAAAAATATGTGGATGGCCTACTGGGAGTTTGCCTTTGCTGATAAGGAATCTTACCAGCTCATGTTTGGGATCGGCATACATTGCTGTGACCAGATGAGCGGTCATCTTTCCCAATATTTTGTTAGCACCATTAAGTCCGTACTTAAAATAAATATGGAATCTGAAGTTGACGACAATTTTGTGTTAATCCGTTTTTATGGCTATTGGGCGGCTATTCACGGCCTTGTAGCCATCAATTTCCTTAACAAGGAAAATTGTCCGAGGCTAAATCAAAATGTATTGAACTATGCATTAAATGAAGTCGTGGTCAGCAATTAAAGGAGCTTATTCCTAAAATATCAATCATTAAATTAAACTAAAATCAAATGAAATTAAAAAAAAAATTAAATGTGAGGGTTGTAATCGTCCTCCTCTTAGTACTCTTCGACACACATTTTCTGAGCGCATCAAGCGCGAAAACCTTACCTGCTGCGCAAGCTATAACCGTTAGAACACAATTTGTCAACGTAAAAGGGGTGAAATTTGCCTACAGGCGCTATGGTAAGAAGCAAGGTTTACCATTGGTTTTTATTCAGCACCTCGCCGGAACGATGGACAATTGGGACCCGGCAGTATTGGATGGGTTTGCCAAAGATCGTGAAGTCATCATTTTTGACAACGCCGGTATCTCCAGTTCCGAAGGCAGGGTTCCTGATAATATTGCAGATATGGCAAATGATGCTGAATCTTTTATTAACGCGTTAGGCATTAAGAAAATCGACCTGTTAGGCTTTTCGATTGGTGGTATGGTTGCTCAACAGCTTACCCTTGATCATCCTGAATTAATCAGGCGCCTGGTTTTAGTCGGTACCGGCCCTCGTGGCGGTGAAGGAATGGCTGTTTATAAAACGTCGACGCTGGCCATGTTTGATAAGAAATATGCACACCCGGATGAAATCTTTTTAGAAACGTTATTTGATCCGAGTCCAACCAGCCAGGCTGCCGGAAGGGCTTTTCTTGAACGGATCAGGGCGAGAAAAATTAAAGAACCAGCAGTAAGTGATGAGGTCGCCAAAAATCAAATTCACGCTATATATGCCTGGGGTGCACCGGCAGAAAATAGCTTTGCCTACCTGAAGGAAATTAAACAACCGGTATTAGTGGTAAGCGGGCATACCGATGTTATTCTTCCGTCGGTCAATTCTTTTATTCTACAGCAAAATCTTCCTAATGCATTTTTAATAGTGTACCCGGATTCTAATCACGGGCCGCATGATCGTTTCCCAAACCTTTTCGTGAAACAAGTGTCTATGTTTCTGGATGGTGTGAAATAAGATTGGTTGAAGGGCAACAAAGGTACAAATATGCCAGTGACGTATAGCCCGCTTAAAGGGCTATACGTCTTTTCATTTAAAAGCAACTGTAATAAATGGTTTCGGTTTATGACTATTGCAATAGACGATATGCTTATCAGCAGACAAGCCAAAGCGTATTTGTATATTATGCCATCTTAAATCCGAATGTAGTACTTAGTTATCTATATTGTTTCGTCGATAAAAAACAATGTGGTTTCGGATGCTTTCTCTTCTGAACAGGAAGGGGCGAAATTGTTAATCAATCCGCCCCATTTTGTATCACTTCAAGACTCAATTTGAAACTTTAAGCCTATGCCTTAGCTGCCGAATTCTTGGGTAGTAGTAAAAGCATCAAACCAGTCAGCAATAAACATATGATATTCGCGGTTGTACTTTGCATAAATGCCCGGACATAGTTCTCCGAACTATGTGATTGACTGACTGCATTGTAAAATATCCCGCCAATAATACAAATACCCAATGCAGAAGCAGTTTGCTGAAATGTGCTGTAAACGCCGGCAGCTGATCCGGCAAATTTCTGTGGCACTGTCCTTAATGCCAAATTGAGTAAAGTTGGAAGGATAAACCCATTGCCCAAGCCATAAAGTCCCATGAGGAAACATATAATCACACCGCTAACATTTGCCTTGAAAAGCAATACTTGAAGTGCAAATGAGCAACAGGTAATGATTACGCCAAATAAAGGGACCAACTTTCCAAACTTTGGAACTAGTTTAGAAGCAATCATAGATGACAACGTAAACAAGACACCAGGGATTATGAAATAAATCCCACTTTTTAAAGGAGAAATATTTAAGCCCTTTTGAAGAAAAACGGCACTTGTCAAAAGGTATGATGTGTGCATCATAAATTCAAACAAGACGGCAAATAAACTTAGATTGAACCCTCTGTGGAACAAAGACACATCAATTAATGGGTTAATTCCAGTTTTCAATTTCCTCTGCTGATCGTAAATAAAGAATAGGAAGATAAATAAGGAAAGGACTAAAAGAAGTACGCTCCATAGCGGCCAACCTGATTCCCTGCCTTGAATGATCGGATAGATCAAGCAAATTAATCCAGTGGTAAGTATTGCGATCCCGGAATAATCAAAACGTTGGGCCGGAGGTTTTTCAGTTTCAAATAAGTAGCGTTTTGCAGCCCATAATGCCACTGCACCAATTGGTAAATTGATGATGAAAATTAAGCGCCATCCATCAAACAAGAAATGGGTTTCGGAAAGGTAACCGCCTAAAATTTGTCCTATTATTGAAGCGGCACCAAGTGTAATGCCATAAAAGCCGATTGCTTTAGCGCGTTCCTTTGGATCGGGAAAAAGCATTTGAATAAATGCGATGGTTTGCGGTACCATGAACGAAGCACTCAGGCCCTGAAAAAAGCGCGTGATGATAAGTTGAAGTGGCGTTTGCGAAAGACCGCAAAGGCAGGAGAATAATGTAAAGCTCAGCATTCCCCAGACGAATACCTTCTTACGGCCAAATTGATCACCTGCCCGGCCACCAGTTATTAGAAAGGAGGCATAACCCAGCAGATACCCGGCGATGACAAGCTGGATTTGCCCGTCAGCAGCGTGTATTCCCTTTTGAATCGCGGGAACGGCGACATTTACAATAAACACGTCGATAACGGATAACAAAGGCGCCGTTAGAACTATAATTAATGCCAGCCACGGCGAGTTTTTTTTGTCCACTTATTATTATTTTATGTTTGAGGTTTATTGGATATCCATATTGGTGTCCATTATTGCATTTCCTTAATTTGCTTATCCGTAAGACGGAGAAAGCGCGCAGCATTATTAAATAGGATATCCCTCTTTTCACTTTTGCTAAGGAATGGCGCATTATTTATGTTGTCGATACTTACTCCCATTGCTTTAGGCCATATCATTTGATCAGAACCATACATGATCCTTTTCTCGAAACCAGCGCCTACCAAGCGTTTCAGGTACGCATAGAATTCTTTCTTAGGTATGATGTAATCAATTACACCCAGATCTACATACAGTTGTGGATACGTATACAGCATGGCAATCATATCATCGATCATCGGCCAGCCGGCATGCATTGCGTATAATCTTAATTTAGGATGGCGGATTAAAGCTTCCTCCAGTACCAAAGGGCTGTGCATTCGGGCGCGGTATTTTGAAGCACCCTGAAATGGAGCGCCCGGAGGGCCCGGCCCCACATGAATACCCATCGGAATATCAAGATCTTCCGCAACTTTAAGGTAGGGCTCAAAAATACTATCTGATGCTACTATCCCCTCATATTGAATGGCAACCTCGGAAAAAACCTTAAACTCACCGGTCTTAAATAAACGTCGCAAGGAATCTGCGTCAAGCTTCTCAGACTTGACATGGCGAAAGTTCCAGTAAACAGCGTTAATAATATGTTTCGGTTCAGCCGTTTTCCATTTTCGTACCCGCTCCATACTTCCGCTGAGCACACCATAAATATTTCGCTTACGCAGCATCGCAATAGTCTCGCGTTCAAGTTGGTCGTCAGTTAAAGCCGATGTAATAGAGCGCTTATCCCAAGCCCCGGATTTCTGTTCGTTGAAGTAAACCTCTCCAAAATCATTTTGAGGATCATTGGGTCCCCAATATTTAAATGGAGCCCCAATTTTCAATGGCGGTGGCCCAAAGTCTGCTACAGGGATAGCGTGAAGATGCATGTCTATTATCGGCAATGGATGTTTTACCTGGCCGATTGCGTTCGCAACGGTGAAAAACGTTAAAATTAAAATTAATTTTTTCATATAAAGTTCAGTTAACAGGGTTCCCGGCGGCCTGTTTTATGGCCATCCTTAATTTTTTAAGTATTTTTTGCGCTATAAATTATTACAATGCGGGCTTAAAGCTGATCGTTACGCCGCGCAATTCTTCCCACATGTTATCACTGAAATCTTTAGGCGAAACTTCAAATCTTACCGGTTTATTTGTTTTTGATGAAATCTTCAAGACATGTATCTTAATGTTAAGATCTGTAACCTCCTGTGAAAAAGGATTCAGCAAATGTAATTTGCCCGAATAGGTTTCTCTGTCACCGTTAACAGTTGGTGCCTTACTTAAGGAGGCTTCGGTTTTGATGATTTTGTCTGCAGGGATACGTTGTTTTTCTGCGAAATAGTTTACGAGGCCTGTGAAGTATATTTCGAGATTGTTCCCAAGGATTTTAGAATTTATGTCAGTTTTTCCCGGCACCCACCATAAAAACACATAGGAAAGATTACCGTCGCTTTTTGCATCTTCCCATCCTGGATGAAACCTGATCTCTTCTGAGCCGGTCACCGTTAACTTTGGTGCAAATGGAGTCGGTAAACTGAAATGTTCATGTCGCCAATTTTCCGGCGCATCCATTTGGTAAGGCAGTTCGGTGTTTTCTGTTTGTGCGCTTACGTATACTGTGTGAAATAAGCAAAGGAATAGTGCAACTACAAAAATTCTTAGTTTTAAGATATTGTTCATAATAGATTTTTATAAAAAATGCAGACCGGTATACTTACTGGTCTGCATTTAATTGACGATTTAAAAATTAAAGCCGGCAACTTGGCCAGTGATATTAAAAGATATCAGATTTGATCGTTTGAGCAGTATCTAATGCCTCTCTTAATAACTTGATTTTGCCATTTTCGGCTACCAGGCGGCCCATGTAATGTTGGTTGAAACCTTTACCTGATTTAAGTACGGTTGTGTCTATCCTGTACTCAGCAAAGATTGAATCTTCAGTTTCCATAAATATCTTGAGATCATGGAATTTAAAATCTTCAACAGTGTTGATTACTGCTTTTAAGAAAGAAGTAATGTTTTCCGGGCCTTGATGGCTCGGCTCAACGCCAAGGCTGGCAAGGTAAGGTAATTCAAGGATGCCATCTTCTGCGAATAATGATGCTACTACATCAAGGTCCTTAACATTGTCAAGGTAGGCTACTAAAAGCTCTTTTGCTGTTTTCATTTTTAGTTGTTATAAGTATTAATAGAATTTTTAGAATGCGTGTTTGTAATTACTGCAAATGGTACGCCTACCAAAACAATATGCCAGATAATGCTTACAATAGCATTAAAAAGAACGAAAGGTGCCGGAGGAACATTAGAAAGAGGAAACACAAGTAGGTTCATAACCAACCAAATTCCCAGCCCATAAATGATTCCGGACGCAATTGTATTTCTGCGGATCAGACTGCTTTTCTTGTATGCATAGTAGTAAACAGCACCCATAATGATCGTAACGATCAGGTGGATGATAAATCCTTCGACAATAGTTGAAGTACCGGCGGCAAAAGCAGTAGGGCCGTTAATAGCACTTGCTATCCATTGCATAAACAGGGCTGGTCCCATTTTTAACAATAGCAGGAAATAAAGAATACCAGCTATGCCGTCTGTTACTACGACTACTGCTGAAGACCAAAGAATAGTTTTGGTCGGTGTCCATGATGCTTGATCACGTGTTAATGTTTGATTGCTTGACATAATGATTTAATTTTTTTAAAAAATATGACCGTCTGGTCGTTTAATGCACGAAAGTATTTCGCTATTCCCGGACTAGTATCTGTGTAATGTCATCCTGTAAAAAATGCCATTTTATCAGTTAATATATGACCGATTGGTTACATTTCAGGCTAAATGCATATCTTTGTATTATGAGAACAAGCACCGCAAGACCCAGGATCATGGAAGCAGCTACCACGCTCTTTTACAATCAAGGCTATATGAGAACAGAAATTAGCCATGTATTAAAGGAAGCGAGAGTGGCGAGAACCACCTTTTATGAGCATTTCCATTCAAAGGATGAGCTATTTGTAGAATATCTAACCAACAAGAGTAATCAGATTGATCGTTTGCTAAAGGCGGAAGTTGAAATGTATGAGACACCCAGGGAGAAGGTTTTAGGCCTGTTCGATTTTCTAACTAAGTTATTTGCGCAGCCATCATACAGTGGATGCAGTTTTTTAAATGTGATCTCCGATCTGCCAGCCGACAGCCGTAAAGTAAAACCGATTATCAAACAACAAAAAGATAATGTCAGAAATCTTTTCGCTGAAATTCTGCAACCGGTTAAGAAGGACAATCTTGCTGACGAACTCTATATGCTTTTTGATGGCGCGCTGATTACCAATAAAATACATGACAACCCATTGACGGCCATTTCAGCGAGAAATATTGCAGAGAAAATTTTGTAGACATCCAAATCTCGGTTGAGAATATTCAATTCGCGACCTTTTATTAGATAGGATGGCGCAGGTGCAATTGCTAAGTAAATTGATTAGCAACTGCCTAATCATGAACAATTTAGCGTTCCTGTCAGTGAAGATGATCTATAGCAACTGCGCGGTGATCATTCGTTTGATACTGTTATTTATAACCTTCATTTTTTCATTGTTGCCATTACTTCGGCAAATTATAGTACCACCTTCAAGCAGGGCAAACATCATCGTACTGAATTCATGATAGTCCCAGTCGGATTTGAATTCTCCATTTTTAATGCCTTTTTGAATTATCGAAGAAATAAGTTGCTGGCTGCGTTCAACCAATACATTCACGATCGCGTTTATGCCAGGATTGGTATCGTCGGCTTCTGTTCCGGAGTTAATCATCGGGCAGCCGCCATCAACAGGGGTATTTATGGGATCTTCTAATAGATCTAAATAAGCAAATAACTTGTCTTTAGCCGTTTTATGTTTTTTTATCGCATGCTGTATTTTACTGCTGAGTAGCTCAAGGTTATGTTCGACCGCACTACAGGCCAGGTCATCTTTGCTATTAAAGTACATGTACAAAGTACCTTTCGACAGCTTGGTTGCACTCATTATATCGCTCATCGATGTTGCAGCAATTCCCTTTACATTGACGATGGCCGCAGACTTTTCAATAATCAATTTTTTCGTTTCTTCCCCTTTTGACATAACTTAAATATTAATATGCAAATATCTATGACCGATTGGTTAGATTTTAATACAAACCATCATTGTGACAATTGGTTTACAATGATATGACGTTTTCCGGTAGGAACGCATAGGTCGCCTTATATCCATAGCTTGGGGGAGTCCCTTTTTACCTGCGTACACCTAGGCGCATGCATCAGGCATCGTCTATAATTACCATTCGCTTTAAAGATGCGCCGCAACAGATCCCGGCATCAGCAAGTGAAAACCGGCAAGAAAACAGGCTTGTCATCAGCATACAGCCTGAGATGAGCAGATTTCAACTATTAGCCAAAAGGGAGTTGATCTGATATTAAACCCGGTTGATATAGTTTTTGATTATAAAGGAACTTATACTCATCAATTTCAGGAAGCTTATGAAACTTAGCTTTCAGATTCAATTCTTGGTGATAATCACTCTTCATGCGCGCAGAACAGGTGGAAGCAGCCTGGGAACTGGTGATGCCTATATTAAATTCCGGTCAACTCAAAGCGCGACGAATAATCTAAATGATGATGCCGGCACACTCAGCCTGCTGCCGGGAAAAGCTTTGTTAGCCAGTGATGGTCTTCCTGGTTTACACTGGCGGAAGGGAACCACTTACAATTACCAAAGTATAGAGAAATAAATACGGGCATCATTATAAATGTTCTGCGAGCATATGACTTCGTTACTAATAAATAACATTGTTTAAAATTTCATGTTAAAACATTTTTGACATGTATTCTTACCTAATTGACATTCCCCACGATTAGTCAGGGCGCTACCTTTACAATTAAATCATCGGGATTTTTCCCATAGAAGGTAAAATCCATTTAAATTTTAAAGTATGGATATTTTTGAAGCCGCAAGGCAAAACGTCCTCCCTGCGTTGAGTGAGGCACTAAGGGATTCCGGGGCGGATGTAAGAGACGGCCGCGGTTCTACACCGCTGATTGTTGCGGTCTATTACAACAATAAAGAAGCAACATCTCTATTGCTTGAAGCCGGAGCTGATACTGAGGCCCAGGATAGTACAGGTAATACCGCGCTGATGGGTGCCTGTTTCAAAGGCTATACAGAAACCGCTGAAATTCTGTTGAGAGCCGGCTCAATCCCGAATGCTCTTAATGGAAACGGTGCAACAGCACTGACATTCGCAGCAACTTTTGGGCAAACGGAAACAATTTCTTTATTATTAAAATATGGTGCTGATCCGCTGATTAAAGATCGCTTTGGAAAAAATCCAATTGATTACGCTATGGTTCAGGAAAACGAAGCAGGATACGAGCTGATGGTTGAAAATATCAACAAGTCACATATGGCCGATACCCAATAAACATCGACCAACTATATATTATATAATATGAAAACACAAAATAAGACCCTCACCACAAGACAGGGACATCCGGTACAGGATAATCAGAATATTCGTACAGTAGGTGAACGTGGCCCGGCAACGCTGGAAAATTACCAGTTCCTGGAAAAGATCGCCCATTTTGACCGCGAACGTGTCCCTGAGCGGGTTGTACACGCAAGAGGTGCAGGTGCTCACGGTATATTTGAAGCTTACGGCACAGTGGGTAACGATCCGGTCTCAAAATATACAAGAGCAAAATTATTTCAGGAGCGGGGAAAAGAAACACCTGTATTTGTTCGCTTTTCAACTGTCATTCACGGCGGGCACTCACCAGAGACGCTGCGTGATCCCCGTGGTTTTGCCGTGAAGTTCTATACCGAAGAAGGTAACTGGGACCTTGTAGGCAACAATCTTAAAGTTTTCTTTATCAGGGATGCCATTAAGTTTCCGGACTTCATACATTCATTTAAACCCGATCCGGTAACTAATCGCCAGGATGGCGGGCGTCAATTCGATTTTATCAGCAATTCGCCGGAGACGCTGCACATGGTTACATGGCTTTTTTCGCCTTGGGGAATACCCGCAAATTACAGAGAAATGCAGGGCTCGGGTGTTAATACCTATAAATGGGTCAATGCAGCAGGAGAAGCCATGCTGGTAAAATATCACTGGGAACCGCTGCAGGGCATCCGCAATCTCACCACGCAACAAGCGTCTGCTATTCAGGCAAACAACTTCAATCATGCGACGCAGGATCTTTATGATGCCATTGAAAACGGTGATTACCCGCAATGGGAGCTTAATGTGCAGATCATGAGCGATGACGAACATCCCGAACTTGATTTTGATCCTTTGGATGATACCAAACTTTGGCCCAAAGACCAGTTTCCCTGGTATCCTGTTGGTAAAATGACATTGAACAAAAACCCGGAGAATTATTTTGCTGAGGTGGAGCAGTCTGCTTTCGGAACGGGTGTCTTGGTTGATGGTCTTGATTTTTCAGATGACAAAATGCTACAGGGACGCACATTCTCATACTCTGATACACAGCGCTACCGGGTAGGAACCAATTACCTGCAGCTTCCAATTAATGCCCCGAAGACACAGGTTGCAACCAATCAACGTGATGGGCAAATGGCTTATAAAGTTGATTTAGCAGAAGGTTCTAATCCGCATATTAATTTTGAACCATCGAGTAATAATGGTTTGACTGAGGCTCCGAAGGGGCAGCCAGATCATGAACCTTATTACGTGGCAAAGTTAGTACGTAAGAAGATCGAACGGACAAATGTCTTTCAGCAGGCAGGTGAACGTTACCGCACTTTTGAAGACTGGGAACGCGACGACCTGATCAGTAACCTGGTTGGTGGAATAAGTGCGGCTACGCCTCAAATTCAGGCAAAGATGATAGATCTTTTTACGCAGTGCGATGAAGATTATGGCAGACGTGTTGCCGAAGGATTAAAGAATATATAATGCAATGCTTAAAAGAAGCCCTCTTTTTGAAGGCTTCTTTTTTTATATTAACAGCCACAACTCTACCTCGCTGACTATTGGCTACGCTCAATCAAAGAGATCATGAAAAAAATTATGTTCGCCGCTATTTTACTGGTGGCTGGGTTGTTCCCTAATTTGAAAACTGTTGCACAATCAGGGAAAATCACAAAAAGCAAATCTGCAGATGAAAACTATAGTGTTCATTGTAGGCGCATCACGGTTAATGGGCTGAACGTGTTCTACAGAGAGGCAGGCCCGGCCGGTGCGCCAATTATTTTGCTTTTACACGGCTATCCAACTTCCTCTCATATGTTCCGAAACTTAATTCCATTATTGAGCGGGAAATACCATGTGATTGCGCCCGACCTTCCGGGCTTCGGCTATACAGATGTACCCGACAGCGTGCATTTTGTCTACACATTTGATCACCTGGCTAAAACAATGCAAACTTTCATCGATGAGCTGAAAATTAAACGTTTTGCCATTTACGTTTTCGACTACGGCGCACCGACAGGTTACCGGCTGGCTGTGGCAAATCCAGAAAAGATTACTGGAATTATATCTCAGAACGGAAACGCGTATGCAGAAGGCCTGAGCAACGGATGGAACCCTATACAACGTTACTGGGAAAATGACACTAAAGAAAACAGGGATGCTTTAAGAGATTTCCTGACCAGGGATGCCGTAAAATCTCAGTATTTAAGCGGAGTAAGCGATACATCGCTTGTTGCCCCTGAATCATATACCCTGGATCAGCATTTCCTTGACCGCGCCTGTGAAGCAGACATACAGTTGGATCTTTTTAAGGATTATAAGAACAATGTGGATCTATATCCCAAATTTCAGGATTATTTCAGGACATATAAGCCCAAAATTTTGGCGGTTTGGGGCAACAAAGATCCGTTCTTTCTACCTGCAGGTGCAGAAGCTTATAAAAAAGACGACCCTAATGTAATTGTTAAATTCTACAACACGGGCCATTTCGCATTAGAAACCCATGTTCATGAAATTGGCAATGATATCCTAAACTTTCTTGCGACACTGCCCAAATAACATTCATTGTCTTATAGGAAGGAAAATCATTTTACGCTATGGCAGTGGATTTAATGGACCCTGCTGTCATAGCAATTTTATTGCATAAATGAAAACGTATCTAATCAGCATAGCCTTTAATTCCGGGAATTAAAGGCTTTTAAATCCTTCGCCGCCTGGCCGCAGTTTAGATGACTGGGTATCATTTCAGTAGGTTCTTCAAGCATTTTGCAAAATATAATGCAACGGACTTTCAGCGCATTCAACGCGCCAATATTACAATGGGCACTCTTAACTTGCCTGATCATCTCCATAAAAAAGGCCAAGCCCAGTTCGCTTAGCCTTTTTGATACACTCCAATTTCAAAAACCTATCCTTTTTGCCTCTATTGAGTCCTTAGTAAACGAAAGTTTCTGGGCTTATTTAGAAAATTGAAAGCAAAATTTGGGAACAGTCGATTAATTTTATACAATAATTTGGTATTGCCGGCTCTGATTGTGAACTGATTTTTCTTTATACCTGCCATCAAAATGTGAATTAGATCTTCCGTTGACATCTTCTTTTCATTAATGCCCGCGGTCATTTCGGTTTCAACCAATGGCGGTAAAAGCTCGAATACTTTTACTGAGCTGCCTAAAATTTCTAAATGTTTCCTTAAAGATTCCGTATAGAACCTTAAAGCCGCCTTAGTTGCAGAATAAGTAGGCGCAAGGATTGCCGGCAAATAACTTAAAACTGATGTTGTTACTATGATAGCAGCATCCTTTTTCGCTTTCAGCATATCCATAAATAAATTATTCAAGCGGATTACGCCAAGGTAATTTATATTCATTTCGTTAACCGCGTCGGTGTAATGTTGTTCATTAGCAACTCCCAAATTCAGCGGAGCGCTACCGACACCGGCATTATTATAAAGGATATCTATACCTCCCAGTTCCAATACTTGCTTGTATAGTTCTTTGATTTCATTCTGGTCGGAAACATCACATTTAATAGTAATAATGCCCGGTAAATTACTTTTTGCTTTATCCAACTTTGATTGATTTCTACCACAAATGATAACACGCGCACCCGCAGCACTAAATTGCTTTGCTGATTCATACCCGATGCCAGCGGCACCTCCTGTTATTAATACTGTTTTTCCTCTAAGTTCCATATTTGTTTTTCGATGTCTCTTGTTGATTTTGAAAATCTTGGTTCCGTGTATTTTTGCACATTGCCATGATGTAATTATTAATTGAACAAAGCTGGATAAAATACTTTATATTTGAAAGTAGTTTCCTTTTGGGTAGTAGTTACTTTTGAGAAACTACCAAAAAATAGGCATATGGAATTTAATGATGATTGTCGGGCCAGGATGATGGCTGTGCAAGATACACTGGATGTGATGGGTGGAAAATGGAAAATTAAGATTTTGACCATTTTGTACTTTGGAGAAACGCATTTTATGGAATTGCAACGCCGGGTAACTGGTATTGGAGCAAAGATGCTCTCTCAGGAGCTACGCGATATGGAGACAAATGGATTAGTAAAGAGAACGGTTAAGGACACCCGTCCCATAACAGTAATCTATGAACTTACTTCATACGGAACAACTTTAAAGGACATCATTGAAAGTATGGAGAAGTGGGGGAAAAAACATCGTCAGAAAATTATTGAGGAAGGAAAGCAAAAAGTTACTTCCGAACAGAGCGCGATATAATCTCTACGATTAAGCCAGTTTATATTGAGGGGTGAATGCATTCATTCACGTTGTTATGTTCTGCAAAAATTCGCGTTGTGGATAATGTTCAGTTATCCTTTGTTAGTTGCTTATAACTCGTTAAGATTAATCATAATCAATTATTGATAGGCTCGATATGCGAATATATTTTATTTGTGCACATGTACTGCACAAATAGATATTTATATTGCAAAACCAAATCCTTTATTCATGAGCAAATTTCAAGATTTATTGTCAGCCAATCAGTTAGTCCGGCACTCGGGACAAGCCATTTGGAAGTATGGCCTTGGCGATAACGCATTTCAACAGTTAAAAAAAATGCTAATTGAAACTAGGCGGATAAATGATCTTGATAGCAGGGACTGTTTATTATACTACGCAGAATGGTGGAAGCGATGTTATAATGGCGGCTACCCATCAAAAAAAGAAGTTTTCGCTTCAATTAGTAATGGACAATATTATAACGAGGATGATTTTTACAAGTCCGCAAAAAAAGGCGCTGCGTTACTTGGCATAAGATGGATCAAACGTCAAAATACACAATATTTCAAAACGCTCCTTTTTCAGGGCGGCCTGCCGATAAAGCATATCGCAACTAATAAAGGTGCTTACAAAGATTTGTTGCTGAAAATACTTGAACTTAATCCAACCACAATAGATGACTTTGCATTTAATAGTGACATAACGAACCTGTTGCCGCCATCTGGCCGAAATGATGAGATTTATGATTGCTGTTTGGCCATTGTTTCAGCAATTATTAATGAAGATCAGGACTACTTATCTATACTGGATAAAAACAATGAGCTACGCGAAATTACTGGCGAGCTAAGAACGAAAAAAAGGACCTTAACTTTTGAAAAGAAAAAGAGCGGCTTTAAGTCCTATTGGGTATTAGAACCTGAAGAACAGCGCATCAGGTTATATTTAGGACTTACAGATATGTCTGGCGAGAAATTTCGAAGCTTGTTCGGAATTGAAGACGACCTGACGTTGGATTTTGAATACAAATTATTTTACAACGGCGGATTCCTGTGCAAATTCACCAAGCGCACAGATGAAGTGATGCGCGTAAAATGGGTAGGCGATCATGAGCTTATATGGGACAAAGCCGACCAACTGCCGGATTTGTACTTGGTTGGATCCTCTGGACTTAAACATGAATCACAGCATTTAATTACTTATTTCCCAAGGTTAGATAAACCGACTTTATGGAGGAAGTATTCTGAAAAGCAATGGATATTAGAAAAAGGGCTCCATACTTCCGCAGACGAAGGTTTGGCTCTTTACCCTCTTGACATTTTAAATCCTTTAGGAGCGAATAGTAAAAAGATGGTAGTGAATGGAATAGAGTTTAATTGGTGTTTATTTATCGGCAATTTTACTCTGTCAAAACTATCTGAAAGATGGGATTTAAAAACAGGACAGCACAAAATTGATTGGATTATCGACGATCATAAACCTTCTTGGATGATCCGCGCAAATTACACGGTGGTTCGAGGCAAGCCAAAAATCATTGTTTATGATGAAAAGGAAAATGTATTGTCGAGGTGCGTCCTCAAATGGAAACCTAAAGGTGGCGGGTATTGGCATGACTGGAACATGGCGATGACTCCCGGATTGTTGGAAATTATGATTATTGCTGGACCGGTTACGGAATACGATACTATTTTTAATATTGGGCAGTTAAATTTAAAAGTTACTTCAAATTCACTGCAGGAAGCTATTGCAGAAGTCAGCGCCAACTCATTTTTGTTTTCAATAAACAACGGGATAAATTGTAGCGCCGAAAAAGTTAGCAATGATAAATACAAGCTTTCTTTAGTAAACAACTCGGTAATTCCCTTAGCGATTCAAGGGACCTTGCGTCATGCTACGCAGAATTCAGGTCTGCGTTTCGAAATGTTACCGCCGTTTAAGGGAGTTGAGATTATTGATAACGACAATTCTGTCGTGCTGGAAACAACCCCTTTAAGTTTAACGCGATTAAACGGTATGCGCTTAATGTCAAATCAGAAACAATTGCGGGTCAATATGTGGAACACATCGCGTTCCGGAATGATCGCGTCAGTAAGTTTACAAGAACCGTTCATCCCACTTCGCACTTTTTCAGATAAGATGTTTCAGCTTTATGCACTATCTGATACAATGGATGGTATGGCGGAGATTAAATTTGAAATTGTTGAAGAACGGCCGTCGGGGACTGTTAAAATCAAAGAATATAGTATTAAACGATATGATGTAACATTACAGGCAGCATTCAATGAAAAATTAGAAGTCAATATTACATCAAGCGATCCGACGATAGAACTACTGGCGGTTCCGTTGGATTGTACTAACGAAGAGTTGTCACTTCGCGCACTCGACTTAGAGGAAGGACACTGGCGGTTTTCCGAATTGGAAAACATTGAAAAGTTTGTGGTATTTGGCGTTTCGGGTCCTATGAAAACCCAACCCATATTTATTAGTCGCGATCCGTACAATGTTCCGACGAGCGAAGAAGACCGGCAGAAAAGGGTGATAACGTTAAAGGACGAACTGTTAGACAACAGCTATGATTCGGATGTTTGGCAAAGGCTTCTCAGTTATTACCGAATTTGTTTGAACCACGATTTGCCATATTCAACTTTTGACATATTGAGAGCGACAACCTTTTCATCGTTGCTGGCTGCCAAGGTATTTGTGTTTCTAACGGTTTATGACAGTAAAGATGTGTTTGCAGAGGTTGCGTGTGGCGATTTGGAAAACGACCTGGGTTTTTCTTTTCACTGGATTTCTGGCGATAACTGGGGCGCCGCTTTGGAATGGATGGGATCAGGTTTAGGCATGTCCCTTATTCACGATCTTGGCGCATCATTGAAAATCTATTTAGAGATGCAGCAGCCATTTGTCGAATTTGCAAAAACAACAACGTACATTCTACAGGCAAGCAAGCCTTCGCTCGCAAGTGGGTTCCACCTTAACACACGAATCATGCAACTTAGAACTTCACTTGGGGGAAAAGTTTTAAAGGAATTACCACAGAAATATCCCCGCGTCCCTGATAATTATCAGGTAATTATTCCCGTCACCGAGCAGACGGCGAAAGTTGAAATGCTTTTGAGAGCGCCGTTAGTGGTTGCCTTATCCATCGCAGGAAAAGATGAAGCCTTATGGCATGAGGATAATGAATTCAGGAGAAGAAATATCAGATACGCGCAACAGCTCAATCCTGAGTGGTATGCGGAAGCCCTTAACTATTGTCTAACCAAAATATAACCTGACCTATGAACTTTAAACATTTTTATAACGCAGCTGAAGATCGCCTGAAAGAGTCAATAATCTCTCTTTGGGCTACCGGAGACGCAGAGATGCAAAAATACTTCACCTGGCTTCTTGAAAAAGAAGGATTATTAGCTGAACCTGTATTTCAAACGGCATTTCCCTGGGAGCCGTCTGCACTCTCGTTCGGGGAAGCCTCACAAATCTTTGATGTACCTTTCGTAAATGCGCTCGATGCGGTTGAAGATGGCGACTATCGTTTCCCAAAGAGTCGTTTTCCTTATAAACATCAAATTGAAAGCTGGGACATGTTGATTAACAAAGGGAAATCAATAGCGGTAACAACGGGAACGGGATCTGGAAAAACTGAATGTTTCATGTTGCCTGTGTTATATGATATCTATCGTAATAGCCGTAATAAGACCGGGGTGAACGCACTTTTCCTTTATCCATTGAATGCCCTTATTGGGAGTCAAAGGAAAAGGATGGATACCTGGTGCAGGGCTCTTAACGGCATTCAATATGCGATTTACAACGGTCAAACATTGGAAACTGCGCCAGCTGCAAAAATAGCCGAAAGTCTTCCCGAGTTGATTTCCAGAAAGCAAATTAGACAAACGCCGCCTCAGATTCTGTTTACAAACCCATCTATGTTGGAATACATGTTGGTAAGGAATAAGGATGTCGAATTACTTAACAATTCTAAAGGATCACTGCGCTGGATATTGCTTGATGAGGCACATACTTTAACCGGTTCTTCGGCAGCGGAAATGGCCTTATTAATTCGACGTGTTGTTGATGCCTTTGAAGTGGATATAAAGCAACTACGATTTGCTATAACTTCTGCAACTGTTGGTTCAGGCGAAGACACAGAGGTTGCATTGAAAAAGTTTATGTCGAACCTTTGTGGAATTGAGGAACATCAAATTGTTGTAATTAAAGGTTCGCGTGTGACAACGCAGGCGTTACCGAAAGCTGAATTTAGCATTCAAAAAACTGCATTAAAAGACCATCGGGCTCCGGCGTTATTTAAAGAAGTTCAGGCATTGCGACAAGAGCTTTTATCACAATCATTGTCACTGTCCACGATCACACAAAAATTAGGCTCCGGGGATGTAAATCACGGCCTTACATTGGTTGACCAATTAAGTGCACACGAATATGACGGAAAATCAATATTGCCCGTCAGGGGACATTTCTTTGCCAGGGGCATTGGCGGAGTATTTGTTTGTACAGATCCGCATTGCAGGCAACATATGAAGATTAAACCCGCGTCCGCAATAGGAACGATGACCACTATTGCAGGCAGCGTTTGCACCTGCGGCGCGCCGCTATTGGAATTGGTGGCCTGCCGTTCTTGCGGCAATCAATTTCTGGAGTCGGAACTGAAAGTAGATTTTAATGGTGATGAAACGTTGCAGTTGGTTTCAGCGGTTAGTCAAGATCCATTCGCAGTAGAAAGACCGGACGACGACGATGATGACTTGCCACCAACTGCGGCAATTAATAAATTTTATTTTACGAGACATATTGCTGGCACACGCTATTACAGTCCGGGTGCGCCATTTTCGATTAGTAAAAGTGGAGAAAAAATAGGTGGTGATGATTTTTATGAAGTTGGGGACGGAACTTGTTGTCCTCATTGTGGCGAACCTGCTGGCGAACCATTGCATTTTAGGATTTCATCCTCTTTTATTAATAGGGTATTGGCCGATATTATTTTGGAGGAAACTCCAATTTCCGAACACCAAACCCAGCAAACACTCTGGAATGGGCATAAGTATATTTCATTCACTGATAGCAGGCAAGGGACAGCGAAGATATCTGCATTGATCAACCAGGATAAAGAAGCAAATTGGGTTCGGTCGCAAGTGTTTCACAGGCTTTGCGAACTGACTGTTGAAGAACAAAAAAACATAGAACTTCCTGATGATGTTGAGAGCATACTTGCCGATTTGAGGCAAAAGCTGGCAGAAGAAAAACACCCGTACTTGCTAAAGCGTTTTCAGCAAAATATAGATGAACTGGAGGCTAATAAAATGCAGGCTTCGGGTAATAGGGTAACGCTTGAATGGGAAAAACTTAAGGATCTGTTGATTAGACAACATAGTTTCCGAACCTTATATAATGGCAATAATACTGGCGACAATAATCCGCGTGGTGAAGTCGCCTACTTAAATGCAATCCTTTACGATCAGTTCGCGCGTCGTCTTCCCCGTGAACGTTCACTGGAAAACCTAGGTATGGTAAGTTTAGTTTATCCAAAAATTGAAAATGTCCAGTTACCGGTGGCGGCTGCTGTTCTGGGCCTTACCCTGCCGGAGTGGAGAAGCCTCCTTAAAATTGCAGCAGATTATATTTTACGATATTCATTCCATTTTTCCATTAATCCTGAAATATATCCCTACTCTACAGCCTACATCAGTAGCCGGCCGATTTACGAATCGTCCTCTACATTACCGAAGGTCAGAAAATGGCCGGTTTTCGAAAGGAAGATACAACAAAACCGTCTTAGTCTGCTCATCTGTGCCGGTCTGAGGCTGCACGATCCCGCAGATATTGATCGGGCAAAAGAGGACGAGATAAATGAATTGCTTTCGGAAATATGGAAAATAATGAAATCCATAATGTCAAGGGATCATGACGCATTCAAAATAAATCTGGAAACTGAAACGCGATTTGCCCTTGCCGGCGAGCTTTGGCTTTGCCCTGTCAAAAAAAGGTTGGTTGACACGCAATTTAGAGGCTATTCGCCTTGGATCAAGGGGAACCTAAGTTGGGATAATATTAGACATTATCATATTAATACCTCACTACGTTTTCCGGATTTTCCTTTCCCGTATAATTTAAATGAAAACCATGACACGGATCTTCAACCAACCCGAAAGTGGATTGCTGAAGAAACAAAAGATTTACGGACGGCAGGGGTATGGAATAATTTACATGAGCAAATTTTGTTAAACAGACCACTTTACCTTTCGGGCGAGCATTCGGCCCAGCAAAATGACAGGCGTTTGAAGGATTTGGAAGGCCAATTCGAGCGTTCTGAAATTAATATACTTAATTGTTCTACAACGATGGAGATGGGTGTCGATATTGGTGGTATCTCCGCAGTAGTAATGAATAACGTCCCTCCAAGTCCAGCAAACTATTTACAACGGGCCGGTCGGGCCGGAAGGCGCGCTGAAGCCCGCTCCCTGGCGTTTACGATATGTACACCTAACCCAATTGGTCTGAATGTCATGGCAGATCCTCTATGGGCGTTGAATCATCGGATCGCACCGCCAATGCTTTCATTCAATAGTGAGTTGGTTATTGAGCGCCACATGAATGCATTTTTCTTGGGCAAGTTCGTGCAAAGTAACGCAGTAAGGGGCTTGAATGTTAATATGAATACTGAAAGCTTCTTCTTTTTATCCTCAACTCCTCTGGCGTTATTGTTCAGTAATTGGCTGCTCGACAGCCAGGCTGTGGGTGAGTTTAAAAAGGCACTCTACGCTATTGTTCGAAATACATCATTCGCAGAAAAAAACTTCAATTTCCTGATTGAAAAGGTCATAGGTAATTTCCAGGACCTCAGTAATAAAACCATAGAAAGAAAGGAAGGCTATGACGCGAAGCTTACCGAATTAACCGAGCTCTTCGGTGAAGAATCTCCGGCATACAAGACCGTGATGTTTCAACAGCGGCAATTCCTGGCGAAAAACGTAATAGGTTATCTTGCCGAACAAGGTTTTCTTCCCTCGGCGGGATTGCCAACTGGCGTTGTCGATTTCGATACCATCAATATCGAAGACCTTAGCAAGACTTCTATGGCCGACCGAAAAAACAAAACAAAACCCTCCTATTTTATAACACGCGCATTAGCAGAGTTTGCCCCCGGCAAACAAGTGGTCATTGACGGGAAATGCTATGTTTCTGCGGGTATTGTTATGGAAAATGATCGTGGGGTTCAGGCCGAAAGGCAAATTATTCAATCCTGTACCCATTGCGGGTATCAACGAGCCTTGTTAGTTGCGAGAGAGGAACAACCGATGTCAATTTGTCCACATTGTCAGCGGCCCGATCTTAAAGGAATTGACTTCGGCAATGGCCAACCGAGAACCGCCTATACGGAAATGATCCAGCCTGCAGGGTTCGCTGTTGATGTATATGAGACGCCAACCCGGAAAATAAATGAAGCCTCATCGGTTCAATATGTCGATCCTTTATTAATGAACATACGCCCTTGGCAGCACGAAAGTACGGCACTTTTTGAGACAAGGGAAAGTGAAGAAGATGCCGAGATTCTATTTTACAATGTCGGCGCTGGTCAGGGTTTTGCGGTTTGCCTGCACTGTGGTAGAGCAGAAACCGAGGTCACTAAATTGAATGACCATAAAAGGCTGCGCGGCGGAAAAAACAACAACAATGATGGAAGCAACAGGTGTACGGGAAATGACAACCTATATGCGATTCGGACAAACATGATTCTCGGCGGCCGATTTAAAACTGATTTTTGTGAGATAAGGGTTAAGGACGAGTACGACCGGTATTCATCGGATAAGACTTTGCTATATACTTTAGGAGCGGTACTCAGTAAGCAATTAGCTCATTTTTTGGCTATCGAAGAATCAGAAATTAGCTTTGGCGTAAAGAACTACGAGGGATTTTCGACCATTTTTATTTTTGACACTGCTAAAGGTGGCGCTGGCTATTCATCACAGTTTATTTCTTACGCAGATGAAATATTTAGGGAGGCGCGTGAGCTTTTAAGCCGATGCAGCTGCGAACAAGCATGTACAAAATGCTTGATTGATCGGACGACACAATGGCACATAGACCGGTTGGATAAAAGACCGGTACTTCAATGGCTCACACGTATAGCAGATCAACAAGTGCCGGAAGAAATTGCCTTACAATATCCCAATGTGCAAACATTAAGTGGAGGCATTAAAAATGAGATAGGCCGATTGCGTTACCTCAATAAAATCAAAGAAATTCGCCTATATGGCAAAGGGAACCCGGTTGATTGGGATTTCGATAAACTGCCGTCGATAACTAAGCTGCGTGGAACTGCAAACATCGAATTTGTACTAAAAGAGTGTCCGTCAACTTTAAATGTACAGGAAAAAATTTCGATGATTCAATTAGCAGCCTGGTCAGGTCTGAAACAGTCTAGCGCAAACCAAACTGGACCGCTTGAATTAGTATGCGAAATTATGAATACAGATGGTCAAATTACCGAGTATTTGACGAAAAATTTTGAGAACAGATTTAATGAAAATTGGGGAAACTCTACTGAGGGTAGAATTTATAAACGGCAAAAAAATGCATTTGAGGCATTAGAAGCGTTGACAATCAATATCGACGAACAATCTATGGCTGAAGCATATATTGAGGAACCGCAGGAGGTACTGCTATCTAATGGAATTGCCGATTTATTGATAATCACTATTGGTGATAAATTAGACTTGAGTGAAAAAATGGAAAGCAAATCTTTTCGCGTAAAATATGCTGACAGATATTTAAAAACGCCATTTGGCTGTCTTTTACTTGTGCAATTTATTCAAAAACTTAGCTCATTGCTGAATTTTTCAATAGAAAGCTTTGAATTTGAAGGAATGTCCTTCGTCGAAGACAGATCGCCGCGTTTGATTTATCATAACTTCAAGAATGCTACAGACCGCAATAATGCCGTAATTGATTTTTCAGAAGCCGTGGGAATTTCCAATGTAACGGCAGTTAACAACGACTTACCGCACTTCCGATATTTCGAATTTGAAAATAACGAATTGAGAGTAACTATCCGTCCGGACGCAGGAATAGAACATGGCTGGTTTGTAAGCGATCAGACCTTTAAGTTATATAATCAGCAAACGGGTCCCCACCAAACACCAGAGATAAAACAAAAAATTAACGGCAAGCCATTGCTTTATACGATATCTGTCGAGAATTTATAAAACGATAATGGCAACAAATAAACATGCGCAAATAAGATATCAGGCATTGGATAAATGCTTTTCTAATTTCGGTAGAATGTTTGATATTAATGATTTGGTTGAAGAATGTAATAAAGCCATTTACAACTATACCGGCATAAATGAAGGCGTTAAAAAACGTCAAGTTTATCAGGATATAATTTTTATGGAAAGCAGCCAAGGTTGGTCAGTCGAATTGAAGCGTAACAAAAGTGGACGACGGGTATTTTTTCGATATGTTGATATCAATTTTTCCATAAATAGTACGCCCCTCAATCAGAAAGAACAACATCAAATTGAACAGGTCTTGCTTACCCTATCCCGATTTCGGGGGCTACCGCAATTTGAATGGGTAGAAGATATCACAGGGCGTTTCCAATCTTTTACACGCTCTAGTTTACCTGCTGCGGCAAGAGTGATGGATTTCGAACAAAATCATTTCCTTGCCGGGGTTAGATATATGCCAGAAATATTTGATGCAATAGTCAATAAACAGGTTCTGCAGATTACATATACACCTTTTAGAGCTGACGCACCGTTAATTTTTGTGTTCCATCCCTACTATATTAAGCAATACAATTTACGATGGTTTATTTTCGGACTAACGACGCCCGCTGCGAAAATTACCAATCTCGCATTGGACAGAATCGTTTTAATTCAGGCAGTTCCAACCCCTTATGTGGAAAATACAGAAATCGATTTTGTAAATTACTTTGAGGAAGTAGTAGGCGTAACTATTCCACATGGCGCTGTTTCGGAGAAAGTTCAATTGCTTGTTTCCCAGGAACGGTGGCCCTACATCATGACTAAACCTATACATGACTCACAAAAAGTGATTCATCGAGCAGATGATGGTGTTCAAATCGAATTAGACGTTATCATTAATCCCGAACTTATTGCCAAAATACTTTCCTATGGTGCCAATATTAAAGTACTAGCACCGGCACATCTCATCGAAACGATTGGTAGGCAAATTCAATTGCTTTTTGAATATTACAAATACCAAAGATCTTGACACAATAAGCGACCTTCTATATATCCAATTTAACAGGTATGGATAAGATGATTTACAAGTTTATCATTTCAAATTTCTAATTCAAATCGTTATTAAGGATACTGGGGTTGCATTGGTCCAGGCTAACCAAATTAAGAGCTGTTAGTAACTAAGACGAATTTTTGACCAGTAGCTCGTATCTTTATGGTTGCTCATTTTTTTCACCGAGATCATTAATGACTAACCAAAAATCCGAAAATCAGTTATTTTACTCAGAGAAGCCTGACGTTCTCGCAGGCGAACCATTTCCGTATAATCGACTTCCAAATCCAAAAAGGTTTGAGGAATTACTTTACAGCATTTTTGATGTGCTCATAGAAAAGTCCATGCTACCAAAGCATAACCACATCAGCCTGATGACTGGCGTTGCTGACGACGGCAAAGACTGCACCCTTTCTCTGAACGGAGATAACAACGGTGTCATTCAGTGCAAACAGCTCAATGCCAATCTTAGCAAGGAAGAATTTGGGAAAGAAATAACGAAGTTCGCACTTTATAGCCTAGTAAAACCAGGACTGATAGCTGATCCTGCGAATTTTACTTACTACATAGCTGTCGCCAAAAACTTTGTAAAAGATTGCAGCGATTTCATTGATGACTTTAATCGACTTATTCAACAAGAATCAGACGTGCCCAACTGGATCTCCTATAATCTAAATAAGTACGCAAAACTAACCACCCTTAAAGTCAGAGAAGCAGAACTACCGTCAGAGGTCATCGCGGTACTGAAGGACCTCACTATCGAAAAGTTGAATCATCAAGACTTGGACAATTATTTGTCGATGTCCGAAATGCAACATCTGATCGGACAGTTTTTCGGCGTTAAATCAGTTACAGATAATACAGAATTAGCTAAATTAAGGGAAGAACTAGGGTTTTTCAATAACAAAGAACTTTCGAAATCCAGCATCGATCAAGAGCTCGAACGAAGTTCTATCTCTCTTCGCGCTGAAAAAAACGAGTTTTTAGGCATCGATGACTCGCATATCGAAAGGGCTGAAACCGAATCTTTGTACCAGTGGGTTACTAAACCGCTTAAGAAAGACAGACGAGATCGGCTCCTCAACTTTTGTTTGCTTGCAGGTAATGCAGGAATGGGAAAGACGGTCATTGTAAAAGATTTGTATGACAGGCTATTGAACGATGGTATACCCGTGCTTGGTTTAAAAGCTGACAAAATCATTTCAGCTTCCATTACAGAACTTCAAGAAAAGATCGCGTTATCGATTCCAATTTATGATTTCATCGAGAACTGTAAGCGAGTGTACGCTACGACCGTTTTGCTGATCGATCAGATCGATGCGCTTTCGCAATCCATGTCATCAGATAAAAGCTATTTGCAAGTTTTTAAAGACCTTATCGACCAGTATACGCACGATCCCAATGTGCGCATTATTGTCTCTGTAAGACTGGCTGATCTGCAGTTCGACCCCTCCTTGAAAGTTTATAAGAATATCGAGACGATTAAAGTCGGCCCACTGCCGGATGAGTCCGTTTTTACCCTGCTAAATAAGATCGGTATCAGGCAGGAGAATGTGCCCGCTAAATTATTACATCTCTTGCGTACGCCGATTCATCTGAACATTTTCAGTCAGATCGCTAACCGCAAAAAACATCTGGGATTAACCAATATTCAACAGATCTATCAGATATATTGGAAGGATAAGATAATTACTGTGCCGGCTAGAACGAACATTGCAAAAGGTGCGGTAAAGCAACTGGTCTATGACATCGCGCAACGGATGTTCAGATCGAATACTATCACGCTGAGCACATTCTTATTCGAAGATCACACTGACGAATTAAACTACTTGGCGAGTGAACGGATCATTAAGATTGAAGACAATTCAATGCAATTCTTTCACCAGTCTTTCTATGATTTCGCATTCTCCAAACAGTTCGTGGAAACCGGGGAAGACTTACAGCAGTACTTGATGGCCCAGGATCAGTCGATCCATATACGTTCGGCAGTGAGAATGATCGTTAATTATTACCGTGATTACGATCCGGCGCAATATCATCGCATACTGGAGCAAATTTTTAAGGACCCAAATGTTTTGTTTCATTTGAAACATTTGCTTTTTACCTCGCTATTGCAGCATGATGCACCAACAGATGGCGAAAAGAAGCTGGTTGGCGAACAGGTGATGAGTTCTTTCCCAATGAGATCGCTGTTCTTTGAGACAGCAGGTTCGCATACATGGTTTGATTTTGCTGTAGAACATGGCCTATTGGAAATATTGAATCAGGAAAGTATTGATTTCTGTGGCACTCCGTTGGGCAAAATGGAGGGTAACTATTATAAAAATGCCGCATTTTTCTTTCTGAGATCGTTTACGACAGCCAATTATGCACGTGCATGGGACTTTACTCGAAGCTTAACCGATCCAAAGACAGTTGGCAATATTCTGTATGCGTTACAGGACTGGTCGGATCCCATCAGTTTTGAACTGTTTGAAAAATGGCAGGAACAGGTTGAAAACGATAACTTCGCTTACTATCACATACTGGCCAATATTGCTGTTAAAAAACCCGATTATGCGCTGGAAAAAATTGAACAAACACTACCCTGCAGCAACAAAAGCCGGGACGCAAACTATCGGGATTATGAAGAACATGAAGTATTAAAATCACTGGCCAGTGATTTTCCTGAAAAGTTGATCAATGTCCTGTTTCGCACGGTCTCGGCTGACTTTCGGCCTGAACAGTTGGAGGGATATGATAGTTATTTCATCATTAGCCATGACTACGCTTATACAGATCTTCGCGATGATGATACCTTAACGGGAAAAGAATATTTGTATCGTCTGCTGGCCATTTGCCTGAAAAGAGCTGCTGCCAAGAGCGATCCCGGATTTGATCGTTTTTATGCAGAGCACAAACGGACGCGTTATAAAGCTGTGCTGAGGCTTTTGGTCTTTGCACTGGATCAGAGTGAAATTATACACTCAGAAAAAGTTTATGACCTGTTTCTCTTTTTCAAATCGATCAACCACTTTGATGCACACAGCAGGATATTGGGCAGCTACCGCGGGATCTTTGAAAGATCTTTTCCTCACTTCTCGGCTGATGAAAAGCAAAATGTGTTAGCTACAATTAGCGCGCTGCGTCTTCCGAATGAAACAGGCTTCCGGAAATGGGATGATGGCAGCGTGATATTCTATAAGGGATATGGGGAGAGCAAATATGCCTGGATGCGACGGTTGCCGCAACAAGTGTTTGAAGACGATCCTACACTTAAACTTCAGTTTAGGGGATGGCAGCGTAAATTCGAGGAAACATTTAAAGAAGCGCGCTATTCAGGCTTTTTAATGGCAAGCGCTGTCGGTAATCCCATCCATCCTGACCGACTGGTCTTTATGTCAAAGGAACAGTTACTGGAATCGTTTAGAAAATATGATAACGATCTGCGGGATTTTGGAAGGAACCGAGGCGGCTTAAGGGAGCATGCCAGCGCTTTTGGCAAATTTGTAAGTAATAACCCACAGGGCAAGCATATCGAAATCATACATGATAGTCTTGCAGACCCGCTAATCCCGTTGGATTATCCGTTAGAAGGTATTCACGGCTGGCTGGAAGGCAAGGGTGACCCTTCCAAGATCGTTGATCTCGCACGGCCCTTGCTTGTTGATAGCAAAGGTTCGCAACATGACTATACCTGCATGAGTATCGCAAAAAGTCTTTTGTACTCTGGTATTACGGATAATTGGTTGGTGGAATTTTTTATTGCAAAATCGTCCGATTTTAGTACTGTAAACGAAGTTAAGGAAGAGGAAATATCTGAAAAAGAAACTTCGATGAATAATGGTCTTTGGTCGAGCGGTGCCAGTAGAGTTTTTGGAAGGGCTATTCGCGCCTTGCCCAATGTGAGGCCAGATCAGCAGGAGAAAGTGCTCGATCTGTATGAAAATATATTGCATACCGGACCAGACAGCGCCAAAGCCGTCGTATTGAATGAACTTGCTTATATGATGCATCACTTCCCTGAAAGAGCTTTTCAAATTTTTGCTGATGCCCTGGAAAATGAAACCAATTCCCATGTACTTGCTTCTTCGCTGCTTTCAGCCAACTATTTGATCAATCATGATTTTAAGCGCCTCATTCCGGGACTTCGAAAACTGATCGCGCTGAAAAACCTTGGCGATGAGGATAGTCAAACCTTATTTATCGTGCTTTTCAGCGCTTATTTGCACGGATACGATCAATCCGAAGAGATCGTATTTCAGTTGATCCGGGAAAACGCGAAGAGCGCCCGGATCGCGGTAGCACAGATCATGAAATACTACTACACGATTGATGGCACTACTGAAAAGTGCAATAAACTATTGCACCATGTTTTAGAAGCATCCAAAGAAGATGACCACGAAGAGATCAGATGGAGTTTTCTTCAAATGGAACATTTAAAATTAACGGATATATCCCTCTTTTTGAAAGCCTATGTTCAATCCAGGTTCTTTAAAATGTCGGAATATTTTCTGGAATACCTGACCTTTCAATGTAAAGACCATGTCGAGCTTGCCATTGAAATTTTCGACCTGGCTTTAGATAAAAACTCACTCGTGGATGACGAAGAAGACCGCTTGTCAACAAATGAACAGGCCACAAAATTTATCATTGGCGCATTTAACGCCCTCCAAAATCGAAGCAATAAAGACAAAAACCTAAATCGTAAATTGCTCTTGTCGTTCGACAAGGTGCTCATGGACTTCCGCTATCGGGTAAGAACGGAAAAACTCTTGGAAGAACTTTTGTAAGTTGTATTTTATCGAAATAATATGGATCTAACCGGGTGAGAATTCAGCAGACATTTTTTTGAACAGCTGATTAAACACCTTCATGTTTGTAGCGTACTGATGATCCAAAGAATATTTGTGCAGAAAAAGATTAAGAAATCCTGTAAAGATCCCCAGGGTTAATTGCATAGGGTCGATAAACGATTCTTTTTCCAAGACCGGTTCTATAATCTTATCAAGAATTACCTTTTCGTCTTCGTTAAAGTTGGCCATTGCGTTAAAGTTGGGATGCATATAATCACTGGCCCAAATATAAAATGACCGGTAACGGCTCATCCCTGCTTCTTCTTCGATCGCCAGGAACGTGGGCCTTACGGAAAGATAATCCTTGGCCCAATTATAGTCTTTAAAAAAATCTGCGCCATATTGTTCTTTGAGCGCTTCGGTGCGTTCGCTGATCGCAGCTGATCTTTCATCTTCCATTACAGGAAATTTCAATTCTTCCCTGTGTTTGTCAAAAAAGTCTTTTTTGCGTTTGACATCTCGATGGCTGTAGTCCGCAAACTTCTTGTACAGATCCGGTGAATCTTTTGTCATCAGGAACATGCCGATGACCGCATGGTCATAAAATGAGCGCCAGGCGGACAGTGCCGCCTTCGTCGCGCCAACGGATAGCAAAGTTCCGATCTCATCAGACATTCTAGCCAGGGTACCGAGAATGCAGATCGGGATCAGGTCTGAAATATCTATCGTGGTTTTATTGAGTGCATCTTTAATACGATTAAAAACTACAAAGGCAGCATTTACGAACATGAAATAATAAAGGAACATAGCTTTATGCTCATTCATTATTACACCTTGGTTAATATTGGATTTGGTTCGCCAGTCGTCAATATAATCCGTGTTTTGCAGACTGATGATAAACTCACTCAATGTACTGTCAACAATATCGAAAATTTCATTGTTCTTCTTAAACAACTCCTGAAAATCCTTGACCGATACGCCCATATCCGTCCGGGTTTTTTCTAATAACTCTTCGACCAGATTTTCCAGGTCGGTAATAACTAAGTCTTTGAATTTTTCCATAAAATTCAGATTTATGTCCAGGGAATGATCGAGGTAAAGACCTCGGTCTCCATTGAGGTTATTCCAGAAAATTCGATTTTAGGCATCTTTGTGTAAGAATTAAAGCCAACAAGTTAGCAAAAAATGACGGGTGAGTACGATAAACTGTTAACGATGTCACGGTGGTTAGAATAAAAATCTTGTATATTGCTTGACTGATCAAACTTGTCAGTTTTATTAACCATGCCTGATTATCACAGCCAACTAGAAGCCGATGTGGCTAAACGTATTACCGATTTTTTTGCCGAACGGCAGATCGGAGCAAAATACGGATTGCTTTATGAACCTTTACTTACAGAGTTCAACCCGCAGATCCGTAGCCGTTTCCGACCCGATTTCATCGTCATGAAAGGCCCGTATGTTTTCATGATCATTGAAGTGGTCAGCCCGCAACGGTTACATTCGCGGAATGCCTACGCCAATATTTCAGAATACATGCTTTCTCTGGAGCTATTGGAAGCCGATCACTTTATCCTTACTGACGGACAGCTCATCCACATCATGGAGCCTAATGGCGAAAGTGAGCTGAAAAAGTTTGAGTCACTGTTCAGTTTTTTTGACCTGAGCCTCACGCCCGAAGAAATTACCGGCATCACCCAAACTATTGCTGGCACGATTAGCAATATTTTTAAGCCATTTGAAGCCGTCCCGGATACAGAAGACTTGGAGCTGCCCAGGATCCGGGATTTCCTTGATAGTAACTTTTCCGGCGCACGAATAGCCTATGATGCCGACGGCCGTTTCTTTCACTTCAGCGAAAGTGCCGAAGGTGGGATTGACGGCTTTGAAGATCAGTTCTTCCAATATCTGCTGCGACCTGTAGCTGACAATAAGGTATGCCGTTATACCACCCTCAGCACCGTCTTTCATACCATTACCGGGCGCAGCTACCGTATGGCTTCACATCTCGCCATGAATGACCGTGGGGAAGTTGATTACGTCGACAGGTATATTGATGATTCCTATACGACGCTGCCCAATCTCTCGCTGACCGAAATGCAGCAATTGAACAACAGCTATATCTCTTCGCTGACCTCCATAGAGCAACGGGACGACTTGACTATGTACCGGCTGTATGCCGAAGAGACCAAAGGCGTTTGCGTGGTATTCAAAATCAAAAACAACTTAACTGCTGGTAATCTCATCCTCCGGCAGATATCCTACGCAAGAAAAGGCGGTTATCATCCCGAATTAGAGCTTTTGCGGCGTATCGTCAAACGCCTCAAAGCGCTGAAGATCCGCTTCAAATTCCGGAAACTCGAACTTTGGAAGCATTTTTTTAAAAGCGCCGATTACGCCATCGAACAAGAAGTGCGTATGCTGTACATCGACGACAATTCACTGCCGGCAGATAAAAAAGGTTGGGTGATAGCCAATCCCGATTCCATCATTAGCAAATTCATTTTGCTGGACATTCAGGCCAAGAATTTCCCGCTGGAACTAAGCGAGCTGATCCTTGCGCCCAATTGCCCGGAAAAAACCTTGAATAAAAAACAGTTCGAGGTGCTGAGTGCAGAGAGAGGTTTTCACACCGCTGTCCATATTTCGGCCATCGAGTCTTTCCGTAAGAGTTGAAGTGTGACCAAAGCCAATCAACCCAAATGAAACTCAAATAACCAAACACAAACCGGCAAAAAATTCAATATCAAAAATGGACATCGAAAAAGAAGAGATTTCCGAATGGAAACGCCTGCGTCTGAAACTTAATCAACAATATACTTACGATAACAAATGGGAAGAAGCGATCAGTCTCTTTAGCCGCCGTTTCAAAAAGAAATATTTCGACCCAATCCAACAACTAATCGACGAAGGCCGTATTAAAGGAGAAGGCTTTACCATCCTCACCGTCCAATGCGCGCTTATTGAAGCCCTCGCCAGCCTGCGTACCGGTATGATCTTCGACCATAAGAAGAACAAGAATTCTCCAAAATACACCTACAGCGGCAGCCAGGAGATGTTCACCAGCTTCCTGCATACCGCCGCCATATTCGAGCATAACTTCTGGATCGCCGATCCCGCCGGCCCGGGCAAACGAATAATCAACCAACCCTTTGATGCCGAAGCATTTTATAAAGATGTCCGCTGCGGTCTGATGCACGAAGCCCGCACCAAAGGCAACTGGATTATCAATGCGGCGCCGCTGAAATATAAGACCCGTACCGAGAAAGTATTTATTGAAAAGGGCAACCAGAGACTGAAGATTTATCGCACTATACTGCATTACCGCCTTAAGCAATACCTGAAAGACTACGCCAGTGACCTTCAACACCCCGGCGCTGACGGCGAAACACTGCGCCGCTATTTCGCCCGTAAAATGGATCATATCTTTGAGGAAACACCTGATCCGCTGCAATTCGATTGGTGGATAGATAGTTAATTTCCAATAATTTTTCTAAAACGCACCTGCACCGTGAAGGAGGGACTAGTTTTAATCGTAGTTGAGAATCCTGATCTTTGTCATTATTCGCATTAACAAGGCAACCTCAGAAAATATTATCTAATTAATTATAATGACTTTGGGCGATGTAATGGGTTTGTTGTGAACAACAGATAACTATTTATTATCGATCGAATAATTAACTTTAAATAAATCCTGTAATACATCAAATTTTAGATAATACTGGAAGCCTGCTTTTTCAAGAACTCGTTTTGAGGCGCTGTTTTTCCTATTTGTAACAGCTGCGACGTTTAAGATTCCCTGATTTCGAAGACTTAGAACAACTTCTGGCAACAAATTACTCATCAATAACCGACCCTGTGCGCTGCTTATAAGGTAAAATTCAAGAAAATAAGGATAGTCATTTAGGGTATAGTACTGTTTTATGAAACCCGGAGATAAAATATCAATCATACCGGCCAGCTTACCGGTATTCTTATCGCTAATGAAATGGAGATAACTTCGTCCAGTGTGGAAGTTAAGAATCGATTTTTGTAACCAGGTATGTGCATCTTCTAACGATGTCAATCTCTTTTCCGGGATAAACCGTAAAGTTTTTTCGTCAGAAAGTATTTGAAAGACTTGATCAGCTAGTGCGTTGAACCTTTCAAAGTCTCCGGCCCGGAACGGATGAATTAACCAATTCTTATCCTCAAAAATCACTGGTTCAAAACGATGTTGTACTACATTCATATCCGGTATCTTAGGCTGATTGCTTTACCGATCGCATTGAGTAAACCTTCGTCAATGCCATGCACGACTTCGGGAGAAAGCCATTGGCCGTCCCTTCTTATCAGCCTTAGCGACCGGCCTTCTAACAACATTGTAATTTGTTCCGTTTCTTTTCCGATGGGTTTTTCATTAAGTAGCTGATAGCTATAATCTTTAGCCCCGTATGTAATGCGTAATAACTGCCCCATGATGATTTTTGAAAATTAGCCAACCGTTTTTTGCAATGCAAGTTTTTCTAGCCTATTTAATAACACTTAACGATCATTTAAAATTCCTGCCTTTAGGTATTACATCCTGCACATCTTCCCGAACCTGTGTCTTTTTATTTTGCGCCGGATAAGGCGCGCTGCGCTCGTCGGCCCGTGAAAAGGTCAGCGCCAGTTGCTGGCCCTGGTTTGCGTCGTTCATGGTACGCAATAATTTGGAGTAATCATAACAGCGCCGCACGATAACGTGTACCACATTCCCTTCACGCTGTAATTTACCTTCCACCATCAGTAGCTTCGACCGTAGGATTTCCTTGCGATAAGTATCAAAAAGACTTTCCCAAACCACCAAATTGGAAAAACCAGTTTCGTCCTCGATCGTAATAAAGCAAACGCCACCAGCTGTACCGGGCCGCTGCCGGACCGTAACAATGCCTGCGACTTTTACCCACTCATCATGAGGTGTTTCGCTGATCTGCTTCGTAGATAATACCCGCAGCTGGGCCAGTTTTTCCCTGACAAAACTCACAGGGTGCGCCTTTAGCGATAATGCCGTGGAGGCGTAATCTTGCACTACATGCTCACCCTCGCTCATTGCCGGCAAATTAACCGTCTCTTCTTTCTCGCTTTCCGATGCCTGGCCGGTAAACAGGCCGACCGGCCTGTCTTTCAGCGCTGCCACAACCCATAAACCCTGGCGCCGTTCCAGGCCGATGGAACGGAAAGCGTCTGCATGGTTAAGGCTTTCAAGCGCAACCTGCGGCACACCCGCATCCGCCAGTTGCTCCACGCTTGTATAGGGTTTTAAACGCCCGGCGATCAGTCTGCCGATATCCCGTTCCCGCAGCTTTTTGACCTGCCGGAACCCTAAGCGTACCGCAAAATAATCACCTGCCTTTTCTTCGAGTTGGTTATCCCATTCCGAGGTATTGACATCTACCGGCCGGACCTCCACACCATGTTTACGGGCATCGGCCACGATCTGCGCGGGTTGGTAAAAGCCCATGGGTTGACTATTCAGAAGCGCCGCGGCAAACACATCCGGGTAATAGAACTTGATCCAGCAGGATACATAGACCAGTAAAGCGAAAGAAGCCGCGTGGCTTTCCGGGAAGCCATAGCTGCCGAAGCCTTCCAGCTGTTTGAATACCCGTTCGGCATATTCCCTGGTATAGCCATTGGCCAGCATGCCGTTCACCAGTTTGGTCTGGAACTGCGTCACCTGGCCTTTTAATTTAAAGGTGGCCATGGCCCGGCGCAGTTCATCGGCTTCGGTTGGCGTAAAGCCTGCCGCCACAATGGCGATTTTCATCGCTTGCTCCTGGAACAACGGCACGCCTAATGTGCGGCTCAGGATCTCTTCCAGTTCTTTCGATGGGTATTCCACCGGTTCCTCGCCATTGCGCCGGCGCAGGTAAGGGTGCACCATATCGCCCAGTATCGGCCCCGGCCGGACGATAGCGACCTCGATCACCAGGTCATAAAAACATTTGGGCTGAAGGCGCGGCAGCATGGACATTTGCGCCCGGCTCTCGATCTGGAAAACGCCCAGGGTATCAGCCAGCGAGATCATGGCATAAACCCTGGGGTCATCCTGCGGGATAGTCGCCAGGTCGAAATCGAGGTAGTAGTGCTTTTTGATCAGGTCAAAGGCTTTGCGGATCATGGTCAGCATACCCAGGGCCAGCACATCGATCTTTAGAAAGCCCAATGCATCCACATCGTCCTTATTCAGTTCAACATTCGTGCGGTCCTTCATGGTAGCATTAAGCACCGGGCACAGGTCGGATAATTTGCCCTGCGTGATGACGAACCCGCCGGTATGCTGACCGAGCTGGCGGGGAAAACCCATATACTGGCTGGTGAGTTGCAGCACCTTTTTGAGATGCTGGTCATCAGGGTTCAGGCCCAGTTCGGTTAACCGTTTACCTTCGAACCATTCGTCCGTGAACTCCCATATCGAACCGGAGAGCCGGTCAATGGTATCTTTAGACAGCCCCATGGCTTTACCCACGTCACGGACAGCGCCCTTCTGGTGCATCTGCGTCACGGTAGCAACGATGGCGGCCCGGTCGCGGCCATATTTCTGGTAGATATACTGGATGATCTCCTCGCGCCGCTCATGCTCAAAGTCCACGTCAATATCCGGCGGTTCCGCACGGGCGGAAGAAATGAAGCGCTCGAAAAGCAGGTCGAACTTGGTAGGATCCACCGAGGTAATGCCCAGGCAAAAACAAACGGTGGAGTTAGCCGCCGAACCACGGCCCTGGCACAGTATCTTACGGCTGCGGGCCTCGCGGACAATATCGTACACCGTCAGGAAGTAACGGGCATAGTCCATCTCATCTATGAATTTTAATTCATGATGGATCGCTTTGATGATCTTTTCGGGAATGTGTTCGCCATACCGCTGGCGCGCGCCTTGCCAGGCGAGGTAGGTGATCTCTTCCTGTGGCGTTCTACCTTCCGAAGTGATCTCCTGCGGATAAACATAAGTCAGGCTGTCCAACGAAAACTCGCAGGCCTCGGCAATTTCCTGCGTGCGGAATAAGGCATCCGGGTACTGCCGGAACAGGCGCTCCATTTCGGCCTGGGGTTTGAGGAACCGTTCAGCATTGGCGTGCAGCTTATAACCGGCATTATAAATGTTGCATTTTTCGCGGACACACGTTACAATGTCCTGTAACTGCCGCCGCTCCGGCGTATGGTAATGCACATCATTGGTAGCGACCAAAGGAATCCCCAGTTGTGAAAGCCTGAACAGTTTTTTAGCATCGTCACCGCCATAAGAACGATGCGCGCCAATGTAGATTTCGCGGCCCAATGCTTCCCGGTATTCGCCGATGGCTTTCTTGAAATGCGGCTGGAAATCAAATTTGGCATTAAGGGTCGCAGGCGGAACAGCCACGAACTTGATGCCCCTGGAGTGGCTGTAAACATCCTCCTTAAATAAATGACATTTGCCTTTAATCGTGCGCAGGTTGCCCAAAGTCAGCAAAGCCGACAGCCCGGCGTAGGCATCTTTATCAGTTGGGTAAGCCAGCAGGCTCGGACCGTCTTGCAAGTCAAGCCTTGCAGCCGGAATGATCTTGATACCCCGGTTTTTGGCGGCCACATGCGCACGTACAACTCCGGCTAAACTGTTGCGGTCGGTGACCGCGATCTTTTTATAACCATAAGCAGCCGCCTGTTCGGCGAGCTCATCCGGGTGCGAAGCGCCGCGCAGAAAGCTAAAATTAGAGGTGACCTGTAATTCTGTATAACCCATCCCGTCTCATCCCTCCCTTATGCAAAAAAGCCATGTAAAAACCATTCTTCCGTTTGATCCCCGGTATAATGCCCCGAGCGGAACACCCAATACCTGCGGCCCTGCTTATCTTCTACGATATAATAATCCCGGTGCTCGCCTTCGGCCAGCCACCATTCCTGCTCGATACGTTCCGGCCCGTCGGTCTTGACCAACTCGTGCCGTTCATTCTGGTAAATAAATACCTTGGGCGGGTAATCGGGTATAGCAGCCAGTGCTGTGATTTTTTGCGGATCGGCCAGTAAGCGGAACGGACGCGGCTTGTCCTCATACCAGCAGGTATTCGGCTTATCCGTTATGGCGGCCGCTTTTTTAACCGATCTTTCCGGCCAGTAATGTTCGGCCGGCAGGAAACGCTGGATAGCGGTGATGCCTACTTTGTTAGCCACGCGGTCCAGCAGTTCCGCGATAGCCACGTTTTCCAGGCCAGCCTTACCCGACCATAACACTTCCTGGCCCGGCTGCATGGCCTCCACTTTTGGCGCTTCCAGGACAAACAGCTCAATACCCATTTCCGGCCGGATGTCGCCAATCTTTAATTCAAAGAGTTTAAATAAATGGATTGCGCTTTCCGATGGCCGGTTGGTGCCGATAGTTACCTGTACCATGGCACCATCAATGCGGTAACATTTAAGTATCGCTGTGCGCAGCCCTTTTCCGTCCTGATGCAGGCGGGGACAAAGCATTTCCAAAAGTTTTTGAATAGCGATCTGAATAGCTACCCGCGTGCGGATCGGTTCCATGCAGGGCAACCGTTCCTGGTAAGTAATGACCGGACGCAGCGGTTTGATCACTTCCTTTTCGGTGCCCAGCGCCTGGCCAAGTTTTACAGAAAGGCTATCACCAAAACGCCTGCGCAAGGCCTGCCTTGGTAAACCTGCAAAACTACCGATGGTATACATCCCCAGTTGATGCAGCGTTTCCAGTTGTTCCGCCTCTAAACGTAAAGCAGCAGGCGGTAATGGAAAAACAGCCTGCGCCTGTCTGCCCGGTTCCGTGATCGGCTTAGCCGCCGCAAAACGGGCGACCGCCCAGGCACAGGCCGCAGTATCTGCTATGGCCGCCCGCACTTCATAGCCTTTATCTTTTAAACGGTTGACAACTTCTTTATAATAGCCACGCTCACCGCCCCATAAATGCGTACAGCCGGTAATGTCCAGGATCAGTCCGTCCGGCGGGTCAAGGACGACAAAGGGCGTGTAACGGATCAGCCATTCACCGATCAGTTTCAGTAAACGTTCATTACGGCCCGGCTGGCTTTCGATGACCTCCAGACCGGGCGTGACCGCTTTGGCATCGGCTACCGCTGTGCCCGGAACAATGCCCTGCGCTTCCGCCAGTTGGCTCGTTGCGACCACCACCAGCCGGCCACAATCCGGCGCCGAAAATACGAAAGGAATAGCTTTCAGTTCTGCCCGGCGGAGCATCTGCCAGTCCGCCAGCAGGTAGCGGAACCATATCGACATAAAGCGCTTTTCCATATCATACCGCTTTAAGCATTTGCAGGCCATTTTCTGTTGGTGCAGCCAGATCGATAAAGTGATCATCCGACCATTCGAGCGTCCAGCAACCCGGGTTGCCGTTGCGCACTTTGAGCAGCGCTACCTGCCAGCGCGGACGACCCACGCCGGGCAGGCCCTCTTCCAGCTCACTAGGTACCGGCGTAATTTGCCAGCGCGCGGTGCAAGTGTTGCTGCTGAGCTTCCGCGGATCGTTGCGAAGCAAAAAGCCGGTCACCTTGCTGTTTTCAACCGCCAATTGCAAACGCCGGGACTGGACGATGCTGACCTCGCGCACTTCAGCGATCACAGCTGCAAACCCCTCACATTTCAGCGCTTCCTCCATCACCCAAAGCACATCTTTTTCCAAAGGCAGGTTGACAAAGATCACCCGGTCGGGTGCGATGCCAAAAGCTTTTAAAGCCGGTGGAAAAACGGTCTGCTGCCTGCCGATCCAGAGACAGGCGCCGCCATCCGGCATCAGCGCCCGTAACAGCCCGCTGATAAAGCCGCCGCAGGCCGCCCCGGCTACCATGTCGAAACTTAAAAACTCATGGATCGCACCCACCGGGAAAATGCCGTTCGGAAAAGCCTCTTCTACCGGCCCCAAACCGATCCGGTTACCCTCATCGCCTGACGGCGGGGCAAAGCCTTGCAGGCGCAAAATATCCTGCTGCAAGCGGTCGATGATATCCTTCTTGGTTTCGGGCATGGCGTATTTATATTAAGAGCCGAACATGAATTTAGCGAAACGCACCTTTAGCTCATTGTTATATTTCCTGATCGCAGCAGCAATGGCTTTTACTTCTTCCGGCGTAAAGACCTCGTCTTCACTGAAAGCGGAAACCTGTTCCGGGTAGTTCACCGCTTCAAAATAAGCTTCCGCATCCTGCGATGTAACCGGCGGGAGTTCATTTTCCATGTTGACAAAGACCACCGACCGGCGCTCAGCGCAGCTCACATCAAAACGGATAAAGCCATCTTCATCGGCCAGCCGGTCCAGCTGTTCCACGGTGATGGTCACCGGGTTAGCTGTAAGTTCAAGATCTAAATTAAATGGCACCATCGTTTGAAAAATTTGTAGACTACAAAACTAATACTAAAAATATTAGCATTTTGTTTATATTTGAAATTATTTTTTGAGCAAGCATAAATGACGACCCATAGCTATCTAACCAGCGAAGCCAAAGCTTTTGTCAGGCGAAAAGAAGGACCGGACGAAGTTATCCGCGTGGTGCCCGACCGCTTTTGTAGGAAAGCGGTACAATGCTACCAGCTGTATACTGCATTTGAAGAAAATCCGGATGACCTCGGCTACATTCTGTTTGATATGCAGGGTTACTGGATCTATGATGGCAATAATTTATCTGTCGCCGAACAGGAACAGGTAGCGGACTTTATTATTCATTACGTGGAAAGGGGCTAAGTAAAAAGGATGATGGAACAGTTAAGTTTTTTTGCAGAAGCAGGACAGAGCAAGGGATTACCAAAAGAACTATTGGAATACCGGGCCGGATTTATAGATAGCCAGATCAGCGACCGCCTGCTGCAACAATTTATAAGAGAAGCACCCTGGAAGCAAAGCACCCAAAAAATGTGGGATAAGGAATACCTGACGCCCCGTTTAACCGCCTGGTATGGCGATATAGGCACGGATTATTCCGTATCGGGTAAAATAGCCAATCCTAATCCCTGGACGCCGGAACTATTAATGCTCAAAGAAAAAGTAGAAGCGGTAGCCGGGATCAGTTTCAACAGCGTGTTGCTGAATTATTACCGTGACGGCAATGATTCCGTCGCCTGGCACAGTGACCGTGAAAGCGTGTTAGGCAAGAATCCGATTATAGCATCGGTTAGTTTTGGGCAGGTGCGAAGCTTTGATATCCGTAACAAAACCGATCACAGTGAGAAATATTCGGTCAGACTGGAACACGGTTCTTTCCTGCTGATGAAAGCCGGCTTGCAGGAACACTGGGAGCACCGGATCGCCAAATCCAATAAACCAATGAAAGCCAGGGTTAACCTCACTTTCCGGCTGGTGATCTGATCAAAGTTTGCAGTTTGCCCCTTTTATGCTTTCGATTTTATCCAGCGCCAGGAACCATAAATAATAATAAGTGCTAAGATGATCTCCAAAACCGCCAAATAGATATAAAAGTTCCACATCGCATCAAATGAAAAACTCACGAGGATGAAGAGCCAGAAGGCGATGAGCAGGACAGCGATAATAATATTTAAGATCCCGCTGATTTTTTGGGAGAAGATCAGATTGACCAGTGGCATTAGGGCATAGATCGTAATATAAATGGCGATGGCTAATAATTTTGCCGGCGTTGTCGACCCATCATCCATCTTTCCATGGAGCAGGCCGTTAAGCCGTGTTGGTATCCACATGGACAGGAGGTCACCATAGATAAATAAAAGAAAAACAGTAAGCCAAAGCCCGGCTAATTTAAATCTGATAGGTACGCTTGTATTCGTTAACATATGAATTTCGTTTGATTATTGGTCAGATTCCATATAGACGTTATATCATAGAATTTGGTTGCATGGACTTATTTTCGATTCGCATAGGATGTCCTTGTAAATAAAGGCCGATAGTGTAAGGCGAAACCGATCAGTAAATTAACGCAGGCCGCCACGGTCATCCAGGTTTGCTCTGTATAAAAGCCAAAGATCCAAAAGCCGGCAAAGAAGAACAGGTGGAACCAGCCCGGTACCCATAAGGCGACAGCCGGTATAGTGGCTGTCGTAATTGTTCTTTTTCGCCAATAAAAGATAACCAGGCCAATGAAAATAAGGGTCAGCCCCGAAAAGCGATAACCCGAGGTGATACCGATCTTATTCAGTAAAGGGAATAACCATTCTTCGGTGGCATAAAGAACAAATAGCGAACAGAGCAGCGCAAATATAGCGATCAAGGCGGCATTCAGTTTTGTCCGCTCGAACAGGCGGCTGAATGCCGAAAAACAAAACACCACGGTTTGCCAACCGACGAAGTTCGCATATGGAATACCGAACCATTGCGTGGTCATGGTATTGATGTGCGGATCACCCCAGTTCCAGTTCCACATATGCAGCCGGCAGGCGACCGTATCCATGCTCAGGTCGATATTGATCGCCAGTAAGGTATCCAGTGCCGCGCAGGCCCACAGGGCCAGGCCGAGCCGGTCGGTAAACAAACGTGCCGAATACATGATAATGCCCCAGCCGACACCGATGCAAAGCGGCACGGTGATGGGGTATGTACCGATCATGATCCAGAAATTACCATAGGAATAACTGTACATAGCCACTTCCATGTATTCCAGCAGCACGCCGAAAAAAAGGCCGCCAAGCAGGTAGGCAACGGATTGCGGGCCCTTTCGCCAGGCATGCACCAGGCAAAACAGCAAAAGGACATACATCGCTAACTCAAAAACAGGAAACACCCAGGCCGGTGCAGGCCCGGTCGGCATGCCGGGATAAGGTGGTGGTTGGTTCATCGGGAAAAGGCATTAATTTCCTCCTAAAATACAAAACGTCGGCAATTTTAAGAAGTTGCAAAATATTGGTGAGGAACCAGAAACTACTCTTTATGAAGTAAATTGATTACGGCCTGGTGAAAGCCGGCCGGATCCTGAAGCGGACCGCCATGCGCAACGTTTGGCAGAATGACGAGTTTGGCGTTTGGGATCAACTGTGCTAATTCCCTAAAGTGCTCCTGTTTGATAAACTGATCATACTGGCCGCAGGCAATTACTGTCGGTGCTTTAATCGTTTTAAGAGCAGCTGGGCTAAGATTGGGTTCGGTGCTGTACATTTTGCCTAAAGCTTTCTTTAATTCACCAAAGTCATCCGGTGTCGGAGATAGCTTCCGGTAGTTTGCCGTGGCCCTTGTCATAAACCGTGCGCCTGATGTAGAGTCCGAGGTTTCTTCCTTGTAACCTGAAAGATTATAATTAGCGCCGAATGTGAAAAGCTTGCTGATCCGTTCCGGATTTTTAATCGCCAGGATCATCCCAATGATACCGCCGTCGCTCCAGCCCACGATGGATGCCTTGCCTATTTTGAGGTAATCCATCAGTTGCAGGACATCCGATGTCATCAGTTCATAGGAGAGCGGCTGATCACCCAAAGAACTCCGGCCATGGCCCCGGCTGTCCACCACGATCACCTGGTGCGTTTTTGCCAAAAGCGGAACCTCGAAGCCCCATTCGTCCGAACTGACAAATCCCCCATGCAGCAAAATGACCGGGTCTTTACCATGTTCATTAAAAATTGCATAATACAGTTTAATATCATTGACGGGTATCAGGCCGCTCTTGTCTGCCCGCGGCATAAGTGGAACCTCAGGCAGTGTTTTCCAAAGAGGAACGGTTGTTTGGCCAAAAGCGGACAGACATACTACCGTCAGTAAAAGTACCAGGATCTTTTTCATATCATCCGAACTAATTTATTTACACCGTTTAAATCTACCACTATGATTTATAAATATAATTATTTCAACATCAAACCTATAGTAAAAAAGTGGTGGCCGGGGAGTTACGGTATTAAGCTACGCTCACGCCCCCTCAGCAAATCACGGCGAATGTGAAAGTTGTGCTGAAAAGACGTATTTTATCTGCATCCAAGCTGCCGGTGGCGCAGACGCAGCATAAACCATGAAAGAACTGGCCGGGAAAGTGGAAAAATTCACCAGCTCGCAGGGCAAGCGCTATGAAGTGGATGTATTGATGGTAATGTGCTATTTTTTCGCCGCATGGACTCCGGGCACAGACTAGGACCTTGACCTGAAAAAGCTTTACGAGGCGTACCTGGCACTTGAAGATTTCAGCACCGAGAATTTCAGGCCCTATGTCGCACAGCGTCATTCACCGGGACGTGGCTTATTGCTGCACCCTGGCCTGATCGCCTGATCAGGTATTGGCTTTGATGCGGCGGATGATCTCCGCCAGTAAATCACTGTCATAAATATCGCCGCCGGTCACTTCCCAGTCTTCCATACATTCTATTTTCGCGGCGGGTTCGCCGTTGATCAGCACGATGAACTGTCCCTCCATTTCTTCGATACGGACATGGTAGGTGACCTGGTTCTTTCCATAACGAAAATATAGGTCGATGTCTTTCGGGGCGTTGGTGCTTTGGGTCAGAATGCCGTTCTCGGTGGTATGCGCCTTACCCGAATGATAATCCTGGATGCAGTCGATGAGCTGCCAGACCTCCGGTTCGGTCAGCTGGTGCCCGTCATATTTCCATTCAAAAAAGCCGATTCCTTTGAAATGCAGCTGCCCGAGGTAACCGGGATGTTCTTCCCGCTCTACCTCAAAGTTCTCCATATAGCGTTCGCGCATAGCCTCCGCATCATAACGATCGCTGTCCAAATACGGGTAGCCCTGGCAAAGATGATGGGAGCCATTGGGGACATATTGGCCGTCTTTTTCGATCCATACAGGCATCACCTCGATAAGGTCCCAGGAATCATCCTGCCGCTTGATCTCGATGGTTACCGGGTTATTCATCGCACAAAAATGAGAAAAATCCTGTTTTTAAACCAGCTGCATGGTCGCTTTGTCTTTTTCGCCGTTAAAAAATTTATTAAGGACCGCTTCAAAAACCGGATCAGCGCCCGGTACGAGGGAAAACAGCGTCATCGAAGAGCGCAGCTTGAGGTCATCGGGGCTGCCCATCACAGCAATAGCATTGTTACCTGGCAACCTTAACAAGGCATGGCTGATCTCCATGAGTCTTGGGCCTAAGACTGGATGCTCCAGGTATGCGATCGCGTCAGGCAGGTCTTTGATGGCAAAGCGTTTGGCCATTTCGCTGTAACCCAGGCCCGCAATCTGCGGAAAAACATACCACATCCAGTGGCTGCGCTTGTGGCCACTTTTAATTTCCGTTAAGGCGATGTGGTAGTCGCGCGCCTGCGCATCTACAAAGCGTTTCAGATTATAGTCATTGCTCATCCTTAGCGTTCTTCTTTTCGCCAGCAAAATGCGCACGCGCCTGTTTCAACCCGGTGGCGATGGCTTCGCCTTCATTGCCGGTGGTTTTCAATACTTCATTAGCGATCTCGGTCGCCTTATCTCTTATTTTCTTAGGTTGGTTCTTATAAGATGGCGGGTAATCGCCGTTATACCAGGGCATAGTTCCTCCTTTTTTTAAATCACTTTGATAACGATTTTACCACGGGTATGATGCTGGCTGCTCAATTCTTCGGCCTGCCGGGCGTCTTCCAGATTCAGCACCGCAGAAACCACGGGCTGCACAATACCCTGATCGATCAGGTCACCGATCTGTTCCAGGTCCTCCGGGTATGACTGCGCGGTGAAGCTTTCTAGCCGGATATGTTTTTCTTTGGCCTCGTCTTTGAATTCCGGCGCGACGGTCGTTACCAATATGCCTCCGGGTTTGATGACCACCAGGGAACGCTGCTGGGTTTCTTTACCGATCAGGTCCAGCACCAGGTCGACATCCTGTATTTCCTCTTCGAAGCGCTGGTTCTTATGATCGATGGCCTGGTCGACGCCTAATTGTTTGATGAATGCGAGGTTATCTGCCGAGGCGGTTCCGATCACTTCAGCGCCTTTCCATTTCGCGAACTGGATCGCGAAAGTCCCCACGCCTCCGGACGCACCGTGAATGAGTACCTTTTGTCCTTTTTCCAGCTTGCCGAATTTGAACAGACCCTGCCAGGCGGTAAGTCCCGCCAGCGGCACGGCGGCTGCCTGGATATGGTCTATACTGCGTGGTTTCAGCGCGATCTCGCTCGCCTTGATCACCACGTATTCGGCAAACGCGCCGTTCTGTGTCGGGAATGGCCTGCCGTAAACCTCGTCGCCGATGCTGAAATTGCGCACCTGGTTACCCGCCTGTTCGATGACGCCTGATACGTCCCAGCCGATGGTCAACGGAAATTTCGTCGGAAACTTTTGCTGCGACTGACCTGCCACGATCTTGCCGTCCACCGGGTTGACGCTGCTGGCATAAACCTTAATTAATACTTCGTCCGCCTTGGGTTGCGGTACGGCTATATCTTCCAGTTCGAGCACATCCGGCCCGCCAAACTCATGTATCCTGATCGCTTTCATCGCTTATTCCTCCTTGTCTTTAAAAGTTTGGATTTCTTCGCCCTTATGCAGGTTGCGGTTCGGGTGCTGTACTTCCAGTTCGCTGGTGTCCAGGTTTTCGATGTCATTCGTTTCTCTTGCTGCTTCCTGCAGCGTCTCGTTTTCACGGCCATTACCGGAAGGTTTGCCCTTACGGTCTATATGGTTTACGTTCTCATTTTTTGCCATGGTTATTGTGTTTAACTCTAAAGAGAACAGGAAATATTTTTAAAGGTTTTCGGTAATTGCTACCTGTGGTTCGAACCTTCTTTCGCCGATCTGCTGGCGCCACAAAGCATAATAGAGGCCTTTGTTCGACAGTAGCTCGTCATGGCTACCCGATTCGGCAATTTGTCCCTTCTCCAGCACATAAATGGTGTCCGCATGCATAATGGTGGATAAACGGTGGGCAATCAGGATGGTCATCTGGTCACGGCTGGCCGATACATCGCGGATGGTCTGAGTGATCTCTTCTTCAGTCAGCGAATCCAGTGCCGAGGTAGCCTCATCAAAGATCAGCAGCCGTGGCTTGCGCAGCAATGCGCGGGCAATGGAGATCCGCTGCTTTTCGCCGCCGGATAACTTCATGCCATTTTCACCGAGCACGGTATCCAATCCATTTCCCGCTTTGGCGATCAGTTTGGTTGCCGAAGCCTTGCGCAGCGCTTCGGTTATTTCCTCGTCTGTTGCTGTCGGGTTGACCAGCAGCAGATTGTCGCGGATCGTACCGGCATACAATTGCGTGTCCTGCGTCACAAAACCGATCTGACGGCGAAGCGGATTATAGCGGATGGCGGCAGATGTTACGCCATTAAAACAGATCTTACCGGCAACCGGGATATACAGACCAACCAGGAGTTTGACCAGTGTGGATTTACCGGAACCCGATGGACCTACAAAAGCGATGGTGCGGCCCAGGCGGATATCAAAAGAGATCCCATCGATGGCATTATAGTTCGCTGTGCGGTGCCGGAAGACCACATCTTCAAAGCGGAGTTCATCCAGTTCACCGATCTCTACCGGTTCATCCGGTCTTCGCTCAATGGACTTATGCATCAGCACATCAAAGCTTTTGAAGGAAGCGTCCGCTTCCCGGTAGAGCAGGATCAGGTTGCCAAGATCCTGCAAGGGCGTAAAGATAGCGGTGGAAATAAACTGCATGGCGATCAGCTCGCCGGTGCTTAATACTTTGCGAAAGATCAGCCAGAGCAGAATAAACAGGATGGACTGCTTGAGCAGATTGAGCATGTTTCCCTGCAAAAAAGAAAGAAATGCCACTTTCCGGGCCTTGTACATTTCCAGGTCAAAGATGGTTTTGGTCTGTGCGTTCAGACGTCTGATCTCCGAAAAGGTCAGGCCGAGGCTTTTGACGAGTTCGATATTGCGCAGGCTTTCGGTGATGATACCCGCCTGGGCATCGGTCTGCCGGTTAATGGAGCGCTGCACGGTCTTGATGCGCTTGGACAGCAGGCCAGTTAATGAGCCGAGCACAATGATACCCACGAAAAAGACAGGGACGAGCAGCCAGTTCTTGCTCAGGCTATAATACAATAGAAATGCTACACCCACCAGCGAAGAGAACAGTACCGTTACAAAAGCATTGATAAAACGCTCGGCGTCTGTTTTAACCTTTTGCAATACGGATAAGGTAGTGCCGCTGCGGCTTTCCTCATATTCCTGGAAAGACAGGCGCAGCGTCTGCTTCAGGCCATCATTAAATACCTGCATACCAAAGCGGGCGACGGTTTTGCGGGTCACAAAGTCCTGCAATGACTTGAAAAGTTTCGAGAGTACGGCCAATCCTAAAGCGATGGCCAACCAATAAAGTATACCATGGATCAGACCATTTTCCGATAGGTGTTGCTTATTTGTAGCATACTGATCAATAATATGACCGAAGATCACCGGGTCGATCAAGGCCAGCAGCTGCGCAGCTGCGGCAAGCACTAAGGCCAAAGCGATCAGCGCCCGGTACGGTTTCAGATATTGCCAGAAGATTCCCATGGTTTTAATAAGTCATAAAACGCGAGATTGTTCGCATATATGCCCATCAATCACACAAAAATGGCGCAGGAATGTTGTGCAGGTATGGAAAATTACCCGATCACCATCAGTAAGGATAAGGAAGTGCATCATTTTGAAGTAGGTGAATATGTGCACCATGAAGATGATAAATGCAAATACCGGGTATTTGAGAATGGCGCTTATGTCGCCAGCTTTACGCCGGATGACCATGACTTCCTGCATATCTGCCAGAACCCCGGCAACGTGGATGAGGAAATCCTGCATTTACTGGCTGATCAAATCGAAGCGCATCACCCGCAGGGCATTAACGATAATATAAGAAAACTAAAGCTATGAGAAGCATCTGGAAAGGCTCGATAGGATTTGGCCTCGTAAGTATCCCTGTCAAATTATATTCGGCGGTACAAACTTCTTCGCTGGACCTGGACATGCTGGACAGCCGTGACCACGCGCATATTAAATTCCAGCGGGTGAATGAAAATACCAAAAAGGAAGTCCCTTACGATAAGATAGTTAAAGGCTACAAATGGGATGAAGATTATGTGATCGTGGAAGATGCCGACTTTGAAGCCGCCGCACCGGAAAAAAGCAAAGTGATCGAGATCGAGAACTTCGTGGATATCGCCTCGGTCAATCCGATGTATTATGAAACTTCCTATTATACCGAACCTGAAACTAAGAACAATAAAGCTTACGCGCTTTTACTGGAAGCTTTAAAAAAATCGGGCAAGGCCGGTTTGGCCCGTTTCGTTTTGCGCAGTACCGAAAGCATGTGTATCGTTCACCCGGTAGATAAAGACATCGTAGTGACCCGTATCCGTTTTATGCAGCAGATCCGCGACCAGGAAGAATTGAAACTCAACGACAAGATCGAAGTTTCAAAAAAGGAACTGGATATGGGCCTGGCACTGATCAACCAGTATGCGGAACCGCTCGACCTCTCGAAATATAAAGATGAGTATCATAACGAACTGTTGAAGCTGATCGAAGCCAAAGCCAAAGGCAAACGTCCGACCATTAAGAAACTCAAACCAAAAGCGGCCAAGAGCGACGATCTGTACGATCAGTTAATGAACAGTTTACAAGTTAAAAAAGGCGCTTAACCTATAAATAAACACGATGAAAAATCCATTTGAAAGACAAAATCATACCCTGCTTTTCGCAGCTATCGCCGTGACCACCCTTGCGGCAGGCGCTATCGCGTTTCTTTTTCTGACTGAAAAAGGTGAGGATACGCATAAGAGCCTGAAAAAGAAAATTAAGAAGATCGCCAAGGACGCCGCTGTGGACGCTGTGGCTAAAAAAACGAAGATCAAAAAGAAAGCGGTTAAAGCGGTCGCCGACCATATCGATAAATAAGGGTTGAAGATCGCCACATATAACGTTAACGGCATTAACGGCCGTTTACCGAATTTGCTGCGCTGGCTGGCGGAGGCGAAACCCGATGTGGTATGTTTGCAGGAGCTCAAAGCGCCGGATGAACGCTTCCCGGAGCAGGCCTTGCTAGGGTTGGGTTATCATGCCATCTGGCTCGGCCAGCACAGCTGGAACGGCGTAGCGATCTTATCACGCTACGGTGAAATACAGGAAACCCGGCGCGGACTGGATGGCGACGAGTCGGATACCCACAGCCGCTATATCGAGGCATTTATTAATGGTGTGGTCATCGGCTGTTTGTACGTGCCCAATGGTAACCCCTGGCCGGGGCCGAAATTTGATTATAAACTTTCATGGATCAAACGGATGACCGCACACGCAAAGAAACTGCAGGGCTTTGATCTGCCGGTGGCGCTCATTGGCGACTATAATATCATGCCGAACGATCTTGATACCTATAAGCCGGAAAAGTATATTGAAAACGCTTTGTTTCGCCCCGAGGCCAGGAAACTGTTTAATGCGTTACTTAAACAAGGCTGGACGGATGCCATCCGGAAGTTATACCCGGATGAACGTATCTATACCTTTTGGGATTACCTGCGCAATGCCTACGGGCGGGATGCAGGTTTACGGCTTGACCATTTTTTATTGAACTCAACACTTGATAAAAGATTAGTTTCAGCAGGTGTAGACAAAGAAGTCCGCGGCTGGGAACATTCCAGCGACCACGCGCCGGTATGGATCAAGCTTGACACGAAATTAATATTATTATAAGGTATTATCCTGCTGTGGGATATACTTGCGAAGGATACCGTACAATTGGTCCAGCTCAAACGGTTTTTCGATATAGCCATCAAAACCGGAACGACTGTAAACTTCGTTAATATTGCTGTTACAGCTTAAGGCAAGCACCGGCAAATGCGGGTAACGTGCCTTGATCTCCCGGCACGCCCGGATGCAGTTTTCACCGCTCAGCCGGTAATCCATCATCACGACGTGGGGCCGCGCCATGCCGATCAGTTCGATGAAATCCTCGCCGCAACTGTTCAGGCCATAGACCCGGAAGCCCTCCAGTTCCAGGGCGGTATATAATATGTCTAAAATGTCCTGATCAGTGTCTTGTATGATGATGGTTTCCATGGGCTGAGGCTTTATTGAAACCCAAAAAAGGTGAGAAACTTACATTACGGCTAATTGCGGTTCCTGGCATTCACTTCATAATCAACCTGAAAACTATAGTTTTGTTTCTATACTTAGTTAATACGTTGTTGTTAGCCAAACATAAAGCGGCTTCATTGATTATCTTAATGAAGTGTTTAAATCTTTGTGCGTGTGATGGAAACTGAAAAATACAAGCTATGTCTTTATATTGCGGGCCAAACCCAAAAATCGCGGAAAGCCATAGAAAACCTGAAAAATATTGCGAGGAAGAACTAAAAGAAGTCTATACAGTAGAGATCATTGACCTGCTGGAGAATCCCCACCTGGCGGAAGGAGAACAGATCATCGCGGTACCGACACTGATAAAAAAACTTCCTGCGCCCGCACGGGTACTGGTCGGCGATCTTTCAGACAAGATCAAAGTCTTGGTGGGCCTTAACCTGGTCAAAGACGATCCCGGTAAATAAGCCGTCGGTCCGAATCCATTTAAGTCTTGCAGGAATACGCCAAAGGGCTATATTTGTATAAGTAACCCGGTACAAAACAGGGCTGATCATGATTAACTCACTTGAAATATCCCACATCGCTGAGCTTGGCGCCTCTGTCGCAAGGCTGATCAAAAGCGAACTTGCCACCGATGGTACTGTTCATGCCGCTGCAAACCAAATTATCGTTTCCATTTCCCGCTTTGAAGTCGAACACCGCCTGGGCAATCTGTTACAGCAGATCTACCGCTCGGTCGACCAGCATTTTCCTGTGCGCAAGGGCGACCTGTCGCTTATCGTCAGGGCTTTGGATGGCAGTTATGAGAACAGTTTCAAAATCTGGAAATCAGTTTCCTAAAACTGAAAAGCTGGCATTCCTGCTGCAATTTTTTCAGTTCCCCCTGCAAATTTTTCAGTCAAAAATGGCTGGCACAGCGCTTGTAATATGTCTATTACAATAAATTCTTAAATTATTTTTAAAGGAGAATAGGCCATGACTTTAGTTAAATGGAACAACAAAACCAACAACGCGTTATTGCCAGGCTTTAACGACGTTTTCGAATCTATTTTTAATGACACATTTTTCAATGACCGGATGGTGACCCGTGTGCCTGCGGTGAACATCAGTGAGTCTAATGATCATTATCACATCGAACTGGCTGCGCCGGGCCTGAAAAAGCAGGATTTCAAGATCAGCGTCGACCATGACCAGCTGAGCATTTCCGTGGAGCAGCAAACAGAACAAAATGACCGCAAGTTTAACAAACGCGAGTACAGCTATACTTCCTTTGTGCGCTCGTTTACCTTACCCGAACTGGCTGACCAGGACCGCATCGAAGCCGCTTATGAAGACGGCGTCCTGAAGATCGATGTGGCAAAAAAAGAGGAAGCTAAAACAGTTAGCCGCCAGATCGAACTCAAATAAAAACTCCATCATATATCCAAAGAGGCTGCCTGCGTGGCGGCCTTTTTCAGGATGTACTATTGTAGGACTTTAAATTTAGAAAACAATGAAAACGATGAGTAAATTCTTAACCGGTTTATGCATCGCAGGTTCGCTGGTTTTAGGTTTAACCGCTCCTGCTGATGCTCAACACAGCGGCCATATGACCGCCTTTAACAGGACAGCTTACCACGTTCGCCCGGACGCGCTTACAGTGCATCCAAAAGGATTCTATCATCCTTATGTTTATCCGCATGTCGGCGTGGTGGTTCGCACGCTGCCCATAGGCTACTATTCATTTTCCTGGAACAGCTATCCCTATTATTACTATGACGGGCTGTTCTACCAATCCTATGCAGACGGCAGCTACAAGATCGCCGCACCTCCAATCGGTGCCGAAGTACCATCACTGCCTATCGGCGCGGACATCATTACCATTGACGGCAATCCATACTGGCAATACAAAGGCATTTATTACGAATCTGTTATCCATCCCGGCGGTCAGTTTGCCTACAAGGTCGTGGGTAAGGAGGGTGTACTGAACACCAGCACTGAATCCGATCCGAATTTACCGCTTATCGGTGATATGACCGATCGTCTGCCTGATGGTGCGCGCCAAGTGAAGCTGAGCGGCAAGACCTACTGGGTGACACCGGATGACATCTACCTGGAGGAAGTCAAAAAAGAAGATAAACTCAGCTACCGGGTAGTATGGGTGCCGGAAAGGAAAAAAGAGGAACCTACCCTGGCCGTTGAAAATAAAAGCTAAAATCAAAAGAGCTCCTGGATGCCCGGGGGCTCTTTAAATAATTTAAGACTATGAAAACACAGTTTTATATTTTGCTCAGCCTGAAAACCCCGCAGGGCTTTGCGGATTACGGGCAGTATTTCTTTGGCAATGACCGCGAGGCGGCCTATGAATTGTTCCGGCAGTTAAAGGGCAGCGAAGACTTAAAAGACAACTGCCTGCTGCATATCGACCTGATGGAAACGGTAGACGAACTGCCGGTAAAAATTAAAACGATCTGCTGTACGCTGGAAGAACTTGCATTTAACTGCAAACTCATCGCACGGGAGATCTTTCGTTTAAAGAATTTGGAGGAAATAGCATGATTAACAAATTATTTTTATTCCGGACATTGATCGCAGCCCTAATAATCTGTCTGCTGGCATGGGATAGTATATTATGGCTGACCCTGCACGGACAGCCCTGGTCGCATCGCGACGTATTGTTGACCTGCGCATTGCTCTGGATCATTTCTGTATTCTTTCCGCAGAACAGCGACGATGACTGGCAGCTTACTTGAACGCACTTTGTGTTTTCTTTAAGGTTTTCTCCAGGTCGATGCCTTCGCCCAATACGCCTTTAAACAAGTCGCCCGTTTCCCTGAACCGGTCCATTGCATTATGAATATTAAAATGCTGTATCGTCAGGCCGGGTTTAACCTCGTCCCAGCTTAATGGAGTCGACACCGTAGCACCGGGTTTTGGGCGGAGTGAATAGGGTCCTGCGATTGTGGCCCCCGGCCGGTTCTGTAAAAAATCGAGATACATTTTACCCTTTCGCGCAGCTATGCTTCTTTCCAAGCTGGTATAATCCGGTATTTGTTTATGCACCAGTTTTACAATGATATTGGCGAACAGCTGGGATTGCTGGTAAGTGTATTTGCCTTCCAGGGGAATATAGATGTGCATGCCGGTAGAACCGGAAGTTTTGGGATAGCTGGGCACATCGATGGCGTCTAAAATATCTTTAGTGATCCGCGCCGCTTCCACCACCTGGTCATAGGAATGCTTATCAGGGTCGAGGTCGATCACGCAATAATCCGGGTTATCGGGCGTTTCGGCCCGGCTGAACCAGGGGTTGATCTCGATGCAGCCCAAAGAGTTCATCCAGAGCAGGCTGGCTTCATTGGTGCCGACCAGGTATTTGGTGACTTTACCTTCATCGGTCACATGATCAAAGGTTTTGGCCCAGTCAGGCGCTTTGTCGGTCACGTTCTTCTGGTAAAAGCTTTGGCCATGGATGCCGCCGGGAAAACGGTTCAGCGACATCGGCCTGTCCTTCAGATAAGGCATCATCAGTTCGCCCACTTTATAATAATAGTTCAGCATATCGCCCTTGGTCACCTTATCTTCCGGCCAGTAAAGTTTGGTTACATGGTTGAATTTCAACTGGTGTCCGCAAACGGTTTTAACCTGGGTGTCTTCGGTTGGGTTCAGTAAGGTTTTACGTTCGGTGTTTTTGACCGGTTCCAGTTTCAGATCAGCCTTATTGGATTTTTTATTTTCTTTTTTTGCCGGATGAGTTTCATTGTCTGCTTCCACTACGGTTTCTTCCGTAGCTACCGGAGTTTCCAGTACCACATCAGTGGCTTTCTTATCGGTGCGCAACCCCTTAAAAGACGCTTGTCGAAATACCCCATCGCTGGTCACTTCAGCAAATTGCACCTCGCAAACCAGTTCGGGTTTGAGCCAGGTCGGTTTGGCGCCCATGCGTTTGGGCCGGAAGCGGGTCGGTTTATCCACGTCCACTTCATAATCGAACGGGCTTTTATCGGTGATGAGCGGTTTGAACTGCGCCATCATTTCTTTTTGCAGCTTATCCGAAAACCCCGTACCTACCTTGCCCGCGAATTGCAGGTCACCCTTCGCGTCATAGAAGCCCAATACCAACGCGCTGAATGATTTACTCGTGCCCGCGTTTTTGGTAAAACCAGCGATCACCACTTCCTGTCTTTTTTGCACTTTGATCTTCAGCCATTCCTTACTACGCAGGTCGGAGGTATATGCGCTGTCCGCTCTTTTAGCGATGATTCCTTCCAGCCCCATGCGTTCCGCTGCGGCGAAGAAGTCAATACCGTTCGCATCAAAAACCTTGCTCTGGCGGATATGCTCATTATCGGTCGGTAGTATGGATTGCAGGATGGCCTGGCGTTCGCTGAGCGGTAAGTCCATTAGTTTCTTGCCTTCATACCAAAGGATATCGAAAATATAATAGACGAGGTTACCATCGGCTTCGCTGCGCCAGTTCTGCATGGCCCCGAAATCGGAAATACCTTTCTCGTTCAATACCAGCAGCTCGCCGTCCAGCACCGCATTCATGCCCCAGCTTTTCAAGCCCGCATTGATCGGGTAATATTTTTCAAATGGTAAATTTTTCCGGGAAAGGAGCTGCGCGCCTTCTTTTTTATCAAGGACGGCTATGGCACGATAGCCGTCCCATTTGACCTCGAACAGCCAGCCCGGTTCATCAAACGGCTTATCCACCAGTGTGGCCTTCATGGGTTTAATATTAGCAGGAACCCTGGATTTTGGTGCCGCCTTCAAAAGCGCCTGCGCGTCGATCTCCGGCAGATCTTCGGTTTTCACCTCACTTGCTAATTCCTCATCCGGTAACACATCTTCCTCGTGCCCGTTTTGCCAGACCTTTTCGCTGGTTTTTTCCATCGTTTCAATGGTCTTGCCCGATAAGACGGATTGATCCTTTTTGGTGATGTCTTCGGTGGTTGCGAACTCATCTTTATGTTTGATCATCAGCCAGCCATTCTCACCCATGCCATGGGTTTTGACCATGGCAAATTCGCCGTTGAGCTTTTCACCATGCAGCTTAATCTTTAACTGCCCGGAAGCCAGTTGCTTGAGCAAATGTTTTTCCTGGGCCTTTTTGCCTTTGATGGGTTCGATCGGCTCATAGGTGCCTTCGTCCCAGACGATCACGGTACCGCCGCCATATTCACCTTCCGGAATAATGCCCTCAAAGTTCAGGTAATCAAAAGGATGATCCTCCACCATCATGGCCAAATGCTTTACTTTCGGATCAAGCATCGGTCCTTTCGGCACCGCCCAGCTTTTTAAAACGCCATCCATTTCCAGCCGGAAATCATAATGCAGCCTGCTGGCATCATGCTTTTGCACCACGAAGATCAAATGATCCTTATCCTTGCTCTTCCCGGCCTTTGGTTCTGCGGTCTTTTTAAAATTCCGCTTTTTGACGTATTCGGTTAATCCCATATCTTATTTTTTGAGTTCGCGTTTGACATCCGGCGCTGCTGTACCGGCAGCCAGTACCGCCGCTATAATCTTTTCCTGTGACACGTTAAATTCCTTCGCCCAGATTCCAGGGCATAGGCATCCTCAATATCCACCGAGCGCGTATCTGCTGCGGTTGGTTTTATTTTTCGGTTCATAATGGTTTAGACAACAAAGCCCCTTGCGGGGCTTTTCTTATTTCTTGGTTTCGAGCTTCTTTTCGACCGCCGCACGTTTATTACTCCCGGTCGCCTGTTTCGCAGCCTCTACATTTTTAGCAGTTGTGCCTTCTTTTCTCGCTTCGTATTTCAGTTCGTGTGGCTGCTCCGATACGGAGTTCCTTTCCACTTTTGCGCCCTTCTTTGCCATAGGTTTCTTTTTTTTAGATATACCTGATAAACAACAGTCTATGCTGATGGTTTTTACTCATAACTAAATACCCTTATTTAATAACGTTTAAACTATTTCACTCGCTAACTCTGAAAATGAAATGACGACCCGATGGCCGCATAAAAAAAACATATCCGCTTGCCAATGACAAGAACCGCTTCTAAACATCAGACAATTTCTTATGTATCCCGGCACCTTGGACTTTAAATTGTATATCAGCGACAAAATATCATGATTTTTAGTAGATTTAAGGTATGGGACAGGAGCTTAATCATTACCAGTTTATCAATTCGCAAACCGGCAATGTGATTGGGTACCTTTCATTGCCTGCCTTTATGGACGAAAATCAGCGTAAAGTACAATTGGAAAGCAAGAAGGCTACCCTGGCCATTATACATTCAATGAATCTGTCACTGATTTACTGGCAGGACAAAGATCACCCAATAATTTAGTCATTAATGGAATTACTCCGTGAAGATCTGATCAAACTCATTACGCTTAAATGTTCATCTGATTGGAACTTGGATATATTTAAAGACCATATCCTCATCAATCTAACGGATACGGAAACAGATCATATGTCCACTTACCGGAAGATCAAAAAGCAAGTTACCGATTGTATAAGGGAACATCTGCCTGAGAGAGATGAGGATGTTTTATTCGAAGTCAGGAACGGCGCCTGGAATTGTAGTTTTAAATTGGGTAAAACTTCAAAGTAAGCACGATAATAAGTAGGTGTTATTGCCGATCATTAGAATCCAACGTTTCCATTCCGCAATAGCAATCGTTCTTCTTTGAGTAACGTTTCTTCTGAACCACACCCGTTAATATCGATTACATAGCCGACTATCAGTTTTCACCAGGCAGTGATCAGTTGGCTTGATAATAAGTAATTTAGTCATGACTTAGCCGCTATTAATCAGATTTCCGCCTGAGGGCACTCTTTTGTTTATGTCAAATTGGAGATTAGCATATCGAAAAGGCTTGTAGCGTTATTAGCTTCATATTCGTATAGCTATTATAAACCTGCAAAATGAAAAATGTGTCTTCAATCATCTGCTTATTGATTCTTTCATTTTTCTTGGCTTCCTGTACCAATAAAGGTAATGGACAAATCGCTTGTACGGCTCAATATGTTTTACCGTCCCTAAATTTTCAGGTAATCAATGAGACGGATCTTACGATGCCGGTTTATACAGCAACAGATATTAAGATTTATCTCAAAACCGATATAAACAAAACAGACACGATCAGTCCTGCCCTCAAATCTGCTTCCGACCAAAGATATTTTTCTTTTGATTTACGACGCGTTAAACAAATCGATACATGCTATATCAGGGTTGCGAATCTCAAAACGGATACACTCGTATATGCTGTTTCAAATACATCAGCTCCGTGTCCGCGACCTTATATTAGCAAGATCACCATCAACAGATCTGCACCACTGCCCATCGCTCCAAATACCATGGTACAATTAAAAGTCACTTATTAATCGTTATCTGCAATTATTCGAGGAGCGCCTGAACGCAAAATGCTGTTTATCGGAAAATACACCAATTTTGGGGATTGTCAGGTAATACTATTTTACCTATTGTGTTTATTGCCAACGATCTGGTGCGCACGGGCGATTTCGGTAAAGGTATAATTTCGCTTCCACTTTTTAGTGGTGGTACCTTCTTTTTTGCTCCGTTTATCAGTCCGCGCGGTTGCTTCGATACGGAGTCCCTTTCACTTTTGCGCCTCTTGTTGCTATATTTGTGTTTTTAGATGTACCTTATAAACAAGTCTTACAGACAATGATTTTAAGCCGAATTCAAAGTACTGTAGTCGAATAACGGTTGAATTCAATGACTACGTCTTGATATATTTTTGTCTGTTATGCTAAGCAATTTATAGTTGGCTGCAAACCTGTGCACGCCATAGCTTGTGATTCCGCGACTTAGTGAGTAGAAAAACACCCTTTTACGAATCTTTAAGACTGAAAATGGAAGGATTATTATTGTTTATTCAAATTTTAATACCGAAATTTAATCATTAACCATCGCTTATGAAAACGATCGTTCGCTTTGAATTCGACACCAATTTCTTCTATCCGGAATACAATGGCCCGCAAAATATCATCATTGAAAATCCGCCACACATCCCGCAAACCGGGGATCCTGTCAATTTTAAGATTGAGGATTTTTTCAAAGATAAGAAAGTGATTAAAGCTTTCGAAGATTTGGACGATGGGAACCTGTTCTATGCAGAAAGGCTTCAGGCTAAATATAGCCGGGACGAAATTGAAGTGATCGTCGTGGTTTACCAAGAGATAATCTTCAAGGAAAACTTCCCTCAATTTTTTGCGCACAACCTTATTTAATATTTGGCCGTTTGACCGGGCCAAGGTCAACCTCCGGGTTGTTTAAGATAAAATTTAGGTAGATATGGCAAGCCGCCATCTGATCAAAATAGCGGAATTCTGGATTTTCGGCAACGGCTTTCATACACGCGTAACGAAATTTCTCATCCTGAATGCCCGACAATTTGACACCCCTTTTTTCCAGCACATCCTTATACAACTTTTCCTGGATCCCTTGATCTTTCATACGGCAAAGATATCCAATATTTAAACCAGGAATGATTGGATATTTCACCAGTAGGTAAAATGAATTTGCATATTTAAGCACAAAATGACGATGTTCATGCAGATAAAATGGTGTTTGAAATAAGGGAATAGTCATGATTACGCCACCGATATTGACTGTTTGCGCTTTAAATAAGGCCTGATTCGGTTTTTGTTTCTTTGGTTACCTCTTTGCAAGGATAGTCGTTAAATAAACCCATTATAGAGTTGATGCAAGCCGCACCGGCTTTTTCTTTTTTCCTTTTTTAGCCAGGTAAACAATGAGGCCGGTGATAGGGAGCGATGCACTGATAAGACTGGCCAGGAACGCGATAATTTTGCCAGCGAGGCCCGCTATCTGCCCGGTATGGATATCATAATTCATATTGCTGAATTTAAACCCGGCGCTTTTATCTCCAAAAGGCAGGTAACGTAATAGTTTTGCATTGTATTTATCAAAATTATACCCATCATTATGGCTAAAGTGTAAAGCCTGGGGGTATGCAGTCACGCTTACTGTTGCGCTTTTTGCAGCACCGGGTATCATGATCAACATTTGCGCGGCTGCAGATTTTTGCTTCACCGTATCATAGGCCAGATCCATCACTTCGGTTATTTTCAAAGCCTGGCCGGTTTGCATGGTATCTGATTTAATCTTTTTTACTTCAAAGGGATATTCCTTTCCGCCGTTCAGCATCTGCTTAACACTTCTGCCCAAACTTTCATAAGCCATATTCAGACCGCTCAATGCGATAATAAGTATAAAGGCCGCAGCATAAAAGCCGAGCACGTTGTGCAGGTCATAGTTCACCCTGCGCCATTTACCCTTCCATTTGATGGTAAAGCTGCGTTTACGGTCAGATCTGCGTTTGGGCCACCAGAGGATAATGCCCGTGATCATCAATACCACAAAAATGATCACGCAAATGTTTCTTACGGCTGCTCCGATTTTAGGCGGCATAAAACAGTACAGGTGTATGTTTTTTACTTGGTTAAAAAAGCTGCTCTTGAAGTCCTGGTCATACAGAAATTGCGCGTTGTAGGGATTAAAAAAGAGGGAATGGATAACGTTTTTATTACTAACCCTTACCTGCACCGATCGGTTATCACCAAAATAAAGCACCGAGGTCACTTTCCCTTCCGGGTACTTTTTGAGGGCTGAATGTAGAAATACCGATGGTTTCAGCATCGACTTGTCCTGCACCATTACCTTGCGGTAGCTGTACAGGGCATCCTGAATTTCATCCTGAAAGCAAAAGATGCAGCCGGTGACACTAACGACAAAAACCACCAGCCCGGAAATAAATCCGAGCCAGCGGTGTACAAACAATATCGTCTTTTTAAAAGGCCTCATATTATTGATGGTCTTAAAATTTAAATGTCACATTTGCAATAAGCTCGCGCAGCATCTGAGGGTTCATCGTGCCGCTGCCCACCCAATAATGTTTATCGCCAATGTTATTCATTTTTAAACCAATACGGTAGCGCGATTGATCATAGAATACAGCTGCATTATAAACCGTATAAGCGGGCAGTGTAAACACACCCGCAGTTGCGCTGTTTAAGGCATAAACATCACTTGCATAATTGCCACCAGCTCCAAAGCCCAGTCCTTTAACCGCGCCATTGCTGATGCGGTAGCTCATCCAAAGGTTAGCCGAACGTGCCGGACCGGCAGAAGTTGGCCTGCGGCCGTTCAAGGCAGTACTGGTATTAATATATTTGCTATCATTATATCCGTAACCTGCAATTGCATTGAACCCGGCAAATGGATTGGCTACCACTTCTGCCTCAATGCCGCGGCTGCGTTGGGTACCATTCTGGATAGACAGCTGGGGACTAGGGTCATAAACACGTATAATATCAACCACCTTAATATTGTAATAGCTTACGTTGCCGCTCAGTCTGCCATTAAGCAGATCAAACTTTACACCGCCTTCTGACTGATTGGCGTGTTCAGGTTTAAAGTTTTTACCTTCAAAGTCAGTACCGGTTTTGTTGGTAAACCCTGTTTGGTAGTTTCCAAAAAGTGAGACTTTTTCCGGTATGATCTGGTAAACCAAACCAAATTTTGGCGACAAAGCTGTTTGTCCGTATCCGGGAGATGTTACATTGGTAGAGTTGTTTAAAATTCCCTCGTTCTGGAACCTGTCTATACGTAAACTAAGCAATGCAAGCAAATTGTCAGTAATATTCAACACATCGGCAGCATAGGCGCTGTAAGTGTAAGTATCGGCTTTGCTGGTTAATACTGTTCCGGCCGGCCGGTTTGCATATGCCGAGTCAACCTTGTTTTCATTAAAGTTATAATAGTTGTTACCAGGGTTGGTAATGCTCACAAAATCAAACAGGTCATTGATCTTTGTGCCTTTTGGCGTAACGTTAGCAAAACGGTTAAAGGTAATGTTGGTGTGGGCATGAAAGTAATCCAAACCTGCGGTAATCCGGTTCCTTAAACCGCGTACCTTAAAGTCGCCCGTGATATTTTCCTGTAATTCGGCATTCAGGTCGGTTCCCTGGGGTTCCCATACCATGCGTTCCAGGTATAAGGGATCGGTGTAAGATGCTGAACCGGTAAGCGAACGAACGGTACTGCCCGGAATGAGGTAAAAATAAGGAGCCGATCCTTTTGATGAGCTGGTGGTAACACTAAAATTGGTTTGTGATTTCCAGTTTGAGGAGATCTTGTAATTCATCTGCCCAAACACGTTTGCGTTTTGCCCAGTCTTTTGCACATCATTGCCAGAGAATGAACTTTTGTAATTGATAGGCACCTGCCCAGCGTTATTGACACCCAAAGCAGATATGGGAGAGGTGGCACTTGTGTAGATGTAAAGATACTGGCTTCCGCCGCTTTGCAGGGTGTTAAACTCGGCATCCAGGTTAAACGCTAATTTATCGTTTGCTTTATACGAGAATGATGGAGCCAAAAGAAAACTACGCCTGAAACCGTTATCCTGAAAGTTATTCTGATAATTATAAGCTGTATTCACCCTGAACAGTACCTTCCCAGCAGAATCAAGCGGTGTGTTATAATCGGCGCTGATACGGTTAAGGCCATAGCTGCCTCCATAGTAGGACACTTCGCCTGCTGTTGCAGAAAATGGCTTTTTGGTTACCCGGTTAATCATGCCGCCGTAGGAGGTAAGTGAATTGCCAAATAAAGTAGCCGAGGGGCCTTTGATCACTTCTACGGACTCTACGTTAGCTGCATCCGTTACAGTAGTGATATTTCCTGCAAGCCCGTTCCTGAGTTTAGCCTGTGTTGCAAAACCGCGCAGCACAAATTGGGTACCCCCGGAACCTGCACGGCTGGTGGCCTCAAACAATTTAGTTACGCCAGCGGCGTTTTTCAATGCATCATCAATATTATTGATCTGCTGATCTTTTAACAGTTCTTTGCTGATGCTGGTATAAACCTGGGGGTTCTCCATATTGCTAAGGGCCATTTTGGTAACATAACTGCTTGCTTTACGGGTAAATTTATTGGTACGGCCGGAACTAATGGTAACCTCCTGAAGCCCGTTGTTGTTGATATTTAGTTTGACAGTGGGCACGGTGGTATTTTGCCCTGCAACTACATCCACGGGAACAAACTGCTTCTGGGCGCCCACCTGCGAGATGATGAGGGTATAATGACCAGCTGTTGTTCTGAGTTCAAAGTTGCCATAATCATCGGTAATGGTTCCATTTCCTGTTTCTTTGAGAGTTACAGAAACGTTATCCGCGGCCTTCCCGTCGGAAGTTTCGACTTTTCCTTTGATTATTCCCTTTGACAATTGTGCATAAACTGTAGTGTTTATTCCTAAGAAGATCATGATTAAACTGGCAAGGGACGCCAATTTCCTGGTGATAAAAGGTTGAAAAGTACAAATCATTTATTTAGACTAATTAAAAATAGACGGTAAAAATACAACAATTGATCAATATACCATGTGGTATTATTCAGTTATGGTTTAATCTTTTTGTTAATAACCTCGAAATTTCCAGTACAGTGTCATTAAAAAAAAGTCCATTGTCAAAAATAGACAAAATTATCTATTTTGCGGTGGTTATGATTCAGCATCGTAAAAGATCGAGGCGAATCGTATCATTTGAACTAAAAAACATTATTAATTTAACAACAACAACTATGTCAGCTTACATCGTTTTCATTCGTGAAAAAACAACTAACAAGGCCGAATTGGATACTTATATCAATTTGCTGCCAACCGCCATGGAAGGCGTTACCTTCAAACCTGTCGTTGCCTATGGAGAACAAAAGGTTATCGAAGGGCCCGAAGTAGAGGGCGTGGTAATTTTAGAGTTCCCGTCTTTTAAAGACGCAGAGGACTGGTACAATAGCCCGGCCTACCAGGAAATCATCCAACATAGATTTGATGGGGCGGTTTATACTGGCGTCATAGTGGAAGGCGCAAAACCAAAAGCTTAATGGTTGAGCGCTTATTACCAGTTAGATCTTGATTTGTTTACGTTTTTTTAATCTGAGCATTTACTATTTATTGATGCATTAACTGATAGTTCAAAGAAGACATCCTCTATACTAAAAGCCGTTTCATGATTTGCCATGAAACGGCTTTAATTCCCATTTATAAGATATTATTTTCAACGCTGACTATATAATCGGGGGGTATTTAGCTCGGAAAATTGACGCTGGTGCCAATAGGGATAAATGGGAATTACCTCGCTGGCCTTATCTAACCGTTTTAGCTGAGGCGCGTTGCTTCAGCTACATTAGTGCTTCCCCAGGCTTTGAAAAATTCGTTGCCACCGCCAAATGTCGCCGTACCGAAACTTAATACCGGCACCCTTAATCCCGAGTCTCCTAACTGTCTGTATTCCATGTTGAACTTAATATGTTAAATTATAATTGAAGAGTTATTGACTGTTTGATTTGTCCATAAAAACGGTTAGTAATGGAAAATAGCTGGCCCAAATAAGGCTAAACCTCGAAGGATATTTTCTTTGTATCCGATTAACTTCTCTGAGCATTTGCAGAAAGCGCTTTTACAGGTAATCATAATATTTGCCATCATAGCTACAAGTGGAATCGCTTCGCAATTAGCCATTAGAAGGTTAAAGTCTGAGTTTTAATTACCATTCTCGCGATCAATTCCAACCGCCGCCTAAAGAGCGGTATAAATCAACCGAAGCATCAAGTTGAGCTTTCGTTACGGCAGCTAATTGCAGCTGACTTTGTAAAACATTACTTTGCGCCGTGATGACCTCTAAATAGTTCGCCAGACCATTTTTAAAGAGAAGCTGCGAATTTTGTGCGGCAACAATCAATGTATTGGTTCGTTCAGCAGCCAAAAATTGTTGTTGTTTCAACTTATTCATCTCTACCAGCGCGTCAGATACCTCCTCCACCGCTATCAATACCGATTGACGAAATTGAAGTACAGTCTGGTCCCGGTTGATTTGGGCGACTTTATAAAAGGTATTCAATCTTTTTTGCTGAAAAAGCGGCTGAGTTATCCCTCCGATTACCGTCCCGAATAATGATGCTGGAATATTGAACCAGTTACTGGCTTTGAAAGCGTCCAATCCGCCTTGGGCAGTTATAGTTAAGGAAGGATACATATTCGCTCTGGCATAACCAACGTTTGCATTTGCCTTTGAAAGAGCGAGTTCTGCCTGGCGAACATCAGGCCTGCGGCTAAGCAAATCTGAGGGGACACCGGCTTCAAGTTTATCTGAAATAAGTATGTTATTAAGGTTTACATCTCTCTTTATCTCGCCAGGATAATGGCCGCATAAAATGCTAATGGCATTTTCCTGAACGGCGATCTGTTTTTCAAATTGAGGGATAAGTTCCAGTGCCGTCAGTTTTTGAGCCTGTGCTTGTTGAACCGCCAGCGAAGTAACCTGACCCGATTGATATTGTAAAGTTATCATCTTTAGCGTGGAATCATTCAGCAATACATTCTGTTTGGCTATGGCCATTTGATCATCCAGCATTAGCAGGTTATAGTAGCCTTTCGAAACACTGTTAACCAGTTCGGTTTGTATTGCTTTGTGCGCTTCCTGTGTGTTTAGAAAGGACGCCAGCGCGGCTGCTTTCTGACTCCTGATTTTCCCCCATATATCTGCCTCCCAGCTAATCTGAACCGCGAGTGTATAATCCTCAATATGTTTGGTACTTAAATACTGACTTAAAGAAAGCCCATTCAGGCTATTATCGGATGGGCGGCTGCTTGAAGCTGTGGCCAATAGGTCGACCGTTGGTATATTACCCAATTTCGCTTGTTTAAGCGTTAAAGCTGCTGCATCTATATTTTTAAGCGCGAACTGTAAATCATAGTTATGCTCCAGCGCATCAGCGATTAACTGCTTCAATTGTTCGTCTGCAAAAAATTCCTTCCAGGGTAATTTACCGACAGACGTTGTGTCTGCTTGCCCTTGGGAAATATAATTGGCCGGTAGCGCTGCATCGGGAACAGCAATATCCTTTGATATCTTACACGATACAAAGATCGCGCAAGTCAACAGGATGGCACCTGTTGACCATATGGTGTGTTTTTTATTTAATGATTTCATGGTCAGTTAAGTATTAAAATTTCCTCTTCATCGTGTTCAAGTGATTTCAATTTTGGCTTCCCGGTAATTTTTTCCTGAAGGGATTGGAAAACAACGTAGAGTACTGGTATAATGAAAAGCCCGAAAACCACGCCGCACAACATCCCGCCGGCGGCCCCAACGCTGATGGAATGATTGCCATTAGCTGAAGGGCCATGTGCCCCCATCATCGGAATCATACCCACGATGAATGCCAGCGAAGTCATAATGATGGGGCGAATTCGCAAACCGGCGGCTTCAATAGCCGATTTGACCAGTTCATGCCCGGCCCTTCGGCGTTGCACGGCAAATTCGACGATCAGGATCGCATTTTTGGCTAACAAACCGATAAGCATGATGATACAAACCTGTACATAAATGTTGTTTTCAATACCGGTAAGTCCAATTGCAGCAAACACACCAAATATCCCCGTAGGAATTGATAGAATTACCGCAAACGGAAGAATATAGCTCTCGTATTGTGCCGAAAGCAGGAAATACACAAAAATAAGACATAGGGTGAATACAAAAATGGCTTGTCCTCCGGAAGCGATTTGTTCTTTGGTTAAACCAGAGAATTCCTGTGAATAGCCATCAGGCAAACTTTGAGAAACTTCCTGAACGGCTTTGATCGCGTCGCCCGTACTGTATCCCTTTTTAGGAAGGGCTGTGATTTCGATAGAATTAAAGAGGTTGTAACGGGTGGCAGTTTCCGGGCCATACACCTTTTTTAAATGAACAAGCGTATTGATAGGTAGCATTTCCCCTTTGTGATTCTTGACATATATACCCGCCATCTTCGAGGGATCATTCCTAAATTGCACGTCTGCCTGCACCTCGACCCTGTAGTATTTGCTGAACCTGTTGAAGTCTGATGCCTGGATACTTCCGAAATAGGTCTGCATAGTCAATAAGATGTCCCGGATGCTGACTCCTAATTGCTTGGCTTTCAGTTTGTCGATTTGCAAATTAAATTGCGGGTAGTCGGCTCTGAAAGTGGTAAAAGCAAAAGCAATTTCCTTGCGCTTCATCAGATCTGCTATGAATTTGTCCGATATACCACCGAACTTTAAAAGATTCGGCTCACTCGTCCTATCCTGCAATATAATGTCTAGCCCGTCTACGCTGCTATACCCTGCTATCGAAGGGAACTCAAAGACAAAGCTATCCTCCCCTTTAATAGTCGCAAGTTTAGCCGCAATTGCTGCCATAATATCTGGAATACTTTTTACCGGGCCTCGCTTATTCTCCGGTTTAAGGATTATAAACACTTGGTCCGATGATGGACTATTCGAAAAAGTAAGCAGGTTGAAACCTGTTAAAGAATTCACTTTTTCGGCCTGAGGCATCTCAGAAAGCAACTTTTCTGATTCGTCGGACAATTGTTTCATTCGCTCCAAAGAAGTTCCTGGCTGCATGGTAATAGCAACGGCGACAAAACCAATATCTTCAGTCGGAATGAAGCCGGTCTGTGTCCTCTTTACCATCACCACGGTAAAAAAAGCTATCAATACTAAGCCACCTAAGGCCAGCCATTTCCTTTTAATCAGCCAACCAAGGCTACCGACATATTTTGTCGTTAAATTCGTAAACCCCACGTTAAAGGCGGTAAAGAAACGCTGTTTGAAAGTTTTCTTTTTCACTTGCCCATTTTCGCTCATATGCTTGTCTTTTAAAATTAACGCGCATAGCGCAGGGCTGAGGGTCAGCGCGTTTACTGCGGATATTACGATGGCGATCGCCAGTGTAAAAGCAAACTGGCGGTAAAACAAACCGGTAGACCCTTTCATCAACCCAATCGGCAGGAAAACAGCGGACATAATTAATGTAATAGAAATAATTGCACCTGTGATTTCGTGCATTGCGGCCAGCGTCGCCGCTTTTGGCCCGATGTGTTCTGAATCCATTTTTGAATGCACCGCTTCTACAACTACGATGGCATCGTCCACCACGATTCCGATCGCCAGTACCAACGCAAACAAAGTCAGCAAATTGATTGTGAACCCGAACACGGACATAAAGAAAAATGTACCCACTATTGCTACAGGAACTGCTATCGCCGGGATCAAAGTGGATCTGAAGTCCTGAAGGAAAACAAAAACTACGATAAATACCAAAACAAAAGCCTCGAGCAGGGTATGTTGTACTTGTTCTATAGAGATATCGAGCGCATCTTTAGTGTTATAGATAACATGGTCAAGCACTCCTTTCGGATAGTTTGCGCGATATTTTTTGAATAATTTCGCGGCCTCGATCTGGATTGCATTCCCGTCCGCGCCTGGCAGCTGAAATAAAATAATGTTTACTCCAGGACTCCCGTTTAATGAAACAAAGCCATTATAACTATAAGTTCCGAGTTCAACCCTTGCAACATCTTTTAACTTTAAAACTGAACCGTCTGGATTAGCACGGATGACAATGTCTTCATATTGTTCAGGTTTGTTATTTTTCCCATCGTATTTAATAACGTACTCGAAAGCTTCCTTACTACCTTCTCCGAATTTACCAGGCGCGGCTTCGAGGTTTTCGTCAGCGATCGCGTCAAGGACTTCCTGTGCTGACATATGATATGCAGCAAGCTGGTTAGGTTTTAGCCATATCCTCATTGAATAGTCCTTGCTGCCACCGATCAGCGTAGCTTCTCCGACTCCCTGGATACGTTTTAAGTCAGGAATGATATTAATTTCTGCATAGTTGGCCAAGAATTTCTGGTCAAAATGCGGGCTTTGTGAATAGAGGGTGGTTACCAATAACAAACTGTTTACCTTTTTCTGAGTAACAATTCCTCGCTGGACCACTTCAGCAGGTAATTGACTTGTTGCTTGCGTAACTCTATTTTGAACATTTACTGCAGCTTGGTCCGGGTTAGTTCCAGATTTAAAATAAACAGATATGACCAGTGATCCGTCGTTACTCGCAACTGAGCTCATATAAGTCATATTATCTACGCCATTAATTGCTTCTTCAAGAGACGGCGCAACTGAACGCAGGATTGTTTCGGCGTTCGCACCTGGATAGGTCGCCGTCACCTGCACGGAAGGCGGCGCAATATCCGGAAATCGTTCAAGGGGAAGATTCAACATCCCAATAATCCCAAGAATCACCAGCAGGGAGGATATTACGGTCGCAAGGACTGGTTTGTCTATGAATTTTTTTAGCATGATTAGTCGTTTTAGTTGTTCGCAAGTTGATTAGCGGCTTCAGTTTTTTCAGGTTCTATCGCGTCCCCTTCACGCAAGTGCTCATAGCCTCTATAGACGATATAATCACCCGGATTAATTCCGTCCTTCACAATGTAATTTGTTCCGCTCTTACCTATTATAGTAATGATTTGTTTAGTAACTTTATTTCCAGGGGTAACCAGAAACACAAAAGTCTGATCCTGCATTTCCAGCGTAGCAGATTGTGGCACGATCATTTCCTTGCCAAACTTTAATCCTAATCTGATCTTTCCAGTATTTCCGGAACGCAACAGGCCATCATCATTTTTGAAGACCGCCCGCAATGTTATAGCGCCGGTATTGTTATCAAACTGTCCATTGATCACATCTATTCTCCCTTTTTTAGCAAAGGCGCTATCATTCGCCAAGATCAAATCGACGGGAGGAACATTTCTAAGTTTATCGGCTAATTTTTTACCCGGATATTGGGATTTAAATCGAATGAAATCAAATTCCCCGAGCGCGAAGAATACGTGCAACTGATGCACGTCAGACAGATCAGTTAAGGCAGTTGGATCTGCCGGGCCAACTAAGCTTCCCTGCTTCCGTTGAACGCGGCCAATATAACCGTTAACCGGAGCTTTGATCAAGGTATAGCCAAGATTTATTTGCGCGGTGGCAACATCCGCTTTGGCTTGTTCCAGACTACCCATAGCTACCTCCTTTGCAGATTCAGCGGTTTTCAATTGATAATCTGAAACCACCCTATTTTGGACAAGAGGGGTCAGTTTATCTATTTCCAGCTGGGAACTCGCCAGAGCGCCCTGGGCGGCGCGCAGACTCGCGCGGGCATTATTTAGCTTTTCGATAAAGGGAGCCCTTTCGATCTCAAATAATGATTGTCCTTTGGTTACATAGGCACCATCATCAACAAATATCTTATCAAGGATACCGGATACTTGCGGCCTTATCTCTACATTAACAGCACCTTCAATTGAGGCAGGGTAGTCTTGATAGGTAGTAGCATTCTGAGTACTGATTTGTATCACAGGTAATTTCTGAACTTGAGCCTGTTGCGTGGCCGGCTTCTCGGAGCACCCGTAAAGGATTGCTAATAGAGGGAGATATTTAATTTTCATGTTTTCTGGTTTTAGCTTTTATATAAATCTTAGATTTTGAATGTGATTACTGGTAGAACGAGGGGTGATGATGCCAATTCACATTAGGAAATATCAACCAAGGCTCAGGCATATCATCTTCCTTGTACGAGAGATCGTTTGCGAAACCCGCGGGCACCAGTTTCGTACTCCCCATGGATGTTTGCCGCTGACAAAGCACAATATTGGCTTTGCAGTGTTTTGCAATGCTAACTGCAGCTTGTGTAAACCTTACAGAATTTTGATTATCCTCAATTAATAATAAGTTATTTCGCATGCTATAACCGTTATTTTTCCCTTAAGCGCAAGAAAACTAAACTTACGCTATCGATAACATTGAACTAACAACATGCCGAGTATTAATGTATTGACATACAATACATTAATAGAAAAATCAACACTTTCATTAACTATATATAGTGAATTGAAGAATTCTTTAACGAAATGCAGTCATCAAGTTAATCGCGCGCGTCAAAATTTTATTAAAACCTGTAAAAGTTTGGGTCAATGCGATAAAGCGACTTCCGTAAAAAAAGACATTGTTGTCTATTAATGCAAATTGATCTATCTTTACCGACATCCGCAGGTGGTCTTTTTTTATAACTTTTGAGTGGAATAATACATCCAAATTAAATCCATGCGGCGATTTGATAGTATCTGGATTACGAGCTTTGCTGGGCAGAAAACTAAAGCTAACGATGTTAGGGAATGATTGAAGGCCGGATCAGAAGGAACTTCAGCGGTCAATGATTAGGTGCCGTAATAGTATCCCGATGTTGAAGATTATTGATCCGCAAAAATTATTGATAAGCTATGTAATATTCGGGAAAACGATAGTTTAATCTGTTATGAAAAATTGAATATGAGAAATATGATACTTCCGAGGTTTTTGGATAATCCTTTTCAGATCCACCTTTCGTTTCACAAGTTGATAGATCATCTTGAAGCAGATCTCGCCGAAAATAACGATTTGTCCGTAAAAACCTTACTTGATGAAGTCAAGCTTCACTCGGAGCTCAGAGATGGTATCACAACAATCCGCCAACTACAGAAAAACGCAGAGTTGATTAGCAGGCTATTGAGCGGGTTGTTCCCCGCTTTGTTATCCAAAAATGAAATTAAAGCTATCAGTATCCCTTACCAGGGTTTGATCTTCAATTACTCTAAACGATTCGATGAAATACTAAATGCGGCAGGTCCAGATTTTGCAATCAAAATTCGCAATTTCGATGACCACCAGTTTTATATTTTTAGCTGTTGTTTGATCCTAAACCGATTCTATGGCACAAGCGTAGATTTTACCAAACCGCTATTTTACGATATTCCCTCCTCAGACGGTTATATAAAACATTACCGCATTATCTATAATGCGGACTTTTTAGAAATCGTTTATCTAAAAGAACCGCCGAAATTATCTGACAAGGAGATTAAGTTGCTCCTAAATAGCTATGACAGACTCGATCTTTGGAAGGAAAAATTTCCGAAGGAGACTTGGTTAATGAAAGGCTTTGCCATCATGACCCTGATCGATGTGACCATTGAAAATGCGGTTTCTTTATTAAAGGGAGATTTGCTTGGCAACAGTGATGATCCGGATCTTCATTCAAGAATGGAGGCCGTTTTTAAATCTATCTTTAGGATTCCCGAGGTAAAAATCGGGTTCACCTCTTACGATGAATTAAATGGTAAATTCAGAAACATCTCTCTCGGTCAACAGATTGAAAGCTTTATTCTTTTGGAAAAAAATGATATCGAAATCACAAAAAGTTTTTTCCAAAACGCCTATAATAAATATCTAAACGATAATACCTATTACACCATTGCGGATGTGGATGAATTTGACAGAGCGTATCCTGACTCTTCTATAGGAAAAAATTTCAAGTTATTGAATGTCGGCAGTTTTATTTTGGCGCCAATTATAAAAAATGGCGCCCTCTTGGCTTTTTTTGAACTCGCTTCGCCAAGATTAAACGATTTTAATAGTGTCAATGCAAACAGGCTGGAAACTGTAATGCCATTTTTGGCGGACGCCGTTGATCGCAAGGTGTCAGAATTTAAAAATAGGTTACGCGCTGTAATTCAAAATAATTACACCAAGCTACATCCGAGCGTTAACTGGAAGTTTGAGCAGGAGGCCTACAATTTTATTCAAATAACCGATTCCGGAAGGGACTACAATCTCAAAGAAATTAAATTTCAGGATGTGTATCCTTTATACGGACAGGTCGATGTTCAGAATTCTTCAATTACACGTAATCAAAGCGTTCAACATGATCTGGAAAATCAGGTTAGTCATCTTTTATTGATTTTTAACCAGGCATCAAAGATGGACCTCCTATCAGCTGATGAGGTTATATTGAAACGGCTCAGATTGCTTTCCGACGAACTATCATCCGGAATTAAATCTGGCATGGAACAGGAGGTTCAAAAATGGTTGGACATAGCGGTGCACCCCCAGCTATTATCTTTGCAATCACTCAACCGAGCCTTATCAATTAGCATCAAAACTTACTTATTGAAATCAGACCGGTTCACGGGAGAATTTTATACTAAAAGACGCGATTATGAAAAAACCCTGCTGTTGATCAATAATAAGGTAACGGCTATCCTTGATAAAAGGCATGAGGAGATCCAGCGATTTTTCCCTCATTATTATGAGCGCTTTAAAACAGACGGCGTTGAACATAATCTTTATATCGGTGAGTCTATTTATCCTGACCACGGATTTGACCAAACCGTATTGCAGCGAATAAAACTTTGGCAACTACTGGTAACCGTCGAAATGGAAATGGAGGAACGAAATTTAAAGGATAGTTTGCCTTACCACTTAGGCTTAACTTCCTTGGTTCTCGTTTACAGTACACCAATCAATATCAGGTTTAGGATGGATGAGCAGCATTTTGATCTTGACGGAACAGACGATATCAGATACGAAGTAATTAAAAAAAGAATTGATAAGGCTCACATAAAGGGCAGCGAAAGTCGAATTACCACTAAAGAAAAGTTGACTATTGTATATGCAAAAGATGAAGAGCAAAAAGAATATTATCGTTACATCCACGTCCTTCAAAACCTAAAAGTTCTGGATAATGATGTTGAACATTTCGAACTGGAGGATCTACAGGGCGTTGCCGGACTGAGAGCGCTCAGGGTAGGTATTATTTTTAAAGCTGATTTGATTGGCTGTTTTGGTCCTATCTATAAAAGCTCGTTTGAATTACTGAATCAACAAGACGAATTAACTATCTGATCTTGAAAATGGCCTCAGGTGATGCTACAATTAATTTTCGGCAATTAAATCGTTTCTGAAAAATATACACTGCCCGCCAGATTCAGCTGATATTACCGCAGGACGACCAGGATACAGGTACGTGATGAGGCATAAGCTTTCAATTAAGAATTACCTGATTGCGGATCTATGTTGTGGATAGGCCGCAATCAGGAATAAGTTAATGCTAAGCTTGGTTTAAAGTTGCAAAGGCTTCAGCCGGATTCGAGAAAAAGAATTCGCGAAAATCTTTTGTTTGTCCGACATGGATCTCAAAGACGTCATTTTCTATTCCATCGACCAACGCCTGGGCGACTTCATGTGACGGCATTCCATTAGCCTCCCCGCCAATTTCTTTAGAGAATTCTGTGTTAACTAATGGGGGCATTAACTCAAATACTTTAATTGAGCTGTCGATAGCAAGGGTATGTCTTAATGTTAATGTGTAAGAATGAAGTGCAGCTTTAGTATCAGAATAGGTAGGGATAACGGTTACCGGTGCAAAGGCAACTAAAGAAGTTACATTTACAATCGCAGCTTCCTGCCGACTCTTTAACAGGGGTAATAAGGCTTCATTCAAACGAATCACGGATAAATAATTCGTGTTGATTTCTTCACTTGCTTTTTCAAATGAATCAGATTCATTTGAATGTTTATATACATTGGCTGCCGCGGCATTATTGATCACTACGCTTAAGTCCGCATAATCAGTTTTAATTTTTTCGATCAGCCTTATCACATCTTCTTTTTTCGTGATATCTGCTTCGAATGTCGAAACGCCTGGTAAACCGTTCGCGGCTCTTTCAAGTTTGCCGCCATTTCTTCCAATAATAAGAACCTTATTTCCTTTCGCGCTTAGTAATTTGGCTGTTTCATGACCTATGCCTGATCCTCCGCCCGTGATCAAAACAGTTTTCTTTGAAATGTTCATGTTGTTTATTTTAATTGTTATATATTATGAATAAAAGCCTATTGCTTACTTATTAGTAAGTAAGTAATTTGAGTAAATTTTTTTATTTTGTATTCAAGGAAGCGCTAAGCTGATTCAAGGAATTTTCAAGATATTCTCTCCCGCGTATTCGCCCTGTAATCAATGCTCCCGGCAAATTGGCGATCCAGCGGGTACTCATTTCTTTTGCAGTCTCGGAAAAATGAAATTCCTTAGTGTCTGCTCCCTTCTGAAAAACCTCTTCCAACCAAGAATAAATTGTATCAAGATGTTCCCTGGTTGCAGATTGCATTTTGGGGGATAGCTGCTCAAATATTGATCCGCACGTACTTATCATACAAAGCTTTTTACCATCATTATAGTAATTTCTATAAAGATTGATAATGGCATTTGTTTTTTCAGTTGGTGACGCAACTTGCAATGCTTTCGCTAAGGCCATAAAATCAGACTTGTCTTTTTCGATTACGGCCAATCCCAAATCTTCTTTCGTAGGATAATAATGATGAATTGCTGCATTCTTGATGTTTAATACGTCAGCAATTTGCTTAAAACTAAATGAGTTATATCCAAAAGTTTGAATAAAATCCCTGCCAAGTTTAACAATCTGTTCCTGTGTATTATTCATTTTCAAAATTAACGCTGCAAATATAATACATACCTACTTATGTATAAGTAAGCGACTGTCAATATTTTGTCATTTGCCACAACGGTGGTTTATCATTTGATCGGATCGACATTTATTTTATATCGGTAAAGATGTATTTAATTTAACGAAATATCATTTCTTAAAATCTTGAAAATCATCGTAAGTATCTAATTAATAAGTTTTTAAAATCCGGCATAAGATTAGTTTAAATTGTAACGTACCTTAATAGGTTAAAGATAATACACGAAAAACAAACATGATGATGACCGAAGAACTACCCGTGAAGAAAGTTGATTTTTCAGATTTAGGATTTTGGGATGTCAATTTAAACACAATGGAGATCACCCTATGCGAAAGAGCGAAAGAGATTTTTGCTGTTAATAAAGAATATCCAGTATCTCTATCTCATATTTTTAAGCGTATGGTGCAGTCTCAAATTCGGGAATTTTTATTCAAGTTGAAAAATTCTTTTTCAACAGGCAACAGGTTTACACATGAATTAGCCCTCAAGGCTGGTCACGAAGGTGAACTAAGACGGATTCGGCTAAACGGTTATGTAGATTTTAATAATTCTAAAACACCTATCCGAATTATAGGAGCAATTACAGAATTGCCTGAGGCAGAGGAAACGGGGTTAAAAAAAACAGATTTGCTTGCAATGGTTAGCCATGAGTTAAAATCACCATTGACAACTATAAAATTATACATCCAACTGGCAGAAAAGACCAATAGAAACAAGGGTTCGGACATGGGTAAGTACTTGAGTTTAGCAGTCAGAGAAGTAGACAACATGAACTTGCTCATGGACAATTTTCTAAACCTCACGTCAATTGAAACGGGTAGTTTAAAGCTATATCCTAAAAGATTCGATCTGTCGTCGCTAATTAGTGAGGTAGTCGACCATTGGACGCGAAATACCTTGTGCCATCGTTTCCGGTATGATGAAGGAATTTTACCTATGTTTATTAACGCTGACCAGCTCAAGATAAGACAGGTGATTCACAATCTCATCAGTAACGCGGTTAAATATTCTTCGCCTAAATCAAAGATCGAAATATGTTGCAAATGTAGTGTTGAAGCTGTGGAGATTTGCGTAAAAGATCAGGGAGAGGGGATCAGCGAAGAGGATCAGGATAAATTGTTTACCAGGTTCAGTCGCGTCGGCGCTCAGGAAAGCGGGGCAGCAGGTCACGGTATGGGCCTTTACCTTGTCAGGGAAATCATTGCAGGGCATGGCGGACGAGTTTGGCTTAATAGCAAAGTAGGTGAAGGTTCCGAGTTTTATATCAGCCTTCCCCGAATACCATAATACAATTACGGCTTATGCGGTATCACCGATTCCTATTCTCGTCGTTGGTTATACAATTGCAATCTTAATTAGCCTTAAATACCGGCGATACGCCGAAAAACGAGCCCCTTTTTAAAGGTGTCTATGATTCTTTGGTGGGCGATGGCACATTTGAACTGATCAATTCCTGTGTCCAAAAATCTTGGTTTCAGTCAGGTCTATTTGAATTTCCTGTTTTCTGATCGCAGCATCACTAAACAACTTCTGGCGTCTTAAACGGTAAAGTTCCTGCCGCTGCAATTGGTACATTTCCATTAAAATTTTCTTATATCGGTCAAGTTCGGGTTCTGCTACATCGCTACCGCTCAGGGAATTTAACCGCTCACTTATCGTGACATTGCTATTTTGTAGTTCAATACGAAGATTTTCAACAAATGGATTTGTGTTTGCAGCGCTTAAATATTTTTCATCGATATTTTTTAATCCAACCTGTACGAGCCTAAGCATAATTGCCGCTTCTTCCTTTTCTGCCGAGGCAACAGGATCTATCTCCTGAAGCTTAATAAGCTTGATGACGAAAGGCAGCGTAAAACCTTGCAAAACTAAAGTAACCAGTATGACTACAAACGTGATAAAAATTATCAGATTACGTAAAGGAAATGCGGTGCCATGATTTACAACCGCGGGTATGGACAAGGCGGCAGCGAGCGATACTACTCCTCGCATCCCGGCCCAACCAAGTACAAATGGCCCCTTCCAGCCAGGACTTGCCTCATTATCCCTGATACTTTTAAAAAGCCATCTCGGAAGGAATGTACCGGGGTACATCCATAAAAAACGTACCAGAACAACAATGACACTTATAAAAATGCCGTATAGCCAGGCGCTCATAACAGAGTAACCATTCAGGCCTTTTATAATAACAGGTAATTCCAGGCCTATCAATATAAATACCAAGGCATTGAGCATAATGACCAAGGTAGACCAGACATTTACCGCTTGCAAACGGGTTTGGCCGTTTGCAAAAACCTCATGGGAACGATAGGATATGTATAACCCGCCGCTAACCACAGCCATCACACCGGAAAAATGAAATTGTTCTGCCGCCAGATACATAAAGTAAGGTGTGACCAAGGTAAACGCGGCTTCCACGTTTGCGGTAGACTGTATAAAGCGATGCTTTAAATAAATAAGGTGCGCGATCCCTAAACCTATCGCGATTCCCATGATTGTTACCAAAAAAAAGCTGACCGCTGCCTGGTGAAAAGAGAATGTCCCCGTAATTACCGCCGCCAATGAGAAGCGAAAAACAATCAGGCTGGACGCATCATTGATCAAGCTTTCGCCCTCCAGTATGGTCATGATTCTTTTAGGAACCTTAATATTTTTAAGAACCGAGCCTGCAGCCACGGCGTCAGGCGGCGCAATTATGCCACCAAGCAAAAAGCCAAGCGGCATAGTAAAACCCGGAATAAAACTTTTCGCCGCAAAAGCCACAATAACCGAGGTGCAAATAACCAGGCCAAATGATAAGAGCCCGATGGCACGTTTCCACTTTACAAAATCATTCAACGATGTATACCATGCAGCTTCATATAATAATGGCGGCAGAAATATTAAAAAGATCATATCCGGATCAATGGAAACTACGGGAATGCCGGGTATATAACTAATTGCAAGTCCAGCCAATACCAGGAAAAGTGGGTAGGATATTTTGAGTTTTTGCGCAAAAATAATCAGCAAAAATGCTCCGGAAACCAATATAAGAAACAACAGCAAGTTATAGTGCATTACTAAAGATGTAAAAAGTTAAAATAAGAATCATACGCCGCAAACAGGCTTTCGGATATACCTCTCGATAAAAGATAATTTCATCTCTTATTTAAATAAGAATCACAAACGAATCGCCTTTAAAACAGATGTTCGGCTATATAACGTGTATTATTATTATTAAAACAAAAATTAACTTCAAAAATAAGACAAAAATGTCTATTAAACGCAAATTAAACGTCAATTTCATTTATAGCTGGGCAGCGTTTCAAAAATGTCTTAGGTAAAAAAAAATGACGGGCGGCTACAGGTAGTCACCATTTCTTGAAAACGAAAAATCCAAGACAATAGCCGTTTCTATATTTAGTAAAACCTGGCTTCAATTTACGATATACCATAAAAGGATTTTTAACGTCACTTCTTAATGTACTGTATACAAGTGAAATAAATGTCGGCATATCAGTTGCAAGCCTTTACTGCATTTATAAAAACAAAAAATCATGAAGAATTTTCAGGCTATTTTTGAGAAGCAAAAGGCATATTTCAATTCTGATATAACTAAGTCCTATGAGTGGCGGGTGGAACAGCTGGACCGTATGGAGGCTATGCTAACGGAAAATTTTGATGCTTTCTGCAAAGCTTTGGGCGAAGATTTCAAAACGGGTAACGCAGAGCAGCAGTCCGAGATAAACGGGTCAATCGCCAGCATCAGGTATAGCCGCTCTCAGCTTTCTGAGTGGATGAAACCAGTCGAGGTTAGTATCCCCAAATTCCTTTCAGCAGTAGGCGGAAAAGGAATGATTTACCGTGATCCCTATGGCGTGGCGTTGATTATCGGGCCCTTCAATGGTCCGATAATTTTATTAGTTGATCCGGCCGCTTCAGCGCTGGCTGCTGGAAACAATATTATGCTGAAAGTAAGTTCCGGAATTCCAGCAGTTGCTCGTTTATGGCTGGATCTTGTACCTAAGTATTTCGAGGAAGAAGCTGTTAGTATAAGCGACGGAGATCGTGAGGAAGTTACCGAACTGCTAAAAATACCTTATAATTTCATATTCTTCACCGGGAGCGTGGCTGTGGGAAAAGTAATCATGAGAGCAGCGGCAGAAAACCTCACACCTGTTTTGCTTGAACTCGGCGGCCAAAATCCTGCGATAATTGATCATACGGCTAATATTGCTGAATCAGCGCGGAAAATTGTTTGGGGCGCAATGGCGTGGGGCGGACAATGGTGTACATCGCCTGGCTATGCTTATGTTCATGAATCGGTTGTGAATGAATTTAATGAAGAAGCAAAAAAAGCGATTATTGAGATGTATGGCGATGACCCTAAGAATAATCCGGATTATTCAAAGATCATCAATGTCAAAGCAGTTAAAAGGCTCGCCTCTCTTATTGACCCGCAAAAGGTCATTGCCGGCGGTGACTATGACGAAGATACCCGTTACTTCGCACCAACTTTAGTTTATCCTGCTTCCTGGTCGGATAAAATCATGGAGGACGAAATATTTGGACCAATACTGGCTATTATGCCTTATAGCGACCTGAAAGCGGCCGTTAATAAAATAAAAGGAGCACCTAAACCCCTCGCTGCCTACATCTTCAGTAAAGATGAAAACACCATCGAATACCTGAAACACACGCTGTCCTTTGGTGGTGGTGCAGTTAATCATGTGAACATCCAACTCTTCATTCAAACACTCCCATTCGGCGGAGTGGGCTCATCTGGTATAGGAAGCTATTATGGCAAGTTCGGGTTCGATTCGCTATCGCATCCAAAATCAGTGTTGGGTACTCCAACAGATTTTTCAATAGAACATTTATATCCGCCATACACTGAGCAAAAAATAAAAGAGGCTGATATATGGGGCGAATATTAAATCTAATAACTAAATCAATCAACAATGGATAATCAAAAAAAAGTAGCCCTGATTACAGGCTCAAATCGCGGACTTGGCTTTGAGACCGCTAAACAACTAGGAGAAAAGGGTATAACAGTTATAGTTACCGGCCGTAACCAGGGTGTCGCAGACGAAACAGCTGCAAAACTGAAAGCATCAGGGATCAATGCATTTGGAATACAACTTGATGTTACGAATCCTTCTGACAGAAAAGCTGCAGCAGCCTTCATAAATGAAAAATTTGGCAAATTAGACATCCTGATCAATAATGCAGGCGTTGGGCCAAAGGGAGATTTCTTTGTCAATAAAGCTGTCGAAACCGACGAGGAAGAATTCCAGTATGTTTTCGGCACTAATGTTTTTAGCTTGGTTTACATTACAAACGAACTGCTGCCATTATTAAAAGCTAGTGGTTATGCCCGGATTGTAAATCTTTCTAGCCTCCTGGGATCTCTCGGCACTCATGCCAACCCAAATGGGCCTTTTGAAGAGGTAAAAAGGTTGTCTTACAATGCATCAAAAACTGCTTTGAATGCAGTAACCATCCATCTTGCTGCCGAGCTGAAAAAGTTTGGAATCAAAGTTAATTCCGCAGATCCGGGACATGCAAAGACCGATATGGGCGGCGCGGGCGCACCGATGGAAATATCGGATGGCGCCAGGACAAGTGTAGAACTGGCCTTGATCGGGGAAGACGGGCCCACAGGTAAGTTTATTCACCTGGGAGAAGAAAGACCCTGGTAATTGATCGTTTCGCACCTTTAAAAGGATAATTTCGTTCTTTTAAAGGTGTACTTTGTTTTAACCGAATAAACGGGTTGAGCGGAAAACCACCAAGACATTCTATTAAAACCGATTTGCAAATAAATTTTAACTACTAAGAAATGCAGGAATTTGAAGTAATAAAAATCAGGGAAGAGCAAGCAGTGCTCTTTGCATCAATCGATAATCCCCCTATTAATTTGTTGGGCCCTGGTCTGGTTCGCGACCTGGTATCGCTGATCAGGATATTAGATCAAGGAGATAAATACAAAGTCGTCGTTTTTTCCAGCGCGAATCCGAATTATTTTATTCCGCATGTGGACGTCACAAAAATAGCCGAATACCGGGCAATAGCAGCCGAACTTGTCGGTGAACCTTCACTTTCACTTTTGTATAGACGTCTGAGCGAAACAAAAGCGGTTACCATCGCCCAGATCGCTGGCAGGGTGCGTGGGGCAGGAAGCGAATTTGTATTGGCTTGTGATATGCGCTTCGCCTCTAAGGAGAAAGCAATATTCGGTCAGTTGGAAGCAGCTTTCGGACAGGTTCCCGGAAGCGGGGGCGTCCAGCACCTTACCCGTCTTATGGGCCGCGGCCGAGCTTTCGAAGTGATTACAAGCAGCACAGATTATTCTGCGGATCTGGCCGAGCGATATGGTTGGATCAACAGAGCAATGCCGGATGCAGAGCTGGACGTCTTTGTTTCCGATTTAGCCCGCCGTATAGCAAGATTCCCTCACCAGGGGCTTATTGATATAAAACAACGTATCAACGCTATTGCATTAGCGTCCGCCGAAGACTACAGGATAGATTCGGACTTGTTCGGTAAAGCAACCCAAAATCCTGAAACAAAGGCAAGGTATAAATCAATTCTGGAAAAAGGGTTCCAACTTGACGGTAAGACGGAGTTAAATTTGGGTGAGGCTTTGGGGGAATTGTAATGTATCTATCTTATCTGTTACTACCATTGAAAGAGGCATATTAACTAACATGCCTCTTTTTGGGTCAGCCTTCGGAACGTTAATCCACTTCCGGTACCGCAACGTCATAAGCATTAAGCAACACGGAAACAAGGCAGTAAACACCGATCAGGTGAACCAGTTCTGTCAACCCGTGCTCACCAAATTTATTTTTCGCCAGCTGATAGAGAGAATCGGGAAGTTGCGCACCTTTGGTCAGAACAGCAGCGACGTCAAAACCCAGGCCTTCTTCCTCTGAAAGTTCTGCAGGACGTTGTCCTGAACTAATCGTAGCTATTTTATTTTCGGACAGGCCAACTAATAACCCTACTTTCTCATGAGCATAGATCTCATACCTTGATGTAAACTTTGCGCCGACAACGAGTATAGCAACTTCACGAACTGCTTTCGGCAAAGTAGAATTCGCGGCCATGACCATGTTATAATTCCATAACGCAGCACCGAACTGCGGAAAATGAATCATTGGGTTAAACGGACCGACCAGCGCTCCGTCAGACAATTTAGATATAAACCCCTGTAAGTGGTTTTCGATACCTTTAGATATGCTGTCATACAGCGGGCGTTGTTCCGCGGTCAGTTGTTCCGGTTTAATCGGTGGTAATCTCATTTTGTGTTTCTTTTTAATTTATATATACAATTGGTAATCACGCGCCAGTTTTTCGAACCGACTCCTGTGCCGATTCCGGACGATAGATCATTCTTAAAGATTGATCTTTGGATAGATAAGCTACGATCCAGCTAAACAAAGTCCTGAATTTGTTTGCGGCGTTGACTAATGAAACGAGATGAACGGCTAACCAGGCAAAAAGGGCTATGAAGCCCCTCAGGTGAAACCGGTGTTTAAAGAGGTCAACGACAGCGTGCTCTCGCCCAATAATGGCCATTTCACCTTTGTCAACATAAATGAATGGGTTTATTGGTTTCCCTTTTGCCGCCAGCGAAAAGTTCGCTGCCAGATTTCTACCTTGTTGAATGGCTACCTGGGCCAGCTGAGGATGACCTTTAGAATAAACCGTATCCTCTAAAATTATACTGCAGTCTCCGATGGCGTAAATATGCTCGGTGTCCTTAATCTTGTTGAACCGGTCAACGATAATCCTTTTTCCAGGCCCGATACAGCTTTCGGGAATCCCCTGATAAATGTCAGCGGTCACTCCCGCCGCCCAAATCAAAACTTTGGCGGGTATAATTTCCCCGGTAGATAGCTTAACCTGCCGGTCTCGGAAATCACTTACGTGCGTATTTAGAATAATTTCTACACCTAACCCGCTTAAAACCTTAAAAGCATCGTCATGCGACTTATCGCTCATCGGGCCTAACAGGGATTTTCCCCCATCAACTATGTATATTTTGCTCTCGATATTTTTAAGCTCGGGATATTCCTTCAGAAATATATTTTTTTTTATTTCGGCGATCATACCCGTAACCTCAACACCCGTAGGGCCACCTCCTGCAACAACTATATTTAACAGCGTTTGTCGTTCGACATCGCTTACCGCCACGGACGCCTCCTCCATAGTTTTATAAAGGATATTTCTCATTCGCAGAGCGTCGTCCACAGTTTTCATGGGAATGGCATTCTGAGCTATGCTGTCTATCCCAAAAAAGTTAGATTTTACACCTGATGCGAATACCAGGTAGTCAAATGTAACCTGCCCATTATCGAGATAGAGTATTTTGGCGCCGGGACTTACCCCGCTTACTTCGGCCATTCTATAAGCAATTCTTTCATTTCTAAATAACTTGCGATAAGGATAGCTTATACTCGACGGATCAAGAAAACCTGTTGCAACCTGGTATAATAAAGGGGGGAAATAGTTATAGTTATTCCTGTCAATGATTGTAATGGTGAATCTTTTGTCTTTAAGTAGCTTTTCCGCCAAATTAACACCGGCAAATCCTCCCCCGGCAATGACAACTTTAATAGGTTTTGAGTCCTGATCGATTATCATATCTATGTAGTAAAAAATAAAAACGAAACTTATTGTGGCTATTCAGATGCCATCCGGTGACATATGTCAATAGAAATACCAGACCTTAACGTTTTGAAATTTAGATAGATATGTTAATCCGTAAAAGGACCGCTTCCTATATATCGTATTTTTCAACGTCCTTTAACGATATTAAATCATTGTTCGCGAACAGGTTTCCTTCATTGTCCTGTTCTTATTTGAGCGGAAAGATAAACCTGCAGTTTCAACATTAACCTCCCGACTAAAAAATCATACCCAAAATTCACATCTGAAACTAGCATACTCAATCAAAAGTGGCGAGTTTAAAGTGAAGTGACAAGTGCCGGTTGTGCATGTATTTTTCGGTTTCCTATATATAGTTATTGACCAATTAAATTTACGACATATCGTTAAATGGAATATTGAACAAAATCATAAATTCCTGTAAGTCAAATCTATAGGCATTGGCGCAATGATTGTCTTAAAGGTTTAAATAAAAATCAATATTATGAACAAGCTAAAAGAGCCAATGTCGGTAGACAAAATGAAAGGGGCACCGCTGACAATAACTAAGTACAGCGAATCATTTTGGAGAGTTACCCTTGACAATCCACCTATCAATCTAATGGGCCCTGATATGATCGAGGGACTACAGCGGTTAATGGATACCATCGAAGCAGACAATAAACTTAAGGTTATCATTTTTGACAGTGCCAATGAGGATTATTTTGTATCTCATTTTGACGTGCTTAAAGGTGCGGAACTTCCACAAGTCTCCGGAAAACTTGGCGTTACACAGTGGGTCGACGTGTCTAACCGGATTCATAATGCCGGCGTTATCAGTATCGCTGTTATTCGTGGTAGGGTAAGAGGTATAGGCTCAGAAATGATCCTTGCATGCGACATGCGCTTCGCCAGCCTGGAAAAAGCGGTATTCGGCCACCTTGAAGTAGGTATGGGCCTTTTGCCAGGAGGTGGTGCAGCAGAGTATCTTCCGCTTTACTCGGGTTATTCCAGGGCTCTTGAAATCGCGGTAGGTGCTGATGATTTTTCAGCAGAAACCGCAGAAAAATATGGCTGGATAAACCGGGCATTTCCAGATGGTCAACTTGACGACTATGTAAATAATTTGGCCACGCGTATCAGCGGCTTTGAACTACCCGCATTACAAGCGACCAAAGCTACCATGCTAAAACGCGTTGGCAGCAAACCCGACCCGTTCGAAATCCAGGAATCGAGCAATAAATTCTTCGAATTATATCAACGGCCGGAAGCTCAGAAATTGTTAGGTAAACTAATGGATTTGGGCTTTCAGACTGAAAATGATACAGAATTCAGGCTTGGGCATTATTTGGGCAGACTTGCCGGTGAATAACGATAGGGGTAATAATTAACAAACATTTGCAATTAAAAGAATGAAAACATCAACAGGAATATCTACCTGGAAAGGTAGCTGGAAACAAGGGACAGGTACAATCTCAACTAAATCAGGCGTTTTAAAAGACCAATTTGTAAGCTTCGCCAGCCGCTTTGAGGACGCCCCGGGCGCAAGTCCCGAGGAGCTATTTGCGGCTGCCCACGCGGCCTGTTTTAATCAGGCGCTTGCCAACAATGCCGGCATGAATAAATTGGAAACTGCCAGCATTCGCACGGCAGCAGATATTGTTTTGGGATACGATGAAAACACCGGGCATCCGCAAATCAAAAGCCTCCATTTTACTGTGGAGTCGGAAATTCCCGGCGCTACTGAAGAGCAGTTCGAAGCATGGCTTGAACGAGCAAGGTCAGGCTGTACCATCTCCAAGATTTTAAATCCGGAAACGCTTACAACTACCGTAACCGGGAAATTGATCAAAAGCAAATAATATCATCAGGAGATCGCCGGTGACAATTGATAGAGACGGGTAATCTTAAAAGGCGGCTTTTAGCCGCCTTTTATTTGTATCGCCGGACAGAATTTCAATAGGTCGTTCAAATCATCATCAAATGAAAGCCGAAAAAATATTTTACAGAGCGTCGGTCATAACGGCAATCGTATCGATAAATATTCATTGCGCCGCACAAAGCAACAAAACCCCAACAGTTACCTGGTTTATTCCGGGTGTATCTTACCAGGTTTCTCCGACGCTTCGTTTTCAGGACCAGGTCGCTTTTGATCCGGACCAACATGCATCTTTTAACTATTTACAAGGCTTTGTTACTCTGAATAAACATTGGATACTGAACGCGGGCTACTTCTACTTCCATGAAAATAACTCAGGGGCGAAAAGCTATGTGGAGAATGATGGCTATCTCGGTGCGAGTTATATTGCCACCATCGGCCCTTTTGTAGTGGATGACAGGAACATGCTGAACAGTACTTTTCCGGAAACTGGCTTGCAAAAGAATTTTTACAGAAATCGCATCCGGGCGACACTTCCTTTTTCTATCGGGTCATCGAATATAGCAAATCTGTATGTTTTTGATGAAGGCTATTACCTTTTTAACAGGGCTCAGTGGACGCGTAACCGAATTGCCTTGGGAGCGAACTATAATCTAACAAAAGACCTTAACCTGGATTTTTCTTATTGGAAACAAGATGATTATTTCTCCAAAAAGATTGATCAGTTGTTTATCATGCTGACTTTAAATCTATGCAGTAAAAAAGCACGTCACTGATCCAATCCCAATCCGATTCTTTTGCACCACCACCGCTTAGCGTTTTTGCAAAGATACACAGCAAAAAAATCAATAAACCGTTTTAGTGATTTATTGATTTTCTTATTGACCCACCGCGTGGTAACGGCGCAGCAGTATTAAAGCACCTCGAACATGCTGTAATGTGGCCCATCTGGCTGGCGGTTGCCAATACCAATAGCGACAACATTATTTATCCAAGCATATTTTTCAGAGGCTGTCTCAAAAACCGGAACTATTCGTAAATAATAATCTTCCGGACGGATTGCTTCACCTTTGGCCATTTGTGCCTGAATACTCGGCGGGTTTACTCTCACGCCTGTATATTTGAGCGATATGATCTCGCCGTCTGATGTCTTAAGAACAAGTTTACAGTCCAATAATATGCTGCCGTCCGTACGGATCGTTTGCCAGTCGCTCCCCCCGGGCAACACTTCGCCCGATAAGCGCTCGCCTTCAAAGAATCCGCTTTGCAGCACACCTACCAAGTGGTTACCGCCCGGCGTATTGCCGATTATTTGAGCGGGCCCGACCACGCATTTTAGTGTTAAAAGCGGCTTTGTTTTAACCGTCTTAAGCACCTCCGGCAAATTTTCAAAAGATGATGGATTCGACATAAGTTTTAATTTAGTTGATGAGTTGATTTCTAATTTATCTGAAAGATATCCTTCAGCCCGATTGTTATCAGGCCGAAGGAATACCCGATTAGTGAACTTAACAATGGCAAGGCCAATGTCGCCGTTCAGGTTATTTAAACGATAACCACCGGGCTTTCGCCAGCTAACAGGTTAAGGTATGCGATCGCATATTCAGAAGCAGACTGCTGGTTTTGACCGCTGATCAGCTTACCGTCGATTACAACATGCTGGCCCCATGGCTCCTTATTTGAATATTTTATACCAGCCGCTTCCATCACCGGCTGCGGGAAATTAGGAATAAAGTTAAGTCCGTATAAAGCTTCGACCTGGGCGTCTTCAACCCGTGAAAAACCAGTTGCACTTTTGCCCGCAACTTTATCAGGGATATTAGCTAAAGCGATCGAGCCATGGCAAATTGTGCCAATAAACTTTCCGGCAGCCCAGAAGTGTTCAAGGACGTTTTTCACATCTTCATTAGGATATAGGTCAACGGCAGCACCGCCGCCGCCTACTACGTGCAGCGCATCATAGCTGTCAAGATCGACGTCCTTTAACTTAATGGTGTTGCTGATCTTATCCTTAAGTGCCTGATCAGTAAGAAAACCTTTGCTGACGAGGTCTGTCTTTTCCCAGGATCCTTCTGAGTAGGGATCACTGGTTGGGTCGAGTATTGCCCGGCCGCCTTCAGGGCTGGCGATATCGATTTCGTGTCCGCGTTCCGCAAGGTGCCAATAAGGGTGTGTGAGTTCGGCCAGCCAAAAACCTATTTTAGCAGAGCTAACGATAAAGAGAATTTTCATAATGATGTTGATTAATTTTTATTTTTGTTATTTACTTTTTTAATTATACGGAAACTGTCCCGGATGTCTTTTTATAATAGATAATATAGTCTATTTTTATTTTATTGGATGAATGTATTCTCCTTTCCTTTTAATATTAATTGATTGAATTCGTATTTTTCTTATATTGGTCTTGCAAATGGCTTAATAGCAATAACCTGTTTGCGTTCCTGGCATCTAATAGATAGATAAATAATATTATTTAATTCGTCCACCTGTTATGTTCTTTAGGTGCCGTTGCTTGCCGGTTTATTGAAATAGGTTCTTTCCCAATCGACGATCACACTAATAAATAGTATTAGGGTAAATGCGATGCCGACAAGAATGACATATCCGGTTAGCTCTTTTTCTGCAGCAAGCCCGGCCTGGGATTGTAGCGTAGCGTACATATCGGCGCTGGCTGTTCCTGTTTGGTTGGCGGCGCTTGAATCTATCAACCCGCCCAGGTAACTTAAGTGCCGGATTCGTTGCGCGTAAATGAAATAATTATAAAGACTGGTGAATATGGCTGTTCCTAAAAATGACCTGGAAATAAAAGCGATCCCAACAACGGTAAGCACATCCTTTATGGTGTGCCCCCTGGTCATATAGATTCCTATAGAGGTATATAAGATAGCAAGGCCGAATCCCTTAATGACAGAGGTAAGCCAAAAGCCTTTCAGCGCGAAGGCATTTCCAAAACTCATATACATGATCACCTCATATATAATAACAGTAATAAAGCCGCAGGTCATAAGCAACTGAAGATGATAACCCTGATAGAACCAATAAAAGCAAAGACTAACACCGGCCGTCACGCCCGGAATCATATACAACGATAATTCGTAGTTCCTGAAATTCTCGTAATGTAGCGTTCCGCTCGTAAAAGATGCCTGGAGTGTTGTTGGCACGAAAATACCCAGCATCAAAAAGTATAGAAAACCAATACGGAAATTAGGCAGTTTAAATAAATCCAGCGGAAAGACCGGCCTTTTGAAAGATAATTCACGTTTTAGAAGCAGTGACAATACCACTAAAGCGCCGATTGAAGCAAGTTTGATCCGGGAAGATTCCCACCAGTCCTCCACTTTGCCATAGACCAGGATATAATTGATCAGCATAAGAAAGCTGACCATTAAAATGCTGCCTAATGTGTCCATTTGGTAGAGCGGCACCTTTCTTTTAAGTGGATGATTTTCAACAAATATCACTGCAAGAATGATGGCGACCAATAATAGCATCAGAATAATGATATAAGCATGTCTCCAATCAAATAAGTAAGCGAGCCTGGAATCAAGCCAGGTCATGGAATAAGTCCCGCCCAGGGCGATAAAATAAACGAAAGGGTAAAGCCTGCTTACGTCAAGCTTCTTGCTCCATACCTGCAGCCAAACCAGATAGATTTCCGTCGATGCGGAAACTTTGCCCATCCCTAATACAAGACATGCCAATATCGTTACATATGGGTTATTCGTCGTAGCACATACGATATTCATCAAAACCATCGTTACGAGGCCGAAGAGCAGAAGTGATTTGGCTGTAAACCTTTCCCGTATTCTTAAATTTGTCATACTGCCCAGCCCCATTCCTATATACATGGCATAATAAGCCATGGTGTAAGGTTCGGTGTAAACCCCTAATCCGCTGGACATATCCGCGGTAGTTCCCAAATAGATGCCATTGGCAGTTAACAGCAAAAAATATAGCAGCGTCAATACCGGTATACGGACATATACGGGAACCCATTTATAAAATAGCTCGTAGAATTCCATAAATCGATATTAATTAGCCAGGCGCACAACGACGTTCATTCCGGCTCGTATCTTTTCCATTACTGAGTTTAACTGTCCGGTTTTAACAAACGCTATCCTGACCGGTACCCTTTGCCTCACCTTGACAAAGTTGCCGGTAGAATTATCTAAAGGGATCGAAGAATAACGGGAACCGGTTGCTTCGGAAATTGCCGCAACTTCGCCCCCGATCTCCCGGTCATTAAGGCCGTCTATCGATATTTTTAATTTGTCACCGATATGGAGCTTGACGACCTGCTCTTCCGTGAAATTAGCGATGACCCATTTATCATCGTTCCTCACAAAAGAAAGCAGTGTCTGACCGGCCTGTAATAATTGCCCTTCCTGGATATTCCTGCGACCGGTAAAACCATCATATGGTGCGATAATATTGGTATACGATAAGTTTAATAAGGCCATATCCAAAGCCGCGTGAGTACGCTTGATTTCTGCATCGTTGACCAGGAGCCTTTTCGAAGTTTCATCGGTTGAAAGACTTTGAGTATGTTTCTGTTGTTCTAAGGCGCTGGTCTGTGCAGACATCGCATCATAATCCGATTTGACCTGGTCATATTGCTGCTGGGTTGCCGCACCGTCCTTCAGAAGATTTTCATACCTGACAAGATTTTTTTGCGCATTTAATAACCTGGCTTTATTTGCTCTGACATTCGCCTCCGATACCCCGACATTACTATGAACTGTATTAACTGAATAGGAGGTTACATTTTTTGATGCCAGTGCAGACAAATAAGCGGCCTGCGCCTCTTCGACCTGGATCTTGTATTCCCGATCGTCAATCGTAATTAGTGTGTCTCCTTTCTTGACTTTTTGATGTTCCTGGAAATAAACTTTTCGGATATAACCCGGAATCCTTGTATTGATCGGATTGATATATTCCTCTACCTGCGCATCATTCGTATAGAGATCGTTGCCTAAGTCTAAATAAGTAACTGCTCCCCAACAAAGACCACCCACTGCCGCAATGATCAATATGATATTAACTGTCCTGATTTTCCATTTGCCATCTGACAAATTATTTGGGGCGTTTGGTTCGCTCATAATAAATTAGATTTTAAAGTGTTCCTACGGTGTATAATAATCGACAATAAGTATATACAACATTGATTCGGGCCGTGGTGACTTTCAGCTCTGCCTCAACTTTAGTATTCGTCGCATCGATCATGTCGGTTAACAAAGCCAGCTGGTTGAGGTACTTCTTTTCAACGACACGGTAATTTTCTTCTGCGGACTTCAGGTCACTGGTCAACGTCTCCAAATCCTCGCTTGCCTCATTGTACTTAATGTAAGCTGCCTTGACGCCTACTTCAAGGTTCTGCTTTTCAAGTATTTGTCTCTCTCGGGATTGAGTCAGTGCAATTTCACCGCTCTTTATCTTTTTTCTGGTTTGATAGGTGGAAGAGATATTGTAATGAATGCCAATCCCTGCTTGCCAGACGTTCGTATAGATATCTATCGCAGGAACGCTGTAGGTATAAGGCCTGCCAAGACTGGAACCAGCATACAGGAATATTTGAGGATACCGATCACTTCCCAGCAACTTGATATTGGTTTCCGCTATCTGGCTGTTCACTGCAGATATTCTTAAATCCTGGTTGTTTTTCGTTGCTTCAGTTAAGTATTCCGGCAGCGGTTTTTTCATCCTGGTATTATGTAAAAGCGTGCTGTCCGGGATCAACAATACGCTGTCTGAAAGTCCTGTTACAACGTTCAGTTGTTTATTCAGGATGAGAATATCATTGGTGGTCCTGCGTAAAGCAAGTACAAATTCTGAGATAGTAAGTTCCGTTCTTAGCACATCGTTCTGGGTCACCATTCCCTGCTTTTGCATAACAAGCACATTTTTTAACCTATTTTTCGTCAACCGGATATTGTTATCATAAATTCTTTGCTGACTGATCAACCGGTAGATATCCAGATACTTAGCGGAAACGAGCAATTTAATGTCCTGAATACTCTTTTCGTTATAAAGAGTGGCAATTTGTTCCTGAAATCCGGATTTCTTAATTTGATTTTGAATTTCACCGCCTTTAAATACCACTTCAGATGCCTGAGTTTCGAATGAAGTAAAGTGATGTGGTACCGCAATAGTTTGATGATCTCCGAATGATGGGTTCCAGGTTTCCGCGTTACTGATATAGCCGTATTCCAGGTTTGTGCCAATAGAGGGCAGACGGCTCAACTTGGATATTTCTATTTGCTGGTGGCCCTGATCGACATTGTTTTTCGAAATCTTTAATTGATAGCTGTTCGTTAAGGCCAACTTGTAGGTGTCTTCTAACGTCAACGGTTTATAGATTAAACTATCTTGGCCATGGGCAGAGGAGAAGAAACCAGCTGTTACGACCAGCGGGATTAGAAATCGTATCAGATAAGCGCCCCGCATAGCTGACAACTTACGGTCTTTTCGCCTGTGGACTACCGGAAGACATTTATATGTATCATTGACCAATAATCTCATATTACTCTTTAATTGATAAAACTCACTCAGTATAAATAGTTAACCGATATAAAGAATTACCCAACTATGAGACCAGTGTATAGTTATTTAAAAATCAATGACATAAGATAAAATATGGAATTTTCGATAACGATATTTCGGAAATTTTATTTCCATTTTCCTATATAACATAAATAATATTCGCGAAGAAGGGATCTCACTCAACCGCACACGCCGGACTTAAAAAAGGTAACTAAACTGGTATCAATCAGACGGATGATTACTTATAATCCCACGGGAGGTATACTGTCTGGCAAAAAATGGGTATTGCGAAAGCACATACTAATTAAGGTCCCGTTTCGATTTTCTATGCAAAAAACCCCATCCAGTTCAGCGGTCAGGCCTTCCATTAATAACATTCCAAATGACGTCTTGTTGTCAAGACTAAAACCATCCGGCAGCCCCCGGCCATTGTCCTTCACTTCAAGGCAGAGTTCAATAGGCGATACATTGAAAAATTTAATCGTTATGCAATCGTGTTCTGAATGCGGAAATGCGAATTTTAGTGCGTTAGTAAGAATTTCATTTAGAATCAGTCCTACCGGAACGGCATAAACGATCTGCAATCTTATATCTTCTATGTGTAATTCGCAGGAAACATTGTTATCGCTTTTAAAGCAATCCATCAGATAACTGACCAGCTCACTGATGTATTCTGGCATGAAAACGGTAGAAATATTTTCCTTTTCATATAGCTTTTTATGGATCAGCGACATCGCCTGAATCCTATGCTGGCTTTCCATGATTGCGTTGACAGCTGCGTGGTCCTTCAGATAGGCCGATTGCGAATGGAGTAGGCTGGTAACGATCTGCAAGTTATTTTTAACCCTGTGATGAACCTCCTTTAACAGCCATTCATTTTCTTTTACCAGATGCTCCAACGTCTGGTCTTTAGAAGAAAGTTCATCCTGCTTTAGCTTCATCAGATTTTTGCTTTTATATGTTATGTGTATCAAAACAAGAATGGTAATGGAAAGCAAGGTAAAGGCGATAGCAAGCATATATTTTGAATCACAGAATAACAGAAAGGGCGGGACCAATGATAGACCATTCATTATTTTAGATCTTTTTTCAACAGACAAAGCACGGCATGCTCCCTTGGACATTTTAGTTTACTGAAATTTATATTTCCATACGATTCCAAGCTTTTTCATTTTTGAAGAAAGAATAGCTGGCGTCAGATTTAATAACGATGCGGCACCGCCCGTCCCGGATATTTTGCCATTGGCTTTTTTTAGAGCAGCCTCAATCCGGGATCTTTCATCGGCCTCGATACTTTTCTCGGTCCGCTTTTCAGGTTGTTTCACCACTAATTCATCTTCCGGCAAATCGATACTGGTGATGATCGGAGAATCTGTCATGAGCACCTGACGCTCGATCAGGTTTTGTAATTCCCGGATATTACCTGGCCACGGATGTTCAACCAGTTCCTGCATGACTTCAGGCGAAAGTTTTTTTTGTTTTTCACCCGCCGCATCAGCCATTTGTTGTAGGAAGTAATCGACAAGTAAAGGAATATCGTCCCTCCTTTCCCGCAAAGGGGGAAGCAAAATCGGAAAAACGTTCAGCCGGTAGTAGAGGTCGATCCGGAACCTGCCCGCCGCTACTTCCATGTATAAATTCCGATTGGTTGCAGCGATGATCCGGATATCAACCTTAATAGTGGCTCTGCCACCAATCCTTTCGAGTTCCTTTTCCTGCAATACGCGAAGAAGCTTGCTTTGAACATCTAAAGGAATTTCCCCAACTTCATCAAGGAAAATTGTTCCGCCTTGTGCCTGCTCAAATTTTCCGATCCTTCTTTCGGTCGCGCCGGTATAAGATCCGCGCTCGTGACCAAATAATTCAGCTTCAATCAGGCTGGCCGGAATAGCTGCACAATTCACTTTTATGAACGGCTTGTTTTTTCTTTCGGATAACTGATGAATACCATTTGCAAGACCTTCCTTCCCAACTCCCGTTTCTCCTGAAATCAATACGGTGGTATCTACCGGCGCAACCTGGGCAACCAGCGCTAGCACCTGAAGCAACTTTTGACTTTTCCCTATTACACCATCGACTACGGGCGTTTTGCCGCCGATCATTCCTCCCGAAGACTTCAAACTGGAATTCATTTCTCCGATGTCTATAATATTTTCGATGACATTTTTGAGTGAACTGTGAATCGATTTTGCGAATTCTATATGGTCATTGTTGATCCCGTTGATTTTGTTGGTAAAGAAAGATACTAATGCGGTTTTATCTTTGAATTGTATAGGAATATTTAAGCAGGAGACCAGATCGTAAGTGTTTCTTAGCTTAGAAAAGAAAGCGCCGGTCTCTTCTTCATTCTCGTCTGCTAAATTATGAATGACGTTGATTTGAGGACGCATTAGGTTGTATTTTCTGTATTTCATGTAGCCCTTTGAAATCGACGAAAGCTGTTCCAGTAAATCCCATCCGGAAATAGCTTTATATTGCTCATAACCTACGCGTTCATACAACCAAGCCGTAGTCATATTATCATGCTTGAGATTAAAGTCAATCATGATGTGGGAAAACGGAATGAACGGCTCAAAAGCTTTCGCTAAAAGAATTAATTTGTCCTGCTGATTCTCACTTGCTACAATGATGCTCTGTAGCATATTTGCCAACCATTTTTCCTGTCGGTTAATAATTTCCCTTTGATTTTCGTAGCGGTAGCTGGCAATATCTAAGGCAACAAGAATATCACGTTCCCGGTAGGGTTTTACTAAAAAGCCATAGGGTTGGGTCGCTTTAGCTGCTTCTAAAGTGATTCCATCAGAGTTAGCAGTGAGGTATATAAAAGGAATCCTTTGGCTCCCGAGTATTTTGGCCAGGTCGATCCCGGTTTGGTTACCTTTCAAAAAAATGTCAAGTAATACCATTTCCGGCCTGTCCTCTTTAATAAGGTCAAGCGCCTGAGCAACAGATTTCGCGATACCTGTTACAACAAAGCCGGATTTTTCTAAAATGATTTGCAAGTCATTTGCTTCAATCCATTGGTCTTCAACAATTAATATTTTATCGAGCATAATAGCTGTTTTCCGTCATCATATTTGGGTTGGCTGTTACCGGCACCTATTGATCATTCAGCAATCGCAATTGCTATACCCAATAATATTTGCTTGGCAATCAGAGTATTGAGTGAAAAATGGCAAAATAAAAATAACGAGTATTCGTTATTTTTATTTGATTTTACGAAATATAGTTAAAGAGCATCCTTAATTTTAGATCAAAAATTTATTTCACTTCGGCGAGATATTGATGTACGAAACTAATGGCCATCGAGCCTTCTCCTACGGCTGAAGCGACTCTGTTCATCGAGCCTGACCTCACATCGCCGGCCGCAAATATTCCAGGGCAACTTGTTTCAAGTAGATAAGGGTCACGGTTTTCTTTCCATATTTTTTCAAAATTCTCGTTTTGCTTGACGGTATTTCCTGTTTCCAGAAATCCCTTGTTGTCTTTTGAAATACCAAGTTCGATCCAGTCGGTAAATGGTTTGGCACCAATAAAAATATACAGTGCCCCTGCCGGTCTTTCTTCTTTGGAGCGCGTTTCCGTACTAACAATAACAAGCGATTCCAATCTATCCGAACCTTTCGCCTCAACGATTTCTGAATTGGGAATCAAGTGAATGCTTTCAGTACCCATAAGCTGGTCAATGAGATAGGCTGACATAGTGCTCGACAGGTCATCCTTCCTGACAACTATAAATACCTGTTTTGCATATTTAGAAAGGTACATGGCCGCCTGTCCCGCAGAATTTCCCCCGCCTACAATATAGACGTCTTTGTCCTTACATGCTGCGGCCTCTGTCATTGCGGCGCCGTAATAAATGCCCGCGCCGGTAAATTCGTGGATACCCTTTTTTTCCAGCCTGCGGTAATTGACACCTGTCGTTATAATGACGCTTCTGGTATTTATGGTTCTTCCGTCATCGAGAAGAATGGATTTATAACCGTTATTATTCTGAATAGATGTGACTTCGATAGGAGAAATAATCTCAGTACCCAAACGGGTCGCCTGGGTAGTTCCGCGCTGGGTGAGTTCGGCTCCGCTGATTCCCACAGGGAAGCCAAGATAATTCTCAATCCTGCTGCTGGTACCTGCCTGACCACCCGGAGCGCGGCGTTCTATCAGCAAGGTTTTCAGCCCTTCGGAAGCCCCATAGACACCCGCAGCTAAACCAGCCGGGCCCGCGCCAATGATCACCACATCATACATGTCGAATTGAATCTTCGGGGTGAGTCCTACTTTATTGGCAATCTCCACTATGCCAGGCTTCACAATATAAGTTCCATCCTCGAAAAACAAAACCGGCAGATCGTCTCCATTCAGTTTGTTTGCCGACAATAATTTTTCAGCCTCAGCAGCAAGCCGGACATCAAGCCATTGATAAGGTACCAGGTTACCTGCCAGAAAATCCTTAATATTATAGGAAAGTTCGGAATATTGATTGCCGATAACCTTGATTCCGCTAAATGTCGGCTTAAAGATGGTATGCCAGTCTTCAATTAAGCCGTCCAGAACCGGGTATAATTTTTCTTCCGGCGGATCCCACGGCTTAATTAAATAGTAATCCAGCTGCACGGAATTGATCGCTTCGATGGCCGCTCGGGTATCTGCATAAGCGGTTAACAAAACCTTTTTAGCATCAGGAAATATTTTAATTGCCTTTTCGAGAAAGGCAACGCCTTCCATCTCCGGCATTCTCTGATCGGAAAGAAATAGTGCGACGGTCATCCCCTTATTTTTCAATTCAACCAAACTATCCAGCCCTTCTTTGACAATTGAAGTACTTACAATCCGGTAATCAGTTCTATAACGGCTTTTGAGATCGCGTGTTAACGCCCTTAAAACCTGGGGGTCGTCATCTATACAAAATATTATTGGCAGACTCATAGTGATTCTTTTAAAATTATCATTGCTTATGTTAACCGTTTATAGGAAAGCATACCAAAAAGGACGTATTGCCCGGATCAGATTTCACCCTGACTTTTCCCTTATGTTGTTTAACAATTCTTTGCACTACGTCAAGGCCCAGGCCGGTTCCTTTTCCGATCTCTTTGGTTGTAAAGAAGGGGTCAAAGATTCGTGTGAGTACCTCCTCGGGTATACCGCTGCCATTATCGTGCACCGTGACACAAACCAGATCTTCTTCTCTGGATGTAGTTATTTCCAGGATACTGTCCGTATTACCTGCCATAGCATCGATGGCGTTGTCGATTAAGTTTGTCCAAACCTGGTTAAGTTCGCCAACCATGGCCTTGACATTCGGTAATGTGGTATCATAATGCTCGATAATCTTGATATGCGCTTTTTGGATCTTATAATTGAGCATTGAAAGCGTGCTCTTAAGGCCCTGATGGATATCTGAAAAAGATTTTTCCCGACCCTGGTCCATATGGGTAAAGTTTTTAATGGCACCGACAATGCCGGCGATCCGTTTAGAACCCTCGCTAATGTCTTTTACTATCTTTTCTGTGACCAGGCTATTGCTGAACCAGTTAAATACCGCAGACAGTTCTTTTTCCGGCATATCCGCCTTAATAACCTCAGCATTATCAATGGTCAGATTGAACTCTACAAAGTTCTCAGCAATGTCATCCGCATTTTCTATATCGAAATCTTCGAGCCAGTCCCGGAGATCGTCTTCTCTTTCGCTGCGTTCCATTAAGGTCAATGTCTGAAAGTCTTCATTATTAACGATATTATCAAGCATGCCATTGATCAGGTCGATCTTTTCCCTGCTGATGCCCAGGCTTACAATTTCCTGGAAGGCGGATCGTACTTTTTGGATATGTTCTTTAAGAGATGTTGCCCCACGGACCACCGCAGACACCGGGTTATTTAACTCATGGGCTAAACCCGCAGATAATTTGCCTAAGGACATCATCTTTTCATTCTGCTGTTGCAGCGACGTGTAATCCCGCACACGGGTAGTCATCACATTTACGAACGCCTGCGTCAACTCATAATGTGTGCAGATCATGTTATAATACTTATCTGAACCTAATACAAGAAGCTGGGTATCTCCACCTGCCTGGCCGTGCGTAGTATTTGTCCAACCTCTCGAAAATGGCAGGTTACCAGTTACTGAACCAGCTTCGAAGGTGTAAATATCAAGCATCTCGTTATGCTGTAGCAGATACAGGCGTATCCTTCCTTCAATAATGATATAGGTATCATTAACAGGTTTTCCGGGAAGGAAAAGAAATTCTCCGGCTTCCAGTAATAAATCTCGGCTATTGTCTATCAGCCATTTCAGCTGTGACTCAGGAACATTCTCGAAAGCCTCTCCATTCTTCAATAATTCGGGCGTTACTTTAATCATATCGTTGGCTATAAGCTCATCTGAATATTTATTATCTGGCGCCAACTGTTGCCTCAAAGCAATTGTCAGCACTCAGACTTTGATAGCCACAGATCGCAAGATGGCTGCCATGTTTTAACATGTTGTTTATTAATTGATTAATTCAGTAACGAAAAGTATTCTTTCCGATATATCGTAAATTTCAGTTCGGGTTTACGATATATAATTTGTCTACTTAGCCCTTGCGGTTTTGCCTTTCCAGGAAAGGCTTTCGAATGAAGGTTTCGGAGCTTTGAAGGTTTCTTTCCTGATTTTGTACTGAAGCCCTGGATTGATTTCAAAATTGATCTTGAGGGTAGTACCTCCATTTCCGTTTATCGAAAACGTACCGGAGAGGTCTTCCGTAAGCCCTTTAATCAATTTTAGGCCAAAGGATTTTATATTTTTGATATTGATCTCTTCCGAAAATCCTTTGCCGTTATCACATATGACCAACATAACTTTAGAGGGGGGCTCATGCGTAAGCCTGATGATCAAAGTGTCTGCTGACGAGTGTGGAAAAGCATATTTGAATGTGTTGGTGATCGCTTCGTTTAAAATCAGGCCCAAGGGTACCGCCTGTGAAACATCCAGGCTAAGCGGTGCAATCTGTTGATCGATATAGACACCTTTAGCAGTTTTGAAACTCTCTTTCAGGTAACTGATCAATTCATAAATATACTCCGGGAGAAATATCGTGGAAACACCATCATTGCCATATAACTTCTGATGAATGAGCGACATTGCCTGAACGCGCATTCGGCTTTCAGCAACAGCGTTTAAGGCGATCTCATCATGCAAATGAGCGGATTGCGAATTCAACAGATTGATAATTATCTGCAAATTATTCTTTACCCTGTGATGAACCTCACGTAGCAGCCATTTATTTTCATTAAGTAGCTGTTCCAACTCCTGATTTTTAATGATCATTTTCTTCTTTTGATCCTGTAGCTGTAGGTTCATACGTTGCTTGACGCGGTACCGCCAATAGCCTACGCCGAGAAGCACCATTAAAAGGAAGGTATATCCGCCTATGAATCGCTGTCTTGTAGTGCCTTTTTCAAGCAGCAACCTGCTAAGCTCGTTCTGTTTAGTCAGTAATAAAATGTTCTTTTTTTGCAATGCGAGATCTTTGGCCTGAATCAAAATGTCCTTATCTTTTTCCTCGCTTTTATATTTGATCTCCAGTTCAGATACCTCTTTGATTTTGACGGCGCTGAATATGGAATCATCAAGTTTTTTGTAAGCCTCGTATTCTTTGATCGCCGGGATTAACTTTCCAAATGCAGAGTCGATTTTAAATTTCAACAGCATCATTCGGCTAATTACAATAGGGGTGACCGCAACCTTAGATATCGTGTCCATCATTTTCATATATGTACTGGCCTTTTGATAATCTTTAGTCCGCACATAAAAGTTACAGATCATTTGATTGTAATTGATAAAGCTCCTGTTTGAGGGTCTTTTCCGGTAATTAATCGCGTTTAGCGCACCCATGGGGATATAAGCCTGTTCCGCTTTTTTGTCATTGCCGACCGCTTCATAACAAGCGCCTAATGCGCTGTACATTTCCACCATTTCAAATGAATTAGGCGGAGGGCTTTTTTTGATGTAGTTAGTAACAAATAACAATGCCTCAGGGCCCTTTTTCTGAGCGATCATCACATCTGCCATTTTTTTAATAAGCTTATATTTGAAATCATACCCATCACCTAGATTTTCCAAAGCCAGCTTGTAATTTAGAAAGGCATCATCATTGGAACCCATATCACGATAGATTTCTCCAAGACTAAAATAATAATCCTGTGCGTGGGTAAGGTCGCCGCTCGCAAGCATATTAGTTTTTGCCTTCAATGCATAGTAAAGCTCCAATTTCATATTACTGCTTAATTGATTGAGTATCGAGAGAAGAAAGTAGGTGTAATGTACTTTTTGATAATTGAGCTCCTTGTATTCCTTCAAGGCCTGAAATAGCATTGGTTCCGGTTTTTTCAATTCATTAGCAAGTAGGTAGGATTCTGCAATTCCGGTTAAAGCAAATGCGCCCTGAAGCTTAAAACCATACCTCAGATACAATTTTCTGGCGTTCATGAATGCGATCACCCTTTCTTTGGGTCCTGATCCGTTTAGCGGCCACGCATGTGCAAGGTCGCTCCAAGCCTGGGCCTGCCTTAAATAATCTTTCTTTTGGTGATAATAAGCTGCGACCTGCTGGTAAAGTATCCGGCCTTTGGCAATTTCCCCGTTAAGAATAAGCGTCCGCCCCTGCAATTCATAGGAATTCTCAATTCCCTGCTGATAGCTGAGCTTTTTACTTAGTATTAATGCCTCCGCGGAATAGTTCCACGCACTATCACGGTCGTTTTGGTCGTTAACGAGTTTATCCAAATAGTTTTGGCCCTGTTTTAGCAATAAATTGACCTTAGTGGTATCATCTTTTTGGTTTTTTGATAATTGAACACGCAATTGTTTCTGCTTCGCAAAATAGCTAACCGGGGATTGGGCTATAGCGAATCCCGGTAACAGAAAGAGAAAGAAAAATTTTAAACCAAATTTTGACATATCCACACGCCACCCATTGATAAATGTATAAATGATTAAGCGATAAAAAAATCAAAAATAGATATTTTTATCTTTTTTTTAAAGCTTTTACTTTCTGAAGACTTTTGGCGCCCTTGGCATGCCCGGGCTTTTAATTGATCGAAAGAAGTAGTAATGGCGCTAAACGAATGAAATTTCCTACATATCGTTAACTCAAAATGAAATTTCCGAAATATCGTTTAAGTAATTCCGAGATAATTTCATAATTGCTGATAATCAATAATTTAATTACTGGCATTGGTTTTATAATAAATAGGGTGTAAATCCCAGTGTGAATTGCCGCGCTCCGCTTTTATCAATAGTTGCAAGACCAGTGGATTAAAAGTCTAAAAAATGAAATCTAAGAAACGAGAATACAATTCTGTTAATGATGCAAGAGTGCCGGCTATTAAAAGTAATATAAACGCATGATTTTAGAACAAATTATCTTTATTTAAATAGCGTTGGGAGCTATTGAACATCAAAATCTAAACAAAATATTATGAAGAAGTCCGCCTGGAGGTTTTCAGCCAATGGTTCAACTATTGAATTCAAGATCAAGTATTACAAAATAAGTAACATAGCCGGATGCTTTGCTGGATTTGAAGGTAAGGTATTGGCAGATGACAGTTTTATTGATGTAGAGGTAGATTTGTCTCTGGACGTGGCTTCTATTAATGCCAATAACCAGCGCCGGAATCGAAAACTTCGCTCAAGGGAATGCCTTCATATAAAACAATTTCCCAACGTTTACTTTAAGGCTTTAAGCGGCTGTAAACTTAGTGAAGGAAAGATAAGAGAGCTTACGGGAACCTTAACGATTAAGGATATCAGCCGGGAAATTACATTGATAACAAATTATTCTCATATAAAAAAAGGAAACGATGTTCCTACAATGGTATTCAGCTTGTTTGGTTGCATCAACCGAAAGGATTTTATGCTTTTAATGGAAGATGACAAGCTGGATGATGAAATCCATTTGTCTGCTCAATTAGAAATGACAAAGGCATTTTAAATGCAAATTATTACACGACATATCGTTTAAACAGGTCACTAAATTTCGTCAAAAAATTAACTTAATGTCGTTCAAAATGTGAAATATAACTAAATACCGTTTTTTTATTTCACGATAAAAATCCCAATTAGTTGATTTGCAGACATTTAAATCTTGGCATCAAAATAGCAACTGCACAACTGGAAATTCGATAAAAAATTCAGCCATTTTTAAACTTGATCTGAATATTTTATGGGTTTCTAAAAGTAAGACTTTTGTTTTTATCTGCTATAACTTAAAATTAATCGCTATGCAAAAAAATCAATCGGTTCAACTCCACGCTGATCTGGACGACGATTTATTTGTTTCCAAAATACTTTTATCCATTAGTAACGATTTGGCCTCGACAAGGACGAAGGACGACTTGTTGGATGTGCTTCTTGAAAGGCTGAAAGCCTTAGTGCCTTTTGACGATATTCTGATTACCATCTATATTAAGGATAAACACAGTCATTACGTTTGGGCACACCGTTACCATTCGCTGCGAAGAATACACCCTGCTTTTGATGAATATATAGTAGCGGAATATCCTGCTGAAGATGGCATATTAGATGTTATTCAGAACAATCGAGAGCCTGTGGTCTTTGACATTGACAAAGTAGTGGAAAGTGGTCAGGCACCTGAATATATAAAATATTATCAGGAGAATGGTCTGGCCCAGCTTGTTGGCGTAATGATGCGGAGCACCGAAGCAGAAGTGGGCGGATTTTTTTTAACGAGTACAAATCAGGATAACTTTGAGGAAGGGCACCTGGCCATTATTAAAGGTATTTCCAGTCAGCTTTGTATCGCCGCATCAAATGTGCTGGCTAATGAAGCAATATTGAAACATGAACAGGAAAAGTCAATTCTACTCAGCCTAAGCAATGCCATCGCTTCCGTCCGTACCAAACAAGACCTCCTCGGAATTGTAAAAAATAGCCTGGAAAAAACAACGGCTATTTCCGATGTCATGTTGTCTTACTATGATCCAAAAAAATGCTTTCATTATGTCTATAATGACGAAAATATAGTCAAGGCAGGTCCCGATTTAATTCTCGGAGAACTGAGCCCAGCGGATGAGATTTTCGGCAAAGCGATCAACAATAAAATCATCCATGCCAACCAACCGCTGAACTTTTATATTGCCGATCTGATCATTCAGAACAAATCGACCACCTTTATCCAGAATTTAAGCGACTCAGGGATTCGTGATTTTACGGGGATCGCAATGAGGGTAAACGGAAATTTATTAGGTTGCCTTTATATTGCCACCAAAAGTGATCCTCGCTTTAAAAATGGCGACTTTGGATTTTTACAGGGTATTGCTGACCAGGTTGCCGTTGCATTAACTAATGTACAAGCAAGCGATGAGATATTGAACAGGGAGAAGGAAAAATCGATTTTATTGACAATTAGCAATGATATGGCTGCTATTAGAAATAAGAACGATTTGCTGCAGATGGTTCAAAAACATCTTAAGTCACTAATTTATTTTAGCCATGCGGTGACCGCTGTTGCTGATTTCGAGAACCAAACCTACAGGGGACTCATTGTCGATCCGCAATCGAGAAGCCGCAACTATCCCGGTTTTATCAAGATAGCACATTCCAGTCATCCTTTGGATAATAGTTTCGTGCAGAAAGCATTAAATGTGAAGTACCCCGAGATTTTCGATTTGGATGAATTGGATTTTTCCGATGGAATTCCTGAATGGGTATACATGAACTACAAATCCGGGATCAAAGAAATGATCATTTTTCCCTTATTTAACGGAAGTGAGCTGATCGGATTTTTTGTTTTGTTTTCGGATATCAAAAAACTGCTTGGTGAGAAGGAAATACGACTAATACAGGGAATTAGCTGGCAGTTGGCTGTTGCGGTCGGCAATATAATAGCTAATGAACATGTCCTTGAAAGAGACCATGAAAAATCGGTCTTGATCGAACTCAGCAAAAATTTCGCGGTTATAAGAAATAAAAATGATCTTCACCAGATCATCAACGGCAAACTCAAGGAACTCCTGGCAATCAGTCACGTCATAACTTTAGGTATAAGCGATGACGGTAAAACATTTTACGCCTACTCACTTGATCCGAATTCTGTAACGATCAAACATAAAGCTTACCCCAAGGTAACATCCAGTACTTATTCTGTAAAAGATGGAATAATTGATACGGTATTAGCATCGGATAAACCCCTGGTCTTTGATTTGGATGAAGTCACAAAATGGTCGAATGTTCCAAAATACCTTCAAATGAACCATGATGTAGGAATAAAGGAGGCTATCTTGACCGCGCTAAAGGACGGAGAGAAAAAGACAGGCGTATTGATAATCCTGATAAAGGAAAAAAGCGGGTTAAATCAGAATAATTTAAGTCTTATTCAAGGTGTGGCTGATCAATTATCTATTGCCATAGCGAACATTAAGGCTAATGAAAAGATCGAACAGCAATTAGAAGAAATCAATCAGTTTAAGAAACAGCTGGAAGAAGAAAACCTCTACCTCCAGGAAGAAATTCAAACGACTCATAATTACAGCGAACTGATCGGAAACAGCACAGTAATGAAGAAAATCTTTCAACTGGTGTCCAAAGTTGCGGAATCGGAAAGTTCTGTGTTGATCCTGGGGGAAACAGGTACAGGAAAAGAATTAATAGCCCGCGCTATTCACAATACTTCGCTGCGTAAGGATAAGGTCATGATAAAAGTAAATTGTGCGACTCTGCCGGCAAACTTAATTGAAAGCGAATTATTCGGGCATGAACGGGGTAGTTTTACCGGTGCAACAGAAAAACGTATAGGAAAATTCGAGCTGGCCAATAACAGTACGCTTTTTTTAGATGAAGTCGGCGAATTACCACTCGATCTTCAGGTTAAGCTTCTGCGCGTGCTTCAGGAAAAAGAAATAGAGCGGGTCGGAGGTAGAGCGACTATCAAAACGAATGTGAGGATAATCGCCGCCACTAACCGTGATCTGCAAAGGGAAGTGCAAATGGGTAGTTTCAGAAGTGACCTGTTTTTCAGGTTGAACGTCTTTCCAATAAACCTCCCGCCGTTGCGCGATCGCAAAGAGGATATTCCTTTACTGGCGACGCATTTCTTGATCAAACATTCTAAAAAAGGCATGAAGGGGAGCATGAATTTTTCCGGCAAGGCAATGAGGGAACTGGTAGCCTATAACTGGCCTGGGAATGTCAGAGAATTAGAGCATCTTTTAGAAAGAAGCATCCTGCTCTCCAACGGCCGAACAATCGAGCATGTTTATCTTCCCGGCGAAGAGCTGGAGGGGGATAGCCTACTGTCTGATGGCCACGTTAAGACCATTGACGAGGTAGAGCGTGAACATATCATTTCTGTTCTAAAAAGGTGTAACGGTAAAGTTTCAGGTGTTGGCGGCGCGGCCGAATTATTAAAAATCCCTGCAACTACTCTCAGTTCCAAAATTCTGCGGTTGAAGATTGGCAAAGGACTGTCTACGGAGCAAGATTACTGATTTCCAAAACTCCCTTAGTGCAGCGTCGTTTATCGCATCCGGCAGGAGTTAGCGCGCAGTCTAAGTCCTGGCCAGCTAGGTTCCTTTTCAAGAAGCGGCATTACTTTTTTATTAAATCAAATCTATCGAATATATGATAACAGTTATGGAAAAGAAATATGATATAATTTTTATAGGCTCCGGGCCTGGAGGCTATACTGGTGCGATCCGGGCAGCTCAGTTAGGTTACAATGTCGCAATTATAGAGAAATATGATGTTTTGGGAGGAACTTGTACAAATGTTGGATGTATTCCCGCAAAAGCATTACTTGATAGCACAGAACATTTTCACCAGGCAAAAGAACAATTCAAAACGCATGGCATAGAACTAAATGGAGAAATCAGTCTCAATTTTACGCAGTTTCTGAAACGGAAAACGGAAGTAATCGGTCAGAACACAGCAGGGCTAAATTACCTGATGAGGAAAAATAAAATAAACGTGCACCGTGGTACCGGAAGTTTTGTGGACGCATCAACCATAAAAGTATCCGAAGGAGAAACGGAGAATACGCTGACAGGAAAGTATTTTGTCATCTGTACAGGTTCAAAACCATCCACCATTCCGGGGGTAATCATAGATAAGAAAAGAATTATTACTTCAACCGAAGGGTTATCGTTGCCGTCACAACCAAGGTCGATGGTCATTATCGGGGGCGGCGTTATAGGCGTGGAACTGGCTTCGGTTTTTGCACGTATCGGGACTGAAGTCACCATTATCGAATATACAGATTCACTGATTCCAACTATGGACCGCGAACTTGGTAAAGCGTTGTTCAAAACCTTAGGAAAGCTTAATATCCGGATACTTTTAAAAAGCAAAGTTCAATCTGCTTCGAATACAGGCAGTAGTGTTGCCATAAAATATATTGATACGGAATCTAACGAGCAGGAAATAACTACAGAATATTGCCTTGTAGCTGTCGGAAGAAGCGCATACACCAAGGGGCTCAATCTTGAAGCTGCCGGTATTACGACACAAAAGAATGGTAAAGTCACAGTGAACGCCCAATTGCAGACCGTCGTTCCCCATATTTACGCTATTGGCGATGTTATCGATGGGCCAATGCTCGCGCATAAAGCAGAAGATGAAGGCACCTTCGTTGCCGAAACTATAAACGGGCAAAAGCCCCATATTAATTACAACCTGATTCCTTCTGTTGTTTACACATGGCCGGAAGTCGCCTCGGTAGGCCAGACAGAAGAACAGCTAAAAGCACAGGGGATTGAGTATAAATTCGGAAAGTTTCCATTTTCAGCAAGTGCGCGTGCAAGGGCCGCCATGGACACTGATGGTTTCGCAAAAGTGCTGATCTCACCAAAATATGGTGAGGTGCTAGGCGTTCATATCATCGGACCGCGGGCCGCTGATGTGATAGCTCAATGTGTGATAGGAATGGAATATGAAGTGACCGCAGAAGATATGTACAGGATCAGTTATGCGCACCCTACCTACTCGGAAGTATTAAAAGATGCTTACCTTATCGCTTCGGGGCAAGGCGCGATTAACATTTAATGAGACACCACCTGTCGATAAAGAACTAAAATGAAAGAAAAGAGGCTGTTCTCCAGTTTGAAGACAGCCTCTGGTAACTATTAGCGGCAGGATCTGCTATCCAGGATAGCGGGAAGATCAGGCATGCGTACCCATTGACTTCATAGTTGCCTCCATATCCAGCTTAAGTCCCTGGGCGATCGCCATGCCCAGACCTATATCGGCCCGGAACCAATGGCAAAGCTGCCGGTTAACGATAATGTCCTTTTTGGGTCCATCAATTCCGCTCATAGAATTAACCACGTTTGCGATAAGCGCATTTTTCGATCCCTCGTTCATCAGCCGGTATAAATTGCCCGGCTGAGTGTAGTGGTCATTTTCGCCTTCCGCGTTACGGTCATACCAATCCGCCACACCAGTCCCAAGATCCCACGATGGCTCCTTGTAAGCCGGCTCAGCTACTATATCGTCAAAGCTGTTAGGGAAATAATTAGCGCCCGATCCGCCGTTACCGTCCACCCGCATTTGCCCGTCACGCTCATAATTGTTCACGGCGAAAGGGCAGCGATTTACGGGTATCTGCTCGTAATTGCCGCCTAAGCGATGACGGTGCGCATCCGGATACGACAATAACCGGCCCTGTAGCATCTTATCGGGTGAATACCCTATGCCGTCAACCACGTGCGCAGGGGCAAACGCAGCTTGTTCCACGTGTGCAAAATAATTATCAGGATTTTTGTTCAACTCCAATATACCGACGTCGATCATAGGAAAATCAGCATGTGGCCACACTTTGGTCAGATCAAACGGGTTCCATTTGTAAGTCTTCGCCTGTCCCTCTGACATCACCTGGATCTTTAATTTCCATTTAGGAAAATCACCGTTATCAATGTGTGTTAACAGATCATGCTGGGCGAAATCAGGGGCTTTACCGCGCATTTCACCCGCTTCTTCATCTGTAAAATTTTTAATGCCTTGCTCTGTTTTGAAGTGAAACTTAACCCAGTGCCTGTCATTTTCGGCATTGATCATCGAAAAAGTATGACTTCCGAAACCATCCATATGACGATAGCCGTAAGGGGTTCCGCGCTCGCTCATCAATATGGTTACCTGGTGAAGGCTTTCCGGATTTAAAGACCAGAAATCCCACATCATGGTCGCACTTTTACAATTCGTATAGGGGTCCCTTTTTTGCGTATGGATAAAATCGCTGAATTTCTTAGGGTCCTTTACAAAGAATACTGGGGTGTTGTTACCGACAAGGTCCCAGTTACCATCTTCGGTATAAAATTTCAGGGCAAAACCACGCGGGTCACGTTCGGTATCTGCTGAGCCTTTTTCGCCGCCGACAGTAGAGAATCGCAAAAAGGTTTTGGTTTCCTTACCGACGGTATTGAAGAGCCTTGCCCGTGTATATTTTGAAATATCATGCGTGACTGTAAATGTTCCGTAAGCGCCTGATCCTTTGGCATGCACTACGCGCTCGGGAATGCGTTCCCGGTTAAAATGGGCCATCTTCTCGTGCAGGATAAAGTCCTGCAGCAATATAGGGCCGCGTGGCCCTACGGTCATTGAATTTTCATTCTCAGCATAGGGCATGCCCGATGCGGTGGTTAGTTTTTTCTTGTTATCCTCCATAAGGAACGCTGTGTTAAGTTAATAATACGTTATGTGCACATTTGCAATCGATAGACCAATTGAGACAAAATTGATTTTTAGCGACTTAGCGCTCAGCCAGAATTAAAAGTTAACGATATTTCATATATCTAAGATCGGTTTTACTAAATATGGAAATTCACAAGGTTGGATAAGCCGTATTTTGAAAACAACAATTAGCTAGCAAATAAAGGCCGCATCACTATATGATGATGCGGCCTCTTTTAGATTTCGATGTTCTATTTTGCAATATTTAACAGCAAAGTACTAAGTGAATCCGGCTTAGATAAAAAAGGGCTGTGGCTTGCAGTCAATGAATAAGTTTTTTTAATTCCAGCTGCGGTAACCATCCTGTTTTGCAAGTCAGGTGATATCGCATGATCTAAGGTAGTATGGATATAGAATTTGTTCACGATACCGTAATTAGCCGCTGTTAAGGTTACCGCCTGCGTAAATGGTATGGCTGGCTCAACCTTATAGTTATTTAAAACTAAACTTTGTTCGGCTGTTGTCCCATCCTGGATAAATATATTCGTAATCAGGTTGTGAGTAACGTCGAGCGTATAGGGTGTAGGACTTGAAATATTAGGACCTAACAACGATTGCGCGTCGGTTTGTGCTAAATCCAGCAGGCTTTGACCTGAGACCGGAACGTAAGCAGCTACGTAAATAAGGCGATCTATCTTGGCCGGAACCTTTTCGGCAACCGCTGAAGCGATCATACCACCAAGACTGTGACCTACTAAAATGACTTTACCGCTTACGCCGTTGATGGCAGCCACGACCTGGTCCCGGTAAACATCCATTGTAATGGTTGACGGATCCGTCGTATCCTTATCATGCCCCGCCAGTTGAATTAAGATCACTTTTTGCCCGCTGGCTTCAAGGTTTGCTTTTACGGACTGCCAGGCTGACGGGCCTTGCCAGGCACCTGGTATGATCACGTAAGTGTTTGAAACTGGCTTGACGTCGTTAGATTTATCAGAAGAACAAGAGGACAAGACCACTGAGATTACTATTGCTAATAGTGCGAAAATTATTATTTTTTTCATTTGAGTAAATGCCTAATTGTTTAGACGCAGCAAAACTATATCGCTGTAACCCCAAAAAGTTTAACACAGGTTAAAATCGTAGATCCGGAAAAAATTTGACAATTACCGGTGATTCTCGTTCGTTGTTAACAATGTTTTATTCTGCTCCATATTTTTCGGAAGTCCAGCCGAGCTATTTCATTTTATTCAGTAAACGTCCTCTCGATTTGACGAAATTTCGTCAATTAATTCCTATAAAAAAAATTATAAGTATTTAATTATAAGCGCTTTAAGCTATGGTATCAAAGTTGAATAAATCAAACCAATGATTCAAAAATTGACTGAATGACTTTATAAACAATAGGCAGACGTAAACAGCTCTGCCGCTTGTAAACCTTCAAACAAAAACGACAGCGAATATGGACACACCAAACTGTAGAACAAGAAAGATCAATCGCTCTCTTACCGATATGATTATCAGGCTTCATGAGCATGGCTATACCGAAGACTTTTCGGTTTCAGATGTTGCCGGCAAACCTGTCCTCATGCACTGCGAAGCCGGTGAAATCGCTGTTAATTATTTTAAGATATCCATCATCAATCAATTCTTTGACCGATTGACATTTCGATATAAATACCTGCATGCTGTAGAAACTGATTGCGGCTTAAAAGGAATTGTATTATCCAATGGTGTGCTTTTTACCGGCAGTACTCAGGTCCTGAAAGAAGCGGACAAGTTGGAATTCATTTTGTATAAAAACACAGAAAATTACGTGCTTCAAGCTGCGATGTAACAGGCGATTCAACAAATTAAAAATAAGGGAATGCAAACAAAAAACTCAGAACTGGCAGGTTTACTTGGTATGGCACCATGCCAGGAACAAATTACAGCAGAATTAGTAAATGTGCTTATGAAGCTCTTAACTTCTAATGTTTTTCTTGCTTACAAAAACGTTTCCAGAGAAAGTGACTTTAAGCATGAATTAAACTTAGACGGACAACTGGATTTCGAATTTGGCAAGCCTTTGGATCGAAATAAATTGCAAAACATAAGGGCGGCCATTGGCATTTGGAACAGCATGGATATGATTTACAGGCTCACCGTGCTGGACGCTTTTGCCACCTTATATTTGGGGGCCCTGTCTGGCTATTCCCCCTTAGAGAAAACGATTATTTTTTGCCAAATATTTATCAATGATTTTGTTGAAATACTTTCAAGTAATTGAATCCCGGTATCCATTTCATCTATTATCCTCTTCCGATGATAAATTAAGTCTCATTTTATAATTAACTTCGGTGCAGATTATCCTTTGCTTACTGCTAAATTTGCTCTAAATTCATGTAAGAAATGCAGCAATCGGGGATATCGATTGCATTGGCCTTGTTATCGAAGTAACTTAAGATATGTCATCTAATCCACATGAGGATAAATTAATACATATTGATGCGATCACTCATCAAATGTTTTCAACTGTACTTGAAATAGGCAGCAATGAAAGTACCGAAACGCAGGGTTCCGAGCTAGATAAAAAAGTACTTCACAACCTCAGCCGAAAACTTTCAGATATAAAAGATTCCCTGGAGATTGCCTATGTAGTGAAGGACACTTTACTAAATGTGCCTTTTTTCACCAGCTTTTTAATCGTAGAAATTGATAGCCTGAATAAAACCTTTGGAACGTTGTTAAGCGGCGGTAAAAATGTCGAACCTGTAAGATATAAGTTAAAAGGCAAACCAGGCTTCCCCTTGCATGACGAATATTTTGATGCATTTTTAGCAGAAAATGAGCCTACAGAACATCTGCTAAGTGATTTCGCATCATCTCCGTGGATTTCTAAAAATTTGAATAACTGGAAACAGGCTGGATTTAAAAAAGTACTGATTTGCGGAATAAGAACATCAAAAGAATTCAATGGCCTGTTATTTTTATTTTCAGCGTCAGAAGCACCTTCATTTAAGCCCTACTTCCGTCTCGTTCAAGGCATCGCAGAACAAATTTCCGCGGCTTTTATTTGCTTCAGGACTGTTGAAAAAATGAAAAACATGGAATGTCAGTATGAGGTCGGTGTTATGCACCGACTGAATGCGGAACGGGAAAAGGAAAAAACGACCCTGATTGAAATCAGTAATGATATGTCAGCAATCAGGGATAAAAATGATCTGCTGGCAGTATTACATAGCCGGTTGAAGAAATTATTCCATTTTAGTCATACTCTGACTTCACTAACAGATCTCAAAACCAATACTTATACCGGTTTGATCTTTGATTCAGAATCGATCAGCAAGAAAAAACACCCGGAATACCAACGGATCTGTGATGCACGTTATTCAATTAACGATCCGGTTATGACCGCCGTGTTTGCTGCTTCCGACACGGCCGTCGTGTTTGATCTGGATGAGCTTTGCATGAATGATGAATGCCCCGAATGGGTCACCATGAACTATGATTGTGGTATCAGGGAAATTGTGGTTACAATTTTGAATTCAGGCAGCAATCACATCGGTTCATTCGTTATTCTTTCCGAAAAAAAGAACAGTTTCCAGTCAAAGGAACTCGGATTGATTAAGGGAATTTCATCAACGCTTGCGAATGCACTCGACAATATCTTGTCAAAGGAAGAAATTCTGGAGCGGGAGAAGGAAAAATCTGTTCTGCTGTCTTTAAGTCAGGATGTGGCCCTGATCAGGAACAAAGAAGACCTGCTTAAATTCAATAAGGAAAAACTGAAGAAAATAATACCTATCAGTCACTTGTTGATTTTTAAAATGACAAATGACGAAAGCAGGTATACGCCCTATTTATTGGATCCAGACTCTGTATGCCGGTCACATCCTGAATATGAGAAAATCACCAGTAACCCGATTCCCATCAGCGATTGGGTATCCGACAAGGTTTTCTTATCGGACAGTACGCAGGTGTTCGATCTTGCAGAATTGACGAAAACAACAAATTTGCCCGATTATCTTCGCATGAATTACGAGTGTGGTAAAAAGCAGGTTATTTATAATGCACTCAGCATCGGACATAAAAAAACCGGGCTATTGGTCATGTTTTCCGATTTGGAAAAGGGGATGGATAAAAATCAGCTAAGGCTGACCCAGGGGATATCCTCACAGTTGTCTACCGCAGTTACCAATATTATTGCTAATGAGGAGATAGAAAAGCAGTTTAACGAAATCACCGATTATAAACTCCAGTTGGAGAACATGAATGACTATCTGCAGGAAGAAATTCAGACCTCCTACAACTATAGCGAAATCATAGGGAACAGTATAGAAATGAATAAAATCTTTCACATGGTTTCCCAGGTTGCCGACAGTCAGAGCTCAGTCCTCATTCTTGGTGAAACCGGCACAGGTAAGGAGCTGATTGCACGGGCGATTCATAATGCTTCACCCAGAAAGGACAAAGCGATGGTAAAGGTGAACTGCGCAACCCTGCCGGTGAACCTTATTGAGAGTGAGTTATTCGGTCACGAAAGAGGCAGCTTCACCGGCGCAACAGAGCGAAGGATCGGAAAATTTGAACTAGCGAACAATAGCACTTTATTTCTCGATGAAATCGGTGAATTGCCGCTCGAACTTCAGGTTAAGCTTCTGCGTGCCCTGCAGGAGAAAGAGATCGAACGTGTGGGCGGCAAAACGGTCATCAAAACGAATGTTCGTATAATAGCTGCCACAAACCGAGACCTGCAAAAAGATGTAAAAGAAGGCGCCTTCCGCGCCGACCTTTTTTTCAGAATAAATATTTTCCCCATTACCCTCCCTTCTTTAAGGGACCGGAAGGAAGATATTCCTATGCTTGCAACTTATTTTTTGGAAAAATATGGCAGGAAGGGTAATAAAGAAGCGATGAGTTTCTCGAATAAGGTCATGAAAGAATTGGTCGCCTACAGCTGGCCTGGAAATGTCAGAGAACTTGAACACCTTGTGGAGCGGAGTGTCCTTCTTACTACAGGAACGACAATCAAGCACATATCACTTCCAATTACAAATCGTAAAGAAATGGAAGAAATATTGCCGGATACGGCCATTCGAACTATCGAAGAGGTAGAACGCGATCATATTATCATGGTTTTAAGGAAAACCAATGGCAAGATTTCCGGCATCGGCGGCGCTGCTGAACTGTTAAAGATCCCACCGACAACACTAAGTTCAAAAATGGCAAAATATAAAATAAAGAAAAGCGCTATTGTCTGACCCGAAATGATCTTTTTCCAGAAAGATACGATATTGTTGGCCGCTGTTTTTGGCGAGCTTAATTCTAAATTTCTTCAGCTTAAGCCTTTAAATTAACCTACAGGAACTATTTATAAACATTATCTCTTTTGAATAAAAATAGACAAAATTATCTATTTTTGCATCAGATGGTTCAGTCGACTGTCCCTATGCATATGAAAGCAATAATTTTGAAAAATTTTGGTGGAGTAGAAAGCCTAAGTCTTACGGAAGTGCCCGTTCCCACGATAGGAGCCGATGAAATATTGGTTCTAATAAAAGCAATAAGTATAAATCCGGTTGATTTAAAAATACGGCAGGGAGCCAAGATGGTAGGACGTGAAAAGGATCCATTGCCGCTTATTTTAGGCTGGGATATTTGCGGAATCATCACGGAAATAGGCGCGGAAGTGATGGGCTTCAAAACAGGCGATGAGGTATTCGCCATGGTTAACTATCCAAAGTTAGGAAACGCTTACGCTGAGTTTGTGGCGGCTAAAGCGTCACAACTGGCCATTAAACCCGCGAATATTAACTTTGATGAAGGAGCCGCCGCTACTTTATCTGCGCTAACTGCATGGCAGGCGCTGACCGTACATGGAAAGGTTAAAAAAAACGACCGGGTGTTAATCCACGCTGCTTCTGGCGGCGTAGGACACTTTGCGGTTCAGATGGCTAAACATTTGGGGGCCTACGTTATAGGCACGTCTTCTGCGGCAAATAAAAACTTTATACTGTCCTTAGGAGCCGATGAACATGTCGACTATAAAAACCAGGTGGTCGAAGAGGTGGTTAGTGACATTGATTACATTTTAGATCCGCTGGGTGGAATGAATACCGAAAAGTCAATCGAGTTGGTAAATCGAGGCGGCACTGTTATCAGCATTGTATTTGGTGTAACTGAAACCCTGTTAAAGAAGGCGCGTGAAAAAGAGGTGACCGCTAAAAATCCGCAAGTCAAGCCAAGTGGTGCAAACATGAAAGAAATAGCCATTCTTTTGGAAAATGGATCTATTAAACCTTACGTAGGCGCAACCTTTCCTTTCAGTGAAATGGCAAATGCACATCTACTGCTGCAAAGTGGGCGGGCAATCGGTAAAATCACATTGAACCTATTAAAGGTATAGATCTGGTCTGATGGTGATGAGCGTGGTTTATGACAACTCCCGCGAATTCAATGTGATTAAAGTATCTTTTGTCATCCTTTTATAAGTTTTAGTTGTGGTTTTACGATTTTAACACAGGTGAAAGTTATTGCGATCTCACGAGGGTAGCTTTGTTCAGTTAAACAAATAAGTATTTTAAAACTTACCAAAATGAAATCAACAATTTTAATTCTATTTTTTTCGATAATGAGCGTTGCCTCATTCTCTCAAGCAAGAACCACCAAACAAATGGAAACTATCGTATTAGTACACGGCGCCTGGTCGGATGCAACAGCATGGGACGCCGTGGTAGGTAACTTAAAAGCAAAAGGCCACGAGGTCGTTGCCGTTAACCTTCCGGGCCATGGAACAGACACAGCTTCATTTGCCGGAATCAGTCTTCAAAGTTATGTAGACGCGGTAAAGACTGCTATCGGCGACAAAAAGAACGTCGTTTTAGTTGGTCATAGCATGGCCGGTATTGTCATCAGTGAAGTGGCGGAACAAATTCCTGGCCAAATCAAGGAATTAGTCTACCTGGCTGCATATTTGCCAAAAAACGGCGAAAGTCTCCTTACACTGGCACAAAAAGACGCCGGCAGTCATACAGGCAAATACCTGCAGATTGACAAGGATCACGGGGCTGCGATCATTACTAAAGATGGCATTGTGGATGTGTTCCTGGAAGATGCTCCTAAAAATGTTCAGGACTATGTAATTGCCAATTGGAAAACCGAGCCGCTTGCCCCTTTAGCTACGCCAGCTACCCTGACGGACGCAAATTATGGAAGCGTAAAGAAAGCTTACATCTATACAGCAAAAGACCATGCGATCAGCTATCCTTATCAGCAAACAATGGTTCAGGCTTCAGGTGTGAAAAAGACATTCTTGCTGGATAGCAGCCATACACCGTTTATCTCTGTGCCAAATAAGCTGGCAGCAGATATTCTTGCTGCGTCAAAATAATTAATAAAAAACAGCAACTAAAACTCACTGATAGCATTCAGTGAGTTTTTTAATTTATACCATTTGATCGTGAACAATGACTGAACTGGAAAAACTGGAAGACGTATTTATCAATAAGATCGGGATGGATAAAGAGAGCTTCGCGCTGTCTGTGCCCTACTGGCAATTGAAGCACTACAAAAAAGGTGAGTTCTATAACGAATACAAAAACATATGCAAGCATCTTGGATTTATTATAAATGGCGTATTCAGAATTTACCGGATTGACGAAAACACCGGTGAGGAACGGAACATGCTTTTCTTTGGTAACAATGAATTTATTGCATCTTATAAGAGCTTCCTCAGCCAAACGGCCTGCAGCTATTTTACCGAATCAATGATGGATTCGACAATTCTTTACATCCATATAGATTCACTCAATATGCTTTATCAACAATCGCATAAATGGGAACGGTTCGGACGCATGGTTGCGGAACAGGCTTTTCAGGCGGTAATGGATGCTACCGAAGGTTTATTGTTCAGATCCGCAGAGGAAAGATACGCCGAATTGCTGAAACAGCACCCCGACATCTTTAATGTTGTTCCCTTATATCATATCGCCTCTTACCTGGGGATTAAAGGACCTTCATTAAGCCGGATAAGGAAAAGAATGATGTCGCAGTAACATAATGCTTCAACCGCGATAAGATGCTTAGTTGATTTTTTCTTTAATATATTCCAACATACTAAATTGTTGAATTATCGCCTATGTTACAATTATACTGTAAACATTTGAAAAAAGAGTTCCTTATGCGATCTCTGACGGATAATTCTGCCAACTTTAAGATCATACATAACCCCGTTGTGAAAATGAGTATAAAACTATTTAACCGTCTGTCGCTGAGTGGAATTATTTATTTCATACGATTGCAGTTCCAACTTAAGGCTTTTTATAACAGACTGCATTGGTTGATTGGTACCCAATACACGACAGATCAAGATTGTACCTTCTACGCTTGCAAACAACTTGTAGGCGAAAGCATTGACATCAAACGTTTCTATAAACTCGCCGTTTTTAATGCCCTCTTTCAGAATTGAAGTAAAGAAACGGTGCGCAGCAAGAATTGATTTTTTAACCTTCTCTTTTACAATGGGATTATTATCGTCAGCTTCAGCGGCCAGATTAAATATAGGACAGCCGCCGGTAATATGTGTTTCCAGCGGGTTGATACTGAAATTTAAATAAGCGTGTATTTTTTCTTTAGCGGTTTTACCCTTATTTACAGCGCTGCTGACAACGTCATCGTTTTTCTTCAACAAATAATCAGCTGTCGCATAGGATAACGCATCTTTATTTACAAAGTGGTTATATAAACATCCACGAGCCACATTAGCTGCCTCAAGCACCTCATCGATGGTTGTTCCTGCAATTCCCTTTTCGTTATAAATAGGGGCTGCTTGTTCAATGATAAACTGTTTTGTTTTTTCCGCCTTCTTCATTTTCTGACAATTATACAAATTTAGATATAATTGTCTTTTAAAACATATTGAAAAAGGCCCCAATATACCAACGGTAACATTTTGACATTTAGATGTATAAGAATAAAATATCTTCTTTTGTTTCCAGCCTTCTTTTAAATTTAGCTCGAATCCCTGAAATGTAACCAGCTAAAGTTATGATTTAGTCTGCCTGATCGTAAAAAATGCGATCAATCCTCCACTGAATACCAGCATAGCAGCGCATCGAAGCAACAGTTTAAAAGCGTCGATAAAGCTTAAATGAAATGCCCTGGTGACAATGGGCTTTAAAGTTGGCCTGATCGCTGCCGGGACTTTCGCATTTCCGAGGTTTCCTACCTGTTCCAACACTTGTGTTTTTTCCACGGCGGATAGCGGAATGGTGCTGATCTGACTATTCAGGCTTTTTGAAAAGATAATGACAGCAAATGCCCCAAGCATGGCATAAGCCAAAACGTTCGCTATTCTCGTTATAGCATTATTGATTCCAGAGGCGACACCGGAATATTCGGCACTTACTGCTCCCATCACTGTGCTGGTAAGGGGAGCAACGGTAAATGCCATTCCTAATCCAAAAATTATCATTCCTGGTAAAAAGGTAGTCCAGTAATCTGCCGGGCCGTTAGTTTGACCTTGTAACGAAAGCAGCAATAACCCTATACCTGAAGTAAAAGGCCCACAGGTCAGAAACCAACGGGAGCCGTATTTGTCAGCCAGTCTTCCTGCATATCCCGCGAAGCTTAATACCAACAAGGTAAAAGGCAGAAAGGCAAGGCCCGATTGTAATTGACTATAACCCTGTATCTGCACCAGGTCTAATGATAGGAAAAGCATGCCGCAGCTCAAAGCTGCATATAAAAAGAAAGTCAGTAAATTTGCCCCACTAAAGGAAATATTAGAAAATAGGGATAACGGCATCATCGGATGATCACTTCGATGTTCGACTAAGATAAATACGAAGACAAGAATAATGCCCGCGGCGAGCAAGACCGGCGACACCCAGCGATTATGGCCGGTTGACGTGCTGCTCAATACTCCATAAGTAATCAAGGCCAATGCCGAACCAATAGCAACAGCTCCCAAAATGTCAAGGGGCGGCCTATTTTTTGCAGGCAATGGTTCATTAACATGGCGCCATAAAATCAATAAAGCTACAATACCTATTGGCACGTTAATGAAAAAGATATAACGCCATAATCCGATATCTGCAAGCGCACCACCCAAAACAGGACCGCCTAAGGTGACCAACGTGGTAAAAGATGACCAGGTTCCAATTGCCTTACCGCGTTCATCGCTGTTTATTGAGGAGGAAATAATCGATAAACTGCCTGGGATCATAAATGCGCCCCCTGCTCCCTGTAATAATCTGAACAGGATTAGATGAAACGCATTCGCAGATAATCCACAAGCGGCCGAGCCGATGATAAATATTGCAGTACCATACATGAAAACTTTTTTATGACCTAACCTATCCCCTAAGGAACCACCGATCAGCATCAGAGAGGCCAGCATCACCAGATAGGCGTTCAGGATCCAAAACAGGTCGCTTCCGCTTGCGCCGAGATTCTTCTGTAAGGACGGTAACACCACGTTTAGGGCAGTGCCATCTATAAACGCCATCGAAGATGTTAAAACTGCCGATGCCAGTATCCATTTTCCTTTAGGGCTGCTCAGGGTGACAGTTTTCATAAGTCTAATATTATAATGTGTTTTGTTGAATTCATTATAAGCGTGTCTGTCCAATACTGGTAACTTAATAACTTTCTACAGTAATATTTTGTCTTAGCGCACATTATACCGCCATAGCGAGATGCCCCTGATTAACCGCACCTTTAATCCGGCTCAGCGATTGCGGCGCTAAACTCAAATAAGAGGCGACATAATAATTAGAGAACATTTGACAAAGATGAGGTTCGTCATTCAGCATCCTCTCATACCGCTGCTGGGCCGACATGGTCATTAGCGTCAGTGTCCGATCATATATATTAATAAAAAGACTTTCATTTAGCTTCCTGATCCATGTTCCAAATACCGGCACATGTTCCAGTAAAAACTCGAAGTCGGAAAAGCTCCATTGAATGACCGTGACATCTGTTAATGCTTCTATGGTGAGCGTTCCGGGGCCATTGGTCAAAAAACTTTTGTAATCCGCCACGAATAGATTTTTTGGACTGCTGAAAGGTTCATTAAAATGGAAAAGCCAGGTAGTAGTTTTGCCCTGGTCATCTATATAATAGGACCGGGCTTGGCCCGAAACGATGAAATAGGCATATCTTGAATAATTTCCCTCCTGGGTAATAAAACCGCCCTTGGGAAATACGACCTCCTTACATTGCTTTTTAATCGCTGCACTTTCCTCGTCCGTAAGCTTGACCGACTTCTGTATGTAATCGATCAGCGGCTCGCAATAATTGGTTTCCATAACTCTAATTGTTAATACGCAAGAATTGAATAAGTCAAGCTTTTGAATTCATTTTATTCCCGAATTTTATTTGATATAGTTTTGATAGCACCAGCACTTCGCATTTCCACCCTTTCGGGATTTTCTCCTGCGCTACCGTACAGGTATTCTTCTTTTCGGTAAGTTTTTTTACACGGGACATTACGCCGCCGTCCTTGATTTTCCATCATTATTAAATTTTAAGATCGATTTCTAATAATTGTAATTTTTTATCGGTTTAATCAGAGACGGAAGTTGAAGGCTACATAAGGGTACCATCCTTCTTTTGAATGACCCGCGATAACTTGTATTACGGTTAAGCTGGCAGGTGCGAAGTAAATCCCGCCGCCCGTGCCGTAATGCCATGTGTCATTGTGCTCTCCGTCTAACCAGACGCGGCCAATGTCATAGAATCCGGTTATACCGAGCTGTCCCGGTAAAATATACCCCCCAAGATTTGCGATTTTAAACCTGGCCTGGAAATCATTGAATGCCATTTGCTGTCCCGAAAATCTGTTTTGCAGATAACCCAAGAGGTTGCCCTGGCCCCCAAGGAAAAATTCCTGGTAAAAAGCCGGGTTTCCAACGCTCATACCACCTCCAATTCTGTCTGATAGCACCAAGCGGGCGCCAGAATCTACTTTTTGAAAAAAGGTAAACTCCGGTTTGAGCTGCGCGAAAGACTTAGAGTTGCTGTTTAAGCCTGTATAAGCCTGTAATTTCAAATCTATATAATAACCTTTGGTAGGTAGCAATTGATTATCCTTGGTATTGCTGACGTAGTTGACGATCAAACCGACGTGCGATTTATCTCTTTCATACGAAGTGCTGTCATAGGATTTGATCAGCCCTGGCTGTGTTACAGAGCGTCCGGCATTTCCGGTGGCATCGAAATGGTAGAATTGGACAGACGGGCCGGCAGCAATGAAGCTGCCTTTTCCTGTGTGCCAGCGAAGGGCAGGATCAAACTGAAAATAATCAAACCTTGTCCTGTAAAATTTACGGTAGTCAATAATTGATTTATTCAAATTAGTTTGATTCCCTTGCCCGAAAAAATTCATATTATTGTCCGGCGCGTCTATCGTTGCATTGAACAAAAAGTCTGCTTTCCCGATAACCTGCATCCATTGGCCGGAATAATTGATCCGGAAAGCGCTGGTTTTGAAAGAATGGAATATCATAAATTCCTGCTCGGTTGAATATGGCAGTTTTCTAAACCCGTCCTTTCCGACATATTTGAATCCCAGGCCCAGTAAGAAGCCGTCATCCTTATTTAATGTACCCGTTGCCAACGGGGTGACAATATTGTATGGATTAGTACTAATGAAGCGAGTATTCGATGTGTCATTTGATAGATGCTCGCTCAGCCTTGACCTATTTCCGGTGAATTGGACACTGTCTTTCCTGTCATAGACCTGCACTTTTTTGTAGGCTTTCTGAACCTCGTAGCTCTTTTCTCCGCTTGCTCCTATGACTCTGAGCTTTATCGGAGAACTTGCATTATTGATGAGCACATGGTCATTGCCGTCGGAGATGTATAGTCTTATTTCTCTAGTTATATCCCGTCTGTACCGCATATTCATGATCGTATCACCGGCAATGCCTTTTTTATTTACTTTTTGAATGGTAATGTTCAGAGATCTGTCGCCACCATCTGTTATGGTAAAAGCTTCGTCCTTATCTGTAGCCCTGATATCGACAATGCGATTAATGAAATGGTAGTATTCAGACATGGCTGCCGGAATTGCATCCCTTCTCTTTTTTAGCATAGCAAATAATTCGCGGTGGCGAACTCCGTATAGCTCTTTAGGCAGGCGATATAGGCCATCTTCCAATACACGGTCGTTTTCTGATTTAACGAATTGGTTTGCAGCGTGCATCCATTCCTCGTAGGTGAACTGTGCATCCGGAAACTGCTGGATAAACCTCGTTTTAAATAAAGAATATTTTACCCGTGGTATTTCTCCCGAGAAATTACCTAAAACCGGGTCGATCCACGGAAGGGAAGCAATTGTAGGAAACAGGCCCTGGTTTACGTGAAATACCTGGTCGCGGTCGCGGGGAACGCCGGTATAGATCACCTCCTTTCCTTCTTTAGAAGGTGCCCAGCGCCATTGGTCTTCATGCCTGTCCCAATCGCCGACCAGCAAATCCAGCATTCTGGCGCGCAAGAATTCTTCTTTATCCAGGCGATAGTTATAGTTCTCCGCCAGCTCTTTAATTAACCTAAGCGTATTTATCGAATTTCCGCTCGGCTCACGTTCTTCCATCAACACGACCCTGCCCGAAAAGTCTTTTCCAAATTGGCCGAGCTCCGGATCGGGCGCAAGTACGCCGATCACCGGGTGCGCATGAGGCACCTTCGCTGCTTCAGCAAGCGGAGGTACGACCAATGCCGAGTAAGGATGCTGGCCGGTGTATTCGTCATCAACCCAATCCAGTGCAAAAGTTCCCCTTAAGTTTTCGGGTACAAGTTTGTCGGGCGTTTTTTCAACACTCCTGATAACCCATTCCTTGCCATCCGTACCGACCATCCTTATGGATTTCGTTTCCATTCCACCCCCATATTGCACAGCCTTCAGACCACCGTCAACCCTAGAAATTCTGATTACAGGTAAGGTTACTGTATCGGCCCACTCATGGCGAAAATTCTCACCGAACAGTTTGCGGTGAATTTTGCTGACTTTATTATAGGATGGATGTACGGTGGTTTTAACACTATCTGCGTCTCCGGGAACAGCTATTCTGATCGGAGCCCTTCTTTGCGCATAAGCGCTTCCTACAGACAAGAGTGATATTAGTAGGACGGTAGTTAATCTATTCATAGGATTTATTTTAAACATTACTGGCATCGCTGAACAAGTTTAAGGCGGTATTAGTGGGCTGCAGGGGGGCGTTTAACAAGAGGCGCGACACCCTGGGCGTGATGGAAGGCTGATACGATGATGAAGGCCAAAACGGCAAGGATCAACCCGAACATGAAAACGCTATAAGCTATCCTGAGCAACTGATACTTCTTTCCCAACACAGCGCCCTGACCATACACATCCCTAATCAGTGTTTGATAAAGAAAATCGCGATCATCCATCACTTTCATCATTCCGGCAGTGTAGTCTTCAAGCGGCATTTTGTAAAAGTTTCCGAAAAAAAGAAGGTTAATCTTCTTTTGGTCGAGGTCCACCTGTGAGTAGATCCCGCTCGGGATAGACGGCCTTGTTGCGAGGATAGAAAATGTCATGGAGACTAAACTAACGGCCAGCAACAGGAAGGTCGGATAGGCCAGGAAACTATCTGCATCCAGTTTTCTTAAAACAAGACTGATGATCGCCGACAAGATGATCGAATTTACTGTGATCAGGATATGCGCCTTATTATCGGCCATGTCACTTAGCCGCTGATTATTTGACGAGGTGATTCGGAACATCGTTTCGATACCTTTTTCTGGCCTGTCTTTTTCCTTCTCTTTATTCGCTTCGTGGCCGGCTTTTTCCGCCTCATGCTCACGCACGATAATCCGCTCCATTTCCAGATTAATTAACTTATCTTTCAAGACACCGATATTTTTTTCTTTGCCTCTGCCAAGTGCTGCCCTGCAAAATTCTGTATGCCAATGGTGCGACTCCATGAAAAGGATCGTATCCGCAAGCCATTCCTTTTTGCTGCTCGCCTTATTTTGAATAAAAGCCTGTTCCTTTCGGAGTTTCTCACATCTTTCAAAAAAGCATTTTTTACCCAAATGATACTGAACCGCATCACAGAGGATTTCTTCAATCTGATCTTCCGGACTTTGAGCGGTCTTTACACCCTTCATAAGCCTTTCTACAGTGGCTATCACTTCTTCGTCTGCATTTTCAAGCTCTAAAAACGACGACGCGATCTGTATGCTTGACTCTTCATAGTCATCCGGATTATCGATAATACCGATGTCGGTAAACCAGGCAGCCGCTTCCAGCATAAAAAAACATTTTTTGTTGACTTTTGAATCCTCAGCAATTATTTTTACCGCCTTAACGATGTATTCCACCCGTTCCAGGGTGTGATAAATCAATCCGGTGTTTTCATTTTTCTTATAGTAAGATCCAACGTATTCCCGGATTCTTTTAAGCAGCTGTTTTTCGTTCATCGTGATTCTCCCCTTGTGAAACCTGATATGCCCTGATTTTAAAAATCCCTGCGTTCGTTTTGTTGTATTTTCTTGCAGATAGACGTGTGTTCCAGATTTTCAATGCACGTGCCACTAATTATTCAGTTGATAGCCAATGTGTTGTAAGCTAAATTTGAAATTTGATTTACGATATTTCGGGTAATTGTAAATCCTTTACCGATATACAGTAACAACCGGTCGGGGCGACCTGGCACGAGGAAAAGTAGAATTGATGGTAGCGGTCCCTGTCCGCAAGGGTAACGACAGAAAAAAACACAGCTTTAACTGTGTTTTACGCGTTTCCATTTGAGAAGATAATAACTTTATGAAACAGATAGGTTTCTGAGCATATATTATTTTTCTACAAGATCATGATCAAAAACAAACACATGCTTTCCTTTCTCTGCTTCATACAATGTTCCCGAAACGGCATTCTTATAATCATCCAGCTTATGGGTGCCGCCAATTTTTACCGTAAAATCTGGCTCAGCCGACATGCTTATGATCTTATCCAGGAAAGCCTTATCTGCCTCTTTTGGCGGATCCAAAAGATACCTGTATACATAGGGCCTGATTTCGATGCCATTGAATAAGATATCATTGTTATGTAATGCAAATTTTTCCAGGCTCATATTTCCATTAATGATGATCTTACTTCCGTAGACAGCACTTTTGATCATTTCCACTAAAGCAGGTCCGCCGACATTGTCTATGACCCCGTTGATTCCTGCATTTGATGTAATTCTTCGCAGCTCACCCGTCAGCGGGCCAGTTAAGGCTGACAGGTTGATTATAGCGTCTGCTGATGCCGCATTATAGTCATGGTTTTCCTGCTGGCGCCGGACGACCGAAATGACTTTAATACCAAGTCTTCTTGCAAATTGGGCCGCCAGTAGCGAAACTGTAGAGTAGCCGGCGGTAAGAACCAGCCACTGTCCTTTTTTTACACCGGAACAATCAATGAGATCCCAGGCGGTTATTAAGTTTACCAGTTGGCTGGCTTTCAGTGGAGGGTAGTCTTTGGGTAATGCGATTAGCCGTTCTGCTGGGACAATGGCATATTCCGCCCATGAATTGTAATAGGTAAAGAAAACAAACGATCCCGGCTCAATCTTGACATGCTTACCCGTTTTTTCAATTATCCCTGATCCGTGATTTCCGCTGATTTGCTTAGGAAATACCGGTTTTTTGGGTTCCGGGTACATATTCTGCATAAACAGAAAATCACCGGGGATCACCGACGAGGCAACCATGCGGACCAACACCTCATTATCCTTAATATCCCTTAACGGAATATCTGCTAAATATAGCACGTCGCCGGGGGCTCCTATATGATCAAAAACAATTGCTTTCATAAAATTTATATGGGTTTTAAATTGAATAGAGATACTGCATTAGCCGACTCTGCAAAACGGAGCAGAAAATAAGCAGGCACAAAAATGCACCTGCTTATCCATATTACCAGGGAAGTTCTTCACCCTGGTGAATGAACCTTCCATTAGGTCCCTCTTCACCGATAAGTGCCAATGCGACGCTGGTTTTGGCCCCATCAGTAATTTCCATCGGTGCTTCAGAACCACCTAATTCCGTTTGCACCCATCCGGGATGTGCAGAGTTTACTTTGATTTTGGTATCGGCTAATTCTGCAGCAAGGTGATTGGTAAATACATTTAGTGCTGTTTTAGATGCATTGTAAGATAGTCTTTTCAAAGCAGCGATCGGACTATCGTCCTGTGCATGTAAGCCAAGAGACCCAAGGATACTTGATAAGTTTACAATACGGCCTGCTTCGCTTTTTTTCAATAGCGGCAGCAGCTCATTGGTTAGGAATACGACACTGTAGAAATTAGTTCCGAAAACGTAGTCGAATTCCTCCTGATCGGTTTCCACATTTTTGACATCGAATAATCCGGCACCTTTTGGTCCTACGCCAGCATTATTGATCAGTATATCGAGTTTACCGAATTTCTTTTCAATGTAATCGGCTACAGCTTTCCTATCGGCATCGCTTCTCACATCAAGTTCGATGCCGTATGCTTCAATTCCCGATTCAGATAAGCCAGCCGCCGCTTCATCGGCAACAGTTTGTTTTCTGGCAGTTAAAATTACGATGATTCCTTTTTCTCCTAATTGTTTGGCAGTTTCAAGACCTATGCCGCGGTTTGCGCCTGTTATTAAAGCAACTTTTTTACTTGACATGTTTTTTCTATTTAATTGTTGTGTGTTTTTCGGTGTATCCGTTTTCAAAAATAGATAATTTTGTCTATTTTATAGTGATTGATAGTATCTTTGGCTATTCTTTACATTGGCGTTACCAATGACTGTCTTATGTAGAAACAAGGTAATTGCGGGAATTGGATGCTCAATCTGATAGTAGTCTTCTATCTACCTGAAAACAAAGGGAAACTATTTCCTAAATAAAGTTATGATTATATAAATTTTACGAAATTTAGTAAAAAAAGGAGTTAGCTATTATTGTTAAATCTTTGGTTTATAATAGTTTTAAAAACTGGCTTGAAACTTGACTCGTCGTACTTATGAGTTGGGAACTAATCGCCAAAGAGATGAAATTGTCGGAATATAAAATGGATAGAGGCAAGTTAACGCGCTTGTTCGCGATGCTAAGGGCAGATACCGCTCCCCTTTGGGGGAGGATGAATTCACAGCAGATGGTCGAACATTTGATAGATGAAGTAAAATGGACCAATGGCAAGACCATTCGTACCTGTGAAAAATCAAACGAAGTTAGGGAAACAACCAAGCAGTTAATGATTTATTCAGATATCTTACTGCCAAGGAACTATAGAACGGGCGATCTGCCCGAATTTTATGCTTATCCAAGCCTTCAGGCCTCCATAGATCAGCTCTTTATAGAGTTGGATGATTTTGATAAATATTTTGCCATTCCTGGCAGGACTGCTATGCACCCGTTATTTGGGGCATTATCCTATTATGAATGGCTCATCTGGCAAAACAAGCATTTTTCTCATCACTTAACACAATTCGGGCTTTTGTCATCCTCATCAAGATGGGCGTTAAGCGAGAAATGCCCGTATACAGAGCATGAACTGGTCGGGACAAACTGATTTTAGCAGGCCGTAGTAGTAAGCAAACACCGAAGAAACGCGCTCTTTTTGACCGCAATTGTTCATGCTGGCAGGCTAAGTGATAACAATCTGTCCTTACTTAGCCTAAAAAAATAAAAAATAGTACAAGTTAAGAGCGCAAATATCATGTAGGCGAAAGCCAGCAGCTGCTGATCATTGATTGCAATTATATGGGCAAGGCCATAGCTGAAAACCGAGGTCAAAATATACAGTCCGCCTCCCGTTATACCACTGGCAATGCCGGTGTTTTTTGTGAACCGCTGCAGACAGTAGGCAAAAACATTGTTAAAGCTAAATCCGGATAAAAGATGTATAACCAGGGTAAAGGCCATGAGCGTATAGATGCCTGGCTTGATGCCTGATGTTACCGCCATCAAAATCGTGACGATAAATTGAAAAAGGATAGCGGTCAACATCTTTGAATTGAAAGGACGTGCAATCAGCAACTTGGATATAATCCCCCCAAGCATAAACGATATTCCGGAAAGCAAAGAGCAATATCCGGTAATGATGGGTGACAAAAAATAGCGGTGTTCAATTAAAAACGGGCTGCTCATGCTGTAAATAACCAGCATGGCATAGTTAAGTGAAACGATGACGAGCCCCAGCATATAGTCAGTGGTCCTGACAACGGTAAGATACGCGTCAAAAATTGGCCTAACTTTAAATGGATTTCTTGTTTTCAAAGATTCTGCGCCATAAATTAATTCCAGCGCCATGATCAACAAAGTATACCCGCCAAGGAAATAAAAGTTGGACTGCCATCCGAATAGTTGTTGTAAGTAAGCGCCAATAAATGGTGCAACGATTGGAGCCGTGGCCCAGATAATAGAAAAGAGGCTGGTATAATGTTTTAGCCGGTTGCCTGAAAAGGTGTCGATAAAAAAAGCTCTTTTACTAACAACGATCAGTGCGGCTGTTACTCCTTGTACGACACGCATCGCCTGGATAACATTAATATCACTGGATAAGGCAATGGCAAAACTCGCGATTGCGAAGAGGAAAAGTGATGCGGTGCCTAATTTAAACCGGCCGAAGCTATCCAGCAAACTGCCAACAAAAACCTGCGCTATGCCATAGCTGATCATAAACACGATTAGCGTAAGCTGCACGGTCGAAGCGGGCGCATGTAACTGCGTAGCGATAGACGGCAGCGAAGGAACGTAAATATCTGTAGCAAAACCGGAAAGCGGAATTAACGCGAAAGATAAAATGGTTCGTAACGACCGGTGCCTTGTTTGAAGTTCTTCCATGATCAGATTTTTGTTGAATGATTGTTCTCATTGAACCATTCAGTTATAGCCTCCACCGTATCCTGATAGAATCCGCGATAGGTGTTTTCTGTCACAAACCCTAAATGCGGCGTAGCAATAACATTTTCCAACGACCGGAAAGGATGGTCTAAATTGAGTGGCTCTACGTCAAAAACATCGATTGCCGCGCCGGCAATCTGCTTATTTACCAATGCGGCGATCAGAGCATCCTCGTTAACCAGGGGCCCCCTTGACGTATTGATCAAAATGGAAGTGGGTTTCATTGAAGCGATATCCCGGGCAGTAATAATCCCTCTTGAACGGTCACTTAATGGCAAGTGAATAGTTATGAAATCCGATTGATAAAACAATTCTTCCTTACTTACTTTCTGCGCACCCGCACCCGCCGCCGCCTCATCTGTTAGATGCTCGCTCCAGGCCAGGATTTTCATATCGAAGGCTTTGGCATAACTTGCCACTTTCATTCCGATATTTCCAAGGCCAATAATACCTATCGTTTGTCCAGCAAGGTCCTTTCCAACGGTCTGTTGCCATTTTCCGGATTTAACGTTAGCGGATTCCTGGGGAATATTCCTCGCTGCGGAAAGCAGGAGCCCCCATGTCATTTCAGGTGCGCCGTTTGGAATATAGCCGGTATTTCTAACGGCTATGCCCAACTGTTCGGCCTTTTTAATGTCTATTGAGTGGTTTGCCGGACCGGTGGATACGACCAGTTTAAGATTTGGTAACTGTTCGAGGACGCGGCCATTCAGCGGCATGCGTTCCCGCATTACACTAATTATCTGATAAGGCAGCAGCGAGGTGATAATCTCACTTTCAGACGCCATATGGTCGTGATAAGCGGTTATTTCGGCAATATCATTTAATGGCGACCAGTCAACAATAGACCGGGCAATATCTTGGTAATCGTCCAGAATGGCAATCCTGATTTTGGCTTCCATATATTTTCAATTAAGTAGTTTCTTAAACATAGCTTTTGGAGCCTATAAAAACGCCGGTGGTCTATGTTTGCTGAGCAATATTTATCGAGGCAAATTGACCAGGAGATCTTCGGTAGTGTAAATTGCGTGCGCAAACAACGGCCCGTTTACTTCATGAGCAGCATGCATCCCGGCCGGCGACGCAGCAGCCGTAGCATCTTTAACCAATGTGATATGGTACCCTAGTTCCATGCCGAACCTGGCAGTGGATTCTATACAGGTATTTGCCAGCATCCCGATCAGTATAATATGGGTTATGCTGTGCTGCTTTAGTTGGAGATCAAGGTCGGTGTTCGCAAACCCGCTCTGTCCAAAATGTTCCTGCACAATAATGTCGCCATCCTGCGGACCATATACAGGATTGAACTCACCACCCCACGTTCCTTTTCCAAAGGCCTGCAATTCAAGGTTACGCGACTGGGCCGTGTTTAAAAACTTCCAAAACTGCCTGTCGGTTGGTGTGGGCCTACGATGAGGCACTATAAAAACGCGCAGGCCCCTTAACCTGACCTCTGCGATTATTTTAGACATATTATCCAGCGTGCCAACCTGCTCCCGGACAACTTTAGTAGACTCAAAAAGTTTTCCGCCTTCAGTCATGAAATCATTATAGGGATCGACTACCAATAAGGCGGTGTTGGTCAGCGTGTATTTCTCACGGACCCGGATGTTTAATTGCTGTGACATACTATTTTATTTAACATATATCCAAAGGACTTTTAGTGAAGTCATATAGCGAAGGTATTTATATTTTTATAAAATAGACAATATTATCTTTTTTATGACATCAATCCAACCGGGCGTTATTTTATTATACTGGTTTTTTTTTCAGGGAATTCTTTTTTAACATAGGTGAATGCCTGCCGGATTTTTAATGTTGAATTTGCGTGACCGGAATCATTTTTCCGGCGATATAGAAAAAACTACCATGTCAGAAAATGCAATAATTCCAACAGTTTTGGTATTAGGTTCCACCGGCCAGATCGGAGGACTGATTACCGAGAGATTAATGAACAGTACTGCTGTTAAGGTCAGGATTACATCGAGGCGAAAGGAAGAGGTGGAGCGCCAGAAGGACTTAGGAAAGGACATCGTCTACCTCGATTTGGATAAACCCGAAAGTATTGGCAAGGCACTGGCGGGAGTTGACCGCTTATTTGTTTTGACGGGCTATACAGTTGCGATGCTCACCCAAAGTAAAGTACTGATAGACTCCGCAAAAAAAGCCGGAGTTGGCCATATTGTACATTTAGGCATATTTGGCGAGTGGGATTGCACAGATCCTCATTTCGCCTGGCATCAGTTGATTGAAAGTTATATTAAAACGAGTGGCATTCGCTGGACCAATCTTCATCCGAACATGTTCATGGAGAACGTACTTGCTTTTTTTGCACCGAAAGGCGGCCGATTTTCAACCTATTGGGGAAAACAGCGAATGGGCTGGGTGGCTGGCGAGGATATCGCGAACGTGGCCGCAAAAGTGTTACTGGATGGCCCTGAAAAACACCATGCAAAAGACTATTGGATGAGCACGGAGGTGTTAGATGCCTTTGACATTTCCGACATTTTGAGCGAAGTACTAAACAAAAAAATTGAAGGTGAGCTCAAATCACATGAAGACTTTAAGGCAGTGTTTACCGGCGGAAATATCGAAGTAGAGGATTGGTACGCAGAAGGCGCTATCGAATTCACCAGGCAGGTGAGCAACGGTGAAATGGGTTATATAGGTACCATACGAAATGATGTTCCTTTCATTACAGGGAAGCCAGCCATCACTTTCAAACAATGGGCCGTAAAGCACAAAGGGCAGTTATTGTCTAATATGTAGGTAATGGCATTCAATCCGGGCAGTTTGATAAGCCCTGGTTTAATGAGTGCATAACCTAATTAAAAGGAGCCAACGCAAATCGTGGCTCCTTTAGTTCGTTTTTAAATATTATCAGCAACAACCGCCGTAACTTATGCCGACAAACCTCCATCAATCGTAAAGATCGCACCGGTTATAAAACTCGAATCCGGACTTACAAGGAAATTTACCAAAGCGGCTATTTCAGAAGCTTTACCGTACCTGCCCAACGCTATCTTAGAACGTAAGAAATCGGCAAACTGGCCATCGTCGGGATTCATATCCGTATCAACAGGTCCTGGTTGAACCGTATTTACCGTGATCCCTCTCGGGCCAAGGTCCCAGGCGTATCCTCTTGCATAAGCAGAAGCGGCAGCCTTGGTGGCCGCATAATCGGTCATATTTCCTGTGCCCAGGTAATTTGCCGCAGCGGAACTTATAGTAACAATGCGACCACCTTCAGTCATATATTTTGCTGCTTCACGAATAGCCGCCGCAACGCCTCTTACATTGACATCAATTTGACGATCGTATTGATCCGCTAATTCATCCGCCTGTTCAATTGGCCCCATCACTATGATCCCGGCATTATTCACCAATATATCCAAAGCGCCAAAATGGTCGAACGTTTGTTTTACTGCCGCCGCGATTTCTTTCGAATTACCACTGTCTGCTTTAATGGCCAAGGCTTTGCCACCATTGTTTTCAAGTTCTGTTACGATTGCAGCGGCCTTATCCGGTGAGCTAATATAAGTAAACGCGATGTGAGCCCCCTCTGAAGCAAGCTTATGTACAATAGCTGAGCCGATTCCACGGCTTCCACCGGTCACCAGGGCGATTTTTCCTTTTAATGTTGACATGTTGTTAAATGTTATTTTAGTTAATTAATATTTTCTTGAATGAACAGTGCTGAACTTGACGCCAGTGAATGAATACCTTTTAACTGGCCAACCCCTTGAATGCCATCACAGCGTTGATCAACCGGGGTTAATGAACTATTTCCAGTTTTCCAGGGGTGACAACTACTTGTTTTTTGATCGCCCTGCGACCGACAAAAAGAATTAACAGGGCAAGCACGGCAGACCCGGTCATTATTCCAGCCAAGGGGATTGGGGTCCGGCTTTTAAATAAACTCACTACAATAGAAGAGAGGCCTGCTATTCCCCACTGAATAAGCCCGAAAAGCGAAGCAGCTGACCCGGCATCCTTTTCAAATGGCGCCATGGAAAGGGCAGCCGCATTTGGGTTTACAATGCCAACACAACCCAGAAAGATAAAGATAAGTACTGCCGTCCCGACGATTCCAAACCAACCTTGGTTCAGGCCATAGAGCAGTAAAAAACTAATTACTGCCATACAGCCCACCGCGCCCATCACAATCTGGTCTGCTTTATAATATTTTGAAAACACCCTGTTAAATTGGCTCAAACCCACGAATCCTATTGCGAGCAAGGCAAAGATCCAGCCGTAGGTGCGGTTGGACACGCCATAGCCTTCCATAAAAATGGATGGCGAATCAGCTACGTATGCGAACAAACCGGATAGCGCTATCCCTCCGCCGATGGCATAAGTAATGAACTGGGGCTCTTTAATAACCTGCCAGAAGCCCAAGAGGATTGGCCGCGCGCTGAGCGAGTGAGACCGGTCAGGCTGTCGGGATTCGGGAAGAACCGCATAAACGGTGATCAATATTACGAGCGCAAGGAGGAATAATGCGACGAAGATCGCTTGCCATCCGAAAGCGGCTGAAACAAGGCCGCCTAAGGTGGGTGCGATCATAGGAGATGCACCCAAAACGAGCAATAGCAAAGAGAATATCTTGGCATTGTCTTCGACAGGAAAAAGATCCCTAACCATGGCCATTGATACTACGCCTGCCGCGCAGCTCCCCACGGCCTGGATAAACCGGAGCACCACTAAATCCTCGATAGATGGCGCGAAATAACACCCTGCGGAAGCAGCTAAATACAGGAACAGTCCAGCGTATAAAGGTTTCTTGCGACCGAAACGGTCAATCAACGGCCCGTATAAAACTTGTCCCAAGGCTATCCCTAAAAAAAAACTGGAAAGACTTAAGCTGACGCGCCCAGTCGTAATACCAAAACTTTTTGCAATTGCCGGGAATCCCGGAAGGTACATATCAATTGAAAATGGCCCAAGTGCGGTTAAGGCTCCTAAAATGATGATCAGTACTATATAACGTTCTTTTTTCATTTTGATCTAAGTATAAATAGATATTTTTGTCTTTTTTAATTCGCAGGATATGATGTTTTTATATTGAATATCTGCCGATCCATAAAACAAAATTAGACTAAATAATCTTTTTATATCCTATTTTGGTCGGTGAGAAATAAAATTAGACGATGATATGACTTAAGGGGGGGCGGAAATTAAGCGTAGGAAAAAATAGATAAACCGTCTATTATCGAAGTGAGGTTTTGCTTACAATAACGTGCGTTACCTGTCAGCTGTAGGCAAGTTGAAACGGGGTCTTAAAGTTATGGACAGGTTTTTAAGCTCCTGCAGTACAAAAGATTAATTTCATCGCGCGGATTAGCGATGAAATCAATCGTATATTGTTATTATTTCTTTGCGAGGTATTCCATTACCTTTTCAGAATGGCCCTTTCCATCCAGGAATGCCCTGTATTTGTAGGCGACTTTTCCATCCCGGCCAACAATGAAAGTTTCTCTCCCTGTCAAGAACAACCAGGGTTTGATGCCGAATTGTTTAAGAACCTTATTACCGGGATCACTCAGCAACTGAAATGGCAGCCTGTTCTTTTGTGAAAAAATACGATGGCTGTCGACTGAACCGGCATTGATACCGATAACAATCGCACCTTCATCGGTGAAATCCGCAAAACTATCCCGGAAGGCGCAAGCTTCAGCGGTACACACCGCGCTTTCGTCTTTTGGATAGAAGTAGATGACCAGCTTGTTTTTCCCGATGTAATCCGCGGAACTAAATTCTTTTCCGTTTTGATCTGTCAACTTAAATGAGGGAATGCTATCCCCGACCTGTATACTCTTCATGTTATTTTTTATTTTAATGAATCAATTTCCATGACACAAATATCAGCAGCGTTTCACCGGAAAAGTTTAACCCAGGTTAATATCGTATGTCGCCGGGAACAGATTGATGTGGATGAGCGGGATGGATAAAAAAAGGACAGGTCCATTGGAGCCTGTCCTTTATAATTCAAGTCGGGATTATTAAAGGCTGAAGGCATAAGCTACTCTCAGGCCTATAAAGTTGTTGCTTTTGCCGTTGTCGTAAAATTTAGTGTTGCCCTCAAACTTTACGCCGGCATCCAGGTAACTTGACTTTCCCAAATTGATCAGTGTGCCGATTTGCGGCGCATACACGAAAGTAGTGGATTTATCCGCGTTTAAGTCCGAATGGTCGGTTAAGAAAGACGCTCCTGCCTGGCCCTGTATATAAAAACGGCTGATCGGAAAATACTTCATACCTGCCATCACAGGAATTTCCTGAATGTCCTTTAATCTGGAATCATTGTTGTGATGGATATTGGTATACCCCGCGTTTAAAGTGGCATATAGCTGATTTTTCAGGATGGGGAAGTCGCCTTCCAGTGAACCACCGAAAGACCAATTATAATTGTCATGTAAGTGACCAACCGGAAGCCCTGCCTCAACGCCGGCGCTTAATAGGATCCCCGAGCCGTAGCTTTCTGTTTTTACTCTTCTGGTGGTGTCCTGTGCTTTTGCAGCGATTGATAATCCTGATAAAAGAGCGATTAAAATAAAGGTGTTTTTTAATGTTTTCACGATGTTGTGTTTTTAATTTTAATGGATAGATAATTATTATTTGTGTTAGATTTAGGACTTTAACTAAAGAGGACGCAGAAGATTTGCGAGGCCTCAAAGCAATAAAGGATGACCCTTGCCTTTATTAAATTTTGAATTAGTGCTTTCATAATGTTCTTCCTTTGAGATGATAATACAAAGGTACCCCGGTGAGAAAGGCACATCAATTCCAATAAATCTGTTTGAGCATCCAATTTCTCCCTATTTGCCGCTGAGGCTTTATATGTATTGGAAATATTGTTTTGGATAGATATTCCTTTAGCCGGTCTGATGCTAGTAATAATTTCAGTAACCGGATTGCTCAAAGCTGTCTTCATGATTAAAATTGATTTTAAAAAGCTTTAAAGGCAGTGGGATTGACTCCGCTATGGTTCTTAAAGAACCTGCTAAAATGTGAGCTGTTATCGAAATTTAAGCGTTCGGCGATCTCTTTGATACTAAGCAAAGAGGTACTTAACAGGTAACTGGCTTCACGGTACTGGCGCTTGTGAATAAGGTTCAAGGCATTTTCGCCGGTTTGACTTTTAACTACCTGCGTAAGGTATTTCGCTGAAACATACAACAAGTCGGCATATTCCTGCACGGTTTTAAGGGTCAGGTAATTCTCATCTATTAGTTTTTTGAACTTTATGACCAACTGATACTGGCGGTTCAGATGACGGTTGGAAGCCATCAGGCATTTTTCACAGGCGCGGTTCATCTCGTATAAAAGTTCGATCAACAGCAACTTGACGATCTGCAAATGAAAGGAACCGGAATGGGCCATTTCCTCTTCTATTTTCTCATATATCGCCTTGATCGACCGAAATCCCTGTTGAGATATACCATAAATAGGTGCGAAATCCGAATTTACTTCCAGCAGGTTTTCAAGAATGTTTTCTTTAATAAACCCCTCCGTTATGAATTCCTTTTTGAAAAGCACCTGATAGAGGTGAAGATCATGGGACGGATCGGCATAAGTGTGCAGGTGTCCGGGGGATAACAAGTGAATGGAGAGCGGATAGACCTCAAACATAAAATGACTGATCGTTCTTTGACATGACCCGTTGAGGCACAAAGCGATGCTATAATAGTCGGTCTTTACCGGCTGGAAATCGGTCAGTTCAGGTGTGTTTTTCAGGATCGCGAAATCGTCCCGGAATAATAAAGCCTGGTCAGGTCGGTCGACATCTCCTTTATGCGGCTTAACAGCGAAGTGTCTTTTTACCGTGGTCGGAATGTCGAGATGTGATATTTGTTTGTTCATTGATAAGAATGTTACTGACAGTTAGAATTTGAGTGCTTTTTACATCACTCAATAATGTTCAAGTAAAATGCCAGTAACTAAACAATTAATAATCAATGACCTAAATGCACATCCTGTTCTTTCAGTACTGATATATCATAAATTACAACGCGCCATTAACGACTAATCATCAATCCCAGGAAGGAAAATAAATAGTCCGGCAAGTAATTTATAGGAAAATCCTATCTATAAATCTTAGAAGGGTTTTCATGCAGAAAAGCATGCACTGGAAAATACTTTATTTTGGAACAATAATTTAAAATGAACTCGAAGAAAATTCGGCAGTAGAATATTACTCCCTTTTTGACGAATTCCAATCTTCGGGAATACTACGGTTATGATCGTTCCGTGCTCGCACAAGAACCTGAAGTCCCGGCTGCATCTCCGTCACTACTGCCTTCAGCCTGCTTAAAACCGATCAGGCTAAAAAACGACAACCCCAATGTCTTTTCATTTTCGTACCTCACTCTCTTAATCATAAATATCGGCTTACCTGCTTTTTTTATAAACTAACAGCTTTTCGTTATGAAACCCATCATGGCATCCCCTTCGGGCCAGGCTTTCCGCTATATCTTCTAACGAAGGATACGCTTCCAATCCCTGATGCTTTCCCTTCCCGCACAAATTCCCATTATAAACAAATAATAAAAATTCTGCATGTGCCACAAAGTTCGGTCATGCGCTTCGGAGCGGCCAAAAAATTCCGCCATAAACACAACCCTGCCCTCACGTACCCCTCATTTATTGCGTTGCTTTTTGGCCTTGCTCACGCATAACCGGCTATCGCTTCCTCATTTGAAATTTTCACTATTAAAAATATGGAGGCATGAAAGCATTACAAACCAACCTGTTTAAGACCATCGAGGAATTAACCAGGCAACCCCTGATGGTAGCCTATGGCTTGGGCGTTGACAGTACAGCCGCACTGATAGAAATGCACAAAAGAGGTATCCGCCCCGATGCGATCCTCTTTGCTGATACCGGCGATGAAAAACAGGAAACTTATAACTACCTCCCGGTGATCAACGCTTGGTTAAAATCGGTAGGGTTTCCGCAGGTAACGGTGGTCAGGTACCAGCCGGTGAATTTTAAGAACTGGCCGCCTTATGCAACATTGGGTGAAAATTGCCTCACCAATGGAACGCTCCCCTCATTAGCTTTTGGTTTCAAGAGCTGCTCCCTGAAATGGAAGGTCGTTCCGCAGAACAAATGGGCGGATCAATGGTCCATGGCGGTGGATTACTGGCGCAGCGGCGGCAAGGTCAGAAAGATGATCGGCTATGATGCCAGTCCCAAGGATAGGAAACGTTACGCACATGCGCAGGGATTGGAAGATGACAAGTATGAATACTGGTACCCTTTGATCGAATGGAACATGGATCGGGAGGCGTGCAAACGGTCTATCATAGCGGCAGGTTTGCCCATTCCGCCCAAATCGGCCTGTAAATTCTGCCCGGCCACGCAACCGGAGGAACTACACCGGCACCGCAAAGATTACCTCCGCTACATTGTTATGATGGAAGCCAGGGCAAAACCACGTCTGGAGGGTTGCATGACGGCTGGCGAATTGATGGCTGATTACCTGTCAAAACACCGGGCCTGGTCATTGAAGGTCCGCACGTCTGGCGGCAGGCAACTCCAAAAGTTAATGAAGAACGAACCAAAGCTTAAAAAGGTAGGTGCCGGCTGCGCCGGGCTTTGGCGTAGGGGTACGAAAACCAGGCCCGCCATGATGACGGATTATATCCGGGCGGAGCAACTATTACCCGCTGATGAGATCACAAGATTACAGGAACAGGCACCCGCTGAGATCCTGCGCAGCCAGCAGGCATTCGCCGGCGGGGAAGACATTTTAAACTGGCACGATTTCCTTGAAATGTTCTCCGAAGAGGATGCACTGGACGAGTTGGGCCATGACTGCATCAATTGCCAGTTGGCGGATGACTGACAGATCAGGGTGATTATCGCTCCGCTAATCTTTGCCGATGGTGTTTCTTTTGCTTTTTAGCCGGGAATCCATCTCACCTGCTGTTTTAAGCCTCTTCTCTTAGCGGTTGAGGCTTTGATCGCCTACGGCTCCAATGGCATTTTTTATTTAATCAATGAATATTTTTAGGCGAAACGGGTAAAAAGCGCAGCTAAAATCAAGCCCGGTTCTGTCGTTGGGTTTGCAAAAGATGTCCGGCATAAACGGCTGCCTCCCCAGAGGGTCCCGTCCAATTATTCCATTTCCTTTTGCCCGCTGCCGGGCTTTACGATTTGCTTTCTTTTTTCCCTTTTTCTTTTAAAAATAATCAATCAGGCAAGGCGGCGAAAGGAAAAGCAAACGAAATAATTATTCATTAAAAATCAAAATTTATGCTATTCACAGGACGACTAACCGCAAACGCAGATGTAAATGCGGTCACAGGGGACAAAACGGTAACCAACTTTACCGTAGCCATTAACCAAAAATGGAAAAACAAAGCGGGCGAAAAAAAGGAAAAAACCGCATTCGTTGACTGCGCCTACTGGCGCAATTCAGGCGTAGCCGAATACCTCACCAAAGGCGCAGTAGTGGAAATTTCGGGATGGATGGAAGCGCAGGGCTACCAAAGCAAAAAAGACGGCATCCGTGCAAGGCTGATTTGCACCTGCGACACGATCAAGCTTTTTTCGCTTATCGCAAAATCAAACGACCCTACCGACAGCGCAGAAAAAAAAGGCGTAACCGCAGGGGTAAACGCAAAGGACGAGGACGACCTGCCATTCTAAAACCATTAAGCAATTCACTTAACAATTTCAAAAACATTAAAAATTACCATCATGGCACACAATATCAATTTCAACGAGCAAACAGGACAACATAGTTTTTTCAGTGTAAAGCAAAAGGCATGGCACGGATTAGGGCAGATCGTAGAAGATTACCCCACCAGTGCAGAAGCGATAAAATTTGCAGGACTGGATTATACCGTCGAAAAACGCCCCTTGTTTACCGTAGATAACGGCTACCTCAACAAGGATGATGAATTAGAACATTCGGAAATAGAAGTACCAAACTACTTTGCTACCATCCGCACCGATAGCGAGCAGGTTTTAGGCGTAGTGGGCAGGGATTACAGCATCGTACAGAACCGGGACGCATTCAGCTTCTTTGACGCCATCGTAGGCGGGGACGGGATGCAGTACGAAACCGCAGGGGCATTGGGCAACGGCGAACGCATTTTTATTACTGCCAAATTGCCCGGTTATATCAAAGTCGGTAGCGATGATTATATCGAAAAATACCTTTTCCTGACCACTTCACACGATGGCTCGGGCAGTATCACCGCAGCATTTACCCCCGTTAGAATTGTTTGCCAGAATACCCTCGGCGCAGCACTCCGTAACAGCTCCAATACGATCAAGATACGCCACACCGCCAATGCAGAAGAACGCTTAAAGGTTGCCCACAAGGTGATGGGCATATCCAACGGTATGGCCGATGAACTGGACGGCATCTTTAACCAATGGGCAAAGGTACGTATCACCGATAAGGACGTGATGAAGCTGATACAACAGGCAATGGCGCCAAGCAAGGAAGTGTTAAAGAGCCTGAAAACTGGCGAGGAACTATCCACCGTGTTCAAAAACATCTGCGATAATGCCTTTATGTACGCAATGGCAAGCCCGACCCAACAGACCGAAACCACCAAAGGCACTTTGTTTGGCGCATTCAACGCCATTACCGGCTATTTCCAAAATGTGAAGGAATACAAGGACGACGAAGCCAAAGTAAAATCCATTATCGGCGGTACGGGACAGCTACGCACACAGGCTGCATTTGATTTATGCCTCGGCTATGCCAAAAGCGGAGCAGAAGCATTAACCCTCAATTAATAACCAAAGGGGGAGCAATCCCCCTCATTTTAAAACCATAGCAGATGGAAACCAATAGCAACAATATACCCAAGTGGGTAATCAGGGAAGCCGTAACAGATTGCAAGGACGTGTACGAGTTTGCCTATAAATACCGCAAACCCGACAGATTTACGGGACGTGGCGAGGAAAACGAACAAGCCATTATGAAAACTCACATTGACGAAATCGCAAGGTTTGGCTATACGATCATTTCACACCACGACAATATCACAGGCAGAATAGTAGCCTTTATTCCACCAACCATTTAACACAACAGCAAATGAAAGCATTACACACCTTCAACAATGTAGAAAAGGCGAAACTGTTACACGCCCTATTCATCCACGAAATACCCGGCTTCTTAACCCATGCGCAGGAATTGTCAGCCTTTATCAAAGACCATCCTGACGAGGTGCGCAAAGTATGGAAAAACCAGTTGTTCGGGGTAGATTTTTGGTTTCAGCTTTCCGAACAGGCAGACCGCAAAATTAAACAATACGGCAAGCAACTTGAAAAAAGCAGCGCATTGTTTTCTGACCAGTTATTTGACGGCTACGGTGCATTGTACCTGCACCATTGCTTAACCACCTACGTGGATAAGGGCAAGTACACCGACCCCAAATTTAAAACAGCCGTTGACTTATTCTTTAACCCCTAAACACCAGCTATGAAAATCCTAACCAAATTGAAAGACCTGCTATCGGTTTCGAGTAAGGAAGATGATACCCTTACGATGTATTCCGAAAACCTCAAAGTAGTGTATAAACACAACGACACCGGGGTATCCATCGACTATTACCGCAGGGGACAAGACGAGCCATTCAGGACAGACCAAGTATGGTTCACCGATTAAACAAAATCAATAAAAACAGCAGGTCAAACACCTGCATAAAAAAATAAGATTATGGCAAACTACTGCAGAAATATGGCCGAGTTCACAGGTGAACAAAGCCAAATAGACAAAATAGCCATGCTGTTCACCAACATGGCCATCAAAGAAAAACAGGAAGAAAAAGGACAAATGCCCGCATTCATTACGCCGGATAAGGATTGGTTCTTTAACATCGAATGGGACGGCGACCTGCTGTTTTACGATACCCGTTGGACACCAAACTTCAACGCCTTGCAACAGGTGGCCGACCATTACGGCGTAGGTTTCATACTGGACTATACAGAAACGGGCAACCTGATTTACGGTCAGGCAACCTATGAAGCGGGTGAACTGAACGACATTTATTTAGAGCCGTCAGACTTTGACCTTTATGATTATGACGTGGATACAGGCACTTACACCTTTGAAAATAGCACCTATGAGGATAACGAGGCAATACTGGAACTCCTTTTAGAACGCAGGAAAGGGCAAGGTTTATGAAAACCTACACTTTAAAAGGCAAGAACGGCAAGCCCGATATAGACTTTGCACTCGGTGAATTAATGCCCGCCCGGCAAAAAAAGACCTATGATTTTAACGAGTTGGTTAAGCTGATTAATTACCGAGACTATGAGGCGGTTACCCTGTTTAAAGATGAGGACTACAAAGCACTTTACCGCAACTATGCCAATAAACGGAGTGACTTTTTTACGATAAGGGACACAGGCATTATCGTTATCCCCGGCAATTGCCTTTTTCCGACCATACTCACAGAAACGGACATCATTTAATCATCGAAGTAAAATGAAAACGATACACTTAAAACTGTACAGCTTTAGCGAACTGGATGAAAAGGCAAGGGAAAAAGCCCTTGCCGAATTATCCGGCATCAACGTGGATTTTGATTGGTGGGATTTTATCTATGATGATGTGATCGCTATCGCAAAAACGATAGGCATAACCATAAATCCCAAGCGCATCTATTTCAGGGGATTTTATTCGCAGGGCGATGGCAGCACATTCTCTGCGACCATCGACCTGCCCGGGTTATGGGAAGCCATTAGCAAGGAAAACTGGAAAAGCTATGCGGAACTGGCCAGACTTGACTTTGCCCTGCCCGATATGGACCGCCGTATTATCCGGCTGCTTAAAGAGGGCAAACTGGACGTTAACCCCAAAATCGAGCAGCCTCGCAACGGCTATTACGTTCGTACGGAACTGAATGCCTGTTTGCCCTGTAACGGCAACGAATACCCGCTCATCGAAAAGCAACTCGAAATTTTAGAGAAGGGTTTACAGGAAATAGCCAATATGCTGAACGACCATCTTTTTTATTCCCTGCGGGAGGAATACGAATATCAAACGAGCGAAACGGCGGTAAAGGAAACCATTGAAAGCAATGAATACTGGTTTACCTCGGACGGCAAAACAGCGACACGTATAGACAACTTAGCCGACGAACCCCAACTGAATGAATAGCAAAGACCATAAAAAATACACGACATGAAAACGAACTTTTTTGAAAACATAGCAGCAATGAACGTTCCCGGCAACTGGAAGCTCACCTTACATACCGATGAACAGGGCGGGTTTACCGTCTCCGCCTTATTTACCGCTTTGCACAATGCGGACAATGCAACCAAAGCCATACCGCCCATACTCTTAAAAGGGACGGCAACCGAACTGGACGAGGGTTTTTTTGAAACCATTACGCAACCTGTACAGCAGACCGCAGGGTTGTATAACAACCTCAATGCCTATCATAAGGAACTGGAAAAGGCACGTTTGGCCTCGAAAATGGTGCAGGATAAAAAGAACAAGACCGCAGCGAAACCAAAACCTGAAACTGCCGAAAGCGGAGAAGATGACAACGGTGACATCGAAATAGGCGAACCGAAACCTAATGCAGCTGATATGAAAAAGGCTTATACAGAGGCCATGCAAAAAATCAGTGAACTGAATGCAGCCTGTAAATATGCCGAAGCTATCGAAATCCTGCCCTCACCGGAGGATTACCCCGAAAAGGCAGCGGAACTGAAAGGGAAGTTAGGCGACCTGACCCGCAAAAAAAATCAGATGGCACAGGCATTATCATTATTTAACTCCTAAAAACGAACACCATGTTAGCGACAACCACATTAGAACGGGTTTTCCTGCACAAGGAAAACGGCATAGAGATCATATTGACAGACCCCGGAGAGGGGTTTGCACCCGAAGCGGTCATGACCTTTTATTCGGCTACCTATCCCATCCTGACCAACGCTAAGATCGTTGGCCCCGAAATCAGGAACGACCAGATACAGTACCGGTTTGAAAGTACGATGGGAATGAAAGGATAAAGACCATGAAACAGCCGATCAAACGTAAAGTACCCATCATTAAAGACACAGACCAATGGAAACTGCACCAGCTATTCGCCAATTTCACCCAAAAGCTCGACCAACTGCCGGACGCCGGAGAGGTACAGCGCAACCCCAAAAGGAGCGCACCGCAGGGCATCGTACCAATGGTTTTCTGAAACACAGGTTTTTACCGTTTTGGGCGGTACAGGCGAGAAATTACAGGCAGGTGGAAGCGGAATTTTTCCGCTCACTTGCCCACCTCTGTGCCGTGTATGAAATCCCTGAACCGGATGTATCGGCCATAGATTTTCCGCAGAACGTCACCACCGCCTATATGCAGGTAAAGGAAGCCTTAACGCAAAAGGACAAGACCGCCGACTGTATCATTATGAAGGACAGCAGCCACAATGCAACCTTAGCCGTACTCAAACGGTTTGATACGGGGATGTGCCTGTACTATATCCCGCTGAGGCCATTGTGGAACTTGGTGCAGACCGCACGGCAGCAGCCATTAACACAAATGCTGTTATCCGTCTATGCCTACCTGTACCAGATCGCATTGGTGCCCTGTTATGCGGATGCGGACAGCTATATGGCCTATCACTACGAAACGATGCAGAACTGGATAGACGAAGCGGACGATGAGGACGAAGAAGAAAACCAGTACCGGGAGGAACAGAACAAAATGCTGCAAACGCTGAACGATGCAGGAAACCAGTTGCTGACGCTTATCCGTGATAAAAGCTGCCTGACGAATTGGGAAGCCAACCTTCAAGCGTACAGGGAAACCGAAAATTGGGATTTGGAAACCGAAAGTTTAGCCGGACAGTTTTTGACGCTGTTCAGGGAATATCCGACCCGAACCATTTTTGACAACATCCACGAGGAACTGGTAGAACCCGAAGAACCCGACCGTATCAGAATGGAGCAATACCTCAGCTTTTGGTGGAGCAATAACGACTGCTTTTACGACATGATATTCGATATGGTGAACAACGAGTTTGGAGAATGCGGGGTAACCGATGAACCCTTATCCATACAGCTATTTGACACCCCGCAGGTCAGCGTCCTGAACGATCTGGATTTTGAAAAGCGGCTCTTTGACCTGATAGATAAATTATGTGGCATCTTAAATCAATACGACCATGAATAACATCACGAACGAATTTAACGACAAATACATTCCTTATAAAGCCCTGCTCATTTATAATTGTGAGCGGGAAAATAACAGCCACATCCACGCGGATGACACTAATTCTGTGTATGTGGAAAGCTATGATATTGGCCTGTTAGGTAACCCGGTTAACGCACATCCCTTATCCTTAAAGGAAAGCATCGCCTTGGCCGAACTGCTGCAAAGCAGCGCAGAAATGCAGAACGGCTACCTGAAATCAAAGGGCTTGCACCCCAACAACCTGCTTTACGTCAACCCCGATAATAACGGTTACGCCGTTTGGTACACGCCCCCGCAGCAACGGGACTTGTTCTTTGTGGAGAGTTTGGGCATACCCTGCGGGAAAGGCTATGTTCCGGCAATGGTATGGAAAGCGACAAGGGACAAACTCCGTGTTTTTGCGCTGAAAGGTAAAGCAAAACCCACAGGTAAAACGGAACTGTACCATGCGCCCTATTTTAATACCTATCAGGATGGCAGCGTATGTATGGGGAACGTGAACATCAATATCGACAAGGGGACGCACCTTGAAAATTTCATGATGCAATGGGAGCAATATTTCTTTGGCAGCTATTTCAGCCACATGCTTGGCGGTGAAGCCCGAACCCGGAAAAATATCGTTCACCTGTGGAAAGGTCAGACGACCACGAACAATAAGTTTCCTGACGATACTCTGTTTAGCTGTGGCTTAAACCTTAACCAGTTGATCCGATGAAAAAGATAAAATCAAGACAGCCCCTCGCAGCCGTTCATGTTGTTGAAAAGGAATGGCTCAACCCGTACAATCCCATTGTCGTTAACCTGATCGGGGCTGGCGGTACGGGCAGCCAGGTACTTACCGCATTGGGCAGGATGAACCATGCCCTCACTGAACTGAACCACCCCGGCCTGTTCGTCCGCCTCTTTGACGATGACAAGGTGGAACGTGCCAACCTCGGCAGGCAGTTATTCGCCACCGCCGAACTGAAACAGTACAAAGCCGTTGCCTTAATTAACCGGGTCAACCTGTTTTTCGGCACGAACTGGAAAGCGGTAACCGCACGTTATGACAAGGCCAGCTTGAAAGAACAGCCCGAACTGGCACAAGCGGGACTGACCATCTCCTGCGTAGATACCGTAAAGGCACGACTGGAAATTGCCGACATCTTAAAAGGTTTGTCCAAGCATTACGGCAATGTCCGTAACAAGCCTGTGTACTATATGGACTTTGGCAACAGCCGTTTTACAGGGCAGGTCATCCTGTCCACCATTGGCAAGGTAGCGCAGCCGCAAATGAAAAAGTATGATACCGTAGATGCCCTGCCAATGGTGACCGATGAATTTCGGGAACTGTTACTGGCTTCGGAAAGCAGCGACAGAACGCCAAGCTGTTCCTTAGCGGAAGCACTGACCAAACAGGACTTGTTTATCAATTCGGCATTGGCCAATACAGGCGCATCGCTGCTGTGGCAGCTTTTCCGTGAGGGAATGCTGTTCAACCGGGGATTTTTTGTCAACCTGAAAGAGTTCAGGATGCAGCCTTTGAAAGTCACCAAACCTTTGGCGGTCATTATGCCGATGAAGCCCAACCGAGCCAAAAAGACAGCCGCTTAATCAAACCGCACTATGAAAATTAAAGACCTAGACGGCAGGGAGATCGAAGTAACGGATTTGGATTTGCCTTGTTACAAGCCGATGATTACCGCCATTACCATCATATAGATAACAACATTCGCCCAACTGGACGAAAAGCAGCGTGCCTACTGGCAGGATGTGTACGACAAATTAGAACAATTAAAACTCAAACTGGATAAACATGAAAACATTGATTGATCATAAATTTTATGAAGTGACCGCCGACACCGCTGTTATCTACAATGGTGCAGCAATTCCCATTACGGATGATGGAAACCAAAACTGGCGTATTGTGGTAGACAATGGCATTATTCTGCTTACGACTTTCGAGGTTGACGGTGTGCTTTGGTGTTTTTCTACTGATTTACAGGAAATGGCGATCAGTCAGTTTGTTACCGAGCAGTTACCCGAAACGGGTATGGCCTATACTGAAATTGAATGGTTCAAAACGCTGCCCGATCCCGTTGAGGAATGGACATATCATATCTTCTTCAAACTCAAAGGCGCAGAAAATTACCGCAGTGGTTGGCGGCAAGCCGATAGTGAAGCTGCGCTCATCGAATTGCTGCAAAACCCCGAATATATCGGTTTGGAGGACGGCACCGGGGAATGGCTGTGCCTTTGCGCAAATGTGGCCTTCGATGATGGTTTTTATACCTGCGACACGCAGGGTGAGGAAATGGAACCGCTTATTGGTTCCGACTGGAAAGGCTTATATGCCTGTGCAGCCTGTGGGCGCATTATCAACGGAGACACCCGAAAGGTAGTGGGCCATAAATGATTATCGCCACAATGAACACATTGACCCCTCATTCAAATCTTTGGATGAGGGCTGGCCTGTCGGGGAAATTATATCAAAAGCTACTCAGGCTAAAAAACAAATAAAAATCGCGCCGGACTGCCACTTGCTGCTTTCATCCGCAACAGGCAGTCCGGCGTGTTGGGTCGCCTGACTTCCAACAAAGCAAAGCCTGGCTTCGCCCACGATTGCTTTACCGAAACACAGGCATATTTCAAAAGTTAAGGATATGGTTAAGATTAAAGAGGGCATTGTGATGACCGCCCGTGAGAAAGTGGAGTTTGACAGGGTAAACGCCTTACCACGAAAAGAGGAAGGTCGTGTGGATTATTATTTTAAACCCCAAACCAAATACCCGCCGCGCATTTACGTTTTCATGGATGCCGAACTGTGGCGGTCACGTAACCGCAGGCCGATGGGCTTGCAAAATGCGGTTCCCTTTCTTTCCCGCCCGATGAACAAGGGGGAAATTGAATATCACCATTTCAATATTCGCCTGTGTAGTTACCAATATGAAGATTGGGATAAGCTGATTTATGCGGAAGAACAGGAAGCAGAAGAACTGGACAAAGAAAACCCCGGTACAGGTGTGGTCTTTTTTGATAAGCTGAAAAGTTTTAGGGAACGGTATGCCATCGGTAAACAGCCTATTGCTAAACCGCGGGTAGCGGCCTCGCCACCGGAAAGCCAAGATAGCAGGTATTTCAAGGAACTGATGGCCGCAAGTGAAAGCCTCACCACGTCCGAAATCGTGAACCTGATGGAAACAGAGCGGCAGGGAATGAATAGATCGGCCATCCTGTTCCTGCTCCGGCAATACCTTAAAAACAAGCAATTGCCGAACGACAAAAAGGTTTGGCCAGACGAGACATTTATCCATCGCAAGGTGCAGCTATCTGAACAACGTACCCGCAAAAATTTTGTCAGGCGCATCTATCATAAAAACAAGCTGTTTGCTTTAGCAGAAATACGTTTGCGCTATCCCAGCTATACCGAAGATATGCTCATAGCTGATCTACAGCTTAAATCCCGCATAAAGAAAAATAAAAAGCACAAACCTATCACTGATCTGCGCCGTTGCCAGTTAGAGAAATTAGCCTCCCGCCTGCGTTCGGGCGTACTTAACGAGCAGGAATATCACCAGACCTGCTGCCGGATGGTCATGATTCAACGTGCGCACGACCAACGTTTGCCGATTCCATTAGCCGTTACCTTTAATAAAAAAACGCTGGTGTATTCTTTTGGCTGGCGTACCAGAGAGAATGTCGTAAAGTCTTTTGTCGCACTGGCCAATACCAAAGGCATGGACCACGAACAATTGGGGAAGAAATATAAAGAAATGGTTAGCTCCAATTATAGCTACTAAGTTAAATGCCACGCAGGTTTATTTTTCGATAGGAGGTTTTTAAACCTGCGGCGTTAACTTGATAACCACTAAGCTGGCAGGCTAACCTGGTCACGCAATTTTTTTTGTATTTCTGCGATGGTTTTCTCCTTGTTTATGTTTATGCTTTCTGCCAGATCGGCCAAGGCGCCGGCCGTCCCGTATTTTGCGCCCCATTCAGTTAAATCAATTAGGAGCGGTACGAGATCAATCGCTTTTTCAGTTAAGGTATAAGGAATGGTCCAGTGCTTACCTGTCATGATTTTTTTTGTCAAAAATCCATTCTCTGTAAGCTTCTGTAATCGATTTCGTGCAATATTGGTGGCGATCCTTTCATCAGAGGTCAGAAATTCTGAAAATTTATTCTTTCCAAAAAGAACAATATCCCTAATAATTAATAAAGTCCATTTGTCGCCAAAAAGATCAAGTGCGTGGCTAATCGGGCAATTTGACCTGCCGTGATTATTTATTTCTGCATTCATAAGAACTGATATTGCGTTTTGCAATACAAATTTAATTATTAAATAGTGTCGGAAAGTAAATTAGTATTTATATTTGGATATTGCAAAGTGCAATATCCAAATTAATACATATGAAAGATAAAGAGGAAACAAAACGGAAACTTATTTGGGCAGTGGGCGAAGTCATCAGGACCGAAGGATTCGATTCACTTAGCGCAAGCAACATTGCAAGGAAGGCGAACGTTGACAGAAAATTAATCAACCGCTATTTCGGAGGGTTAAATCAATTAATAGAAGCCTATGTTGCAGAAAATGATTACTGGCTCCTGTTCACGAACCGTGTAAACGAGGTCATTAACTCAACCAACTTCCCTGGTAGCAAAGAATTGATCACAAGCGTTCTTCAAAACCAGTTCAGCTTTTTCTTTGCGGAAAAAGATATGCAGCGCTTGATTCTTTGGGAGCTGACGGCGAATAGTCCGTTAATGAAAAGCATTCACAATGCCAGGGAAAGCATGGGTCAAAGGCTCCTTGAACTTACAGACCTCCATTTCAAAAACTCCAATGTAAATTTCAGGGCTATAGGCGCGTTGGTTGTGGGCGGGATCTATTATACCATCTTACATACCATATATAATGGCGGTACTTTTACAGACCTGGATATTGCCTCCGAGCAGGGGCAACAAGAGATCATAAAAGCTATCGGGCAAATCGTGGAATGGGCTTATAAAGATGCCGACAGGTCATAGTAATTATGATGTACCTGCAGGGCAGCAACTATCTCTTATTTTGAGGGAGCGCAATATCAATGCAGACTGCTGATAATATCTCAGCAGGGTCAGCCTCTATGGCCAACGCAATGAGATAAAGCTCATCAACGCGCAGCTGCGATTTCGGGTTAATTGAAAGCTGACTTAATCTGAATGCGCTTAATCCTGTTTTCCTGGCAACATCTGCCTTATTAACTGATTTTTTAGCTAAATAAAGTCCTAATTTTGTGAGCGTTTCCTTGTGCAAGTCTATTTTTTTCTTAAAAATAAACCCGCACATTCGTTACATATAAAATATGTTTAAATGATTGTTTATTCTCTATTTTTATAGAGAATATCTCTATATTTGTAATAAATAAACACTTTTTATTCACAAAGGCAAAATGGTGGCGAAATTATCAGACGATGAATCCCCGGATTTTAGCACGCTTTCCGGTATCATGGATTACTTTAACAAGGTGCCTTTTGAAACCTTTAAGGAGAAGTTGAATGACTGGTTTCTGAAAGAACTTCCGGAAAAGCGGCCGGACCTCGTTAAACCGAACGGGGATATTGATCTGCCACCAGGCCTCTTTGATTTAATCGAGAAGATTTATAAGCTCGCGGAAGAGAAGGACCAGTCCCGGTTAAATTAGCTGCTTTTTTATTATATAGATCAGTTCCTTTTGTGCCATCCTTTCCTTTCAAGTCCCAAGAAGGTTAATAAAATTTCACATGTCCCAACATTGCACGAAAATGGGACTTAACTTCGCGATTGTACTTTTTTAATCTCAAAAAAATGAAGAATAACATATTTTATCTAATCCCCATTTTATTGTTAATGGGCCCCATACGGGCAGATGCGCAACTTAATGTAGTCATAGAAAATGGGGTAATTTATATTAAGGACGGCGGCTTTGGCCCTCCTGACGCGAAGAAGTACAGTGCGAAAGTAGACAGTCTCGATAAAATTCTGAGGGCGCATCCGGATGACACCACCAGTTTGTTTGAGCGGGCCTTATTATTAGAGCAATTCAATAACCAATTAGCTAAAGCTACCTCTTTTACCAAAGACCCGATTGAAAATCTCACCATAGCAAAAGATATGGCGGAGCACGCAATAGCATTAAATATGAAGGATATCAAACTGAAAGTTTTGCGATCCCAGATCTATGCAGATTTGGTTTATCGATTTTCGGTTAGTGAAACCTGGAAGTTTACAAGTAAGCAAATTTCGGATAGAAAGATAAAGTACAATACTTATAAAGGGTTGGCTAACAAATACTATGATGAATTAGCCTTATTGGACAAAAATAATGCGTATGATTATCAGAAGTTGAAAATGGATTAAAAAAAATCCTATTTACTATTATCATCTAAAGATTCTTCATCCCCGAGCAAATTACTGATATCCCTTTTCTTGTAATTTTGTAAAGCCTGTTTCTTAACCACTTTCCAAATCAGTTCGACATCCGTATTTGAAATATCCGCAAGTTTAAGCAAGTCATTAACGGTGAAATTTTCTGGTGCATTAAACTTTGTGATATAACCGTTATTTCCAATGCCCATAGCCGCGATCATGCCCGTCATGTACATTTCACCAATGTCCGCCATTTTATCCACCTTTCCAGTTTCAAATCGCGACTGTATTGAAATCAAAGTGCTTTTTAATTTTGACGGATTAACTCTCGGTTTCTTTGCCATAATATTTATTAATTGGCCCAAAAATCTGACCCGTAAGTTTAGGAAGCGGCAAATAACACCATATACCGAATTAATAACATCAATTTAGTGTTAAAATATTTGTTTATAATGTTTAATTATGTAATTTTGATAAACAAGGTCACTCAAAACATTAAAAAACATTGGTAATCGATGTCATTTACGCGAGAGTGCTTGTGAAATTCTTTATACTGGCATTTGGATTTTGGATCTTGCTTTGAAAATGTAGGAATTTTTAGAGGTGCAAGGTGCAAGAGAAAAGTGCCCATTCATTATCTTTGCGATAATGGTGGGCTCGCTCTTGTATGCACCTCGGCCTCCTACAGGCTTCAAAGCGTACTTGGGTGGGCTCCACTATTATTGTAAACCCTCTCAAATAAATGATTAATAATTTTTCAAATGGCATAAACATTTGAAATATGAATCATTTCCCCAATTACATTTATCAACTTAAAATCTGTGCCCCTGAATAGTCTATTCAATGGCAACTGGTAATAAGTCAGTTTAGTTAATTAATAATCGGTTGCCATTTTTTTCTCTATTGTTTTGTTAATTCTTTCTTTTTAACTCTCAAAGAATAATTCATGAAAAAAATTATACTAATCATAGTACTGGCTATGCTTTGCCCTTTTTATAAGCTTTCAGCCCAGGAAATCCAGCGCCCTATCCCTGCTCCTGTAATGGGTAAAATTACTGATGAACAAGGTAATCCATTGCCCGGCGCAACAGTGTACTTGCTTGAAAATAAGCAAACAGTGATTACAGGCCCAGACGGTACGTTCAGTATTACGGGGAAAATCGGCCAAAGTTTATTAGTCACTTTTATTGGCTACAAAGATTTCAAGTATGTTTTAAAAGCAACTGATCTGAAACCCCTCGTTATTTTATTAAAACGATCTTCGAACGCGCTTGATGAAATCCAAATTATCGCATACGGCAAAACAACAAAACGTTTTAACACAGGTAACGTGACGACGGTCACCGCCGATGACTTGGGTAATCAGCCTGTATCGAACGTAATGGCCGCTTTGGAAGGAAGAATACCAGGCATGGTCATCTCTCAGACAAGCGGTGTTCCCGGATCATCATTTAATGTTCAGATCCGGGGCCAAAGCGCACTTGATCTTACTTTGTCCAAAAATGACCCGTTGTTTATAGTTGACGGGGTGCCGTTTGAGAGTGGAAACAGCGCCACAAATCAAATCAATTCAGCGGCGAACAATCCCATTTCCATAAGTGCCGGGGGTTTGAGTCCGCTTAACAGCATCAATCCAGCCGATATACAAAGTATAGATGTTTTAAAGGATGCCGATGCGACGGCTATATATGGCAGCCGCGGCGCGAATGGTGTTATCCTGATCACGACAAAAAAAGGTAAGGCCGGCGCAACAAAATTTAATATAAGCGCCAATACAGGGGTCAGTAAAGTCGGGCGTTCCGTAAATCTGTTGAACACGCAGCAGTATGTACAAATGCGAAAAGAGGCTTTCGCTAATGATGGTATTCCACTGAGCAATAATCCTGGTGATCCGGGATTTGCACCCGATATTACATTATGGGATACTACGCGTTATACCAACTTTAAAAAGCTGCTGATCGGCAAACCCGCGTATGCAACGGATGTTCAGGCGTCTGTCTCCGGTGGTAATGAAAATACGCAATTCCTGGTTGGTGGCGGTTACCACAGGGAAACAACTGCATACGGCAGTGATTTTTCAGATGCTGTAGCATCGGTTCATTTCAGCGTAACCCATTCTTCTGCCGATAAACGTTTCAATCTGTTGTTTTCCGGGCTATATTCAAATGATAACAATCAACTGCCGCAATTTGATCTCACCAGGTATATCAACCTGCCGCCGAACCTTAAGTTGTATGACAGTTCAGGAAAACTGGCCTGGGAGGACGGCGGTGTTGTATATTCTTCACTGGGCAGTGATATTGTCAATCCGCTGTCGCTGCTTTTGCAGAAGTATCAGTCTGTCAACGAGAACCTGCTTGGAAATATGCAGCTAAGTTACAAGATACTTCCTAATCTGGTTTTTCGTACCAGCCTGGGCTATAATACATTCAGTTCGAATGAAACAAGCACAACGCCTTCCACTGCTATTGATCCCAACTTCGGGACACTGCCATCGGCAGCCTTCGCCAGCTCGGAAAATAAGAACTGGATAATTGAACCGCAGCTTGAGTATAACCGGAGCACAGCCCATGATAAACTGGATATATTGATCGGAAGTACATTTCAGAACAGATCTGGCACCATGAGTTCCATGTATGGAAGTAATTATAATTCCGATCTGCTTCTTAATTCCATTGCTGCGGCACCAGTGATCAACGCCTTCAACGATTTTGTACAATACCGTTACACTGCATTTTTTGGCCGCATCAATTACAACCTCCACGATAAATATATACTAAACATTACAGCCCGCAGAGACGGCTCCAGCAGGTTTGCGCCTGAAAACAGGTTTGCAAATTTTGGTGCTGTGGGTGGCGCCTGGTTATTTACTAATGAACCGTTCGTTAAAAATTCACTCCCTTTCTTAAGCTTTGGAAAATTAAGAGGCAGTTATGGCCGTACGGGTAATGACCAGATCGGTGATTATAAATTCTTAAACTTATGGTCTAATACATTTAATACTTACGACGGATTATCGGGTCTATACCCTAAAGGGCTTTACAACCCTGACTATAAATGGGAGATCAATAAGAAGGCGGAAGCGGCTTTAGAGCTCGGTTTTTTCCATGATGACCTGTTGTTTACCACCGCTTATTACAATAACCGTAGTGATAATCAGCTTATCAGTTATTCCCTGCCAAGCCAGACCGGCTTCTTTAATGTTGTCCGTAATTTCCCTGGCCTGGTCAGTAATTCCGGATGGGAGTTTACGCTTGCAACTAAGAACTTTCATAAAAAAGATTTCACCTGGACAACTTCATTCAGCCTGACCATCCCTAAAAATAAGCTGCTTGCCTTTCCTAATTTAAGCAGTTCCAGCTATAGCAGCCGTTATGTAATCGGTCAATCCCTAAACTTGATTTATGCCCTGAAATATAATGGCGTTGATCCTCAAACCGGATTATATGCTTACGATGATAAGAACAAGGACGGGCAGTTAACTACGGATGATTACCAGGTACTTGGTAACCTTGACCCTAAATATTATGGTGGCCTCCAAAATAATGTTACCTATAAGCAATTCGATCTGACTTTCTTCTTTGAGTTTCGAAAACAATTAGGTGCAAATTATCTGAGTCAATTAGCGTTTAATCCTCCGGGATGGATTTATAACCAGCCTAATTTGGTTTTAAACAGATGGCAAAAGCCGGGAAACATAGCGCTGGTTCAACAATTTACATCAGGGTATACCGACGCCTATTCGGCAATAGGCCAAATGAGCTATTCAAACGGAATTTACTCGGATGCCTCTTTTATTCGCCTTAAAAATGTTTCCCTCTCGTATCGTCTGCCCTTAACCTTGTTAAGTAAGACCCATATCCAGAATTGCCGGTTATTTGTTGAAGCACAAAATGTTTTTACGATCACTCATTTTAAAGGCTCCGATCCCGAAACTCAGAATTTTTACGTATTGCCGCCGCTACGGACAATCGTTGGCGGCATCCAGTTTAATTTTTAATGTAACAACCATGAAAAATCAAAAACAGTTACTTTTTGTCATAGCCATGGGGCTTATCGCTTCAATCGCCTCCTGCAAAAAATTCGTAGACATCGACCCACCGAAAACACAGGCAGTTTCGGAAAACGTATTTGCTGCTGATCCCTCCGCTACTGCTGCAACCGTTGGAGTTTACAATCAAATGGTTACTTATAACCTAACCTACCTGAATGGCGCGATCACAGTTTTTGCCGGTTTGTCGGCTGATGAAATCAGCAATGTTAATCCAAATCCAAGTTATGACGTTTTTCGGACCAACGCACTTTTAGCAGATAACGATGATGTAGAGACAAAGTTCTGGACAGCAGCCTATAAGTATATCTATCAGACAAATTCCGTTATGGAAGGAATTAAGAACTCCACTGGAATGTCAGTGGCGTTAAAGAACCAGTTGCGTGGGGAAATGCTGTTCACCAGAGCTCTTAACTACTATTACCTTGTTAGCTTGTTTGGCGATGTGCCATTGTTGTTAACTGCCGATTATACCGTAAACGGTTCCGCTCCGAGGACATCCACGGAAAAGATATTTCAACAACTATCCGCTGATTTAGTTGAAGCCAAGCAATTACTTGCGGACAGTTATGGGAGTGCCTCCAATTTAAGACCAAACGAAATGGCCGCCGCTGCGCTATTGGCCAGGATTTACCTGTCTCAAAAAGATTGGACAAATGCGGAAGCAGCGGCAACAACAGTGATTAGTTCCGGCAATTACCGACTGGAAGCTGATGTCAATAAAGTGTTTCTCAACACTTCTGCCGAAACGATTTTCCAGTTAGGGAGGCCAAGCAGCAATACCTCCGAAGGTATGACATTCAATCCCCTTACTTCATCTTCAAAACCTTCATTCATGCTCACAGCTTCGCTATTGAATGCATTTCAGCCAGGCGATAGCCGGAGAACCAGTTGGGTAAACAAAAGTGTGGCTAATGGAATCACTTATTATTACCCGTACAAATACAAGATAAGAAACAGCACGACAGTTACCGAAAATGAAGTTGTATTGCGATTGGGTGAAATTTATTTGGATCGCGCGGAAGCAGCAGCCCAGCAAAATAAATTAGCCGAAGCATTGGCTGATCTTAACAAGATCAGAAACCGCGCCGGATTAGGCACTTCACCCGCAATCAGGCAATCAGACTTACTACAGGCAATTAAACAGGAAAGACAGGTGGAACTCTTTACAGAATGGGGGAGCCGCTGGCTGGACCTCAAAAGAACAGGAACGATTGATATTACGCTCAGTGTATTAAAAGGCGATTCGTGGCAACCAAGCGATGCGTTATACCCAATCCCCCTTGCAGAGATCAAGCTTAATCCATTTCTGACGCAAAACCCAGGTTATTAAAGTATAAAAGAAAAAGCAATGATTCAATTAATTTTAACACTGCATCTACTTTGTGCAACTCCCATATGCAAAGAAATAGATACTACTTCATATCCTAAAATCGGCCGAAAATGCCCTTCCTTTATTTTCGAAGATGTGCAGTATTATTCAAGAAGCAAAATGTCATTAAAAGACTTTAAAGGCCGGTGGCTGGTCCTGGATTGTTGGAATCGTTATTGTTCAGTTTGCTTGGAAAGGATGCCGGGACTGGACAGTTTGTCGAAACTGTTCCCGAAGCAGATATGCTTTATGCTTGTCGGTTATACCGGTTCAAGGTACACGCATCGCTCGGATAATAAAGTAATTCATGATTTATACCCGAAGCTCAAAAAAAACCTGAATATTAATTTGCCGATTGCTTATGATTCGGTACTCTTCCATCGGTTTGAAGTAGGCCCTTGTCCGTACGTTATCGTGATTGACCCATCGGGAATTGTCAGGGCAGTAACAACTCATTTAGATAAACAGGCTATAAAGGATTTATTAGCAGGCCGGAAACCTCATTTAGACAAAGCGTTAAACCGGAAAGGATTCTAAAAAAGAAAGCCATATAAACGATTATGGCTTTCTTTTTTACGTTATTGCCTTAATTAGGCTTTTTGATGTCGTCGGTACCCCCGGAACTTTCGGGGAATGAAGTCAGTTCAGAAGAAAATCCGCGTAAACAGTCTTTTACAGTGCCTGATGCGCAAGGTGAATTGACCTGGCTTTTTTCGGACTGTACATAAAACGCATCCTCATTAGGGATATAACCGCCAGTATGCATCGCGTCATAGGTAACTTTATACCAATACAGGGCTGCTTTTTTTTTGTGGGCTACATTATGACTTGTAGTAAATGCACTTGCAGTAACTGCAATAACAATTGCCAGTACTCCTAAAATTTGTTTTTTCATAATATCGAATGCTTTATTAAATCAAAAAACATTCAGAAAAACTTCAGTGTGTATTTGAGATTTGTTGCCTACTCTGTTTTCGGGTTTTCGGCTCCGCCTGTGCATTTCATCTGCAGCAAACTGTTGCTGGTGAAAGGCGTTTGTATTTTATTCTTCTTTAACAACAAGCCTCCTTTCTCTGTTTGTAATGAATATGGCGAGGATACTTAACAGCAGGAAGCAAAGATTAAATACAAGATGCATTTTCCAGCCAAGGGCTTTAATTACCCCGCCACAAGAGCAAGGTACACGGCCGAAATAGTTTAAAAGCACTAAAGCGATATATCCTGTAAATATCGTCATAAGGAAAAGGGACAAATAAAAGCCGTAAACTTTAGTTTTCTCAAAAAGCAAAAGCAACGCCGTTACAATTTCGATTTCCGGAAGTGTCCAAATTAATAATGTTTCCACGGGGTGCGGTAGCGTTTGATTGTACATCTGCCCTTTGAATTGGTTAAAATCAATTAGTTTGCTCGTCGCGGTATACACAAATAGTAGTATGAGCAAAAAGGAAATGATATCGGTGACGGTTTTACTTTTCATAGCTAGGTAAACTGCGTTGTAAAATTACGCAGGCGGTTTGTTTCGGCCTTGTGATTCAAATCGCTATTTACAAGGAGGTTTCTCGCAGTTTTAAATGAAATTTTCTCAGTGAAGTGTGATGCAAATCACAATTGAAAATCGTTTTATGGTAATCTTAGTTACGGCTGATGTAACGGGTAAGGGTTTCCCTGGTGAGGTGAAGGTAGGATGCTATTATTCTCGCCGGCACTTTTTTGAAAAGATTGGGTCTTTTTGTACGAAGAGTGATATATCGTTCTTCCGGTGGTAGGGCTATCAATTTTTGTATTTCATATTCCTCGTGCTGATAACGGAGCAGCATGTTTTTAATGAGGCCTGTAGTTTCAGGGTATTTAGTATCCAGTTCGCGCAATGAGGTATAACTTAACGTAATTAGCGTAGATGCCTCTATGATTTCCGTGTAGAAATAGGACGGCACTGCATAATAGCCCTGATAGGAAAACAAGATGTCATTTGCTTCCCAAAACTTGACCGTGTGTTCATTGCCATGATGGTCATAATAATAATTTCTGATTAGCCCTTTTTCTAAAAAATAAATGCGGTTTTCCTGTTGCCCGGCAGCATGAAGGATTTGATGCGTTTTATAATATTCTTCTTTCAACCTTCCTTCCAGGTCAGTAATTAACTCTGGCGATAGATCGCCATGCTCAGTTATGAATTTTATTAGTCTTTCTGTATTCATATTACAGACTATTTAATGGTTCAACTTCTCATCAATTCAAATCATTAGCACGAAAAAAAGGCTTTTGAAAGAAAGGTTGCAAAAATAAATGACCAGAATCTCAAAAACGGGGACATCGTAAAATATTTACTAATGGTTAATAAAATGTTAAAAAAAAGTTGCATGTCCCAGTTTTTCAATTTTCCGAGACTTATTTTTAGTTCTACATCTAAATTTTATAAGTATGAAAGCAATTGATTTTACAACGGCAAGCTTCAAGGATTTTGAAAATATTCCAGAGCAGGATATCTACGCTACTGCTAAGGAATTTGTAGCATATCTTAATTTCCTAAAAGATAACGGGCATCTCAATTACCGTATTGAATCGCTGTCCCCGGTTGGACCGGAAATGAATTTAATGCTGCCAGGCGATAGCCACCCGACCTGGTGTGTCTGTTTGGTATCCAATGACTATCTCGGATTTAGCCAACACCCGCTGGTCAAGTCAGCGGTCATAAAAGGGGTGGAAATGTTCGGTACAGGTTCCGGGGCACCTCCGGCAATCGGCGGGCATTTTGTCTATCATGAACAACTTGAAAAAAAAATAGCAGCGTTTTATAACCGAACAGATGCAATACTCTATACCACCGGTTACACGGCTAATAGTGCGACCCTTCAATGTATCCTGTATAGGGATAATAAAGATAACGATCCTAAAAAGAACGACATTGCCATCCTGGATATGAATGTACACGCCAGTGTATACGAAGGTGTGCTCAATACCACCACGGCAAAGACTTTCCTGCACAATGACCTGGTTATGCTGGAACATGTACTTAAACATGCAAAAGACAATTACCGCACCAAAATGGTGATTATCGATGGCGTTTACAGCCAGGATGGGGACGTGGCACCGATTGATGAAATCGCAGAATTGACGCACCGTTATGGCGCTTACCTGGTTGTTGACGATGCCCATGGCATAGGGGTTGTCGGTAATACGGGCCGGGGCGTAATCGAAATGTACAATGCCTTTGATAAAGTCGATATCATTACCGGCACCTTTAGTAAGGCGCTTGGCAACATCGGCGGCTACGTTATTGCCAGCCCTGAGCTTATTACCTACCTGAAATACCAGTCTAAACAGCACTTGTTTTCTACTACCGCCACACCCTCCGTAATGGGTATCCTAAAAGCCATTGACCTGATCGACGAAGAACCCATTTGGAAGGAACGTCTTTGGGAAAATATAAATTATTTGAAAAATGGATTGATCAGCTTAGGATTTGACGTTGGTACAACCGCCTCCGCCGTAGTTCCTGTCAAGGTAGGCGATATTATGAAAACATTGGAAGCGGGCAGGTTATTGTTAAAATTAGGGATCTATACCAACCCGATCATGTACCCGGCCGTGTCCAAAAAGAATGCGCGCATCAGGATGAATATCATGGCTACACATACCAAAGAACATCTTGATAAGGTGCTAAACGCTTTTATTGAGGTTGACAGGCAATTGTTTATTTCCAATAAACACATTAAATAATTGCAGAAATCCATTTGTCTCTTTATCAATCATTATTAAAAATAATCCATCAAGCAGTAAATAAAATGTTGCATCAAAAAATTCACGTATTCTCCAATATATTTCAAGGTTTCTACCTTAAATCCGTAATCCCCAATTATTTATTGCAAGAGGAAAATTTATCTGAAGTCAACTATGAATTTAATATCCGAACAGCTTCAGCTTTTTGTGAGCGATTCATTAGATCCACAAAAATTTGCTGGACACCATATTTCAAATAAAGAGTTTGAAGGATGGAAGGTCTTTTTAACAAAGGAAATTGCTGTGTTAAAACATTTGCCGTGCCCTTTCTCTGAATTAAGATATAACAAGAGGATAGCTTTCACCGCAGCGTTTATCAATCAAATTGTTGATTTAAGCAATCTGGTCAATTTTTATCTTAACAAACTCCGCCCTATTTGGAAAGACCACCCGCAGGCCGATCAAATCAAGGCGAATTACATTTTTACCTGTAATGCTTTAGAAGAATTAATAACATCATTGTTAGCACGCCGTGCTAATGCAAGGACTGCGATAAAGATCTCCCATTATAACCTGCCGCAGGTAAAAATGCAACTCAAAGAAAGGCTAAGATTATTGACCTCGCATTTAAATCCTGCCCATATAGATGAAGAATTAAAAGAATTGGTACTGACAGGATTCTCCCAGTTGATAACTCAGAAGGACCTGAGGACAGTTGATCAGGATTATTTTAACCACTTATCCGCACTCATTCTGAAGATGGATAAGTTTGATACACGGCAGCTCATGGATCTCTTAATAACCAATGACTTTAACCTTGCTGAATTCTTCCATTATTGCATCAATTACTGGCGGAACAGAATGTCCGACATCCCGGGACTGCATGAGCAGCAGGAAATGTTGCTGATTGAAAAGGACATGCTTTATAACCTGCATATAGATAAAGGCTTGCGAATGCCCGATGCCTCATCCGTTTTATATGATGATTTATCCGGGTTTCTTTCTGAAAAATATCAGTATGTAAAGCAATTATTGAGGCTCAGAAGGGAAGCGGCGATGGATACAGAAAAAGCCAGGGCCGGTGTTCGGTTTTTAATGAATTTGCCGGTACCGCAGTTCGGGCTTTTTATCAGGATGCAGATCGAAAAAGGGTTATTGCCAAAAGAGAAAGTGGGTGAGTTATTCAGCTTTTTTGCCCTTCACTTTTATACACCGCATACCTTGTTCATCTCTGCAGAAAGCTTACAAAAGAAATCGACCAACGTGGAATTTTCTACAGCGCAAAAGATGAAAAGCCAGCTGATCGGCATGCTAAACTGGTTAAATACAAACTTCAACCTATCGAACTATAATTGATCATAACTGCTTTTCCTGGAATTGCCGGAGCAAGTCCTGTTCCTTCAACAGGTCAAGCATATCCGCATACCAGGTAAACGTAAATTCCTTATGTTTCTTCAATTTAGCAAGATTCACCTCCATTACATCGCCGAGGTTGAATAATCCTAACCGCTCTGCCTGCTGGATAAATTGATTCCCCACACCCAGTGTTGAAAAGGAACAATTAAGCTTACTCACTTCTACCATTGTTGTTGGAAATTAAATTCATTTTGAATATATCAAAATTGGCTATTATCATACAAACCTAAAAACAAAAATATAGATATGAAATATACTTCATACTAAACAACGTATTTGTATCGCACATTCGTTGTGTGAAGAACGTCCGAAATGAACCTGTCATCAAAGCACTTGGCCAGCGTGTCAGGCAACTTAGAATCCAAAAAAAACTTTCCATGGAAAAACTGGCTGAATTATGTGATATAGATTATCGCCAGATCTCCTATGTAGAACTGGGACAAACCGATGCTTCCATCAGCACAATTTCAGCTTTATGCAAAGGCCTCGAAATTACCTTAGCCGAATTAATGGATGCGGATGATTTGAAGTAACATATTATTTATCAATTAATTACTGATTATCATTTTAGTCAAATCCGTGTCCGTAGACAGGGGGGTGAAAAATTCATTTCACCCCCTTTCACTGGTTGCGCATCCCCATATCCGCTTGCTTTGCTCTCATAATTACCACGATGGTAATCGGTCAATCGGCTTTAGTCGGTTGTCCAGCAAGCGTTATTTGAAAGGCGGGGACAAAGCATTATCCTGTGAGAACCAACAGGAAATTTTGCGAAGGCAAGGCATATTGGCCTGCTGAAAGCGCATTGGCACCAGCGATGGCGGGGGAAAGACTAACCCGACGCGAGTAGTCCCGAAATATATATACCGGCAGAAGCGAATTTTTTCGGGACCGATACCCGCTGCCGGTACGAGTGGCTCATACAGCTGCTGCACTGAACTTCTAATACCAGTGTCTTTTATTTTTTGCCGGCAGATATACCATCCCCGGTTCCTTTTATTCAAACCCATTATTTATGTCTAATTTATTAACGGCCAAAGAGCTCAAGGAACAGGGCTCTTTGGTAGACCTGTTAAGCCGTTTGGGATATCAGCCCGTTCCCAAACGTGGTCGTGAAAAAATGTATATCAGTATGCTGAGGGATAACGATACCAATCCGTCATTCAGCGTTAATGATGACCTCGGCGTTTGGTTTGACCATGGCGATGGAAAGGGCGGAAACATTATTGATTTTGGATTGGCCTACTGGAAGAACTTAGGGTTTAACGAGGTCGTTAAAAAAATCCAGGAGGTTTGTTCAATAGAACCGGTACAGCAAAGAGCGCCAAGGCCGCGGAAGCCGGTCAAGGTCCAGCATGTGGTCGAACGGGTAAAACCATTAGGGACACATCCTGCAATTACCGACTATCTTAAAGGTCGCGGCGTTTTTGAGGTCGCTAAATTTTACCTGAGCGAAGTGTATTATTATGTCGAAGATGAAAACGAAGTACGTAAACATTATTTCGCTGCGGGCTGGCTTAATGAGAATAATTCCTGGGAAGTTCGCAACCGTTATTTTAAGGGCTGCATGGGTCATAAAGGCATTACCTTTATTCCTGGCCATCCTAAAAATGCCGTGGTTTTTGAAGGCTTTATTAATTTCCTGAGCTGGCGTTATGAGCATCCCGAAGCAGATCATAGCGTAATCGTGTTAAACACCCTGACCCTATTACAACAAGGTATCAATAAAGCAAAAGCTTTCTCTTCGCTGGATATTTATTTTGACCGGGATAAAGCAGGTAAATCATCCAGCAGGGACTTTCTAAAGGCTTTACCGTATGCTACCGACCGTTCGGCGGTTTATGACGGTTTTAATGATTATAACGATAAGATCAAGGCGCAGCTTAAAGTTGTTGCCACAGCGCAGGAAAACAAATCAAATTTCTTTGCCAATGTACGGGTGCCTTTTATAAGGTAGGGCCTATGTTATCACTTGAACGATACTTAAACCAGGTAACCGAAGGGGATTGCCTGGAAGTGATGAAAGATCTTCCCAATGGTTCCATTAACCTTATTCTATGTGATCTGCCCTACGGGACAACCCTGAATCCCTGGGATATTCCGATCGACTTTAACCTGTTGTGGCAGCAATATGAGCGGATCATTAAACCCAATGGAGTTATCGCACTGACCTCGGCGGGTGTCTTCACCGGAATAACTATTCTCAGTAACCCCTGCTGGTTTAAATACAAGATTGTCTGGATCAAATCAAAGTCCACCAACTTCTTAAATGCCAAAAAGCAGCCGCTCCGCAGGCATGAGGATATCTGTATTTTTTATAATAAGCAGCCATTATATCAACCACAAATGATTCCTGGGAAACCATACAATAAAGGATGGCGAAAGGAACAGACAACCGGCTGCTATGGAAAATACCATACCTCACAGGCCAAAAGTGACGGCAATCGCTATCCATATGATATTTTATTTTTTGATGAGGAAGAGCCTGACGACTGGTTTTATTGCAGGACCTGTGAGCATGAGGAAACCTGGCCTTTTCACCCGACCCAAAAGCCGGTTGACCTGGGCCGTTACCTCATCCGTACTTTTACCTTTCCTGGTGCGGTGGTGCTGGACAATGCCTGCGGCTGCGGCTCCTTTCTGGTCGCAGCCATCCGTGAGGGCCGCAAATTTATTGGCATCGAAAAAAACACCGGAGCCTATCACCAGAAGTTAAAGCCCATAGATTTTGTCAAAATAGCCAGGGAACGGATAGCGGCAGAGCCGCCACCCAACTTCCTGTTTGATGGTTGAAAATCCAAATTGATTATCAGGATTTCTGTTGCTTTTGCAACGGCAAGATGTCTTTTTGTTTCACAAAAAGTCTCTTGCCCTCCCGGGGGGACTTAAAAAAACTTCGCAACTCGTTTTTTCATGGAGCACTTCAAGAAACTGAATGGAAGGCCTAAATTAAAGGAGGGGAAACGCACCAAATTTATCAATGTCAGGTTTACCGAAGAAGAGTACAGGGAAATTACCGAATTGGAAAAAGAGTTAGCGGTATCTAAAACTGACCTTATCAGGATGCGGATTTTATCCAATACTAAACAAACAGTAATTAATTCAAAAGAGTTAATTAAATACCTGGACAGCGCTGGTGCCGAAATGGGCCGGATCGGCAACAATATCAATCAGTTAGCTAAACATGCCAATGTCCTGAAACTACGAGGCGCATTACATCCTGCGATAGTGAAACAATTCAACCAATTATTTGAGGAATACATACAGGTAAAGCAGCGGTTCGAAGCAGCCCTTCGGAAAATCATACGCTCCATGGGTGTTTAACTTTTTCTGTCTCAAAATGAGACAGTTACCATTACATAGCCTTGTAATGGATGTAAATCAACTTATCAATATGGAATGATTGTTATCGATCATATCAGGTGTCCGCTGCATCGCTATACCTTTACCATCAAGCCTATTCGGGATTGGGTTGAAAATAATTGCGAAGGAAATGTGTTAAATCTTTTTTGCGGCAAAACCCCTCTGGCCGTAAACGAAACGCGAAACGACCTTAATTTGGAAATAGAGGCCGATTTTCACCTTGATGCGTTGGAATTGTTGCGTACCTGGAACGGCCCCAGGTTTCAAACCATCCTGTTAGACCCGCCATATGCCTATCGCAAGAGCATGGAATTGTATAATGGCGCAGTCTGCAGTCCCTTCAGGCAGCTAAAAGACGCTATCGGAAAGTGCATCATGCCAAACGGCATAGTCATCACTTTCGGCTACCATTCTGTATCGATGGGTAGGAACCGTGGTTACACTTTAGAAAAACTTGCCATATTCAGTCACGGGGGAGCAATTCATGATACCATCGCCAGTATGGAAAGGTTTACCCGCTAATGAGCTCGACGGCTCGCAAGATCAACAGCTTAGTGGATTACCTGCTTATGAGATCAGCAGCTCGCAAGATGAACAGATTACCGGATTACCCGCTTATGAGGTCGGCGACTCGCAAGATTAACAGCTTATTAGATTACCTGCTTATGAGGTCGGCGGCTCGCAAGATTGGCAGATTACGGGATGATTAGCTTAGCTGCTTTATCGATGCCCGGCTCTTAGCTTATCTACTACTAAGATCAGCGGATTTGGCGATCAACAGATTTAGCAGTTCGGTTTTCTTAAAACATCAAGATAATGATAGCGCATATTCTTGAAAAACCTTCCAGGACATTTGCCGGTGTTAAGTACAATACAAATAAAGTTGACAGGAATACCGGGGAACTGATGCTGATAGCCAACTTCGGGGCGATGCATGCCCTGAGTAATCCCCGGCCACAGGACCTCGTGAATTACCTGCTCATGGTGTCAGCTCAAAACAAGGCCATCAAAAACACCCAGCTCCATGCGGTAATTTCTGCTACGGGACGTAACTATAACAAACAAGAACTGACCAAAGCGGCTGTCATGTGGCTGAAGGAAATGAAATACGGCGACCAGCCCTACCTCATTGTCTTCCATAAAGACACCGATAATAACCATGTACATGTAGTTACGTCCCGTGTAGGAAAAGATGGAAAACAAATCGACCGCGATTACGAACACGTTTGGGCCGTACGAAATATCAATAAGGTCTTGGGCTATGATTTCGCGATGCAATACCGGTTCAGTACCAAAGCACAGTTTTATTTGATCCTGGAAAACCAGGGCTTTCTGGGACGGGATTATTTAAACGAAGCTAAACTTCAGAAAAAAATAAATGCGTATAAGCCGGATAAGGCAAGAATAGCTGAGCTAAAAGACTTATTTATCGCGCATAAAGCATCTCCCGGTTTTGTTGAATACATGCGATCTCGCTATAAGCTCGACCTGGTTTTCCATGCTTCTGAAGGGAAAACGCCCTATGGCTATACGGTGATTGATCATGCAACCAAACAGGTTTTTAAAGGAAGCGAAATTTTAAAACTGCAACATCTCCTGGAAACGCATATCGAGACCGGTCCGGTATATATACCACCAAAGGTCGATTTACATGATTACCTGCAGGAGGAAGCCATTACCTACTATTCTGAATATGCGCCAGAACCGGTACACATCAGGCCGGTCTGGATCGCCGACGATGTAGACGACCAGCAGGTTCTCGGCATGAAACGCCGTAGACAAAGGAAAGCAAGAACAAATACCCGGTAAGGGAATAAACCCATGAAAACTTATGATCTGTTTATTTGGAAACCAAAAGGGTGGCGTAGGAAAAAGTACGCTCACCGTCGTATCAGGGAATTACCTGAGCCTGGCCAAAGATTGGCCGGTAACCATTATTGATATGGATTACCAGCAATCCATCTCCCAGAAGTTTGAAAAGGCCAAGGTTTTGGAGAATGAAGAACCGTATGACGTCTTACCAGCAAATCTCGAAAGCTTTTCACTGTTAATTCCCGTACTGACAAAGAATAAAAAAGACGCTGTATTGATCGACCTGCCCGGTAAACTTGATGATGACGGCCTGATCCCGGTATTTAAATCCGCCGACCTGGTCATCTGCCCTTTTACTTATGATGAATTTACGTTTGAGTCGACCGTATTATTCGCGGTTGTACTGAAAAAAGTCAATCCCAATGTGGAAGTAGTTTTTATCCCCAACCGGATCAAAGCAAACGTAAAGTTTGAGATCATGAGTGAGGTCAACGAACAGCTCTCCAAGTTCGGAAAGATCACGATGGCGATTCCGGACCGTATCGACTTCCAGCGGATCACCACCTTTCAAACTCCTTTATCCCTCGACGTTATTATTACACCCATCCTTGACGAAATATTTGCCAACCGCTTATGGAAAAAATGAAATCATTAGCAGACCAGCTGCGTGAGAAAATGGTTAAGCCGGGCGAAAAGCGAGGCAGCGATCAATCGGATCATAACACTAAAAAAACTGCCCCTATCAAAAAGAAGGAAATCGGGGCGCCGGAAGTTCCGATACTAAAGGTACTGATGGACTATGATAACAGCGACCATAAAACGGCAGTGCATTTTCGTTTTGATAAACAGACCGCGGATTTCCTCAACCAGTTTAAAATAGCAACAGGCATTGACGCCACCAAGTTCGTTGCCTACGCTGTCCGGCAGTTCATCAACGACCATCCCGAATTAAAAACGATCATTAAACAATTTATTCAAAAATCATACTTATGACGCGCTTTAAATCTTTACTTGGGTTGCTATGTACCTACGCAGCCTATTACACGGTGGTCAATCTTTGTGACCAAAGAACGGAAAAACCATCAGCGGCAAAGCCTCCTGACGAAAAAGCAGTAAATGATCAGACTTTCGAAACCGAACCCTTTAAACAGCAGGCAAGTAAGTCAAGAACGGTACTCGTGCACAATACGGTAGCCAGGTCTATTTATGCTTATGATAACAGTAACCATAATACCATGGTTCACGTTCGGTTTGACGCGCAGACAGTGGACCTGCTGAACAAGTTTAAAATGGCGACCGGCACTGACATCACCAAATTGGTTGCCTTTGCGGTTAAATATCTTTTCGAGACGAATCCCGAGCTCAAAACTATCATCAAACAATTTATAAAAAACACAGAATTATGACCTGGATAAAATTTGCCCTTTGGCTGCTTGGTATCTATACCAGTTATTATGCAATACTCATCTTTTGGGATCACCTGCGAACTAATAGTGGGGAACCCGGACACGATAAGCATGAACTCACTTTTGTTGAAGATATCGAACCCGTGAAACCACCAACAGATGAAGTTTCTGCTTCAGGAAAGGAATCTTCGGTTGCCTTTTCAGGTGGTGTGAGCCTTAAACAGCTTTTTAATCTCGCCCGTGAGGAATCGGTCGAGTACATCAAATCGGTAAGCTTTTAATGAATGAAACTCTTCCTGTCAGGTTGCTGCTGCTTTTTAAGCGCAGCGGCATCCGCGCAACCCGGCATCGCCGAAATGCAGCAGGCTAAACAAGACCTGTCTTCATCCTTCTTCTCGGCCTTCGATTGCGCGATGATCCTCGCTGTCTTGTTCGGCCTGTTAGGCGCACTCAGAATATACCATAACTGGCAAATGGGCAAGGACCGGATGGATTCGGCCGTGGCCGCGTGGTTTTTCGCTTCATTTTTCATGATCCTTGCGGGTCCATTTTTACGGGCATTATTCGGAATCTGAATGCCTGCCTATACTGAAGCTTCCACCCGGAAGCTATAAAAGATTTCTGTCTTTACCTCCTCCAAAAAAAAACCGTTACAGGTTTAACCATGCAGCGTTAATGCTGCCATCCCCTTGGGTGATTTAATCGGGGCGTTGTTCGTGATCTGAACGCTCTTTTACGATAACCGGCTTTCTCCAGGTTGGCCTTAAAAGATCTCCGCCTTTATTTTTTCTCCAATTTAATGTTTACAAAAACAAAAAAATTATGGGCTTCAGCCGTATTGCTGGCCCTGTCACTTCCGGTATTTGCGCAAAGCGGCGTCAACGGCCTGAACACAGCTACCTCCACCTTAAAAACCTATGTCGCCCCGGTAACAAACATCACATTGGTGATCGGCGGTATCGTCGGCATTGTCGGTGCCATTCGCGTGTATTCCAAATGGAATTCAGGTGATAACGACATCAATAAGGAATTAATGGGTTGGGGCGGCAGTTGCGTCTTTCTCGTTGTTTCCGCGTTGGTGATCAAAGCTTTCTTCGGCTTATAATGGTCCGGAAGTATCCTGTATATAAGGGGCTGCAACGGCCCCTTATATTCAAAGGGTTTAAAGGCAAATTCATTTATTGGGGTATTGCCTCCCTTCTTGCGGGCCTGGTATTCGGCGCACTAACGATGTCACTGGTCAATATGTGGCTGGGTGCCATGGTCTTGATCGGCTTTATTGTCGGCGGCTTGCTATTTACCGCCAGCAAACAAAAAGGCGGCCTTCACTCTAAGAGCCGCAGCTCAAACATTTACATCCTTAATCATTATGGCCGTAAAAACCTTGTTTAACATTCCTTATGCAGGAGTGGATAGAGATGGTGAATACGATCTGCTCATCGGCCTCAATGGCGAATGTTCGGTAGTTATCCAAATGGTAAACCCGGTCATCCGCTATTCCGCCTACCCGGCAGGATATGAAGAATTTCACCATCTGCTTATTAATGTCGTTAAAGTTTTAGGTGATGGTTACGTCCTGCAAAAGCAGGACATCATCAGCCGCTCGCCTTACAAATCACCACCGGCAAGCGAATACCTGCAAAAACAGTATAATGCTCATTTCGATGGCCGGGAATGTCTGCAGGTCACCACCTATCTAACCATAACTCGCCAGGTAAAAAAAGGCGCGTTTTATATTTATGACGCCCGCGTTTTAAGGGATTTCAGACAGGCCATTGGCAAAGTTCTGGATATTGTTACTTCTTCAATAGCGCTCAATGAACGTCAGCTCAACCAATTGGTGTTACAGCTGCTCAGCATGGACTTTGGCCGGCCCAACATTGTGCTCAATAATCTTTTACCATCTGAAAATGAGGTAAGAATCGGTGAAAAATCGGTGCGCAGCATCAGCCTGGTGAATATTGACAGCATCGACCTGCCACCGGAGGTAGCAACACATATAGAGCTAAATGATAAGGAGAGCATGCGCGGGTTCCCCGTAGATTTCCTGTCCTTTCTTTTTAAGGTGCCGGGTGTGGATGTGATCGTTTATAACCAGGTCATTGAAATACCTAATCAGGTAGTGACACTCCGAAAGCTGGAACAAAAAAAGAAAAGGCATGCCGGTATACCTGATCCTGCCAACCAGCTATGCGTAGAGGATATTGATCTTCTGCTAAATGATGTCGCCCGCGAAAACCAGTTATTGGTAAACTGCCATTTTAATATACTGGTGGCGGCACCTGCTTTCGCCATCCAAAAGGTGGTCAATTTTATAGAGAGCTCGCTCTTTCAGTTAGGCATCATACCCAGCAAAAATGCTTACAACCAGATGGAGCTTTTTCGTACAGCCTTGCCGGGAAATGGTGTAGAGCTGAAGGAATACGATTGGTTCCTCACTACCTGTGATGCGGCTATCTGCTTCTTTTTTAAAGAGTCACTGCCGAGGGACGAGCCCTCTGATTTCCTATTAAGGTTTACCGACCGCCAGGGTATTCCGGTTGGGATGGATCCGGCAGACCTGCCGATGCGCACAGGCCGGATCAACAACCGCAATAAATTCGTGCTCGGCCCCAGCGGGTCAGGTAAAAGCTTCTTTATGAACGCCATGATTGAGCAGTATATGCTCTATAATATGGATATGGTGATCGTGGATACCGGACACTCTTATTCAGGTCTGTGTTCCTATTACAAAGGAAAATATATTACCTACACAGATAAAAACCCCATTACGATGAACCCGTTCCGCATTACCGAGGCGGAATATAACATTGAAAAGAAGGATTTCCTCTGTACGCTGATCGGGGTAACCTGGAAAGGGGCCGAAGGAACGCTAAGCCCGGTAGAACGCGATGTGATCGCTAACGTGATCTCTGCCTACTACAGCCAGTTCTTTGCTGAAAATGGCGATTTAAGCTTCAATACTTTTTATGAATTCTCATTAAAAAAAATCCCGGACATCAAGACTGAGGAAAGGATCGTGTTCGATTTTGACGAGTTTAAATATGTCCTGAAAAAGTTCTACAAGGACGGTGAGTTTGCCCGGTTACTGAATGAAGACACCGATAAATCATTGTTTACCGAGCGCTTTATTGTCTATGAAATTGATTCGATCAAGGAAAATAAGACCCTCTTTCCACTCGTCACGCTATCGATTATGGACGTTTTCATCCAGAAAATGCGATACCGGTCGAACCGGCGCAAAGCTTTGGTTGTCGAAGAAGCATGGAAAGCGATAGCAAGCCCTTTAATGGCGGGCTATTTACTCTACCTCTACAAAACCGTTAGAAAGTTTTGGGGCGAGGCAATTGTCGTTACGCAGGAACTTGGTGACATCATCGGAAATGCTGTAGTAAAGGACAGTATTATTAATAATTCCGATACCATCTGCCTGCTGGATCAAACCAAATTCAAGGATAATTACAACGACATCGCTTCCTTGCTTGCCATCAATGAAACCGAACGCCGGAAGATATTCACCATCAATCAGCTGGATAATACCGAAAATCGCGGCCGGTTTAAGGAGGTATATATCCGCCGGGGCGCGGTTGGCGAAGTATATGGCGTAGAAGTGTCCTTGCACCAGTACCTCACTTATACAACAGAAAAACCGGAGAAGTCGGCTGTAGAGAGCTACACCAACCGCTTCGGTTCTTATCCCGAAGGCCTTGACGCCTTTATCCGGGATCTTAAAGAAAGCGGTAAATCATTGCCCGCCTTCATTTCACAGGTTAACCAAGATCAACATTCATGAAAACAAACATTTTTAGATGGTCGCTTTTAACTGTTTTGTTATTGTTCATAACCCATCATAACACACGTGCACAGACATTGACGGTTGATCCCACCGTATCCGCTGCAATTGCTGTTAATGCCAGCACCATTAACGGACAACTCAACACCACGAACAACAAATTAGACCTCATCCAAAAGGGACAGCTCGCAGTCAGCAGCCAATTGGTTATTGTCAACAACCTGCAAAACAAGATCTATCAGGGCTTGAGCCAGGTAGCTTCTGTTATTAATAATCTCACTACGATCAAGGAGATCGCGGAATGCGGTATCGACATTGTCAATGATGTGGAGGCATCGGTCACACTGGCCAAATCCGACCCGGTATTGCTGCTGTTTGCCGAACAGGGCGCACGTGACTTTCAAACAAGAGCGGCAACGCTCGCGGCAGACGTAAGTGCTTTTGTCCTGAAAGGAGGAACAAATAACCTCATGGATTCCGGTGAACGCGGGAAGCTCCTGAACCACATCGCCGATGAAATGCGCATCCTGCGTGGTATAGCATACGGCATGGACAGGGCCATGTACTGGGCAAAGATCAATGGCATTTTCCGCTCCCTTAATCCCTGGGCGGAATGGCAGAACCAGGACGTCAGGATCGCCAATGATGTACTGACCAACGCCAAATACCTAAAGCAATGAAACACAACGTAATTATGGCCTGTCCGCCATGGAAGCAATACTGCATTTACCGGAGGTCGCACACAGGGCTGACAGATAACATTTCACGGAACGCTTTCAGGGCAGCCAGGACCTTCGAATTTCTGGATGCGTGCCTGAGGGACATGACCTCGGAAGAACACTACCTATTTATATGGGCGAAAGGAAAGTTCGCTGAGGAATGCCGGGTATATATGAAACGCTTAGGTTACCATTATAGAGGCTACCTCATGTGGTACCGCGCCAGGTGGAAGCGGGGAAGTTCCGGAAAAACTCTGGAATACCTCATGGTGTATGCGAAGGGTGATCAGCAAGCCACTGAAATAGAATTGCCAGACGCGATTAACTCACCCTTCACTGGCCTGGTGTCGCAAAAGAGAGAAAAGCCCGAGGATGTCTATAAGTTCATCGAAAACCTTTTTCCCTTTAGCAGCAAGCTGCAAATTTTTGGCTTTGTGAACCGGAGCAGTTGGACCTCGATCCACTATAATCCTAAGAAAATTCTTAACTTATGAAATCACTATTCTTCATCCTCGCCTTCCTATTAAACCTGACCGCTAAGACCTTTGCCCAGCAAAAAATACTGGATATCCCAGCCTTGCATCAACTGGTCGACGAGTCGGAATCTGAAAATAAACTTCAGGTAAAAGCAAAGAACCAACAAGCGCTGGCGACGGCGAACGAACAGGCCAACCTTACCTTACTGGATAAAACAAAGGCGATGTACCGCACATTGCAGCAGCGCTATAACACCCTGGGGACTGCCATTAATATCGCAGACATCGGCATTTACGCGACACCCATGGTGAGCAGAATCGTCAGCAACCAGGCACAGATCATCCAGCTGGTACAAAAGAATCCTGCGCTAATTGCTATCGGATACCAATCCGCCCTGCAATTCGCATCACAGGCCAAAAGCCTCGTGGCTTATGTTACGGGTTTGTCCCTTTCACTGGGCGATGTCAACCAGATGAAAGCATCCGATCGGAAGCTGCTTTTTGACTACGTGATCTCTGAACTCAGCAATATCCAGGATTTATCCGGTAACATGCTGGGTATGATGCAGTATTCCACCATGGCCTCCCTGCTAAGAGCCGCAAATCCTTTCCAGAATTTTATTGACGCCGATAAGTCTATCGCCGGTGACATCATTCAAAACGCCAAATATTTAAAATGAAAAGCTTACTTATAACATGCTTATTAACGGTTGCTTTTCAAGCTGTAAAAGCGCAGCAGTATGTAATCGACTACCAACACCTGGTAGCGGTTTCTCAAAATGCGGCTGTCAGAAGCAGCGCCGAAACCACCCATGACCAGTATCTCGGCAAGATCAATACCAATATTAATGATCTCAATACCAATATAGGTTCCGTGGTGCTGGCGCAAACGATGATCTATGAGGGGCTCTCCAACGTGAATTCAGCCCTGAAGGACGGGCTTGCCGTTAAAAACATGGCGATGATCATTGCAGATATGACCGGTTATATCAATCAGGCCCTGGATATGGCCAGGAGCGAACCTTATCTGCTGTTAGTTGCCGGAAATATCGCCTCGGAAATGCGAACGCGGTCATTTGCCCTTATTACTGATGTTTCGGGGTACATCCTAAAAGAGGGCGACAATGTACTGGCTGATTATAATTCCCGCGACCAGCTGTTAAGAAAAGTGGTTACCCAACTACAAATATTGGATGGCTTGGCCTATGGCGCCTGGAAGGCCATGTATTGGGCAAAGGAACGCGGGGTGATCGCTTCCCTTGATCCATTCGCTGGTTTCATCAGCCAGGATATCCGGATCGTCGATCAAATCATTCAAAACGCCAAGTATTTAAAACAATGACCATTATCCGGTATAACCGGGTGATAGCCTGATTGCCTTTTAAAAAACAAATTAAATCATGAAAAAATTCTTAATTCCACTGCCATTGATATGGATAGCATTGATCCATCAGTGTCTCGGTCAATCTGCGGCTCAGGACAAAGCCGTCCGGTACCAGCAGGAACGTATGGTCTATCTGCAATGGGACCAGAACAAGTTTGAACCTAAGGCCGGGTTTCTTAGCCTTAACCCTTATTACTGGCTAACCTGGGGTTTATTTCACCCCAGTTACCATAAAACGGACCTTCGCCCGTTAAGCGCGACAGGGCCGCAGACCCAACGGCTGGCATTAGTCGGTGCTATGAGCAGTACAGATAGCAAATATAAACTGCAATCAGATACCGTTCGAAACACGGCGTTATCAGAAGTAGCCAACCAATCCGGCCTGGTTTCAGAGGCTGACCCGTTATGGCAGCTCTATTACAGCAGCGAGCTAAAACCAGTCCTGAATAATTCCATGGCGTCCATCTTAGCCGGGCTCTCTCCACAGGTGAGCGCCAAACTCGTTTCCGAGGGCCTGTACGGCTGGTATAAAAATGAGCTGGATATGTTGAAAGAACGAATCCAGGCCGCGCACACGACCACCATGGACCGGGGTTCCCGCATCCTTGCTTATCACCGCTACCTGATGGAATATCGAAGGCTGGCCGGTGTTTGGGCGATCCGGACATCATCGGCGCAAGCTACCTTAACTATGACCGCACAGCAGCAAAAGCTCAAAGCTAACCAGGTGACGGTAACCAACTGGACGCCGCAAACGGACATCCAGATCGCTAATCAAGTTTTACAACACCTGCAATGAAAAAGAAAATAATTTTGTTACTACTGCTATGCTTTTGTATCACAGCAGTATTTGCCCAAACGGCTACGCTGCCTGATGACGGCAAAGCATTACAGTTTTTACAGGGCGACGGTGTCTATGAAGCCGGTGTAATGGTATTTTTAAAAGGGCTCAAAAAGTCCATTTGGACACATTTTGATCTTTTCATCACCGATGCCAAAGCCCTTTCCGCCATTTTTATGATCATCTTTTTCGCCATCAAGTCATATGAGATGATGGTTGGGGATAAGCAATTAGAGATCATGCCACTTTTAAGGCCTTTCGGATTGGCCATGATTATTTTATGGTGGGGCGTGTTCGTTAAAATGATCGCGTTTCCTACGGATATTGTAACTAATCAAACCGAACAAATGTTCAATAGTGAGCAGGTGACCGTAGACAAGCTACGGCTAAACCGCTCCAACCTGATGCTGGCGGTCGCCAATTCTCTCTATACTTACCAGGCACAAACCGAAGTCGCTGAAAAAGAGAGCGACACCTGGTACGGCCAGGCCTGGGATACCATCACCAGCCCGGTTAAGCAGGGGATCAGCGGCGTGGTTACTTCCTTGCTTGAATTAAAGAACCGGCTGCAGGTGGGGCTCCAACTGCTATTTACCCAGCTCCTGGAGTTATTGGGTATCTGGATACTCCGGATCGCGGTTTACATCATCTTTATGATACAGATCATTTACTCGTCAATCCTGGTAATTCTCGGGCCTTTTGCAGTCGCGGTCAGCATCCTTCCGGCGTTTCGTGATAGTTTCAGCACATGGGTAGCGCGGTTTATTTCAGTTAACCTATATAGCGGCATCGCCTACCTGATCATGTACCTCACCGGGCTGATGCAGGAATATGCGCTGACATCCGAAATCAGCAAGTATAAAGAACTGGTCGGTGAAAATGGCCTGAGCGCCAACCTCGAAAAAATGGCCTGGTTTGCGGGAAACGGTATCCTGTCCTTTGGGACCGTGATTATTGTATTCCTGATCGGCGCGATCTGTATGTTTACCGTGCCCAGCATCTCTACCTGGATCATTTCTACCTCCGGTATCAGTTCGGCCACTTCCACTTTTGGCCGCAGTGCAGGTACAGTGGTCAGTATGGCCCGGAAGGCTACCGGCAGCTTTTTCTAAAGTTTCTTCCTTTCTCCTTTTAATTCCAGGCTGTCCCGCAAAAGCGGGCCGGCCTTTTTTATTAACCCATTTATTATGATCATAAAAAATATAGAAGCCAAGGTAAGACTGGCCACCTTTATTGCGGCAGGCAGCTTGATAACCTCACTGATCATTGTTGGTATGAATTGCCTGTATGCCTTTAAACTGGTTTCCAATGCGCAGAAAAGCATTTATATACTGGATAACAATATTCCCATCTTGGCCAGGCAGACCGACGTGCAGATGAACCGGCCCGCTGAATACAGGGCTGACGTCGATCTGTTTCATTCGCTGTTCTTCTCCTTAACGCCGGATGATAACTACATGGAGTACCAGATGAAAAAGGCCATGTATCTCGTGGATGAATCAGGTATGCAGCAATACAATAATTTAAAGGAAAATGGTTTTTTTAACTCCATTCTTTCTTCAAGTTCTGTATTAACGCTGCAAACAGACTCCATCTCAGTGGATATGCCCCGGCATTATTTCCGTTACTACGGCAAGCTAAAAATTGACCGGCGCAGCTCTACCGTTGTCCGCTCCCTGATTACCGAAGGATACCTGAAAGACATCCCCCGAAGTGATAATAACCCTCACGGTGTCCTGATCACCAACTGGAAAACATTGGAAAATAAAGACCTGCAAGATGTGGAAAAGAATTCATTCTAACAGGGATCCAAGGGATACCCTCTATAGCGAAATCCACAAAGAATTCGCTGCCTACTTTTTAATAGCCGGGAATGCCGGTAAACGTCTGGCGGCTGCTTACCCGAAGTTCCTATTTGGCTGCATGATCTTATTAATGGCAATGTCGCTTGTCCTATCGTTTACGGTTTTCCGCCACCCGGAAAAAACTAACATGACAGCGACGCAAAAAGTCAATCCCGTAGCCGATGGCTTTGACCAGATCATACAGGTTACCGGCAATATTCGGGAAACTATCCGCCTCAAAAAACTGGTTGATAGCCTTACAGCTAAAAAGCTATTAACAGTGCGTGACAGCACCTTACTGGATAGCGCCCTGGACAGGCTTTCCAGGATCAATAAGAAAGCGAGGGCTAAAAATTAGCCTGATGACGCTCTTAAACCATGTAACTAATTAAATCTTATGAAAATCAATTTTAAGCAGCCCAAGTATGTGCTGCCCGTCATCCTTTTGCCCTTTCTCTGCCTCTTCTTTTATGCATGGCACAGCGGTTTTTCAAAGCCAAAGCCGACCGTGAAAGAGACCGTTGGGCTAAATGGTTCCGTTGGTCAGGTCTCCGCCGACGTACGTAAAAAGCAATTGGCCGATAAACTTGATGCCTATCGAAATACCTACAAGGAAGCCGATGGTTTAACCGCTGTAAATGTAATTCCGAGGGAAAATTCCAGTAACCCGGCTTACAGCAATGACTATTCTGACCAGCAGAAGAAAAAGCTGGATTCCATCCGTCAGGTCATGAAAATAAAGTTCGGTCCTGATGCCGACCCGGTGGCAAGGAATATACAGGAGGGGCCTGTCAATCATGACCGGCAGGTTGCCAAAGCCATAGAGGCCATGAGCCGTCGGCAATCAAACGTGGCGCACCCTGTAGAAATCACACCAAAAGATAAAGATCCAATGGAAGTTTTCAAGCAGCAAATGGCCATCATGGACAGCATCAATAAGCAAAATGACCCGGCTTACAAAGAAGAACTCAAGAAAAGGCAGGCTGCCGAAAAAGTTGCGAAGCTGAAAGAAAATCAGATCAAACTGACCGTCGAAAAAGCGGATGCCGTATCCGGTGAATTTAATACAGTGCTTCCTGTAAAAGAACCTGCCTTTATCAGTGCCGTCATTGATGAAAATGTTACAGGTTACGCCGGCTCCCGGTTAAGGCTGAAATTGTTGGAAGACATTAAAGCCGGTAATAACCTGATCAAAAAAGGGACCTACCTCTATGCCCAGATTAACGGGTTTTCGGAACAGCGCGTTACGCTGGCGGTGAGCTCCATTCTTTTCGACGGAAGGATCCTCCCGGTCAAATTGGAGATTTACGATATGGATGGCCTTCCCGGCTTATACGTTCCGTCATCAGCCTTTCGTGATTTTACCAAAGATTTAGGTAGTAATTCAGTGCAGGGAGTAACCATCGATGGCAGTTCGGGCAACAGCCAGTTTATCATGAGCTCACTGGACAAAGTATTTCAGTCCACCTCTTCAGCCATCGCAGACCTCATACGCAAAAACAAAGCAAAGCTTAAATACAATTCCTACCTCTTTTTAATAGACGCCGACGCGTTGCAAAACGCGCAAAAAAATTATTAACCATGAAAACGATCTTATTCTTCTTTTTAGTGCTTTGCGCACCAAGATTATATGCACAGGACAAACTCTCTGTAGTTTATTTGCCTGAAAACCTGACCATCCATTTTATCTCACCGGAACCCATTCAGTACGTGGATATTTCCACCAAGGAGCTGACCGGTGACCTGCCGTTCAAAAACGTATTGCGTTTAAAACTACGGGACTCCCTAAAATCTTTTTATGGCTCCGTCGTCACCATAGCAGGCGAAAAATTTATTGCCCAATACAAGATATTACCAGGTTATCCCGGCGTACCCACCGAGATAAACATCGTTCAGGACGACATGAAACCTTTGGACATCTCAGGCATTGGATTCTCCCAAAACCAACTGAAAAGTTTAGCGCTGGGCCTCATTGCCAAAAGTCCCGATAAGCGGATGGAAAAAGTGAAAGCCTTCGGGATCAAAGGCCAGCTAAACCACGTCTATACCGTTGGCGATTATATCTTCCTGGATATTTCCTATCACAACAAAACGAATCTGAGATACGACATCGCCGACTTCCGGTTCAAGGTAGATGATAAAAAAGTAACCAAGGCCGCCAATAATCAGTCGGTAGAGGTCAAGCCGGAGTTTGTGCTCTTAACCCTGCCCGCTTTCTCCAAAAATTACCGGAACATCTTTGTCTTTAAAAAGATGTCTTTCCCCGGAAATAAGGTGCTTCGCGCGGAACTCAGCGAAAAGCAGCTATCCGGCCGCATCGTTACCTTAAGTATTTCCTACCAGGACATCCTTGATGCAGATACGCTGCCCAATTAATTTTTTAGCATTTTCTTATGACTGACTCCATAGCCTACGATTATGTAAAGCTGGTATTGGAAGAAGAATTTTTCAGGACCTATCTGAGGTTCTCCAACCACGGGATTCTCCACTACGAGCTTACGAATATCCTCGAACTCTGTGCGCCTTTGGTCACAGGCCTTGACGAGGACGACCGCTTTTTAAAATATGAAGTGATCGGAACCATAGCCAATTATTTACAGGAGGTGTGACATGGCATTTAACCCGGTAAGGAAGATGGCAGACAATATTGCGGCCATCCGGATCGCCCTGGAATTTACCGGCCAGGCGCTTTCTGAAACCGATTTGGAAACACTAAAGAAATATGCTGGTTTTGGCGGCCTCAAAGCCGTATTGTTTCCTCCCGGCGAATTAGCCGGATGGGAAAAGTACGGCGCGTCTGCCGCCGACATCAAACTTTACCCCCAGGTCATGGAATTACATGCCCTGCTCAAAGAAAAATTACCTGCGAAGGAATACAAGACTGCCATTGATGCTTTGAAGAGCAGCTCCCAAACCGCTTATTATACACCGGACTATATTCCCCGGGCCATTTATTCGGCTATGGCCGAATGTAATATTTTGCCGAAACGATTGTATGAGCCAAGTGCCGGGGCTGGTGTCTTCATTGATGAAGCGGTGCGGGCATTCGGGAATATCGAACAGGTAACCGCCGTAGAAAAAGACATCATAACAGGTAAGATCCTGACGGCAATCAGTTCTGTTCATGCCATTCCTGTTGAGGTACAGATCAAAAAGCTGGAAGAAACGGCAGCCACCGAAAAGGCGCAATCGGATATCGTCATCAGCAATATACCCTTTGGCAAGATCGCTGTACACGACCCGGCCTATAACAAAAGCGGCATCTCTGCCAAAGTTCATACTTATTTCTTCGCCAAAGGGCTGGATAAGATCAAAGACGGCGGCATCCTGGCCTATATCGTTACCGACGCTTTCCTTAATAACCCTTCTAACGAGGTCGCCCGGAAATACTTGTTTACCTCGGCGGACCTCTTAACGGTAGCTGTTTTACCAGCGAACCTGATGAAGGAAAATGCGAACGTCGAAGTGGGTATGCACCTGATACTGGTTCAGAAAAACGATACCAAGGAAACCCTTACCGAAGCGGAAAGTCAGCTGATCGATACCGTGGAAGTAGAAAACTCATTTGGCAAATACCATTTGAACGCCTGGCTGGCAGATAAAAATGAACTGGTTTATGCCGACGAGATCATTGAAGGTACGAACGCCAGGGGAAAAGCTTCACGGGTGGCGTGGCAAAATGGCGATATGCTGGATATCGTACCCGCGCTTAAAGAACAATTGATAGGCGGTTTTGCTAACCTGGATTATGCCAAATGGGAAGCGATTTCCTTTACCAAAAAAGAGGGACAACTGAAGCAGTTTACCTTTTTACCTGTACCCGTGCAAGGAAAAGTAGCAGATAAAGGCGGGATGAGCTTTGGGCAGTTAGGTTTGTTCGATGCGCCTTTACCTGCCGACCAGGATAATAAAGCGCTGGCGTACCTGGATGATCTGGACAGGCAATTTGTGGACGCCGGGACAGCGCGCATCATCAGTACCATCCGCACCACCGCCAGGCCGGTGCACGACAGCATTGTACTGGTAACTGCCCGTGGCAAAGCGAACAACCGGTATAACTATAAACTGTATAGTAACCTTTCGGAGATTTCATTCCCCGCAAAATGGTCGTCCGGCGTTACTCTTGGTCAGGAACTGGATGCGCTGTCCGTAAAGCTGAAGCAATTCGGCCATGACTACCGCTATGAGGGAGATTCCTCTTTGGAGCCCGCCTTTAAATTATTACCAGACCGGCCAAAGGCGTTCACCGACCTGAAACCTTTCTACATCAAGGACACCCTGGTCATCTTTAACGGTAAGCTTGGCCTGATTGGTGAGCCGCATAACTTTGAGGCCGCATTTGAACCGCTTGACCCACAGCCGGAACTGCCTTTTTATCAGGATTACCTGAAGCTGCGGGATATCTACCTGGAACTTTCCGGCTATGAAAATGAACATGCGATCCAGTTCCCCGAACTGCGTAAATCGCTGAACTTTTATTACGAAGACTTTATCGCCAAATACGGGGAGCTGAACAAAAACAGCAACCGGAACCGCATATTTAATGATGCTGCTTTAGGTTTTAAGATCATTTCCTCCCTTGAAGTCAGGGACCAGGATAAATTTGTCCGTTCTGATATTTTTTATGGCCCGGTTTTCCAGCAAAAGGAAATGCTGAAGACGGATAACCCTAATGAAGCGCTGGCACGCAGCCTGAATGATACCGGGCGGGTTGACCTGCCGGTTATTTCGCGGATCACAGGCCTGACAGCCGATGAGGTCGTCTATCAGCTGGATAACCAGATCTACTTAAACCCCAAAACATCAGCATGGGAAACCGCCGACAACTACTTGTCCGGCAATGTCGTGGAAAAACTGGCGATCGCTGAAAAGCTGGCCGGGGAAGATCCGCAAAACCTGCAATTCGCCAGGAGCCTCGCTGCCATCCGCAGGGTGCAGCCCGAAAGGATACCCTTTGAGCGGCTTGATTTCAACCTTGGCGAGAGATGGGTGCCGGTTGACTATTATCAGCGCTTCGCGACAGAGCTCTTCAAGCTGGATACCAAGGTAAAATACCTGGGTTCCCTCGATGAGTATGCGGTAAGTTACGATAAGAAGGGTAACACCATTACCAACGAAGAATTTTCGGTTACGCCAAAAGAAAGCCATAAGGTCAAAGGCCGTACCCTGCTGGAATACGCACTCCTGAACACCACCCCGCATTTCACCTATCCCGTTGAGCAATACGGCACAGTGGTCAAGGTGCCGGATACCGAGGCGATACAAAATGCACACCGGAAGATCGACAATATCAGGGCGCGCTATCTTCTTTGGTTGTTGGAACTGCCCAATGAGGACAAGCAATTTTTAGAAAAACTATATAACGATACTTACAATTGTTACGCCCTCCGGGAATATGACGGCAGCCACCTGACCTTTCCGGGCCTTGACCTGAATGCGCTTAAAATTCCCGCGCTCTTCGACTCGCAAAGCAACGCGGCCTGGCGGCTTATCCAGAACAATGGCGGGCTGATCGACCATGAGGTCGGTTTGGGCAAAACGCTGACGATGATCATTTCGGCTATGGAAATGAAACGCCTCGGTATCGTCCATAAGCCGATGATATTGGCTATGAAGGCCAATGTACGGGAAATTGCAGATACGTTCAGACTGGCCTATCCCAACGCCAAACTGCTGGCTGTCGGTCCAAGCGATTTTGAACCGGCTAAGCGTAAACGCATCTTTCATGAGATCAAGAACAATAACTGGGATTGTATCATCTTAACGCATGACCAGTTCGGTAAAATACCCCAGGACCCTGAAATTGAAAAACAGATCCTTGAAATTGAACTGACTAACACCGAGCTTGATTTGAAGGCTATGGAAGAATCCGATGAGGATGTTTCCCGGGAAATGCTCAAGGGCCTGGAAATCGTGAAGGAAAACCTTGAAGCCAGGCTGAAAGAGGCTATAAATAAGATCAATCAGCGGAAAGACACCGGAATTACTTTCCGGGAAATGAATGTCGATCATATTTTTATTGACGAATCCCATAAGTTTAAGAACCTGACCTTTACCACGCGACATAAAAAGGTCGCGGGTTTGGGCAATACGGCAGGCGCACAAAAAACGCTCAACATGCTTTTTGCCATCCGCACTTTACAGGACCGCGCCGACAGTGACCTGTGCGCCACCTTTCTTTCCGGCACGCCGATCTCCAATAGCCTGACCGAAATGTACCTGATCTTCAAATACCTCCGGCCACGCGAACTCGAAAGACAGCGTATCTCCAATTTTGACTCCTGGGCGGCAGTATACGCGAGGAAGACGGTCGATTTTGAGTTTACGGTCACTAACGAGATCAAGGCCAAGGAACGATTCCGCCACTTTATCAAGGTGCCGGAACTGGCCCTGTTTTATAACCAGATCACTGATTATAAAACCGCCATCCATATCAATCTCGATAAGCCGGAAATTGATGAAACGCTGGTTAATATCAAACCGACCGCAGACCAGCAGGAATTTATCAAACGGCTGATGCAATTTGCCAGAACGGGCGACGCCCGGTTGATCGGCAGGCGGCCGCTGACCAAAAAGGAAGATAAAGGCCGGATGCTGATCGCCACCAACTATGCCAAAAAAATGGCGGTGGATATGCGCCTGATCGACCCGGAGAAATATGCAGATAACACCGGGAACAAAGTCAATGTCTGCGCCAGTAACGTAGCGGAAATTTACCACGAAAGCACCCAGCACAAGGGTACACAAATCATTTTCTGCGATATTGGCACACCCAAGACTGATGAATTTAATGTTTATGACGCGCTGCATGGTAAACTGATTACCGAATACGATATCCCGGCTGCCCAGATCGCTTTTATTCACAACTGGGATTCTGCAACCCGCCGCAAGGAACTCTTTAAGAAAATGAACGCGGGCGATATCAGGATTCTGATGGGCAGCACGGAAAAAGCAGGAACAGGACTGAATGTACAGGAGCGGGTCATTGCCATGCACCATTTGGATATTCCCTGGAAGCCATCTGAACTGGAACAACGCAATGGCCGCGGCGCCCGGCAGCGTAACTGGCTGGCTAAGCAGTTTTACGGCAATAAGGTCAGAAACTTTATTTATGCCGTGGAGCAATCGTTGGACAATTACAAATTCAACCTGCTAAAAAATAAACAGATCTTCATCAGCCAGATGAAAAATAACGAGCTGGCAGGCAGGAGAACGATTGACGAGGGCGCCCTGGACGAGCAAAGCGGCATGAGCTTTTCCGAGTACATCGCCATTCTATCGGGGGATACTTCCTTACTGGAAAAGACCCGGCTTGAAAAAAAGGTAGCCGAACTCGAAGGTTATAAAAGTGCACATTTCAAAGAGGTTTCCCGAAGCCGGTATTTATTGGAAGACCTGGAAAAGAAAAGCAGGGAAACGCAGGCCACGCTGCAACTGGTTCACCAGGACGAAGCCGCCTACAAAAAGGCATTAAAATTCGATGAAGACGGAACGAAACTTAATGCCCTGAAACTGACAGACGGTTTCCCGGTGGATGTGGCAGCGATCGGTCAGCAACTGATCGAATTGTACAAAAGCTGGACCCCTGAAGATGTAAACAAACCCGAACTGCCTTTAGGAGAGTTGTATGGATTTGACCTTTTTATCAGGCGGAAAGCACAGTTAGTGGAAAAGGGCCTTACCAGCCGGATCGAGCATGTCACCTCGCTATATGCGGAAAGCCGCACCACGGCCATCAAATATATGCAGAATGGCGGGGCACCGAATATCGACAATCCTAAGCTGGCAGCGCGGTATTTTCTGGATGCCATTAACCGGGTGGTCGGTATGGCCGAACGCTACGAAAAAGAGCTGGAGGACATCAACCGTCAGATACCGGAAATTCGTGAACTTACCCAGCGGCCATTTGACCAGGAATATGAACTGGCTTCGCTCAAGAAGGAAAAGGAAAGGCTTGAAGCTGAAATCAGCCATAAGATCGCTGAAAACGATAAAAAGGCGGCGGCACAACATGAACTCGATATGCAGGCTGAGAAAGCCGGCGAACTAAATGAAGGCGCCGAAGTCCTTACGGCAACTATAAAACGTTAAGTAACACAACAGATGGAACAGGATAATAGTTACAAAGGGCCTTTTCCCGTTTTGGAACTGGCCGGAACTGAATTTTATATCAATGGTTACGAATTAGCGCTTATCCAGGTCGGTCAGCCGGAAAATCGCATTGATATGATGGAAATGTTAGTGCTGGACGATCACGTGGAACTCTGGTATGACGCTGAAACCAAAAAGGCCTATGACGGACCTGCCGATCAAATGCCCGGCACCGTGGAGCTTTATTGGCTATATCCTTTAGCTGCAATGGACCCGCTCGGGAAAACAGCCTGGTTAGACGAAAACCGCCCGGGATGGGAAGCGGATTATGTGACAGATTTGCCAGTCATATCAATTGCGGGCAAAGATTTCTTCGTGGATGACAGGCGAAATGGCTTCCGCGACACGAAGAACAACTGGAACATGATCGCTTTTACGGATGTAACCATGGTTGACCAAAAAACCGGGATCTATATTGATAAACGGGTAACGCAGGTCCCTTTTCCGCATGAATTTGATAGCTATAACCCGCCGGATACACTACCCGGGCATATTGTATTTGCAGAGGTTCCGGACGGTCGCCAGTTAGCACAGTTATTACTCGAACACCAAAGCCGGAAAGAAAATCCGGATAACGTTCCGATTCTACATGACCGAATAGGTCGCTGACTTCAATTTTGCCTTACAAGCCACCCGTAATAAACCGGTGGCTTTTTCATCTACACAATTTATGAAATGGACGAAACGCGTGAGCAGCAAAAACTCCACGGGTTTTTGCAATGTGCGATCTACTTATCCCTGCTATTGGAAGCAGCGATTTTTATCTACCACGATGCCCCTTTCTGGGGTATCTTTTTTACCCCGCTGGATAAGATCAGTCACCTTATTATTTACTCGAATCTGGTCTACAGCAAATTGGCAACGTTTGGCCTGATCTGCCTGGTCAGTATCGGTACGCTGGCAAAAAAGAAAACAGACCTCGACCCTAAAAAGCATATTGTTTACCCCCTTGCGCTCGGTCTGTTTTTGTTCTTCGGCAGCCTGGTCTTTCAGGGGCGCGCCTCACCTGAAGCGTTCGCCTATACCAGCTGGTATGAATTGCTTTACATGATCTGCTCTTTCATTGGCGCACTTCTGATGAGCCTGTCTATGGACAATATCTCCAAGTTTATCAAATCCGGCTTGGGTAAAGATATATGGAACACCGAGGCTGAAAGTTTTATGCAGCCGGTAAAGTGCATCGATACCCCGTATTCGGTGAACATCCCTATGCAATTCTATTATAAAGGGAAGGTACGAGACGGCTGGATCAATATCTGCAACGTTTTTCGCGCAACGATGGTAATCGGGACGCCAGGCAGCGGCAAGAGCTTCTCGATCATCAACCCATTTATTAAGCAATTGATCGCCAAACAATTTGCGGTATGCTTATATGATTTCAAGTTTCCCGACCTCGGCCAGATCGCTTATTACCATTACCTGCTCGCCAAGCAGAACGGCAAGCTAAAAGGCTTTGCCTTTCATGTCATTAATTTGAATGACATGGAGAAAAGCCGCCGCATCAACCCCTGGCGCGCAGATTATATCAGGTCACTGGCCGATGCGGCTGAAACAGCCGAGGCACTGGTGGAAGCTTTAAAAAAAGGGGATCGTTCCGGTGGCAGCGACCAGTTTTTTACGCAATCGGCCATCAATTTCTTAGCATCCTGTGTGTACTTCATGAGTAAGTACAAAGGCGGTATTTATTCCAGTTTGCCTCATGTGCTGGCTTTGCTGAACCGCTCCTATGAAGAGATATTTGATGCCCTGACCTCGGAGCCGGAACTCCGCTCCCTATTGTCGCCATTCATGACCGCTTATAACGCAAAAGCGTTCGACCAGTTAGAGGGACAGATCGGTACGCTGAAGATATTTATCAGCAGGCTCGCCACGAAAGAAACGTTTTGGGTCTTTTCAGGCAATGACTTCGACCTGAAAATTTCAGCGGAGGAAAACCCGGGCATGCTGGTGCTGGCCAATGACCCCAGCACACAGAATATTAACTCTGCCTGCTATTCCATTGTGCTGAACCGTCTCACCAAGCTGATCAACTCAAAGGGTAACCTGCCTTCTGCGCTGATCGTTGACGAAATTCCCACAATTTTTGTGAATAAGGCCGAGAACCTGATCGCGACCGCGAGGAGTAACAAAGTGGCATTTGTGATGGGCTTGCAGGAGTTAACGCAATTCAGCCAGCAGTACGGCAAGGATACGGCTGCCACCATGGTGTCCGTAGTAGGTAATGTGCTATCCGGTTCGGTACGCAATAAAGATACATTAGAGTGGCTGGAACGCTTGTTTGGCAAGTCCAAACAGCTGGGTGAGAGCCTTTCCATAGACCGCAACAAAACATCGACATCCCTTAATGAAAAATTGGAGGCGCTGATTCCCGCAGGCAAGATCGCCTCTTTAAATGCGGGCGAGATGGTTGGCATGATCGCCGCTGACGCGCAGGAGAAGTTTACCGGCCAGTTTGAAACCTCTGCCATCAACTGCCGGGTGAACCTCAATATGGAGGAGATCAGGCGGGAAGAAAAAAGCTACAGGCCGCTCCCGGCCTTTTATGACTTTGGAGGCAAGCTCGATGAAAAGCTTCGTCAGAATTTCAACCACATCAGCCAGGAGATTCAGGACATGGTGATCGGCTTTAAGCCAAAGGTTTCGGCCGGTCCGGTCAAGGCCTCTATGAAAAAAAATCCATAAGCACCAGCCCTCCTTGCTGAAACCTTAAAATCCAAAATCATGACAAATGAAGATTTAACGGGTCGGATCGTAATGGTCCATCCGGAACTCCTGGACGACCCTGCGGAAAAAATGGGCGAGATGGGAACGATAACCGCTGCCGATATAGCGGAGGACCTGGTCCGGGTGAAATTTGATGACGACCGACGCGGGCTATATGCCACGAATGCTTTGTTGGTGTTTAAACCATCCGACGAGATCTATCAGCATCTGAAACAGGACGTAATGATTTTATCGCCGGATGTTTTTAAGGACCTGAAAGCTATCGCCTTACTGCTGGACTATAAAAGAACCGATTTTCAGCAAAAGGCCATGGAAATCGCACAGCATAATACGCAGGTGATTACCTACGCAATGGTGTCGCTTGAAGACAGCCTCGGCCTCAACCAATCCTATAAACGGGGCAGATAACCTTAGAACAGCATATGATGGATGACGAAACTTTAAACGGAACGCTGGTTATGGTAAACCCGGTGTTATGGGATGACCCTGCAAATCGCATGGGGCAGATAGGCGTTATTTATGAAGCAGATACGGCGCACGACTATTTCATTGTGCGCTTTGACGACAAGGAAAAGTCGGCTTACAGCGCTGACGCCCTGTTGGTGCTAAAATCGCCTGATCAGCTTTTTGAATATATAGAGAACCATTCTGCCACCTTATCCCCGGAAATTTTAAAAGACCTGAACAGCATGGCGCTATTGCAGGAACATGGACGGCTCAAGCATCTGAAGACTGCTTTTGAGCTTGCCCAAAGCGATGATAATTTAACCCTTTACGGCATGATAAGCCTGGAGGAAAGCCTCGGCCTTAACCAAATCTATAAACGGGGCAGATAACAAATCTAAACAACAAACCGATGATTAATGAAAATTTGGCCGGAACACTGGTTCTGGTATTACCGGACGCTGAAAATAGTCCCGGTGAAAAAAAAGGACAGGTCGGGGTACTGATGTATGCCAGGTCTGAAACGGAAAACTATGTGCGTTTTCCCGAGGGCGGTGAGGCATTTTATCCCGCCGGTCAGGTGCTCATGCTGAAAGATAAACAGCAGGTCTTTGACGACCTGACAAAAAACGGTTCCTCCATGCCGCTCGACGATTTTAAGGCCATGTACAAGATCATGCTCCTTCAGGACAGGGGCACCTCACAAGCTTTATACTCGGCATTGGCCATAGCGAACGATCAGCCTGGCGTGCAGGAAAAGGTATTGGAATCCATTCATCCCGTCGAAAAACAGGAACTGGCCAAAACGTACGGCCGATGAAAATACTGATCAGCTTTTGGCTGGTCTGCCTTCCGCTCAAACACCTCAAAATAAATTCTGATTACGGCTATCGCATTCACCCGCTAACGGGCAAATATGCCATGCATGAAGGCGTGGACCTCAAGGCCCGCCACGATACGGTCTATGCTATCCTGGATGGCCAGGTCAGATCAACGGGATATGACGATGGACTCGGTGTCTATATCAAATTAGATCACGGTGAAGTAGCATCTGTTTATGGTCACCTGAGCCAGATCCTGGTCGGCACGAACGATAGCGTTGCTGCAGGTGATCCCATTGGGATAACCGGCGCCTCAGGGCATGTGACGGGCGAGCACCTGCACCTCAGTATCTGCTACAGGCACAAATACATCAATCCAATAAAATTTTTATATGAACTGCTAAAAAAACAAGAACATGAACGACAAAAATTTCAAAGCACTCCCGATCCAACTTTCGAATAAGCTGGTAGCGGAAATCAAAGAGGGAAATTCCCTGTTTCAAAAACCGGTTAAAGAAAACGGCCTGCCAGCCTTTGTTACTCCGGTTAACCCGGTGACAGGAAAAGGTTACAGCGCCATGAATGCGCTGATCCTGGGTATGCAACGCCATGATGACCCGCGCTGGATGTCAGCCGATGCCGCCCGCTATGCCGGCAACTGGGTAAAAAAGGATGAAAAAGGCACCCTGATCGAGTTCCCGAAAACAAGTGATATTCAGGCCATCCGCACCGCTGAGGGCAAGGTGATCAAAGACGATGCAGGCGTAACCCAAACGAAAACGGTAGAATTTGACAAACCGCAGCGCGGCCAGGCTTTCTTGTTTAATGGAAGCCAGCTGAAGGACATGCCGCCGTTGGAAGAGTTCCTGGCCAAACAAAGTGAAGCTCAAACGCTGTCACCCATCGAGCGGGCCGCAAAATTAATTGAAGACAGCAAGGCGGTGATCATTCACGGCGGCCAGGAGGCCTATTATGAAAAGCAGCGGGATGTTATTTTCATGCCGGAACCGGAACAGTTTGAGAACGAAACCAAATACTACCAGGCTGCTATCCATCAACTGGCACATTGGACAGGACATGAGGATCGTTTAAACCGCCCGATGGAGGGCAAATTTGCTTCTCTGGATTACGCCCGTGAAGAATTACGTGCGGCGATCGCTGGCATCCTGATCGGCGGAGAACTGAAGATCGGTCATAATTTCGGTCAGCAGGCGGCCTATATGAGCACCTTCGCCAAGATCCTTAAGGACGAGCCTTTTGAAATTGCCAAAGCTTCCAGGGATGCCCAAAAGATTGCCAACCTGCTATTGGGCGTTACTCAAAAACGGGAGCAAAAGCAGGCTCCTGTAGTCGCAGGCTTCCAGAAAGGCGATGAGATCGCTTATATGGATACCACCTATAAAGTTTTGGAAACTTACAAGACCAAAAGCATCAAGGTGGAAGATGGCGTTGGCGCACGTAAAGTGCTGAAGCCGGAATATGGCCTATATAAATCACTGTTAGAGGCTAAGGCCAATCCACGGGAGCCTGACCTGGTACTGGAGGAAGAACAGGGCCAGGTCGAGGAACATGGGCAAAACCACAGAATAGGACGATAAATGAACCTCGTTAGTTTTCATGAAGATGATCTCCCGATCCAGGATCTGGAAACCATCGGGCTGGCCGCTGGCGGCCAGCTCCTGTTAAATGTCGATGACCTGAAAGCGTTGCTTTCCGGTCGCCGGACAGGTTTACTTGAATTGCATGATCTTGAAACCGATAACATCAAGATCAAATCCATCAATGCCAAGATCTCACTAAAGCCGAATGAACAGGGCAAACTGGATCTACTCATTCACCCGATTTACCGCAAAGCGGAAGTTCCCGATTTGTTAACCGACAGCGAGGCCCAACAATTACGCAAGGGCGAGGTCGGCAGCTTACTAAAGATCACGCTCGATAACCACGGTAATAAAAAAGAAATGCTGGTCGAATATGATCCTGAAACCAAGGAATATATCGTTTCCGATACGGATAAAATACTAGCGCCGGATATGGTGAATAATGAGTTTCTGACCCCTGCGCAAAAGGAAAATTACCGCAAAGGCAAGGAAGTGCAGATTGCAGACGGCACCAAATTCAGTTATTCCGGAACAGACCACCATGGCATCCGCTCCAACAAGCTGGCGCTGGTTGCGTCCATCCTGATCGATGGCGGCCTTTCGTACATGGTGTATAAAGGACTGAACGCTTTATTTAACCAGAAGCGAGAACCTAAAGCAGCTGAAAAACTGAGTCCCGGTTATTACAAAGCGATCAAGGACATTGAAAATCAACATGGCTTTGTTCCGCACCAGTTTGACCGCACCTATACCCGTGGCGGCCGCTCACGCTGATGAACAGGCTGTTAACAAGGCTTGGCGTCTCCCCGGAGATCCAGGCCTTTTTTAATGTCACAGCCGACCTCTCATTTAGTTATGGTGACCAGTGGGAACATTATGGCGACGGTTTTCATAAAGTCCCGACTACACAAAACCTCTGGATAGCCGGAGGGGATTATGCGTCGCAGGTGATCATTACCTATTCGGCCATGGAGGCGGTGGCATTTATCACACTTAACCGCCACCGGTGTGCCCGGCTGGACCAGCTTGCTTTTGTGGCCATTGGCAACAGGCTGCACGCTGAACAGGTAGCCTGGATCGGGAAAAGTTTTCCGGGACGTAAGTTTACGCTGGTATTCGGTAAAGACCTCCTTGGTCATATCACCGATATCAAATTAACCGCCGGAATAAAAAAAATCCCGATCAGCATATTTCATGCCGGTCACCAGGTCATGATTTACCGGGGGGAGCAGCTACAGGTTTTTAACAGCGAACAACTCAGCCTGCATGCTTTCCAGGAGGCCTTCAGCATCCGTCCGCGTTTCCGGACCGCTAAGCCGGTTCAATCCTTAACATTTTTAGATCAATTGAAATATGACGCACAACGATGATATTTTATTAAAGCCGGCCATGCTGTTCGCGTTCCTGAAAGCCTTGCCGCTGATTTTACTGGCCATCACTTTTCTTTTACTGGCCTGGTGGCTGTCGCCCTACTTTATTTTATTCGGCCTGGCTGTATGCGGCATGGCCTGGTACAGGTTGTTGTACATCCGCAGTTTTCAATATTTAATAACGTCGGAATATATCCGGATAACCCGTGGCCTGTTCTTCAAACGGGTTGACCAGGTGGAAATGTTCAGGGTGAAAGATTACATCATTACCCAGTCTTTCCTATTACAGTTATGCAGGCTGATGTACCTTACGCTAAAAAGTACTGATCCCGAAAACCCGGTTTTCCAGTTCCAGGGTATCCCTGAATCCACCATTACCGATACCATCAGGGACAGGGTATTGTCCGCCCGGAAAAACAACAATATTTACGAATTAAATTGAAAAAAACCTTGCGGATTGCTAAATAAATTAGTAATTTTAAGTAATAATTAGAGTCATGAAAGCCATTGTACGCAATATTTTATTGGCATGTTTAATTTCTATGTTTTGCTTTTTCGGCGCTGTTGGCCGAAAGCATCCCAAAGAAAAAATGACGCCGGCGCAGAAGGCGGAGGCAAGAAAAGAAACACTGACCTGTTTATCGGTAGCTTTTTTAGCCTGCGGGTTGTGTGCCTGGCGGTGCAGCGTGCTCAATCGAAGATTAAATGAAGAACGGGAATACCAGCGCCGGTTCAACGAATATATGCGCAGTTCTGCATTTAACCGTTATTATTGATCGTAGAACAATAAATAACTATTTTTACATCATCTTAAAGCGGGCTCCTCGCCTGCAATTGTGATAAGGTTTAGGTTGAAAGGTCCCGGCGGCGAACGCTTAGGGGCCTTTCTTTTTAATCCTTACACTTCAGCATTCCCACCACAATTTCAGGAATAGCTACAAGCGGCTAACTAATTGGCCGATAAACATTACACAAATCAGCATGTATCATGGAAGATAAATTGGAATTAATTGCGATTGGCGCGACTCCTTTTATCATCGATAAAGATCAGCGCGAACTAAAGCAGTTTAACAAACCGGACAATATTATACGCTTCGATGACCTGAAAGAGGAAGAGGGTTATTATTCTACCAAGTTCGACAAGAACCGGAATAACCTGTCAACTGAATGGCTGGAATTTGGTAAACATTACGATCACATTATTAACGTGATCATTCCGGCGCCTATTCTCGATGCCTCAGAGGAATTGTCTGATGATTTTAAACAGGATCTGAACAGGTTAAGCCATGACAGGGAATGGGGATTTTACCTCGCTGATGAGCCTACCGCGCTCCGCTTATCGGGTGTATTGCCGCATATTGATCTGGCTGGTACCGATTTTACCGTTGACTGGCGTTTAAAGGAGCTAAGGGAAACCGAAGAACCCTGGAAAAATATCAGTCTAAGGGATATGGAAATGTCGGATAGCGGAGAGGAATACCTCTGCTTTTATCATACCGAAACCCACGAGTTGTTTGAACCGGATGAAGACCTCTTTGAAATGCCGGAAAATGTAGTTGTACTGGAAATACCTTACGAAATAAAATTAGACCCGGTTGCGGTTGCAAGGGAATATGGGATCGGGGAAACTGATTTATTAGCCGACCATCCTTTTCAGATGAAATTAGCGGCCAAGGTTACACCCTTGTCAGAAACCGGGCTTTCCAAATTCATTGAAGAAAATATCAAAAACCGGAACGATCAGCAGCAGGACCGCGGCTCTAAACGCGGCAGATAAAACGGGATGAATACCCCGATTTCTACCGGTTCGGTAAAAGAACAGTTACCTGAACAAAAGAACTTAATATCATGAAAACCACCAGTTTATTAAATAAAGATTTAGCGCTTAACGAGGAGCAGTTTACAGAAGCCGTCACCAACGACTTTATCGGTACGAACTTTGTAGACCGCCTGGAATGGGCCATGCTGATGATACAGCAAAATTTTAACCAAATGCGCCTGGCGGAATACCTTCCGACCGTAACACGCAACCACTTTGACAAGGCGTATCTCATGGCTGGCGGCGATGACGCGCTGAACAATAACGTAAAATTTTTCAGGCCTTTTACTGATCTGCAGGCAACGCCCGAGATTTTTCCTGACCTGAACATCAAAGTAATGACGTTTGAGGAAACGATACAACTCAATAAGGTTAAGCAGCTTGATATCCGCACGAAACAAGCGTTACGTTCAAAACTTCAATATGCCTATGAAATCTCCTCTGCGTTTTATAATAAGAAAACAGAGGCATTCTATGGTTTCAAAAACGGATACGAGTTTAACAGGGGTTTCTTTTCATTAGGTGCTAAGGTCGAGAATGCGGATAAGTTGTCATTCACGGAAATACCGAATCCCATCTCGCTCCATCCGAATTACACAATGCCACCCAATGCGGTTACCTTATTGCCTAAAGACCAGATCGTTGATGTAATGAAACTAATCGCCATGTCTTACCAGGTGGCCATGTCCATGTATTACGAGTGGTCAATTTACATCAAAGAGTACGACAACATAGGCCTGATCGTGCCGATAGAGCCTCAAATACTTTCTGAACTGTATAAAACTTCGCTCATGAAGTTTGAGAGCAAAAAACAGATGGTTCATTTTGTAAAAGAGCATTACCGCAGAAAGGTGGCGGCACCAAATGAAGACTATACTATTTTTATCAATCGTTATTTGCGCGGTGAACACCGGTTTAATTATCGTGGGTTCTATGCAGAGGTCATCCCCCCTAAATATGACCTGGTACGTGCCAGAACAAAAAAGAAATTTGTCGATGGCTCGAAATAGAATTGCATCAATGAACACGATATATTTGCATACACCAATGGCAGCTAAAAGGAACAAAAAAAATAACAACCCGGCAAAAAGAACACAGCCCCGTTCCCGGCGACTGCTGAAAGGCAAAACCTGGATCGGAAGTTACAACGGCAAAAATATCGTTCGCGGGTACGCTAAACATTTCCGGGTGGATTTGTTATGCGCAATCAAGGAACTTAGGCTGCTCGGCGTCATGATAACCGACCAATATGAGCAAGCTGTTCAGCAAACTTTGGCAGCTCTGGCGGCCCAGAAGAAACTGAGGGAAGAGCAAAAAGCATCTTTGGGCGCGGAAGAGCTGGGCGATAGCAACGACGATTTTGCTTTTATTGTTGGCTATACAAGCGGCGGCGCTCCCTACGGTGTTCGTTGGGAAGACATGCCGTCCGACCAGGATGAGTCAGAATGAGCTGACGCCAGCTGATTCATCAATATTGCATTCCCGGTAACAACAACCGAAAGGGAAATATTTCAGGTACCAATACCTGCCTCATAATAGCGCACCGCAGTCGTCGGTTACGCATCAAACCTCCTGATTTATCATCATGGCAATAGAAGTAGTCACTAAAGACGATCTCGAAGCGTTTCGGCAAACGCTTTTGAATGATATCCGCACCTTGTTAGCAAATAATAAACCTGAAACGAAGGAATGGCTAAGATGCGCGGATGTTAGGAAAATGCTTAAAGTTTCGACTGGCACCGTTCAAAATTTAAGGATCACCGGGAAATTAAAATCCCAAAAAATCGGCGGAATGCATTTTTATAAGCTCTCCGACATTCAAAACATGCTTGGTGGTAAAACTGATTCGTAATGCGCCAGAAACATATTATTCCAGAACTCCATGGAAAGATAACTGAAGACCCCCGTGTAACAGTATGGCATATCAGTCTTTATATGACCATGCTTATTTTATGGCAGCAAGCGGGATTCAAAAAACAGGTCAGAATATCGCGAAAAAATTTAATGACCAAGGCACACTTTGGCAGTATAACAACTTATCATAAATGTATTAACCAACTATGCGACTTTGGATACATTCTATACCAACCTACTTACGACTGTTATGCGGGTAGTATTATTGAGATTATGCTATAGCACATCAAAGTCAGGTTTTGCCTAACTCTCTCCTCAAATTGCCGTTCCGGCAAATTCCCCATCCTTTTACTAATTTATTCATAAGGAAGCATAAGACGATAATGATCTTATGCTTCCAATTTTTAATTAAGCTAATACCTGTTTTTTTCGAACCAACCGCTTTTTAAGCCTGTTCATATCCTCACTAACTTTAAAGTCAAGTGTCTTTGCATAATGTTGCGTTTGCTTTATCGTAGCATGTCCCAGTATTTTCGACACTGTTTCTATTGGTACGCCATTATTTAAGGTAACGGTCGTTGCGAATGTATGACGGGCCAAATGATAAGTAAGTTCAATATTGATCCCACAACAATCGGCTATCTCTTTCAGGTAGGAGTTCATTTTCTGGTTAGTAAGCACTGGCAGCACCACACCATCAGCTACACATTTTGGATGCTTTTCATATTTTTTTATGATTCTCAAAGCCTCCTTTAATAGCGGGATTCTTGATAAAGCATTTGTTTTTTGCCGGTTGATGAATATCCAATTTTCGCCGTCCACCCCTTTTTGTATATCTGTCCGTTTTAAGTTTTTGACGTCAACGTAGGCAAGACCTGTATAGCAGCTAAAAATAAAAATATCCCTGACATTGCTTAATCTGACATTTTCAAAGTCCTTTTCCGCTATTCGTTGCAGTTCAGCCTCCGTCAATGCGGTTCTTTCTACCTGCTTTCTCGTTAACTTGAAATTGGAGAACGGGTCGTCCGGCAGCCATTTGCTTTTTACACAGATCAGCACAATCTTTTTAAAATTTACTAAGTATTTCATTGTGGTATTGTGATCGCAATTCCTGACGGTCTTTAACCAGAAGGCATACTGTGAAATGAAATCGTGGTCAAGGTCTTTGATATCCCGGTCTTCTGTACCATACTTCCATTTTATAAAATCCCTCGTGTGATTATAGCATATACTGTAACGTTGCATCGTGCTCGGTGCAAAATCAACGCCTACTAATGCCTTCATCTGGTCATTATGCATGGCGAATACTTCGAGGATTTTTTTCCGTTTTTCGACATTGCCGGTAAGAATGTCCTTAATGGACTGTGCGGAAATCTCGCGACCAGCCTCGATTAGTGATCTTTTAGCCTGGAAAATTTGCTGCTCTAAAGCGTCCAGGTAATAATTCAATTCTCTGGCATCTTCTTTGGTGCCCACGGCTCTTGCAGCTGATGAGTTCCATTTGGAAGATTCCCATTTCCTTTTGGAAGATAATTCAACTGATTTACCATCTACAGTAATTTTCAGGTAAATGTAAAGCGGGCCTTTTTTTTGGTTTTTGGACTGTTTCAAGTAAAAAAGTAGTCCGAAGCTTTTTTCTAACATAAACTAACATTTAAAGGTTAAACAAATGTCGGTTTAGATCATCACCCAAACAAGATGTCCACGCGCTGGACATGCTCACAATCAATTCATTATGGCGTTTTCATTGCGTCTTTTTTGTCGTTACAAAGTACTCAATGAATGACGCAATAGAATTATGTGTTTTAATGCGAGTTTTGGTAAAGTGCTGAAACGAAAAAGGCCCTTAATCTACGATTAAAGGCCTTTTTGATGTTTTTGCTAACATATTTAGCGGAATGGACGGGACTCGAACCCGCGACCTCCTGCGTGACAGGCAGGCATTCTAACCAGCTGAACTACCACTCCGTTTGGGATTGCAAATATACGCACCTTTTTGTTTTACACAAGTCGTTTTTAAAAAATTATCAAATAATTAGTTTTTGGCATTATTTGGGGCATCCTGCTATATTTTCAAAAAATACCTTAAATTCGTTGCTTAACACCAGCTATCAACCGGTTAGTAACTTCTTAAACACAAAAACATGCTCTTATTAGGCATTGATATAGGCACTTCATCAGTAAAGGTATGCGTTGTTAATTCTGAAGATCAGCAGGTTATAGCTTCCGCCCACTACCCGGAGACGGAATCACCTATTATTTCTCTACAAACAGGATGGGCCGAGCAATCGCCTGATATGTGGTGGCAGCAAACCGGCCAGGCCATTGCATTATGCCATAAAAAAGGCGGTTATGACCCTAAAGATATTTCAGCAATAGGCATTGCTTATCAAATGCACGGACTGGTTTTGGTTGATAAGAACCACCAGGTTTTACGAAACAGCATCATTTGGTGCGACAGTCGGGCGGTAGAAATAGGCGATAAAGCGTTTGAAGACATCGGCCACGAGGCCTGCTTATCGCATATGCTGAACTCACCCGGCAACTTTACCGCGGCAAAACTGGCCTGGGTAAAGCAGAACGAACCGGAGATATACGACCAGATAGATAAAATAATGCTGCCGGGCGATTATATCGCCATGAAATTAACCGGCGAGATCACCACTTCGGCTTCAGCTTTATCTGAAGGTATCTTTTTTGATTTTCAGTTTAACGGCCTCTCCAAAGATATTATCGATTATTTCGGTTTTAGCGATGGCTTGTTTCCAACTGTTAAGCCCGTATTTTCGTCGCATGGCCGCATAACCACAGAAGTTGCAGCGGCTTTGCAATTAACTACAGGTATCCCTGTTACATACAAAGCCGGCGACCAGCCCAATAACGCATTATCCTTAAACGTGCTAAAGCCCGGCGAAGTGGCAGCCACAGCGGGCACATCTGGTGTTATATATGGAATAAGCGATCAGCTGGCTTATGATCCGCAATCACGTGTAAATACTTTCGCGCATGTCAACTATGCCAATGAACGTAAACGATTAGGCGTGTTACTATGCATAAACGGCACAGGGAGTTTATACCGATGGGTTAAAAACGCCTTTGGTTCGGCGGTAAGCTACCCGCAAATGAACGAGATCGCAAAAAAAGCACCACTGGGAAGCGACGGTCTGCGCATGTTACCATTTGGCAATGGTGCCGAACGCATGCTAAACAATAAGCAGGTGGGCGCCCACTTACAAAACATAGATCTTAACTTACATACACAAGCACACATTTTTAGGGCAGCGCAGGAAGGTATTGCCTGCGCGTTTAGATATGGGCTGGATATTATGCGCGAAAACGGTATGCAGCCAACAATGATACGTGCGGGTAAAACCAATATGTTCCTGAGCGAACTGTTTACCGAAACTTTTGTGAACGCTACCGGTGTCCCGGTTGAGCTGTACAATAACGATGGCAGCATGGGCGCAGCGCTGGGTGCAGGCATCGGTGCCGAAATATTTTCATCAGCGGCAGAGGCTTTTAGTAACAGTAAAGTGGTTGCTTATGTTGAACCTGCCGCAACAGATGCTTTTGAAGAGGTTTACCAGGATTGGAAAGCAGTACTTGATCAGCATTTATCTAATAAATAATTAAAAATCATAAATCTACTACTATGTCAATTGTAACCGGAGAAAAGGAATTTTTTAAAGAGATAGGACAAATTAAGTATGAAGGGCCACAATCTGATAATCCACTGGCATTCCGCTGGTATGATGCAGATAAGGTGGTAGCAGGTAAGTCTATGAAAGACCACCTGCGTTTTGCTTGTGCTTACTGGCACTCGTTCTGTGGCAATGGTGCCGATCCGTTTGGTGAGCCTACCCACTTGTTTCCATGGGCTGTTAAGGCCGATGCTGTTGAACGCGCTAAAGATAAAATGGACGCTGCCTTTGAGTTCATCACCAAAATGGGATTAGGATACTACTGTTTCCATGATGTGGATGTGGTTGATTATACTAACGATGTGAACGAGAACGATCGTCGCCTGCAGGCTATGGTTGAATATGCTAAACAAAAACAAGCCGCAAGTGGTGTAAAGCTGCTTTGGGGTACCGCCAATCTGTTTAGCAACCGCAGGTATATGAACGGAGCATCTACCAATCCCGATTTTCATGTATTGGCACATGCTGGTGCACAGGTAAAGGCGGCTTTGGATGCCACCATCGCCTTAGGCGGAGAGAACTATGTTTTCTGGGGTGGAAGAGAAGGTTATATGAGCTTGCTGAACACAGATATGAAACGTGAGCAGGAACACCTTGCTAAATTTTTACATACAGCAAAAGACTATGCACGCAAGCAAGGCTTTAAAGGCACTTTCTTTATTGAACCAAAACCTTGTGAACCTACCAAGCACCAGTATGATTATGATGCAGCCACCGTATTAGGCTTTTTGCAGAAATATGACCTGATGAATGATTTTAAGCTGAACCTTGAAGTTAACCACGCTACGCTTGCCGGCCATACTTTTCAGCATGAGCTGCAGGTAGCTGCAGATAACGGCTTATTAGGTTCAATTGATGCTAACCGTGGTGATACCCAAAACGGCTGGGATACTGACCAGTTCCCGAATGACGTTACCGAGGTTACTGAATATATGCTGATCATTTTAGAGGCCGGCGGTTTTGCAGGCGGAGGGATAAACTTTGATGCCAAGATCCGCCGTAACTCTACAGACCCTACCGATCTTTTCTATGCGCATGTTGGTGGCATGGATGTTTTTGCAAGGGCACTGATAATCGCGGATAATATTCTCCAAAAATCAGACTACAAAAAGATAAGGACCGATCGTTATGCTTCGTTTGATAGCGGCGCAGGTAAAGATTTTGAAGCCGGTAAATTGTCGTTAGAAGACTTGCGTAACTATGCTGCTACAAATGGCGAACCTGCCGCGAAAAGCGGGAAACAGGAGTACCTGGAAAATTTGATTAACCGATATATATAACTATAATAGCCCTCCCAATAATTGAATCAAATTTTTAAACTGAAGAGTTAAATGAAGACCTTATCTAATGGCGATTACGCTGTATTTTTTGTTTACTTTATAATTGTATCTCTATACGGATACTGGATATACAAACGTAAGCACAACGCCGATGCTACTTCAAAAGATTATTTTTTGGCCGAAGGTTCACTTACCTGGTGGGCTATTGGTGCATCGCTGATCGCATCCAACATCTCTGCCGAACAATTTATAGGCACCAGCGGGTCTGCATTTAAAATGGGTTTGGCCATTTCTACTTACGAGTGGATGGCTGCCGCTACATTAATTATTGTAGCTATTTTCTTTATCCCAATTTATCTTAAAAATAAGATCTTCACCATGCCGCAGTTTCTGCATCAGCGGTATAACGGTACGGTGGCAATGGTTATGGCCATATTTTGGTTATTGCTATACATCATAGTTAACCTCATGTCTATTCTTTACCTGGGTGCATTGGCTATATCGGGTATATCCGGGCTTGATGTTACCTTATGTATCTCCCTGCTGGCAGTATTTGCGGTTGTTATTACTTTGGGAGGGATGAAGGTTATTGGTTATACCGATGTTATACAGGTATTTGTTTTGGTATTAGGCGGCTTGGTTGCAACCTATTTAGCATTAAATAAAATAAGCGAAGTTTCGGGTACTACAGGTATGTGGAACGGCCTTAGCATTATGCGAAGCGAAGCAAGCGACCACTTCCATATGATCTTCAAAAAAGATAATGCTAATTATATGGATCTGCCGGGCCTATCAGTACTAATAGGTGGTATGTGGATAGTGAACCTGAACTATTGGGGTTGTAACCAATACATTACCCAACGCGCATTAGGCGCAAACTTAAAAACAGCACGTGCCGGTATCTTATTCGCTGCTTTTTTAAAGTTGCTGATGCCGATAATAGTGGTATTACCAGGTATTGCCGCATATTTACTATACCAAAAGGGAATGTTCCACCAGGAGATGATGAGTTCATCGGGTGTTACTGATGTAAATAAAGCTTATCCATCGGTGTTAAACCTGTTGCCTGCCGGTTTAAAGGGGTTGTCATTTGCGGCGCTTACAGCGGCTATAGTGGCTTCGCTGGCTGGTAAAGCAAATAGTATTGCCACCATTTTCACACTGGATATCTATAAAAAAGCAATTAACCCTGCAGCTACTGACGCTAAGCTGGTAAAGCTGGGTAAATACTCCGTGGTTGTTGCCATGGCACTGGGCGTTATAATGTCGCTGGTTATTGGTGAGCGGTTAATGGGCGAAGGCAAGCAGGGCTTTCAATACATACAGGAGTACACCGGCTTTGTATCGCCGGGTATATTTGCCATGTTTATTTTGGGCTTCTTCTGGAAAAAGGCTACCTCAAACGCGGCATTATTTGCTACCATTGGAGGCTTTGTGTTTTCGGTAATATTTAAATTTTTACCATACTATGCAAACCTGGCTTTTATGGCGCCTTACGGGTTCTCTAAAATGAACGAGAAGGGTGTATATGAAATCCCTTTCATTGACAGGATGGGTTTTGTTTTCCTGATATGCGTTATAGGTATGTACATTATATCAAAAATTGATGGCGCGAGAGGTGTTGTAGCCAACGGGCTGGAAATTGATGCATCAATGTTTAAAACATCAAGAGCGTTTACTGCAGGTGCACTAATAGTAGGTGGTATTATTGTAGCGTTATATTCTTTCTTCTGGTAGAGGTTATAAGAAACACCTCTTTATTATTTAATCACAAAAGAGAATTTTTACAAAGAACACAGAGTTAATCGCTCTGTGTTCTTTTATTGAGGGAGAATTTTAGTTTACCCGCAAGGTGTTTACATAAAGAGCCCCGGAATAAAATCCCGGTGCTCTTGGTGGTTATTATTTAAGCCAATCTCTGTGTTCTTTGGCTATTTCATCTCAAGGGTAATGTTGTGCATTCGTTAAATAGGTTTATCCGTACTAAATAGTTAGCTGGTCATAATAGGCTGCTACTTTTACCATTGCCTGTTCCTGTTCGCTGCCAAACTTTATCTGGTTATTGCGGATATATTGTTTTAATTCCTTTTTCTTATCCTTTAAAAGGCTAAGTAGCGAGCCTTCGCTGTCGATACCGTGGTAAACACCATCCTTTTTTATGTAGATTTCCTTTTTAGAAGTAAAAAAAGTTTCAACTTTTCCAGATTGGCCCGAAGAGTTTTGGATGTTTTTTGATCGTTTAACCAGCACTTCCATTTTGCCTTTATATACCTGATCATAAAAGCCCGTATTTACCCCTTTGTTATTGCTTAAGGTATCTGTATCAATGTAAACAAAATGATGGCCCAGCCAGTCAAAGTTTTGCACCCTATCACTCAGCAGGCTAATTTTAGCAGATTTATTGGGTAAAAGCACAACCACATAATCTTTAAAAAGATCATACATCATGGGTACGCTTTTGTATGAAAAGCCATCATACTCAACCGAGCCGGGGACAAAACTATTTGAATCAAACAAGTAGGCATTGCCCTTAATTGCAGGATCATAAAAAGAATATTCCGGGCCATTAGTATATAAGCGCGATTGGTTGTCAATAGCATTATAATAGCTGGTAACGGTGCTTTCTAAAACACTCTCACGAAGGTCAGTATCACTTTGCAGGTTTTGCGAAAAAGAATTAGTAGCCGTGCATATAAATAGGGGAAATGCCAGCAGCATTTTAAAAGAAGTACAGTTCATCACTTGTTCGGTATAATAATTGGTAGCATGAAATTACTCACTTTTAGTTAAAATGCAAGTTTTCAATGCATTTTATTAAATGATTTTTTAATTGTTATGTAATTTCAATTCGTATTAACATAATTTATTATCATAATATTTAGTGGAAAACCGTATCCGTGAAACGATGTTTACTATTAAATAAATGAACTATCATGGCCAGCGCAAACGATAATATACCAACACAAACACAAGGGCAGCAAACAGATATTCTGCACGTTGTTAATGCACCAACCCGGCAAGAAGCGCATCATTTGTTTTTACTTGCTAAAGACAGGTTAAAAGATATTTCGCAATGGCATAAGTATAGCAGCCCGCTATCTTCAAATTTTTCTATTACAGATGCACAGGGGAATGACGTTTATAAACTGGCCGAAGCTGGCGATCTGTTTTCAATTGACATACCCGGCCCCGGGCCACTGGCCGGAAGCGGTTTTGAATGGGTACGGATAGAGGCTATGGAAGAAAATATAAATGAAGAAGCCGAAAGCGAATATATAACCATGACGGTTAGGCCCGTAGCTAATCCCAGGCATCCCAATAAAACCATAGCTCATTTTTTTAGTCACAATTCAACCAGTACTTTTATTGTTGAACGCTACTTAAACCAGGTAAGCGCTGCAGTACATGGCCGTAACGAAGTGCCAAACAATACTGATACCGGCTTATTTGATACTGTACGCAATACCATTATAGCATTAAGCGCAAGAGAGGGCTTGTCTTTTCCGCAATGGAAGTCATTAATGAAGGGCCTACTGGAATTTAATACTTAACAAGTTATTCAATACTAACAAGCTATGTAATATTTAAAGCCGGCTTTAAAAACATTTTACCGGGCATTTTTTCTTTGGAATATGGGTGCCTAATAATTAGATTTGGTATCTGCCTTTATAATAAAGTCCCTCATTATGCCGTACAAGAATTTTCTAAGATTAACTGTTTTCTTATTCATCGCATCAACAAAACTGTTTGCACAGGCCACTAAAGACAATTCGCCATACGTTTTTCCTGAATTTGTTAAGGCTACGGTTTTGCAAAAAGGCGGCGCTATGCTCGAAGCACAGATGAACTATAATATGGCTACCCAGGAAATGCTTTTCACAAAAGATGGAGCTAACATGGTGTTAGATAATTATGAAAATATTGATACCCTTTACCTTAACAGCCGCAAATTTGTGCCGGCAAGACGGGTTTTTTTAGAAAAATTAACCAATACGGCTATTCCGCTTTATATACAATACAAAGGTAAAGCCATGCTGGGTGGTTCGTCTGCCATAGATAAATCAAACAATACTTCAATTGGCGGCCTGGTTGGTGTAAAAGGGCAAAAAGGCGACCCCTCAAAAATAACATCTTATGATTTGCGTTTGCCAAATGGCTATCATTTTGTACCTGAAAACGAATACTGGCTGCAAAAAGGGGGCTCATTTTATCCTACAAACAACCTCAAAAAAATTGTTACACTTTTCCCCGGGAAAGAAGGGCAGATAAATGATTTTATTAAACAGAACAATATCAGCATGGGCAAAACTGATGACATGATAAAGCTGATCGAGTTCTGCAATAAATAACCAGTAATTACCCCGCAATTTTCTAACAGTTAATGCGGTAACCAACCCGCCTGTTTTATGCTATGCAACTATAAGTTATAAAGGCTTTTGTTGTATTTTGCGTATGGCCATCAAGCAGTTATTGAAATTATTTTCGCTCATCGTGCAACGTTGTTAAATGGCCTGCGTCATTTAACTTGAAACCTGTCATTAATTTGGAAGCTGTATACGTAGATAAGCACTACAACCTGGTGGTTGAGTGTAAGCAGGGAAGTAAAAAAGCCTGCTACGAGTTGTACCGACTATATTCAAAAGCGATGTTAAACGTCGCCTTTAGAATAGTGGGCAATATTGGCGAGGCGGAAGATATTTTACAGGAAGCATTTACCGATGCTTTTAACAGACTAAAAGATTTTAGGCAGGAAACCACTTTTGGGCTATGGCTCAAACAAATTGTGGTACACCGCTCAATAAATCTTCTGCGTAAAAGAAAATTGGAGTTTGTTGAGATGGAAGACGGCCTTCTGGATAATGTAGCCGATGAGGAAGAATGGGATGATGAAGATGTACAGTACCAGGTTGCACAGGTAAAAGAAGCCATAAAAGAATTACCGGAAGGCTACCGGGTGGTTTTATCGCTTTACTTGTTAGAGGGATATGATCATGAAGAAATAGGACAAGTGTTACACATAAGTGAAAATACATCGCGTACACAGTTTTTACGTGCAAAACGTAAACTAAGCGAAATATTAATAAGGAAAGGAATAAAGAAATGAGTAAGCGGTTAGAAGATTTTATCAGCAATAACAGGGAAGAATTTGACGACCTGGAACCACGTGCAGACATTTGGAATAATATTTCAAAAGAACTGGATGCCTGGGATGAGGAGCAACAACTGCCAAAAAAGCGCGAGGCAAAAACATTCTCGCTTGGTTTCGTGCTAAGGGTAGCCGCTATGATAGTGGTGGTTATGGGAATAGGTTTCGGGGTGTATGTACAAAACCAAAAAAGCAGCGAAGGCGTTGACCTGGCTGCCATAAACCCAACTTACGCTAAACAACAATTGCAATATGCATCGCTTATTGCAACCAAACGTATCGAACTTAAACAGATAGCCAAGTATGATCCGGAGCTTTATAAAGAGTTTAGCGCCGAGATCACCAAAATGCAAACAACTTATAAAAAACTAAATACAGATTTAGCTACCAGCCCTAACCAGGAACGTGTTTTACGTGCAATGATCCGGAACTTGCAAATACAAACAGAGGTGCTTAATCAGCAACTGAGTGTAATTGAACAATTTAATCAAAGCAAAAAAGATCAACAAAATGGAAATCAGGATATTTAAGAGGCTACTTGCCTTCATTGCCGTACTCACTATAAGCGCACAGGCATTTGCGCAGGATACACTGCCTGCCCCGCCGCTCCCGCCAGAAAACTATAAACTTAATAAGGAGTATAAGCATAACAAAGAATTTAAAACAAATAAAGAATACAAGTTTAATACGGAATTTAAGCTCAATAAGAACTTTGATAAAGTAGCGTTCAAGAAAAACATGGTCAAGTTTAATCTTAAAATGGCCGATTTGCACAAGCAAATGTTTGTAATGAATAGTAAAATAAACACGCAGGTGTTTGTTAAAATGAAAGACTTTGACAAAAAGTTTAACGCGAAATTTAAAGACTTTGGCAAGGATTTTTCAGGCAGTTTTAACGGTATGGTACCGGATGTGGATGTAGTGATTAATAATAACACCAGCCGCAATGTATCTGATAAGGAATATAAAAAGCAAATTGCCAGCGGCGAGATCACCGAGAAGGTGAAAAACTACAGCAAGAGCTATAGTGTTGATGGTAATGATATATTACAGATAAATAACAAGTTTGGTAAGGTAACTGTGAACACCTGGAACAAAAGTGAGTTTAAGGTTGATGTTCAAATGAAATTTAGTTCAAACAACGAAGAGGCCGTGAACGATTTGATAGAAGGCTCAAGCATCAGCGATAGCAAAACAGGAAATGTTGTTTCATTCAGAACTAATCTTGCAAACGGAAGATCACAAAGTGGAGGGAATAACCAGCAAAGAATAGATATCAACTACACCGTTTATATGCCGGCGGGTAATGCTATTGACATTAACAACCAGTTTGGTGCAGTTATACTGCCTGATCTTTCTGGCAAGGCAACAATTAAGGTGCAGTTTGGTAATCTGATCGCACAACATCTTAGTAACACCCAAAACGACATAACAATTAATTTTACCCAGGGAAATACATCAACTATAGAAGTGTTTAACGGAGGTAAGTTAAAAGTACAGTACAGTAAGTTTAAAGTAGGTATCCTTAATAATGTTGATGCCAGTTTTGGCTTTTCAAGTATAGATATTGACAGACTAAAAGGATCTGCAGATGTGAGCGTTAAATACGGCAATGGCATTAACGTCGCTTCTATTGATAAAAGTGTTAAAAACATTAATATCCACTCACAGTTTGCTAAAGTTAATTTAGATTTTAAAGATAGTGATGACTTTACTTTTGATGTTACCAGCAAAATGGGTGGATTTGACAACAATAGCAGCAAAGTAAAAGTAACATCAAAATCTCCCTCAGATGAAGATCGTGGATGGTCATCAACTAAAAATTACAAAGGATATATTGGTAAAGACAACGGCGATAGTAAGATTGTAATTAATGCAACCTTTGGCAGAGTGAGCTTTAATTAACAGCTAAAATCATAAAATCAGCATATTTTTAAAACCCTTGCCATAACGGCGGGGGTTTTGCTATTTTAGGGCTGTTAAAAAATCTACCTATAATGGAAATACTTACCAACCCCGAGGCATGGTTGTCGCTTGTTACGCTAACACTTTTAGAGATAGTTTTAGGTATCGATAATGTGATATTCATATCCATACTGGCCGATAAGTTACCTAAAAACCAGCAGGAAAAAGGCCGAAAACTGGGTTTAGCTATGGCCATGATAACCCGTATCCTGCTGCTACTTTCTATTAGCTGGGTAATGACGCTTACTACACCGTTATTCAACATATCGGGCTTGTTAAATATAAACGACAGAGAATGGGCAGAAAAACTCTCCATTTCCGGCCGCGACCTGATACTTATAATTGGAGGTTTGTTCCTGATATATAAAAGCACAGCCGAGATCCATCATAAAATTGAAGGCGAGGATGATGACGAGACAACCGTTAAAAAACATTCTTTTTGGGGAACCATATTCCAGATAGCGCTATTAGATATTGTTTTCTCGCTCGATTCGGTTATTACCGCTGTAGGCATGGCACAGCACGTAGAGATAATGATAGCCGCTGTTGTAATTGCAGTTGGTATTATGATATGGGCATCAGGCTCGGTTGCCGGTTTTGTAAACAGGCACCCAACAGTAAAAATGCTTGCCCTGTCGTTTCTATTGTTAATAGGCGTGTCCTTATTAGCTGAGGCGTTTGAGCAGCATATACCTAAAGGGTACATCTATTTTGCAATGGCATTCTCTATCCTGGTAGAAATGCTGAACCTTAAAATGCGCACTAAACGGTTAAAGGCCGCAGAAATAAAAACGAGGAAGCCAATCACTAAAAAATAAGTACGCGGTGTCTTCACCGCAACCTGAATAATAATTTCCTGTTGTTGGTATCCTCACCAACAATATTCCTACTTAAACTTATTCTTCAACGCTGCCAGCTTGCTCATCATATCCATTTCAGGTTCGGGAGCTGGTTTGGCAGGCCTTTGTACAAATTGTTTTTGAACAGGTTTGCTTTCACGCGTCTTAGCTGCTGCTGCGGGCTCGCGTTTCTCATTCTCTTTCATTGATAACGATATCCGCTTACGGTTTACATCTACCTCGGTAACTGTAACCTCAACCTTTTGGTGCACCTTCAATACCTCATTAGGGTCTTTAATATAGCGGTTGGTTATCTGGCTTAAATGCACCAAACCATCCTGATGGACGCCGATATCTACAAAAGCGCCAAAGTTGGTAATGTTAGTTACTATTCCGGGCAACTTCATGCCGGGTTTAAGGTCACTTACCGAATTTACACCATCGGTAAAGCTAAACGCCTCGAACTGCTCACGCGGGTCGCGGCCTGGTTTGGCCAGCTCGGCTATAATATCATTGAGGGTAGGTAAGCCAACCGTATCAGAAATATATTTTTGCAACGGGATTGATTTGCGCAAAGTATTATCACGCATCAAATCCTGCACACTGCATTTAAGGTCTTTAGCCATTTGCTCAACCAATGCATACCGCTCCGGGTGAACGGCACTGGTATCCAATGGGTTTTCCGCTCCGCGGATACGTAAGAAACCTGCTGCCTGTTCATAAGCTTTATCGCCTAAACGGGCAACTTTCTTTAACTGGTCGCGGCGTTTAAAGGCACCGTTAAGGTTGCGGTATTCTACAATATTTTGCGCCAGTTGTGGCCCTAAGCCCGATACATAGGCCAATATCTGTTTAGATGCCGTATTCAGTTCCACCCCTACAGCGTTCACACAACTTATAACGGTATCATCCAGCGAAGTTTGTAGCTTATTCTGATCCACATCATGCTGGTACTGTCCAACGCCTATAGATTTTGGGTCGATCTTTACCAGCTCAGCCAGCGGGTCCATTAACCGGCGCCCAATTGAAACGGCACCCCTAACGGTAATATCTTTATCGGGAAATTCATCCCTTGCCACTTCAGATGCCGAATAGATGGATGCACCACTTTCATTCACCATTACTATGGTTGCCCCCGGCAAGTTCAGGTTGCGCACAAATACTTCCGTTTCGCGGCCTGCGGTACCATTCCCTATGGCAATAGCCTCAATATTATAACGCTCAAACAAATGTTGAACGGTTTTCTCTGCTTCTTTAGCTTGCCCGGCACCGGTGTGCGGGTAAATGGCAGTATTTTCTAATAACTTACCTTGCTCATCTAAACAAACAAGTTTACAGCCGGTTCGGAAACCGGGGTCAATAGCCATAATTCTTTTTTGGCCTAGTGGTGCACCTAACAAAAGCTGGCGAGCGTTCTCCGCAAATACACGAATAGCTTCTTCATCGGCTTTCTTTTTAGTAAGCAACCTTATCTCAGTTTCCATTGATGGTTTTAGCAGGCGCTTATAGCCGTCGCCAATAGCTAATCCTACCTGTGCTGCCGCAGCATTACGGGCGGTGATAAATTCTTTTTCAAGCAGATCAATAGCATCTTCTTCGGTAGGTTTAATATCCAGGTAAAGGATCTCCTCTTTTTCGCCGCGGCGCATGGCCAGGATGCGGTGAGATGGTGCCGATTTTACCGGCTCTGTCCAGTCGAAATAATCTTTATACTTAATCCCTTCCTGCTCCTTACCGTCAACTACTTTCGACTGGAAAGTGCCTTTTTCGGTAAACAACGTACGCATTTTAGCGCGAGCTTCAGCATTTTCGCTTATGAATTCTGCAATAATATCCCGGGCACCGGCAAGGGCTTCTTCGGTATTATTTACACCTTTTTCTTCGTCTATGTATTTACCGGCCTCTAATTCCGGGTCTATGTTCTTTTGTGTAAGCAGGTTATCAGCCAGTGGCTGCAATCCTTTTTCACGGGCTGCCGTAGCGCGCGTTTTACGTTTAGGGCGATAAGGAAGATAGATGTCTTCCAGCAGCACCATTGTTTCGGCGGCATTAATTTGCTCCTCCAGCTCAGGTGTTAACTTGCCCATATCTGTAAGCGATTTTAATATGGCCTCACGGCGTTTATCCAGGTCGCGCAGTTGCTGTACACGGTCGCGGATGGCGGCTACCTGTACCTCATCTAAACTGCCGGTAGCTTCTTTACGGTAACGGGATATAAAAGGAACTGTCGCACCTTCATCAAGCAGGGCAATGGTTGCGCTTACTTGTTTGCTGCCAACAGAAAGTTCCTGGGCTATTTTAATATTGTATTCCATTTTTATGATCTTACCGACAAATCGGAACTGCGAAGTTGGGGGTATTTGATGATAAATCAAATGGATATTTTTCAACGATAGATAAATGTCCCGTGGCATCCTGAAATAAAGTCAGGATGCCACGGGAAAGTAATAAGCAATGCTGATATCTTGCGTGCAGGATGCCGAATAAATTCGGCATGACATGGTTTTTTAGAAGGGTACAATCACCTTAAAACTTATATTCCTTCCAATATTATAAATGCCTGAGCGGCCATTTGGCGAACTGTTATAATATTCAAAGTACTTTAACCGGTTCAGGTTTGATTGATAGGCTACATTGAATAAATTATCGGCCTGTAAAAAAAGCTCGCAAATAGGTTTGCCAGATTTTCGCTTTAATGTTGAGCCGATGCCCGCATTTATCAGGGTATAACCGGGTGTAGGTGTTTCTGTATCGTTTAGTGCGTAATAATGATTTTGCGCTGTGTAAGCATCAGCCTCAACCCGGAAATATACTTTGCTGAACATGCCGTAATTGCCCTGCAGCTTCACCTTAACCTCAGACCGGATATGCAACGGCGGAATAAACGGCAGATATTTAGCCGCACCATTGCTTTGTTCAATTAATGCTTCATTTTGGTTGATGCCTGCTACATACGCCAGGCTGTTATTAAACGCGAGCCATTTAATGCTTTGCGGGTGCAGGTTAAATGTAAGCTCAGCTCCGTACAGCCGCGCCTTTGACTGCTGATACTGGTAAGTAGTATTACCGGGGACAATGATCACCGGATTACCGTTTGCATCGTCCAGCCGCGATTGGTATATGTAATTATTAATCTGGTTATTGAAAAGCTCCAACTGGAAGTCGGCATCCTTTAGATAAGCTATAAAGCCCACGTCTTCCTGCAAACTAAATTCAGGATTGAAGGTACGGTTACCCAGATAAACAATGTGCGCACCGGGGTCAAGGCCATTACTACCAATTTCGGTAATATTTGGCGCACGGTAGCCACGGGCAATGTTGGCTTTTAGCAATAGGCGCTCGCTAATATTATAAGTAAAACCTAAACTGCCCGACAGGCCATGATAGGTATGTTTAAAATCGGGAAATTGCAGGCGTGCCCCCGGGTCATTCGCTGTTACCCGTTGCTCAAATCCGTTTGCAGGGTTGGGGCCAACATAAAAATCATTCCAGGAAATGTTGCGGGTATCATACCTTATCCCGCCCGAAATGTCTGTTTTGCCGATGGACTTTTTAGCGAAAAAGAAGCCTCCAATATCAAACAAATTATAATCGGGGATAGGGAAATCGGTAGCATCCTTACTGCGGTTGGTTTGGTAAATGCCGTTTACACCAAAAGAAGTTTCCAACCCGGCAAATACCGGCGGACTATATCTGAAATCGTAGTTTAAGGTGTTCAGTGTTACAAACAATCCGGCTTGTTGCGGCATAGTGGGGTGGTTATATTCCCGCCTTACACTTTGCTGCCAGCCCAAAGCGGTATTGAATAGGCCATCGCCCAGCTTTATTTCGGTTTTATTGTATAAGCGATAATGTTGTATGTGCTGATGCAAAGGTGTAACGCCATAAGAGGTGAGCCATTCCTGCGGGGCAAACGGGCGGTTTTTAATATTATCATTTGCACCTTCGGCTACCTGCACAGTAAATCTGCGGGTAAGTGAATCGCGGCTGCCATCGGGTATTTCCTGTTTGTTATTGTAGGTTGTACCCACAAATTGCGAGTAACCCCATTTTTTATCTACACGTGTCATCCCCGATAAAATATACTCCTGGAAGGATGAATTATATACCGGCCCATCAATTTTATTACGGTAATTATGCGCCATTTTACCCGTAGCGCGGAAAGCATATTTCCAGTCGCCGGTTTTGTAGGATAAGCCAAGCGATGAGCCAATGAGCCCGTTGTTGGTATGATAATCGGTAATAATGTCACCGTTCAGCTTACCGTCTTCCCCGTTGGGGATGTATGGAATGAGGTTAATAACCCCCGCCAGGGCATCCGAGCCATAAGTTAAACTGGCCGGGCCTTTTATTACCTCGGCACGGGCAATACCGTATTGGTCTATTTCAATACCGTGCTCATCTCCCCATTGCTGCCCTTCCTGGCGAATGCCATCATACAGCGTTAAAACCCTGTTGTATCCCAGCCCGCGAATAAATGGCTTGGATATATTTGGCCCGGTAGTAACCGCGGTAACGCCAGGGATGCCTTTCACTATGGCATCAATAATATTGTTATTAACATTTTGGTCTATCTCTTTTTTGGTAAGCACCACAATGGGTACCGGGTTGCTGCGTAGTTCTGTAGCGCGCGATACACCGGTCACTACCACCTCGCTTAGTTTTGAACTGCTTTCCTTCAGATCGATATTAATGGTTGCCGGCGCAGATTCGTTAACAACAACTTTAACCCGATCACTCTGATGGCCTACGCTTGAATATACTGCAAAGTATTCGCCGGGGGCAATGTTTTTAATTTCATACAGGCCTTGCTGGTTGGTAGTAGTGCCATATTTAGTGCCATTTAATAAAACGCTAACATAAGGTAATGGAGAATTATTGGCGGTCACCTTTCCTTTTATTGAGCTTTTTTGAGCAGTAACCGTCAGTTTAAGAAGTATTAATATGGAGAGTAACAATAAGCGCATAGGTATATTATTGGCGTAAGCATACGTAATTAATTCGTCTAAATTAATAAATAAAATTAGTCTTGCCTAATTTTATTTATTAATATGTTTTTTTGATTATGTTTGTACAACCCAATAAATTGTATGCATACCCTATCAGAAGAAAATTACCTGAAATGTATTTACCGCCTTTGGCAGGATAAAGGGCAAAAGATAACACCAACGGCCATTGCAGAATCATTAGGGAACAACCCGGCATCAGTAGTGGATATGTTACGTAAGCTTACCGATAAACTACTGATAAACTACGATAAAAAGAAAGGTGTGGAGCTAACCGCTCAGGGCCAGAAAGATGCTACATTAATTGTGCGCCGTCATCGCCTGTGGGAGGTTTTTTTGTTAGAGAAACTGGGGTACGACTGGGATGAGATCCACGATATTGCCGAAGATCTGGAACATATTAAGGATGCCTCACTGGCAGACAGGCTGGATAAATTTCTCGGTTTCCCGGAGTACGACCCACATGGCGACCCTATTCCAAAAGCTAACGGTAAAATGGCCAAGCGGTATTCAACCACCCTGGCAGATCTTAAAACCAGTGGGTATTGCCGCGTTGCCGCTGTAAAAGATACCACCAGCTCTTTCCTGCAATACCTTCAAAAACTGAATATCAGCATCGGAACAAAAATTCAATTAATAGAAAAGATCCCCTTTGATAGCTCACTGGTGATAAGCATTGATGGCAATGAGCGCACCACTGTTTCGCAAAAATTTGGCGAGAGTGTGTTGATTGATATGTAAAAAAGATATGCCGGATTATCCGGGGTGAATTACCCTCCTAACTTTTCTCTTCCCAAACCATACATAAGTGCAGTATAGTTTCAACGGCTTTGTGCATATCCTGTACAGACACCCATTCTTCTTTACCATGGAAGGCGTGTTCACCGGCAAAAATATTGGGGGTTGGTAATCCCATAAATGACAACCTTGAACCATCTGTACCGCCACGGATACTGCAAAGCTTGGCTTGCATACCTGCCCGTCGAATAGCTTCCATACCATAATCAACAATTTGTGGATGCTGCGCAAGCACATTTTTCATGTTGCGGTACTGGGCTTTTACATCAAGACTATAGGTGGAGTTTGGGAAACTCTTTAAAACATCATCAGTTACCTGCTTTATTACTGCTGCATGGGCATCTAACTTGTCTTCCTCAAAATCGCGGATTATAAAATCAATGGTAGCGGTTTCAACATGCCCCTCCATATTAACCGGGTGCACAAACCCCTGCATGCCTTCAGTACCTTCAGGCGATAGGTTGTGCGGCAAGGCGGCTATAATTAACCCTGCAATTTTTATGGCGCTTTCCATTTTGCCTTTTGCAAAACCGGGGTGGGCGCTTACACCTTGAATAGTTAACCGTGCGCCATCCGCAGAAAAAGTTTCATTTTCCATATTGCCTGCGCTTTCACCATCAATAGTATAGCAGGCAAATGCCCCTATTTTTTCAATATCTGCCTTATCTACTCCGCGGCCAATTTCCTCGTCGGGTGTAAATAATATTTTTATAGTACCATGCTTTATTTCAGGATTATTCACCAGCTGATAGCAGGCATCCATTATCTCGGCCAGTCCGGCTTTATTATCGGCACCCAGTAAAGTGGTTCCGGATGCGGTTATAATATCGTTCCCTATCTGGTTCTTCAGGTCGGGATGATCCTGTATGCGCAGTACCTGCGTTGTATCATCGGGCAAAATAATATCCCCGCCGGTATAGTTTTTATGTATCAGTGGTTTAACATTTTTTCCGCTGCAATCTGGCGAGGTATCCATGTGCGAACAAAAGCATATAACCGGCACATCGTGCTTATCAGTATTAGCGGGGATAGTTGCATATACATAGCCAAATTCATCTAAATGTGCATCGGTAATGCCCATTTCAAGTAGTTCGGCTACCAGTACCCTGCCCAGATCTTTTTGCTTTTCGGTTGATGGGCATGTTGGCGATAATGGGTCTGATTGCGTATCAATAGTTACGTAGTGTAAAAATCTTTTGGTTGCTGTAAAACTTAGGGGCATATTAAAATCCATAAAAGCCTATATTAGTAGAAATTTTATTTTCGTATTTCAAACGGTTGTTGCAGTAAAGTAATTTGTAAATATCCTAACTATATCACTTTGAAAAAAACCTTTTTATTTATTGTAATAACACTTGCTGCCTTTACGGCAAGAGCCCAGTATAACTATAGCACATTAGGAGTAGGTATTGGTTTTAGCAGCGTTAAAGGTTATACCAATGTTAAAAGAAATTACGATGAAAAAGCGTACAACCTAAACTTCATTTATAATTATAGTCCGTATGTGCCAATTGCTGCCGAGATACAGTTTGGTAAACTAACTGGTGGCGGGTTAACTGTTGACCGTGATTTATACAGGCGGCAATACGCCAACAACTATAAAGCAATAATAATACATGCCGACCTGCAGTTTGGAGAGATCATAGAATATGAAAATAATTTCTTTATGAAATTGCTTAAAGATTTTTATGTAGGGACGGGTGTTGGCGCAATATCCAATAGTTTAAAAGTACAGCGCACCAGTTTAGATGACCCTAACTATGTGTTTCCGGGGGATAACAGTGGCGTAAATTTAATGATACCGTTACGCGCCGGATACGAGTTTAAAATTTATGATGATTATAACCAGCCATTTATGGGGATAATTGTAGGGTATAACCATAATATAGTATTTGGCGAAGGTTTAGATGGATATAATGACCCATCAAGTAAGTTTAAAAATAATGCCCTGAGCCAGTATCGCCAAATTACTGTAGGTGTAAGGGTTAATTTTGGGAGTAGTGTTTCTTATAACAAATCTATTAGAGGGAATAACAATTGAACATTGAAGAAATACGCGATTATTGCCTGCAAAAACCAGGCGTAACTGAAAGCTTTCCTTTTGGCGAGGATACGTTGGTTTTTAAGGTTGGCGATAAAATATTTTTACTCACCGGCTTAAATTCGCCCAGCTTTAATGCAAAGTGCGACCCTGAGAAGGCCGTTGAACTGCGCGAACAATACAGCGAAGTGCAACCCGGCTATCACATGAATAAAAAACACTGGAATACCATACATACCGATGGCTCGCTAACCAACAAACAGCTGCGCGATATGATAGATCATTCTTACGAGCTTGTTTTTGCAAGCTTACCTAAAAAGCTCCAGGCAGAAATTACCGACACCAACTAACTCCTCTTATATATTTGCTGTTACCCATGAAAAAATATCTTTTACTGTTTATTGCTTTTTTTTGCTGGATACAGGCAAATGCCCAGCTAACCCCATTTGAATTAAGTAAGGATAAAAATTACACCGCCACCTACGCAGAGGTAATGACCTATTACCAGGCTTTAGCCAGGCAGCAGCCGCAAATGAAGCTGTTTAACTATGGTTCTACAGATATTGGCAAGCCATTAACGCTGGTGGTGTTATCAAAAGATAAAGTGTTTGATCCGGAGTTGATAAAAAAGCAAAACAAACGGGTATTACTTATTAATAACGGGATCCATCCGGGCGAACCCGAAGGCATTGACGCCAGCATGATGCTGGCGCGCGATCTGTTGAAAAAGAACCAGTTGCCTAAAGATGTTGTCATCTGTTTTATTGCGGTTTATAATATTGATGGCAACAAGAACCGTGGGTTGTCCCGCGCAAACCAGAATGGCCCACGGGCCTATGGTTTTAGAGGTAACTACCGCAACCTTGACCTGAACCGCGATTTTATTAAGGCTGATAGCAAAAACGCTTTGGCATTCGCGCAGATCCTGAATACCTGGCAGCCCGAAGTTTTGCTGGATAACCACGTAAGCGATGGTGCCGACTACCAGTATGTGATGACACTGATAGAAACACAAAAGGATAAACAAAACCCTACATTGGCCAATTACACCAGTAAAACCATGACCGCCGATTTATATAAAGGCATGAAAAAAAGCGGCTATGAAATGATCCCTTATGGCGCAGGAGAGCAGGGGTTGCCAGATTCGGGCATTGTTAGCTTTATGGAAACACCAAGGTTTTCTACCGGCTTTGCGGCCCAGCATAATATTATCAGCTACATGACAGAAACGCATATGCTAAAACCGTTTGATAAACGCCTGTATGCCACCTACAACTTTATGCAGCAGCTAATAAATATTTGCCAGCGCGATGCTAAGCTATTGGGCGATATGAAAAAGAAGGTAGACGCAGAGGTTAGCGAGCAGAAAACCTACGCTTTAAGCTGGCAGGTAGATGAAAAAGTGGTAGATACCATCACCTTTAAAGGCTACGCCGCCGAATATAAAACCAGCGAAGTGAGCGGGTTAAAGCGTTTATACTATGATCGTAATAAACCGTACACTAAAACAATTAAATTTTTTAACACCTACAAAGCTACTGCTACTGCAGATAAACCTGTTGCCTATATTATTCCGCAGGCATGGGGAAAGGTTATTGACCTGTTTAAGTTAAATAGGGTTGCTATGAAAAGGCTTGGCCGTGATACTACATTAAGCCTGCAGATGTATTATATAGGTGATTACAAAACCGGCACACGACCATATGAGGGGCATTACCTGCATAGTAATGTGAAACTGAACCCGGTTGATGCAAAAGTTAAATTTTACGAAGGCGACTATGTGGTATATGTAAACCAGCCCATTAACCGTTACATAGTTGAAACGCTGGAGCCGCAGGGTGTTGATTCGTTTTTTGCCTGGAACTTTTTTGATTCGGTATTGGGGCAAAAAGAGTACTTCTCCGACTATGTTTTTGAAGATATAGCTGCTGACCTGTTAAAGAAAGACGCCGGACTAAGAAAAAAACTGGATGATGAAAAAACGGCTAACCCGCAATTGGCAAAAAGCGCGGCTGCTCAATTAAACTTTGTTTATCGTAATTCGCCTTATTTTGAAAAAACTTATCTGCGCTACCCGGTAGGCAGATTGTTAACCAATACTAAACTCGACCTTAAATGATGGAATATCTTTTGGTTGCCCCGGTGGCTTCCATAATATTTGTACTTACCCTGGCTACTTCTTTATGGGCCTTTAACGATGAAAACATTTACGCCCGGTTTATTTTAAATCCCTATGGCGTATCGCGGGGCGAGCGCGTTTATACTGTTATTACCAGCGGGCTGATCCATAAAGATTGGAACCACCTGCTGTTCAACATGCTCTCCTATTACTTTTTTGCTTTTCAGTTAGAGGCCAGATTGGGCCATTGGCAGTTTGGCTTGCTGTATGTTTTGAGCCTGATATTAAGTGATCTACCATCGATACAAAAGCATAAAGAAGATATCTGGTATAACAGCCTGGGTGCATCCGGCGCAATAAGCGCGGTAATATTCAGCTATATTATGTATGATCCGTTAGCCAGCCTGGGCATATTGTTTATCCCTATACCTATCCCCGCCTGGATCTTTGGTTTGTTGTATTTGGTTTACTGCCATTTTGCATCAAAACATGCCCGTGACAACGTAAACCATGATGCCCACTTGTTTGGCGCATTAAGCGGTATTATAATTACCATTGCGCTTAACCCACATATTGTGCATGAATTTATTATCAAGTTCTAATTAGGCAGTTCTATTGATTCAGCGGTTATTTTGTTGCCATCAGCATCAAATAAAAAGCTCATGGGTTTCTCGGGATTCTTAATTATTTCTAATAATAAAAAGCCCCAGTTTTTCCAGAAGTTTTCCAGCACTTGTCCGTAGGTTTTGTTCATCCAATCGTCAAACAAGGGCTTGCTGCTCATACCGCGTAAGGGCATGGCCTCAATATAGATCTCGTCTCCAACGGGTAAAATATTATACTCAGGCAGGCGGTTAAACAGGTAGTTTGAGTAAAATACCCGGCCAGAAAACTCCTCAAACTGTATAGGGTGCAGTGTATCTTCCTTTATCTTTTCAAATATCTCGCGATGATACATTGCATTGGCGCCGTTATCCTGCAGACAAATAACCAGTCCAAAATCTTTTATCCGCAAGGCGAATGTTTGGGTGTTTATTTCATCGCGGTAGCCAAATTCAGCCTCATTATTATCTACCTTAAATAAAAACAGGCTAAAGGGTTTAAAATCCTCAAAATGCAAAGGCAGGTTAATACTTTGCAGCATCATATGTAAATGGCTGAATTTGTGTATGATAGACTGCGATATATTAAACTCCTCGCCCTGTGCATGCATCATTCTGATGCCGGCCTGTATCTCGTTAAATATAATACCGTACAATAATTTAGCCGCCCATTGAAATAGTTTTACATCATCCAATGCCTTAATGCCTTCATAACCAGCGCTAAACGCATTGGCTACATCCTTTTCCAGAGGCTCCAAAAATTCATCATTAATAAACGCAGAGCAGGGGATTTTCAGATCTTTATAAGTGGCAATGGTTTCATCAAGCAGTTTAAAAGGCTGATCTTCCAGCTTATACATGCTCATGAGCCATTGGGGGAAGACCTGGATCTTTTCTTCTTCGCTGTTTAATGCCTGCCCGCTAAGGAAACATTGTTTGTTGCTAAAATTAAACTTCTCGAACGGGGAATAAATTTGTGCCGGCATGCCTGCAAAGATAAGCAGGAATTTAATTGTAAAACTTTAGCTTTGATATTTGACATGCAGCTTACTTATCAACCCTTCGAATTACAGTTAAAACACACCTTTACCATCGCTAAATTTTCGCGTACATCAACCCCGGTAATTTTGTTACAGGTTGAGCATGAGGGACATACCGGCTACGGCGAGGCGTCAATGGTGCCCTACATGGGCGAAAGCCACCAAACCGCAGTAGATTTTTTAAACCAGGTGGATGCCACGCAATTTAGATATCCGTTTGATTTTCCATCTATCATTCATTATCTGGATAGCATAGCTCCCGGGCAGCCGGCTATAAAAGCGGCTATTGATATTGCCCTGCATGACCTGGAAGGCAAATTAAATAACCAGTCCTGCTGGAAGATTTTTGGTAGCAACCCTGCTAAAATGCCCATAACCAGCTTTACCATAGGCATTGATACTAAGGAAGTTATCCTCCAAAAAGTAAAAGAAGCCGCGGGATTAAAAGTGATAAAAGTAAAACTAGGCAGGGATACCGATAAAGAACTGATACAGACCATAAGATCGGTTACCAATGTGCCGCTTTATGTGGATGCCAACCAGGGCTGGACAGACCGCAAGCAAAGTCTTGACATGGTGTACTGGCTTAAGGAACAAGGGGTTATGCTAATTGAGCAACCCATGTTGAAAACCGATATTGACGGTAATGCATGGTTAACCGAACATAGCCCTATCCCCATTATTGGCGATGAAGCCGTACAGCGTTTACCGGATGTTGCTGAGGCAGAGGGTGTTTACCACGGCATTAATATAAAACTCATGAAATCGGGAGGGATGCATGAGGCGCAACAGATGATAAACAAAGCCAAAGAGCTGGGTTTGAAGATATTAATAGGCTGTATGAGCGAAACCAGCTGTGCTACACTGGCCGCCGCCGCGCTGGCCCCGCAATGTGATTGGGCCGATTTGGATGGCCCCTTTCTTATCTCAAACAACCCTTACAAAATGCCCGCTTTTGAGGACGGTAAATGGGTGCTCAACAACCAGCCGGGGTTAGGTCTTTTGCTCTAAAAATCACTAAAAACTTCTAATTTTCACAAAAAACTGAGCGTTATTTTGCTTTTTTTGTTAAATTTCTCAAGGTAAAACTTGATGGGCTGATTTTCCGTGATTTTAATTTTCAACAACCGCCAGAAAAACGGATGGTCCGGAAAAATATAACTCAAAATTAAAAATCTGCCGACCCTTTAAAAATTTATGCCCGGACTACCGGACAGATTGAATTGCCGCAAAAAGGCCTGGTAATGAAAGTGCCTGGTTCCGGGCATGATCTGGTTACTACCATCATCAATGAATCTCCGGGGAAAAAGAATTTAAGCTGATAATACAAAACGCCGAACTAACACCCATGTATTGTTCGCCAATAAAAACGGATCGGCGCAAGGCATGGACATCAGTATTGATGCCGGAGAAACCCTGGTAATAAAATGGGGTTAAAATTAAAGCCTGTAGCTGTTTACAGGCTTTAGTTTTAAGCTAACTTTTTATTGATGTTATCCACCAGGTATTACCAAATGGGTCTATTACACCACAGGTTCTTCCATAATCCTGATCGCTCAATTCCATTACCGTGGTTGCACCGTTTTCAATAGCCAGGTGGTAGGTCTTATCGGCATCATCAACATAAATGAAAAGGTTGGCCGTTGCAATCCGCAAGTTATCAGAAGCATCGCAAAACATAATAGTGCTGCCGCTAATGTTTATTTCAGAATGCATGATCAGGTTTTCATTTTCGCGGTTCTTTTGCATAGCAACATCGGCATTAAAAACCGCTTCAGTAAAATTTATAAACCCTGCAGCATTTTGCAGCATCAGATAAGGCATTACGGCCTGGTGTACTTTTGGAATTTCCATTTTTAATTTTTTTAATTAAATAATACATCAAAATTAGATTGCCGGGCGCGGGCAAAATTGGAAAAATCCGACATCATTCAGCATCTTTCCATTCGGTAGCTTCGTTACCGCCAGAAAAATAGGTTTTAGGGTGATAGCCTGAAAATTCTTTAAAGTCATGAATAAAGTGCGATTGGTCATAATAACCGCACTCATAAGCAATATCGGTCAGTGATATATACTTATGTTGATATTTTTCAATTGCCGCCTGAAAACGGATGATCCGGGAGTATAATTTAGGGCTAAAACCTGCCAGCTCTTTAAAATTACGCTCGAACTGGCGGGTAGATAAAAAATGTTTTTGAGCAAGGCTGTCAACCGTAACAGTCCCTTTACTTTTAATAATATACTTTATAGCAGAAAAAACGGATGGCTGATATTTAGCCCCGTTGAGCTTCAATTCTAAAAATGCAGATAAGATTTGTACGCGTTCGGTATTTGTGGCTGCTAACATTACTCTTTCTTCAATGTCTTTGCCTTCCGGCCCCAACAAGGTAACCAAATCAACTTTTTGATTAGCTATAGCCAATGCCGGGATACCAAACAGCGCGGTTACTGCAAAGGGATAAAGATATAATCCAAAAATGCCAAAAGCTTCTGTTATTTGATGCCTGCTAAATTTTTGTGTGGGTCCGTCAACTCCGGCACTGTAAGACGTATCTGATAACCTGTCGGTTTGTAAAGTTGTAAACCGGCCTTTGTAATGAAAAAGCATCTCGCAACAACCATCTGCCATAGACCGATGAGTATAAGGCCGATCAGCAGAAACGCTATCATGCTCAAGCACCCAAAAAAAGCGTACATAAAGCGCTAATTGTTCAGAGGGCTTTATTGTATAGTAATTCATTCACTGCATGTTTACCCTATCAAATATATGTCTATTTCTTAACCTTAGCATCTTCCTCCAGCCTAAACTTAGTTATCCGGGCAATCAGGTCCAGGGGCATAGGCCGGCCCAGTGGGAACTGGACCGAGCCTTTTGCCCATTTGTAGCCGGAGATCTCTTCTTTAAACGCCGCAATAGCTGCCGCACCGGGGTAAAAGCCTATGTGTTTGGCATAGCCGGCAAAATATACCAGCACCCTGTTCACTTTAAACCCCGGCATATCATAACTGATCACTTCCCTTACCTGCGGAACTGCCTTTTTAATAACTTCCCGCACCTGTTCCATTACCTTCTGAACATCTGCAGGGAAAGCAGCTACGTATTCGTCAACATCTTTTGCTTTAACGGCATTCATAATTCCAATTTTAAGCTTTGCTATTGTCCATAAACAGCGCGTTCCAGCGGTGGCCGTCCGGGTCACTAAAAGCGCAGCCATACATCCAGCCTTGTATCTCTGCGGGTGGTGCAAAAAGATCGCCTCCGGCAGCCGTTACCTTTTTGGCAACCTCATCTACTTCTTCGCGGCTTTCGGCGCCAAAACTGAACAACACTTCGGTCGTTTTTGAAGTATCTGCCAGGCCGTTTTGAGCAAAGCTTTTAAATACATCCTCCTGAAAAAGCATCACAATAGTATTTTTTTCACTTACCGATATGGCGACAGAGGTATCCGTGCTACCGGGCCCGTCTTTAATGCCAAATCCAATGTTTTTAAAAAACTCTTTTGACCTGTTAATATCTTTAACCGGCAGGTTCATCCATAATTCCGTTGTCATTGTTATTAGTTTTAATGGTTAATGTTTTGATGATCAAAGATACTGTCATACCTATGTCCTCATAGGGTGTTAATGCGACCATTTAACGGGGCAATTCCGACACACTATTGTTCTAATTATCAAGACCAAACGCAATAGTATTAGTGATATTAGGGGGTAAACAGCTTCCAATGTCCCTCGGAGACAACTTCGATGGTGCCGTCTGTCATTTTAATGGCGGTCTGGTCGTCAATCGCATATGACGGTACTGGTATCGTAGCGGCCAGCTTTTCCAGGTTGGCCAGGGAATTCTTCGGAAACCACTCGTGATCCAAATGCGGATGTATTGCAATATCAACCAGTCCCAGCGATTTATCGCTTTCTGCCGGCAGTATATGGTTCCCGTAGGTTGTTCCAAAGCGGGTCATTATCATACTTCCGGCACTCAAGCCCACATATACCATCTTACGCAGCAGCGACGGCAAGAGATCTGCCAGTCCGGATTGCTGCATCCAGTAGCACAGATACTGGCAGTCGCCGCCGCCAACCAGCAAGGCGTCAGTCTCCTGAAGCATCGGCACCCAAAGCTCTTGTTTGATGCTGGGCAGAGCCGTTAGTTCCAGTACTCCCAGCGATTTCCAACCCAATTCGCAGAAAGGGTCACCTAATGATCCGCAAATTACCTTTCGTGCTATGTCAGCACCACCAGCTATGGCGTATATCGCGGTGGGGATGAAAAGGGCGCTTGCCTCCGCAACCGGTTTACCCAAAAGTTCAACCAGCGCGTTATGGATGCTCGTGTTACTGATGCCGGCGGAAGTGAGAAGAAGCTTCATAATTTCTTGGTTTGGCTATATCTGCTCCATGCCCGATAAGCCTGTTTCTTAGGTTTTAAATAACAAAGGTTAATTTAAAGTTGAAGGTAACTTAAAATATTAAGACAACACAAAGCACTGCAAGCGATCCGCCAAATGTTATGTGTAACCGCAAACGCCCTGAGCTCTGTTGAAAAAGCCTGACTCTGTCAGGAGTATAATTAAACAGACGGTCTCTGTTTTAATGCATCTACCCTGTTTAATTACCAGGGCAAACGCATTAAAATAAAACACAAGACATTGCTGTTTGACAGAAACCCTAAATTGTAATTTTTCTTAGTCCCAGCGGGCAATGTCATTATTTAAGGGATCTCGACCCCAGAGGGGTTAAAGCTTTGTAGACTAAAATCGAAATTATCTAATCCGTGCCATAGGTACGGAACCTTTGCGTTGCGTACCTACGGCACGCTAAAAGCGCTATTTATATTTCCTACAAAGCTTTTACTCCTAACGGAGTATTTTGCCTTTCCTTAAACTTAATGGCATTGGCCATCGGGACTTTTGGTGGGTGGAAACGGTCAAAAGAGGCACGAGGCGTTCCTATAGGAACGCTTGGTGAATTTTAAACAAACATGCTACCAACAAAATGTACCTGACGGCACATCAGAAAAAAAAGCTTAAAATACATTGCTGTTTGACAGAACCCTAAATTGTAATTTTCTTAGTCCCAGCGGGACTTTTGGTGGGTAGAAACGGTCAAAAAAAGCACGAGGCGTTCCTATAGGAACGCTTGGTGGGTTTAAACCAACATTCTACCAACAAAAATGTACCTGACGGCACATCAGAAAAAGAAAAAATGCGCTTAAAAATTTTTAATGCGTCTGCCCTATTTAATTGCTTAAGGGCTTGCTATTTAAAATAATAATATATAGTATTGTGTAAGAATGACACAAAGGTTCTCCGGTGGTCATTAAACCAATTATAATATCATAAGCTGCAAGGCTTGTGAACAAACCGCTTAAAGCATAAAGTGTTTATGAAAAAAAAGTATCTATTGCTAATGGCACTATTGCCTGCCGTAGTTTCGGCGCAAACAAAATGGACTGAAACCAAAACCGGTGACATTGTTTTTGTAACCAACAAAGGCGGGCAAAATCTGGGTTACTCCGCTACTTCGGGTGTTAAATTATTAACTGCCGATGGCCTGGCATTTAAGGATCTTAACAAGAATGGCAAATTGGATAAGTACGAAGACTGGCGCTTACCGGTTGATGTGCGCGCAAAAGACCTGGCCTCAAAAATGAGCATTGAGCAAATTGGCGGCCTGATGCTTTACAGCAGGCACCAATCTATCCCAACTATGCCGGGCGGCCCTTTTGCGGGTTTTTATAATGGTAAGCCGTTTAGCGAAAGTGGTGCAAATGCTTATGACCTTTCAGATCAGCAAAAGAAATTTTTAAAGGACGATAACGTACGCCATGTATTGATCACATCGGTACAAAGCCCGGAGGTTGCCGCAAAATGGAATAATAATGCACAAGCTTATGTAGAAGGCATTGGCCTGGGTATCCCTAACAATAACAGTTCAGATCCGCGCCATGGCACGGTTGCCAATGCGGAGTTTAATGCCGGTGCAGGAGGCAACATTTCTATGTGGCCGGGTTCTTTAGGGTTAGCAGCCACTTTTGACCCATCTGTTACCCAAAATTTTGGCCGTATAGCGGGCCAGGAGTACAGGGCTTTAGGTATTGCTACAGCATTATCCCCACAGGTTGATATTGCTACAGACCCACGCTGGAACCGTGTAAGCGGAACCTTTGGCGAAGACCCGCAACTGGCCGCCGATATGGCACGGGCTTATATTGATGGTTTCCAAACCTCAACAGGCACCAAAGAAATAGCCAATGGCTGGGGATATAATAGCGTTAACGCGATGGTAAAACATTGGCCGGGCGGCGGTGCCGGCGAAGGCGGCCGAGATGCGCATTACGGCTTTGGCAAATATGCGGTGTATCCGGGCAACAATTTCGAGCAGCATTTTATCCCTTTTACACAAGGCGCATTTAAATTAAGCGGCAAAACGGGCATGGCCGCCGCGGTGATGCCTTACTATACCATTAGCTATAATCAGGATAAAAAGAACCACGAGAATGTGGCCAATAATTACAATAAATACATCATTACCGACTTACTGCGCACCAAGTATAAATACGACGGCGTGGTTTGTACCGATTGGCTGGTAACCGGCGACGAAACCGTCATCAACAGCTTCCTGTCAGGTAAATCATGGGGGATGGAAAAAGCAACCATAGCCGAGCGCCACTATAAAATATTAATGGCCGGTGTTGATCAGTTTGGCGGTAATAATGATCTGGGCCCGGTTGTGGCGGCTTATCAAATGGGAGTAAAAGAGCACGGCGAGCCATTTATGCGCGCCCGGTTCGAGCAATCTGCTGTTAGGTTGTTAAGGGGCATTTTCCGCACAGGGTTGTTCGAGAACCCTTATCTTGATACCGAGGCAACAAAAACAACCGTTGGTAATGCCGAATTTATGGCAGCAGGTTACCAAACGCAGCTAAAATCTATAGTGATGTTAAAAAATAAAGGCAATGTATTGCCTTTGCAAACGGGTAAAACGGTTTATGTGCCTAAAAAATTCACTCCGGCAGGTAAAAATTTTCTGGGGATGCCGATCGCGGAAAAAACCGAATACCCGGTGAATATGGATATCGTAAAAAAATATTTTAAAGTGACCGAAAACCCGGATGAGGCCGACTATGCCCTGGTATTTATTGCCAGTCCTATAGGCCATGGTGGGTACGATGCCGACGATGCCAAAAATGGCGGTAATGGCTATTTACCGGTATCGTTACAATATGGCAAGTACATTGCAGAAACCGCACGTGCAACCAGCCTGGCAGGTGGTGACCCCTTAGAAAAATCGGCTAACAGGAGTTATAAAAACAAATCAGAAACATCAACCAATGTAACCGACCTGGCTATGGTAACCGATACCTATGCTAAAATGAAGGGCAAACCGGTTATTGTATCTGTTAACATTAATAACCCAATGGTTTTTGCCGAACTGGAAAAACAGGCCAATGCCATCATTGCAGATTTTGGAGTGCAGGGGCAGGCAAGTTTGGATATCCTTACCGGCAAGGCCGAGCCATCGGCATTATTGCCCCTGCAAATGCCTTTAGATATGAAAACGGTTGAGGCCCAGTTTGAAGATGTACCGCATGATATGAAATGCTACACCGATTCTGAAGGCCATGTTTATGACTTTGGTTATGGCTTAAACTGGAAAGGTATTATTAAAGATGCCCGCACAGTAAAATATAGCAAAGCCGTTGCAAAATTGTAAATTCGTTTAAACTTGAATTAAGAATTTCTTTAAAATGATATCGCGCAAAGACGCAGAGACGCAAAGAATTTATTTAGAAAACTGCGCCTTCGCGTCTTTGCATTATATCCAATATTTTTATTTTTTTCGTCAAATTCCTGTGTCTTCTTAAACCTTATAACCAATTATTATGAAACGTTTTCTCATCCTGCCACTTATCCTGTTATGTGCCTGTGCTATGGCGCAAACCGCTTTTAAAGTAGTTAAAACCGATGCCGGGCAAATTTCCGGAAGTGTGAATGGTGATGGATCGGTAAACATTTTTAAAGGGATCCCTTTTGCCGCGCCCCCGGTTGGCGATTTGCGATGGAAAGCGCCGCAGCCGGTAACGCCCTGGGCAAACGTAAAGGCATGTACCGAATTTGCCAAAAGCCCCATGCAGGGCAAACCAAATGAGTTTGGTGTTTATACCCGCGAGTTTTTGATAAAAGATGAACCGCTAAGCGAAGACTGCCTGTACCTTAACGTATGGACGGGCGCGAAAGCTCCAACCGAAAAAAGGCCTGTTATTGTATGGATCTATGGCGGCGGCTTTGTAAGCGGCGGCACCAATGTACCTATTTATGATGGCGAAGCACTGGCTAAAAAGGGTGTGATACTGGTGAGTGTTCCTTACCGGGTTGGTATTTTTGGTTTTTTCGCCCATCCGGAACTAACAACAGAATCGCCTAACCATTCGTCAGGTAATTATGGCTTGCTGGATTTGATAGCCGGGTTAAAATGGGTGCAAAAAAACATCGCGGCCTTTGGCGGCGACCCTAATAACGTGACCATCGCCGGGCAATCTGCGGGGTCAATGAATGTTAACTACCTGGTGGCATCACCGTTAAGTAAAGGATTATTTCAACGTGCCATTGCCGAAAGCGGCGCTCATATGTTACCCGGCCCGGGTAGCGGAACAACTTTAGCACAAGCAGAAAAAAGCGGCACTGAAGCAGCCAAGGTATTAAATGCCAATTCGTTGGCAGAGCTTAGGAAATTATCTGCAGATGATCTGTTAAAGCAAAATAGTTTCAGGCCAATTATTGATGGTTACTTTTTACAACAGGCGCCGCCCGAAGTTTTTGCTGCCAACAAAGAGAACCAGGTACCGCTTTTAACCGGCTGGAATGAAGATGACGCTTTTGTTGGGAAGTTAAAAAACGCGGCAGACTATAAAGCCGGTATGCAGAAAAGATATGGCGACAAAGCCGCTGAGGTTTTAAAATTATACCCCGCAGGCACTGATGCAGAAGCCGAAACCTCACAAATAAGAATATCGCGCGATATGATATTTGGCGTGCAAAATTACTGCTGGGTTAATGTACAGTCGGCAAAAAACAAAGCCAAAGTTTACCTGTACCGCTTTACCCGCAGGGTGCCCGCTACCGAAGACTTTAAAAAGTATGGCGCTTTCCACACCGGCGAGGTTGCCTACGTTTTCAACGATCTTAAATTCCTGAACCGCCCCTTTGAACCGGTAGACCAGCTACTGGCCGATACCATGTCAAGCTACTGGGTAAATTTTGCCAAAAACGGCAACCCAAACGGTAATGGCTTACCGGAATGGCCGGCATACAATACCACGGGCAATAAAGTAATGATCCTGGGCGAAAAGCCCGCCGCCACATCATTGCCTGATAAGGCGGCATTAGATTTTATGGTGAAAGATATGACGAAGCAATAAACTTCATTTTCTTTTGCTCTTCGCCCTTGTTGGTGTTGTCACCACGGGTGTTCGGAAGACTAAAAAGAAGCGGCGGGTTGTGCGATTCCCCTCTTGAGAGGGGTGGAGGGGTGTGTCCTTCGCGCGCGAAATACACACCCCTGCAGCCGCACTATCAACGCTCCCCCTCTCAAGAGGGGATTTTGTTAGCAATACCAATCTTCCGAACACCTTGATGCTACAGCATGACAGTGTACCGGGTCCTCCTGAGCTCGTCGAAGGATGTGCGCAATGGCCTTACCTGCAATGCTTTTGTCACGGGTAGCCGCGGCACCCGCTACTTATCATTACAAATTGTATCTTTAAAAATAAACCTGTAATATTTCCATGATGAGATTTTCAACTGCCCTGGCTGTTATGCTGTGTTTTGTTGTTTCAAAAACGGTGTTATCACAATCTATTGATCCTGCAATTTTAAATAAACAGTGGAAAGCGCAGTGGGTTTCCGTACCCAATGAACCCGCTAAAGATTATGGTGTATATCACTTCCGCAAAAGTTTCGAGCTAACAGATAAGCCGGCTAACTTTATCATCCATGTATCGGCAGATAACCGTTATAAACTATACGTAAACGAGCGCCTGGTATCATTAGGCCCCGCCCGCGGCGACCTGTATTACTGGAATTTTGAGACCATTGATATAGCGCCTTATTTATCGGCAGGCAAAAACACCGTAGCTGCCCTGGTTTGGAACGAAGGTGATGTTCGCCCGGAAGCGCAGATCTCAGAACGTACCGCATTTATTTTACAGGGCAATACCGAAAAAGAAGAAATCCTTAATACCAACAATACATGGAAATGCGCCCGCGATAAAGCCTATCGTCCGCTAACCGGGGTAGGCTATTCTACTTACTATGTTGCAGGCCCCGGCGAAATGGTAGATCTGCACCAAACCATAAAAGGCTGGCAGGCGGGTAATTTTGATGACAGCGCCTGGGCCAATGCGCTCAAAATAGACAGGGGTAACCCCAAAGGGATAACCAATGCTTTCGGCTGGATGCTGGTGCCTTCGTCATTGCCGCAAATGGAATTGACTGCGCAACGCTTTACAGCCGCAAGAATGGCAAAGGGGATTGATATACCTTCAACCTTCCCTGCAAGCCGTACCCCGATTACCATCCCTGCCAATACAACCGCTTCTTTACTGTTAGATCAGTCGTTTTTAACCAATGCCTATGTAACCCTTAATTTAAGCGGCGGCGATAAAGCGGGGGTATCATTAACCTATACCGAATCGCCGATGGTTAATGTAGGCAACACTTACCAGATAGTTAAGCCCAACCGCAACGAGGTTAACGGCTACAAATTTGTTGGCCGAAAAGACAGCATCACGGCAGATGGCACCACCAACCAAAGCTTTACCACACTGGCATTCCGCACGTTCAGATATGTACTGGTAAATATCACCACAAAAGAGCAGCCCCTGGTTATTGAAGATATTTACAACACTTTTACCGGTTATCCATTTAAACTAAACGCCAAATTGAAAGGCACCAATCCCGAGTTGCAGCAGATACTGGATATCGGCTGGCGCACCGCCCGCTCCTGCGCGACGGAAACTTATATGGATTGCCCTTATTACGAACAACTGCAATACATTGGCGATGGCAGGATCCAGGCCCTTATTTCCTACTACAACAGCGGCGATGACCGCCTTGCCCGCAACGCCCTGAACCAGATGGACCACTCGCGCCTGGCCGAGGGGATTACACTGAGCAGGCATCCGTCATATAGCCCACAGATCATCTCCACATTTTCGTTGTGGTATATCTCCATGCTGCATGATTATTGGATGTACCGGAATGATGCCGGCTTTGTTAAAGATAAAATGGATGGCATACGGCAGGTACTGGCATTCTTTAGCAAATATCAGCAGGCGGATGGTTCCCTGAAAAACCCGCCGTACTGGAAATTTGTAGATTGGGTTGATAAAAAAGGCTGGGATTTTGGCCAGCCGCCAAAAGATACAAATGGCAACTCGGCTATACTTGATATGCAATTGATGTGGACCTACCAGCAGGCCGCCGAAATGGAAGCAAAGATAGGTGTGCCCATGTACGCCCAAATGTACCGGGCCAAAGCAGCGCAGTTAAAGCTGGCTATCCAAAAAAAATACTGGGACGGCAGCAAACAACTGTATGCCGATACCCGGGATAAAACCACGTACTCGCAGCACGCCAATTCACTGGCTATTTTAAGCGGCATGGTAAGCGGGCCAAACCTGGCAGCTTTCAGTAAAAAGCTCGAAACAGATTCCAGCCTTGTAAAATGCACCATCTACTTTAAATATTACCTGCACCAGGCATTGGTAAAAGGCGGCCGGGGAAACCATTATATGAACTGGCTGGATGTATGGCGCAACAACATTAAAATGGGCCTCACTACCTGGGCAGAGATCTCTGACCTTGAACATAACCGCTCTGATTGCCACGCCTGGGGGGCCAGCCCAAATATTGAATTTTTCCGCACCGTACTGGGGATAGACAGCTATGCGCCCGGCTTTGCTAAAATAAAGGTAGAACCGCATTTAGGCGCTATGGAATCCGCATCGGGAGAGATCCCGCACCCTAACGGAACAGTAGCTGTAAATTATGCCAGGCAGGGCAATAAATGGATAATAGCCATCAGCTTACCTGCTAAAACCACGGGCGTTTTTATATGGCGGGGAAAAAGTTATCCTTTAAAAGGAGGGAAAAATGGATTAAGTATCTGAGTATTCACTTACATTTAAGGGTCAATTTGCCCACATTCGTTGCTAAAATGTCATAAAAAACGCTCAATCAATCTCGTAAAAACCTTTTTTAATGTAAACTGGTTACTATTGCACTATTAACGGTCAATATAAAATAACATCCGGCTTACAAATAGGTAATTCTTATAATGTTTATTTGGCGTTTAATATTATAGCTAAAATAATATCTATTTAATATTAAAAATGTGATATTTACACACTAAAACCTCTATATACGTTCAAAAATATATCGCCGGTCATGAAAACTACACCTACCCAACTAAAAATTCTTTCCATTGATATCGGTGGTTCAAGCATTAAGGCTACAATACTAAACAGCAACGGCGACCTTAAAATGGATTACAACAAAATTGTAACCCCATCACCCGCTAATCCTGATAATGTTATTAAAGCCATAAAAACCCTGGTAGAAAAATTTCCCGCATATGATAAGATATCGGTAGGTTTTCCGGGTTATGTACGTAATGGCGTAGTTAAAACCGCCCCAAACCTGGGCGATAGTTATTGGAAGGACGTTGATTTTCGCAAAAAGCTGGAAGAATCTTTAGGTAAAGACGCGCAGGTAGTAAATGATGCCGATATGCAGGGCTTAGGTGTAGTAAGCGGCAAGGGCCTTGAAATGGTAATAACACTGGGCACCGGTTTTGGCACCGCACTGTTAATGGATGGCCACCTGCTGCCGCATCTTGAAATTTCTCATCACCCGGTATCAAAGGGCCGCGATTATGATCAGTACATTGGCGACCAGGCACTGGAAAAAGTAGGTGAAAAACAATGGAACCGCCGGATGAAAAAGGTTTTTAATATCCTGAAGACGGTATTCAATTACGACTACCTGTATATAGGCGGCGGCAATTCAGACGTCCTGAATTTTAAGCTGGACAAAAACATGAAAATAGTAACCAATGCCGATGGCATTAAAGGCGGTGCAAAATTATGGAAGGAAGATAAACACCCCATTACACATACAGCAATGGCAACCCCAACCAAGTAATAACTTTCTTAATAAATACAATGGAGAAACAGAACAAAGAACTGGAAGAATTAGCAATAAATACCGTAAGGGTACTATCTGCAGATGCGGTACAAAAAGCAAATTCGGGCCACCCGGGCACAGCGATGGCACTGGCACCAATGGGCCACGTATTGTGGACTAAATTTTTAAACTATAACCCAAAAAACCCTGATTTTGTAAACCGTGACAGGTTTATCTTATCGGCAGGCCATGCTTGTATTTTACAGTACAACTTTTTGTATTTAACAGGTTATGACCTTTCTTTAGATGATATTAAACAATTCCGTCAGCTCCACAGCAAAACCGCAGGCCACCCCGAATATGGTTTGGCACCTGGTGTTGATGTAACAACCGGCCCCCTAGGGCAGGGTTTTGCAAATGGCGTTGGCTTTGCTATTGCCCAAAAACATTTAGCTGCACGTTATAATAAACCTGGTTTCGAGCTGTTTAACTACAATATTTACGCTATCACCAGCGATGGTGACATGATGGAAGGCGTAACCTCTGAGGCGGCTTCATTAGCAGGCCACCTGGAGTTAGGAAACCTGATCTATTTGTATGACGATAACCATATTTCCATTGAAGGCAGTACCGATATTGCTTTTAATGAAGATGTAAGCGCCCGTTTCAGAGCATACGGATGGCATGTGCAGGACCTGCCGGATGTTAATGATACACACGCTTTGGAATTAGCTTTGATAAACGCTAAAGCCGAAACACAAAAACCGTCATTGATCCGCGTACGTTCGCTTATCGCTTACGGTAGCCCTAATAAATCGGGCACCGCAGGTTCACACGGTTCTCCGCTTGGTGCTGATGAAATTAAACTGGTAAAAGAGTTCTTTGGCTTTGATCCGGAAAAATCATTTGAAGTACCTGCCGAAGTATTAAAATACTACAACGAAAAAGGTGCCCGTGGTATTAAAACAGAAGAAAAATGGAATGAGCTTTTTGCTAAATACAAAGAGAAATTCCCTGAATTAGCTGCCGAATACGAAGTAGCCCGCGATGGCGGATTACCTGAGGGCTGGGCTGCTAAGTTGCCGGCGTTTAAAGGTTCCGACCCTAAAATGGCAACCCGCCAGGCATCTGGTAAAGTATTGAACGCTATTGCTGCAAGCCTGCCAAACTTAATTGGCGGCGCTGCGGATCTTTCGCCATCAACAGAAACAAACCTTAAAGATTTTGATTCATTTACATCAGAAAACAGGGCTGGCCGTAACTTCCACTTTGGCATCCGCGAGCACGCTATGGGCTCGGCATTAAATGGTATGGCTTTAACAAAAGGCCTGCTGCCATTTGGCGCTACCTTCCTTATGTTCTCTGAATATATGCGCCCGCCTATCCGTTTGGCGGCCATTATGAAAATAAGCCCTATTTTTGTTTACACACATGATAGTATTGGCTTAGGCGAGGATGGTACAACCCACCAGCCTGTTGAGCAATTGGCTTCATTGCGTTCTATCCCTAACCTTACAATTATCCGCCCGGCCGATGCTAACGAAACTGCATTCGCATGGAAAGTGGCTATCGAGAAAAAAGGCGGCCCTACTGTATTGGTGTTCACCCGCCAGACATTGCCAATACTTGATCAGGATAAATATGGTAAGGCTTCCAACCTTGAAAAAGGCGCGTATATTTTATCTGAAGCAAGCAAAAATCCCGATCTGATATTAATGGCAACCGGTTCTGAAGTTGCCCTTATTATGCAGGCACAGGAAAAACTGGAAGCCGAAGGTATCTCAACCCGGGTGGTAAGTATGCCGTCATGGGAATTGTTTGAAAAACAGGATGCCGCTTATAAAGAATCGGTTTTCCCTAAAGCAAACCGTAAACGTTTGGCAGTTGAAATGGCATCACCAATGGGCTGGCATAAATACACTACCGATGAAGGCGATATGTTAGGCATGACCACCTTTGGTGAATCGGCCCCGGCAGAAGACCTTTACAAGTTTTTTGGCTTTACGGTTGATAACGTAGTTAAAAGAGCGAAAGCTTTGTTGTAAACAGATATAAGAGATAAGAATCAAGAGACAAAATTTTTCCTGTCTCTTGATTCCTGTATCTTGTTTCTTGACTCAATAAATATGAATTGGGGAAATAGTTTAATCAGTACGCTTGAATGGTCTGGCACCATTATTAACCAAAGCGGCAAGCAAAAAGTAGCGCTTGAAATTGCCGCGAAGGTAAAAGACGGCGATGTGCTTGGCGTGGGTTCCGGCTCAACAGTTTACCTGGCGCTTTTAGCTATAGCCGAAAGGATAAAAAACGAAAAATTAAACGTACTGGCTATCCCTACTTCGATAGAGATATCTATGTTTTGCAGTAAGTTGGGCATACCCTTAACCAGCCTGTTTGAACATAAACCCGACTGGCTATTTGATGGGGCCGATGAGGTTGACCCTAAAAAAAGCCTGATCAAAGGGCGGGGTGGGGCAATGTTTAAAGAAAAGCTATTGATGAGCAGCAGTCCGCTCAATTATATTATTATTGACGACTCTAAACTGGTTGATAAATTAGGCGTTAATTTCCCTATCCCAATTGAAGTATTCCCGCAAGCGTTACTGCATGCCGAAGAAGAACTAAAGAAGCTTGGCGCTAAAAGCATTGTACTAAGGCCGGCAGTTGGCAAGGATGGCCCCATAATTTCAGAGAATAATAATTTAATTTTAGATTGCCGCTTTAATGAGGTAAATGATAGCCTTGAAAGAGATATAAAATCAATTACCGGTGTTATTGAGAGCGGGCTTTTTATTGGATACAACCTGGAAATACTAATGGCGGCAAACAGTTAAACAACATTACACAACTATAGCAGAATTAGGATATTTAAGTTACATAACACAGTTAATTAATTAAGACCTTTACTATAATAAAGACAACGTATAATGGAAAATAAAGTAAAAAAAATACATGATTTTGGACAGAGCATTTGGTTAGATTTTATTGACCGCGAGATCATCGCATCAGGCAAATTAAAAAAACTGATTGACGAGGATGGCGTAAGAGGCGTAACCTCAAACCCCGCGATATTTGAAAAAGCCATAACCAGCAGTTCTGATTATGATGCAGATATAAAAACACTTGGCGAAACGGCTAAAACCACCGAGGAGCTTTTCTTTGGTTTAGCTATAAAAGATATCCAGGCTGCTGCCGATCTGTTTAGCGGCGTATACAACGAAGAAGTTAAAGGTGCCGATGGCTACGTAAGCCTTGAAGTATCTCCATTTTTAGCTTTAGATGCCGAAGGCACTGCCAAACAAGCTGAACTACTTTGGAAACAGGTTGACCGCGAAAACGTAATGATCAAAATTCCGGGTACTAAACCGGGTTTGCAAGCCATCCGCGAATCTATCGCCAAAGGCATCAACATCAACGTAACCTTACTTTTTAGTTTAGACCGTTATGAAGAAGTTACCGAAGCCTATATCTCTGGTTTAGAAGATCATTTAGCTGCAGGCCATAACATCGAACACATATCATCAGTGGCAAGTTTCTTTTTAAGCCGTATTGATGTTATTGTTGACCCGCTTTTGGAAGAAAAAGGCCAAAAAGATCTTGTAGGTCAGGTTGCTATCGCGTCGGCTAAAAAAGCTTACGAAATTTATAAAAGAGTATTCAGCACTGACCGTTGGAAAGCGTTAGCTGCTAAAGGTGCTAAGCCACAGCGTTTGTTATGGGCAAGTACCGGCAGTAAAAACCCTGCATTTAAAGATACCAAATACGTTGAAGCGCTTATTGGCCCTGATACTGTTGATACCGTTCCATTAGAAACTATTGATGCTTTCCGCGATCATGGTATTGCAGCAAATACTTTAGAAGATGGTTTAGAAGAAGCAACAGCTGCTTTAGCTAAGCTTAAAGAATTGGGTATTGACCTTGACCAGATAACCCAACAATTAGAAGACGAGGGTATTGATAAATTTAACAAGCCTTTCGAAAAATTGTTGAAAGCTATAGAAGATCAAAAAGTTAAAATATAATCCTGCTGATGAAAAAATCAGATTTGAAGATCCTGTTCTTTGATGTAGGTGGCATTTTGCTCACCAATGGCTGGGGGCACGAATCCCGGCATGAGGCGGCCAAAAAATTTGGCCTGGATGCAGAGGAGGTTAACGCCCTGCATAATTTCATTTTCAACGTATATGAAATTGGCAGCATCACCTTAGATGAATACCTTGATACGGTAATATTTAACCACCCGCGCGATTTTGTACGCGAGGATTTTAAGGAGTTCATCTACGCGCAGTCGGTTGAGTTACCTGATATGCTTGCCTGGTTAAAGGAGTGGAAAAAAAATTGCGGTTTTCGTATTATTTCCCTTAATAACGAGGGTAAAGAACTGAACGATTACCGCGTGCAAAAATTTAAGCTGCATGAGTGTTTTGATGCCTTTATCTCCTCCTGCGAAGTAAAAATGCGCAAGCCCGATCCGGGGATCTGGCAGCTGGCAATGGGTATAGCACAGGCATCGCCAAAGCAATGTGTTTATTTTGATGACAGGATAATGTTTGTGAAAACTGCCGAAAAACTGGGCATCCGCTCTTTTCAGCATGTGGATTTTGAGACAACAAAGAAAATACTAAACGATCTAAAGAAAGAAAATCTCACTTAATATGAGCGCAACAACAGATAAATATGCTTTCGGCATGATAGGCTTAGGCGTTATGGGCCGCAGCCTGCTATTAAACATGGCCGACCATGGTTATGCAGTGGCCGGGCATGATAAAGATGCCGGCAAAGTAGCATCATTAAATGAAGAAGGCGGCAGCCTGGCTGTTAAAGGCTTTGGCGACGCTAAAGAATTTATTAAAAGCCTAACCACGCCGCGTGCCATAATGATGCTGGTGCCCGCAGGTAAAATTGTAGATAGCGTTATTGAAGAACTGGTCCCGTTACTGGAAAAAGGCGATATTTTAATTGATGGCGGTAACTCGCACTTTACTGATACCAACCGCCGTGTTGAAGAGCTGGAGGCTATAGGCCTGCACTTTTTTGGTATGGGCGTATCTGGCGGTGAAGAAGGTGCGCGCCGTGGCCCAAGCATGATGCCGGGTGGCGATAAGGATGCCTACAATGTAATGAAGCCTATATTTGAAGCCATTGCCGCTAAAGTTAATGGCGAGCCTTGTGTAACCTATATTGGCCCGGGGGCGTCTGGCCATTTTGTTAAAATGGTACACAATGGTATTGAGTATGGCATAATGCAGTTACTGGCCGAGACCTATGAGATAATGAAGAAAGGCTTAAAGCTGGATAATGCTGCCATAGGTAAAATATTTGCCGATTGGAACAACGGCCGCCTGCAATCATTCCTGTTGGATATTACCAAAGATATTTTCAAGTTTAAAGCACCGGGTACCAACCATTTGCTTTTAGATGATATTAAAGATGAGGCCCGTGCAAAAGGTACCGGTAAGTGGACATCACAAAGCGCGATGGACCTGCAGGCACCTATCCCAACGGTAGATACCGCGGTTGCCATGCGCGATCTTTCTAAATACAAAGCCTTACGTACCAAAGCTGCCGCTATTTACAGCACCGATGACCACCAGGCAATTGAAGGCAATGTAGATGAGTTATTAACCGCTTTAGAGCAGGCCCTCTACTTCACCATGATCATTACCTACGCACAGGGTATGCACATGCTGTCAAACGCTTCTGCAGAGTATAAATACGAATTGAAGCTTGACGAGATTGCCAAGATCTGGAGGGGCGGCTGTATCATCCGTTCTAAATTCCTGGAGAATATTTATGGCGCGTACGGTAAAAATAAAAACCTTGAACATTTGCTTTTAGACAGCGATGTGGCAAACCTTGTTGAAGGTACATTACCGGGTATCCGTAAAATAGTTTCGGCGGCTGTTAATGCAGGGATCGCAGCACCTGCTTATGCTGCCTCGTTAAGTTATTTTGATGCATTCCGCAGCGAGCGCATGCCATCAAACTTAATACAGGCACAGCGTGACTACTTTGGAGCGCATACTTATGAGCTTATAGGTAAAGAAGGAACATTCCATACACAGTGGGCACCAGCTAACGAGGCTTAATAAAGAGATACAAGAAATCAGGAGGCAAGAACCGGGAGGCAACAATCAGGAAAAAATCTTATCTTGATTCTTGGCTCTTAGTTCTTGTTTCTAAATAAAAAACATACTATCATGAGTAGTACCAGCACAAAATCAGAACCCACCATATTTATCATATTTGGCGGTACAGGCGATTTAAACTCCCGTAAAATTGCACCGGCACTTTATAACCTTTATTTAGATGGTTGGATGCCTAAGCAGTTTTCCATTATAGGGACCGGGCGTACCAAACTTACCGATGAGCAGTTTAGGGATAATCTGCATAAAGATATTGACCAGTTCTCGCGCAGCGGCAAAACCGATGATAAGAAATGGGCCGAATTCACCAAAAATATCTATTACCAGGTTTCTGATGCAAACGATTTTGAAACTTATAAAGAGTTTGGCAAACGCATTGAAAAACATAATGCCGAATGGAAAACTACAGCCAATGTTTTATTTTACCTGGCGGTAGCACCAAACTTCTTCCCTATTATTGCATCAAACATATCAAAAGCCAAACTGGCCGAGGATAAACAAAAGGTGAGGATCATCATCGAAAAACCGTTTGGCCATGACCTGGAAACAGCTAAAGAGTTAAACGAATTGCTAAAGGGTATTTTTGATGAATGCCAGATCTACCGTATTGACCATTACCTGGGTAAAGAAACCGTTCAGAATATAATGGCGTTCCGCTTTGCAAACTCCATTATGGAGCCGCTATGGAACCGAAATTATATTGAACATGTACAGATCTCTGTTACCGAGCAATTGGGCGTTGAAGAACGCGGCGATTACTACGATGGCTCGGGCGCGATGCGTGACATGATCCAGAACCACCTGTTACAATTGCTTTGCCACGTAGCCATGGAGCCGCCGGTAAGCTTTAATGCCGATGAGGTGCGCGACCGTAAGGTTGATGTATTGAGGGCCATGCGCAGGTTTACACCTGAGGATGTACGTAATTCGGCCGTTAGGGGCCAATATGGCAGCGGATGGATGAAAGGCAAAGAAGTGCCCGGATACCGCGAAGAGCCAAAGGTTGATCCTGAATCTAACACAGAAACATTTGCCGCTATTAAATTCTTTATTGATAACTGGCGCTGGCAGGGTGTGCCATTTTACCTGCGTACAGGTAAACGCATGCACCAGTCGTCATCTGTTATTACTATTCAGTTTAAAGATGTGCCACACTTGATATTCCCAACCGAAGCTGCCGAAAGCTGGCAACAAAACAGGCTTATCATTAGCATACAGCCAGAAATGAGCATCCGTTTACAGGTACAGGCCAAACGCCCGGGAATTGATATGGTGTTAAATGCTGTTGATATGGTGTTTGACTATAAAGGTACTTACACAAACCAGGCGCCGGAAGCCTATGAAACACTGATACTGGATACCATGCTGGGCGACCAAACCCTGTTTATGCGTGGCGACCAGGTAGAAGCTGCATGGGAACTGGTAATGCCGATACTAAGCACCTGGCAAAACAAAAAGAGCCTGAATTTCCCTAATTACTCTGCCGACTCATGGGGCCCGGAAGCTGCCGAGGCATTAATTGCCCGCGACGGATTTACCTGGTTTACAGTGCCGGTAAACAGTAAAAAATAAGTAAGGTTATGAAATTGAACATATTTAAAACCGCCGATGAAGTGCTGGCAAGCCTGGCAGATTATTTTGCCAAAACCGCCAAAGAAGCGATAGAGAAGAACGATCGTTTTTCTGTAGCCCTATCTGGCGGCAGTTCGCCTAAAAAGCTGCATGAGTTACTGGTGGCCAAGTATAGCGATAAAATTGAGTGGGAAAAGATCTTCTTCTTTTTTGGCGATGAGCGCGATGTGCCCCTTACCGACCCGCAAAGCAATTACCTGATGGCGAAGCAAACCTTGTTTGATCCGCTTGGTATTGACCCATCGCATATTTTCGCGGTGCAAACCACTTTAGGTGCCGAAGAGGCCGCCAAAGATTACACCCGCAACCTCATCCGTTTTTTTGACGGGCACAACGCCTGTTTTGATCTGGTGATATTAGGCCTGGGCGATAATTCGCACACGGCATCCCTGTTTCCGCATACACCCGTTTTAACAGACGAGACCGCATCTGTACAGGCTTTGTATATTGACGAGGTAAAGATGAACCGTATAACGTTCACCGCGCCGCTCATTAACAATGCCCACCACATAGCGTTCCTGGTATACGGCGAAGGCAAGGCAGAGGCGGTAAAGCACATTTTAGAAGATGCCAAAGACATCCCTAACTATCCCGCGCAACTCATTAAACCCAACGGCAAAGGCGACCTGCAATGGTTTTTAGATGAACCCGCAGCCAGCAAGCTGGAAAAAAAATAAAGTAAAAAGCCTCCTGATCGGGAGGCTTTTTTGGTATCATCCGCTTCAATAATTCCCCCTTCATATAATTGCCATGTTGCCACTCTTCTCGCAATGACATTTTTAAATCCCCTCTTGAGAGGGGGTGGGCAGGGATGTGAAATGGCAGGGGTGTGTTAATTCGCAAATGCATTCCGCGAAACACATCCCTAACCCCTCTCAAGAGGGGAATCAAGAATCACAACGGTCATCCTGAACTTGTTTCAGGATCCCACAGGATAGGAAGGCCCCCCTCCAACTTTACTCTCCATACAATATTGTGCTAACAGCACCACATCTTGGTATACAACTAGCGGGCAAGGCTGCATTCCCTTTTTATTTGTAGTAAATTGTACTCTAAATCCCACCCGCTGCCTGGTAGCTATTGCTCCATCCATTTATAAGCGTTAAGTGTACTGATCATTTACCTTCAAGCCCCCATTATTATGTTAAAACATTACTCTGTAAAGTTGTTTTATAGTTTATTATGGTTAAGCGGCATTTATTTGCCTACCTATAAAACCGTATTGGCGCAAACCGTACCGGCACCCTTGCGTTCTGATGTTAAGATAAGCCCCTTTATAAATGTGCCGCCAAACTGCTCAAGGCTGGGGTTTGATCCTACCAACAGGCATATCATGTATATTAACCAAACCGGTAATGTGTATGACGTGCGCAACAGCCAGGGAACTTACATCAGTACATTAAAAGCAACTTCGGCAAATCATGGTATAACACTATTGCAGGGGATGGCGTTTAAGGGAACATCGCTTTTTTTAATTGGGAATATCAAAACCCCAAACGCCGGTTATGTGGGGAAGGTAATGAAAGGTGTAAAACAGGCTAATGGAGACAGGATCTGGTCGACAGTAATGACTACCGCAACTTACGGCCTAACCAATACCGCGTTTGACCACGGCTTTAGCGGGATAACCGTTAGCCCCGATAGTAATTACCTTTTTATCAACAGCGGATCGCGCACAGATCATGGCGAAGTGCAAAGCAGCGGTGGTTTAAGGCCCGGGTTAAGAGAAGAACCGCTTACATCTGCCATCTTCCGCATCCCTATCAATTCAAACAACCTGGTGCTTCCTAACGATTCTGCCCAGCTGGCAAGCCTGGGTTATTTATATGCCGACGGGACCCGTAACAGCTTCGACCTGGCTTTTGGGACTGACGGTAATTTATATGCCACCGAAAACTCAGGAGACCGGGACGATCCCGAAGAACTGAACTGGATAAGACAGGGACGTTTTTATGGTTTCCCCTGGAGGATGGGCGGGAATAATACCCCCATGCAGTATCCCGGCTATGACCCGGCTGCAGATAAGCTTGTAGATCATAACTCAACAGCTTATATAAACGGTTTTTTCTATAACGATCCGTCTTATCCCAAAAGGCCCAACCGGCCGTTTATAGAACCTATTGTAAATTTAGGCCCTGACGCTGATAAATATCGCGACCCTATAACAGGCACTGTTAAAGATGCAGGCGCAGAAGGCATAAACATCAGCACTTTTACAAGCCACCGGTCGCCATTAGGCCTGGTGTTTGACAGGGACAGCCTGTTAGCCGATGAATTTAAAGGGCATGGCTTTGTAACGGCGTGGACCTCCACCGGCACTTCCACAATGCTTGGCCCATTTGGCGGCGACCCTGGTCAGGATCTGCTGCATATTCAATTTATATATGACAGCAAAACAGATAATTATAAGATACAAACGCACCGCCTTATAAGAGGGTTTAACAACCCTATTGATGCCGAAATGGTGGGTAACCTAATTTACGTACTGGAATACGGCGGCAGTTCGCCTAAGATCTGGAAGGTAGAAATGCCTTTGGCGCCTAATTGCGGCCCCCAGGCTTATATAACCAAAGAACAATATAACAACATAGCCGGCAAGCTCATTACTGACCTTACCAGCAATAGCAACTATCCCGACCATCCTTCTGTAACCACCCGGCTTAGCGCTTTTGAGGTGCCTATTAATGCAGGTGAAAACTTTGGCGCGCGTGTAAGGGGGTACATTACACCGCCAACTACCGGCAACTATACTTTTTGGATAGCAGGAGATGACCAGGCCGAGCTTTGGTTAAGTACAGATTCGACAACGGCACGTAAAAGAAAAATAGCATCGGCAACCGCATATACACTCTCGCGGCAATACACTAAATATCCGGCACAAAAATCAGCGTTGATAGCCCTTACAGCTGGCAAAAAATACTATATCGAGGCATTACAAAAGGAAAGTAGTGCCGGCGATAATTTATCAGTACAATGGCAGTTGCCTAGTGGCACAATAGAATTGCCTATCCCTTGTACCCGGCTTTCGGCATATAACCCTGCTGCAACCGTGCTGGCTGTGGAAAGAAACACCCCGCCGCCCGCAGATTCTGTAATTACCGACCCTTTACAGGTATTTCCAAATCCGGCAACAACGGTAATTAATATTAAGCTGGCATCGCGCATTAAAGATGGCGGCGAAATAACGCTGACAAATATGATGGGTTTTAGGGTCTACCGTTCTACAGTAAATATATTCGCCGGCGATAATCAAATTCCTATCAACAGTAATTTTCTTAGCCACGGCGTGTACATTTTGCGTTTAAAAAACAGCATTAAAACGTACGAAAAGAAGGTGATAATTGAATAGGTATAATGGCCCAATAATTCATTACGATATCGTTATCGACGTTTTTTCTTAAAACCATCGTGTCTTCGTGTTGGTTTACCTTGCAAAGAATTGTATTTTTATGCATCGCGCTTTATATGCCGCGTTATTTTTATTTGCATTATAAGATCAACCCCTGCCTATGGAAAATTTTAAAGACCAACTCCAAGCTATGTTTGTTGCCGAGGACCAGATACCCTCCGCGCACCGAATTGAAGAAATTCACCAGCGCGAATACCTGGTTAACGGTGAAATGCGCCAATGGGATGGTGATGTAACCGAAGTATATTCGCCTGTTTGCATTCCCGGTACTGATGGTGTGCTTAAACGCAAATTGATTGGCACCTATCCCGTTTGCGGCGAATACGAAGCAATGGAGGCAATGGAAGCTGCCCTTGCCGCTTATGATAACGGCCGTGGCGAGTGGCCTACCATGAGCCTTCCCGACCGCATTAAATGCATGGAGCGCTTTGTTTATAAAATGAGCGAACAGCGCACTTTGGTAATAAAACTGTTAATGTGGGAGATAGGTAAATCATACGGCGACTCGGCCAAAGAGTTTGACCGTACTATTGAATATATTAATGCCACTATTGATGGGCTAAAGGGTATTGACAGGCAATCATCACGGTTTGAGATGGCCGAAGGTTTGGTGGCACAAATTCGCAGGTCGCCGCTTGGCGTGGTGCTTTGTATGGGGCCATTCAACTATCCGCTTAACGAAACTTTTACAACTTTAATACCCGCCCTTATTATGGGCAATACCATACTTTTTAAACCACCTAAGCATGGTACGCTCTTGCATTATCCGTTACTGGAAGCTTTTAGGGATGCTTTTCCAAAAGGTGTGGTGAATACCGTTTACGGTCGTGGTGCGGTAGTTACCCCCGGTTTAATGGCTACCGGTAAGATCAATGTACTGGCATTCATAGGCAGCAGTAAAGTTGCCAATGATTTGAAGAAGCGCCACCCTAAAGTGAACCGCCTCCGTGCTGTGCTAAGCCTGGATGCCAAGAACGCAGCTATCATCACTAAAAACGCCGACCTTAAGCTGGCGGTAAGCGAGTGCATATTGGGTTCGTTATCTTTTAACGGACAGCGTTGTACGGCTATCAAGATCATATTTGTGCACAAGGAAGTGGCCGATGAGTTTATTAAGCTGTTCAGCGAAGCGGTAAGCGCCCTTAAACCGGGATTACCGTGGACGGATGGCGTAAAGCTTACCCCGCTGCCCGAGCCGCATAAACCTGATTATTTGAAGGAATGTATTGATGATGCCATAGCCAACGGCGCACAGGTGATGAATGAGAATGGCGGTGTTACTGCAGCTTCGTTTGTTTTCCCGGCAGTGGTGTACCCCGTTAACGAAAAAATGAAGCTGTACCGCGAAGAGCAGTTTGGCCCGGTGATCCCTATTATTCCGTTCGAGAATATTGAAGAGCCGATTGAGTACCAGATAGATTCGCCGCATGGTATGCAGGTGAGTATTTTTAGTAACGATGCAAAAGAAGTATCATCATTGATAGATCCTTTTGTGAACCTGGTGAGCCGGGTAAATATCAATACCCAATGCCAGCGTGGCCCGGATGTTTTCCCTTTCACCGGCCGTAAAGACAGTGCAGAGGGTACCTTATCTGTACATGACGCTTTAAGGTCGTTCTCTATCCGTTCACTGGTAGCCGCCAAGTTGAATGATACCAACAAGCAGCTCATTAACGAAATAGTAAATGATAACGACTCGAACTTTTTAAGTACAAAGTTTATATTATAGTTTCTGTATAGCGATGTTTATCTATCGCTATACTTTCTAATGTCAATGACATATTTAATTAGGCGGGTCATGCTGAGCTTGTCGAAGCATTGCGGGCAGGGCCATTGCGCACGTCCTTCGACAAGCTCAGGATGACCCCGCATATGTTATTTCCCCTTGTCACCAACAAGGGGCGAATCGCTCGAAATGACATATATTTTATACCCTTTCCAATAGCATCTCTCAATATCAAACACTTATCCCATAGCTTTTATCTATAGTATATAGATATTTTGGATATTATCCGCAGTCAAAAAAACGTATATTTGTTGCATAAATTATAACAAAATAACCATTATGTTAACGATAGGACAACAATTCCCACAGTTTTCTAAAATAGCTGTAACAAGTATCGAAAAAGGAAAAGAGTTTGAAACAATAACTTCAGACTACTTAGTTAATGATGATAACGTTTGGACCGTAATGTTCTGGTGGCCAAAGGATTTCACTTTTGTATGCCCTACAGAAATTGCTGAGTTCAACAAAAACTTTGGCGAGTTCCGTGACCGCGACACCCGCTTAATTGGCGCATCTACCGATTCTGAATTTGTACACGCAGCATGGAGAAGAGATCATGACGATTTGCGCGATCTTAAATTCCCAATGTTAGCTGATACCTCAAAATCATTAGCTGAAGATTTAGGCATATTAGAACCTACCGAAAAAATTGCTTACCGTGCTACTTTCATTATTGATCCTACCGGTATCATCCGCTGGGTATGTGTTAATGATTTAAGCGTAGGCCGTAGCGTTAAAGAAGTTTTACGTGTACTTGATGGTTTACAAACCGACGAACTTTGCCCTTGCAACTGGGAAAAAGGCCAGGAAACATTAAGCGTATAATTAATTTAGCAGCAAATTATTGATAACCACAAAGAACACGAAGTAACCCGCAAAGAACACGAAGATTTAACTTTGTGACCTCTGTGAATACTTGGTGGCCTTTGTGGTTATTTTTTTATCACTTTTTATACACTATCATGAACGAGAGCACCGAGCTTATACAAGAACTGCTGCAAAGCATCAGTATAGATAGCACTTACAGAACATTGAGCCTTACCTTACTTGAAAAAGGCGAATCGCGTTACCTGCGCGACCTTAAGCTGAATTTTACCAGCACACTTACCTCTGAGCATTTAAGCACTAAGGAATGCGCTTTATTAGGCCTTAGCACCGCTGTTAATAATAACAACGAACCGCTTATTACCTATTATACTAAATACGCCGAAGAACAGGGCGCAACAGCTGCAGATATTGCAGAGGCTGTTGGTTGCGCGTCATTACTGGCATCAAACAATATTTTTTATCGTTTCAGGCATTTTACTCAAAAAGAAAAATACACACAGATCCCTGCACGTATCCGCATGCAGTTAATGATGAAACCTGTAACCGGTAAAGAATTTTTTGAATTGATGAGCCTTGCCATATCTGCCGTTAATGGCTGCGAAATGTGCGTAAATGCCCATGAAGATTCATTGATAAAATTAGGCACTACAGAAGAGAGGATCTTTGACGCTGTGCGCATAGCATCGCTGGTAACAGCAACCGGGAAAGTGATTTTTTAACTTATCGTAAAATAATACCCCGGCAGTGTAAAATATTATGGAATAAAATTTGGCTTTGTTCAATTAAAACTATTAATTTTATACCTTAAGATTATTACTAACCCCTGTACATACTATCTGGCATCAAACACTTTGTGGACCCAGGGGGGATTATACAAATTTAATTGTTGATTTTTTGGAGAAAGCCGTTCCGCTTGTATTAGCGGAACGGCTTTTGTTTTAATGTGCGTCTGTTTGCACCTTCATGTTCTTGCGGAACGGTTGCAGGAATAACAGCGGTATAGAGAACAGCATTACCAAACCCGAGATCCAGTAAGCATCATCATAAGTTAACAATAATACCTGCTTGGTTAAAGCGCCCTCCATAGCAGCATAGGCCATGTGCGTAGCATCTATCATTGATTTGCCCTTAGCCATAAACGCATGCTGATACATGTTTAAACGTTCGGTAAATGCAGGGTTGTAAGGGTTCATATTAGTGATAAGGTTATTGCGGTGCAGCCCCTGGCGCACGTGGATAATGGTAGTTAAGGTTGCAATACCAAACGAACCGCCTAACTGGCGCATCATGTTATTTAACCCGGTACCCTGCCCAACTTCGGGCCCTTTCAAATCGGCCATTGCCAAAGTAGTTAGGGGTACAAATAGTAAGGCCATACCCACACCGCGTATCATTAGCGGTAAAAAGAAGTTGCTTGGGCCTACCGCTAAGGTTGAATTGCTCAGCATCCAGGTAAATACAAAAAACAGGAACATACCACCGGTAGCCATAAATTGAGCCGGGATACCTTTGTTAAGCATCTTCCCTATAAATGGCATCATAATTATGGTACACAACCCGCCCGGGAATAATATCTCGCCCGTTTGCTGCGCTGTAAAGCCAAGCAAAGTCTGGCAAAACACCGGGAATACAAACACTGATCCGTATAAACCAAAACCGAGTATGAAAGAGGTAAACATCCCCACAGAGAAACTCCGGTGCCTTAATATGGCAAAGTTCACTATCGGGTAGTCAATACTCATTTCGCGCCATATAAATAATACTAAGCCTAATACAGCAGTCACCGTTAATACGGTAATATAAGGGGTGGCAAACCAATCTTCGGTCTCCCCTTTTTCTAATATGGTTTGTAAGCTGCCTACTGCAACAGCAAGCAAGCCAATACCCCACCAGTCAATAGGTCTCCCTTTTTCTTCCTTAGGCGTTTCGTTTATAAATGTGTAGGCGCAAAAAGCAGCAAGGGCACCAACCGGAATGTTCACATAAAAGATCCACCTCCACGAAGAGTGGTCAGTAATGTAACCGCCAATTGTTGGCCCCACTGTTGGGCCTACCACAGCCCCCAAACCAAACAGCGCCGTAGCAGTACCAATTTGTTCGCGGGGCCAGGTTTCAATTAGTATAGCCTGCGAGGTTGATATTAAACCACCACCCGCAATACCCTGTATGATCCTGAATATTACCAGCTCATCAAGCCCGGTTGCATTACCGCATAAGAAAGAGGCAATGGTGAACACGATTATTGATGTAATGAAATAGTTTTTGCGCCCAAAGCGGCTTCCTAACCATCCCGACATGGGGAGTACAATTACGTTTGCCACAGCATAACCGGTAACCACCCATGCAATATCTTCTAATGTTGCACCAAGGTTACCCTGTATATCGGGCAGGGATACGTTCACAATAGTGGTATCAATAAGCTCCAGTAACGAAGCGATGATAACCGTTATGGTGATGATCCATTTTTTAAAGCCTGTTTCAGCCATTTTTTTATCCTTTAATTACAGAAACCTTTACGCTCATACCCGGGCGCAGTTTACTTAAATCTTCTTTTGAACCGTTAATTTTAATTTTAACAGGCACACGTTGTACAACTTTCACAAAGTTACCGGTAGCATTATCCGGCGGCAGCAATGAAAATTTAGCGCCCGTAGCCGGAGAGAAGTTGTATACAGACCCTTCCAGTTTCAAGTCGGGATAAGCATCAACTTCAATATCCACCTTTTGGCCGTTCTTCATTTCATCAAGCTGGGTTTCTTTAAAGTTGGCGGTAATGTATATGCTGTTATCATTTACTATCGAGAACAAAGTTTGTCCTGCTTGTACCAATTGGCCAATCTGTACATTCTTTTTAGATACAAGTCCGGATGATGGCGCTTTTACATCGGTGTAGGTTAACTGCAGTTTTGCATAGTCAATATCAACCTGCTTTTGGCTTACACCTGTATTGGTAACCTTTAACTGGCTACGGCTTGTTGCTATTTGCTGCTGGGCTGCTTTGTATTCATCTTTTGCCGCATTATAAGTAGCACGGGCCACATCAAGATCTGCTTTGGCCTGGTCAAATTGTTGCTGGGTAACTGAACCGTCTTTAACAAGGTTAGCGTAACGCTGGTAATCTTTCTCTACCTTCTCTAACCGTGCAGCAGCAGATGCAACCTGTGCCCTGGCGCTTGATGAATTAGCAGCAGTAGTAGAAATTTGCGACTCGCCTACGTTAATGCCTGCGCTTGCACCAACCTGTGCGGCTTGTGCCTGCTCTAATTTAACTTTGTAATCACGATCGTCAATTTTAACCAGCAGCTGGTTTTTATTAACGTGTGTGTTTTCTTCAAACATAATACTATCAACATAACCACCAACACGTGCCACAACCGGGCTTATATCGCCATCTATTTGTGCATCATCCGTATCAATATGTTTGCTGTAGTATATGTATTCTTTTATACCGAAAATAATACCACCCAGCAGTAAAACACCTAATATAATAGGGACTACCTTATTTGGTTTCTTTTTGGTTTCTGTTTCGTTCGCCTGGTTTGCCATTTCTTTATGTATTGTAATTATTTGTTAAGTTTTCCTGTTGATTTTACTAATGTGTAATATGCAAGCCCTGCATCGGCTTTAGCCAATTCCAGGTTTATCTGTGCCTGGTAAAGCAAGGTTTGCGCATCAGCACGGTCTGTGGCCGATGATATATTGCTCTTGTATTTTGATTCCAGTATGCGGTTGTTTTCCTGCGCCTGGTTAATAGATGTTTGCAGCAACCTTATCTTATCCAGGGCAGCCATGTAATTCTGATAGCTTTGATTTACTTCGTTCTTTACATTATCAGTAGTGATGCCTTTGTTAATGATCACTTCTTCGCGTTGCAAGCGGGCCTCATTAACCTTGTTTTTGTTGGTCCACAATGTGCCAAAGTTCCAGCCGAGGGTTAAGCCGACGGATATAGGGGTGATAAAGTTGCCGCTTTTAGGGATGGGGTTACCTGATATGCCCACATAATAAGCACTGCCCGCTGCCGATAGCGTAGGGGTAGTGTTTGCCTTAATAGTTTTGATATTGGTTTCTGCAACCCGCGTACGCAAATCCATCTGCATAAGTTCGGGGCGGTTAGCCAGCGCGGTATCCAGGTAATTAGCTAAAGGTGCCGCATCCCTGTTGGGTTCGGTTATTTGTGCAATATTTAACTGGGTGCTTTCTGGCAGGCCCAATAAAATATCCATATTGTAATTAATTATCCGGCGGTTGTTTTCCAGATCGATGCCGTTCAGCTCAATATTGGAGCGCTGTAGTTGAAAGCGTAATACATCATTTTTTGTAACCAAACCCTGGTCAAAAAAACGTTGCGATTGTTTTATCTGCGCATCAATAGTGGCTAAGTTTTGCTCAACTACTTTCTTGCTTTGCAACACTTTATACAGGTTGTAATAAGAATTGATAATGCTATAAGCTATCTGATCCTTATCGTTCACCGCATCAAGGCGCGATACCTGGGTTAACAGGTTGGTTGATTCGCGGGCGTACTTTAATTTGTTGCCGGCCCAAATAACCTGGTTTACTGATAGGGTACCTAAGTAAGCGTTCGCGCTGGTAGGTAGCACCAGGCTTTCTTCGCCTACATTAAGTTTGTGGGCAGGGATCTGTGCACGATTGTAGCCAAAGCTTGCAGAGCCGGTTGGCAATGCCTGGTCTTTAGCCTGCTCATACTGTGATACGGCCTGGTCAATTTTTGATTGCGAAAGTTTTAACACTTTACTGTTGTCCAATCCAAGCTTTATAGCTTCTTCAAGGGTAAGTGTCCTGTCCTGGGCGGCGGCGGGGTTTGTAAACAGCATTGCCAGTAACAGCATTGCCATACTTACCGCGGCCCTAACAGCTTTGTTTGTAAGGTAAGGTTTCAAGGGACTATTATTTATTGTTATCATTTTCATTTACTAAATAGGCTTTTAACAAACTTTTTAAATATGTTTTTAAGCGCGGTTTAAGCTTTTTATCCTGGTTTTCTTTATCCATTACATCATACCCTATTATTAATGATGAAATGTGCGGGGTATTAACTAAGTAGTTCTTGGTGCCGAATATGGTGGCTACCAGCAACTGCGAATCTGTATCTTTTTTGAATTCGCCGCTTTTAATCCCAGTATCAATAATGGCCTGAAAAACGCTAACGTTTTTCATCATGATACCGGCTATCTGATCAGTAAGCTCTGTTTTTTTTGATTTGGATATTTCCCTGTGCAGCATTACGTGGAAACAATTATTGTTCACAACCCTGTCTACATAACTTTCAATATACCTGTCAAGCTTTTCCCAGGCATTAATACTGTCATCGTTCCCTATACTTAGCAATATTGATTGGAATGACGATATCCTGCGTTCAAAAATGGCCATAAAAACCCCTTCCTTTGAACCGAAATAATAATTAAGCATGGCCATGTTAACATTGGCTTCGCCAGATATTAACCGGGTCGATGCCCCGTCATATCCCAATTCAGCAAAAACTTTTTCAGCCACATCAAGGATATGATCCTTTTTATCTGTTTTATCCGCTTTTTCTGTCTTATCTTTTTCCATTGTCTGATTCATTCCGTCGCAAAATTAATCAAACGATTGATTAATTAAAATTGGATTTGTCAGTAATTTGTAAGACATTGATTACCATGCCAAAAAAATCAATCGTTTGATTAATTTTTACAAAAAATTAGTTTCGCATGATATAATATCGTCATTACGGTTATCGCGAAATACATCTTTACAATATATTTGTTGCTATGAAGCGCTTCCTTCCCTTAATCCTTGTATTTTTTCTTGTTTCCTCTACAGTATCTGCACAAACTTCTCCGGCTACGGATGTTGGCACTATCCAGCAAAACTTAAAGAAACTAAACGTGCTGGGCAGTGTATTATACGTTGCCGCCCACCCCGATGATGAGAATACCCGCCTGCTGGCTTATCTGGCGCAGGAAAAACATTACCGTACCGGGTATTTATCATTAACCCGCGGCGATGGCGGGCAAAACCTGATAGGTACCGAACAAAGCGAACTTTTAGGATTAACCCGTACACAGGAGCTTTTAGCGGCCCGCCGTATAGATGGTGCCGAACAATTTTTTACCCGTGCCAATGACTTTGGCTTTTCAAAAGGGCCGGAAGAAACTTTAAAGATCTGGGATAAGGACAAAGTACTGGGAGATATGGTTTGGGTGATCCGCAATTTTAGGCCCGATGTAATGATTTGCCGCTTCCCTACAACCGGCGAGGGTGGCCATGGGCACCATACTTCATCGGCCATATTAGCACAAGAAGCCTTCTCGGCAGCAGCAGATCCAAACCGTTACCCCGAGCAATTAAAATATGTACAGGTATGGCAGGCCAAGCGCCTGCTTTGGAATACATTTAACTTTGGCAATACTAATACTACATCGCCCGATCAGTTTAAAATTAATGTTGGCGGATATAATACTTTATTGGGCAAAAGTTATGGCGAAATAGCTGCCGAAAGCCGCTCAAGCCACAAAACACAGGGCTTTGGTTCGGCAAAGCAGCGGGGCGATGCTTATGAATATTTTAAAACTATTTTGGGCGATGCACCAAAAACCGATTTAATGGATGGGGTAGATGTTACCTGGAGCAGGGTAGCAGGTGGCGCACAGATAACCGCTCAGTTAGCCGCCATTAATAAAACCTTTAAGGCCGATTCTCCGCAAGCATCGGTGCAACCTTTGTTAGCGTTACTAACTAAAATTGATCAGACTATTGCAACTGATAAAGCCCTGCAGAATGTCAGGCTATCACAAACCGGCGCTGCCGATTATGAATATTGGCACAAACAAAAAACTAAGGAGTTAAAGGGCCTGATAGCTGCCTGCGCCGGCTTGTGGTTTGAAAGTTATGCAAATGAAGCAAGCTATGCACTGGGCGATATAGTAAAAGTACGCACACAAGTTATTTTAAGAAGCAGCCTGCCGGTTAGCGTTACAGCAAACAGCAGCACTACAGCATTAGTAAGCAACAATCTTACAACTATTGACAGCGAAATGCCTGCTGATGACATTACCCAGCCTTATTGGTTAAAAAACCCGCACAGCGTTGGTTTTTACAACACCGAATATTTAGAGAACGATAAATTAATAGGGCAAAAAACATTGCCTCAAAATATACCCCCATCGGTTACTGTAAGTTTTAAAATATCAAACACTACAATTACCTATCAAACCCCGGTTGAATATAAATACACAGATCCTGCCCGTGGCGAAGTTTACCAGCCATTGGTGATTGCGCCACCTGTTACTGCCGACATAGCCGACAAGGTTTATGTTTTTAATAACACCAAACCACAAAGTGTACAGGTAAAACTAAAAAGCTTCACCAGTGCCAGCGGCAATATCAGCATAAAACCTATTGCGGGTTGGAAAATAAGCCCGGAGAAGATAGATTTTACCGGCAAAAACAAAGGTGATGAATGGACGGTAGCTTTCAGCGTTACCCCAACAGATAGCAAACCTAACACCAGCAATTTCGAGGTTATCGCGACAGCAAATGGTAAATCATTTTCTCAGGGTTTGCTAAACATAAAATATGTCCATATACCCGCCATCACTATTTTCCCGCCGGCACAAGCTAAACTGGTAAACATAGACCTGAAAACCGCTGGCAAAAAAATTGGCTACATAGCCGGTGCCGGCGATCTGGTACCTGAAGCATTACGTGAAGTAGGCTATGATGTACATCAGTTAACCGAAGGCGAGATCATTAACGGCGACCTTTCTGTGTATGATGCCATAGTAACCGGAGTGCGTGCATATAATGTGAACGAACGCCTGGCCTATGGGCAGCCAAAGCTGATGGAATATGTAAAGAATGGCGGCAACCTGCTGGTACAATACAATAATAACAACGGGTTAGTTACCCGTAATATTGGCCCGTACCCTTTTACGGTAGTTAACCAGCGTGTAACCGAAGAAGGTGCTAAGGTAACCTTTACCGATCCGCAAAACCCGGTACTTAACTACCCAAACAAAATAACCGATACCGACTTTAATGGCTGGATACAGGAACGGGGGTTATATTTTGTAGACAATGCAGACAGCCAGTACAGTACGCCCCTGCAAATGAACGATACCGGCATGGCCCCTAATAAGGGAGCGCTTATTGTAGCGAATTTCGGCAAAGGGCGTTTTGTGTACACATCGCTTGCTTTCTTCAGGGAATTGCCCGCAGGTGTACCCGGCGCTTACCGCTTATTTATAAATTTATTGAGTAAGCCAAAAAACTAACCATAGATAAATCCCCATCGTTTCTCATGGCATAATTACTTTATCAAAAGCAGATGAAATAAGCCTTATTAATTTGCAGTTATTTAATAAATATTAAATAAATTTATAGTGTTAAGATCATTAACCTATTCATCACATGTTATTTAAAACAAGGACTACCAACCCTGCTGCTGTTTTAATTGAATGGCTAAACCCCAATGCCGACATACAGTTACGAACAATACTTATAGCCTACAATAAAAAGGATGCTATAATGGTCCCTGATAGTGCGCAATTAAAAAACTTGATGCAAAGCGCCCGAAGTAAAATCCCCGCCCAACCTGCCGATAAACGGATACCGTTTAGCGGATACATACAAAATAAAAGATATTAAGTATATATGCTGGTCTGACAGCAATAAGGAACTTTTGGCCAAAGTAAAGAGCATGAACTTTAAAAATACATGCAGCCTTAAATTGCCGGGGCGTGGATACGGCAAATGTAAATAATTTAATAAATCTAATACAATGTCAAAATTTAACAAACTCAGCCGTGCTGAGATGAAAAATGTTTTAGGTGGATTAGTAGATCCAGGCGGTAATAATGGCAATCCCTGCCCCACATTATGCGAACCAATGGGTGGCTCAATTTATTGTACGGGAATAAATAATGGAACAATTTACCTTTACGAAGGTAACTGCAACACAGTGCCTCATAGTGGACAGCTGGGATTGCATAATTACTGTAGTAATGATACTACCGGTGGTTTTTGGTGTTAGAAATAATTAATTTATTGAAAGATCAATAATCAAAAAAGTAATTTGATTATTTGATTAACTCTAACAGAATAGCATCCCGATTTATTTATTTTTAGGAGGATGCTATTTTTCATAGCTTTTAAAAAACCCTTACAAATTCGAAACCGCAACTTAACTGTAAATTATATGAGATTTTTTTTAATTTTAGTCCTTTTATATCTTCCCTTTAGTATTTGCGCACAAAATAGGGCCACAATAGATATTACCTTACAGAACACGAAGAGAATAAAAGTTGAGAGGCGTTCCATTTTTGAAAAGCCGGTTAATTATAATTTAACAAAAATAGATGAAGAACATTATTCATTAAATTATTTTGATAATAAACCCGGTGTTATTTATATAAACGGACGACCAATTTTAGTTACACCCGGGGATGACGTTAAATTGATGTATAAGCTAATCGTGTGGGACGATGAAAGTTTTAAGGATACAATAACGGCTACAGGCAATAATGCGAAAAACTATACATTTTCAAATTTTGTAACTGTTAGAAAAATAGATGGAGAAGTATATCTCGATTTTAAAAATGTTAAATATCAAAACAATTCTTTAGCTTTTTATGCTGATTTAGCAAAGTTTCATGCTTTTAGACTTAAGTATTACAATTTCTACCTACATAAATATAGCTATGATAAGTCTTTTATAGACTATATAGCACGAGCAACTAATTTTGAATTTTTATCTAATGCTATATATTTTGAAAGCGAACTTGCTACATATAATAAAAAACAATTCCCTGCTTTCTCTGAGAAAGTATCCACGGCATTCTTAAACACAAACTTTATTCCTGCCGATACCAGTTATACGTACCGCATGGAGGAAACCTTTAGCGCATTTTTTTACAATTTAACACATATAAAATTCAACCCCATAGACTCGGAGAAAAACTTTGATAACCTATTAAACTATATTGTAAAATATCCAAATCCCTTTGTAAGAGAATATTTTTTTTACTTCTTAATAACTAAGTACAACAAGGTTTGGGCGAAGTACCGGCCAAAAGATATAATTCCGGTTATTCAAAACATTAAAAACCCGGCAATAAAAAATGCGCTTAAAAATTATACTTACTAATCCGGCGCTTACCGCTTATTTATAAATTTATTGAGTAAGCCAAAAAACTAATAATTGCATTAGGCATCAATGGTTTAATAATATAAATTTGCAACGAAAATTTAATATACGATACTATGTCACATCATCATCACCCACATCATCAGGAAGAAAAAAATTACGATTATGTATTCTACCTTGTAGCATTAGTTTGCGGCATGTTTGTAGGTGCAATTGTTGAAAGAGGTTTTATTTGGATACCGGTAGGTGGTGTTTTTGGTTTACTTACTGCAGCAGTGTTCCTTAAGTTTTTGGTGAAAGGCCGTGAAGAGGCCTGAAGATAGCGAGCTTCCTTCATTTATACGTAACTGGAACCAGTTTTACGGCGTTGTTGTCGTGTGGCTGGTTTTTTTAATTATTGTGTTTTGGCTCATTACAAGGTCATTTGAATGAGCTTAACCGATTGGATAGTATTAGTTATTACACTGCTTGCCATAGTAATTTATGGCGTGTGGAAAAGCGGCAGTAATAAAAATATAGACCAGTATCTGGGCAGCCGCTCATTACCCTGGTACCACGTGGGGCTATCTGTAATGGCAACGCAGGCCAGTGCCATCACTTTCCTATCCGCACCGGGCCAGGCATATAGCGATGGGATGCGTTTTGTGCAATTCTACTTCGGCCTGCCACTGGCCATGATCGTTTTGTGTATTACGTTTGTACCCATTTTTCATAAGCTTAAGGTATATACAGCATACGAATTTCTGGAAAAGCGGTTTGATCTTAAAACACGCGTGCTTACTTCCTTTTTATTCCTGATCCAGCGTGGCCTGTCTACCGGGATCACCATTTATGCGCCTTCTATCATCTTATCGGGCATATTACACATTAATACTACTTATACCACCCTGTTTATAGGTGGGTTGGTTTTATTCTACACCGTTTATGGCGGTGCAAAAGCGGTATCGTACACCCAGCTGCTGCAAATGACAATCATTTTTTCGGGGATGTTTTTAGCCGGTGTATTTGTGGTGATGCTGATGCCTGCAGATGTAGGCTTTATTAAATCCATTAAACTGGCCGGTAACCTGGGCCGCATGAATGTCATCGACTGGAAGTTTGACCCTGATAACCGCTACAATATATGGAGCGGAATTATTGGCGGTTTTTTCCTGCAATTGTCTTACTTCGGTACAGACCAAAGCCAGGTGGGCCGGTATTTAACCGGCAGCTCAGTTGGGCAAAGCAGGTTAGGGTTGATCATGAACGGGTTGCTGAAAATACCTATGCAGTTTTTGATATTACTGATAGGTGTACTGGTATTCAGTTTTTACCAGTTTAACCGCCCACCGGTATTTTTTAATAATTATGAGGTTGAGCAGGTTAAAAAAAGCAGCTATGCAACACAGTATAACTACCTGGAACAACAATATACCGAAGCTTTTAAACAGAAAAAAATAAAGGCCAATGAGCTGGTAAAAGCCATTGATAGTAACAACCCCGAGCAGGTTTCGCATGCGCAGGATGCATTGAAACTGGCCAACGTACAGGCGGGCATTATCAGGCAGGATGCTATAGCGGTTATCAAAAAGAATAACGAAAACGCTAATACAGATGATACCAATTATGTATTCCTCACCTTTGTTACCCATTATTTGCCTAAGGGACTGATAGGCTTACTCATCGCTATTATATTTCTGGCATCAATGGGCTCTACAGCAAGCGGGTTAAACTCTCTGGCATCAACAACCGTGGTAGATATTTATAAACGGATCATTAAACCCGATGCATCTGATAAAAGCTATGTGACGGCATCGCGCCTGGCAACTATTTTTTGGGGATTGGTTTGCATTGTAATGGCCCTTTATGCAAGTAAAATGGGCAATCTTTTAGAGGCCGTTAACCAGTTAGGTTCCTATATATATGGCACCATATTGGGCGTTTTTATAGTGGCTTTTTATATTAAACGCATAAACGGTACAGCCGTATTTATTGCCGCTGTACTTACCGAAGCCATAATATGTATAATGGGGTATTATAACGCGGTGGCTTACCTGTGGCTAAATGCAATTGGTTGCGTTGGGGTGATAATAATTGCAGCCATTTTAAATGGGTTTTTAAAACCCGGCAAGCCCCTTGAAAAAGCATCCGGAAATTAACAAAGCCGTCTCTTTTGAAGACAGCTTTATCCTGTAATTATATTTAATCCTTCTTTTTCCTTTACTCCACCGTTACCGACTTAGCCAAATTACGTGGCTGGTCAACATTACAACCGCGCAGTACAGCTATATGGTAAGCCAATAGTTGCAGTGGTATGGTTGCCAGCAGCGGCACAAATGTCTCGCCGGTTAACGGGATCTCTATGACATAATCGGCCATCTCTTTAACTTCGGTATCCCCCTCAGATACGATGGCAATAATTTTACCACCCCTGGCTTTTACCTCTTGTATATTACTCACCACTTTTTCATATGATGAATTTTTTGTGGCGATAAATATTACCGGCATTTCTGCATCAATTAACGCTATGGGGCCATGTTTCATTTCGGCAGCAGGATAACCCTCCGCGTGTATGTATGATATTTCCTTCAGCTTTAAAGCACCTTCAAGCGCAACCGGAAACGAGCTTCCGCGCCCCAGGAACAAACAGTTGGTTGAATCTTTAAACCGCTCGGCTATTATCTTAACCTGGTCGTTTGATTTTAAAGCCTGCTCAACCAAATCAGGGATCTCATTCAGTTCGGTTAGGTATTCAACAAATTTGCTTTGCGTAATAGTACCCCTTTGCTGGGCTATGTAAAAAGCTATCAGCGTTAATACAGTAACCTGCCCGGTAAATGCTTTGGTTGAAGCAACCCCAATCTCGGGCCCAGAATGCGTATAAACGCCGGCGTGTGTTAAACGCGGTATTGATGCGCCAACAACATTACATATACCAAATATAGTAGCGCCCTTTTCTTTAGCCAGCTCAATAGCTGCCATAGTATCGGCCGTTTCACCAGATTGTGAAATAGCAATTACCAGATCTTTTGATGTGATGATAGGGTTGCGGTACCTAAATTCAGAAGCGTACTCCACTTCAACAGGCACGCGTGCATATTCTTCAATTAAATACTCACCTACAAGGCCTGCATGCCATGAGGTACCGCATGCAACAATAATAATACGGTCGATATTTTTGAGCTTTTCAACATACTCTTTTATACCGCCCAGTTGCACCAAACCCTGTGTGGGATAAATGCGCCCGCGTAAACAATCGCGTATAGAACGGGGCTGCTCGTATATCTCCTTCAGCATAAAGTGATCGTAGCCGCCCTTTTCAAGCATTTCCAGCTTTAATTCAAGCTCTTGTATATAGGGGGTTTGTACAGTATTGTCAATATTTTTGATCAGCAGGTTGTCTCGCCTTACATAAGCAATTTCGTTATCATTTAAATAGATAACGTTCTTGGTATACTCAACAATTGGTGTCGCATCAGATGCTATAAAGTATTCGCCTTTACCAACCCCAATAACCATAGGGCTGCCTTTACGTGCCGCTATCAGTTCATCCGGCTCATCGGCACTCATAATAACTATAGCATAAGCGCCAACCACCCTGTTAAGGGCAAGCCTTACCGCTTCGCGCAGATCAAGCCCGGTAACTTTTTGGATATCTTCAATCAGGTGTATTAAAACCTCCGTATCGGTATCGCTTTTAAAAGTATGGCCTTTGGCTATCAATGCTTCTTTAAGCACACCATAATTTTCAATAATCCCGTTATGTATTATTGTGAGTTTACGGTCGCCTGATGAATGTGGGTGAGAGTTTCTGTCGCTTGGGGCGCCATGGGTAGCCCAGCGGGTATGGCCCATGCCGGCAGTGCCTGTTAGTTTTACGCCTTTAACAAAGTTTTCAAGGTCGCTAACTTTGCCCGCTTTTTTGTAAACCTTTAACCCGTTATCGGCTAAAGCTACGCCGGCGCTGTCATATCCGCGATACTCTAAACGGTGTAATCCTTTTATAACTATTGGATAAGCATCCCTGTAACCTATATATCCTACTATACCGCACATAAATTCAAATTTAGATGTATGGGGCCAAAAATAGCAGTAATACCTCAATATCCATGTTTATTGTAACAACAAACATGGATACCGGGTTATTCTACTTATTAATTTTAGTGTAGATGATGTTAAGCTTAATGCGATCCGGAGAGTTTTTACCGAAAGATATAACACGTTCGGCAAACTGAGCGGTAGGGCTAATATCTATTGTACTACCCAGTGCCGGGTTAACCGGAGAAATAAATGTTCCGTAATCTACCGTTTTCCCGCTGATAAGGTCCTGGATATAACCGGTTACCGTAAAGTGGTATTCGCCTGTTGCTGAATTATAAAAGCCACCGAAGGTAGAGCCCGCATTTGCCCCCCGCGGGTCAGAGGCTGATGCATCCTGTATCCTTGTACGTTGTTTTGCAATATCCCATTGATACATGGTTAGCCTTGGTGCGGCCCTGTAGGGTATAGTTGTGCCGGGGGCAGCTTTAACAACAAGTTCGGCCCGGTTAATTACCACATTGCCTACACCGGCAAAAGTATTTTTAATATTAGGGAAGCTTACTTTAGCCCTTAAGCCCACTTCGCCCTTTAAATAAAACAAGCCATCGGTAGATGTATTATTAATAGCTGCCTGTACTTTAGTGCTGTATGTATGCTTGATCTGGACTGCATGTGCGCCGATCTGAACCGGCATTGTAGCTGAAGATGTGTCAATTACCCCGGCATTATTAGCTCTGTAATATACCGTGATACGGGCAGAATCTAATGTAAACATGATGTTTCCACCCGGGCCGGTTGTTTGGCTTTTATCTAAAGTAAGATACAATCCCTTAACCGCGGCTTGAAATGCTGTAGTTGATGCCCGATATGCAGTAGCGCCATCTCCCAACAAATATTGATTAACAAAAGCCGGGCTAATAGGTACACGCAATTGTGGCGCGGCTTTTATAAGCGTATCTGAACGGCCTTTTAAAATATTAAATATTCTTATGGTATCATGTGAACGGGCAGTAAAGGTTTTAGTACCTAATAATGCAGCATCATACGCCCACACTTTATTGTTATAATAGGGTGTCCCGCTTTTAATCTGCTCGCTTAGCTGGTGTACATCTAATTTAAACCTTGATGTAAGTGAATCGCCGTAAAAACCATCGGCATAAGGCAACACTAAAACAGATGAATCAATTGTTAAAGTACCTGTTGGCAAAGTATATGTGGTACTGCCTGGCAAATTTATAGCGGCTGCAATATTTGCCTCGGTAATACCTAATTCGGGGTCTTTAAAATAAGATAGCGGGGTTCTGAATAATGCGTAGGCGGCTACAGTATCTTCAGGCAGCGTGGTAACGTTTATATTGGTATCAACCATTAAAGTACCATTAAGCTGGCTACCGGCATCAACACCTAAACCAATGGAATCCTGGTTTTTACAGCTATTCAAAATAAAAAGACTTATTAACAGGGTTAATAAGCCTAATTTGGAAAATTTCATATATAGTTTTAAAAGCTTTATGCAACATGCACCAATTCGTCATTGGTAATTTCGTCGTAAAAATTGTAATAATTTTCGAAATCTGAAGTGGAAACGTATTCTAATACCGATTTATTGCTGTTTTTAACATTATTTAACACATCCGCATCAATATTAGCGCCGCCAAGTACAATGCCATCACTGTAATGGATAGCACCTGCATACATTGCAGAATTAGTACCTTCTTTATAAAGCTCAGTATGGGTTTCGGTCATATCACCCATTACGGCTTTACGTGCAAAGTCAGGATCCATTTTCTCTTTAAAATCATTATCATAAATAGAGTAAACTACTTTTGAATTTTTAAAGGTAGGATCATCCTTGTATGTAGTTTTTAAATAAGCCGGAACCAATGCGCTCATCCAGCCATGGCAATGGATAACGTCCGGAGCCCATCCTAATTTTTTAACAGTTTCTAATGCACCCTTGCAAAAGAAGATCATGCGCTCATCATTATCGGCATAAAATTTACCGTCTTTGTCATTAAACACATGCTTACGCTGAAAATACTCTTCATTATCTAAAAAGTAAACCTGCATACGCGCTGCTGGTATTGAAGCAACTTTTATGATCAGTGGATTATCATTATCATTGATAATAATATTCATCCCTGATAAACGGATAACTTCATGCAAACGATTCCTGCGCTCATTAATATTCCCGAAACGTGGCATTAAAATGCGTATTTCAAAACCTTTTTCCTGCATTGCTTGCGGAAGCTGGCGTGTTATTTCGGCAATTTTTGTGAGTTCAAGGAAAGGAGACATTTCATGAGTTATGAACAAAAGCTTAGATTTACCCATCACTAATCAGAATTTTAAAATGTAAAGAAGTCAAAAATTTGAGTCCGCAAATATAAGCATTATTATATGAACTGGCAACCATTTATGCAAGCCCATTTGGTAATTTTCAATCAAATACACACCTTTGCCAAGTTTTTACAACCCTATTTACATTGAAGATATTCACTACCCGCAAGCAAATTCAGGAGTATTTATTAGCCATTGGCAATAAAAAAATTGGCTTTGTGCCTACTTTGGGCGCGTTGCACAACGGCCACCTATCGTTAATTAAACAAGCCAAACAGGGCAACGATATAGTGGTTTGCAGCATATTTGTAAACCCTACCCAGTTTAATGACCCTAAAGATCTCGAAAATTATCCGCGGCCTATTGAGTCCGATATAGCCAAATTAAGCGCTGTTGATTGCGATATTTTGTTCAATCCGGGTGTGACGGAGATTTATGATGACAATGAGCAATGGCATTTAAATATTGGCCAGCTGGAGTTTTTGCTTGAGGGCGAATTTAGGCCGGGGCATTACCAGGGAGTAACCCAGGTGGTTTATAAACTGCTTGATATTGTTAAGCCAACCGCTCTTTACATGGGGCAAAAAGATTATCAGCAGTTTTTGGTGGTAAGCAAAATGGTTGAAATATTTAAGCTGCCGGTTAAAATGGTAATGTGCCCTATTGAGCGCGAGCCCGAAGGTTTAGCCATGAGTTCCAGAAACATTCATTTATCTGCGGATGACAGGCAGCATGCCCTGATTTTATCAAAAACCCTGAACTGGGTCAAAGCTAATTTCGACATTAAAAACGTTTACAACCTGGAGCTGGAGGCCATGAATATGCTGCAGGCCGAACCGGGCGTTGAGCCGGAATATTTTGAGTTGGCTGATGGCAAAACGCTTTTACCGGCCAATGAAAGCTCTCAAACCATTGTTGCCCTTACAGCAGCGCGCATTGGCAAAACAAGATTGATAGACAATATGTTGATGGTGTAGTTTTAAACAGGTTGTTACATCATAATAGTGTCTTATACTTATTACAATGAGCCAACAATAACCATCAACTATCAGCTATGAACCATCAACCAAATATCCTTACCTTTGCACCATGATTATTGAGGTATTAAAATCAAAGCTTCATCGCGTTAAGGTAACACAAGCCGAATTGAATTATGTTGGCAGTATTACCATTGATGAAGATTTAATTGAAGCGGCTAACATTATACCTAACGAAAAGGTGCAGATTGTTAACAATAACAACGGCGCCCGTTTTGAAACCTATGTAATAAAAGGCGAACGGGGAAGCGGAACAGTATGCCTTAACGGCGCTACAGCGCGGCTTGCCCAGGTTGGCGATATTGTTATCATCATGTCATACGCTTACATGGAGGTTGAAGAGGCCCGCGCTTACGAACCAATATTGATATTCCCTGATTCAAACAACAAGCTCATCAAATAAGTTCATTCAACATCTTGATGAAACTGTTTTTTACTTCTTTGTTATTATTCCTTACTAATTCGTTATTTGCCCAGCAAGCCGTCTATTATTTAAAAACAGACGGCAAGTACATTAATCAGCCCGATAGTGCCGACTATATAAGGATTATAAAGCCTCCGGATTCGGCCTCGGTATTGTACAATGTTTTTGAATTTTATAAAAACGGAAAGCCAAAACTTATAGGTAAATCACGAACCATAGATCCACCTCTCTACGAAGGGCAATGCGCCACATATTACGAATCGGGTAAAAAGCAGAGCTTTGGTTTTTATAAAGACAACGTAAAATTGGGCGATTTTTTTGAATATTATTCAAATGGCAAACTATACCGGGCTTTAAAATATACTGATAGCACCGCGGTAGATAATATTAAGGATAACTTTTTAATAATTGCAAACTATGACTCGCTTGGTACTGTACAGGTAGAAGATGGCGAAGGTTATTATAAGGGTTTTGATGAAAAATTTAATTACATCAGCGATGCGGGTAAAGTTGTTAGAGGTAAAAGAGAAGGCACCTGGACAATTGATTTCAAGAACAGGAACATTACTTCTACGGAGATTTATAAGAATGGTGAACTAATAAGCGGCGAGTCTATAACAGGCAATGGCGAGATAACCAAATATCGCGGCAGCCGGTTTACATCTCCCCAATTTAAAGGCGGGGTAAAAGCATTTGGCGGCTACCTAAGCAACAACATAAGTTATCCGGAAGACGAGCGCCAAAAAAATACTGAGGGGCGGGTAATACTCACCTTTGTTATAGAAAAGGATGGCAGCTTAAGTGATATTAAAGTACTTAGATCGGTAAGCCCGGGGCTTGATAATGAAGCTTTGCGGGTGCTAAAAAAATCACCTAAATGGCTACCGGGCACAATAATGGGTAAGCCCACAAAGGTTACATATAGTGTACCTGTTAACTTTGCATTAAGATAATAGAGGTGAATTTCTGCATTATTAATTGCATGCTATAACTGTATATTGTGCGGCCTTATATTAAATTTTAAATTTTAATTTCAAATCTCTGTAAATTACTATCTTTGCACCCCGACGCTGATGTCGGGATTTTTTCGCATTCAGCGCATAGGAAAAGGCATAAAATTCCGTTGATTTTGACTTTTTACTTAACACTTTTGATTTAAAAGCCCTATGCCCAAAGATACTTCCATCAAATCCGTATTAATTATTGGTTCAGGCCCTATTATTATAGGCCAGGCATGTGAATTTGATTATGCGGGATCGCAAGCAGCCCTTTCTCTAAAAGAAGAAGGCATTACCGTATCCATCATTAATAGCAACCCTGCTACAATCATGACGGATAAAGTAATTGGTGACCACGTTTACCTGCTACCTCTTACCTGCGAAAGCATTGAGAAAATACTTATCGAACAAAAAATAGATGCCGTACTGCCTACCATGGGCGGCCAAACCGCGTTAAACCTTTGTATTGAGGCCGACGAGCAGGGTTTATGGGAAAAATACGGTGTTAAAATTGTTGGTGTAGATATTGCCGCAATTGAAAAAACAGAAAACCGCGAAGCTTTTCGCCAGTTAATGGTTGATATAGGCGTAGGGGTGGCTAACTCAAAAATTGCAAACTCGTTTTTAGAAGGTAAAGAAGCCGCGCAGGATATTGGTTTCCCGCTGGTTATACGGCCAAGCTATACGCTGGGCGGTAAAGGCGCTGGCTTTGTTCACAAAAAAGAAGAATTTGATGCCGCGTTAAGCCGCGGGCTGCAGGCATCGCCAACCCATGAGGTATTGGTTGAGCAGGCTGTTTTAGGCTGGAAAGAATATGAGCTGGAGTTACTGAGAGACAATAATGACAATGTGATCATCATTTGCTCTATTGAGAACTTTGATCCAATGGGCATCCATACAGGCGACTCGATAACCGTGGCCCCGGCCATGACACTAAGCGACCGCTGTTACCAGGATATGCGCAACCAGGCCATTAAAATGATGCGCGCCATTGGTAATTTTGCGGGCGGCTGTAACGTACAGTTCTCTGTAAACCCTGCCGATGAAAGCATTATCGCTATTGAGATAAACCCACGGGTTTCGCGTTCATCAGCCCTGGCATCAAAAGCAACCGGTTACCCAATCGCTAAAATAGCTGCCAAACTGGCCATAGGTTACAACCTTGATGAAATAGAAAATCAGATCACCAAAACAACATCAGCTTATTTTGAGCCGACTTTGGATTACGTGATCGTTAAAATCCCCCGCTGGAACTTTGATAAGTTTAAAGGCGCCAACCGCGAACTGGGCCTTACCATGAAATCGGTAGGTGAGGTAATGGGTATTGGCCGCAGCTTTATAGAGGCTTTGCAGAAAGCCTGCCAGAGCCTGGAGATAGGCCGCGCCGGTTTAGGTGCCGATGGCCGCCAAAGCCGCAATCTTGATGAGATAATGCACAGCCTTGAACATCCAAGCTGGGACAGGTTGTTCCACATCTATGATGCCATGAGTCTGGGTGTACCAATTGAATCAATAAGGAAAGTTACAAAAATTGACCGCTGGTTCCTGAACCAGATCCAGGATGTAGTGAACGTAGAAACTGAACTGCGCCGCTACTCGCTAAATAATATCCCTGAAGATTTCTTCTTCACCTTAAAGCAACGTGGTTTTTCTGATACCCAGATAGCCTACGTTTTAGGTAACGTAACCGAAGAAGATGTTTACCAGCGCCGCAGGAGCCTGGGCATTAAACGTGTTTACAAAATGGTTGATACCTGCGCGGCAGAGTTTTCGGCCAAAACACCTTACTACTACTCCACTTACGAGGGCGAGAACGAATCCATCCCGTCTGAAAAGAAAAAGATAATTGTATTAGGATCGGGCCCTAACCGTATTGGCCAGGGTATTGAGTTTGATTACAGCTGTGTACATGGCTTGCTTGCTGCCAAAGAAAGCGGTTTTGAGGCTATCATGATCAACTGTAACCCCGAAACAGTATCAACAGATTTTAACATGGCCGATAAGCTGTACTTTGAGCCCGTTTTTTGGGAGCATGTACGCGAGATCATCGACCTTGAAAAACCTTATGGTGTAATTGTGCAATTAGGCGGGCAAACAGCCCTTAAAATGGCCGAGAAGCTGCATGAGCATGGCATTAAAATTATAGGTACATCTTTCAACAATATGGATATTGCCGAAGACCGCGGCCGTTTCTCTGACCTGCTGAAAGAACTGGAGATCCCTTATCCTAAATATGGTGTTGCTGAAAGTGCTGAAGAAGCCCTGGAAGTTGCACATGAGGTAGGTTACCCGGTATTGGTTCGCCCGAGTTATGTATTGGGTGGCCAGGGCATGAGCATTGTTATAAACGATGAGGACCTGGAAAAAGCGGTGGTAAATCTGTTGAAAAATTTACCCGGTAACCGGGTATTAATTGACCACTTCCTTGACCGCGCCTCAGAAACCGAGTCAGATTCTATTCACGATGGTGAAGATGTACACATTATTGGTATGATGGAGCATATTGAGCCCGCAGGTATCCATTCCGGCGATTCATTTGCGGTACTGCCACCGTTTGACCTGTCTGACAACGTAATTAGCCAGATGGAAGAATACACCGAAAAAATTGCCCGCGCGTTAAACGTTAGTGGCTTATTGAACATACAATTCGCGGTGAAAGACGATAAGGTATATGTGATAGAGGCTAACCCCCGCGCATCACGTACGGTGCCATTTATAGCTAAAGCTTACGATGTACCTTACATAAACATTGCAGCCAAAGTAATGCTGGGTGTTAACAAATTAAAAGACTTTACCATTGAGCGTAAGCTAAAAGGATATGCAATAAAAGAACCTGTATTTTCGTTTGATAAGTTCCCGGAAGTGAATAAGGAGCTTGGCCCTGAAATGAAATCAACAGGAGAGGCTATCAGGTTTATTCCTGATCTGCAGGACCCCTATTTTAGGCACCTGTATAAAGAAAAATCAATGTACTTAAGTAAATAATTCAAATACTGGCACCAGTTTTGAATTGGGAGTGTGGGGTTGCCGTTTGATTTTTTTTTGACGGCAACAATGGTTTAATTTAGTTCTATTGTATTGAAACTTAATCTAAAGAATAACACCGCGGGCATCAAACTAAATGATTTTGACGCGGAAGATATAGGTGATGTCTTATTAAAGATTGAAAAAACTTTTCAAATCAACTTTACTGATTCCGACCTTAAAGAGGTTAAAACATTTGGATCATTATGTGATTTGGTGGTTAATAAGGTTAAACAACAACATTCAGATAGCTGCACAACGCAGCAGGCTTTTTACAAGTTGCGCAATGCGATCAACTCAAAAAACCCGGTTGATAAATACCTGCTTAAACCCCAAACCAAGCTTTCGGAAATTTTCCCGAGGGATAACAGGATTGAGGTTGTGGCTGATATTGAAGCCGAAATGGGTTTCCATATGAGCCTGCTGCAACCAAAACAATGGATAGTGTGGGCCTTTAGTTTGCTTTTGCTTGCGGCTGTAGGTATTACTTTTTACAGCGAAATAGCCGGGTATATTTGCGGCGGCATTGCCATTCTTGGCTTGGTGCTTGCCGGGAAATTTGGCAAGGAGCTAAAAGTAAAAACACTTGGCGACCTCAGCGAAAAAATAGCCCGCGAACATTATTTAAAATGCCGCCGGGATGCATCAACCGTTAACCGTGCCGAGGTTAATCAAAAAATAAAAGAGCTTTTTGCAGATTATCTTGACGTAGAGCCATCGGTTTTAACCAAAGAAGCAAGGTTTGCATAGCCAGGCATAAGAAGCTAAAACATTAAACGAAAAGCGTTTGAGATAGCGATGGGTTTTACACCTGTCGCTATTTTTTGTTTTAAGCGGCATGTTATGGTACAAGAATTCGCCACCCATATGGCAAGCCCTACTTCTCTACAACTAATCCTTTCACCTCAAAAGTTATCCGTTGCTTTGGGTTAACCTTTATTTTGTGCTGTTTAGAGCCTGTTACAGTATCGCCTGCAAAGTGCTGCAAATCATCGGCTATTAACTGTCGCTGGGCCACACCTTCAATAATTACCGTACGCCCGGCCATTGCTTTAGGCAGGGTTACGTTATAATTGGTAAAATGCGCTTCAATGGTTTTACCCTTCCCCGCATCCATCAAAAACCACCCTCCTTTTTCTTTGGTTACATTTATCACTTTTCCTCTTATAGCGGTTGTTTGCCGTATTTTACGGCCCATAAAAGTTTCTATTTTTTCGGCAGGTACCGGCGCAATGCCTTTTGGTTTATTCCCAAATACCATTCCGTGAGGCAAAGCCGCTTTTTTTTGCGCCATGCCACACATCCCGCAAAAAAAACAAATTAAAAACGCAGCACTTTTTATGATCCGCATAGCGTTATAACACACGTGTTTGTTGTTGGTTTGAATGAACCGGTCTTGTTTTATTTTTCAACATGCATTGCCCGTCACCGGTATATTTTAAGATATTTGTATAACCATTGATTTTGGAGAGAAAGAGCGGATGTTATTAGCCAGGTACCAGCACGAATTTATTGAGGCCGGATGTGATGAAGCAGGCAGAGGTTGTCTTGCGGGGCCGGTATTTGCCGCCGCTGTTATCTTACCCGATGATTTTGACCACCACTTACTAAACGACTCCAAACAACTCAGCGAAGATGTCCGCTATGCGCTCCGTATTGAGATAGAGCAAAAAGCCATAGCCTATGCGGTGGCTTGGTGTGATAATCTGGAGATTGACGAGATCAATATTTTAAATGCTTCTTTCCTGGCTATGCACAGGGCTATTGCCAAGCTGCACATGGCGCCGCAATTTTTAATTATTGATGGCAACCGGTTCAACAAATATGGCAGTACGCCGCATGCCTGCATTGTTGAGGGCGATGGCAAATATTTCAGCATAGCGGCGGCGTCAATCCTGGCCAAAACCTACCGCGATGATTATATGAAGCAAATTGCCTCAGAACATCCCGAATATAACTGGCATACTAATAAAGGCTACCCAACAATTAGCCACCGTAAAGCGGTATTAGAACTGGGGCATACGCCATATCATCGTAAAACTTTCCGGATAACAGACCCGCAGCTAAGTATTTTTTAAGCTACACATTGCCAAAGCTTCCAACGTTTAATACCTTTGGGCAACCAATTATTTGCTCGTTTTGAGGATCTTAATATTAACACATCGTATACCATTTCCGCAGAATGGCGGTTACCCTATTGTTGTTGGCAATACGGTTAAAGGGCTGGTAAGCCTCGGGCATGATGTGTCTTTAATATCCATCAACGTAAAAAAACACAGCGGTAAACTACGCGAGCGCGACGAGCTGCTGGACAAGATCAGGTACATTGAGTATGATATTGATACCCGCCTAACCATGGTAGAGGCCTTTAGCAACCTGTTCACCAAAAACCCTTACAATATTGATAAGTATTATAACGCGGGGTTTGAGCGGCTGCTGGTAAAGGATATTAAAGAGAACAATTACGATATCATCCAGTTCGAGGGCCTGTTTGTAGCGCCTTATCTATCGGCTATCCGTAAAATAACCAGTGCCAGGCTCATTTTCAGGGCACACAATATTGAGCACCAGGTTTGGCAAAAACTGTCCCAGCAAAAAAGCGACCCCATTAAACGCTGGTACCTGAGCCTGCTTGCACGGCGTATTAAAACCTATGAGCTTGAGTTGTTAGATAAGTTTGATGGCATTGTGGTATTTACCGGCCAGGATAAAAATACGATGCTATCCTATGGCATAAAAATACCTATCAGCGTTTTGCCCATCGGTGTAGACCTTTCCAAATACCAGCCAGACGCGCTTAAAACAGAGTTTCCGAGCCTGTTCTTTTTAGGATCGCTGGATTGGCTGCCTAACCGTGAGGGGATTGAATGGTTTATTGATAATTTTCATAAAGACCTGATTGATGGCAGGCTTAAGGTGAAATTTTATGTTGCCGGCCATAACATCCCCGAGACTTATGATGATTATGAGGTGCCCGGTAAGGTTTTTATACAGGGTGAGGTAGATAACGCGCTGGAGTTTGTAAACAGTAAATCTATCATGATAGTCCCTTTACTTTCGGGCGGTGGCATGCGGGTTAAAATAGTAGAAGGGATGGCTATGCAAAAATGCATCATATCTACCTCATTAGGTGCCGAGGGGATCAATTTTACAAATGGGGCCAATATCATCATTGCTAATAATACCGATGAATTTTATAAGGCCCTGCTAAAATGTATTGCAGATGAGCATTATAGCCGTGAAATTGGCCGAAACGCCCGCAAACTGATAGAAGATGAGCATGATTTAAATACGATCACCACTGGCCTTGTGGGTTTTTATCAGTCAATTATATAAGCTATTTTGCTATTTTTGCCCCCGATATTAAACAACTATGAAGAATACTGCCCTAACCGAAATACATACTAATATAGGCGCTAAAATGGTACCCTTTGCAGGGTATAACATGCCGGTTCAATATACAGGGATCAATGCCGAGCACGAAACCGTTCGTAAAGCCGTTGGCGTGTTTGATGTAAGCCACATGGGCGAATTTATTTTGAAAGGCGATAAAGCGCTTGACCTCATCCAACGCGTAACAAGTAACGATGCCGCAAAATTATATGACGGAAAAGTTCAATACTCTTGCCTGCCCAATGAAGATGGCGGCATTGTAGATGACCTGCTGGTTTATCGTATTGATGATAAAACCTACATGCTGGTAGTTAACGCATCAAACATTGAAAAAGACTGGAACTGGATATCAAAATACAACACTTTTGGTGTGGATATGAAAAACATATCAGACCGCACTTCATTATTGGCTATACAAGGCCCTAAAGCAGCCGATGCTTTACAAAGCCTTACTGATATTGACCTGGCATCAATGGAGTATTATACTTTCAAAAAAGGCAAGTTTGCCGGTATTGATAATGTAATAGTATCTGCAACAGGCTATACCGGTGCCGGTGGTTTTGAAATTTATTTTGATAATGAGCATGCCGAATTTATTTGGAATGAAGTTTTTAAAGCCGGCGAACCTTTCGGAATAAAACCTATTGGTTTAGCGGCCCGTGATACTTTGCGCCTGGAAATGGGTTTCTGCCTGTATGGTAACGATATTGATGATACCACTTCGCCATTAGAAGCCGGCCTGGGCTGGGTAACCAAATTCAATAAAGAATTTACCAATTCAGAGGCTTTGCAGCAACAAAAACAAGCCGGTGTTGAACGCAAGCTTATCGGTTTTGAAATGATAGACCGCGGTATCCCCCGCCATGATTATTTAATTGTTGATGCAGATGGCAACACCATAGGTAAGGTAACATCGGGCACACAATCGCCATCGTTACAAAAAGCAATTGGCCTGGGCTATGTTAAAAATGAGTTTGCCAAAGAAGGCAGCGAAATATATATCAGCATCCGCGATGCCAAAGTAAAAGCTAAGGTTGTTAAACCTCCTTTCTATAAATAATATACCCCCTAACCCCCTAAAGGGGGAACAGGATTACCCTATCCAAGTAAATATTTACAGATGCCAAATAGCGAATCAGATCTTCCAAAATTTCCCCTTCAGGGGGTTAGGGGGTTAGACGTTTGCCTTACCCCCGCATTAATACCGCTTTATAATGTAGAAGATTATATTGTGGTGGTGATAGATATTTTCAGGGCCACATCTTCTATTTGCTACGGCATAGAAAATGGAGCGGAAGCCATTATCCCGGTATCGGAAGTGGAGGAATGTGCCGCTTACCGCGAAAAGGGGTTTGACCACTTACTGGCAGCCGAACGCAACGGTGAGGTTGTTACCGGCTTTGATTTTGGTAATTCGCCATTCTCTTACACCAAAGAAAAAGTATCGGGCAAAACCATTGTGTTAACCACCACCAATGGTACGCACGCCTTACATTTATCGCGCAGCGCTAAAAAAATAGTGATCGGCTCTTTCCTGAACCTCACATCGCTTTGCAATTGGTTAAAAACGCAAAACGAGAATATCCTGCTGGTGTGCGCCGGATGGAAAAACAATTTTAACCTGGAGGATACCTTGTTTGCAGGCGCTGTTGTTGAGCAATTAAAGGAGAGTGGCTTTATCCTGGATGACCCTGCTATTGCCGCCAACGATCTGTTCCAGATTGGCAAGAGCGATATAAGGCAATACCTCAGCAAAACATCGCACGGCGAGCGCATGAAAAAACTGGGCATAGAAAAAGACATTGACTTTTGCCTGCAGGTTGATATAACCACCGCTATCCCTATTCTGGATGGCGAAAAGCTTGTAAAGCTTTAACCCAATTTCTGTAGAGGCGCAATATTTTGCGTCTCTAATTTTGAGTTCTCGAACAATTAAGCGAAGTCGCAAAATATTGCGACTTCTACGGGCTTTGTTACCTTCTCCTACTTTAACTTCTCATTATTCTTATGCCTGTCGGCATCGCGGATGCTTTTCTTTTCCATGTTTTTTTCGAGGGCATCGGTAAGGTTTATTCCGGTTTGGTTGGCCAGGCATATCAATACAAAAAGCACATCGGCCATTTCATCGGCCAGGTTAACTTCTGTATCCGATTTTTTGAAGGATTGTTCACCATACTGGCGTGCCATTATACGTGCCACTTCGCCAACTTCCTCCATTAAAATAGCGGTGTTGGTTAATTCATTAAAATAGCGTACACCTGTAGTTTTTATCCAATTATCAACCAGTTGCTGGGCTTCATTAATAGTCATATACTAATGTCACCAATTATGCCGAACTACAAAAGGAATGTTTAAGCTTTTTGTTGGAGGACTATAGAATGCTTTGCTATTTGTAAAACACCAGCACCTTCATTTTCCTTTCCGCTTTTTCTAATGTCAAGCCAAGGCTAGCTATTGATTTTAAGATGCCATCGCGTGTCCTTTCTTCTACATTGGTTTTAATATCAAACCGTTTGGTTAACCCCGTTTCGTCAACAACAGGCAGTTCCATTTCATTGCTTAAATACACCCGGGCAAAATCGGCAAGGGTAGTACCTGTACCGTCAAACCCCCTGCCGCTAAAACCATAGGTCAATTTATCACTTAATGAAACCGGTAATTTAGTGGCTGATGGGTTGTTTGCCCTAAGTATATAAACCGGAATTATCCTTTGTTCTGTACGGGCTTTAATAGGCAGGGATGCAAGCAGCTTTTTCTGCATAATGCTTTGCAGGCTGTCTTTTTGTTCGGGTTTTACTAACAGGTCAAAACAGTAAAGAGTGGGTTTATTCTCAAAATCACAAGCTTCTTTTTCAGCAATTTCATAGATCACCTGTTTAGATGAGGTAATATCAAATGCATCTTTATACATGATAGTAATGCAAGAGTTGATATAGCTTACCCTACGGCCGTTGTAAGGCGGGTTTATATACCTTCGCCCCATGCTTTGTTGCCCTTTCATATACCCGCGGATAGTAAAGCTTTCGGTCATGGTGCTGTCAACCCCAAAAATATCTTTACCAGCAGCTACGGCCTCTTCCATAATTTCGGCGCTTGACCGCACCTTTTTACCTTTTAGCAGGTTATTTATCATTTGCTGATTGATGGAATCGGTTTTAACAAGCGCTACTATTTGGTGCTTACTATTAATTATTGCGCTTTGCCCAACAGATGTGAAACCAATGGCCTTATACAAAAAGAATGTACTGTCACTTACCAGCCATAACTTTGAAGGTTTTTTAGCCAGGTATTTCTTTAATCGTTCCGGCGAATCATCAGATATAGCAATAATACGGATAGTGCCGGGGTTGCTGTTTTGCAGTTTTGCCAGTGCATCCATCTCGGGGATACAAGGGCTGCACCACGTGCCCCAAAAGTTCAGAATATAAAATTTAGCACCATTGGCCTGGTTAAGGTTAAACGTTGCTACCGGCGCATTAATAATTGGCTTCATAACAACATCCGGGAACATATCCCCCTGTTTTAATGCTGTTTTTTGTGCGGATACCGCCAGGCTGCTTATTGCTAAAATAAACAAGATAATTTTTTTCATGCTTGTAAGATTAAGTGCAGCAAAACTGGTAATAAGCCAACTAAAAATGGGTTATCAGCCGGGTTAACTTAGGTTATATTATGTTAACGGGGCAGGTCATTCAAATTCTAACAATTACATTTGGATATGCTTAAAACCACCCGCGCCATTATAATACTGTGCACTGCTGCCATTGTTATGGTGCTGCTGCTGCAGTTTTACTGGGTTAAAAGTTATTATGCAGTAAACCAGTCGGCTTTTGAAAAAGAAGTGAACATGGCCTTTGAAGACGCGTTAAAAAAAGAATTCAGCCTACGTTGCGATACCATACAGAACCTTATTGCCAACAGGCTAATGGATACTGCGGAGTTTAAAATTACCAGCAAATTTAGTGACGGGCAAAAGAAATACGTTTATACAATTGCAAACGCGCATAAGCTGTCAGATAAATTTAGTTCCTCTTCTTTTTCTAAAAAAGGGATCAATAAAGAATTACGGCCAACAGATACGGTGTTTAAGCGACAAATTGCCGAAAGATTTGCCTATACAATGAGAAGTGAGGATCTTGAAAACCATATAGTTTATTACCGAACCCAAAACCTGGGTGGTTTTATGATAGATAACATGGCTAAGTATGATTTTGATACCACCCGGTTAAGGCCGGTATTAAATCATTACCTGGCACAGCGGAATATTAAAGTTCCTTTTAAGTTTTATTTGCGCGCAACAGACAGCACCTTAAACCGCAGCCGGTTTAACCCTCAATTAACCGCAAAATATCCTATCATCACCAAAGCATACCCAACCTATAAGCAACAGGGGCAACAGCAATATGTAAGGGCTATGTTCACCAATCCATTTTCATACATTGTATCAAGAATGGGGCTAATGTTTGCTGGCTCGTTATTGCTAATTGGCGTTGTGGCTTTTAGCCTGATCTATTTACTGCGGCAATTGTTTAATGAAAAGCGGCTATCAGCTATCAAAAATGATTTTATAAGCAATATAACCCATGAGTTTAAAACGCCTATTGCAACTGCATCTGCCGCTATAGAGGCTATGACAAATTTTGATGTGCTTGATGACAGGCAGAAAACGCGCCGTTACCTGCTGCATTCAAAAAACGAGTTAGATAAGCTATCGGCATTGGTAGATAAAGTATTGAATATTTCTGTTTATGAAAACCAGCAATTTGATATCAGGCCCGAATCATTCAATGTTGATATTGTGGTTGAAACAATTTTAAAAAACTTAACCGGCATACAATCAAAAAGTGTAAGGTGGAATTACAGCAACACAACAGGTGTGGTCATGCTTTGTGCTGATAAAGCCTATTTTCAGCATGCAATAAATAATGTTATTGATAATGCTGTTAAATACGCAAAAAACGATGTGCTTATAGCGGTGACCTGTGTTATTAAAAACGACTTTTTTATTATATCAATAATGGATAACGGCATTGGTATAGCGCAAAAAGACCTTCCGATGGTGTTTGAAAAATTCTATCGTGTACCAACCGGGGATAGTCACCCAATTAAGGGACATGGCCTGGGGCTTAATTATGTAAAAAGCATAATTGAAAAACACAAGGGCTGGTATAAAATTGAAAGCGAATACGGCACCGGCAGCACTTTAACTTTAGCATGGCCCATATGAGCGATATTAAAGTTTTATTAGTTGAAGATGAAGCCGTACTGGCCGAAATAGTACAGGAGAGCCTGCAATTGCGCGGTTTTAATGTATTGCAGGCAGGCACCATAGCCATTGCCAAAGAGCAATATTTTAATAATCAGCCTGATATTATTGTACTGGATGTAATGCTGCCTGATGGCAGCGGCTTTGAGCTGGCGCGGCAAATACGGAATGTTGATATGGAGACCCCGATTATTTTTCTAACATCAAAATCTTTACCGCAAGATGTGGTACAAGGTTTTGAAAGCGGCGGTAACGATTATCTTAAAAAACCATTCAGTCTGGAGGAATTGATTGTTCGTGTTAAGGCGTTGCTTAGTAAAAACAGGCTGCTGATTAATAATGCCGGTGCGGAGTTAAAAACAACCGAACTGGGCAACTATCGTTTTCAATATCCAAAAGGCACTTTAACAAATTATACTAACACACGTTTGCTTACTACCCGCGAAAGTGAAATATTGCACCTGCTGATCTTAAATAAGAACCATGTTTTAAGCCGCAATGATCTGCTAATGGAACTATGGAATAACAATGATTATTTCTCGGGCCGAAGCCTGGACGTTTTTATGGCTAAGCTGCGCAAATATCTAAAAGATGACCCATCTGTAAGCATCCTTAATATCCGCGGGCAAGGGTATAAATTGATATATTAATATAGCACAAGCCTGTTAGCTCTTTTGCTTCTTTCGCAAACTCTGGTAATCGATATAATATAGCACCTTAAGCGAGAAATTGTTATTCTGCGGCTGGTTGAAGGTATCGTCTAGGTTACGTAAATAGCCCTGATTGGCTAAATTATTATTTGTTGATGACGATATTTTCCAGGCCACACTTATCTCGCTGCCCGGTGTAAACTGCCAAACATATATCATATCCATATTCAAAATGTTGGCATTCTGATCAGCTTTGTTAAAATCGGTAGAGGTAAGCGTTATCAGTGAACCATTTGGTGCCAGGTCTAAAAACCGCTTGTTATTAACCTTGCTCCAGTAATGCCTTAAGCGCAGGTTTAAACCCATAATACTGCTGAAAGTATATTTTAGACTGAATATATTCTCAACCGTATGCACATCGCGTAAAGCAAAAATGGGGTTACCTGTTGTGTTATCCTTAGTGGAGTAGCCCGTGTAATTTATACGCGGACTAAAAGTAATATCTTCACCAAAGGAAAATTTATTACTGAGGCGAAGGTTGCAATAAAGCTCCAGGTCATTACCATGGCCGCCAAAGCCATTAGCAACCCATTGATCTGAATACCAAAACCCGCCCGAAAACATTTTGGCGCGATTGGTGCTTAAATTCCAGTTCAATACAAAATTCTCTGGCGCCTGGTAAACACGGCCTGCAACACGCGGCTCATAAAAATCGCTGCCCTGGCGGCGATAATGACCATTTATATTTGCATACCAAAAATTCTTAAAGTTGCCGAAGCCACCAAAATTCTGATTAAAATATTGATATGTCGCCGGGTTCACCCTGCGGGAATAATAGGTATTTGTCCATACACCCCATTGGGTAAACACCTTTTTTGGCTTATAGTTAGTATACGCCAGGTTAAGGTTATGATCTAAAAAGTTGTTGTTGAATAAAATACCCAGGTCGTTAGGGTCATACTTACTGTCTACCATATCCTGATAAACGTTCCAGGTAAAATTACCCGATGATTTACCCCCGCCAATTTCATAACTGTAACCGGTTGCTGTTTGTGTGCCGGCACCGTATTTATTGCTCATCATGGCATAGCCAAGTAAATTGTAGTTGTTTTTTTTATTATTGAGATTATAAACAAACCCGCCTACATCTGCCGAATAATCTTTACCAAAGCGGTTAACGTTGGTATTGATCAGTGTAACTGATGAATTATTTTTCAAATTCTGATCAAGCACAATAATATTAAAATTAGTAAGCGGGCTGGTTTGCACCTGTCTGCGGTTACCTTGCGGGTCTTCAATTGTAGCGTAGGCCGTATTAGTTATCGCGTTAAACACACCTATTCCTAAACCGTTCGACATTCTGCCCGATAGCTTGGTAGCATTAAGCAGTTTGGCCTCGGTAGGGTTGCTTGTTACTTCCTCTCCGGGTTTTAAGTTATTATAGGCGTTGTTATAATTAATTGGTGTGCCGCCCACCCTGCGCGAATAAAACAGGTTGCCTTTGTTAAACAGTTCGGTACCCTCCGTAAAAAAGGGCCGGTTCTCATTATACTTTACCTCAAAGGGGGTTAAGTTCAGGATCTTGTTATCAGACTGTACCTGCCCAAAATCGGGGATGAGGGTCAAATCAAGCGTAAAGCTTTCGTTAATCCCGTATTTAACATCCATACCGCCATTAACAGAATTAGTAGTGTTTTTTACACCCGGGGTATTGTATGGGTAATGGTTAACATAAGTAGAAAAGTATGGGTAAAACGCCAATCGTACGGGTGGCACTATCTTTTCCAGCCCGGTTAGTATTCCTTCCTGGTTCATAAGGCCGCTTTGCTTAGGGTCAAGCTCGTTCCAAAACAATTGCTGCTGAAAATTCTGGCGTTTACGTATCAGGTTCATACCCCAGGTTTGTACATCTTTTTTAGCAAAACGAAGTGCGGAATAGGGTATTTTTATTTCGGCTGTCCAGCCATGCTCATCTATCTTCACCTTGCTTGTCCAAACCGCGTTCCAGTTAGGGTCTTCGGTATTACCGTTTGGGTTGGGGGCGTACTTGGCATCAAACTGGCTATTGGCTGATGTTACAAAAAACCCGGTTCCGTTTATGCCATCCTTATAGGTATCAAATATTATCCCAATAAAATCCGCATTGCCCACGTTATCCCTTGTGGCAATCTCCTTGGCCACCTTGTCTGCCGAGGTTTCATACATGCGGGCACCAACGTATATGGCATTATTGTCATATATGATCTTTACTTCGGTACGTTCTTCGGGCTTTTCGTGACGGCCGGCATTGGGCTGCAGTTCTACAAAATCGGTTGCTATTGCTGCGTTTTGCCAAACGGCGTCATCTAACGCACCATCCATTTTTGGCGGGGTAGTAGTTTTTGAAGCAACTAACGTTTTCTTTTCTTTTTGAGAAAAGGCATTTAATGTTATTGCAGCAAGCAATATGGCAATTAGTACTACCTTCATTTGGGGGCTATAATTCAATAAGATGCGTTAAGTTGGCAAAACGTTACATACTATTTTGTTAAATATTGGTTAATGAGTGTTAAATAATGATAATTAGCACGTTGCGCTTAAATTATTTAACTTGATGGCCTATATTTATCATAATGAAACCGAACCTTTTTGGAGCCGCAACCACATTATTATTAACTTTTAGCATCGCCTTTTCTTATGGGCAAAATGGGTCGGTGGTCATTCAAAATAACGTCAATCTGCCAAAAGATTCAGTAACCAGCCAACTCATCAGTTCATTGAATGGCTTCCTGGGCCAAAAAGAAAAACTTACTAAGGAGAACACTTTTGTTTTAAAGGACGACCTTTTAGAAACCGCGGCCTTATTAGATGAAATGAAAGGTGTAGAGCAAAACGCAAAACTAAAGGACGGCGGCTTTTACAAACCATACCTCACAAATATTACCAAACGGGATAACAATAACTTTATCATACAACTATCGTACATAGGTATTGCCGATAATACACCCGCAATAAGGGCCAGTTTTAAGCTATTGGCAAAACACATTGATGGCCGGTTTTATTTTTATTCGGCATTAAAACAAAATGCAACATCCTGGAAAATAAAAAAAGCAGGCTATATTACCTATTGCTACAAAGACACACTAAATGCCGCTGATACAAAAGAATTTCAAAAAATGGTTTTCCTCTACGATAAAAAACTAAAAGCAAATAAGCCAATTGTGCTTTACTACTGCGATAATTTTTTAGAGGTACAACAAATGCTGGGGGTGGAATATAAGGCAGATTATGCCGGAATTATCAGTAATAACCTTACGGCAAACGAAAATGGCATAAGTTTAATTGTAAACGGATGGAACGCCAGCAGGCATAGGTTTGATCCGCATGATCTGTTTCATGACAGGCTGCGTACTGTGCTAAGTAATGATGTTATTAACCGCCCTGTTGATGAAGGCTGCGCTTATTTACTGGGCGGCAGCTGGGGCAAAAGCTGGACTGAGATACTCACCCTGTTTAAAGCATATGCCAAAGAAAACCCCAATGCCGATTGGTTACAGCTATATATAGATGCCAAAAACTATAGTGACGATGGCGGCAAGATCCTTAAAGTTTCATATGCCATAAATGCTTTGATAGCGCAGCAACTCGAAAAAGAAAAAGGATTTGCTGCCGTGATGGAATTGCTAAGCTGCGGTAAAAAGGAAAAAGGCGACGAGAATTATTTTAAGGCCCTGGCCAAACTAACAGGCATAAACAAGGCCGATTTTAACAGTAAAGTGTGGAATTTGATCAAAGCTTCCTGATTTTCATTTATTAGGAACTGGTTATGCTTCAAAATCTTAACTTTGTCTCCTCAAAAATTAAGAATAAATAATGTTTGAAAATCTTTCGGATAAACTCGACAGGGCTTTTAAAGTACTGAAGGGTCAGGGATCAATTACTGAAATAAACGTGGCCGAAACCATGAAGGAGATACGCAAAGCGCTCCTGGATGCCGACGTTAACTATAAAACAGCCAAAACTTTTACAGATGATGTAAGGCAAAAGGCAATGGGCGAAAACGTGCTTACCTCTATTTCGCCGGGGCAGCTGCTTACCAAGCTCATGAACGATGAGCTGACCGCCCTTATGGGTGGCACCACTGCCGAACTTGACCTTAAAGCCTCACCAACCGTAATATTAATTGCAGGTTTGAATGGCGCGGGTAAAACAACCTTTACCGGTAAGCTGGCCCATTATTTAAAAACACAAAAAGGCAAAAAACCATTACTGGTTGCCGATGATATTTACCGCCCGGCAGCGATAGATCAGCTGCAGGTATTAGGGCAGCAGATAGGTGTACCGGTTTATGCCAACCTGGAATCAAAAGACCCGGTTGCCATAGCCCGCGAGGGTATTGCTTTAGCTAAGCAGAATGGCCATAACGTGGTTATTATTGATACCGCCGGCCGTTTAGCTATTGACGAGGCCATGATGGTGGAGATTGAGCAGGTTAAAGCTGCTGTTAATCCGCATGAAATATTATTCGTGGTTGATTCCATGACCGGCCAGGATGCTGTGAACACCGCCAAGGTGTTTAATGACCGCCTTGATTTTACCGGTGTTGTTTTAACCAAATTGGATGGTGATACCCGTGGTGGTGCGGCGTTGTCAATTAAATCTGTTGTTAATAAGCCGATAAAATTCATTGGTACGGGCGAAAAGATGGAAGCGCTTGACGTTTTCCACCCTGATCGTATGGCATCGCGTATTTTGGGCATGGGCGACGTGGTTTCTTTGGTGGAGCGTGCGCAGCAGCAGTTCGACGAGAAAGAAGCTGCCGAGCTGCAAAAGAAGATCCGCAAGAACAAATTCGACTTTAACGATTTTTACAGCCAGATACAGCAGATCAAAAAAATGGGTAACATGAAAGATCTGATGGGCATGATACCGGGCGTAGGTAAAATGATGAAGGATGTTGAAGTAAGCGATGATGCTTTTAAATCTATCGAGGCCATTATCCAGTCAATGACACCAAAGGAAAAGGAAAACCCCGACCTGATCAACCAAAGCCGCCGTACCCGTATAGCCAAAGGTTCAGGCACGGATCTGCAGGAAGTAAACCGCCTTATAAAGCAGTTTGATGATATGCGCAAGGTGATGAAACAAATGAGCAACCCGGCCGCCATGGCCAGCATGATGCGCCGGATGCCAAAGATGTAAACGAAACACTCTACTCTGCTACAAAGGAGAACGGAATATTTTAAAAGCCTTAACATTTGTTGAGGCTTTTTTATGCCCTATTTGTTAAACATTAATATATTTATATCGTGAGAATAAAAATGCTGTGCCTGGTTTTGCTGGTTTCGTTTAAATTATTTGCCCAAAAAACAAAACAGGTGGTAAGTGACGATTTAAGCCGAAACACCCGGGAAATTTACAACGTGCTTAAGGCCGACAATGAAACGCTTGAAGGATCATATAAAACCTATACGATATTAAAAAACGATCTTTTACAGGAAGGATTTTATCATAAGGACCAAAAGGATGGCTTTTGGAGATATTATACAAATAAAGGGGTGATTTTAGAAGGCTCTTACAAAACCAATGAAAAAATTGGCATATGGAGCGCCTATGATGCGCAACGCAAATTACAGGTTAGCTATGATTACACTATTAAAAAACTATTGTTTTTTAATCAACAATCAAGCGATAGCACAACATATGATGTCATTAATGGCACCGATACCACAAAAACAGTTTTAGAAAGGCCACCAGTATATCTAAACGGAAACACGTGGCTTTTACGAGCTATAGCCAGGGCGACGCAATATCCCGATGATGCGCACTATGCAACCAAGCAGGGTTACGTAATTGTGTCATTTACAATAAAAGACGACGGTAAGTTAGCCAATTACCGCATAGCAAATTCATTAGATCCGGAGTTGGATAAGGCGGCCATCAAAGCCGCGGCATCAATTGAAGGCGATTGGTTGCCTGGCATCCTTAATGGAAAGCCCGTGAATGTTAAATATCAGGTGCCGGTAAAGTTTGTAACCAATAGAAGATACCCAACCCGCCTTATTCCCGCGTCATCAATATTAAGAGGTGGCGTAACAATAGTTCAATAGTAATAAGCACAACTTTCAAATCTCTAAAGAGGCCGCATAAGTCCATTAAATTCCTTTATCCTTCCCTTTCGTAAAAAAGATAGTACATCTGCGTTATTCCGCCCAATTTTTATAAACTTAGCTTTTTAATTAGCTTTAACTGACATGATCTTAACTGTACCTGTTCGCCGGGCGCTATTTGTGGCTCTGGCCATTTCTGCTGTATCCGCGCAAGCGCAAAAAAAGCAGCTCACCATTGGGCAAATGCTTAAGAACGAACCTAATAAAATTGTTGCCCCTTTACCAAACATAACAGGCTGGGCCGATGATACCCACTATATAAAAGGCACATTTGGCGGCGGTCGCCGTGGAGGCGGTGGCGGTGGCAGTACATCTGTTGATGTATTAACCGGTGCCGAAACACCTTACACGCCACCTCCGGCTAAAGGCACAACAGTATCTGTAAAGGATAAAGATATTTACCTGAAAATGGTTGACGGTACCGAAACCCGTTTAACTAAAACCGCCGACGTTGAGCAAAATCCAACATTATCGCCTGATGGTAAAAAAGTGGCTTTCACATTTGGCGGCAATTTATACCTGATAGATATTGCCAGTGGCAAACAATCACAACTAACTACTGATGGTACCGATGTTATTTACAACGGTTACGCTTCATGGGTTTATTATGAAGAAATTTTGGGTCGTCCAAGCCAATACAGGGCTTTCTGGTGGTCGCCGGATAGTAAGCACCTGGCATGGATGCACTTTAATGATACCAAGGTGCCTATGTTCCCGATATACAATTCAGAAGGGCAGCATGGCTTTACCGAGCTAACCCGCTACCCCGAAGCAGGTGACCCTAACCCGGAAGTGAAGATGGGATTCTATTCGCTTGCCGATAATAAAATTAGCTGGGCCGATTTTGATGAGAAGGCAGACACCTATCTGGGCACCCCTTTTTGGTCGCCTGATGGCAGTGCTTTATGGATGCAGTGGATGAACCGCGACCAGAACAACCTTAAAATTTACGCGGTTAACCCAACAACCGGTGTTAAAAAAGAACTCTATAACGAAACTCAAAAAACATGGCTGGATTGGTTTGATGATATAAACTTCCTTAAAAACAACCAGGGCTATATTGTTAGCAGCGATAAAAACGGATGGATGCACCTTTACTGGTATGGGATGGATGGCAAACAAAAATCGCAGATCACCAATGGAAATTATACCGTAACCGGGTTAAAATATATTGATGAGAAAAACAAACTGGTTTACTTTACCGCTCGTAAAGAAAATTCGGCCCGGGTTGATTTTTATAAAGCAAACTTTAATGGCAAAGGCTTAACCCGCCTAACTACCGGCGAATACAATCATACTATCAGCCTATCTCCGGAAGGAACTTATTTTACCGATAGCTATTCAAATGTATCAACCCCAACAAAAATGGGTGTATATGATAATAAGGGCAAGCTGATAAAAGAAATTGCAGACAGCAAAGGCGCCGAATATGGCGATTACGAGCTGGCTACAACACAATTGGTGCGTGTTAAAACTACCGATGGCTTTGATTTGCCAATGACCATTATGCTGCCATTAAACTACGATGCCAGCAAAAAATATCCGGTGATCATCAGCATTTATGGGGGGCCAAATGCGGGTACCGTTATGGATACCTGGCGCTTTAGCGGCCAAAGCCAATGGTGGGCAAAAGAAGGTGTAATACAGGTGGCAATGGACCACCGTGCATCGGGCCATTTTGGTAAGGCCGGACAAAACTACATTTACAAAGATCTGGGTAAATGGGAAATGGCCGACTATATAACTATGGTAAAACATCTGGAGGCCCAATACAATGTTGATCCTAATAAAGTGATGATAACAGGTGGCAGCTATGGTGGTTATATCACCGCTTATGCCTTAACCTATGGTGCAGATTACTTTACCCATGGTATTGCCAACTTTGGTGTAATGGATTGGAGCTTATATGACTCCCACTACACCGAGCGTTACATGGGTACGCCAAAAAACAACCCGGAAGGTTACAAAAGCAGTTCGGTGTTAACTTATGCTGATAAACTGAAAGGCCAGCTGCGTATTGTACACGGCACTATGGATGATAATGTACATGCTCAAAACAGCATCCAGCTGATATCAAAACTGCAGGACCTGGGCAAAAACTTTGAGTTTATGCTTTATCCCGGCCAGCGCCACGGTTTCCGCGACCCGGCAAAAGCCGCCCATCAGCAAATGGAAGCAAATAAATTCATCTACAAATACCTGCTTAACAAACCGTTCCCCGAAGAGGATTTTAAGAAGAATAATACAAGATCATAATTTGGAAAACGCCCCCGGTAACCGGGGGCGTTTTTGTTTATAAAGGGGGCGTTAAACCTTATCCCGACCCATCAGTCTAAACTATAATGTTGCTATTTTTCAATTAATCAAAATTAAATTTGGTTTAATGAAACTAAACAACCAGATTTACGTAATTAATATAAATAACTGATTGTTTTACTAAAACACATTGCTATGTTAAAGACCTATCAATCCATTTATGTACAGGTGTACAGGTGGAGCTTCAAAAATTTCGGTCAGGGTAAGAGCTTACCTCAGTTTAAATCAATGTTCAATGTGAGCTTTCTGCTGGTGGTATTACTGGCAAATGCAATGTTGTTTACCAAATTAATGATAAAAGCGCAGTGGGTATCGCTTAACGCGTTCTCTTACCTGGCTATTATGTGCGGGGCCGTATTCTTTTTACTGCTGAGCCATTTTATACTGTTAAATAACCGCTGGCTAAAAAACATTAATATGCAACTGGCAACAGTAAGCAAGCGCAATATGAATATGTTTTCGTTTCTGCTATTGGTGAACGTGGTGTTTGCCTGCAGCCTGTGCTTTATAATATAGCGGATATATAATAATATTAGAAAAAAGGAGATAACCGGTGGTTATCTCCTTTTTTGTTTTTGTTTAAGAGCGATAATATCATCACCGTTCAGAATAACAGTAGCTTTTATAGCTAATGAACAATGGTATTAAAGTATTGTATCTCCCAATTGCCCTTATTCTTTTTAAAGCAAAAATGAGGATCTCGTTAACGTTAGGCAATTTCAATTTCAAACCTGCTTTATGGTTATTTATTATCAGGCTCTTAATTTTAAGGTATCGAATTGATGTATCTGCTTCTTTATTGCCGGGATAAAATACTTTTATATCTGACGGGATAACTTTTTTCTTTAAAATAATCTTATTCCCAAAAAATAATTTTGAAATTTCCTTTGATAAACTGTCTTCTACCAGAACAATATTTGATTTATCCCGGTAGCTATAATGTTACTGTCCTAAAGCCACAAGCGGGATGCTTGTGGTAGCAAAGGTAATGCAATCATACGAAAGCAGCAGTATTGTAACCTTTATGCAATTGTATTTTAAGCAGTAATATTAATATCATCTACCTATTTTAACATCCCAAAAATCAATGCAGAGGCGCCCCCTACCAAGAGCGCTTTTTTGTATTGAGAATATTCAGTTGCCAGTAATTTGTTTTAAAACCGATTTTAGTTCATCCAGGTGTTTTTGGTAGCTACGTTTAACATGCAGGCCTATAAAAAAATAACTTGCTATAAAAGAGATGAGCATCACCAGTATAATCATTGACATATTTATAGCAGAGATGCTGTTTGTGAGTAATTTATAAATATATCCGGTTGCTTGCCCATCCCATATTATTCCCAAAGCAACAATGATGGTTAAAGGTGTAATACACACATTATAGGTTTTGTATAACTCGGTGTTTAATTCAAGTTCGTATACTATTTTACCTATGCCTTCCTTAACGCTTTGGTCATACTTGTTTGCACCCCGGTAAAACATATAAAATTTAAAAAAATAAAAGCAGTTAAGAATTACCAGCGCGCATAATGTAATGCACGTAACGTTTAAAAACAACATAGCTTTTGGCTTGCTAAATAAAAACCAAAACAAAATTACATACGAAAATAGCGTGGTAATGAACTCGGTTTTCATGTTGTTACGCACTTTTGATATCGCCGACGACGTTTTTCTTTGTAAAGCGGCATCTAATGGTGAGTACTTAAATGAAGTATCATCATTTTTCCAGGTGTCTTTTAAATCATCTATGTTCATAACTTATATTTTTAATGATCTCTTTTAATTTGTTTTTGATACGGGTTAACCTCACCCTTACATTAACCTCAGATATGCCCAGATTTAGGGCTATCTCGTTATAGGGTTGGCTTTCCATATAAAGGAATATCAAAGCCTTTTCAATTTTATTGAGATGTTTTAATGCCGCATAAAACAGGGCAAGCTGCTCCTCTTTCTCGGCATGTAAAGAATGGTCGGGCAGGTTATACGCCATCTCGGTTAAAAGCTCGGTATCATTGCGGCGTTTTTGCTTTTTAAAGTAAGTTATCGCGGTATTTAGGGCCACGCGATAGATCCATGTGCCAATTTTACTGTTGCCTTTAAATGATTCAAAAACCAACCATAATTGCAGGATTATCTCCTGCATCAGGTCATCACGGTCGGCGTTATCATCCTGATAAATGCGGCAAACCCGAAAGAGCATCCCCTTGTGCTCTTCTATCACTTGCATAAATACTGCTTCCTTATTTATCACGCTATTGATATTGCCTTTAACCAGTTAGTATCTGTTTTTAAGAATTGTTACATCCCGGCTTAATATTGTTATTATATTACTTTAATAAGCATTGATAGTTAAGATCAGAAATAGCCAAGATGAGCAACTTTAAGTGATTTTTAAAGCCTGTTGCTCTGATAGTTTAAGCCTTTGAGTGGGCTTTAATTAAATGCAGATATGGTAAGCGCAATGATATCATAAAAGATAGCCCCCCGCTACCGCAAGCGTCCCGCTTATGGACCAATGCTTAGTAACCGCCCTGAAAAATTGATACGCTTGATTTAAAAAATATCTGTTTTGTCTAAATGTTACTGTCCTAAAGCCACAAGCGGGACGCTTGCGGTAGCAAAGGCGCGGTAATAATGTTAACCAAAACACTTCAGCCTGTGGTCGGTGTTATCACCGCACCACAACCCCGCAATGACATTAATGTCAACCAAAACGCTTTTACAAACCCATCCTCAAATAAAATCTATATCTTTCGCTGTATAAAACCTTACATGTGTTAGTTAAAACCTTTGGAAGTGCGGTTTATGGTATTGAGGCTATTACCATAACAGTTGAAGTGAATATTGCCCCGGGTACCAAGTACTTTGTGGTAGGCCTGCCCGATGTCGCCATTAAAGAAAGCTACTTCCGAATTGAATCGGCACTTAAAAATTGCGGTTACCGCATGCCCCGCCAGCAGGTGGTAGTAAACATGGCCCCTGCCGATATTAAGAAGGAAGGCTCGGCCTATGATCTTACCATTGCTACCGGCGTTTTAGCAGCCTCTGGCCAAATAGAAACCGAAAACCTGGACAAGTACCTCATCATGGGCGAACTGTCGCTTGACGGAGGCCTGCAGCCCATTAAAGGCGCATTGCCAATAGCCATACAGGCACGTAAAGAAAAATATAAAGGTTTTATCCTGCCCAAGCAAAATGCCCGCGAAGCTGCTATTGTAAATGATCTGGAAGTTTACGGGGTAGATAATATTAAGCAGGTGGCCGATTTTTTTAACGGCACAGCCCAACTGGTACAGGAAGTTGTTGACACACGCGATGAGTTCTATAACAGCCTTACCGCTTATGACAGCGACTTTAGCGAAGTACGCGGGCAGGAAAATATTAAACGTGCTTTAGAGATTGCCGCCGCTGGTGGCCATAACGTAATACTGATAGGGCCACCGGGAGCGGGTAAAACCATGCTGGCACGCAGGCTGCCATCTATTTTGCCCCCGTTAAGCCTATATGAATCGTTAGAGACCACCAAGATCCATTCTGTAGCCGGTAAATTATCAACTGCAGATGCTTTGGTAACCACAAGGCCGTTCCGCTCACCGCATCATACTATATCAGATGTAGCCCTGGTTGGTGGCGGCAGCAACCCACAGCCGGGCGAAATTTCGCTGGCCCATAATGGTGTTTTGTTTTTAGATGAACTGCCTGAATTTAAACGAAGCGCATTAGAAGTAATGCGCCAGCCGTTGGAAGAACGCCGGGTAACCATATCGCGCGCCAAGTTTACGGTTGATTATCCCAGCAGCTTTATGCTGGTAGCCAGCATGAACCCTTGCCCTTGCGGATATTATAACCACCCCGAGAAAGATTGTATATGCCCGCCGGGAACAGTACAAAAATACCTGAGCAAAATATCCGGGCCTTTGTTAGACAGGATTGACCTACATGTGGAGGTAACCCCGGTTAACTTTACAGAGTTATCATCAGAGCGATTGGCCGAGAAAAGCGAGTTTATCCGCGAACGCGTAATAAAAGCGCGTGATAAACAAGCGGAGCGATTTGGCAATAAGCCCGATTTGCATGCCAATGCGCAAATGAGTCCGCAGATGGTAAGGGAAATTTGCAAGATAAGCGCGGCCGGGCAAAACCTGCTGAAAAAGGCAATGGAAAAGCTGGGCCTCTCCGCACGCGCATATGACCGCATCCTGAAAGTATCGCGCACCATTGCCGATCTTGCAGGAAGCGATGAGATACAACTGGAACATCTGGCAGAAGCCATTCACTTTAGAAGCCTTGACAGGGAAGGCTGGGCAGGATGATAACCAAAGCCGATAAAACCCCACGCAAACGATACCTTGAACTTGATGCGTTAAGGGGCTTTGCCGCTGTGTTTGTAATGCTATTCCATTATACCGAGGGTAAAAATGCGCCGGAATTTTTTACTTTAGGCGTAACAGGCGTGGACTTGTTTTTTCTGATAAGCGGTTTTGTAATATTTATGAGTATTAACAAAGTTGCTTCGGGCAGCGAATTTGTAATTAACCGGGTGGCAAGGCTTTATCCTACTTACTGGGCCAGTGTCACATTTACTTTCGGGGTAATAGTATTACTTAAAATGGTACACTTTAATATGAACCACGCCCGCGAAGTTAGCTTTGCCGACTACCTGGTTAACTTAACAATGTTTCAGTATTATTTTAACATAAAGGATATTGATGTACCTTATTGGACCATGATCATTGAGATGCTCTTTTACCTGCTTATTCTTGCCTTGTACCACCTTAAATTGTTAAGGCATATTGTACTAATTGGTTGTATTATAAATGGTCTTATAATTATAAATTATATACTTATCAACCAGGGCATTCTGCCCAATTACACCGGCTACTTTCCATTAATGAACCATTTTGCTTTATTCCTGGGCGGCATAATATTCTATAAAATTGTTACTGATACCATTGAAAAACCAACCGGTTATCTGGTTGTGATCTTTTGCCTTTTAACGCAAACTATAATATTCAAATTTACCGGTTCCAACCCTGCTCATATCACCTTTATGCAATACGCCTGCATGCTGGTATTCTACTTTATGATGTTTGTATTCTTTATTAACAATAAATTAAAGTTTATAATATCTAAACCGGCCCTGTTCTTAGGGCGTATATCATTTGCTTTATATTTGATACACAACTTTGTATTTAGGGGATTGATAGGCTATATGGAAAATCATTTCCATTTGCCTTACTGGTTTGCAGCAATATTTATTGCAGTGCCTTTAGTTATTATATTGGCCTATTTAATAACCGAATACATAGAAAAGCCTTTTGGTAAGAGGTTTAAAAATGCAATGCATCATATAATTGAAGGCTACCGGTTAAATTCTCAAAGGGGCTAACTGTAAACTGCTCTTCATGCTGCTTGCCCAAAAATGTTAATTAAATGCTAATTAAAATATTTGCTTTTCTTAAAACTTATTTCTAGTTTCACTCTTCTACAATCAATGAATAACAAAGTAAAAAGAATCATTATTTTTGATGATGATGAAGATATCTTATCCATCTGCCGTTATATTTTAGAAGAGCAAGGGTGGGAGGTACATACTTTTACAGATTGCAACAATATTCTTGAAAAAGTCTCAGGGGTATGTCCTGATATTATACTGATGGATAACTGGATCCCGGATGCCGGCGGCATCATTGCCACACAAACGTTAAAGAAGGATGGAGAGCTAAAGAATATACCTGTTGTATATTTTTCTGCCAATAGCGATATCCAATTACTGGCAGACCACGCCGGGGCAGAAACTTACCTGGCCAAGCCATTTGATTTGGAAGAACTGGAGCGTGTTATCAATACTGTATTTATAAACAATTAAAAATATTCATTCATAAAAAAGCCCCTCTTTGTTAAGAGGGGCTTTTCTTTTTTAGTGCAATTACATTGGGCCGCCGCCGAAACCGCCGCCACCCGGTCCGCGATCGCCGCCACCACCAGGTCCGCGATCACCACCGCCACCCGGGCCGCTTCTAAATCCTCTGCCAGGTTCAGCTGTTGGAGATTTACCTGAGAATTTTTGCAGGCGCAGCGTAAAGGTTAACAATGCATAACGACCAAGTCTGTTAACATTTGTTTGTGTAACAATGCTGCCATTGGTAGTTGTTGAAAACCCTGTATTTTCATTAAATAAGTCATATGCCGCAAGGCGTAATGTACCCCTATGGTCTTTTAAGAACCTGCGTTCGATATAAGCATTAAAAATGTTAGGGTTTTTAATAGGGATGGTGCTTGCATAACCGTAGTTAAATGTTTTAGTGTAATCGTAACTCAATGTCCAATCTTTCCAGATATAGTTTTTACCGTTTACACCTAAATTAAGGGCACGGATATTTGTATTCTGATTTAAAAGAGCAGTGTTTAATGAATTAACCGTTTTGTTAATGGCGTAACTTGTGTTTAACTCCGCATCAATGATATCGGTAACATTCATTCTGAAACGTAATTGAGGAGCAAATGTGAATGTTTTAGCAATATTTTTATCAACAGTCGAAGCAACATTATTGCTATCAATACTCTGTGAAAAACCAATATTGTTTGTGTAACCAACATTACTGCCAAAAATAACTGTGTATTTACGTTCAGACCAGGGCTTAGAGTAAAGGATGTTACCGGTAACAGTATAATAACCACTTGAGTTTAAATACTTGGTTAAGTTGGTATTTTGCAAATTAACTAACGATGGGTCGGCAGCTAAAGCAGCCTGAGAAAACCTGGTTGGATAAGTAATAGTATTTTGAACTATCTTGTTATCGGTTTGTGTGAACTGTCCGCGTATTAAAAATATGTTACCCGTTTGGAAACTAAACGCATTGTATTGTAAAGACAAATTGTTGGTAAACTCAGGTTTTAGATCTGGGTTACCCTGTACAGGATATAACGCGTTTGAAAAGTCAATAACCGGCTGTAATTGATTAAAGGCCGGCTGATTACTGCTTCCGTTATAATTTAAGCGGAAGGCCTGGCTTCTGGAGAAATTATAATTAAATGATGCAGTAGGTATAATATTAAAGGTTGATATACTTGTTGAAACGTTGTTCTTTACGTTTGTGCCATTAAGCTGTGCCGGCTGTGCGCCAACACCTACCGTAACGTTGTATTTCTTTTCAATAATTTTATAGTTTAACGCAAACCGGTTGGTAGTAAATGTATAATTATAGTTATTGCTTAAAAGGTCATATTGGTGATACCTGTCCGGGTTTGCTGTATATAAGGTATCTGTTTCCTTGTTACTTGATGTGTAAGAATGGCTCAGATCATATCTTAATTCAAGGAAAGAAACCTTACCAATTGGCTCAAGGTAAGATACGTTTAGGCCATAGGCATTTGTACGGCTATCTGTAAATATTACCTGGTTAATAGGCGCTGTTGGTACACCAACGGTATAATCATAAATGGGGTTATCATATTGGTTATTTTTGTTGGTGCTTGCATTAAAACCAAACTGTATGTTTCTTCTTGTCCCTTTAAATTTATGGTTATAAAAACCGGTTACGCCGTAATTAGGGGCGGTTGAGTTACTTATTGAATTTGATGTATACGCCAGGTTTGTAACACTGCCTCTTGTTGATGCAACATTATCAAAGCTGCTTACGTCTGTACCATTATAGGTAAACGTAGGTGTAACCTTTAAATAGTTTAGGGTATCCGGTTTCCACTCTACGTTAAAATTAAAACGATGGTTTACCGGGTTATTTGTTTCCTGGCTAATTTGGTTACTTGTACTTGGCGTTGTAAAGTTGTTGGTTTGCAGGGTTGTAGAATTAGTGAAGGTAGTGTTATCGCTAAAGCTGTAGCTACCATATACTGATAGGGTTTTACCCCATTGATCTCTAAAGTTTAAACCTATAGAATGTGCATTGGTAATACCGTTTGCATTGGTAGTAGAACCTGTAGAGCCGCCACGCAACGCGTTACCACGGCCACCGCCGCCGCCGCCGCCACCGCCGCCAAAACCACCGCCGCCGGCAGCACCACCCGTTGCCGAGCCAAAGCTGAAGGTATTAACATTGGTATTGTTAATGCTTCCTAAAACAGAAACTTGCTGGTCTCCTTTAAACTTGAAAAAGTTTAGCAAACCCACATAGCGGTTATCATTAGTAACTCCCGGGTTTTTGGGTAAAGCATCAGAACCATCGCCGCCTGTGGCCTGGCCAAAGTAACCGTAGTTCTTATCCTTACGGATAGTAAAGTTTAATATTTTATTAGGTTCGCCGGTTTTTACACCTGTTAAGTTGGCCTGGTCGCCATAATCGTCAACAATCTGTACGCTTTCAATTACGTCTGCGGGCAGGTTCTTTGTCGCGCTTTGTACATCGCCGCCAAAAAAGTCTTTACCATTAACCCTAACCTTGGTTATTTGCTTGCCTTGTGATGATACGGTACCATCCTTAGCTACATCAACGCCGGGAATTTTTTTCAATACATCTTCAATAGGTGCATTTTCGCGCACTTTATAAGCAGCAACACTGTATTGAACGGTATCTTCTTTAAACACTACCGGGTTTACTCCAACAATAGTAACCTGTGCCAGCTGCCTTGTATCTGATTTAAGGATGAATGGGGCAAGCACAACAGGGGCGGTCCCGTTATCTAAAGTAAAATGTTTAATTATTGCCTGGAAACCTATAGAAGTAATTGCCAGGTTTATTTTGGTGCCTTTAACTGCCGGGAAAGTAAACTTGCCGTTTACATCGGCTATGGCTACAGTACTATCCCCTTTTTCGGATGTAAGTTTAATATTACTGCCGGGCAGAGATAGCTTTGTTGAATCCAATACAGAACCCTGTACAACACGTGTTTGCGCATTTGTTGTAAGTACGTTAAAAGATACAATCGTTAAGAGTAAAAATAGATATTTCATGGTTATTTTAAGGGTATTCGCTTTAGTAATATCGTAGTACACGTATATATTATGCAAATGTTCACTTTATAAATTTTAAATATTTAATAATCATATTATTGTTACATATTATAATAGATAAAGCACTGCGATTGTTACATATAAAAAGTGCGCCCTGCTTTACGGGGCGCACTTTTTATAAAATGCTTGTAGATGTTTGCTGCAAATGCTAATTAGACAGGTGCAGGGCCGAGGCAACCTCGCTGTAATTTTTAAGGTTTAATCCCGGATGCGTTGTTGACAGGTTTGTGAATGATGTACCGGTAATTACTACTACCTTAAAATCTAACCCGGCTCCGTTAAAATTCGTTTTTATGTTGATGTAACCCACCCCGTATGATGACAAGCTTATACTACGGTCGTTCTCAACATAGGGTAACGCATAAAAACCAGTTGTGCTGCCGGTTGAGCGAACATACACCAAAACCACTCCCTGGTTAACAATGTCCTGTGTTATAGCAGGCACATTAAATGTATTAAAACCAGTTAACACAACGCTTTTATTGGTAAATAAAAATGTTTGGACGTTGGCAGATGCACCGTCTGCTCCTGCAGCGCCGGTTGCACCCGTTGCGCCAGTAGCACCGTCTGCTCCCGCAGCACCTGTGGCCCCCGTGGCGCCGGTAGCTCCTGCCGGGCCAGTTGCACCAGTGGCCCCGGTTGCACCCGTGGCGCCGGTTGCACCGGTAGCGCCCTGCGGACCCTGGCTACCGGTAGCACCAGTAGCGCCGGTAGCGCCGGCATCACCTTTATCTCCTTTTTCTCCCTGTATCCCTTGCGGACCAGGGGAGCCCGTTTTGGAACACGAAGAAACGGCTAAAGTGCATAGCAGTAAAAACGGCAATGAATGTCTAAGTTTAATCATGTGGTTATATATTGGTTATATAAGTAAGTAAATGCTTTTACGTTGACGCACCTAATTAGTTACAATTATTAATTCAAATGGAAAGTACATTATTATTATAATTAAAAAAAGGGAGAGAGGTCCCTCCAATGCTAATTGTTTGCTTCTGTCTGGAAATTCTTTATAGTAGAATGCAAAACCTTTTGTTAATATTTTTCGTTATACTATATTAAACATTAACCTATGGATAACATCGGCACCTCTCTATACGCTAAAGTACATCGCTGGACTGATGCGATTGGTTTCCGGCTTAATGCGTCACAAACAAATGGTAAAAGTAATGTAACCACAAGGCACTACTTTTTTGAAACTTTTAACTTTTTTGAACGCTTCAAGAGTGATCCGGAGAAATCAAAATTCTTGTGTTTTGATATGTATGGCGAAAAGGTTAACGTAAAAACCTTGCTTGATCTGCAAACCGCTTTTTTTGAAAATATCAGCCAGTTAAAGTAAAAGACACATCGTTATATTATAAACACATAAAGCCTCTTATCAGGAGGCTTTATGTGTTTATAATAGCTGCATTAGTAATTTATTTCGCGGTCCTGATTGTCATCATCAGTTAAGCGCCCTGGTGTACCGGCGCCAACATTCACAACAGGCCTTGTTGGGTTTAATGCCTCCTTTATACGCAAACGCAAATCGGCATAATGTGCTGCAGTTAAAGCATCACCGCCTTTTGGCAGGGCCGTACTAATTTTGCTCAGCTCGGCACGTACCATAGGGCGAATGTCAGATAAAGCAATATTGATAGGAGTAAAACCCATATTAGCTAACTGTATTAAGGTTGCACCCGGGAAACTCCTGCTTGCATCCTCATTTAGCATGGCTTTTAGGTTATCAATATAACCACGTTGCAGGTTGCGTTTAAACTGGTCTGGCTTGCCGGTGCCAAATACCCCTCCACGCAGGTCAGTAAACAATTCTGCTACAGTGTAAGCCTTCGCGCCATTCTTTGATTCGTTATCAAACATGCGGGCCATTCTTGATGCGTTAATAACATTTGTTAAAGCATTAACCTGTACCGCTTTAATACGGTTAATTACTATCCCGTTATCAAATTTGCTTAGCTCATTATAATTGATGAGCCAATATGGGGTTGTAAAAACTTGTTTATTTAAAAAATCAACCGCATCATGCTGTAGGCTTTTGTTTACAAAACTATAAACCGGGCCGGTTTGGTCATATGTTTTAAAGTTCTCGTTCATGCCGCCAATATTCATGGTAACATGGCCAATGTAGCGATTGTACTGGCCAATAACTTCGTTATACAGGGTTTGTACGTCGCCAAAACTTTCACCCTTCTGAAAGCTCCACGTTTCAATGTTGGGTAGTATCCTTTTCAGGTTGGCAATGCCATAAGTACTTGCTTTCATGGCGTTATCCCCCAAATCCTCGTTCTGCAAGCGTGGGTCAATAGATGTACCCTGGCGGCCATAGTAATAAAGAGGGTTACCTGCTTTTTGCTTGGTCCAGGCATCTAAAGCTTCTTTTTCCTGCTTAGGCGATTTATTGCCCGGGAAGTAGCTATAGCCCCATTTAACTGCCCACAGGTCATACTCGCCAATTTGCGGATACAGGTGCGTTACCCCATCGCCCGGCTGGGCAATGTAGTTAAAACGTGCATAATCCATAATAGATGGTGCTGTACCATGCTTATCGGTAAATGTTTTAGAGCGTAATGAATCAACCGGGTAAGCGTAGCTTGAACCAAAATTGTGCGGCAGGCCAAGTGTATGGCCAATTTCATGTGATGATACAAAGCGGATCAGTTCGCCCATTTGCTTGTCACTAAACTTTGCCGTGCGCACGTTAGGGTTAACGGCAGCGGTTTGTATAAAAAACCAGTTGTGCAGCAGGCTCATTACGTTATGATACCAGCCTACATGGCTTTCTAGTATCTCGCCTGTACGTGGGTCGGATATATGTGGGCCATAGGCGTTTTGCACATCAGATGCAAAATATCTTACCACACTGTAACGTGCATCTTCCGTACTAAATTCAGGGTCTTCAGTTGCTGTTGGCGCAGCTTTACCTACAATAGCATTTTTAAATCCAGCAGCCTCAAATGCCTTGTTCCAGTCATTAATACCCGCAATAAGGTATGGCGCCCATTTTTTAGGCGTGGCCGGATCTATGTAATAAACAATTTGCTTTTTAGGTTCAACCAATTCGCCACGGGTGTAGGCAGCTTCATCTTTAGGCTCCAGTTTCCACCGGTGAATGTAGGCGGTAACTTCAGCTTTTTGGGCATCGGTACCATAGTCTGTTTGTCCCTGGCCAAAAAAGCCAACGCGCGCGTCCATTAAGCGCGCTTTCATTGGTGTTTTTGGCAATAATAACATGGAGGTATTCAACTCAAAAGTTAAGGCACCGTTCGTATTATCTGTTGGCGACTCTACCGAGCGGAATGTTTTTAATGTACGGGTTTCAATATTGATAGGGAAGCTTTTAATTGTATCAATGTATGACCGGGTATTATCTAAAGCTGTTACTTTATATAATTTTTTAATATTATCAGGCAAGCTAATAGCAGCAACATCGCCATTATACATGTCGGTAACATCAACTAAAACACCTGTTGTATCTTTATTGTATGCTTTGATATCAAATGAGGCCAATACTGCATCCAAATTTGAATTTTTTACAGACTGATACATCTCACTTGTACTATCGGCCCTTACAGAATAACTTGGCACGCGAATGAATATTTGCTTATCATGACGCTGCCATTTCCATACCTGTTCGTTAACTTCTTCGCCACCGTATTGCTGGCCAAAAGATTTTAAACCTGCAGGCGTTTTTACAAAACGGGTTACCACCAGCATTTCGCGCTCAAGCAAGCTGTCGGGAATTTCAAAATAATATTTGCCATCAACTTTATAGGTATTAAAAAGGCCGTTATCGCCTTTTACTTTTCCTACCAGGTCGCTGAATTTTTTTATGCCTTCTTTTTTAACGGGGCCAACTGTCGCAACAGCGATTGAGCCACCCGGCGTGTTAGTTGTTTTTAAGGTAACGGTTTGGGTTGCTTGTTTTTTGGTGGCGCATGAGCTTGCTAAAGCCGCAAGTGTAACAACTGCAACGCGCAAGTAAGTACTTACCCGTAAGGATGTATTCATTGGATGTAATTAATAGTTAAAATTAAATTAGTAAAGGATAAAAATATGCAATAATAACCTATTATAGAAAACGCAATAGGTTTGTTACAAATTACATAAACACAGAATGTGTTATATACGGCGCTTTAATGTCAGAATAACCTTATCATATTTTTTATCATGATATATTTCCAGCAACAGGGCGCGTTCATCTTTTGATTTTAAAATACCATCTACCTCCTCAATTCCCATTTGCGAAACCGGCTTTAGGTTGATGGATACAATTTCATCATCTTTTTCCAAACCAATATCGGCAGCCGGAGAACCCGGAGATACCCTGCTGATAATAAGATGCTGATAGTTTTCACCTCCGGCAAAGTATTCCATGCCGCTCATATCAAATTCATAAGGGTTTTTAAAGAACCTGTTTGATTTTAAATACATGGTGCTATTGCTATAATCAAATATTACATGAAACCGTTTTAAAATGCCAATGCCCATATTACCATCACGCTGAATAGAGAATTGCCTTTTAGCGTAATCAATATCAGGGAAAGAGGTGATGACATTCTTAATTTTGTACTTGCCAATATCTACCTCTTGCATCCGGCTAATAAATCCTGTTATTGGGCCGTTTAGTGCTACTCCCAAATTAGCCGCAATGAATTTAGAAGGCAATCCGTTCTTGGTTATCAGGTTTTCAAGCGATAATGGGTGACCGGCACCAATATCTATCACCAGTTTATTTTTTATTTTTTTACCCCCCGGATATGTTATGGTCGTTTCCAGATAGGGCTTCTTCTCTTCTATGCTAATAGGCACTTTATGCATTTTACGCAGCTTGGATAAATCATGGGGTTTACAAACAGTTATGGTGCTGTCTTCAAAATTTATTTTTACGGCCAATTCACTAAAAAAATCGTAACCTAACAGCCCGTGTATGGGCATCCCAACATATCCCGAAAGGTTGAAATAATCCTGCTTCAAAATAGCGGCACCAACGCCTTCGCTATTTACGCCCGGAATTTGTATATCTAACGGCGCGGTAACTAAAGCTTCATAATCTTCACCTTCGGCAAGGCCGCTTAATTTGATGGTGCGCTTATTCGGAATAACAATTGAATCTACCAGCTTGGGCTCGGTAATTATCATAATGCCTACTCCGGTATCTAATATAAAATTATACGGCCCCTTGTCATTAATATGTAGTTTAATAACCACCATGTTCCTAACCAGTTTAAACGGGATATTTACATTCTTACGGGCGCTGTTAATTACAAAGTGCTGCGCGGATGATGACAAAACAATATAGCATAGTATGGCGGTAAGCCATATACACTTTTGCATAAAATATCGCTGTATAACTAACAAATGTTTATAATTGGTAGTTAAATTTAATATTTTTCTGCAATAAAAAAAGCATTTAACATTATTAAATAATATGTCATTTACACATATTATGCGTATTAAATAATATGAAACGGCAGGCCTTGCTATTTCTCGTTCTTGGGGTTAATTTTTAAGTGGCCTTGTAAATTGGGGTTTTGGGCCGGGAGTGTGGAAACTGTTCTTTCCACTTCGGTTTGTTGTACAGATACGGCATAATCAGCGGGCTCAATACGGCTGCCAATAGCTTCTGCGTAAACCTGTGTAAACTCGGCACCTATATATAGTATTGCCGCCGTATAATATATCCACACTAAAATTACAATAATCGAGCCCGCTGTGCCATATACGGATCCCTGGGCTGTATATTGAATGTACAAACTGATAATATACTGACCAATGATGAATAAAATGGCGGTAAATATGGCGCCAGAACGTACATCCTTCCATTTTATTTTTACATCGGGCAATACTTTAAATATAATGCCAAACAGTACTGAAATAACAACAAGTGTTATTCCCAAATTAACGCCGAATAAAAATGTCTTCCCAATAACGCCGGCAAGGTCTTTTCCTAATAATTTGGGCAGAAACGCTACTATCCTATCGCTAATAGCACTGATAATGATATTTACCAGTAAAGATGCCAGCAATAAAAAGCCAAGGCTTACGATCAATGAAAAGGAAAGGAACCTGTTCTTTAACATCTTAACCCAGCCCTTTTTGGGTTTGGCTTTAACGCGCCATATAATGTTAAGCGAATCTTGTATCTCAATAAAAATACTGCTGGCACCAAGCAACAGGGTAATAATGCTTATGCCCAAACCAAGACCACTTTTTCCTGTAATGTCCTGCGAATTTATAGTGCTTTGTATTTGCAGCGTTCCCTGCTTGCCTATATAATGCTGTATCTGGTCATAAAAATCTTTTCTATAACTATCATCCTTCAAAAAAATACCGGCAAGGGATAGTATTAATAATAGCAAAGGGGCCAATGAGAAAACGGTATAATAAGCCAATGACGCGCTCAGCTTTAATCCATTATCGTTAGAAAAGCCCCCAAAAGTGGCAACTAAAACTTTCCAAAGTTGTTTTAAATACTCTTTGCTAAAAAATTTCATATTAAAATTCCAATATATTTGTTAACACCATATTTGTAAACACCATAGTATGAAAAATGTAACGCGTGTCACACCCCTTTTTAAGCTGCTGGTTATTGTTTTATTACTTAGCAATTTTAGTGCCTTGGCTCAAAAAACAATAATTTGGGTGGTTAGGCATGCCGAAAAAGAAGCATCAGCCCCTGACCTGGTGAACCGTGACCCAAACTTATCTGAAGATGGCAAGCAAAGGGCCGCCGATCTGGCGAAGGTTCTGAAGCGCGAAAACATTAAAGCCATATATGTAACCGCAACCAAACGCAGCGCACAAACCGCTAAACCATTGGCAATGCAAGCCCGGATACTCCCGCGTGTTTATACTGACAGTGTTAAACCATTTGCAAAAACCCTGCTTAATAATTTTAAAGGAAGTAAAGTATTAATTGTTGGCCATTCAAATACTGTAATGCCTTTATTAGCCGCCTTAGGTGCCGATATGCCGCTTGATGAGCTAAGCGAGGAGGATTTTGACATGATATTTAAGGTAACTATAAAAGACTCCGGCAAGGTTGACCTCGAAGTATCTTACTATGGCACCTTACACCACACCAGCGACTTGCCCGAAAAGTACCGCCCGGATAAACAAAACTTTCAGCAATACGCAAGGCCTATTACCAATTACTAAGAATTAATGGTTTGATACTACCAGCAGATCAAGATCTTTACATGGTATATTAAAGCGTTCGCCCATGTGTTTATTGGTTAGGTGGCCCTGGTAAATATATACCGACTTCCTGATCCCTGCTTTTTGCCATATTACATTCTTTAGGCTTCCCTGTTCACCTATGTCCAATAAAATAGGCGAAAAAATATTGGTGAGTGCATAAGTTGCAGTACGTGCCACCCGCGATGCGATATTGGGCACGCAATAATGTATTACATCATATTTCCTAAAAACCGGGTGGGTGTGGTTAGTAACCTCAGATGTTTCAAAGCAGCCACCCTGGTCAATACTCACATCAATAATTACCGAGTTGGGTTTCATGCGGCTAACTGTAGCTTCAGATACAATACAAGGGCTGCGGCCATCATCGGCGCGCATGGCCCCAATGGCTACATCGCAGGTGGTAATGGCTTTTTCCAGTACAATTGGCTGCACTACAGATGTAAATACACGGGTGCCAATGTTGTTTTGCAACCGGCGCAGTTTATATATAGACGGATCAAAAACTTTAACCTCGGCACCTAATGATATAGCGGTGCGGGCCGCGTATTCACCAACTGTGCCCGCGCCTAATATTACAATTTCTGTAGGGGGCACGCCGGTTATACCACCAAGCATCAGGCCCTTGCCTTCAAAAATATTACTTAAATATTCCGCGGCTATCAGTACGGATGTAGCGCCTACAATTTCGCTCATGGCCCTAACTACTGTTAATGAACCACCCTCATCTTCCAGGTGCTCAAAGCAAAGCGCCGTGATTTTTTTATTAAGCAAAGCATGCAGGCATTCGGCTTTTAAGGTTGATAACTGCAGGGCAGATATTAACAGCTGGCCGGGTTTCATCATCGCTATTTCCTCCATAGTAGGCGGCGCTATTTTAATGATGATGTCGGCTTCGTAAACGCGTTTGGTATCATAAACAATTTGCGCGCCCTGCTCACTATAGTTGGTGTCAGAAAAATTGGCGGCCTGCCCGGCATTACTTTCCAGCATTACCTCGTGGCCATTGTTTATAAGCAGTGCTACAGATAAAGGAGTTAACGGGATCCGGTTTTCCTGAAAAGAAACTTCCTTGGGTATGCCAATATAAAGTTTGTTCTTTTTGTTCTTTACTTCCAGCATTGATTCCTGGGGTTGCATCATTGCTTGTTTGGCAACATCAGAAAACCCGCTATACTTCCCTGCACTCATGTTATGTCTTTTTTTCCGGGTGATGAAGTTAAGAAAAAAGGATTAGTTTTTAAATGTTTTCCACCGTTATTTGTCGTGAGCCCTCATCAATAACCGTTATCCGGATACCGGTATACTGATCAGGAATTAAACCAGCTATTTTCTCGGGCCATTCAATAAAACAGTAATTACCACTGTAAAAATATTCCTCATAACCCATATCCAGTGCTTCGGTCTGATTATTAAGCCGGTAAAAATCAAAGTGATAAACCGGCCCGGCTGTACCGGCATATTCATTAACAATAGAAAATGTAGGGCTGGTTACGCCATCAATAACACCAAGCTGCCGGCATAAGGTTTTGATAAGCGTGGTTTTACCGGCCCCCATATCGCCGTAAAAAAGCAAGATCCGGTTTGTGCCCGCAAATTCTAAAATACTTGATGCTGCCGCCGGAAGATCTGCGATGGATGAAGTGTGTAAGTCCATTATTTATTAAGACAATTCGTATAAAACTAAATCAAGTTCTGCTATTTTCTTAAACCCTTTATCTGCTGTTACAAAGGGTAAGTTTTTAGTCAAGGCAGATGCAGCAATGATGCTATCAGGAAGTTTTAACTTATGTTCTCTTCTTAAATTGATTGTGGTTTGTTTGATATCGTTAGTAATATTGATTACAGTAACGGAATCTATGAAAGCATTTAGTATTTTAACCGAGGCATTATCATGTCCATGATGTGCAAATAATTCAATCTCGGTGATAAACGATATATAAATGTTTTGATCTTGTAATAGATTTGATAACCTAACATCTCCATTCAATAAATAAATGCAGATGTTAGTATCTATAAAAATATCAGTTCCACTCATCCCGTAATCGTTGTTGAATTTTTAAAGCGTCGTCGTCCGTTTTTAAAACCCCACAAAATTTCTTTGCGTCGAACTTTTTAAACTGACGGTTAGCCAATGCTTTCTTTATTTTAACAACATCCTTGTCGGTTTTCAATACTACAACCATATTCAAATATACTAAATAAATAAAAATTATTTAGGCCCGTAAGTTACAATCGGGATGATCATTTCCTCTAACGAGATACCGCCATGCTGAAAGGTTTCATTATAAAAATTCACAAAATGGTTGTAATTGTTAGGGTATACAAAGTAACTATCGCCTTTGGCAAAAACAAAGCTTGAGCTTACATGCAGCTTGGGCAGCATAGCATCATGCGGGTTACGAATGTGAAAAACCTCTTTGGCATTATAGTTTAGGTTTTTACCCTGTTTATAACGCAGGTTGGTATTGGTGTTCCTGTCGCCAATGATCTTGCTTGGGTTTTTAACCCGTATAGTACCATGGTCTGTAGTAATAATTACCCTTACCTGTTTTGAAGCCAGGAATTTAAGCAGATCAAATAATGGAGAGTGCTCAAACCATGATAACGTTAATGAACGATAGGCGGCATCATCACTTGCAAGCTCACGTATCATTTGCATATCGGTACGGGCATGGCTCAGCATATCAACAAAATTATATACCACCACATTCAGCTCATTATTCATCAGGTTATTAACCGACTCATTCAATGCGCGGCCCTCATCAATATTTAAAATTTTATGATAGGAGTGTTTAATATCCTTACGTAAAACCCTTTTTAACTGGTCAGTAATAAAGTCAGATTCATATAAGTTCTTTCCGCCTTCATCCTCGTCGTTTTGCCACATTTGCGGGTAACGTTTCTCCATATCCAAAGGCATTAAACCAGAGAAGATAGAATTACGCGCGTATTGGGTAGCAGTAGGCAGAATGCTGTAATAAGTATCCTCTTCCTCCAGCCTGAAATACTCAGATATGATAGGGTTAATTATCTTGAATTGGTCATACCTTAAGTTATCAATCAGTATAAAAAATACGGGGCCTTTGCCATCAAGCTTAGGGAACACCTTCTTTTTAAACAATTGCGGCGAACTTGTTGGCCCGTTCTCCGGGTCTTTTATCCAGCCCAGGTAATTCCGCTCAACAAACTTGCAAAACTGCACATTGGCCTCGGCTTTTTGCAGGGTCAAAATTTCATGCATGCCCGCATCTTCCAGGGTTTCCAGCTCCAGCTCCCAGTATATCAGTTTTTTGTAAACATCAACCCATTCCTGATAGCTTAAATTATCGTTCAGGCTCATGCCCAGGGTACGAAAATCCTGCTGGTAGGCCATGGTGGTCTTTTCAGTTACCAGGCGCTTATTCTCTGTTAGCTTTTTAATGGTAAGCAATATTTGCTTAGGGTGTACCGGCTTTATCAGATAGTCATCAATTTTTGAACCAATGGCATCTTCCATTAAGTACTCTTCCTCATTTTTAGTAATGAGCACTATTGGTACATCGTTATTTATATTTTTAATTTGCGACAGCGTTTCCAATCCCGTTAAACCCGGCATGTTCTCGTCTAAAAAAACAAGGTCAAAATAACCCTTTTTAAACTCCTCAACAGCATCGTTACCGTTGGTTACAGTAGTAACCTTGTAGCCTTTTTCGCTTAAAAACAGTATATGTGGTTTAAGCAGATCAATCTCGTCATCGGCCCATAATATTGTGGTATCCTGCATAATATATTTAATTTTACCACCTTATAACCTTTAAGCAGTATGTTTTGTTACAAAAATATACAAAGGTTTAACATATATTAACAAATAGAGCGTGCTTGTTTTGTCATAATTCAACACCTTTGCATACTTTACAGCTACTTTGAACAAAAAGAAAATAATAAATGACCCGGTATACGGGTTTATCAGCATACCCTCTGACCTGGTTTTTGACCTGATCGAGCATCCGTATTTTCAGCGCCTGCGTTATATTAAGCAGCTGGGAATGACGCATCTGGTATATCCCGGCGCGCTGCATACCCGTTTTCATCATGCTTTAGGGGCCATGCACTTAATGAGTACAGCGTATGAAACGTTGTGCAATAAAGGCATTCATATTACTCCCGAAGAAAAAGAAGGGCTGACTATTGCCATTCTGTTACATGATATTGGCCACGGGCCTTTCTCACATGCGCTGGAGCAAACCATTGTAGAGGAAATTGATCACGAGGATATATCTATCCTGCTGATGAATAAGCTTAATGAGGTATTTAATGGAAAGCTTACGTTAGCCATCAGCATATTTAAAGGCACTTATCATAAGAACTTTTTGCACCAGTTAGTATCCAGCCAGCTGGATATGGATAGGATGGACTACCTAAACCGCGACAGCTTTTTCACAGGGGTATCTGAAGGGGTTATCAGTTCAGACCGGATCATTAAAATGCTTAACGTTAAAGACAATGGCATAGCGGTTGAAGAAAAGGGTATTTATTCTATTGAAAAATTTCTCATCTCGCGCCGGTTAATGTACTGGCAGGTGTACCTGCACAAAACCGTTATTGCCGCCGAGCAGCTTTTGTGTAAGATATTTAAACGCAGCCGTGAGCTGGCTTTAGAAGGGAAACGATTTTTGGTTACCCCGGCTTTAAGTTACTTTTTAGAAAACGTTATTGGTAAAGACGAATTCATGAGCAACAGCAAGCACCTGGATACTTTTGCTTTGCTGGATGATACCGATGTAATGGCCGCTGTTAAAATATGGGCCGATAGCGATGACTTTGTGTTGAAGACCCTTTGCCATAACTTAATAAACCGTAAGCTTTTTCATGTAGATATTACTGCGGATAAGCCCGATGAACAATTTGTTAAACAACTAACCGCCAATGCGGTTAAGCATTATAACATTAGCCAGCACGAGGCAGAATATTTTGTATTTACCGATAGCATACGTAATAACGCCTATAACAAAGGCGATGGCAACATTCATATTTTAATGAAGGATGGCAGCATAAAAGATATTACGCTGGCCAGCGATAATTCAAACCTGGAGGCGCTTTCAAAAACAGTACGTAAATATATACTTTGCTATAGTAAAGATCTGTTATAGGGTTTAAAGAGATAATATTTAACATGAGCACACATTAATTTAATGATTTGTTGCTATGGTTTTAACATTTAAATTTGTACGATGCAATTTACCGCAAAGGATATAGCCTTAATGCTTAAGGGTACAGTTGAAGGAGACCCGCTTGCAGCGGTTGATCAGCTGGCCAAAATAGAGGACGCAGGCAACGGTTCGTTGTCTTTTTTAGCTAATCCTAAATATGAACAATACCTGTACACTACCAATGCATCTATTGTTATCATTAATAATGATCAACAGCTTGCCCAACCGGTGAGCGCCACTATTATACGGGTTGAGAACGCCTATAGCGCATTCTCCCTTCTGCTCGAAAAATATAATACCATAAAGCTGCATAAAGCAGGCATAGAGCAGCCGTCATTTATACATCCATCTGCAAAAATTGGCAACGATGCTTACGTTGGCGCTTTCGCCTACATAAGCCAGGATGTAAAAACAGGCGATAACTGCAAAATATATCCCAATTGCTATATTGCCGATAATGTAAAGCTGGGCAATAATGTTACCTTGTTTCCCGGTGTTACAATTTACTTTGATTGTGTTATCGGTAATAATGTAATTATCCACTCGGGCGCTGTTATTGGCAGTGATGGTTTTGGGTTTGCTCCAAATCCTGATGGCAGTTACAATAAAATTGCACAAATAGGCAACGTTATAATTAAGGATGACGTAGAAATTGGCTCGAATGCTACTATTGACCGGGCAACCATGGGGTCAACAGTTATACATGCAGGTGCTAAGATTGATAATCTGGTACAGGTTGCACACAATGTAGAGATTGGTGAAAATACCGTTATCGCCGCGCAGTCGGGCATATCAGGCAGTTCAAAAATTGGTGCACGGGTAATGATGGGCGGCCAGGTTGGTATAGCCGGGCATTTAAACATTGCCGACGGCACGCAGCTTGGTGCACAATCAGGCGTTAACAGTTCTATAAAGGAGGCCGATAAAAAGTGGGGCGGATCGCCTTACCAGGCTTATCAGGATTATTTAAGGGCACAGGTAAACATCAGAAAGCTGCCTGATCTGGAGAAAAGAGTAAAAGAATTAGAAAATATAATTACCGAACTTAGAAAAGACGTTCATTAAATTTACTTGTTTATGTGTTCATTAGGTTTATACCATAATGAACTATTCACCAATTAACAACTGAACCGATGAACCAACGAATATCATAAAATGAATGTAAAACAAAGAACTATTAAAGCGCCCGTTTCAGTATCGGGAACAGGCTTGCACACTGGTGAAAGTGTTACTATGACCTTTAACCCCGCGGCAGAAAAACACGGTTACAAATTTCGCCGTATAGATTTGCCCGGACAGCCTATTATTGATGCCGATTGTGATAACGTAACCGATACCTCAAGGGGGACCACGCTTACTCAAAACGGCGCCAGCGTTAGTACCGTTGAGCATGTGCTTGCAGCCCTGGTTGGCCTTGAAATAGACAATGTACTAATTGATATGGATGGCCCCGAAACGCCTATTATGGATGGGAGCTCTATACAATTTATTGATGCCATTTTAGAAACCGGCCTTATTGAACAGGAAGCCGACAGAGAATATTATCATATCCCATACAACATTCATTACTCTGAACCTGATCGTAAAGTGGATATGGTAGCAATGCCGTTGGATGATGATTACCGCTTTACCTGTATGGTTGACTATAACTCACAGGTATTAGGAAGCCAGCACGCCACTATATCCAGCATCAGCGAGTTTAAAAAGGAAATCGCATCAAGCCGCACCTTTTGCTTTTTACATGAACTGGAAGCCTTACTTAAGCATGATCTGATAAAGGGCGGCGACCTGAATAATGCCATTGTGGTAGTTGATAAGAAGGTTGACAAAGAAGAACTTGCCCATCTGGCCAAGCTGTTTAACCGTAAAGATATAAGTGTTGCGCCGCAGGGTATTTTAAACAACATTGAATTAAGGCATCAAAACGAGCCTGCCCGCCATAAGTTACTGGATATGATTGGTGATCTTGCTTTGGTTGGCGTTCCGCTAAAGGGCCATATTATGGCTGCAAGGCCGGGGCATGCGGCAAACGTAGCTTTTGCTAAAAAAATAAAAACACTCATCAAAAAAGAGCGCAGCCGCAAACATGTTAAGGTGTATGATCCTAACATGAAACCGGTGTATGATACCGTTCAAATCATGAACATATTGCCTCACCGCCCGCCAATGCTGCTTATTGATAAGATATTGGAGCTGACTAAAACGCACGTTGTAGGCTTAAAAGCGGTAACCATGAATGAGCCTTTCTTTGTAGGCCATTTCCCGGGCGCACCTGTAATGCCGGGTGTTTTACAAATTGAAGCGATGGCACAAACCGGTGGTATACTGGTATTGAACACCGTTCCTGATCCTGAAAACTGGTTAACATTATTCCTGAAAATTGAAAATGCACGTTTTAAAGACAAGGTTTTGCCGGGTGACACGTTAATATTCCGTTGCGACCTTCTCGCACCTATTCGTCGTGGCATTGCACAGATGAAAGGCATTGGGATGGTTGGCGAAAAAATAGTTGTTGAGGCCGAGTTAATGGCACAAATAGTTAAATACAAATAAATATGATACAGCCGTTAGCATACATCCATCCGCAGGCCCGGATAGCCGATAATGTGGTTATTGAGCCCTTTGTTACCATACACAAAGATGTTGAGATTGGCGAGGGTACCTGGGTAGGTTCAAACTCTGTGATAATGGATGGTGCGCGTATTGGCAAAAACTGCCGCATTTTTCCCGGCGCAGTTGTATCTGCCCCGCCACAGGATCTGAAATACAAAGGCGAGCCAAGTACGGTTACCGTTGGCGACAACACCGTAATACGTGAGTGTGTTACGCTTAACCGCGGCACAGCCTTAGATAAAAACACTACTACCATTGGCAGCAATTGTTTACTAATGGCTTATGTACACGTAGCGCATGATTGTGTTATTGGAGACAATGTAATTATTGCCAATAGCGTACAGCTTGCCGGGCACATTAATGTATATGATTACGCTTTCATAGGCGGTACATCTGCCGTGCACCAGTTTGTTGAAATTGGCGCGCACTGTATGATATCAGGCGGGTCATTGGTACGTAAGGACGTGCCGCCGTTCACTAAAGCGGGCCGCGAGCCATTGTCTTATATCGGTATTAACTCTGTTGGCTTGCGCCGCAGGGGATATTCTGCAACTACAATTAACGAGATACAGGAAATATACCGCATCATTTTTCTGAAAAAATACAACATGACCAAGGCCCTGGATATTATTGAGGCCGAATTTAACCCAACTGTTGAGCGTGATGAGATAATTAACTTTGTACAGAACTCGCAACGTGGTATCATGAAGGGGTTTGGAAGTATTTAGTATTCTGAATCAGAATTAACGGGATTTAAGAATTAACAGAATATGGGCCCAATTTTCCCTTTAATCCTGAAAATTTACTAATTCTGTAAATTCTGATTCGGACAACAACCTATGCAGATAACCCTCGAAAACATTGGCCGCCGTTTTAACCGTGAATGGATATTCAAGGGGATAAACTATACTTTTAACAGTAAAGGCAGCTATGCCATACTGGGGCCAAACGGTGCCGGTAAATCAACTCTTTTACAGGTTTTGAACGGTAGCCTGGTACCATCAGCAGGCACACTTGGTTATACTAAGGATGGCAATACTATTGAGCCCGAAAATGTATTTAATTACTTAAGCTTTGCCGCCCCTTATTTGGAGTTGATAGAGGAATTCACCTTAAGTGAAATGGTTGATTTTCATTTCAGGTTTAAAACATTTAAGCCTGAAATAGACAAAGCCGCGCTGGGTGAAATCCTGGGCCTTAAGGGCAGCAATAATAAAATGATCAGGTATTTTTCATCAGGTATGAAACAGCGGTTAAAGCTTGCCCTTGCTTTTTGTGCCGATACGCCAATGCTAATGCTGGACGAACCCACCTCAAATTTAGATACACAGGGCATAGACTGGTACTTGAACCTTGTAGAAAAATTCAGCGCAAACCGCCTAACAATTATTTGCTCTAATCAGGCACATGAGTACAGCTTTTGTGAAGAGAGGTTAAGTATATCAGATTATAAAGGTTGATCGTATTGTAGCAGCGCATTACTATGAATGATTAACCACGCCCCGTGAACCAAACACCAACTTGTTTCTTTGCCCTCAGATAACTAATTTTGCGCCTCGATTATAAATTAATTATGGCAAAAGCATCTGACGTAAAAAATGGAAATATCCTTCGCTTTAACGGCGAACTGGTACAGGTAGAAGAGTTTTTACACCGTACACCAGGTAACCTGCGTGCATTCTATCAGGCCCGCATGCGTAATGTAAAATCAGGCAAATTAGTTGAATACCGTTTCCGTACAGACGAGGAGGTAGATATTGCCCGTGTTGAAACCAATGATTATCAGTATTTATACGAAGATGGCGATGCGTTGGTGGTAATGGATAACACCACATATGATCAGCATAATGTTCCTAAAAAACTGTTTGGTACTGCTGTTAAGTTCTTAAAAGAGGGCATGAATGTAATTGTTGCCTTTGAAAGCGAAGAGCCCATTATGGGTTCTATCCCCGGTTCTGCCGAATTAGAAATTACTTATACCGAACCAGCTGTAAAAGGCGATACATCAACCGGTGCCCTAAAAAATGCAACCGTTGAAACCGGGGCAGAAATAAAGGTTCCATTGTTCATCAACATTGGCGATAAAGTAAAGGTTGATACCGCAACCGGATCTTATGTTGAAAGAGTGAAAGGGTAACCCCCCCAACCCCCTGAAAGGGGAGCAGAAATATAACGAAAGCCGCAAATCGCGGCTTTCTTGTTTTATAAGCTTGTTATCCTAACCGTAGCGAAGGATCTATTAGTGAATTTGCATGTCGGTGATTTAGAGACTTCAACATTATTATCGCTCCGGTTCCCCCTTCAGGGGGTTAGGGGGTTAAAACTCCAACTCCAGCAATACCGGGCAATGGTCAGAATGTCTTGCTTCTGATAAGATCGCGCATCGTTTTATATTATCTTCCAACTCTTTACTGGCCATGTTATAATCAATGCGCCAGCCCAGGTTTTTGGCGCGGGAATTAGCGCGGAAACTCCACCATGTATAATTGTGCGGCTCCTTGTTCACATGCCTGAAAGTATCTACAAAGCCCGATTCAATAAAGTTTTCCATCCACTCCCGCTCTTCGGGTAAAAAGCCGGAAGAATTGGCATTTGATTTTGGGTTATGGATATCTATCGCCCTATGGCAAATATTATAATCGCCGCAAATAACCAGTTTTGGGTAGGATGCTTTAAGTAAAACCAGGTACTTGCCAAACTCATCTAAAAAGCGATATTTAAATATCTGCCTGTCATCGCCACTTGAGCCGGATGGGAAATAAACGCTCATTACCGATACCTCATCAAAATCAACCCGGATGCACCGGCCTTCGCGGTCAAAATCAGGGATCCCACAACCATATTCAACATGGTTAGGCAGGCGTTTGCTAAAAATAGCGGTCCCGCTATATCCTTTCTTTTCTGCCGGGAACCAAAAATGCTGGTATCCCATGGCATCAACCAAACCTAAGTCGGTTAATACATCAGGCGTGGCCTTAATTTCCTGCAGGCAAACCACATCAGCGTCTGTAGCCTGCAACCATGCCAGCCAGTTCTTATTTATTGCCGAACGGATCCCGTTAACGTTATAGGTAATGATCTTCATATTAAATTTTCGCGCTCTTATTAACGGCGCCAAAAGGCTGCGTCCGTTTCAATTATTCAACTTTAGGTTTCTTATTTCTTGATTCCCTCTATCCCCAGCAATTTATCCAATTGCTTGCACTCCTTTTTCTTTAATAATTCAACGGTCATCGGCACATTGGTTGTAGGCCGGTCGCGCGAATCCTTATTTACGGCAGCAATGCGGTCAACCATGTCAATGCCGGTAACCACTTCACCATATACTGTGTAGTTTTGGTCCAGGTGCGGAACACCTCCAACCGTGGTATAAATATCACGTTGTGGTTTGGGTATTTTGCGCCCTTTTAAGCGGGTATTCTCCAGCGTATCTAATTTTCCGGGGGTAAAACGCTTACCTTCTACAATATAGAACTGGCAGCCGCTTGATGCTTTGGTGGGGTTATCATCGCGGGCGGCAGCCAATACGCCTCGCTTGTGGAAAATACTATCGCGAAACTCGGCAGGGACGGTGTATCCCACGTCGCCATTACCAAGTTCAACACCGGGTTTGTTTTTGGTGGTGTCTTTTGAGTCCGGGTCGCCGCCTTGTATCATAAAGTTTTGTATCACCCTATGAAACAGCGTGCCGTTATAAAACCCTTTTTTAGTCAGCTTTATAAAATTGTCGCGGTGCAGTGGCGTTTCGTTATACAGCCGGATAATGCAATCGCCATAACCGGTTTTGATACGCACATACTGGTTCTTTGGCGGCTTAGCAAAAGAGATAACGGTGATCAGCAAAAAACAAATGGTAAAAAGTTTCTTCATCTTGGTTAAAGTTATAAGGGTTGTAAGAGTTGTAAATGTTGAAGAGGTTAATTAATAGATTGAAAAGACTTTAACCTTTACAACCCTTATAACAACTCCAACCTATAACCCTCATAAGCCCCACTCCATTTCGGTTTCAAAATAATTAATAATAAGCGATTTAAGCAGCATTTCCTGCTCCAATATGGTATAATTTGGTACTACATTTACTAATTTCCAGTGCGGCCAGCCATCCTGATCCAGGCCTTCCAGTTCATAGAAACCCATTTGGCTAAACAGCTTACAGTTAGCAATATGCATCAGCTCTTCTTTTTGACGCTTGCTAAACTTTTTTGGGCCCTGGCCAAGTTCCTGCACACCTATTAAAAATAGTATCACCTTAATATCCGGCTTCTCATTATCAAACTCTGTGGCTATGCGCTCTTGCAGGGCGGCCCATTTCAAATTAATTTCGGCAGGTTTCATATTGGCAAATATAACAGATGTAAGTTTGCTTTGTGGTTTTTGATGAAAAGCTCTTAACAATATTGTTACGTATTAAGCATCCATTTGGTATATTATTAATTACTTTTGTTAAACATTGCTAAAAGCATAAGCTGGTTTTGAAAAAAAGCACCTATCATATCATCTGCTCCTGGGTATTGCTGTTATGTTTTATAACAGGCCAGTATATGGTATATGCACACCAGCATTATATTAATAAAAATGCGCACAAATCTGCGTGCCATTCTTCCAAAAGTTCATCTCAACCAACTGTATCAGAAAAATGCGCCCTGTGCGATAGCATGCACCATGTTAACATGGAAATGGCTAACCACACCAGCTATGATACCCTTGTGAGCACTAATTTTGTATTCAAAACATTTGAGTACGATTTCGTCAGCATTGCGCTGATCCTTTCGCCGGGGCGCGCACCTCCTATAGCATAATAATAACTTATTATCCAGCAAACGCCGCTTTATGTGGCACTTTATTGATTTTTTAATTTATTTATTATGAAACTAAGATTAATTAGTTCCCTTCTGTTTTTATTTGTACTAACTTCTGCCTTCGCGAATACCATTGATTTTAAAGGAAAAGTTATTGATGCCAAAACACAACAATCCCTTCCGGGCGCTGTGATCAGCATCCCCGATCTGCATATATCTGTCGCCACTAACAACAATGGCGAATTCACATTTAAATCTATCCCGGCACGTGGGCGCTATGTGGTACAGGTGCAATATTTAAGCTATAAAACATTAACCCAAACGGTTGATTTTTCATCAACAGCGCCTATTGTATTTGCATTACAACCCAGCATAGTTGAAACACATGAGGTGGTAATTACCGGTACGCCAATTACAGCAGGCAGCCGCAGCAATAGTACATCGGCATCAGTAGTAACTAAAGACCAGCTACAGGGTTCATCAACCAATTTAATTGATGCATTGGCCAGGCAGGTACCGGGTGTAAGCCAGATAACTACCAGCCAGGCTATTTCAAAACCGGTTATTCGCGGTTTAAGCTACAACCGTGTAGTAACTTTAAATGATGGCGTTAAACAACAAGGCCAGCAATGGGGCGATGAGCACGGCATTGAGATGGACCAGTTCCAGGCCGAGCGTGTGGAAGTGTTGCGCGGTGCAGCATCTTTACAATACGGATCTGATGCGTTAGGTGGTGTTATAAATGTAATTGACCCGCCAACACCAACAGAGGGTAATATAAAAGGGGAGGTTTTAACCAATTATTCTACCAACAGCGGTTTAACGAATTCATCCGTTATGTTAAGCGGAAATGAAAGTGGTTTTGTATGGAGGGGCCGCGGCACTTATCAGAATGCATATTCTTTTAATACACCTGCCGGCCATTATATCAACAGCGGTTTTAACCAAACCAACTTTAGCGGTTTATTGGGTGTAAACAAAAGCTGGGGTTACTCGCATTTAAACTTCTCGTATTTTAAAAACAACATTGGTTTTTACGATGCCGAACCCGGCGACCCGCTGTATACCGATTCAAAAGACAGAACAGTCGATTTCCCGCGACAGGATATCCGCCACTATAAACTAGCATTGAACAATAACTTTATTTTTGGTGCAAGCTCTTTAAAGCTTGATTTGGGTTACCAGAAAAACCAACGCCGCGAATTGGAGGATAGTACTACCCCAAACTTATTCTTCGACCTGAACACCTACTCGTTAGATGCTAAATATTACCTGCCCGAAAACAATGGCTGGAGGCCGGTATTTGGTATAAGCAGCAGCCTGGGCCATAGTGTTAACCTGGGTGAAGAATTGCTGATCCCTGCGTATGATGAATATAGCACAGGCGCTTTTGTATATGCTAAGAAAACATGGGATCAAAACACATTTAGTGTTGGTGCAAGATTTGATTATGTGAAAAACAAAGGCAAGGCACAGAATAATGATGAGGGAGATGTTATATTTTCCGGTTTTGATAACCAATTCTCAAACGTGAGCGCTGCTTTAGGTTATACCCACATATTTAATGATGAATTAAGCTTTAAAGCAAATGCAGGTTCGGCATTCCGTGCGCCAAACCCGGCCGAATTAGGTTCAAACGGTGTACATGAAGGAACAAGCCGTTATGAGATTGGTAACGCAAACCTAACCCC
>NZ_JBAZVP010000001.1:0-678828 GCF_041660805.1 Mucilaginibacter sp. | reverse complement strand
GATCTTGTAATTCATTGGGTAAAAGATAAACGTTAAAGTAAAAATCTGTTTATTCCATATGCTGTAATTTATATTAAATACGTAAAAAGATACGGGTTATTGTATGTTATTGTGCACTAAAATTGCCTAAAAGATGAAAAAATGACCGGTCGTTTTTTATAATCTTAAATGTAGTTTTATTAAAGAAACCCTATCCTGCTTTGTTTTAATGTGTTAATCCGCTAATGCGTGGTTCTGACCGGGCAATAGGTTTGGGAAGCCATGTTTTGCTGCTGATAAACTTACCTTTTAATGACAAATACATCACATGTCTCGCCTACTACATCAAAGACCCTAAAGCACTATTATGAAAAAATGCGGCATTTGCCCACCTTTTATGCTAACTATTGTGGTTATTTATGCAATTGCTTTTTCCTGAGATATTTAAGCATTTGTTCCGGCCTGTCTGTTTGAATTATGGTAGCCCCATGTGCAATTATCCAATCCCAACTGTCTTTTAAATTACCATCTTCAATGGCTGTATCATCATCATGGCCGGCGTTAAGCGACGCCCACAATGAATTTATCCACACTTTAGCGCCGGTTTGAGTAATGAATTTATTATCACTTAAAACGCTGGAGGTGTCTTTTGTGAAATTTAATTCAAAGGCGTATGGCTTCATGTTTTTAAGATAATCAATAATGATCTTTTTTGCTTCGGGCTTATTTAGGTTAACAACAGGCATGTATATTATGCTATCTATAAGCTGCGGATATCTTTGTTTTAGTTCATCGAACGTAACCTCGGCTTTAAAAATAGCCTGCTTTATAGTGCCGGTTTCTTTCAAAATAGCATAAGTTTCTACATAATAATCGTAGCTCTTATCCAGGTTTATTTTAACATTGCTATTTTTGAGAGCAATCATTACTTCTTTTAGTGTTGGGATGTGATTATTGGTTACACGCCCCAAACCATTTTTTAATCCAAATTTCCTGATCTCATCCAGGGTATAATCTGCCGGCTTGCCTTTACCATTGGTGGTACGGTCAATAGTTGCATCGTGCATAATGATAATTTCGCCATCTTTTGTTTTCTTCAAATCCAGCTCAATAATATCCACACCCATAGCAGTGGCATATTCAAATGCTTTTAAGGAGTTTTCAGGTGCATTGCGCCAGTCGCCTCGGTGAGCAGTTACTAAAATCTTATTTTGTGCAAGCGCCGGGCCGCAAATTGCAAAACCAATAACCCATATCAGAACGGTAATGTTAGTTTTCATATAAATATTAATAAATGGTTGTAAATAATAAAGGAGGGACAAAAATCCCTCCTTATTGTAAGTTTAATAAATTACGGATTAATATCCGGGGTTCTGGTACATCTTTTCGGGATTCAGTTTCACTTCATCAAACGGAATTGGGAAGTACCGGTCTTTAGTTGCAAAGTTAGCTAACTTAGGGATACCAAAATCAGCCTGGCTTTTAGCCCTGAAATATGCAACCAACTCATCGGTACTAAACGTACGCAGCAAGTCAAACCAGCGGTGATGCTCAAAGGCAAGCTCTATCCGGCGCTCATGCAAAATAGCAAGGCGAAGGTCGGTATATTTAGCGGCATAAGTTGGGTTTGCAGCCAAAGTTGCAGCATACGAAGCTAAGCCCGCACGGGCGCGTACCTGGTCAACCAGGGCAATAGCGCCTGTACGGTCTCCCAGATAATTATTCACTTCGGCAAGCATCAGCATTACATCAGCAAAGCGGATCAGGATCCAATCGTTACCGCCGTAGCCCAGGTTTGAAGCACCTGCACTTGCATCCCTGAATTTGGTGATAAAATAATCCTTCACAATAGGATCATTAGCGAATTTAACCGAGAAAGCCATACGCGGGTCACCCGCTTCGTATTCCTTGATCAGATCTGGCGTAACATTACCGCCCGAACCGGATGCCGGTTTAAGTGAGTTGATCGTCTCTCCTTTTGCCTGGTTATTAGCGGCAATAGATGAGCTATAGGTTGGGTCGCCCTGTTTGTTCACTATCTGCCAGATAATCTCCGGGCAGGTAGCTTTCTTGGTAACATCAAACACATCTGTATAAGGTATGGTTGTTAATGCCCCAAAGGTACGCATACCATACGCTGTGGTAAGGTAGGTTTTTGCATCATTTAAATTAGCTGTGCGGGCAGCAGGATCCTGTGTGGTAGCCATAGTTAAATAAACCTGGCCCAGGGTTGCGTTAATAGCAGCTTTTGACGCACGACCAAGACCAGCCCCGCTTTGCAGGTTTGGCAAGTTACTGGCCAAAGCATCTTTCAGGTCGGTTACTATTTGTGCATAAACCAGCGCCTGTTTTTCGCGGAAGGTATTCTCGCTTACCTCATCTGCAGATTTAAACTGTTTGGTTACCAACGGGACATCGCCCCAGGTCTTCACCAGTTCAAAATACATCACCGCGCGTAAAAATTTCGCTTCGGCAGTGTATTGTTGTTTCAGGTTGGCATCGGCAAAAGTTACACGGTCAATATTTGCCAGAACAATATTTGCCCTTGATATAGTACTGTATAATGACACCCAGTGGCTTTTTAAGTAAGTATTACTTGGCAATAGGGAAAAATCACCAAACTGGAAAGGCTCACCAGCGTTAGACTGGTTGTCATTCCGGCCGGTATCGTCAGAGCGTTCGTCTGTCCACAAACCGCTGTTCTCGCCTATGTTATTGCTGCTGCGTAATGATTGATATATACCGTTCACCGCGGCCAGCACATCATCCGGCGAACGGAAGCTGGTACCCAATTCAATAGCATTAGGGTCTGTTTGTTCTAAAAAATCTTTTTTGCATGATGGCATTGCTGAAGCTAAAAGCGCAACACTTGCAATCAATATTATTTTCTTTTTCATCTCTTTAATGTTAAATTATTAAAAGGCTGCCCTGATACCTAAGTTAAATGAACGCACCAATGGATAAACACCGTAATCGATACCCGGGGCCAGGTTTGGTGGTTGGGTGCTGTTTGATGCACCGCTGCTGAAGTTATAATCTACCTCGGGGTTGTAACCTTTGTATTTAGTAATTGTAAAGGCGTTAACCACGCTGGCATAAATACGCGCGTTGCTCAGGCCTAATTTGCTTATTGCTAATTTTGGCAGGGTGTAACCCATAGTGATGTTATTACAACGAAGGAACGAACCATCCTGCAGATAGAAGGTAGATAAACGTGTACTGTTACTTTGCGTACCTGCGCGCGATGCACGGTAAACAGTACCATCGCCCGGGTTGGCGGCATTGCGGTACCGGTTAGCAACATCAGCATAGTTGTTACCTGAACCTTCCATGTTGTACAGGTAGTAATCCTGCCCATCTAACACATCATTACCCTGCGAACCATTGAATGATGCGCTCAAATCTATTTTTTTGTAAGTAGCGCTTACAGCAAAACCGTAGGTAAAATCCGGGTACGGGTTGCCGATGATGGTTTTATCAGCATCGTTTACAATACCGTTATGGTCGGTATCTTCAAAATACAGGTCGCCCACATGCAGCGGATTCGATTGTGATGAAGATGGAGCTACTTTGCCTATGTTCTCTTCGGTTACTATACCGGCTACTTTAAAACCGTAAAACATACCTACCGGCTGTCCCTGTTGGGTAATATTGGTTAAGTACGAACGCTCGGCACCGTTAATGATAATGGTATTGTTACCGCTCAGTTTAGTTACTTTATTACGGTTGATAGAAATATTTCCGCTTAAGTTTAGCGTAAAATCTTTTGCATTAACTGCGCGGCCATCCAATTGCAGGTCAAAACCTTTATTTCTGATCTCGGAGTTGCGCAGGTTGGTTAAAATAGTGGTACTGCCGGATATCGCAGAGATTGGCTGGTTGTAAAGCAGGTTGTAAGAGTTACTTAAATAGTAGTTGGCAATTATTGATAAACGGCCTTTAAACAAACCTACGTCTAAACCAACGTTGTATTGCGAGGTTGATTCCCAGCTTAGCTTTTCGTCGGTGATACCGTTAGCATAAGTAGCTGATAACACAGCGCTGTTGGCGCCAAATACCACACCTGTAGGGCTTGCCAGTGTTTGCAGATACCCGTAGTTACCAATATTATAGTTACCGCTTAAACCCCAGCTTGCACGTACCTTAAGGGTAGATTGCTCGCCAAGCAGGTCATGATAGAATGGCTCTTCAGACACTGTCCAGCCGGCAGCTACCGACGGGAAGTAACCATACTTGTTCTGTGGCCCAAAACGTGATGATCCATCTGCACGGAACGAACCTGTTAAAAAGTACTTGCTTGCATAGTTATAACCAACACGGCCAAAGTATGATAGCAAAGTGAAGTTTGATTTACCTGTAGGCCCCCCGTTTAATATAAAGTTTGTAGCATCGGCACCCTTACCGGTTATCTCGGGGATATTATCGTTCTGGAAACCCTTTGCGGAAACGCTAATGGCATCGCGCATGTTTTTTTGGATGGTGTAACCACCAAGTCCGTCGATATGGTGTTTGCCAAATTGCTTGTTATAATTAAGGGTGAACTCCGCAAGTTGATCAACTATATTGGTGGTTTGAGCCGTGGCAGTAGCTGCTGCGATTGATTGCGGCGAGCCCGGAGGGTTAGCACCATTACTCAGGTTGGTAGGCAAATAGTAATCGTATTTTTCATTGTAAGTATTTGTACCCAGATTGGCTTTAAAGGTTAAGTCATCTATGATCTTATAACTTACAGCGGCATTAATGTTGGTACGGTAACCCTTTCTGCTGATTTTTGTACGGGTAGCCAGGGCAACCGGGTTTTCGATACTTTGGTAGCCATAAGCAGCCGACTCGGCAGCGGCCCTGTTGGTTGCTAATGAACCATCGGCATTATAGGCCGGGAAGAATGGCATATAAATCAGCGCGCCTAATATAGGCCCGTGGTCAAACCTACCCTCCTGTATCTCGCGGTTGAAGTTAGAGGTGTAAGCCATATTAGCGCTTATGTGCAGTTTTTTATTAACGTCCGACTCTACGTTGCCTCTAAAGTTATACCGCTCCTGACCCGATGATACGATGATACCTTTTTGGTTCTGGTAGCCACCGCTCAGGTAGTAACGTGTTCCGTTGCTGCCACCTGAGAAAGAAAGCGTATGCTTTTGAAAGAAAGCATTTTGATAAAGCTCATCCTGCCAATCGGTGTTTACCGTTTGGTGGATAAGGCTTTGCGTTGGAAAATCATACAAGTAAGCAGGGACCTGTACGCTGCCTGCGTTACCCACATTAGCAACACGGGTTGCGTTAACGTCTGAGTACATGGCATCGTTCCAGACGTGGCCGGTATTTACCCAAAGATCGTGGTATGCGTTATTACGGCCGTCTATAACCAGCTGGGCAAAATCATCAGAATTAAGCAATTTAACTTTATGGGCCAGTTGGTCGCTGCCTAACTGTACATCATATTCAAACTTACCGGCACCTTCTTTGCCACGTTTGGTTGTAATTAATACCACACCTCCCGAAGCCCTTGAACCATAAATGGCCGCAGATGCAGCATCTTTCAAAATATCTATAGACTCTACATCGTCCGGATTGATATAAACATCGTTATTAGCCGGGTAGCCGTCAATAACATATAACGGATCTGAACTGGCGTTAAACGAACCCACACCTCGTACACGGATCTTGGTGCTTTGATAAGGTGCACCGCTTGTTTGCGATACCTGTACACCTGCCACTTTGCCTACAAGGGCCTGGCCAAGTGTTGGCGCGGCCAAATTCAGCTCAGAAGCTTTTACACTTGAGATAGCACCTGTAATATCACTTTTGCGCATAGTTTGATAACCAATAGCTACTACCTCATTAAGCATGTTTGCCTGGGGTTTTAACTTAATATTGATGGTGCCGGCATTAGCAACCGGAACCTCCTGAGGAATGTATCCAATAAAAGTGTAAACTAAAATATTACCCGGCTCTGCAGATATGGTGTATTTACCGTTAATATCTGTAGTGGTACCCTGTGTGGTATTTTTAACGCGAACATTTACACCGGGTAAAGGTTGGTTATTTTCATCAGTAACGGTCCCTGATATTTGTATTGCCTGATTGTGAATTTTATGGAAAGCTGTAGCGTTAGATGAAAACGCTTGTATCATGATCAGCAAAATTATAAATGGTTTTACATAAAACCGAGCCAAAAGATCATGAGTAATTTTTATATTCATATTTTAAAAATGATTGTAAGAAGATGACACTAAAGTATTCGACCACTTTTTGAGTTACTTGACAATTGTTTATATCGTGTGATATGTTAGTGCATTCACCGGTTTTAATTTATTGCCATATAGACTATTAAGTTAATTTTACATAGGCATTAATATTAGAAGTGTTAAGTAGTATTATTATTTTAAAAAGGATAAGCACATTTTCTTGAAGGAATATTAATTATGTGCAATCAACCTTGAAACCTTGGCAACAAAACTAAGCCCGCCATCTTAAGCGAAGGATACTTAAAGGTTAAGTTTGTATTAATAAAATAAAAGGCCAGGCATTATATAACCATAGCACAACATCAATTCAAATGAGCTGAATAATTAGTATGCAAAGCAGATCGCATGTTTTTGAAGAATAATTGCAGAAGCCATTTACTCGGGAGATGTTTTGAGCAGTTTCGATTAACCTGTTTAATTTTAAGTAGCAGCATAACTGGGCAAGGTAATAGCATTTTTATTGCATGAGCGTTTTATAAAACCCTTCTCCCCTTCCTTTTTTAAAACATTAGCTCTACATTGCATTAACCAATTTAAGCTGGAACTTTTATGAAAAGAAAAACCTTTATCCGGTTGGGTACTACCTTGGCGACCGGCCCATTGCTGGCACCGCTTCAATCATGGGCACAAGCACCAAGGCTCAAAAACTGGGCAGGCAACCTCACCTACAGCACGGGCAATGTGCAATATCCAAAATCAGTAACCGAGGTGCAGCAACTGGTTAAAAAGCACCCTAAACTCAAAACTTTGGGCACAAGGCATTGCTTTAATACTATTGCCGATAGCAAATACGACCTGGTATCAACCCGCGACCTTAATAAAGTAGTTTCTCTGGACAGAAAAGCAAAAACAGTTACCGTAGAAGGAGGCATCAAGTATGGTGAGCTGGCCCCCTACCTGCACACACAGGGCTTTGCTTTACATAACCTGGCCTCGCTCCCACATATTTCAGTTGCTGGTTCTATTACAACCGCTACGCACGGCTCAGGTATAAAAAATGGGAACCTGGCCAGTTCGGTTAGCGGTTTAGAGGTAGTGATAGCTGATGGTTCGGTGTTGCATTTCTCTAAAACTACAGATGCGGCAAAACTCAATGCCGTAGTAGTTGGTTTAGGCGCCGTTGGTGTGATCACAAAAGTTACGCTGGATATCATCCCGACTTTTATGGTTAGGCAGCGTGTATTTATTAATATGCCGCTGGCTCAGGTAAAGCAGAATTTTCAAAAGATCGTATCTGCGGGCTACAGCGTTAGCCTGTTTACTAACTGGCAGAATGAAAATGTGAGCGAGGTTTGGATAAAAAGTCGCGTAGATACCGAAAAAGACCATACCGAGACAGAATTTTATGGCGCTAAAGCAGCCACTAAGAACCTTCACCCTGTTATAGAACAATCAGCCGAGAAATGTACCGACCAGATGGGTGTTCCCGGCGTTTGGTATGAGCGTTTGCCGCATTTCAAAATGGGCTTTACACCCAGCACAGGCAAAGAACTACAATCCGAATTTTTTGTGCCATTACATCATGCAGTAGAAGCCATTTCGGCCATATCCCGGTTAGGGAAACAAATAGGACCGCATTTGTTTATTACCGAGATCCGCACCATTGCGGCAGACAATTTATGGATGAGCCCCTGCCATAACCAAACCTCGGTCACCATACACTTCACATGGAAACCAGAAACCGCCGCAGTAATGAAGTTGTTGCCTATTATCGAAAAAGAACTGGCACCGTTTAACGTACGCCCGCACTGGGGTAAGTTATTTACCATTGCGCCAAAAGTATTGGCGTCCCGGTACGAGAAACTGGCGGACTTTAAAAAGGTTGTTGCCACATACGATCCCAAGGGAAAGTTCCGTAATTCGTTTTTAGACAGGAATCTTTACGGGATTATTTAGGTTTTTCTACCTTTAACAAAGGCAAGGTAAAGGAAAAACTACTTCCTTTACCTTGTTCACTTTCAATACTAAACGCGCCGTTATGCTTTTTTATAATTTCGGCGGCGATAAACAGGCCGAGGCCCACCCCCTGAAAAAGCATCGCTGTTTCACTGACCCTGTAAAAGCGCTGGAACAATTGATCGATATCCTTTTTGGCTATGCCTATTCCAAAATCCCGTACAGTTACAATAATGTGTTTAGCATCTGTTTTTGCATTTACCACTACCTGATTCGCATCCGGGGAATATTTAATAGCGTTGGTCAACAGATTAATCAGCACTTGTTCAATTCTGAACTGGTCACCGGTATAAAGGATATCAACTGAGTTTTCCAGCCGTATCTCATGTTGGTTGGAGATCAGCTGGATATTTGCAATGCTGTTTGTCAGCGCGTCCGGAAAATAGAAGGCCGCGATATTCAAATCTATTTGCCCTGAATTGATCTTAGTAACATCAAGCAGGTTTTCTATTAATTTCTCCAGGCGTTTTACGCTATGATTTGCGTTTATTATAAAGGGATAATTTTTATCAGTCTTATTGGTTGTTTTTTCCAGGAGTTGGTTAATGGCTTTTATATTGGTTAAAGGTGTTTTAAATTCATGACTTACCATATTAAAAAACTCATCCTTCTTTGCTTCTGCTGCCGCTCGCCTTTCTTTTTCCAGTTTCTGAACCAATAATTCCCGATTGGCAATGATCAGTTCCGCCGCTCTTTTTCCCTTTTCTTCATCCTGAAAACCCAGTTCTTTAAGCGCAATTATAAGCTCCGCAGCACGCTTTTCTTTCTCTTCGTCCTGGAAGTCCAGTTCAATATTGGCCAGAATGAGCTCCGCGGCGCGCTTTCCTTTTTCCTGGTTCTGGTAAACCAGTTCTTTGTTGGCGATGATGAGTTCATTAGCGCGTCTTTCCTTTTCAAGATTTTGGAAAATCAGTTCTTTATTAGCGATGATCAGCTCGGCTGCCAGTTTTTCCTTTAACTTATTTTGAAAGACCAGTTCTTTGTTGGCGATGATGAGTTCGGCGGCGCGTTTTTCCTTTTCCTGGTTTTGAAAGATCAGCTCGGTATTGGCCAGTATCAATTCGGCAGCACGTTTTTCCCGCTCACGGTTTTGCGCATCCAATTGTGAATAGGCAATAACCAGCTCTGCTTCCCGTTTTTCTTTTTCGGAATTCTGAAATATAACTTCTTTATTGGCGATGATGAGTTCGGCGGCGCGTTTTGCCTTCTCTGCATTTTGAAAGTCAAGCTCCCTGTTGGCAATAATTAATTCACTTGCGCGCTTCTGTTTCTCTTCATTTTGAAAATCGAGCTCAATATTGGCGATGATAAGTTCAGCAGCACGCTTGCCCTTTTCCTGATTCTGAAAATCAAGCTCGGTGTTAGCGAGTTCTAATTCGGCAGCTAATTCTTCTTTTTCCTGACGGGCAATAAATAATTGATCCGCTAAATTTCTGGTATCCATGAGGGTTGCCGGACAAGCCGGGTTTAATGAAGATAATTTTTGTTACGCTTAAAAGAACAGGTTATACAATGATACACTTTAAAACCGATGAAACTAATTCGCCGGAAGTATTTTCAGATCAGTCCTATAATTTTCCCGTTTGTGCTCAAAAGGCTGTCTTTATCAAAGAAGACAATCAAAAGATATTAAAGTTTAACCTTTCCCAAATATTAAACTACAGTAACTTTTACTCCTTTTTCGCGTAACATCTTTAGCATAACCGGGCTAATGCCGCTATCGGTAATGATCTCGTGTACCTGGTCTAACGAACATATCTTTGCCAGTCCCATTTTACCAAATTTAGTACTGTCGGCCAAAACAATAGTGGTTTGCGCGGCACTGATCATTTTCTGATTAAGACGAGCTTCCATCAAATTGGTGGTTGTAAGGCCAATTTCAGGGTCGATGCCATCAACGCCTAAAAACAACACACCGCATAGCATATCGCCCAGCATGAGTTCCGCATAATTGCCTGTTACCGATGATGATGTGCTTCGCATCTGCCCGCCCAATTGAATAATGTCAATTTCGGGATGTTGTAAAAGTTCTAATGCTACCGGCAATGCAGCGGTAACTACTGTTAAATGTTTATTGGGTTGAATAGCTCGTGCCAAAGCGAGCATAGTGGTGCCTGATGCTATAATAATAGAATCGTTAGCACCTATTAACGGAACGGCAGCTGCTGCAATCTTTTTCTTTTCGGGTGCATTCAGCCTTTCTTTTTCGGCTACCGGGCGGTCATTGGTATAAGGGTTTGTTTTGCTGGCGCCGCCGTGAGTTCTGAAAAGCAGGTTTTTACCTTCTAAAAGTTTCAGGTCCTTTCGTATTGTGACACCCGAAACGCTTAATTCGTTACTCAGGTCCTGCACATTAACAAATCCATCAACTTCAACTTTTTGCAGGATAAACTTATGCCGGTCGGTATTTTTACTCATTGCGACTAAATTAAACAGAAAAATTCGTTGTAGGTAATGTCATGCTATTCTTATCCCCAATAAAATAACAAAAAATTATTCTATTTTTAATTTCATTTTATTTCACTTTTAATATATTTGAAATATATCAAAACATTTTGAAATAAGTTGAACCTATTTAAAAGAGAAAGTAACCTGCTGAATATAGCCGACACCAACAAAACCTGGGACTTGATCATTATAGGTGGTGGGGCTACCGGACTTGGTGCCGCTGTTGATGCTGCTTCGCGGGGGTATTCGACATTACTACTGGAGCAAGCCGATTTTGCAAAAGGAACTTCCAGCAGGGCAACCAAGTTGGCTCATGGCGGGGTGCGCTATCTGGCCCAGGGTTATATCGGCCTGGTTCGTGAGGCATTGCGTGAAAGAGGGTTACTTTTAAAAAATGCGCCTCACCTTGTAAAAAAAGAAAGTTTTATAATCCCGAACTATAATTGGTGGGGAGGCCTCTTTTATATCATCGGTTTAACAGTTTATGATATCCTCGCCGGCAAACTGAGCTTTGGCCGCGCGAAGCATTTATCAAAAAAAGAAACTTTAAATCGCCTGCCCGGCTTAAAAGAAAAAGGCCTGCGCGGTGGTGTAGTATACTATGACGGTCAATTTGATGATTCAAGACTGGCCATTAACCTGGCACAAACCGCTATGGAACAAGGTGCTACCCTACTTAACTATTTTAAGATAACAGGCTTGCTTAAAAACAGCAATGAACATCTTTCCGGAGTAATTGCCAGTGACATTGAAACCGGGGAAATTTATCAATTAAAGGCCACAGTAATTATTAACGCCACTGGTGTATTTGTAGATGATATACTTAAAATGGATGCTCCGGAGAAAAAACCGATAGTTAGGCCCAGCCAGGGTGTACACCTTGTACTCGACCGTTCATTTTTACCGGCAGAAGACGCCCTTATGATACCTAAAACCGAAGACGGGCGGGTATTGTTCGCTGTACCATGGCATGGCAAACTACTCGTCGGAACCACCGATACCCCTATCGACTCTCCCAGTCTTGAACCGGTAGCCTTAGATGCCGAGGTGAAATTTATTTTACATACAGCTGGAAAATACCTCACCAAAACACCAACCCGCCAGGATGTACTGAGTGTATTTGCAGGGCTAAGGCCGCTTGCCGCGCCGCAAAACGGATCGGCAAAAACAAAAGAAATATCGCGCAGTCATAAGCTGATAGTGTCCGAATCCGGCCTGATCACCATGACTGGCGGAAAGTGGACCACTTACCGTAAAATGGGCGAAGACCTTATTGACAAGGCCATTGAAACAGGCGGGCTAAAAAAAAGGCCCTGCAAAACTGCCGGGTTACCTATCCATGGTAGTTGCCCCAATCCTGACCGTAACAACCATTTGTTTGTTTATGGTGCCGATATTAAAAAAGTTTTGGCTTTATACGATGAAGATCCCGACTGGAAAAACCTCGTCAATGCAAAAGACAGCTATACCAAAGGCGAAGTGATCTGGTCGGTAAGAAATGAAATGGCCCGCACCGTTGAAGATATACTGGCCCGTCGTACCCGTGTGCTATTCTTAAATGCCCGATTGGCCATAGAAATGGCCCCCGAAGTAGCCCGTCTGATGGCGACCGAACTTAAAAAAGATGCAGTATGGGAGACAGAACAGATTAAGGCGTTTAATCAAACGGCAAAAAATTATGTATTAACATCCGCTTTAAAATAACTAATATTAACGTGATATTCAATAAATAAACCAAGGTTAACCAAACCAAATTATGCAGGAATATATTTTAGCCCTTGACCAGGGAACTACCAGTTCTCGCGCCATAATTTTTGATCATGCCGGTAAGGTTATAGCGTCGGCACAAAAGGAATTTACTCAATATTTCCCAAAACCCGGCTGGGTTGAGCACGACCCGAATGAAATTTGGGCGGGCCAGATAGCAGTGGCCGTTGAAGTTACAGTAAAAGCCGGCTTAAGCGGCGCGAATATTAAAGCAATTGGTATTACTAACCAGCGCGAAACGACTATTGTATGGAACCGTAAAACAGGTGAGCCTATACACAACGCTATTGTTTGGCAAGACAGGCGAACTGCCGGCTTTTGTGAGGAGCTTAAACAAAACGGCCGCAGTGATGCTATTCGCGAAAAAACGGGACTGGTTATTGATGCCTATTTTTCCGGCTCAAAAATAAAATGGATCCTGGATAATGTTGATGGTGCGCGGGAACAGGCAGAAGCAGGTGAACTGGCCTTTGGCACTGTGGACAGCTGGCTGGTTTGGAAATTCACTAACGGCAAAGTGCATGCCACTGATATAACCAATGCAAGCCGTACTATGCTGTTTAACATCCGCAATCAACAATGGGATGAGGAGTTACTTCAGCTATTTAACATTTCCAAAAGCATGTTGCCGGAAGTAAAACAATCGAGTGAAATTTACGGGGAAACATCAGGTAGTGTATTTGCTCATAAAATCCCTATAGCGGGGATAGCAGGCGACCAGCATGCGGCATTGTTTGGGCAAATGTGCATTGATAAAGCCATGGTTAAAAACACCTATGGTACCGGTTGTTTTATGCTGATGAATATAGGACATGAATTTATCCAGTCGAAAAACAACCTGTTAACCACCATAGCCTGGAAAATTAATGACGAAATTACTTACGCCTTTGAGGGCAGCATTTTTATAGGCGGGGCTGTTGTTCAATGGCTACGCGACGGCCTGGGTATTATAAAAACATCGGCAGATGTTGAAAGACTGGCTACATCGGTAGAAGATACCGCCGGCGTTTACTTTGTACCGGCATTTGCAGGCCTGGGGGCGCCATATTGGGACGCTGAAGCACGAGGGGCCATAGTTGGGCTAACCCGTGGCGCTACGGCTGCTCATATTTCCAGGGCGGCACTGGCATCAATTGCCTACCAAACCATGGATGTGCTTAAAGCGATGGAAGCTGATGCAGGAATGGAGATCAAAGAGTTGCGTGTAGATGGCGGGGCCACAGCTAATAACCTGCTGATGCAATTTCAATCGGATGTATTAAACTGTAGGGTGATACGGCCCGGTGTGGTTGAAACCACCGCACTTGGGGTTGCTTATATGGCCGGCCTTGCTGTTGGTTACTGGAAAAATATAGCAGAAATTCAGCAGCTATGGGCAGTTGAAGCCATATTTACACCTCAGGATGACCTGGAAGATGTAAAAAAAGGAATAGATGGCTGGAAACGGGCAGTAAGCACAGCCCAATGCTGGTCTAACAATGGTCAACCTGTATCAATTTAACATTCACGATTAAATATTTAAACATGTCTCCATTTGTAGCCGAACTTATTGGCACCATGCTAATGATACTATTAGGCGATGGCGTTGTAGCCAACGTAGTTTTGAAAGATACCAAGGGCAATAACAGCGGCTGGATGGTGATCACCACCGCCTGGGGCCTGGCTGTTTTTGTTGGCGTAGTTGTAGCAGGCCCGTACAGCGGGGCGCACCTCAACCCTGCTGTAACCATTGCATTGGCCATCGCCGGCAAATTTGCCTGGGCAAGTGTAATGCCTTATATCATAGCCCAGTTTACAGGCGCCTGCATTGGTGCGTTTTTGGTTTGGATAATGTATTATGATCATTTTAAACGTACTAATGATCCGGCTGCCATACTTAGTGTATTTTGCACAGGCCCGGCAGTACGCAATTATATATCAAACATAGCCAGCGAGGTAATAGGCGCTTTTGTGCTATTGTTTACTATATTTTATATTACCGGTGCCGAGATCACACCTGCCAAAACACCGGTTGGCCTGGGTTCGGTAGGTGCTATACCTGTAACCTTTTTGGTGTGGGTAATTGGTTTGGGCCTTGGCGGTACCACCGGTTATGCAATTAACCCGGCCCGCGATCTGGGGCCGCGGTTCATACATATGCTGCTGCCTATAAAAGGAAAAGGTACCAGCGATTGGGACTATGCCTGGATCCCGGTGATCGCTCCCTTAGTTGGCGCTTCAGTAGCAGCAGCCCTATACCTCTATATTTCATAGAACTCTGTTAAAAGAGCGTCACGGTCAGTAATGTACGTATAGTATTTCCACTTCTTATCTTTGATAACATTGCACTGGTTGACTTAATAATTGGCGGCATTGGATTGTTTATGCGATAACCACAAGGATAGCGCATACGGGACACTTTGCATTGGTTTCAAAACCCTCCGGTGTTTTGATGTGCAGGTCAATGTAATACTTCGTTTCCATAGCAAATAATTGTTTTTAATCATTACAAATGTCGTTCCAGCAGCTCATGGGCAAAAGTTCTCACATATAGTTGGTATCCATAGAAAAATCAAGCCGTTTAACAAAATAGCAAACTGGGTAAGGGTAAAACCTGGCGGGCGTGTCTTAAGGAAAATACTACCTAATGAAATATAAGACACTTATGAAAACAAACCCCGTGTATTTAATTACATTTTGCTTTATTGCCTTAACATTTAAATTAAGCGCACAACAATCTGACACTACTCAGAAAACCCAGGCATTTCCTCCTCCGGCATTAGGCTCGTTCGAGAGTAGTTTTAATTATTCTCCATTTAAAATCAACAATAAGCGAATGAGTATAAGCCAGGTGAATAGTACATTGACCCTACCGCTGTATAATAGGTTAGATAATGGCCGGCTTGATTTTTTTTTAGTTGGATTAGGATATAGCGCAGTTCTATTTTCGGGCATTGATAACCAGTTCGGTGGTTCAACTTTTCAATCCGTATCGGTTCCATTAACTTTACAAAAATCCTTTTCAACAAAATACGCATTAATCGCATCGTTTACTCCTACGCTGTCTTCAGACTTTAAGAATATATCATCAAACGATATGATCTACTCCGCCGCTGTACTGTTAAAGATCAGATCATCAGATAGGTTTTCCTATTCATTAGGAGTTGCTTTCTCCAAACAGTTCTTCGGAACAGTGCTGATACCTCTTGTGGGCATAGACTGGAACATTACTGATAAATTAAACTTTTCCGGAACGCTGCCCGTTGCAGAAAAACTCACTTACCGGTTAAACAATAAAAGTGCTATCGGGATAAATAATGACTTTGGAATTGGAGGAGGTACATATAGGTTATCAAAAAAAATGGATGATGCTTATTTGCAGGTTCAGCAATTTAAAACTACCCTGTTTTATGATTATAGTATCAGTAGAAAATTTTCGGTAACCCTTAGCGCCGGTTATAATTTCACCCAGCAACTTGATCTGTATTCGAAAGATCAAAAGGTTAATTGGGTGCCTTTTAACAACCTGAATAAACGGGTGCCTCTAAAAGAATTAAAACAAACGGGCATCGCGTTACAAACGGGTATCAATTATCATTTTTAAACACAAAATAAGCTGCAACATGATTGAAGTATTTAAAACAGATGTTACAGATATCGCGCAGTCAAGATCCATTATCAATATGCTTACTAAGCATATTCCCGGCGGTTGCATCAATTTTGATCTGGAGGATTGCGACAACATTTTAAGAGTGCAGAGTGAATGCTTTTCTGTCGAGACTGTTATCCTCTTACTTAAAAACATGGGGCATTACTGCGAGCCGCTTGAGAACTGACATCTTGGATCTTTTGTGTTTTCCTATAAATCTATTTGAGTTAGCAAGCAGAGCCGCTTAATACCATAGCAAACTTTCACGGTTATTATGCGGCTACTGCTTTTAAACATTCTTTACTTGGGTACTTTTCAACCATATCTAAAGATAGGTGACAAGGATGTCACTACCCTATGCTTCAGAAGCACAGGCGTTTTTACAACTCGCACATTTTAAGGACAATCGTTTATTGAGATTGGTCTCGAATGAAAAAATGCACATTTTTAGATAAGCAATTGTTTACTTAAAAAATTGTGATATGGATACTAAATATACCATTTCAGGAAAGAAAGTTCAGGTAAGGATAAAGGCTATATCTGCACTTTTATTTAGCTTGATTGCTTTACAAGCTTGTCAGAAGGATAATAAATTGATTGATGAAAACAAACAATTAACAAGCACTTTCAGTAGCTCATCCATTGGCAGTTTGTATGAGGTAAGCACATTTTTCCAGGGATATCCGGCACTGGATAATCTGTTCAGAATTTGCAGGGATGCTGACAATAACCTTTACGCAACATCGGCTGTGGCAGGCAAAGTATACAAAATTACAAACACCGCAATGGTTTCTGACCTTCCAACATTCCCTTCTGCAAGCAATATTATCGGGGTAAAAGCCGGAGCAAAAGGAACAGTTTACGTGGCCGTATATGCTGAAAACCGCGTAGTTAAAATTGATAAAAACGGGTTGGTAACAACGATACCGGTAAGTATAGGGCTAAACAAACCCTCAGATGTGGCTATAGGCCCGGATAGTACTTTATATATCACCGACCAGGGTAACCGGAGGATCGTTAAGGTAACCAAAAATGGAGTTGCGAGTATTTTAGCCGGCAAAACAGGTGTTGAAGGGGCTGCTGACGGCAAAGGAACAAACGCCCGTTTTGTATATGCATCCAATATCCGGTATGCCGCAGACAATACACTTTGGGTTTTAGACGCAGACCCTGCAACACATATCTTTGGCAGATCACTGCGGAAGATAACACTCGATGGCACTGTATCTACTTTTTATAAAGTTACCAAGCTTGGGATACAAACAAGCTTTGTAGACTTTGCCCCCGCAAAAAGGGATAAAAACTTCGACCCGACAAGTAAAGAAAACTTCTTCCTGATTACGAATAACGTAACTTTGCAGGGTGTTTTTCAATACAAGATCAGCCACTTAAGTTCTGAAGGGATAGAAACGACCATCATGCCTTTTCACGAGGCTGGATACCAGGACGGGCCAGCCGACCAGGCTATATTATCAGGCCCCAATGGGATTGCCGTAACCACATTTGGAATTTTTCTTGCAGACGGCAATTCAGCCATCAGGAAGATTTCCAGGAAATTATAAACAGGCGAAATACTTCAACTTCATTTATTTTTTAAGATTAATGACCGGCATGTCAATGGTCTTTTTATTTTTGCCGGATGACAGACGAAGAGTTGATCGCATATTTTGAACATGCCAAATTACCGGAAACATTACGCCTGGACAGGGCAACCACACAAACTAATGTGCAGCAAGCTGTAAAAAGCAACTTAGATTTGATGATGGCTGACGCAAAAGACCATCGTTGCAGGCACCGCTTACAAAGAATAGCTGATGCGATGGAGAAACCTTATGACGGACCTGAGATACCGCGCTTTTAAATAAGTTTATTAATATTTCAATAATTAAATGACAGAAACAATGCTGCCATTAGCATCTTAAATAGGCCCTCTTTCGAGGGCCTTATTTGTATAATCCTGTGCTGATTGCTGTTAGCTGACAGTAAAAAGGATGGTTTTTTAAGGCAATAAAACGGATATTTGACGGTTTGTTTTATATCGCCTATTGTTAAATGAATTTTGTTTTACGTTATTTTTCTGTATTGTTTTTTATTTACCTGCTTGCACCGGGTATTACTCACGCACAGCAGAGGGTTGCTATTGATGATAAACAGTACCAACACATTTTTACTTTTAAAGAAATTGAAAGATTAGAAGATCCCGGTGGTAATTTTTCTTTCAACCAGGTAAAAAGCCCTGCCTTTGATAGGCGCTTCAGCGCCAGTTTAACCAGCACCCCTCAAAACACCCGGTTGAATGGGGTTTATTGGTACCGAATAAAAATAAAACATCGATCGGATACGGGTAAAGAATGGCTGCTCGAATTTTTTGATCAGACAATTGACCATATAACCGCGTATTTGCCTAACGGCAAGGAAGGTTATACTGTTAAACACCTGGGTGACGCCGAACCTTTCGCAGATCGCGAGATTAAGCATAAAAACTTTGAAATAGGCCTTAAGCAGTTCAACGGAGATGTTGTATACTACTTCAGGACCAGGTCGCATCAAACAGCAGATATTATTATTGTGCTCCGGTCCGTGAACTGGTTTGTACAGTATGCAAATAATGAATATTTCTCGTTTGGGATATTTTACGGCATGATCCTGATCTTCGGGTTTTATAACCTGCTCATGTTTGTTGCAGTAAAGCTAAAGCAATACTTGTATTATATGCTTTACTTGTTTAGCATAGGTTTATATGAGATGTGTGTAGATGGGCTGGCCTTTCAATACATCTGGCCCTCGATACCGGCTTTTAACCAATATGCGTTTGCCATAGCCCTGTGCCTGATAAGTACGTTTTGTTTACTTTTTACCCGTGCGCTGCTACATACCCGAACAAACGCCCCTCTTTTAGATAAGGTTATAGTTACTACTATAATAGCAAGGATAACCTTTTTCTTGTTCTGCTTTGTATTCGACAAAAGTTTATTCAATTACAAGTTTATAGAGTTTATACCGTTATTGCTGGCTTTTAGCACTGGTGTGGTAGTATATCGAAAAGGGTATCGGCCCGCCCTCTATTTTGTGATAGGTTATGGCTGTTTGTGTTTCGGTTTTGTTTACAAGATCCTGATCATGCTGCATATAGGCTGGTTAAATTTCGGTGCCATTACTTATTATAGTCTTACTATCAGTTTTATAGCTGAGATGGTTTTCCTTTCGCTGGCCATTGCAGCACAGGTGAGCGGGCTTAAGCGTACCAAAGAAAAAGCACAAAGGCTCATGATAGTTGAGATGAAAAAAAGCCGGGACTTGCAACATATCCTGAATAAAGAACTTGAACACCTGGTGCATCTGCGAACAAAGGAATTAGAGGAAAAAAGCGCGATTGTGGAAGCGCAAAATTTCGCGCTTGCCCAAAATAACGAGATGTTAATAGAACAGGCCGAAGAAATTTCGAGGATGAATGTGTTGTTAGAAAAGGATAACGAAGAACTGCAAACCAGCGTTGTTAAGGTTACCCGTTCCCGCATTATGTCTGAAGAGGTGGATTTTGAGGAGTTCAGCAAAATATATCCCGATAATGAAAGTTGCTTTGCCTATTTAGCCAACCTGAAATGGGCCTACGGCTACACCTGCCGCAAATGCGGTAATGATCATTGCTTTGCCGGGCACACGCCCCACAGCCGGCGCTGCGCAAAATGCGATTACGATGAATCTGTAATTGCCCATACTATTTTTCAACACTCACGCATCCCTATTACCAAGGCTTTTTACCTGTTATTCCTGATGTACTCCAGCAAAGGGAAAATATCCTCGCACAAACTATCGGCTATATTAAATATCCGGCAGGGTACCTGTTGGTCATACAGCACCAAGATAAAAAAGCTGATGGTCGATAAAAAGAAAGAATTAAAGCAGGAAAATAAAGAAGGCTGGAGCAAATTAGTGCTCGAATAGCAGGCATAAACTACCAATATCGCCATTGTATTGTAACAATTTTAAACCTTAATGAGGGTGTTTATACGTATCGTTATTCTATAGCTTTAAGTCTTTGGTTATCACTTTATCCCTTGATTATCAGTGCATACTTTCCGTCTCAAAGAACGGCGCTTATGTGTATCACGTTTTTTATAACGTGTTATTTATCAGTTAATTATATCAGATTTAACTTGTTAATAAGAAGTATTGCATCCAAATTTGTCTAATTATTACATGCTCTTCGGGCTGTAATGAAAACCAAATTTCATAAACCATATTCAAAAAGTTATGCAAAAACGAATTACTTTATTCTGTACGTTTTTATTGGCTAGTGTTTTTGCCTACGGACAAAACATTATCGTAAAGGGTACAGTAAAAGACCAGAAGGGCGAGACCCTTCCAGGCGTAAGTGTTAGGGTAAAAGATAGTGATGCCGGCGTCGCCACAGATGTCAACGGAGCTTTCAGTATCAATACCGCACCTAACAGCACATTGATCTTTTCTTATATCGGTTTCGCTACTAAGGAGCAAGCGGTATCGGGACAGACAGTAATGAACATTGTACTTGCCGAAGGCAACAAAGCCCTGAACGAGGTTGTTGTTGTAGGTTATGGTACACAACGCAAAGGTGATATTACAGGCGCCGTATCGGTTATTGGTAAAAAGGATCTCGATCAACGACCGAATACCCAAATTGGTAACCTGATTGAAGGTAAAACAGCGGGTGTACAGGTTGTATCACCATCTGGTAGCCCGTCGGCAACACTAAGTATCAAGATACGTGGTACAAACTCTATTAACGCGGGAAGCAGCCCGTTATACGTTATTGATGGCGTACCTGCTCAAGATACCCGTTCCCTAAACCCTGCTGATATCGAAAGCATATCTGTACTAAAAGATGCTTCGTCTGCAGCTATATATGGTGCACAGGGTGCAAACGGTGTAGTTTTGATCACTACCAAACGTGGTACCACTGCAAAACCTAAGGTTGAACTGTCTGCTTACTACGGCGTTGCATCTGTAAGGAAAAAACTTGATGTGCTAAACGCCGATCAGTATCGCCAATTAGCCACAGATTTAGGTTACAGCACCGATTGGACAAAATATAATGCAAACACCGATTGGCAGGATGAGATATTCAGAACAGGCGCATCACAAAATTACCAGTTAGCCGTATCAGGCAAAAATGAGGGTACCAGCTATTACATATCGGGTGGCTTTGCAAAGCAACTGGGTGTAATAGAGAGCTCGGAAATGGCACGTGCCAACTTCAAGGTAAACCTTGATCAAAAAGTAAATAATTGGTTAACCATAGGCACTAACGTTGCTTATACCCGTTACAATGATGTAAGCATTACTGATGATACCAATGTTAATGGTGGAGGTGTTTTGTTAGGTGCATTAACTACGCCGCCCAACATCGGCATATTTAATGCAGATGGCACCTATGCCAGCAACCCTTTCCAACAATGGGAAAACCCGTTGGCCAGCCTTTATGGTTCAACAAGGCCATATAAAAACCAACGCTTATTGGGTAACGCTTACGGAGAAATAAAATTCACACCCGATTTAAAGTTCAGGAGCAGCCTGGGTATTGATTACATTAATGCGGTAAGTGATTATTTTCTTGATCCGTATTTAACTTCTTACGGCCGCCAAAACAATGGCATTGCACGTAACGAGACCAATTTAACCAACTACTGGATCTCTGATAATACTTTAACCTATGCAAAAAAAATAGGCAAAAACAACTTTAACATTTTGGGCGGGTTTGTTGCACAGAAATATCGTTACGAGAATACATACATCCAAACTACCGGTTTCTCTGGTAACACTATTCCAACAACTAATGCCGGTTCAGTTATAGGTTCGGCTTACAATAACAAGTCAGAGAAATTTAACAACTCGATTATTGGCCGTGTTAATTATGATTATGCCGGTAAATACCTGTTCACCGCTAACTTCCGTGCAGATGCTTCGTCAGTTTTCGGGCCTAATACACGCTGGGGTTATTTCCCGTCATTCTCTGCAGGCTGGAGGTTATCTGAAGAAAGTTTCCTGAAAGACGTTACTGTGATCAATGACCTGAAATTAAGGGCCGGTTACGGTATTGTAGGTAACGATCAAATAAGCAATAGTAACTATTACTCTTACTTAGGCGGCGTAAGCAGTGGTTCAAATTACATCATTGGCGGTAATATTCAGCCGGGTAATTATCCATCTTCAATTGAAAACAGGAACCTTAAATGGGAAGAGACCAAACAAACCAATATTGGTATTGATTTGACCATTTTAAACAACCGACTTACCTTTTCTGCCGATGCTTATATAAAGGATACAAAAGACTTGTTACAAACTTATCCTGTACCAAGATCAACTGGGTTTGATTTTGCACTGAAAAATATAGGTACGCTGCGTAACAAGGGCTTAGAATTTTTGGTGAGCTCGAAAAACATCGTACAAAAAGACTTCCAGTGGAATACAGACTTCAATATTTCATTTAACCGTAATGAAGTTACCGCTCTGTATGGTCAGCAGTATTTCTTAAACACTATCTCGGGGCGTAGCGAGGCTTCATTAGTAACGGAAGGGCAGCCAATGGGTGTATTTTACGGGTATATTTATGAGGGTGTTGATCCGCAAACCGGTAATGCATTATACCTTACAAAAAGTGGTGAAAAGAGTAGCAGTCCGTCTGCAGATGACCGTACCATTATTGGTAACCCCAACCCCGATTTTATATACGGCTTAACTAACACATTCAGCTATAAAGATTTTAGCTTTACTTTGTTCCTGCAAGGTTCGCAGGGTAACGACATATTTAACGCTACCCGTATCGAAACTGAAGGTATGACAGGCCCACAAAACCAGTCTACCGCGATATTAAGCCGCTGGACCACACCAGGCCAGGTCACCAATATCCCTAAAGCATCTGTAAATAATACCGATAACTCAAGGATATCAACCCGCTTTGTTGAAAACGGATCATACCTGAGGGTAAAAACAGCCACACTAAGCTACAATTTGCCTAAAACAATTGCTTCAAAATTAAGGCTGGCCAATATCAGGGTTTATGCAACCGGCGAAAACCTGTTCACCTTTACCAAATATTCGGGATTTGACCCGGAAGTAAATGCATTTACATCAGGTAATTCTGCAAATACAAACGGTGGTTTTGGTATAGATTACGGAACCTATCCGCAAACAAGGAACTTGATTTTTGGTTTAAACGCTTCTTTTTAACACGTAAAAAAATGACAACAAAATATATTTTTAGATACGCCCTGGCTGCCTCACTGGCTGTCGGTGCAGCATCCTGTAAAAAATCGCTTGATCTGCAGCCTATATCCGATGCAACAGTAAACAACTCGTACAATACCGCATCACAGGCAGAAGCAGCCTTAGCAGGTGCTTACAATACTTTTGTAGGATCAGATTACTACATCTGGGATAATATTTACACAAGTGATGTAAGGTCTGATAACCATTATGCAGGTGGCGATAACCCTGATTTCTTTCAGTACGACAACCTTACATTAACCGCTACCAACAGTAAGGTATACGGCGACTGGAGCAACCTTTACAATGGAATATTAAAGGCAAATACTGTTATTCAGCGTGTGCCATTAATTACCGACCCAAGTTTAGCTGCCGACCGCAAGGCAGAGATAGTTGGCGAGGCCAAATTTTTGCGTGCTTACCACTATTTTCAACTGGTTAAAAACTGGGGTGGCGTGCCGCTGGTTACCGTACCGGTAACTACTACCGATCCGGCTGACATTAATATACCACGCGCTTCTGTAGCCGATGTATACACCCAGATCATCACCGACCTTACAGATGCCGCGGGAGTATTGCCAGATAGTTATGGTGATGCAAGTGTGAACAAAGCCCGTGCAACCAAGGGCGCGGCCAACGCATTACTTGCAAAGGTATACGCTCAAAAACCCGATCGCGATTATAATAAAGTGCTTACTTATGCCGATGCGGTAATAAGCAGCCCTGCCGGTTATGCACTGGTAAAATATAGCGACTTATTCGACGACAACCATTATAACAACTCTGAGTCGATACTGGAAGCACAGTTCAATGGTACAACTATAGGCAACTGGTCGCCATCGTTATTATTGCCGCCATCTATTACAAGTACCACCTGGAGGAAATTTATAACCCCATCAAAAGATTTGGCCAACGCGTTTGACAGTGAGGGCGATGTGGTGCGTAAAAATCAAACCATGCTTTTTGAACAAGCGCCCTGGGTTGATGAATATTGGTCTGCAACTATTAACGGTGTTGTCCCGTTCCCATACAAACAACGTAACCTGGTAAACGGTAACAGTACCAGCAGACAATATATGTTAAGGTTAGCTGATATTATTTTACTAAAAGCCGAGGCTTTAAATGCACTTGGCCGTACCGGTGAGGCCGCTACCGAAGTGAACAAGATCCGTACACGTGCGGGCTTAGGAAATACACCTGCGGCATCGCAAGCTGCTATGGCCCTTGCTATTGAGAAAGAACGACGCCTGGAGTTGGCACAAGAGGGCCAGCGATGGGATGACCTGGTTCGTTACGGCAGGGCAGAAACAGTAATGAATGCTTTGAATGAAACCAACCTGGTTACCGGCCAAAAAGTAAATTATAATATGACTGTTCAGAAGGAGTTGTTGCCAATTCCGCAGACAGAATTAAACCGCAATCCGGCTTTAACACAAAACCCGGGATATTAATTAAAAAGGGCGGGAATATATTCCCGCCCTTTTTTTAATTTTAAAGCTTATTACCAACTAAACCACTCATTTTGAAATCAATATTTGTAACTACATTACTAATAGCCGCTTTTAGCAGCGGAGCTATCAAGGCGCAGGAAAACAAGGGGCAACCCATAAAACCTGCAAAGGTAAATGTTTGGATCACCCGTCCAGATCAGTCTGCCTTATTGCAGAAACAGGCCGCTCCGTTAACTTTTGGCAAGCTAAATAACAGTTACCCTACTATTACTGTAAATGAAAACCAAAAATACCAGCAGATAGATGGCTTTGGCTTTACGCTTACCGGGGGTAGCGCTGTGCTTATTAATAAAGTGCCGCTACAGGCCAGGAAACACCTGTTAAACGAGCTTTTTTCTACCAAAGGGAATGGTATTGGTATAAGTTACCTACGTATCAGTATTGGTGCGTCTGACCTTAACAGCGAGGTTTTTACCTATGATGATATGCCGGCAGGCCAAACAGACGTTAAACTGAGTAAGTTTAGTTTAGCAAAAGATGCTGATGTTATTTCACTGTTAAAAGAGATCCTGAAAATTAATCCTAACATTAAAATATTAGGTAGCCCCTGGACAGCACCGTCATGGATGAAAACCAATGAATCATCAAAAGGCGGGAGTTTAAAACCGGAATATTACCAGGTTTACGCGCAATACCTAACAAAATATATCCAGTTGATGAAAGCGGAACATATTAATATAGACGCTATCACACCGCAAAATGAACCGCTTAACCCTAAGAATAACCCAAGCATGGTAATGGAGGCGGCGCAGCAGACAGAGTTTATAAAAAATAACCTGGGGCCTGCATTTAAAGCGGCAGGTGTAAAAACCAAGATAATTACTTATGATCACAATGCCGACCGACCGGATTATCCTATAGACATTTTAAAAGACCCGGAAGCGCGGAAATACGTAGACGGTTCTGCTTTTCACCTATATGGCGGAAAGATAGAGGCACTTACAACAGTGCATAATGCTTATCCCGACAAGAATATTTACTTTACCGAACAGTGGGTAGGTGCCCCGGGTGATTTTGCAAGCAATTTAAACTGGCATATTAATCACTTGATTATAGGTGCTACACGTAATTGGTCGCGCAATGTACTGGAATGGAACCTGGCTGCAGATTCAACCTATTCGCCGCATACGCCCGGTGGCTGCACAGAGTGTTTAGGCGCCATCACGGTCGAAAATAATATTACCCGCAATGTTGCTTATTATATTATTGGCCATGCTTCAAAATTTGTGCCCCAGGGATCGGTACGTATTGCATCAAACATTAGCGGCGATTTTGTGAACGTTGCTTTCAAGACACCTCAGGGCAAAAAGGTATTGATAGTGATAAACAATGGCAAAAATAGCGGCTCATTTAATATTAGCTATAAAGGCAAAGCAGCTGCTTACAAATTAAGCGCCGGTGCCGTGGGCAGTTTTGTTTGGTAATGAACCTATGAAAAAAGTGCTAACAATTTTGTTTTTAGGGTTCAGCGAACCGAAGGAGGCAATAACATACAAATACGTTTTGGAAACCTGGAATAACCTTAAAAATAAAATCAGTTGAAAAAACTATTAATAATTTTTTGCTGCGCTTTATCAGCGTTGTCATCTTCAGCAATAACTACAAACGCAGAACGACATGACTTACCGGCAGATACCATATGCCTGGCAGACCCTACCATTTTTAAAGATAATGGTATGTATTATTTATACGGTACAGGCAGCCGCGATGGTTTTTGGGTATATCAGTCGGCTGATCTAAAGAACTGGAGTGGCCCGGTTGGAAAACGCAACGGCCACGCGCTTTTAAAAGGCGACAGCTATGGCACAAAGGGTTTTTGGGCTCCGCAGATATTTAAGCATAATGGTAAATATTACATGGCATATACTGCTGATGAGCACATTGCTATTGCAGAAAGCGATAGTCCGTTAGGCCCTTTTACCCAAAAGGTGATGAAGCCCATTTCAGGTGACGGCAAAAAAATAGATCCTTATATTTTTAAGGATACCGATGGTAGTTTATATCTGTATCATGTTCGCCTGCAAGATGGCAACCGCATATTTGTTGCCCGTTTAAAAAGCGACCTGTCAGATATAGAAGAAAATAGCACTAAAGAATGTATCAGCGCTGAGGCTCCCTGGGAAAACACCGAAAAAGTAAAATGGCCGGTTGCCGAAGGGCCAACAGTAATGAAACATAATAATCTTTATTACCTGTTTTATTCGGCAAATGATTTCAGGAACATTGATTATGCGGTAGGATATGCAACGGCAAGGTCGCCTATGGGGCCATGGAAAAAATACGAGAAAAATCCTATATTGAGCAGGACGCTTATAGGGCAAAATGGAACCGGGCATGGCGATTTTTTCACAAGCAATTCGGGTAAGCTATATTATGTTTTTCATACGCACCATACCAATAACCGCGTTGGGAGTAGAAAAACGGCTATCATCAAAGCAACATTTACCAAGAGTAATCCGGCTGTTTTGGTGATAGATAAAAACAGTCTTGAATTTTTAGAATTAAAAGGCGAATATCAATAGTGGCGGCAAAGACAACCGGGATAGGTCAGTCGGATATAGTTCCACTCCTCTTCGTTAAAGACCAGGCCGCTGCACTGACCTTACATTCAAATGGTGCCTGACAGCGGGGATAATGTTTAGTTCGCGGTATGCTATGATTGTTTAATAAGCCGGGCAGTTTCTGGCTGCCCGGCAGTTGTTAAATTTTAAACGTTGACTGTTTCACGCATTGCTGCCGCAGCGGCTACCATTTCAATCAAAGCTTTTTTGGTTTCATCCCAACCGCGGGTCTTTAAACCGCAATCCGGGTTTACCCAAAGCTGACTGTCGGGTATTACCGCTTCCGCTTTTTTCAGCAGGCCTATCATTTCTTCCCGGTTGGGTACTCGCGGCGAGTGGATATCATAAACGCCCGGCCCAATTTCATTTGGATATTTAAAATCAGCAAACACATCCAGCAATTCCATTTGTGAGCGGGAAGTCTCAATGGTAATCACATCGGCATCCATATCAGCAATGCTTTTAATAATATCATTAAACTCTGAATAGCACATGTGTGTATGGATCTGCGTGTCATCCTGCACGCCACTGGCCGAAATACGGAATGCCTTGACCGCCCAATCCAGGTAAGCTTGCCAATCGGCTTTACGTAGCGGTAAACCTTCACGAATGGCAGGCTCATCGATCTGGATGATCTTGATGCCTGCTTTTTCCAGGTCAACAACTTCATCGCGGATGGCTAAAGCGATCTGCGTACAAGTTTGCGAGCGTGGCTGATCATTGCGCACGAACGACCATTGCAGGATGGTAACAGGCCCGGTCAGCATCCCTTTCATCCACTTTTTGGTTAAAGACTGTGCATAGGCTGACCATTTCACCGTCATCGGTTCGGGGCGGGAAACATCGCCATAGATGACCGGCGGCTTTACGCAGCGGCTGCCGTAACTTTGCACCCAGCCGTTTTGCGTAAAGGTAAAGCCCTCCAGCTGCTCGCCGAAGTATTCAACCATATCATTCCGTTCAAACTCACCATGCACCAATACATCCAGGCCAATCTCCTCTTGCCATCTCACCGCTTTTTCGGTTTCGTCTTCAATGAGCTGGTTATATTCCGCTTCGGTTAAAGCACCTTTTTTGAATTTAGCGCGCCAGCTGCGTACTTCGGTAGTTTGCGGGAAAGAGCCGATAGTGGTAGTCGTAAACAGAGGCAAATGCAATAAATTCTGTTGCTGTATTTTACGTGCCGGGAATGCTGAATGACGCTGCGCGTCATTATCGGTGATCATCGTAACCCGCTGTTTGACTGCCGGATTATGAATTAGTGCGGAACTTTTGCGGTTCGTGTTCGCTAGTATATTTTCGGCCAATTGACGCTGGTTGCTGTCGCTGTCCAAGGCAATATTTTTCAGCAGCACTACTTCCTTTATTTTTTGCTTAGCAAAGGCCAGCCATTGTTTGATCTCGACGGTCATTGCTGTTTCGTTGTCAAGGTTACAGGGCGAATGTAGCAACGAACACGACGGCGCTATCCACACCCGGTCAGCGCCAAGTTTTTCAACCACTTTCATAATAACTGCCAGCGATGCTTCAAAATCATTCTTCCAAATATTACGGCCATCTACAATACCTAATGACAGAATAGTTTTTCCGGATAAGGCATTGATTACCTCATTGAGTTGTTGCGGTGCACGTACCAGGTCAATATGAAGCGCATCCACCGGCAAAGAAGCAGCCAGCACGGTATTATTATCCAAGCTTTCAAAATAGGTAGCGACTTGGATTTTTAGGAAAGGAAATTCTTTACGGATCTGCTGATAAGTATCTTTATAAGTTTGCCTTTCTTTTTCAGACAGATCGAGCGTCAGGAAAGGCTCATCGAATTGTATCCATTCCGCGCCCAAAGCTTTCAATTTATTGATGATCTCAAAATAAACCGGCAGCAGGTTTTTGATAAGGTCCAGTTTTTGGAACCCGGCTTCTTTTTCTTTCCCTAATAACAGATAAGATATCGGGCCGATCAATACTGGTTTAGTGATGATACCTAATTGTTTGGCATCATAAAATTCATCAATAACTTTAGTGGAGAATAGCTTAAACGTCTGATCCTTGTAGAACTCTGGTACAATATAATGGTAGTTGGTATCAAACCATTTGGTCATTTCCATGGCCGTAATATCCAGGCCGTTTTTCTGATAGCCCCTGGCCATTGCAAAATACAGGTCTAATTCCTCATTACCAGCCTGCTGGATAACGTGATGATAACGTTTAGGGATGGCTCCGAACATAAAGGAATGATCCAGGACCTGATCATAAAATGAAAAGTCATTAGAGGGAATCAGGTCGATACCGGCCTCTTTTTGCAGCAGCCAATTTTCATGGCGGATCGTTTTACCCACAATTTGGACATTTTTCAGTCCTGTTTTGCCTGCCCAGTAATTCTCGCAGACTTTTTTTAGCTCACGCTGGCTGCCAATACGCGGATAGCCGAGATTTTGTGTTAGCATTTCTTTTAATGATTAAATAAATAATTCCGTTAAAAGCTCTTAAGCTAAACTTCGCAATGCTGTGGATAAGAAAAATGGAAAGGAGCGCGCGCAGGCAATTGTTAAGCAGATGCTTATAACACAAACGCATCAGACCAGACCCTGCTTCATACCGCGAAAGCATTGTCAATTCAGTATGGCAGGTCTCCTGACTTGTAACATTTTTGCCATCCTTCCCATCCCGCTATATCGGGACAGTGGATATCATTGGCAAAAACCTTTTATTGTTACTTACAGTTGCGCGACAGTCCGTGATTTGCACACGGTTCCCTATTAATCTACAATTAAGTAAAACCTATACCGGTTGATGAAGGAAAGTAAAGAACTTATTTCCCGGCAAATGTAATGAATAAGGGTGAGGAATACTATATACCAATCCACCAGATAGGTCAATCAGCGTAGCGTTATATGATTTTTCGTAGCGAGAGGCACTCGTTTTATATTAAGTATTATAAATAAATTAAGCTGACCCGATAGGCTTCACAAGAATACAGCGGACAATATAGAGCTCAAACGGATGCACAGTGCCAGACCGAGTAGATAGACAATTGATTCCAGGCAACCTCTGTTTGGTTGCCCGGAGCCTTTGATCCTTAATCGAGCTTGTAGCTGTTATCCCAGTTACTGATCTTTTTGTTGTATAATGCCTCATTGGCCAGGTGCACGCTAATAGCGGTTCGCGCTCCGGTAAACACATTACTGTCAGGTAGTTCTTTATTTTGTATCTTTTTATAAAAATCGTTAAAAGCATACCATGTGCCATCTTTAGTAGGTTCTGGCAAAATAGGTGTGCCACCCTCCTTGTTCCATACAATGCGCGTTGCACCGGTTACACCATCTACGGTTCCTTTTTCGCTCAGCAGCTTTTTTTCGGGATAAAACATCCCCTGGTCTGTTAGTAACGATACCATGCCCAGGGTCCCTTTAATTTTAAAAAGATACCCGTCATGCGCATTACCGCACATAGCGCCAAAATTGCCAATCAGGCCCAGGTCGGGGTAGTGCAGCATTAACTGCACGTTATCATAAGTTTCCCGGCCATCTTTAAAAACGTCTATTCCGCCGGTCGCAAAAAACTCCTGCGGATGTGTATCAAAGGCCCAGTTAATAAAATCTATTTGATGAGAAAGCAGCTCGGCCGCCAACCCACCTGAATATTCCTTATACATACGCCAGTTAATGGCCCGTTCCAAAGCAGCGTCAGGCACTGAACGGCGCCAGTTGCCATTACGGTCCCAGCGGCAATCAACCTGTGTCACTTTGCCCAGATATCCTTTATTGATCATCTCTTTAACCCGGTAATATAAAGGTGAATACCGGTACTGGTGGCCTACCTGCAGCACTTGATTACTGCGCCCGTGCATCAGGCTGACCAATTTAAGCGCTTGCTCGATGTTATAGGTCATCGTTTTTTCCAGGTATAAATGCCTGCCTGACTTGATGACGTCTGTTGCTATTGGGTAATGCATATTAAGCGGCACGGCAACTATTACTGCTTCTACTTCTTTATCATCCAATAATTTCCGGTAGTCATCGTAAGCTTTCCAGGCGCCGGTTTTGCTTAGTTTTTGTGCCGCGGTAAGCCTGAAACTGAGTACATCACATATGGCGGTCACGCGGAACAGATCGGGCATCTGGTTGAGCAGATGGATAATGCCGGTGCCGCGATCTCCGCAGCCAACCACTGCTATTTTTACCGGCCCGGCTGCTGGTGGCAGGGCACTTAAATTATTAGCTATAAACAACCCGCCGGTTAACAGGCTGGTATTTTTTAAGAACGTCCTTCTTTCCATCTTTCAGTTTTGTTTTTTATATCCTTTAAAAAAAGCAGTTGCCGTATCTGCAATAACACCGTCAGCCCTTCGGTATACGATATAAGCACTCATTTTTTTTTGTTTGCTTAAAAAGGTCAGCGTACGTTTCAAACCCATAGCCATAAAACCATTATCATACCCATCGGCAGTGATGGCGTCTCTGGCATAAACCGTAACGCTGATCATCTCGTTCTGCACGGGATAACCTGTTAACGGGTTCATCAGGTGTGCAATCTGTTTACCGCCCGCTTCATGATGCTTACGGTAATTGCCCGATGTGGTAATAGCACCATCGCCTGGCTCAATCACTCTACGCATGGGTGCAGGGTTAAGATCATCATCGCTGATACCTTCTATGCCTATCTTAAAAGGTTCGTTACCGGGCTTATGTCCTTTAACACGCAACTCACCGCCAAGTTCAATCAGGTAGTTGTAGATGTGATGTTGCTCCAATAACGATGCCAGCAGGTCTACCGAATAGCCCTGGGCAATACCGTTCAGATCCAATTGTACGCCGGGACTGCTTTTATACAAAAAATATTTCTTCAGGCTGATCTTATCTGCACCTACATTCTGCAGCAAGTTTTTCACCTCTTCCCTACCCGGATCATGCGTGGGCTTCATCACACCAAATCCCCATGCATCAACAAGGGGTTTTACTGTTGGATCTACCAGTCCCCCGGTCATGCGGCTGATCTGAAGAGCGCGATTGATCAACACCCTAAAAGTTTCATCTATGCGGATGCCTTTTGCCGAATAGTTGAAACGGCTGATCAGCGAATTAGGCTGGTAAAGTGATACCGATTGGTCAAACCGCTGTAGCAGGCTGTCAGTTTGCTTTAAGCTGATCAGGCTATCGGCCCCGTAATACACAATAGTATAAGTAGTGCCCTGTGCATAACCATTCAACTCAAAGCGGCGCAAGTGTTGTTGCCGGCCAAAAGCACATAGAAACAATAATAAAAAACTGGCCGGCAATAAATTCTTTTTCATAATTCAATGTCTAAACCTTCCCATTTAACATAACCTTCTGCTTTTACTCATCAAATGTGGTCTTCCCTCCAGCGTGCCCCGCCGCATTGGTTATGCTATTGGCAAACAGAGTGATGATATGAGGCGATAGCCTGCTTAATCTGGGGTAATAGATTGGCATGCATGTGCATGGCTGATGCCGCTTTCCCGGTCAGACCATATTGTGGTGACATCGCATTGATGATCAGGTTCTGGTTTCGTTCAAAAGTATCTCATTCAATTTGTAGTCTTATTATCTAAACTATTATATATATACATGGAAGTTTATAATTGAACTGCTATTTGCATTGTTTAGGGGTAACTGAAAGCAAATTGGAAAATTAAAGTGAAATCCACAAAAAATAGTTATTCCAATTTTAAAAAGACGCACTGAATGTAGCTCTAAAGTTTTGCGAATCCACAATATTCTGCACATGTCTGAAAATAAAAACACCCTGTAAATAAACTGATTTACAGGGTGTTTTAAAATACGTAACGTTTTATTTAAATACAATTAATACGTGACCATGATATTTACAGATAGGTGGATGATTATTTATATACGCTTGACTGATAACCCTCCCGGGCACGTTGCGGCGCGCGGTTTACATAAAATTGCCTGTCTTGTGGCGCCCAGGTTGCCAGGCCGTCCACATAACGGTTAAACATGCAAAAGGCTGCGGCGATCAAAACAGCATCATGTATCTCTTTATCAGTGGCGCCTGCATTCCTGGCAGCTTCTATTTGCCCGGTGGTTACATTTTTACCGCTCTTTTGTACGCTGGCAGCTATAGCCAGCAGGTTTTTTATTTTAGGCGAAAGATCAGCTGAGTAAAAATCCTTTTTAATAGCGTCTATCTGGTCGATATCGCAGCCCAGATAGTGACCGGCCAAAGCGCCGTGAACGTTCTGGCAAAAAAAACAATCGTTAAGGTAGGATACATATGCCCCTATCAGCTCGCGCTCGCCACGGGTAAGGGTGTTGTCATCATCGCGTAGCAAAGTTTCAGCAAGGGCGTTAAGCACCTTCTCGGTTTCGGGGCGATAGGCCATTAAACCGCGGATGCCGGGCAAGTCGTTATTTAGTTCGATGTGTGCCATGTTATTTATTGTTTTGTTGGTAAAGCGTATCCCTGCACCATGCGTTTTCCCATTTCCTTGTATGCCTCGGGGTCTGTCGGGGTTAAGCTGGCTAACCCATCTACATAGCGGTTAAACATACTGAATGATGCCGCTATTAGTACCGTGTCGTGCAGTTCCTTATCAGTAGCCCCTTCACCGCGGGCGGCCTCAATATCTTCGATTTTCACTTCCTTACCTAATATTTGCACCTTTCCTGCAATATTTAATAAGGCTTTCATTTTGGGGCTGATATTAGACTGTTGCATATCTTTTAGAACATCGTCAACCGTCGTATCATCTTCGCCATAAAGGCAGCGGGCAGCAGCAGCATGACTGTTCATGCAAAACATACAGTTATTACGGGATGATACATAGGCGGCTATCAGCTCGCGGTCGGCTTGTGACAGCGGCGATTCGCCACGTAATAAAACCTCGGCCAGTTCGTACAGGTGTTTGCCTGTTTCGGGCCTGAACATTACCAGCGACCGTATGCCGGGTACGCCTTCGGGGACATTTATATGTGCCATATTTTTATTTTTTTAGTTGTTATCTGATAAAATATTCACTTCGCTTATTGCTGCTGTCCCAGTTTTATCCTTTACAAAAAACATCACGATTAACCCCACCACAAACACGAGCGAAAAAATGAAGATCGCATTGCCGTACCCACCCAAGGTGGTTACCAATACGCCAATAAACAATACTGCCGTTGCGGTAAATAACCTGCCAATATTAAAGCAAAAACCGGTTGCTGTCGCCCTTATACCTGTGTGGAACAATTGCGGGATATAGGCCGATAACACGCCCTGGCTTGCCCCAAAGAACAAGGCCATAACGGCTATCTCAATATAAATAACCGGCGAAAAAACAGTGTTTGTCTTGAACAGTACAAACGATAAAATGGCGCAAACGGTAAAACAAAGCATCATGGAGCGCCTTAAACCCAACAGATTAACCAGCCAGCCAGAAAAAAAGCCGCCGGTAAGCCCGCCCATGCCCAAAAACATCATACTTAAACCACGTTGCTTTGGCGCATCGGTTGCAATAAGGCTCTGGATCCAGGTAGGCATCCACGAGAATATGGCCCATAAACCTATTAACATAGTGCCAAACATTAACGACCCTACTACAATCTCGCGTCGGTTGGCCGGCGAAAATAAGGAGTTGGTACCCGCCCGTGGTTGTTGTTTGTGGTTAAGCCACACGCCCGATTCTTTGATAATGAACGCGCCCAATATAGCTAAGGTTACCGGTATTGCACCCACAAAAAAACCTTCGCGCCATGATGATACCACATAGTTAATAGCACCGGCAGAGAAAATACCTACGGGAAACGCTATGGATAAAATACCAGTAATAACCGCTTTGCTTTTTTTAGGCCAAACCTCGCTGATGAGGGTAAAAGCAATTACAAGCTCACCCCCCACACCAAAACCGCTCATAAAACGGCATACTAAAACGCCTGTCCACTGTGGTACCAGGCCGGTTAAAATGGTAAAAAAGCCATAACAGCCAATGGCATAAAGCAATGCCTTCTTACGCCCTATTTTGTCGCTTATAACGCCCCAGGTAAAGCCACCAATGGCCCACCCAAATATGAATAAGGCATTAATGAAACCACTAACACTGTTTAATTCGTTTGGGTTTAGCGTTCCCTGTAATTCTTTAACAACTACAGGGAGATAAACAGACATTAATGTTGAAACTGCGCCGCCTAATACACTGCTTACAAAGCAAATTATAAACAGTACCGTAAGGTAAGCTGTACTTGTTTTTGACTGTGATATATCCATTGGCTGGTCAATTGTTATTGTGCTCATGATTCTGTTATTTTAAAGGGCTGTCAAACACAATGGCTACGTAATAAATAGCACCTACTGCGGGCGAGCCATACGATTGCGAAATGTATTTGTTAAATATGTTACTACCGCCCAGTTTAATAGTAGTGTTGGCACGTGGTAGTTTTTTATTGATCTGCGCATCAACCATCGAATAGGCGTTTATACGGCCCGGCCTTACACCATTAAAAGTGCCATACCAATCAAACGCAGTTTGATAATGCCATGCCAGGTTAAAGCCATAGCCGCTGCCAATATTGGGGTTGCCAAAAGTTACGTTGGTGCTGTACCTTGGCGTGTTGTATTGGGCAATGTTGTTAATATTTGCGGTGCCCAGGTTAAATGAGGAAAGCGTTGCATTACCTCCTGCTATGTATCCCCTATCTAACAAATATGTTAAACCAAGGCTTACACCCTGTGCAGATACTTTATCAGATGCATTGGTGTAAAGCTGGAACGCGCTAACCGTACGGTTAGCTACCTCACCGGCTGCGGCAGGATTAACTTTGCCATCGGCACCTAATACCGGGGCGGTTGGCCTTAACACAACTGTGTTTAAAATAAAGTTTGTGTATTTGCTGTAATAATAATTTACATCAACCAAAAGCTTATCATTTATTAAGCTTTTATAACCAATCTCAAATGCCTTTTGCTGTTCTGGTTTGATATAGGCAACATTTGATTTTACAAGCAGGTCCTTGTTTTGAAAAACAGCTTGCTGTGGGGTAGCGCCGCCACCAATAGCAGCACCAACTGCCGCGCCAAATGCATTTACCGATGCCGAAGTAAAAGTATTTTCGTAAGCGTTTAAGCCTACACTATTACTTGGCGCGCCACCCAAAATGGTAATAGGGCCAACATTAAGGTGGATGAATTGGTCAACAGGGGTTGGGTTACGGAAACCGGTTTGGTACGATGCCCTAAAATTGTGTGTTTTAGCAACGGTATAAACAGCCGAAAAACGTGGGGTAAAGCTACCTTTAAAGTTCTCGTTCTTATCATAACGGATAGAGGCTGTTAATTTAAGGTTATCATCAAACAGTTTTTTGCCTGCCTGCAGGAACGAACCATATTCATCAATTTTTATTTTGTTGGTTTTATCATCAAACAAACTGCCATTGGTGAACATTTTATATTTACGGAAACTGCCGCCAACCAATAGTTCAAACACCTTTATGGCTTTCGAAAAATCGTACTGTCCATCGGTATGGTAAAATTTACTGTTACTAAATACGCCTGCACCACTTAAGCCATAATTATGGATAGATACATCTTTAGACTGGGCAAAAGCAGGGCTCCCGGGTATAAACCTGCCCTGATCTGCAAAGGCGCGGGCTGCAGCATGATTGCCGGCAGTAACGCTACCAACATTGCCGTTAAATGCAGCACCGTAACGGGTGAACCAGGTTGCATCGGCATTTGCAGGCGATACGGTGTTTCCGCTAAGGTCTTGTACCCAATCGCGGTTTATGAATTGCGCCAGTGAGCGGGTGTTGTACGAATCGTGCGAGTTTTCGCCAACTACATAACTGCGGATAAAGAAATTGCTTCCCTTAACCTCTAAACGATGTGTTTGCAACACAAAATTATTCAGATCAAAACGGCTGCTGCCAGTATAGCTGGCTGTACCACGACCATAATTATATTGGTAAATGGCTTCGATATCGTTACTGATCTTATAATGCAAAGCGCCGTTTAATTTCAGGCTGTAAACATTGTAATTCATCAGGTCTTTTTCTTCGTACCCGGTGCGCGATACAACGCCCGCGCCGGGTACGTTTTGAGACACTTCATCGCCGTAAATATTTAAAGCATCGCGATTGGGGTTATTAACGCCGCGGCTGGCAAGAGGTGTGGTAGCGCTGACGTCGGTATAATTGTTCGCATACCAATCTGTACCGGTTAGGTATGATGCGTTGAGTTTAAACGCAAAACGGTTATTAAAAGCTTTTGCATAACGCAGGGCAAAGTCACTGAGGCTTTTGGCGCTGCTGCCGGTTTCGCCAAGATGGTTTATGCCTGTTTTTAACTGCACGGCAAGCCCCTCGTATTTAAAAGGATCTTTGGTTTTTATAGATAACAGACCGTTAAAAGCAACCGGGCCGTAAAGGGCTGATGCCGCGCCGGGGATCACCTCTGCCGATTCGATATCCAGATCAGACGCGCCGAAAAGATTACCCACCGAAAAGTTTAGGCCAGGGGTTTGGTTATCTACACCATCTACCAGTTGTAAAAACCTGGAATTTCCGGTACTGTTAAAGCCGCGGGTATTCACTTGTTTGTAGGTTAAACTGCTGGTAACGGCTTCCATGCCTTTAAGGCTTTGCAGGCCATCGTAAAACGTGAACGAAGGGTTTTCTTTTATTGCCCGCTGGCCCATTTTTTCGACGCTTACCGGCGATTGCAAGCTGCTTTGACTTACACGTGTTGCCGATGTAACCACCTCGTTAAGCATGGTGGTTTTTACGGGCAATGATACGCTAACGGTTTGCATGGCAGATGTTATCTGTACACCCTGCTCCTCGTAACCCAATCCGGATATTACGATGGTAAAAGGTAATTGGATGTTTTTTATATGCAGGGTAAACAAGCCGGCCAAGTTTGTGCTTGTACCAACGCTTTTGCCTTTAACATTAATGGCAGCATTGCTAACCGGGTTACCGGCGGCATCTTTTACCGTACCGGATATTTTAATATCCTGGGCAAATACATGCAAGGATGTTAGTAACATAATGATGAGTATAAGTTTTTTCACTGTGATTGAGTTTAAATTAAGTGGTTGTTATTTTTTAAGGTGGCCATACCCCTGCGGCAGGCGGGTGTAGCCATGGTTAACAAGCCTATCGGCCAAAACATTGTAATAAGCAGGGTCGGCAGGTAAAGCGGTGCCAAGGCCATCCACATACCGGTTGTACAGGCAAAACAGGGCGGCAATTAAAACTGTATCGTGTATCTCTACATCGGTAGCGCCGGCTGCTTTTGCGCGCTCTACTACATCTGCTGTAACGCTTTTACCACTCTGCCTGGTTAATGAGGCTATAGTTAAAAGCGCTTTCATTTTTTCGCTAACGGGTGCGGTATCAATGTTTTGCTTAACCTTTTCGGCCGTTTGGGTCTCGCCTGCTAACAGGTCGGCAGCGGCGGTATGGGCAGTAGTACAAAAAGTACATTCGTTACCATAGGATACAACGGTGGCAATAAGCTCGCGCTCCGCCTCGGTAAGTGTAGAGGGGCCGCGCAATAAAAATTGTGTCAGATCGCGGATAGGCTGTGCGGTACCTTTGCTATATTCTAAAAGGCCGGTAATACCCGGCAGATGATCTTCAAGTGTGATGTAAGGCATAAAATTCAATAAAATAATAAAGGATGTGGGAATGCTTACAGCAGTTTGCCGCCTATGGTAATAAGCAATGGAAAAAGCATGTAAGTTAAGGCACAGGCTTATAGCCGCGCCAAAATACATTCCCGTGAATTATAAGATTGGATTATACCCGGGCCTCAGGTGGTTGGGCCGGCAATGACAGGTAAGTATGCAATGTTTTTGGAGCTATATAAACAAGCTGTGAACGGATTGCTTTTGCAGGTACCGAAAGGTCAAATAAAGTAACAGTGTAATTATAATCGTTATCGAGGCCTGTTTTTTTAACAAGCGGCAGCTGGTTCTTTTTGGAAAGCGGAGTGTCGCTTACCTCTTTTGCGGTAATAACATTATCATTTACCAGTTTGGTTTTGGCGTAATTTGGTATACACTTCACATACATGGTATCCCTGGTCATTTTAAGGGCCACATAGTTGTAGCAGTTGCCTCTTAACTGGATCTGGCCGGAAATGTTTTCATATTGGCGCTGCTCTTGCACATAAGGCATGCGTACAGGTATTTTGATCTCTACCAATTCTTCGGGCTTATAAAAACCCTTGCTTATTTGTTCGTTGGCAAACTGGTCAGATTCATTTATAAAATATTGAAACAATAACATATACCCACCCATGTTAAACACGAGCACAGCAAGCATCATTATCGCAAAAACCTTTTTCAAGTAAGGGGTATTATAATTGGGTGGTATAAACCTAAAGAATAATAGTTTAACTTCCAAAACCCAAATAAATATTTGTTTAGCGGAATATTCAGCCATGATAAGCTGCCGAAAGGCCTCTCATTTAAACGATCTGCCTACCTGGCAATTTCAGCATCAATTAGTTTGCCTATCTCAACGCTGCCCGGACCGGGAGCGTTAAAGTTTACCACCCTCCCATTTTTGTCTATCAGAATATATTTGGGGATGGCATTGGCCACGTAGGATCGGGCAACCACACCGTTGCTATCGTATAGCTGCAGCCAGGTGGGTTTTTCCACATCGAGGGCTTTACGCCACTCACGGTCACCATCAAAGACCGCTATAGCCATAAAAGCTACCTGGCTGTTATCTTTGTATTTTTCGTAAAGTGTTTTATAATTGGGTATCTCAGCGCGGCAGGGAGCGCACCAACTTGCCCACAGGTCGATGTAGACCACCTTTCCTTTAAAATCTTCTAAACTGTAGATTTTCCCCTTATCGCTGGGCAAGGTAAAAGCAGGCGCAGGCTGACCTGTTTGTACAAGCATTAATTGGTTTTCTTTTTCCTTAAAACCGTTGGTGATATCTTTTTTGAGGGCCTCGTTCTTAATGGCATCAAAGCGCGGCTGCAGCTCTTTTTTGGCCATGTTTAATTGTTCGATAGAACTGGCCCTACTAATGCCGGAAGTAACAGAATGATACAGATAATGATCCTTAACCTTACCTGTATAAAGCTTATTAACGGTATTGATTATATAATCGGGTTGTTTTACCAGCGATGAATCTTTTAGACCATCGAGCTTTTTAGTGTAGGCCATATACACAGGTACTATCCAGGTTTTATAATCATCAGAGGTGAGGTACTTGTCATGCGAAATGCCACCAGTAAATATGGCAGGCGTATTCTGTTTTGCTATGTCAGTCATTTGCTGGTAAGTGTATTTACCTAATTCAACATGCTGAAGCAGCATATAAAAAGCCATGCTTTGGTTATCTATATCAATCATTTTTTTAAACGTATTGAAATATTTATCCTGTTTGGGCTTTTTGTTAAATACTATATTTAAAACAGAATCATTAAGCGCTTTAGTTTTTTTAATATAAGGCAGTAATTCGTCAAGCTTTAATTCGAACCATTCAGTGCGATCGTTACGGGCTACCGTTATCGAATCTATTTTTTGGAGATACTGATTTGTTTCGGCACCAATACCGGTTATTTTCCGGGTTTTAAGCAGGCTGACATAATTTGTGGCATCGCCTGTTATTGTTAGGTTATAACCGGGGGCAACGTAAATCCTGTTGATTTGCAAGCTATTTTGCTGAAGGCTGGTACGCTGCGGCCTTTTTATATGATAGGTTTTTAAATAAAACTCCCCGGCATCATTAATTTTTATGGTATCAATAATCATCTTACCGTTTTCATCCTCAAAGAATATCTTCAGTATTTTTTCGGTAGTGTTGGTGATCTTGCCCTGTATAATAAGGGGTTCAGCTTTTTTTTGCTGTGCAATAGCATGGGTGAAAAAGCACATCATAAATATGCATGAAATTATTCTTCTCATATTTTCATAGTAGGTTAAACAAAAATATAAAACCTGTGCATACATTGCAATAATGTTCATTTAACGAACCTTAATACGCCTGGTACCCGAAGAGGCGATAGAATATTGCGGAATAAATTCCAGGAGAGGAAGTGATCAGTTATCTACATTATTGTGAGGTATTAGGATACTGATGCTTTTGTCCGAAGCCTTACCACAAGTTTAATCAGTTCATTAATAATTAAAGGTACTAAACCGAGCAGGATAGCTACAAGCCAGCCATTCAGATCCAGCATTTGCAATTTAAAAGCTTCCTGAACGGGTTTAATACTAACAATGAGTAACTGCAACAAAAGCCCTAATACGATGGCTGCGATCAAATATTTATTAGAGAAAATACCAATTTGAAAAATAGACTTTTTGCTGTTCCTAACTGTAAGTGAATAAAACAACTGGCATGAAACTAGTACCATGAACGCCATGGTGCGGGCGTATTCTACCACGGCGGGTTTTACTGAATGGTCAAACGGGCTGGCACCATGTTCATAATAGCCATACCAAAAGGCAAATATGGTTAACGCGCCAATTAACAGGCCACCGCCGCCGGCACGCAAAATGCCACCACCGGCAAAAAAGCTTTCTTTGGGATCACGGGGCTTTTCTTTCATTACATCGGGGTCACCCGGGTCCATGCCCAGGGCAATAGCGGGTAACGAATCGGTGATCAGGTTAATCCACAGTAACTGGGTTGCAATAAGCGGAACTTCCCATCCTATGAGCAGGGTAAAAAACATGGTAACCACCTCGCCCAGGTTACAGGTAAGCAAAAAGATAACCGATTTTTTAATGTTATTATAAATGTTGCGGCCTTGTTCAATAGCCTCAACTATGGTGGCAAAATTATCATCGGTCAAGATCATATCTGCCGCGCCTTTGGCCACATCGGTGCCGGTTATGCCCATGGCAACACCAATATCGGCTGCATTCAATGAAGGGGCATCGTTAACCCCGTCGCCCGTCATGGATACAATGTTCCCCTGGGTTTTTAAAGCTCGTACTATTCTAACCTTGTCCTCGGGCGATACCCGTGAAAATACAGTGAACTTTTTAATAGTAGCCGCAAACTCCTCGTCACTAAGCTTATTCATCTCCTGGCTCGTTATGGCTTCATCTATATGGCTGGCAATGCCAAGCTCATGTGCAATGGCAAAAGCGGTATTCTTGTGGTCGCCGGTTATCATGATGGATGTTATACCGGCACCTTTCGCTTTCTGTACCGCCTCTTTTACCTCTTCGCGCGGCGGATCTATCATGCCCACAAGACCTATGATAATCAGATCCTTTTCCATCTCAGCGGCATCAATACGGGCATCTACAGTTTTATAGGCAGCTCCCAGTGTACGCAAAGCCTTGTCAGACATTACCTCCGTGGCCTTATAATATTCTTCTTTATGGGCATCAGTTAGCGGTATTGCCTGTCCATTATGTAAAATATGTGTAGCTATTTGCAGCAAATTATCAATAGCCCCCTTGGTATAAACCGTGAGCTTGCCCTTTTCTTCATTAAGGGTCGACATTAATTTACGATCAGAGTCGAAAGCAAATTCGCCTATGCGCCTGGCATGAACAGCCAATTGTTTTCGGTCTATACCCAGTTCATCTGCAAACTGCAGCAAGGCAATTTCTGTTGGGTCGCCCGTGCCTTTCCCATCTTCATACGTTGCATCAGAACATAACACCATGGCTTTAGCCAATAATTCAGCATCGCCGGTTGCTGAATTTTCTTGGCCGGTAGTTACTGAATTTTCACCGCCCAGGTTAAAATAGCGGGTGACGGTCATTTTGTTTTGCGTAAGGGTTCCGGTTTTATCCGAGCATACGATATTTACAGATCCCAGCGTTTCAACAGCCGGTAAACGCCTGATAATGGCATTTCGCCTGGACATGCTGGTAACACCTATAGAGAGCACAATAGCTACGATGGCCGCCAGTCCTTCGGGTATTGATGCTACGGCCAGCGATACCGAAATAAGGAACATATCAACCAGATCCCTTTTTTGAAAAAGAGCAACTACAAATATCAGCGCGCAAATGCCAATGGCCATTTTGCCCAGTGTCTTTCCCAATTCGTCCAGCCTAAGCTCGAGTGGGGTTTTTGATTCGGCTTCGTTGTCTATAATGGTAGCAATTTTTCCAACTTCGGTATTCATACCCGTTTCAACCACTACACCAACACCACGCCCATAAGTTACCAGGGTTGACATGAATGCCGAATTTGCACGATCACCCAACGATATGTCTTCGTTATGTACCTGTGAGGCATCTTTAACGGAAGGTACCGATTCTCCTGTCAGTGAAGATTCTTCGACCTGCAGATTAGCCGATTCTATCAGGCGAATATCAGCAGCTATAAAACGCCCGGCATCTAAAATGAGGATGTCGCCGGGTACGAGGTTTTCCGATTCAATTTCTTTAGTGGCACCATCCCGCCTTATCAGGGCTTTAGGAGAAGAAATTTTTTGGAGTGCCTCAATGGCGTTCCCGGCTTTAACTTCCTGGATCACACCCAACACCGCATTGAGTATAACTACCATTAAGATGATGCCTGCGTCAACATATTCCCCCATAAAAATGGTAATAATTACTGCGGCCAGCAATATGTATATAAGCCAATCCTGTAATTGTGCAAGGAATAATTTTATTATACTTTTTTTCTTCTTGCCCTGGAGTTTGTTTGGCCCAAACCGCTGCGTCCTGATATTCACTTCTTCTTTTGAAAGGCCTTTTGCACTATCCACTTCAAGCTCCCTAAGAACATCATCAATTGATTTAGAAAACCACATCATATTTGTAGGAATAAATTATTTCGACACCCACCGTTCCGAAACTACCTTTAGCCCAATGAAAGTTACTCAGGTATAAAAAGTTTTTGAATCGGTATTAAGCTCGCTTACATCATTTGCAAGGTAAGTACTCGTTATTATAATTTGATAGAACCCGCTAAATGCTGTAATTGTTTCCTTCTGCCTAATATCGCTAAAAGGTCTATTAGCGATTTAAAATTGCAGTGAATTCGATACAAGTAAAACACAATCGTACCACCTTTCAACTGCTTGTACCTGTTCCTTGATAAAAAAGGAAAAGGGATTGTCCCTGAAAGGCAGGACTTAGCTAAAGTTAATCTATAATATGCCGGGTATCCATACTATTGTGCTGCATTCTCAGTCGCCATAAAAGTTCTTCTATGGATACTACTTTTGTGTTATTGTGAAGAAGGTTTTTTGTCCATTTGACGGGAGTCACGCCCCTGAACCCTTTTGCTGCTTTTCTCATATTATCAGGTATATCAACACTATCGCTCGCATATTCAGACCATGCATGTACAATAGTCCATGTTAGCTGGTCACCTGCTTTTTCATTGTTCTTATTTATTTGTTCTGATAATTTCTGCGGATTACCGCTGTTTACAATGTTTTGATTGGCCCAGAGCTGATATTTCGCAGCAACGACAGGAACTTCAATTCCTTTTTTGTTTTTAAGCCAATAAATGGCGCCATTACCACCATTGTAAGGAGAATATTGAGCGGCAATCATTCCTGTGATATCATCTAATTCTTCTGCAAATATTTGATATGCCTTAATGGCATCGGGCGAGGATACGTTTCGGCAGATGAAGCCAAAAACTTTTGTGCCGGTGCGTTTTAATTCCTTATTGATTCTTTTTGCATGTTCCCTTAATAGCTGTTCAGGGGCGCCGGTCATACGGCCAAACAGATCGGGATAATAATACCCGCCGCCATACTCTACAATGCTAACCTGTTTACTTTGTGATTGAACTAACTGATTATAAACATCCCTTCCGGCCTCGCTAAGATTGAAGACACAAGAAGTGAATGACATTGGTATTTCTGAATTAAATTGATTTTTCCAATAATCCCCGCTATCTAAAAAGCTGCTAAATGCCCATTGTATGTTATCGCCGTCGCTCATTACAAAAGAGTTAAAGTCTCCGCTTTTACTCCAATCTATTGATTTGGGATCCAGTGAATTGACTTTACGAGGTGCTTCCTTGGGCGTAATGGCAAGTAATGCCAGGTTCATGCACCAATCTGCCGGAACATTGATCAGCGCCCTGCTTGTACAAGGTTCTATTTGTTTAAATTCATCTCCTTTGTTCCAGCCTATTACCGGAGAAAGGGGTTTAACCCAATTTAGGATAGTTAAAAAAAGGCTATCAACACCATAGTAGATCATGCAGCGATGAGCAATGGCAAAATCCCGGTTGTTTGAAAATTTAGGATTGGCAACAACTAACAAATTGGGGGATAGTTGGGGCGCCAGCAGGTTAAACGATTTTGGGTCTAAAGAATCTTTTGAAAGGTCCTGAAGTTTGATTAACCCGTGATGAATAGCATCATTTTCCTGTGTCCTATCTATTAATACGCCATTTTTTATACTGCAATATACCGTTGCCAGATTAATCGAATTATCTCCCCGCTGTACATCGTAAAGTATATAGCCACGAATGACACCCTTTTCTTTAAACCTGTCCACTAATTGCCATACATCAAAACTTCCGTTTCCTTTTAATTTCAGTCGTTTAACTAATGATGCATAATATGATTGATAAGCAATATTTCTGTTCTCAATCCAAACGCCTTCGCTATTTTTATTGCTGTTGATGCTTTGAGCCGCCAAACCCGATATTGACTGTGCTAAATTCATCTCAGCAAGGTTATCGAAATTATTGATCTTGCATATAACTATGCTGGTAGGTGCTTTTTGTTCCGGCCAAAAAGGCTTCGGTTCCTGTGCATTTACTAAGTATGAGGTGAGTGAAATAATTAAGAGGAATAACGTAAACGTTATCCTGGAATAGCTTCTCTTAAGCATAGGGTATAGATAAAAATTGTATGCGTATGAATTGTTGCAGTTATATTTCAGCTGAAAATTGACTTTCACGAAATAAGCGTGCTTATCCCATGAAAGTCAGTTCTGCTTTTATTAATCAATACCCGCACCTGGTTTTAAATCATTCAGGGTTTTAATACTGGATTCGAGATATGCACCGCGGGCAAGTAATATTGCGGCCAATTCTTTGCTATCAATATCTTGTACCGATTTTTGCTGTTTAAAAGCAAGGTAAGCGGCAGTACCAGCGGCCTGACCAAGAATCATATATTGGGGTTCCATCCGAAGTGTAGAATAAGCCACATGGCTTGCTGACATACATACCGGAACCAGCAGATTCTTCACTTCTGATTTTTTAGGTGTTAGAGCCCGGTAAGGAATTTGATAAGGGATGTGTTTCATTCTTTCTGGTTCGGTCCGTTGTGGTCTTCCTTCATACTTTAATAAACCTTTTTCATTAACCCACGCTTGCATAGGGTGAACATCCAAACCATAAGAGCCCAAACCAACGGCATCGGGTTTTTGCATGTCTGATACTACATCTTGTTGCGTGATAACGTGTTCCCCAACCATCCGTCTTGCTTCTCTTACATAAAGTTCATATGGCCAGTTATGATTATCGGTAAATTCATCTTTGGATAGGCCCCAGCTGTTGATCACATTACGGTATTCTGTGGGCAGTCTTTCATCATGACCTAAAAAATACATGTATCCTGCAACATAATCCACGTGATCCGCCCATATTTGTTTCCTCCGCGCATACGAACCGTCGGGATAATCCCAATTGCCGCCAACATAGTCAGCTGTATTTAGGTCTACTTTATCATGCGGAACCTTGCCCATGCCAGGAAACATATGTTCCGCGGCCTGTACAGCACCTTCTTTATTGATCAACGTTAGTGTGGTTCTTAAAAGTTCAACATATTTCCTGGTATCGTAATGCTGTGGTTTTGGGAATGGCGTAATATTGTTTGGGTTATTGGTCAAAGACAGCCGGAAGTTATAGGCTTGTGTTTTTTTATCACCAGAACCTACAGGCCCGGGGGCTTGCGTTTGAACACCCGGCAGTAGCTTTCCATTATCGTCATAAGCGCTTTGTGAACCAAAGGCATCCCTGACCCCTGCCGAATACTCATTGTACTGGCTTTGCGCTTCACGGCCGACAATATAGGATACGCCGGCGAAAGCCATTAAATCACCTTCATAAGTTGCGTCAATAAATACTTTTCCGGCAAATTCGTCACCATTTTCCATAACAATACTGGTAATTTTTCCGTCTTTTATTTTCACGCCTCCTTTTTCTTTTAGTCTTTTCTGGAAGTACACGGTAACTCCCGCTTCTTTAATCATTTGGTTCAATACCAATTCTGCAACATGAGGCTCTGGAAACCAACCTATAGAATCTTTGGTTATGGATTGGTAATTATAATACTTACCCAAACGTTTATAAAACGCCAGCGGATAGCCGCCGATAACAGATCGTCTACCAATATCAGTGGCAGCCAGACCTCCTGTTACCATACCCCCGATATGTAATTTGGGTTCAAGTACAACAACTTTAGCGCCTTCTTTTGCCGCTGCGATTGCCGCCATTATGCCAGACGCCGTACCACCGTAGATAACAACATCGTAGGCGTTGTTTTTTTGAGGTAAGCCAAAGGACGTTTTATTTATAAAGAGTGCTATCAGTAAGATTAGCAATGAACGGATAATTGTTTTCATTTTTTATTTTTTAAGATGATTAATAGAAATATCATTAGAAAGAGAGTAAGGGAAATCTTTGGGATTAATTCCCCTATAAAAGTTGGGCCGGGCCGACATGTTAAACTCCAGGTTTGCACCTTTCATTAACAGATCATGGCTTAGCCAGTTGTGCTGATAAACTGCACCGTTTAATTTTAACGATTGTACGTAGATGTGCCGGGGCGAATTATTATTCGCGTTTATCCGAATAGTTTTCCCGTTGTCAAGCCTGATCGATATTTTTTTGAAAAGTGGCGCACCAAGCACATACTGGCCCGCACCAGGACATACCGGGTAGAAACCCATCGCGGAGAAAACATACCAGGCTGAAGTTTGCCCGTTGTCTTCGTCGCCGCAGTAACCATCCGGCGTAGCCAGGTAAAATCTATTTTCAACTTCACGCACCCATTTTTGCGTTTTCCAGGGCTGGCCGGCATAGTTGTATAAGTAAATCATATGCTGTATGGGCTGATTGCCGTGAGCATACTGCCCCATATTCATGATCTGCATTTCTCTAATTTCATGAATAACCGACCGGTAATAGCTTTGATCATAAACGGGAGGGATAGTAAAAACGGAGTCGAGCTTTGTAACAAACTCTTTTTTCCCGCCCATAAGATTAATTAACCCGCTAATGTCTTGAAACACGCTCCAGGTATAGTGCCAGCTATTGCCTTCTGTAAAAGCATCGCCCCATTTGAAAGGATTGAACGGGGCCTGAAAACTACCATCTTTGTTACGCCCCCGCATGAGCCCGGTTTGCGTATCAAATACATTCCGGTAATTCATTGCCCGTTTACGGTAAAGATCAACTTCAGCCGCTGGCTTGTTCAACGCTTTTGCCAGCTGGTATATACAAAAGTCATCATAAGCGTATTCAAGCGTACGGGCTGCGTTCTGGTTAATGCCAGCATCATACGGAACGTAGCCTAAAGAATTATAATAATCTACACCATAGCGCCCCACGGCGGGCATCGGCCCCGCATGATTCGCGCCTTTCACCAATGCCTGGTAAAGGGTCTCAATATCATAACCACGCACTCCTTTTAGCCATGCATCAGCAACTACAGAGGCAGAGTTATTTCCGATCATGATATTCCGATAACCCGGACTTGACCACTCCGGAAGCCAGCCGCCTTCTTTATAATCATTAATGAGCGCTTGTTGCATTTCCCGATTAATAGCAGGATATACCAAATTCAGAAAAGGATAAAGAGCCCTGAAAGTATCCCAAAATCCTGTACCTGCATACATGTAGCCCGGCAGTACTTTCCCGTTATAAGGACTATAATGAACAATTTTGCCGTTCTGTTCTATCTCGTAATGTTTTTGTGGGAAAAGCAAGCATCGGTACAAGCAGGAATAAAAAGTCCGTAATTGCTCGGTTGTGCCACCCTCCACTTTAATTTTGCTTAGCTCTTTATTCCATGCATCTTTTGCTTTTTGTTTAATCTGATCAAAATCGGCATTCCCTAATTCGCGGCTTAAATTGAGTTCGGCTTGTTCAATACTGATAAATGAAGATGCAATTCGCAGGTGCACGTATTTCGTATCGACAGCACCAAATGTGATGACAGCTCCCGCATGACGGGCCGTTACCTCCGTCAGGCCATCTTCAAGCCGGTTATCTTTCCATATCTTGAAAGAGCGGATTGGCTGATCGGCAACAATAACAAAATAGTTTTTGAAGCCCGCGGGTACCCCACCCTTATTACGGGTAGAATAACCAATGATCTTCCGCGCGCCCGGCATAACCTTTATATAAGAGCCGGAATCCAACGCATCAATCACTAAGGAAGCTTCCTTTCCCGCCGGGTATCTTACCCGGAAGTATGCAGCTCTTTCGGTAGGTGCTATTTCTGTTGTAATATCATGGTCTGCTTCGTAAACGCTGTAATAGTAAGGCTTGGCTATCTCAGATTTATGCGAGAACCAACTTGCACGCTCATCTTCTTTAAAAACAGCCTTACCTGTAATAGGCATTACAGCAAACTGGCCGTAGTCATTCATCCACGGAGAGGGCTGGTGTGTTTGCTTGAACCCCACTATTTTGTCAGCATCGTAGGTATACGCCCAGCCGTCACCCATTTTTCCGGTTTGAGGAGTCCAAAAGTTCATACCCCATGGCAATGAAATTGCCGGGTAAGTATTACCCGTTGATAAGCTATGTTTGGAAGCGCTGCCCACCAATGGGTTTACGTATTCCACCGGGTCAAAGTCCGCATGGTTTTGCTGAGCCATTACGTTTTGCATGGCAAAGAAAAAAATGATTAGATATTTACCTGCTCTTCTCATTTTTTTAAAGTTTTATGTTTAGAGGGCGCAAGGTGAAATAGTACGGCATCTGCAGCTATAACACCGTCTGCCTGCTCGTTGGTAATACTTACCGAAGCTGTAACACCCTTGCCCAGTTGATAGTCACCCAGTCTGACCCATTCGCCGGAGGTTTGACCATTAACGATCACTTTTTCCCGCTCAATAATTACTTGCTTTTGGCTATGACCATCATTAATGGCGCATACAATCTTTGATGACGGGTTTTTAATGCGTGGCAGCACATAAGTGTAAATTTCGTAAGTGCCTGTTTGGGGTATTACCTGGCTAAACTTTACTTCTTTTCGTTCTGCATCTTTAGTTGGATTAGCTATATATGCATCCGGCCCGTAAAAACCACCTTTAACTAATGACCATTTTCCGGTAAGGCTTACTTGCTGTTCGTTCTTATTATCTACTATCATTTCCGGAAGACTGCCATCTACCAACGGATTTGCCTTTAGAATTTGCTGGATCTTTTTTACATCCACGTTTTGCACGGAAACATGATGGTTCACCGCTTGTACAGCCGCAACAGCTGAGGATTGCCCCAGAACCATAAACACAGGTTCCATCCGGATGGAACCATAACCGATGTGGCTTGCTGATAAGCATACCGGAACAAGTAAATTAGTGCACTCACTCCGTTTGGGGGTAAGTGATCTATAAGCAATAGGATAAGGCCCGGATCCGCCTTTTTCAACATCACCCTCATTTTTAGCCATACCATTGATAACCAACCGTTGATTATTATGAGAGTCCATGCCGTAGGCAGCCATCCCTATCCCGTCAGCTATCACTTCTTTGCCTTCACAATTTGCCTGGGTCATTACATATTCGCCAACCATCCGGCGCGCTTCGCGGATGTACATCTGCGGGCTCCAGTAATTATTATCACGGTATTCGTCTTTTGGATATCCCCAGTTCAACAAAAAGTTTCTCATGGCTGCCGGGATACGTGGATCATGTTGAATAAAATATAGCAACCCCTTATTATACAGTTCGTGCGTTTTCTGTATTGCTGCCCTTTTATTGTAATCAGCATTTGGATAATCCCAGTTATAACCAATCATATCAGTTGAAAAGCCACCGCCATTATTGATATCCGTTTTATGGTTCGGCATCAAATCAAACTTCAGTATCTCTCTAATATCATTGGTATCGGTTAGTTTAGCAATATAACGGGGAAGCAGTTCATAACGCAATGGATCATAACCCGGAGGCTTTGTGATCGTTATCCGGTTTGCGGGATCATCAGTTAAACAGATACGAAAATTATAGGCTTGCACGTGGTTATCTCCCGTCCCGATTGGTGGCAACGGGGCATCACTTATCCCCCATAACAAACCACTTTTAGGATCGCCCGGGATTTTATATGGATCCACACCATCTGGTATCTGGTTGCCGTGTTGTGGTGTTGCTGCGGGTTGTACCTGCACGCCGTTATATGTTTCATTATAAACACTGTTGGCTTCTCTTCCAACAAAATAACTGACACCAGCTTTTGCCATCAGGTCACCCTCGTAAGAACAATCAATGAAAACTTTCGCCCGGATAGTTTTGGCAGGGTTTGATTTAGAGAATGAATTTTCAAGGACGATCTCCTTTATTACACTATTCACTTTTTTGGCCGAAATAATACGGTACTGATATAAAACCGGCACATTTGCCTTATTGATATATTGCAGGAATATATCTTCTGCCACATGCGGTTCAAAGATCCACGATTCAAACTGACCATAATATTTACCCGTGCGGCGATAAAAGTCCAGCCCTAATCCGGTAACGGCATATTTGTTGCCAATATCGGTGTACCCCAAACCTCCGGATGACAATCCTCCAAGGTGCTTTCCAGGTTCAATCAGTAATACTGATTTCCCCATCATTTTTGCAGTATAAGCAGCCATTACGCCACCGGATGTACCGCCATAGATGCAAATATCATAAGTGGTTTGCGCTATTCCGCTTAACGGAAAAAGTAATAGCGCAAACAAGTAATATTTAAAAAATTTCATCATGTTATTTTTATTTAATTATAATTTTTTAGGTTGTTTCGAAATAGTCCAGATCTTTATCGAATGTTTCTTCCATACCCCAGAGTGCTATGATTGCTACGGCAATTGTTAAGCACCCAACCGCTCCAGCTGCCGGAAGTACCCCCCAATAACTTTTTCCTAACAAAAACAATGGGGTGAAAATGTTAACACTCCCCCTTACAAAATTGGGGACAGTAGTAGCAACAGTAGCCCGTAGATTAGTGCCAAATTGCTCGGCTGAAATAGTGACAAACAGGGCCCAAAAGCCAATAGAAAATCCCAGGAAAAGACACAGCCCATAAAATATCGCAGCATTTTTTGAGCTTTGTAATAAGAACAAGGCGATAAAAAGGCTGGTGAGCAAGAGAAAGATCAGTACCACCTTTTTGCGGCTTTTAAAATACTGGCTTAATATACCGCTGCTAAGATCACCTAGGGAAAGGCCTATATAGCCAAACATAACCGCTTTGCCGGCCAGAACAGGAACTGAAATACCCAATACCTTTCCAAACTCCGGCGAGAATGTTAGCAAGATCCCGATAACGAACCAGATTGGCAGGCCGATCATGATACAGCGTACATATTTTACCAGTTTGGTACGGGAAGTAAAAAGGGACAGGAAATTCCCTCTCGATACCTTTTTTTCTTTTACATGGCTGAACATTCCTGATTCAAATACATTGAACCGGAGCACCAGCAAAGCCAGGCCCAAAACGCCACCAATAATATAGGCTACCTGCCAGTCAAATGTATCTGCGACCAGGTAAGCCAACACGGCACCAAGCACGCCGACCGAAGCAACGATGGAAGTGCCATACCCCCTGATCTCTTTAGGGAGGATCTCGGCTACTAAAGTGATCCCCGCTCCCAGCTCTCCGGCCAGGCCAATCCCGGCTATTAACCTGAGCATGGCATACTGATCAACAGTGGTAACAAAGCCATTGGCAATATTGGCTACAGAATACAATAGAATGGAACCGAACAGCACTGTAAGGCGCCCTTTTTTATCACCTATGATGCCCCAAAGTATACCGCCAATGAGCATACCGGCCATTTGTACATTGATCAGGTAAATACCTTTTTCTAACAACAGATAAGACGGGACATGCAAGGCCTTTAAACTGGGGACCCTGACGATGCTGAACAGCAGCAGGTCATAGATGTCAACAAAATAGCCAAGGGCAGCAACAATGACCGGAATAGAAAACAATTTTTTGAGAGAAGAATTCTCAGACGTATACTTCATTTAGTGTTTTTTATGATAATAACTTTTTTAAATAGGCCGGGTAGCTTTCCTGGTCCACAGATCCATCGCCACGGGTAATACTATCCCCGAAACAAACAATACGGCTGACAGGCAATTGATTATATTGGATGAACTGGCTGATGGCCAATGCCAGAAAACGGTATCCGTTTGGTGTTGGATGCACCCCATCGGTTTTCCCACTGTTTATTTCATTCCTGATTAAAGAATCCTTATCGGTACCAATTTTCCCTACCTTTTCGAAGAGGATACTGGCATCAAAAAATGAAGTTTTATGCTTTTCAGCAACAGCTTTAATCACCTGGTTTAGTTGTGCCCGCCGCCCTGACGGCCCTTCGGGTTCAAAAAATGAAGCCGGGTGGCGGGTTAGTAAATAAGGCTCATAAAAGGGCAAAATGGTTAACAAAAGCACTTTACTGCCGGATGCCAAAATGGATTCAACCAGTTTATTGAGGTTTTGACGATATTTTTCAAGCGGAACATGTTTGCCATTATTCATATCATTGGTACCAATCATGAGAATGGTGAGCGTTGGGTTATGGCTCAGGCAATCGGTTTGCAGCCTTGCAAGCAGGTTGTTTGTGTTGTTGCCTGATACACCTGAGTTGAAAACCGATACATCCTCTATAAATGCCTGTTGGCCAAATGCATGCAATAAGCCAGGAAAAGAGAATCCGGCAATGGTGCTCATTGTACTGAAAAGAAATTTTTTACGATCCATTTTATAATAATGTTTCTGCTTGTTTCATACTTTTTAAGTAAAAAAGGGCATGATCATAGCTACCGGGGCAATAATTGGCCCCGGTAGTTGTTGATCTGGTTTTAATTACCTTAATGCTTTATTTTTAGTAATTTGGGTTTTGTTTGAAATTGTCCTTGTTGGTTGAGAGATCTAACTCTGCCTGCGGGATAGGAAACAAGTAGTGTTTTGCAGGGTTAAAACTTGTACTTGTATTAACTATTTTGGTATCTGTAACAGACCTGGTTTTTTCCAGAAATGCTTCAAACCTGCCTGTACGCGCAAGATCATACCATCGTTGAAATTCAAAACAGAGTTCGCGGGCCCGCTCCATTAAGATCTCATCAATGGTAATATCTGAAGCAGCATAGTCTTTAAAACCCGGTGTTGCCGCTGCTTGTATAGGACTACCGGCAGCATTTAAACCCCTTGCCCGTTGCCTTACTAAGTTTATTGCAGCTAAACCTTCAGTAGAGATGGTTCCATTCTTTTTATAATCGGCTTCTGCGAACATGAGCAGCACATCGGCAAACCGCAGAACAATAACATTATTTGGACAGTTTGAATACAGGTACTGTGAGGCCGTACGCCATGATGGCCCCCAGCGGTATTTTGTTACACCACAACGGCCCAATACAATTGTATTATAGGAATCAGGGGTAGAAGTACCCCATATATAAGTAAGGCTTGTTGGAACACTGTTTACAACATTTACCAGGGAATCTGATAAATTCCAAACGCGTCGCTTGTCATAATCAGGACTTGCCAAAGTTGGCTTATAGTATTTATAAAATTTAGGAACATAAACTAAATTTCCCTGACCAATCAAAGAATTTGTATAATAGGCTGGATTACCATTGATGGTGCCGGTACCTACCATGCCGTATTCTTTTGTCCATTGCGTGCCATAAGGAACTACGGTACTGAACTGTAGTTCCCAGAGCGATTCTTTATTGATGTTTTTATTCTCAATTTTAAACACGTCTCCGTAATTCGGCAGCAAGGCTGCACCACTATTATCTTTTACATCCTTTAAAACAGTCCAGGCTTTTGAATACAGATCGTTAACACTCTCGGTGATCGTTTTGTATCCATCTACTTTGCCAACAGTTTTGCTCATGGCGGTTTCTTTTGCTGAAGCCATTGTCAGGTAAACTTTGCCTAATAATGCTTGTGCTGCCCAGTGATTAGCATGGCCATTGCTGGTTTTTGCTTTAGGTAGCACTCCGCTTGTTGCAAAAGCTAAGTCACTTACAATAAAATCATAAACTTCTTTGATTGACCGGCGTGGCTGGCCATAATCAAAATCGCCTTTAACCGGCTGATCTGTTATTGGCAACTCACCATACGTTTGAACCAGTCGAAAATAGACGTATGCCCGTAAAAAACGTGCTTCGCCAATAATGGCATCCCGGTCTGCGGTTGAAACATTAGCGACAGTATTTGCAGCTGCAATAATGCTGTTAGCTCTGGTTGCAATTTCGAAATGACGGATCCAAAATTCGCCAATTGCTCCTTCGCTGGGCGAAAAAGTAGATCGGTCAAAATTGTATCTTACTCCGGATGTTCCTTTGAACATTGCTTCATCGGTTCCTATCTCTGTCATAAAAAGAGGCGTGTTCGTGTAAACACCAAACAGGTCTTTAACTGATGAATATACTCCAACTACTCCGGCATCTAATGACGCTTTATCTACAAAGAAGTTATTGGTTGTGTATTGAGTTTCAGGCTTTTCAAGTAAAAACTTTTTACAGGAGCTGATGCTAAAGGCCAGCATGATGCAAGCCATTATAACTTTTATTAAACTTTTATTATAATTTCTCATTTCTTTTAAAGATTAAAATTGAGCCCTGATACCTAATGAATAAACTCTTGACCGTGGGTAGGATGCGTAATCGAGTGATGGCATTAAGTCTCCGAAACCGCCCTGACGTGTATTAACTTCCGGGTCATAGCCGGTATATTTTGACCAAAGCCAAAGATTTTTACCGCTGCTGAAAAGTGTTAGTCCGCGTAACCCTATTTTGGATACAAGTTTTGATTTAAACTGATATGCCAGCGTTACATCGCTCAAACGCAAATAAGATCCATCTTCGATCCAGTCTGATAACATTAAGTTCTCTTCCGGGCTTCCGGGCATTCTATAGCTATTATTGGGGTTCCCGGCTTCTGCCAGTGCACCTGTCGTATTATCGTAGAGGTTAGGCCGCCAGGAATTGGCAATAACTGCATTTGAATTGTTGACATTTCTGCCTGATTCTAAAGCAACCCGGTTTGCGTTGTAAATTTTATTTCCATAGCTATATTGTAAAACTACATTAAGATTAAACCCTTTATAAGTAACTGAATTAGTGAACCCTCCGGTAAAAGTTGGTTGGCCTTGCCCAAGTATCGTACGATCATTTGCATCAATTTTATGATCGCCGTTGGTATCGAAAAATTTTCTTGTGCCGGGCCTTACCGAACCAATTGCGATTCCATTGATCTCCGTTAAGCCCGAAGCATTGATCTCTGCCTGTGATTGAAAAATGCCGTTGGTTTTGTAACCATACCATTGGCCGATTGGCTGGCCATTTTGAATAATGGCAGACGTTCCTATGCCTGATACCACTCCGGGAGCTAAATTCAATTCATCGCCAATTTGAATGGCTTTTGATCGGTTAAAGCCGATATTGGCACTTACATTCCAGGAGAAATTCTGCTTGGTAACAATCAGGCTGTTAATGTCAACTTCCAATCCACTATTTTGAATTGATCCTAAATTTGTCCATGTATTTCTATAGCCACTGTACCCTGGTGTCACTTTCTGTATAAGCAGGTCTTTAGTACGCTTTAAATACCAGTCGACAGTTAAGGAAAGCCGGTCATGAAATAATCCAAGGTCCATGCCCGCGTCTATTTGGGTTGTTGTTTCCCATTTAAGTGAAAGATTTTCGGGCCTGTCAACAACAACGCCATAAGATGGGGTATTGCCATTAATTGGTGAGAAATACGTAGCTATTGTTGATAAGGTCAGGTATGATGGGATAGCTGTGTTACCACTTTGGCCAATACTTGCCCTAAACTTAAGGTTAGTTATCGGGGTAATTGATTTTACGAAATCCTCTTCTGAGGCGCGCCAAGCCAGTGCAGCAGATGGAAAATACCCCCATTTGTTTACGGAGCTAAACCGGGATGATCCATCTGAACGCATAGTTCCCGTAAAAAGGTATTTGTTTTTTAATGAATATTCCACCCTGCCTAAAAATGAAGCCATGGTCCATTTTGTAATATTATAGGTGGGAATGATTGGCGTAGTACCGTTTGACAACCCAAAAACGCCTAATGTTTCTATATTATAATTCTGATTTTCTGCAGTGATAAGGTTATACTTACTCTGCTCAAAAGTGGCACCTACAAAAGCATTAATACGATGATCTTTATTGATCTCTGTTTTGTAATAAAGGAGGTTCTCATTCAGGTACCTATTGGTTACCCCTCTTGATAATAGAGCTCTTCCATTGAATCTGGATCCCGCAGAAACATTTTTTGGATAATAAGAATCAGTGTTGGAATTGGTATAAGTAAGCGTACCTGTCGATCTAAAGTTGAAATGATCATTTATTGTCCAGTCTAACGCCATTCTGGTGATGAGTTCACTTACTTCACGATTATTTGTTACATTTTTAGCCAGCGAGTAAGGATTGGTAGTTATATAGCCCGCTTGCTGAGCGTTATCTTCAACATCAGTAAAAGTGAGTGGGTTGGTTGGGGGTTGCTGCAACATGGCAGTAATAATGGGGTTCGATACGATTCCGCCATTGAGCGCGCTGGCACTTGAGGTAAACCCATCAATATTATTTCTGGTAAACGAAACGTTGCTGGTTACAGCCACATTTTTTGCCAGATTTTGTTGAAAATTAAAGCGGCCGTTATAACGTTTATAATTACTAAAAACAATTAAACCACCCTGGTCGAGGTATCCACCCATAAATGCATACTTGGTATCCTTCGTTCCTCCTTGTACGCTTAACCTGTATTCCTGTACCAGACTGCGTTGAAACATCGCTTTCTGCCAATTGGTATTGGCGGAATCGGGGCTATTGTAATTTTGCCAGGTACTGTATGGTGAATTGGCAGGCACACCCCAAAAACCACCCGGTGTTCCCGTGGGCGTGTCCCGGTAGTAATTATACCCGGTTAAGGTTGATGCCGGAGCATTTGGATTAGTAGCGCTTGCCGGAGAATAAACGTAGCTGGCTAAAAATTGCCTGTGAACATATTGTGACGAGTTCATTAAATTGTATAAATGCGAAGGTGTTTGATACCCTGTATTATTATAAAATTCAACCTGCGTCTTTCCCGATTTGCCGCTTTTAGTTGTGATTAATATTACACCGTTTGCGCCGCGTGACCCGTAGATAGCGGTACCGGAGGCATCTTTTAAAATTTCAATATTTTCAATATCGCCAGGGCTAATATTATTGGCATCATCCTGCATAACACCATCAATTACATATAATGGTGTGCTACTGGCGCTAACCGAACTTGCACCACGAATCCGGATAGTATTTTCAGACCCCGGGGTACCATCATTTTGCGTGATCTGTACGCCGGCGGCTTTTCCTTTAATAGCATCAGCCAAAGAAAAAAGCGTACGTTGCGAAAGAGCTTCTTTAGATACGGTTGAAACAGATGCCGTCAAATCCGATTTCCTTGTTGTACCATAACCAATTACCACTACCTCATTAAGGCCGGAATTTTGCGGTTTCATGGTAATGTTGATCTCCGCTTTGCCCTGGCGCGGCATTTCAAGTTTTTCATACCCTATAAAGGAGAAAACGAGCACTGCATCACTTTCAACAGAAAGTTGATAGTGACCGTCTTTATCAGACACGCCAGCTTTCCCGCTTTGCTTGTCTTTAATAGTCACTCCCGGTAATGGCTGATTCTTCTCATCGGTAACCGATCCGGAAACCGGAGGTCCTTTTTTTTCAGTTGTGGAGGGGGCAGATGGCTCAGCCTTTGCCCGAATAGTAACGGTTTTACGGGTAACAGTATAAGCGAAGGGTTGCCCCGATAAACACTTATCCATAACATCGTTAATTGAGCTGCTACTGATTGTTAATGTAACGGGTTTTGCAGTTTTTAATAAATTTGCCGTGTACACAAAATCATACCCGCTTTGTTGTTGAATGCTTGCAACTACATTTTCCAATGATGCATTTGTAACATTTAGAGTTATCTTGGGGGCTACCACTTGTGCGTGAACACCGGAAACAATCAGTATACTTAATGTTAAAGAAAGACAGAAAGCAAAGGCTCTGGAGTAAAATTGGGTAATAGGAAGCCACCTGCATTTTATTGCAGTAAAAATTTTATACATTTGAATGTTAGGTTAAATTATAATTGGGTAAAAACGATATTAATACTACCTAATATAGGCTTAAAAGCTTCATTAACCGGGAGCGCACCATCGCTCCTGGTTTTTAGGTAATTGTTATTGCAAATAGTTACGGCATAACAGTTACCCTCCTTCCTTCAATCTTAAAATGAATAGTACCGGTTTGTTCGAGTGCATTTAATAGCTCTAAAATATCTTTTGAGTTTGAGTAGGTACCGTCAAACCTTTTTTGCGTAACGTCACCTTTATAACTGACATCAATATCATACCATCTTATCAATTGGTCCATGATACTTACAATATTATCATTACGAAAAACAAAATAACCGTTCTTCCATGCCACCGACTCGGTAGCATTTACATTCATTAGTTGAATTTTACTTGCACTGCTTTTGGTAATTGCTTGTTGCCCGGGTTTTAAAAGTACAGTTGAGCTGCTGTTTGACGTTTGTATCCCGCCTTCCAGCAGGGTTGTCCTTGTATCTGCATTTTCATAAGCGTTAACGTTGAAATGTGTACCCAAAACTCTTATTGTAGTAGAATTGGTTTTTACAATAAAGGGCATATCTTTATTTTTAGCAACTTCAAAATAGGCCTCGCCAGAAAGTTCCACATTTCTTTCTTTTCCGGTAAAACGGGTGGGATAGTGTATAGAAGAAGCGGCATTCAACCAAACGTTGGTTCCATCAGCTAATATTAAATGCCATTGTCCTCCTTTTGGCGTTTCTGTAGTATTGTAACTTATAGGTTGTGTGGCGTTGTTATCCCCGGGTTGCACCACGTACGTTAATCTACCTTGTTTGTCTTTATAAATTTTCAAACCGTTTTCTTTAATCAAATCACCTGATTTTGCATTACTGAGATCTATTTTTTTCCCATTCGCCAGTGTCAGTATTGCTTTATTGCCCCTTTGTACCTCTTTAACGGCGGACTGTTTTGTGGTTTGCTCCGTTGTATCCCTGCGTGTTAAAAAATACCCTCCAACAGTGAGGAAAAGGATAATTGATGCGGCAGCAGCATAGCGATACCAGATTTTTATAAAAGGAACCCGCACTGATGGTTCCCTGGCAGAATGAATATCCTTTAAAAGCTGGTCACTTTCTTCGGCGGTTAACAAATTTCCCGAAAAGTCATATTTGTTCCATGATTCTTCAAACAATGCGTTTAACTGTTGCTCGTTGCCATCCTCGGCTACCAGATCCATTAATTCTTTTTTTTCCGCCGCGGTCACTTCGCGTCGGAGAAATCGTTGAAACAAAAAATCCAGTCTCTTATTTGTCATTCTGGGTAAAATTAAACAGCAATCACATTTCAGTCTGTGCTACTTTTAAGCAATATACCCTAAAGACACCGCGGATTGGAAAAGTGGATATTAAAAAATTTATTTTTTTATAATGGAGATCATCGCAATTAGTGCGGTTAATTCTATGTTGGCTCTAACGAAACGAGAGATAGCCTTAATTGCTATTTGCTGATACTTGATTACAGATTGCGTGGAAATTCCCATTTCATTGGCAATGTCTGTATTTTTATGCCCCTGCTGCTTAAGTACAAAAATACGCTTTTGTTGAGGTGGTAGTTTAGCTACTGCTTGTTCAATAATAGGCCTCAGATTGTCATAATTATAACCTGGCAGGTGCTCAGTTTCATCTTGAACTATCTGTAAATGAAACTCATTATTACGGCGCTGTTCACGAACATTTGCGCGGATGGCATTCAATGTATAATTGCGGGTTGTTATAAAGAGCCAGGATTTAAAATTTTGAATTTCGGGCAGCGTTTCCCGTACCTCCCATACCTTAATAAATACATTCTGAATAACTTCTTTAACCATTTCACGGGAGTCTGTGATTAAAAAAATATATTCGCCTAAACCCTGATGATAGCCATAAAAAAGCTCTGCAAAAGATTTTTCATCATCTTTAGCTATTCCATTAAGGAGTTCAGCTTCATTATAAATACTTTTGATCGGCAAGGGAGCCCGGCTTAATAATTAGTTTATAGTAGAATGAATTTACAAATAAATCCCATTAACAAACATACGATTCATCTAATAAATTTTAAGATTATAATTTGTTATAATGATATCATATGCTTGTTAATGGGATTTAGCCATAAGGTCACCCTCGTAACTGCTAACAATAAATTGCCTGGCCGGGATCATCTCATTAGCTAAATCCCGGCCTGCAATTGATGGCTCAACACCTGCTGATGCGCCTCTTTAATACAAATATCATAATGCGTTTGCGCGCGTAAAATATATGCCAACTAATACTTTTGCTAAACATTGCCCATTATTTATAAAACCTGAAATGGCACAACTGCACTTGCTATATGATTATGGTTATCTTTTGCAAAACCATAAAGCCTGTATTTACCCGCTACAGGAGCTTTTATTACGACCTGATTTCCGGTAACCTGGACAATAGTGTTAGCGACACCAGGAAAAGTGCCGGCAATTGCCGGATTAATGGAAATCTGCGCTGATTCTTTAACAACCGTCCATTCAAATGTTATGGGGTCGTTATCGGGATCGGTTGCTGTCATACTCCCATTGTAATTTTGACCTGCAACCAGGGTTACATTATCAGTCGCTATTTGTCCGTTTATAATTATCTCATTATTAGTAGGAATTTGCGGTGCCCGATTTGACGGAAAACTTCCTGTCCAAAGATTTTGCATCATTTCAACCGATCCAAACTGACGCCTCTCTCTCGAAAATATCCCATACCACATAGCTACAGCCCCATGTGTTTGATGTCCCCAAATAAACACATATGACCCTAAGCAGCCGTTGTTGAAATTAGATGATATACTTGAATATCTTATTTGATAGACGTTGGCTTTTCTGGAACTGTTAAACTCCTGCAGAGCTCCCCAGCTTGTCTTAGCAGATGTTTCCCAGGTGCCGGTTGGCCCATATTCTCCAATAAAATAAGGTTTGGGGAAATTAACTGACTGCAACTTTCCATAAACCGTGGCTATGGGAGAGTATGAATTTATACCTAAACAATCCAGATTTGGCGCCCGCAGCTTAATCTGGCTTAACATTGAAGTATCCGAACCTGCAACGATAGTTGTAGCGGGATGATTCGGATCTTCCTGATGAATCATTTGTGCTATATCATTTACGGCATTCCAAACTTTCAGATTAGTATACTTTGAGTTTACTTCATTACCTATTGCCCACATCAGGACTGCCGGATGGTTGCGATACTTTTTTACCCAATAAGTAAAATTGGTTAATTGCTGATGCACTGCGGCCGTATCATTATAATTAAAACCAAACTCTTCATGCGCTGCATAAAGGCACAAGGTAACCGATATCCCGCGGGCATAGGCAGAATCCAGTATACGCTGCGTGGAATCAGTAACATTGTAATTCCTTATGGAATTACCACCGTATGAGGTAAGATTAGTCCAGTAATCAAAACCGAGATTGGTGTTAATCGCAGCGCCTTTTATGATATATGGTTGTCCATTTCGCAAAATCTTAAACACCCCATTTTCCACTACAATTTGTACTTGTGATGCAACGGCCGGCAAACTATCATTATCCATAACTTTATTTGAGCCATTAATATCTGTTTTTTGAAAAAAATCTGGCTTTTTACAGCTGAATAAGCCGATTGATAGGAAAAATATTCCAATCATTACATTTAATATTTTCATTATTGTTGTTTTTTATTGGTTAAAGAAATTATCTGATCTGCTTTAAGTAACTCTTCTTTTAATTCAGGATATGATACATCTTGTACACTTTGCTTAGTTTCAATCGATAATGCGGCGGCAGCACCTGCAGATTGACCAAGTACCATATAAACCGGCTCCATTCGGATAGTACCGTAGGCTACGTGCGATGAAGAAAGGCATACGGGTACCAAAAGATTTGAACATTCTGTTTTTTTAGGGGTGAGCGCCCGATAAGAAATAGTGTAAGGCTGGTTTTTTCTGAAATAAGTGCCTTCTAATCGAACCCTCCCAGCAGAATCTAACATTCTGGAAACAAAATGACAATCTAACATATATGTTCCCAAGCCAACGGACTCTTCTGCGGGCTCTGCTCCAGTACAATTTTGCTCGCGCATCACAAAATCGCTCACCATCCGCCTGGCTTCCCGCACATACAGTTGGTTTGGAAAGTTATGATTGTCCCGATATTCATCTTTAGGTAACCCCCAGCGCTTCATCTCACCTCTTATTCGCTCCGGTACCCTGGTATCATTCCCCAAAAACCATAGCATGCCAATAGCATAATTGGCATGCATAACATCAAGCTTATTTCGTTGTTTGTAACCAGCCTCAGGATAATCATAGCTTGCCCCAACAAAATCTAAATGATTAGTATCTGTTTTTTTATTTGGCATTGGTGTAAATGTGATAAGGGAACTTAAATTTACCTCAGGGTTAGCTGTGATAATTCTTGCCATAAGTTCAAACCACAACGGGTTATAATTTTTGGGCTTCTCAATGGGTATTAAATTGGTTGAATCGTCAGTAAGCGTAAGCCGGTAACAATAGGCTTGCGTACGTTTATCCGCACTGCCATCTGCACCGGCAACCCTTGGTTCTATAAATGGCAATATTCCTGACCGTGAATCACCTGGTTTTATATACGGATCTACCGGATTAGTCTCACTAACTACTACGCTACCAAGTCTTACCCCATTAAAAGTTTCGCCATATTGGGTATTGGATTCCCTGCCGACAATATAAGAAACTCCAGAGGTAGCCATAAGATCCCCCTCGTAGGTGGCATCTATAAATACTTTTGCAGAATAAACCTTGTTGCTGGTAGTGATAAGGCGTTTGATTGCAGTGCCTTCTTTTACTACTCCTCTGTTCCGTTTAATCTTTTGATTATAGATAACGGTGACTTTTGCATCTTTAAGCATTAGCTTAAAGATATTTTCAAGCACATTGGATTCGTAAACCCACTGCATTTTAAGAGAATCGTTTTTACCAGTGAATGTTCTTTTCTTTGAAAGCTCAAAAAACTCATCCCGGGTTTGGTTTCTCCACACCGCCGGATTTTGGTAATAGGTATATAGCTTTTGAAATGCCTCTCTCGCAATTCCACCAATCAACCTATAATTGTTTATATCAGTGGCCGTTAAGCCGGCGGTCATTACCCCGCCAACATGATTACCTGTAGACAACAATAAAACCTGCTTACCCATTCTTGCTGCTTGTATAGCAGCTGTAATACCAGAAGGTGTTTCCCCATATACGCATACGTCATAATTATTATTTTGCGCATAGCCTAATGAATGGCAAAACAAAACGATAAACGCACTAACTAAAATCTTATTTATATTTTTCATTGTGTTATTTTTTTTATTTTTCAAGCAATAGGTTCCCTATATGCGCAGTTTTTGTGCATACAATAAAACATGGGCTGCTGGTTAATATCCCGGGTTTTGTTTAAGTAATGGGTTAGTATTTAATTCAAGTGACGGAATTGGAAAAAGAAGCTGATAGTCTTTTACGCTTATGGTGGCATCCTGCGCATTTATTGCAGGTATTAGTTTTTCCGTTCGCAACAAATCAAATCTTCGCTGTCCTTCAAATGCAAACTCTAATCTCCGTTCGTTAATTACTGCATTTTGAAACTGTGCCTGTGTTAGCCCCGGGGCAAGGTCATAAATTGATTTTGTACCAATAGGTAATCCATATGCCCTGCGATGTACCTGGTTAAAAGCTTCATATGCTTCAGCACTACCAGAATTAACCTGATTTAAAGCTTCCGCAAACATCAACAGCAGGTCAGCGTAGCGGGTTATGTAATAATTATTGGCTCCGCCAGTTGTAGTAAGAGCTGTCGGGTCTTTGTACTTTGATACATAATAAGGAAATTTAATGGTTGTAGGGGCCTTGGGGTCTGCGGTATATGAATATTGCCTTACATTAACCGCTTTACGAAGGTCGTTTGCCGGATAGGCATCAAAGTGATTTTTAGTTACGGGATTATCTCCAAAACCAGCAAAAGGAGATTTATCAAACGATGGCCGAAAAAAACCCGCGTAATTGCTGCCTATATTTCCTGACCCACTTTGGTATTGTATTTCAAAAATCGACTCTTTGATGTTTTTATTAGCTATCAAAAACACATCTGAGTAATTAGGCCATAATGAATATATACCCAAAGCCATTACTTTTCTTGCTTCACTAACAGCTGCGTCATATTGTTTTTGTGTTAAATAGACTTTAACAAGCATAGTCATTGCAGCCCCTTTTGTAGCTCGTCCAACATCTTTTGCGCTGTATGTTTGCGGAAGATTTGCTTCCCCGTATTGAAAGTCTTCAATGATTTGCTTGTAAACATCCCCGGGGGCACTTCGTGCAATCTCTAAATTGGTTAGTGATGTTGTAGCAGTAGTTTTTAAAGGTACTGCGCCCCATAACCTAACCAAATTAAAGTATATTAAACCTCTTACAAACCGTGCTTCACCAAGGTATTGATTTTGTAATGCGGGCGAAAGATTGGTCATTTTTGATATATTATCAATCGCCGTATTTGCACGATTAATAATCACATAAGAAGTGCTCCAAAACTGATAGAAGAGATTTGTTCCAGAATCATAGGTAAACTTATCTAGCTGATTCTTATCGGCATTTTGTGTGTTGCGCCCGTTTCCCCATTCACAATCATCGGTACCTTGTGATTGTATAACCTCTATAAATTGATTATACAAATAATCATTTGTAAGGCTTGCGTAGGTAGCATTCACAGCAGCGTTAGCATCGGCGGGAGTTTTGAAAAAGTTTGCCGTTGAATTTACCCCCTCCGGTACAAGGTCCAATTTAGTACAGGAGGTAACAATAATTGCTATAGAAAGTATAAGTGATAATTTTTTCATAATTTGATAATAAGTTTAAAAGCCTACATTAAAGCCAAATGTGTATGTCCTTGAATTTGGATATGGGCCGGAATCAAACCCTGGTGCAATATTGCTGGATCCATATCTGCTAACTTCCGGATCAAGACCCGAATAGTTTGTAATGGTAAGCAGGTTCTGGGCATTGATGTAAAGCTTTGCAGACATACCTTTAGAGATATGATCCAAAAGTTTACCGGGTAAATTATACGAAATTTGTACGTTTTTTACCCGTAAGTAAGAACCATCTTCAACATATCGGTCCAGCGACCTGTTATTAGGTTTAATACTTGATGCACGTGGTATATCTGTATTGGTGTTGGTAGGCGTCCATCTATTTAAAACATTCCTGGTTTGATTTTGGAGGCCATATAAATTCTCTAAGGTAATTTTGTTGCTGTTATATAGCTGATTGCCATAAGACCCTTGCAGAAAAACCAGTAATCCAATATTTTTATAGGACAAAGTGTTTGTAAAACCACCAAAAAAACGAGGTTGCGCACTTCCTAAAACCACCCGGTCATCGTCATTTATTTTCCCATCATTATTATTATCTATATAACGAATGTCACCGGGTTTAGCTGTGGGGGTAGCAGATGCCGCTACTTCCGCCGCATTCTGAAAAATGCCATTGGTTTTGTAACCGAAATATAAACCTAAAGGCCTGCCAACTTCCAATATTGCATTATCTGTTGTACCTGTAAATAAACGACTGACCCCTGCTAAGTCTAAAACCTTATTTCGGTTAAAGGATATATTCAAACTTGTTTCCCATTTTAATTTATTATTAGCCGGGATCGCGGTAACTGTAAATTCTAAACCTTTGTTTTCCGTTTGCCCCCTGTTTTGTAATGCATTACCAAAACCAGATGTAACCGGGATTTTTACATATAGTAGCAAGTCGCTTGTTTTTTTGTAATAAGCATCTATATTAATGAGCAACCTGTTATTTAAAAAACCCAATTCTAAACCTCCGTCGGTTTGTGCTGTTGATTCCCACTTGAGATCAGGATTGCCCACTTGTGATGGTGTTAAACCAATTACTTTTACGCCGCCGATAGTATAATTTGCCGTGCCAAGCAGATCAAGACCCGGGAAATTCCCGATACCATCCTGGTTTCCCGTGATTCCGTGGCTAACCCGCAATTTAAGGGTACTAAAAAGATTTAGATTTTTAATAAAAGATTCATCTTCCATGCGCCATGCAAGTGCTGCCGAAGGGAAAAACCCATACCTGTTATTTTTACCAAACCTCGAGGAACCGTCAGATCGGGAAGTAAATGTTACTAAATATTTACCTTTAAAACTGTAATTTATCCGTCCTAAAAAGCTTAACAGCGACCACTGTGTTTTACTGGAAGCTGGTGCCGTTACCAATGCTCCTGTATTTAATGCATTAGTCCCCAAATTATCATTTAAGAACGATTGAGCGCCGGCATCTACCGATTGGAACGCAGAATTTTGCTGTGTAAAACCACCAAGTAAGTCAAAACTATGTTGTTTAATTTTCAGTTTATAATTTACAGTATTTTCGTTTAACCATGTAAATGTTTGATTACTGGATATAGATGCCTGCCCCCCAACCTGGGACCCTGAATAGACAGATTGCGGCAGGTAGACATCATTTCTGTTGAAAATGGCATCAACTCCCCAGAGCATTTTCAGCGTAAGTCCTTTTATAATTTCAGCACTTGCATATACGTTTCCCAGTGTGCGGTATATATTGGTGTAATTTTGATATTCGTTTAACAAAGCGATGGGGTTATCAAAGTTAGTCCCCTGCTTATTTGAACTGGTATAAGAGCCATCAGGCTGATAAACAGGCAAATCGGGCTGTAATGTAGCCATTGTAAATAACGAGCCCGCACTTACCTGATTTGTTCTTACATTACTAATAGTTAAACTATTGCCTATCTTGAATTTATCTCCCAAATCGCGGTCAAGATTAGCACGCAGGCTATAACGTCTAAAATCAGATGATTTAGCTATCCCGTCCTGACCGAAATAATTGGCAGATAAAAAAAAGCGTGTTTTATCCTCACCGCCCGATATCGATATTTGGTGATTTTGAATGGGTGCTTTGCGAAATATTAATGATTGCCAATCGGTTGTAGATGGTACATGTGTAAGATCATAAACAGGTAAACCACCTTCGTTTACCGTGGCTTCATTGGCAAAAGCCTCAAATTCAGCGGCATTTAAAAGGGAGTATTTTTTAAGTATTGATTGAATGCCGTAGAAAGAATCAAAGTTCACTTTTCCTGCTCCTTTTTTACCTCTTTTTGTTGTAATTAGAACCACTCCATTTCCACCTCTTGAACCGTAAATAGCCGTAGCAGACGCATCCTTTAACACATCTATTGAGGCTATGTCAGCAGGGTTTATAGAGTTAAGCGGGTTTAAACCACTGGCACCATTATCTCCCTGATCGGCAAATACCGGAATGCCATCAATTACATAGAGCGGTTCATTACTGCCATATACAGAATTACCACCCCGTATCCGCATTGCAGATCCAGACCCGGGCATGCCTGAATTTTGGGTGAATTGCACGCCAGATGTACGGCCCTGCAAAGCTTGATCTACCGATCTGAGGGGTGTTCCATCGAGTGTTTTGACATCTACTGATGAAATAGCCCCAGTAAGGTCTGCACGCTTTTGAGTGCCATATCCTACTACTACTACCTCGTTCAGCTTGCTACTTTCTTCCTGGAGTACAACGTCAATGTTGTTCTTTTTTTGAATCGGAATTTCCTGGGTCGTGTATCCCACAAATGAAAAAACAAGTACGGCATTTTCATCAGAGACTGAAATTTTATAGATGCCGGCATTATTGGTGATCACCCCGACTTGAGTGTTTTTTATTTTGACAGTTACCCCTGGTATGGGTAAATTTTTATTATCTATGACCTTACCGGTAATAACCACAGGGTCAACTTGTTCACTATTTTTATCAGCAGCCCTTGTTATTAAGATGGTTTTTTGTTTTATAGTATAAATAAATGGTTGATTAACAAAGCATTGCTTTAGTGCTTCTTCCAAAGAAACGTCTTTAACATTAACATTAACCTGTTTTGCTTCGCTTAAAATTTCAGGATCGCAAAGGATACTATACCCACTTTGTTTACGAATTTCATTCACTGTTTCCCACAATGAAGCGTTGCTTTTAGTTAAGCTGATTTTTTGTGCCAGAGAGGATGCACTTACCTGTAAGCACCCTATCAGGCAAATAAAAAAAGACAATTTCATAAGTCTCCATAATTTAGGTTTGACACGGAAAGGCATTCCGCATCCAATTGCAGTATAAATTTTATACATTTGAATCTATAGGTTAATTAATAATTGGTTGTAAACAGCGATCATCATGATTACCTAAATGCAGCTCCCAAATGCTGTATATTTCCAGGGGCGGTTCGAACGTCCCTGGTTATATTCCTTTAGATAATTCTTATTAGTAAATTATTTTATCAATATTATCTTCCTCCCTTCTATTTTATAGTGAATTCCAGATGTAAATGATATATTATTAAGGAGTTCGGTAATGTTTTTATACCTTGACACAGTGCCCCTTAACCTTTTTTGTTTTATATTGTTGCCTACATATTCTACATCTACATCATACCATCTCGAAGCTATTTTCATAACATCCTTTATGCTTGCGTCTTTGAATGAGAAATCTCCATTTGTCCAGGCCATAGCCTGCTCTGTATCTGCGCTCTGCACTGAAATATCACCCCTGTCGATTGCGGTAACCCCTTGTTGGCCGGGTTTAATTAGTACTACATTGTGATCATGTCTCATTTGTATTGAGCCTTCGATTAAAGTTGTTGTGATTGTCTGATCATCAAAGTAGGCCGATACATTGAAATGAGTACCGAGAACCTTTATCTCTACACCATTAGCGTCAACTACAAATGGCTTCTCCTTATTCTTAGCAACCTCAAAGTATCCCTCTCCTTTTAATTCAACCTTTCGGATTTTGTTGGTAAAGACGGTTGGATAGGTAAGTGATGATGCGGCATTCAGCCAAACTTGGGTACCGTCAGGTAAATTAACTTTATAGGTTTCTCCCCTGGCGGTCGAAAGGGTATTAAATTGATTATCTGCAGGAGTATTGCCCCCGGCAATGGTATAAACTACCTGACCGTTGGCTGTTTTTGAGACACTTACGCCGGCTTGTTTAGCGATCTCGCCTTTAATCGCGTCAGATAAGATGATTTTCTTACCATTCGCCAAAGTAAGCGTTGCGGCATTTTTACCAGGAGCAATGTCATTTTTGAGTGGCTGAATAACTGCAACCTGTTGAGGTTGTTTATGATGAATAAAGAAATAACCGCCAATGCCCAATACAAATAAGACACTTGCTGCCACTGCGATTCTCTTCCAAATGCTTGTGGTTCCGGCTTTTTCAGGATATAACGGTTTAATGTTGTCACTGCCCTGATTCAGGTGATCCAGGCCGGCTTCAATGTTTTGGATAAGGCTGAAATGTACAGGATCGAAGTTTCCTTTTTGTTCTATAACTTCCTCCCATACCTGCAACAGCATTTCATATTCTTCGCGGCTGGTATTTTCCACCCAGTCTGCAAAGGCTTTATACTCTTCGTTAGTATAATTGTCTGATGACAGTTTTTCTAAAAATATACGGAGTGCTAATTGGTCCATTGGTCCCTATTTGTAGTAAGGACAGCAAGAGTTAACAAAAGGATACCCCTGATGTGAAATATTTATTGAAAAATTATTAAGCCAGCTGCAATGGTGATCGTGGCTGAAATGCCTGCATGTATATGGAGATATTCCTTAACATGGCGGTTAGCCGCTGTTAACTGTTTTTTAACCATAGATTTGGATATTTGCATGGCCTCTGCGATCTGGTCATGTGACATTTCCTGTCGCAAGCTCATTTCAAACACCTGGCGGCGTTTAGGAGGCAGCTGGCTCAATGCACGTTCTACAATTTCACCATATTGGCTATAGATCAGGCTGTCCTCAGAATTATTACCTATAGCTTCTCCATCCCGTCCGATATAATCCATCGCCTTACGGCGAACTTTCTGATGATCGTAAAGGTTCATCAGCCGGTTACGGGCTATCTTAAACAAATAGCTATTTAAAGTTTTGATCTCCGTCAGGTCTTCTTTGTTTTCCCATAGCTTCAGGAAAATATCCTGCAATATTTCTTCGGTATCTTCCTTGGAACGGATAATACCATATAAATAATGGTAAAGCTTCGGCAAATAGAACTGGTAAAGCACAGCATAAGCACTGCGATCGCCCGCGGCGGCCCGCTGAAGCAGTAAGGGCTCCGCTTCCAGCTGGTATGCTGCTGTTTTATTCATTACTACCAAATTTAATAATTAAACACGAACATAATTGTTTGACTGTCAAAATACTTCGGAAACAGCAAAAGAAGTTTAAATTGCATCCTAACTCGTAATTGCTGAAAACCTTGTCAAGAACCCTATGCTGGGATAAAATGGACTGTTTTTATATATTTGATAAATTGCCACTTACTTGCAACCCATTTCACAAATGTGGGTGGGATATTTAACAGTATCAAAACGGAATGTCTATGAAAAAACTTTGTCTTGTCATGATTTTGAGCGTCTTTGTTGCGGGGGAGCTTGCTGCTAAGTCAGATACAAAACATCGTATACTACAGAAACACACTCAGAATCAGAAGCTTCCGAAAATTGCCATAGCGGGGCTCGGCATCGAATCGAGCACGTTTTCGCCGGCCTTAACGGATGAGCTTGCCTTCCACGCTACTTACGGCATAGATGTGTTTTCGAGATATCCTTTCTTAGCAGTAGACTCTACATTACGCAAACAAGCATATTGGGTGACCACGGTAGTTGGCAAATCGCTGCCCGGCGGTGCTGTTACCCGTGTGGCGTATGAATCACTGGTTAATAAAACCTTAGACTCACTTAAAAAACACTTGCCGTATGACGGCTTGTATTACGATATACATGGTGCTATGAGTGTGGTAGGATTGGACGATCCGGAAGGCGACTTTATTGAGCGCATAAGAAAAGTGGTTGGCTATAAAACCATCATTTCAACCTCAATGGATTTGCACGGTAATGTTTCAAAACGCCTGGCTCAAAATACAGATCTGATAACTTGCTACCGCATGGCCCCACATGAGGATGCCATGCAAACAAAAGCCCGTGCTGTTAAAAACTTGATCGATCGGATCAACAGCGGCAAAGGCAAACCTGCTTATAAGGTATGGATACCGGTTCCTATACTATTACCGGGCGAAAAAACCAGTACCCGCATAGAGCCTGGAAAAAGTATTTACCAACAGGTTGCACCGGCGGCGGCGCAGGATGGTATTATTGATGCTGCCATATGGATAGGCTATGCCTGGGCCGATGAGCCACGTAACCATGCTGTAGTAATGGTTACAGGCGACAATGAGCAAAAGGTAAAAAACACTGCCGAGCAATTGGCCCGCAACTTTTGGAACAAAAGGAACGAATTTGCTTTTGTTGCCCCAACAGGCAACCTGAAGTACTGCCTGGATAAAGCATTAACGAGCCCAAAACACCCCTTTTATATCAGCGACTCAGGCGATAATCCAACTGCCGGGGGTGCCGGGGATGCTACCTGGACATTGACCGAGATACTTAAACGCACTGAGCTGAAATCGGCCAACGGCCCGTCACTAATATATGCGTCTATCCCAGGGCCGGATCTGGTAGAAAAAGCTATAGCCGCAGGTGTAGGCAAACTCGTAACAGGCAAAGCAGGTGCCGCTGTGGATGCGCGTTATGCGCCGCCGGTTTTGCTTTCGGGCACGGTAGAATCAATAGTATATGGCGACAAGGATGCCGAAGTTGAGGTTGTTATTAAAGTAGGTAGTGTGCACATTATCGTTACTAAAAAGCGCAAGCCTTATCATAAAGAAATTGATTTTACACGCCTGGGCCTTAACCCGCGCAAGGCTGATATAGTTGTTGTTAAAATAGGCTACCTGGAACCGGAGCTGTATGCTATGCGCGCCGATTGGTTGCTGGCTTTAACACCTGGTGGGGTAGATCAGGACATTGAACATTTGCCTTATAAGCGAATTGTTCGGCCAATGTTCCCTTTTGATAAATCAATGCCCGATCCTGATCTGTCGGCAAGGTTCATTCCGGCATCCGGGAAGTTTCAATAGTGATAGGGTTCATATGATTTACAGGTTTTGATATAAATATCGGCGGGGGGGAGGGATTCGAGCCCAAGTATTATTTAAAAATCATCATTTTTAAATTTAAAATCGACGATACCATTTCCTTTGGTAAGCGTGAATTTAAAATCTATATACTATGGAGCCATTTGTTTCAACAAACTACACGAAGTCGTTTGCCAACTTTTTAAAAAAGTCGAACATATAGAAAAATGTAGCAGGATCTCCAACCTAAAGATGACGCAAGGTTTTAACCAATTTTCGTTCTGCCCAGAGCAGGTCTTCCAACTGGCCCACAAAAAATCCACCAACGGTAGTAGTATATTTTTTGCAGGGCCGAATCGGGGCATTCAAACAGCGGGATGTTTTTAGCCAACCAGTTGTAAGCCTGCTCGTTCGGTATAAAGTTCTTTACTGTTTCGGTATCTATCGAGTTAAAATAATCTACACTGGCTTTAAGCTTATCCAAACTTAACAAACGTTTTTGCTGCGCGTGGCTTATTGTTGCCATAAATACCAACAAACCTGCTATAAAACCGGATATGATAACTCTCTTCATCTCGTTTATATTGTAACCATGGCTTTAATTACGCCATTAGCAGGATTAAGCCAGCTTTCAAACTGGTCTTTTACTTCATCAAACATCACCCGGTGGGTGATGTAGGTTTTAGGATCAACCTGTCCGTTTTTCATTGACCGGATCACATGCTCAAAATCATGGCGGGTTGCATTGCGGCTACTCATCAGCGTAGCTTCGCGTTTATGAAACTCCGGGTGACTAACCACAATATCACCCCGCTGCAAGCCAACCAGCACATACCTCGCCCCGTGGGACATGTACTGAAATGCGCCGTTGATAGCATTTTGGTTACCGGTGGCGTCAATTACCACCGTTGGCATATCGCCATTGGTAATTTCTTTCAGGCGCTCCAGGGTGTCTTCGTCTTTTACGTTGATTGTATATTCAATTTTCAGGTTCTTTTTGCAAAAGGCCAAACGTTGCATGTTCACATCTGCGGCTATAACATTCCCACCGGCTATGCGTGCAAATTCCATAATACCCAAACCAATTGGCCCGGCGCCAATAATCAGCACAAACTCGCCGGGTTGTACGTTTGCACGGCGCACACCGTGCGCACCAATAGCTAATGGTTCAACCAGGGCCAGTTCATCAAAACTAAGCCCTTCGCCATGTACCAGCAAATGCGATGGCACCTGCAGATATTCGGCCATACCACCATCAGTATGCACCCCGCAAACCTGGATATTAACGCAACAATTTGGCTTACCCGAGCGGCAGGCAATACAATGCCCGCAATTAAAATAGGGTATAAATGTAACGGCTTCGCCTGCCTCAAAGCCTTGCGCATCACCAGGATCAACCAGTTCGGCGGCAATCTCATGACCTAATATACGGGGATAGCTAAAGAACGGCTGAGTGCCTTCAAAAGCATGCAGATCAGTACCGCAAATGCCGATGCGCTTTATCCTGAGTAAGGCATTGCCGGGTTTCAAATCAGGAAGATCGGCAATGCCATATTTTAACTCACCGGGAGTGATACAAGTAAGTACCTTCATTATTTTTATTTTAGTTTGATGCTTTTATAATGGCAATATTACTATAAGGACACCCCTCTTTTCCAGGGGATAAAATCATCCTGACCATGCCTTACCGCGCTCACTTCAATTTCGCCGCCGGCCACTTTTATAACGTAATCCAGAATTCTTTCACCTGCCTGCTCAATGGTTTCGCTGCCCTCTATTATGGTGCCTGTATTTATATCGATGATATCGCTCATCCGGTTAAACAGGGCCGTGTTGGTAGCAATTTTAATAACAGGGGCTATAGGATTACCGGTTGGTGTACCTAAACCTGTAGTGAACAAAACCACGTTAGCGCCCGAGCCGACTTCGGCTGTAGTAGATTCTACATCATTACCAGGTGTACATAATAAGTTAAGGCCCGGTTGGGTAACTTTTTCAGGATAATCGAGCACATCCGTTACCGGTGACGTACCGCCTTTTTTTGCAGCTCCCGCCGATTTTATGGCATCGGTTATCAGCCCGTCTTTTATATTGCCAGGCGATGGGTTCATATAAAAACCAGAACCCGCTTCTTCTGCCCGTTGGCTGTAAGTGCTTACCAAACTGGCAAAGCGTTCTGCGTTGTTTTTGTCCAGACAGCGATCAACCAGGTTTTGCTCAACACCGCAAAGCTCAGGAAACTCCGCCAGGATAACCGACCCACCAAGGGCAACCAACAGATCGGAGGTATAACCGATAGCAGGATTGGCCGAAATACCCGAAAACCCGTCGGATCCACCGCATTCCAGCCCTATAATCAGCTTGTTTAAGGGCGCCGGCTTGCGGGTGCATGAATTGGCCTGCATTAAACCGGCCAATGTTTGGCGTATGGCCTGTTCTAATAAGTCGGCCTCTTTACCTGTCTTTTGCTGATCTAATATATACAAAGGTTTGTTAAAAGCAGGTGAGCGTTTATTGATCTCTTCCTGTAATGTTCTCACTTCGGCATTTTGGCAGCCGAGGCTTAACACCGTTGCACCGGCCACATTAGGATGTGTAATATACCCCGCAAGCAGGCCGCATAAAGTTGTAGAATCCTGGCGCGTTCCTCCACAGCCGCCTGTGTGAGATAAGAATTTAATTCCGTCCACATTAGGGAAAAGTTTATTGCCTGCGCTTTGAGTGGTGTCGCCATCAATTTCGGTATAAAGCACCTCTTCCATCCTTCCGCCGTTTTTGATAACCTCCATCAATTGCTGCGCTTTTATTTCATATGTTTTTTTGCGGCCATAGCCCAAAGGCTTTACTAACGCTTCCTGCAATACTTCAATATTGCGGTTTTCGCAAAACACCATAGGAATCACCAGCCAATAGTTAGCCGTGCCTACGCTCCCGTCTGCGCGATGATAGCCGTTAAAAGTTTGGTTTTGCCATTTGCTTACATCCGGTTTGTGCCAATCGGCATGGCTGTTGCCTGTTAAAAAGCCGCTGGCAGCGTGTGATACGTTGCCGGTAGATAGCAAACCGCCAACAGGGAGATGGCTTTGTGCCCTGCCCACCAATACGCCATACATAATAATTTCCTCCAGTGGAAGAATATCGGTAATGGCAAATTTATGTTTGGCCGGGATAGCATCAGCTAATGTATAACTGCTGCCCTTATATTCAACCACGTGGCCCGCCTGCAGATCAACAAGGGCAACCATTACATTATCGGCAGTATGAAGTTTTATCGCTATTTGTTTCACTGTTTTAATTTTGATGTAAAGGAATATATCTCTCCTCTGTCGATCTGGTTAAACTGCCCTGCAACTGCTGCCGTAAAACCCGGCAAAGCATCCAGATCGGCGTCCCAAAGATCCTTATTTTTTAATATTTTTTTAATGACCGCATCACTATCCGGATTTCCCCAAACACTGGCGAAGTACCCGGCCTGGCTATCTGTGACCTTGTATTCCTCATTGTTAACAGTACCTGTGTATTGCTCGCTTCCCACAGCTTTAATCTGCATAAAACGGATAAAAGCAGCAAAGCCAAGAGCTATACATACCGGTACAGTATTGCATATTTTATAATAATTAAGCAATAGCGGAATAACACGCATTTTTATTTTGGTAGTGTATTGTACCGAAATACTTAACCACTCATGCCTTATATAAGGATTGCGGAACCTGTCGAGTACTTTGTTCGCAAAATCCGTAGCTACGGTTTCATCTATTTTGTATGGAATGGCAGGCTTAATCTCATGAAACATCATTTGGGTTATAAACCGGGTAAAATGCACGTCATCCAACGCCTCTTTAACTGTTTTAAAGCCCGATATGTATGCATAAGCACAGCAAAGTGTATGGGTACCATTAAGCAATCGCAGCTTTAACTCCCTAAACTGATCAATATCAGGAGTTATCACTATGCCTTTATCTGCCTGTGCAAATGATAGCAATTTCTTTATTTTATCATCACCCTCAATTGCCCATAAACTATAGGTTTCGGCCATTATTGAAAGATTATCCTCATAACCGTCCCCAGCTTCCAGTTCTTCGCGCAATGCTTTATCGGGCCGGCCCGGTACAATCCTGTCAACAAGCGAATTACAGAAACTGTTGTTATTTTCCAGCCAATCCATAAAAGCGGGTTCCAGCTTATTCAAATGGGCCAGTTCCAGTACAATGGCTTCCAGCTTTTTGCCATTATCCACAATAAGCTCCGTTGGAATGATGATCAACCCGCTATCTGCACTGCCATTAAAAGTTTTATATCGCTCATACAAAACAGCTAATAATTTACCGGGGAACGATGCAGGTGGCCGTTTGCGAACATCCTCTTTTACCAATTTTATACCCACCTCAGTTGTATTGGATATTACCACCTGCAAATCCGGGCTTTTAGCCACTTCTAAAATCTCATCCCATTCCTTAGCGGCTGAATATACCCTACTTATCGCCGAAGAAATTACCTGTTCACTAACTTCCTTGCCATTTATAAAGCCTTTTGAATAAATAGTGTACAAATTATCCTGTTTATCAAAATCATCAACCGTGCCGGTATCTGTCGATTTAATGACAACAATCCGTCCGTTGAAAATTCCATTACGATTAGCTTTGTCTATATAATAATCCGGAAGCCCGCGTAATAGTACTCCGGTACCAAATTGCAGCACTTTTTTCGGCAGGTCAAACAGGTGTGCTCCCGGCAATTCAAGCGAAGGGACGTTTATTCTTTTGAGGTTATATTTCGATAAAATCATATACTTATTAGTTGGGATATTTACTAACCACCGTTTATTTTTTTAATGATATCTGTTGTACTACCCAGCGTACCAGGTCATTTGCTGCATTAAAATTTTCAAACCGGGGCGGCAGTTTGCGGCCATCTACGTATTCATTATAAAACCAGGGATCGCCCACGGCAAATACTGCCCCCTTACCATGTTTAGCAGTGGCAACTATTACATCATTTTTATTAATATAACTTTCCGAAGGATACCACGATTGCCGTTCTCGCTTACGATGCCGTCGGAAGCCGTCAGCTTTTTCTACTCCTGCTGCCATGAGTATTTGGGCATTTGTGCCGATGCGGTTAATAAACCTGCCGCAAATAAGCCAATAATAACAATTGGTGCTTTTAACGCCATACTTTTCAAATAAGAAAATCTTATAATGTTTATAATTGGTATGATATGGCCCGGCAAATGTTTTTACCAGACCGGCATAATTCCCAAACAAGATTACCAGCTATTGGTTACAAAAAAAAAGATATTGCAAACTAAAACCGCGCAATCGTTTCCGGGAACGTTTGCGTGATTCTTGCGAATATCTGCCAAACAGGATAGTTGCTGATCTTTAGAATAGCTTAGATAACAACAAAAATAATTAAAGATATTTGAAACTGTTTGTTGTTAACCGTACTTTGCAGCATCCGGGGAACCACAATTATGTTTGAATCTTATACCATTAAAGACATAGCTAAGGCTTTGGGTGTATCCACATCAACTGTATCAAGGGCTTTAAAAGGTAGTTATGAAATTGGCGCCGAAACCAAAAGGCTTGTACAGGAATATGCCGAAAAAGTAAATTACAGGCCAAACCCAATAGCCCTGAGCCTAAAAGACCAAAAAAGCCATTCTATTGGTGTAGTGGTTTGTGAGGTGGCGAATGATTATTTTTCACAGGCCATTAACGGGATCGAATCCATTGCCTATAACTTAGGCTATCACGTTATCATCACGCAAACCCACGAATCGTTCGACAGGGAAACGGTTAACGTACAGCATTTACTCTCCAGGCATGTTGACGGCCTGCTGGTTTCCTTATCTGCGCAAACAACTGATACATCGCAGTATAAATACCTGCATGAAAAAGGCTTCCCTATTGTATTTTTTGACAGGGTTGCCGCCGATATTGATACACACAAAGTAATTGCCAATAATTTTAAAGGAGCCTTTGATGCTACTGAACTTTTGATAGCCTCGGGCTTTAAAAAAATAGCGCACCTTACCAGTTCAAGTAATTTGCTGATAACCCATGAAAGGTTTAATGGTTTTAAAGCAGCACTGGACAAACACGGTATTGAGTTTAAACCTGAGTATCTCAAACATTGCCAGCATGGCGGCATGATCTATGACGAAATTGAACTGGCTGTTAAAGATCTGTTAGCTATGGATACTAGCCCCGAAGCCATTTTTATTGGCAGTGACAGGCTTACGATCAGTTGTGTATCTATAATAAAAAAATTGGGTGTAAAAATACCCGGGGAGATCGCCCTGGCAGGGTTCACCAACTCTGATGTGGTTGACTTGTTTGACCCTCCATTGACAGTTGTACGCCAGCCAGCTTTCCAAATAGGGCAAAGAGCCACAGAGTTGCTTATAAAGACCATAGAAAGCAAATGGCCCGTGGAAGAATATACAACAGATATGGTTGATACCGAACTCATTGCCCGGCTATCATCTCAAAAATTAAACTAAAATAAAAAGGATACGATCGGGAGAGCTGTTTACCATTAATCTCTCCATTCACCTGGTGCGCCCCGATGCATTCTTCCTGATGATACTGACACTTTCCGTGCTCATCTGTCTGGCTCCTGTTAATGCAAATCAACTCTGGAAGATCTTTTAAACCTGTATACAGGCAAATACGTTTTTATAATCTATCCAGATTATCATGCTAAAATAGCACTGTTAAATTTGCTCCCGCTGATTATTTTGCTTATCCAGATAGCCCCATTCTTTGTCAGTTCCTAATTCCGGGTAACTTTTGGTATCGTCCTTTAGTATTGTCCATACCATTGCGATCATTAAAAAAGGCGAAATGATAAACAGATATGGAATCATTTTAATGGCCACCCCCGCGGCGCATATCAAACTGAAAACCATCAAATAAAGAGTCACACCGATCACCGCCACCATTGATTTCATAACAGTTCTTTTAGAGAATAACAGTCCAATCTTAGTTTCAGTTTTCGTTAAGCAAAGAAATTTTACCCTTATCGGCGCTCGCCATAATTTTTCAAAGGGCAGGTCACCAAATGTTGGTTCTGGCACGCAGCTTCACATGGCAGCCGGCGGGGCCCGATATCCTCCCATGAATCTTTAATTCCGACTCAAAGCTTACCTGGGTAAAATTATTTGGAATTTATATCCTCATAGCTAAAGGATGGCTGCCAGGGAAATAGCTGTGGTTTAGGTGCATTGCAAACATGAAAATAAATAATATAAAAACTATAGAATTAATAGATATTAATATATATTTGCATCGAAATAGTTCTTATTTAATTATCAAGAAAGACTGAGGGAAAGGCCCGATGATGTCTTAGCAACCTGTACGCCATAGGTATAAAGGTGCTAATTCCTGTCTGCAGTAATGCAGAGAAGATAATGTTCGCAAAATTTTGCTATGCTGTAAAGGCAGTCATTAGATCATCTAGTACAACTTTCTCACTTTTGCTAATTAAATGCGGGCGTTTAATCGACACTGCTATGAAAAATATAAATTTACTATTTACATGCGCCTTACTACTTTCAGCGCTTTTTGCCGGTGCACAAACGGTTCAATCACCTCCTGCTGCTGACGCAGATCGTGGCTACATTGTGAAAACGGGCGACCTGGCTCCTGCCGATTTTGAATTACAACTTACTGACGGAACCAAAACTTCTCTAAATGAATTAAGAGGCAAGATCGTTATCCTGCAGTTTACTGCCAGCTGGTGCAGCGTATGCCGCGAAGAAATGCCTCACCTGGAAAAAGAAATATGGCAGACCTACAAAGATAAGGGTGTAGTGTTGATCGGTGTAGACCGGGATGAACCCATTCAAAAAGTCGCGGCTTTCCATAAAGACATGAAGATCTCCTACCCATTAGCGCTTGACCCCGGTGCCGATATCTTTGGACGATTTGCACACAAAAAGAGCGGTGTAACCCGCAACGTGGTTATCGATCGTGACGGCCGGATAGCTTATCTCACCCGCTTATATGACACACAGGAATTCTCATCTATGGTTAAAGCTATTGATGCGCTCGTGAACAAACCAATTGCTGCCATTAATTAATTATCACACATCAAATCAGATCAATTTATATGAAAACAAATCCTACCCCTGCTAATCGAAGGCAAACCAAAAACGACATCTTGTTATTTTCTGCCAGTTTCTATATGTCTGCCTGCATGCCTGCCATGTGTTGTTGCTGTTAATCTTACAGTAATTACCGGATAAGCTTTTCTGCTAACATCCGGATAACCTTATCAATTCATTCTTTACAGTTTGTAACTCTTTCTGTTTTGACAATCCTTGTCTCACACGAATGGCTATATACACCTGTATCGGCATTTTTTGAATTATTACCCAAAAAATCATGTTTAAATTTTACAAATCAGTACTGGCAATTATATTGCTATTCTTAACCATACAGCAGGCCGATGCCCAGTCTGTTAAAATAAGCGGTGTGGTAACCGCCAGATCAGACGGTCAACCGATCCCCGGCGTCAGTGTAGGTATTAAAGGCTCAACATCCGGCACCCAAACCGATATCCAGGGAAAATTCACCCTTAATGCAAAAGCAAACGACATATTGCGGATCTCTTACATTGGTTTTACAACACGGGAGATCCCGGTGACTAATGACGGTGCAACCCTGCAGATTATTTTGCAGGAAGCGCCAAATTCCCTGAACGAAGTAGTGGTTACCGCGCTTAATATATCAAAAGATAAAAAGTCGCTCGGCTATGCCGTACAGGGCCTCAAATCAAAAGACATCTCCGAGGCTAAAGAGACCAACCTCGTGAATGCCTTATCTGGTAAGATAGCCGGTGTGCAAGTAACGGGGAGCCAGGGCGATATGGGATCGTCCCGGATTGTTATTCGTGGCGAAACATCCGTATCCGGCAACAATCAGCCTTTGTTTGTTGTGGACGGGGTGATCGTAGATAACTCGCAATTCCAGGGAACCAATGGCTCCAGGGATTTTCAAAATGCCATATCCGACTTAAATTCTGAAGATATCGAGTCGGTCACTGTATTAAAAGGCCCAAACGCAGCTGCGCTTTATGGCTCCCGTGCCGCTGCCGGGGTTATTCTGATCAAAACCAAAACCGGAAAAGGCGCCAAAGGGTTAGGGATCACCATAAATTCCAATACCTCATTTGCCACGCTGAAGGTATTTCCTGATTATCAAAACCAGTTTGGACAAGGCTCTAACGGTAAATTCAGCTACGTAGATGGTAAAGGCGGAGGCATAAACGATGGCGTGGATGAAAGCTGGGGACCTGCGCTGGATGGAAGGCTTATACCGCAATTTTTCTCTAACGGAAAGTCGGAGCCTTTTGAGGCACATCCCAATAATGTACGCGATTTTTTCAATACCGGTGTAACGTTCAATAATGGTGTGGCCTTAGCAGGAAGCGGAGAAAAGTTCGACTACAGGTTATCATATAATAACCTGCACCAAACCGGCGTAGTGCCCAATTCGTCACAGGGGCGAAATTCAATCCTGTTAAATTCCACTTTCCGACCTAATTCTAAACTGACCATCACTACAATTGCCAACTATATTAAAGACGATGCAGATAACCTGCCCGGCGCTTACGGCAGGCGGGCTACCAGTACCATGCTCCAGTTTACATGGTTTGGCAGGCAGGTGGATATCAACCGATTAAAAAATTATCGTGATGCCAATGGTAATACTTTTAACTGGAACAACAGCTATTATAGCAACCCTTACTTTGTTGCCTATGAAAACACAGTTGCCCAGCACAAGAACCGCATCATCGGGAGTGTGGAACTAAATTATAAGATTATCGATGGGTTATCTGCCAACTTCCGTACAGGTACCGATTATTACAATGACAGGCGTAAGATAAAAGTTGCCTACGGCACCAATGGAACGCCCTTTGGTTCTTATGAAGAAGATGCCTATACAGTTAACGAAACCAATACCGAAGCTCGCCTGCAATACACTAAAAAGCTGAACAAAGATTTTTCATTCGACGGGTTTGTGGGAGGTAACATCAGCACCGTACTGAACGAGCAAAATGACCAGATAGCGCCAAAACTAGCCGTTGCGGGTTTGTATACGCTAAGCAACTCACGCGATCCATTGGTATCCTCTAATTATTACGGCAAGCTAAAAACATACAGCTATTTTGCTTCGGCACAGATCGGTTTCAGGAATTATGCCTTCTTAAACTTAACCGGGCGTAACGACTGGTCGTCTACACTACCTGCAGCTAACCTGTCTTACTTTTATCCTTCAGTAAACGGAAGCTTAGTATTATCAGAAGCACTGGACTGGAAAGGCGATGCATTAAGTTATCTGAAACTACGCGGCGGCTGGTCAAAAGTAGGTAAAGCAACCACGCCTTACCAGCTACTCAATACATACAACTTCACTGCGCCATTTGGTGCCAATCCACAACAGAGTGCAGCAAGCATCAGTTTAAACCCTGATCTGAAACCCGAGACCACAACTTCCGGTGAAGCAGGATTTGAAGCCGGCTTCCTGAAAGACCGTATCAGGCTGGATGTGAGCGTTTATAACACCAATAGTGTTAACCAGATCCTGAATGTGGATGTCAGCCAGTCAACAGGTTACAGCCAAAAATTGATCAACGGTGGTCGTATCAACAATAAAGGATTGGAAGTTCAATTGAGTGCAACACCTGTTAAATCAAACGATTTTAGCTGGGATGTTACCGTAAATTACTCCCGTAACAAAAGTAAGGTTGTATCGCTTGATGACGCGGGGCAGCTGCAGAGCTACATTTTAGGCACCAACCGTACCGTACAAGTATTGGCCGCGGTTGGCCAGCCTTATGGCACTTTGTTCGGCAATGCTTATACCCGTGATGCATCCGGTCAGATCGTTATTGGTAACAACGGCACGCCTGTTATCAACCCTACCAAACAGTACCTGGGTAAATACACACCCGACTGGCTGGGAAGCATCAACAACAGTTTTAGCTATAAAGGGATCAACCTGAGCTTCCTGGTTGATGCGCGCATCGGCGGATCCATCTACTCCAACACCAACCGTACAGGCACTTATACCGGTGTCCTGGCCTCAACCCTTCCTGGTCGTGGTGCTGCTAATGGCGGTTTAAATTACTATTATCCGGGTAATAATACCTCCGTTCCGGCGGTACAGGTAAGTGCCGGTGCAGCCGCACCTGCCGGGGAGACTGTATATGACGACGGAATGATCTTCAAGGGCGTTAAAGCAGACGGCACTGCTAACACCGCCATTTTACCTGCCCAGTCTTATTATAAAGGCTTTACCAACGTTGATGAGGCATTTGTTTACAGCGCATCTTATGTAAAGCTTCGCGAAGTAAAAGTTGGTTACACCTTCCCGTCACAATGGGTTAAAGGCATAGGCCTGCAATCGGCCACGGTATCATTAGTGGGCCGTAACCTGTGGATCATTCATAAAAATGTCCCTAATATCGATCCGGAGACGGCTTTCAACACCGGTAACGGCCAAGGGTTAGAAGACCTGACCCTGCCAACCGTACGTAATATTGGTTTTAACATTAACCTTAAATTCTAACGATCATGAAACTTAAATATATAACTATACTGTTATCAGGAGCATTGCTATTATCAGTCAGTTCCTGCAAAAAGGATCTTGAAGAGATCAACCAAAACCCTAATGCATCGCAAAATGCACAGCCTGATTACCTGCTTACCGCAGCAACGAAAACAACGGCTGACACATACTGGGGAACATCAAATAATATGGATGCCAGCCTGCTTTTTGTGCAGCACTGGGCAAAGATCCAATACACCGACCCTGACAGGTACATTTATACCAATACCTCGTTCCAGGAATTGTGGAGTGTTGCCTATACCAAAAGCATTGTCAACCTTAACCAGATCATTAAACTGGCAGATGCGCAATCTAATCCAAATTATAAAGGTGTAGCCCTGGTTTTACGTTCATGGGTTTTTACTTTACTTACTGACAATTACGGCGACATACCTTACACCCAGGCCGCTAATATAGGTGAGTACCTTACTCCTGCTTATGACAAGCAAAAGGACGTTTATTTTGCGCTGCTGGATGATCTGAAAACAGCCCAGGCCGCTTTAAACCCGGCCGGAACAGCCATAGCAGGTGATGTGATCTACAATAATAATATTACCCTTTGGAAGAAGTTTGCTAATTCCCTGCGCTTACGGATCGCTTTACGGATCGCTGACCGTGAGCCCGAGAAAGCGAAACAGGTACTGGCCGATATACAAACCGAAGGCGGAAGCTATATCAGCGCCAACAACGAGACTGCTCAATTGATCTACCTGGCTTCGCCAAACCAAAACCCGATCAGCAATTTATTTGATACCCGGGATGATTATCGTATAAGTAAAACCATTGTTGACAAACTGTTTGCTTTAAGTGATCCACGCCTGCCGGTTTACGCCAGCAAAACACAGGATGCTACGCCAGCTACATATGTTGGTATCCCTAATGGTTTGCTGGTGGGTGATGCCAGTAACCTGGGCTTTACTAAAACATCCAAGCCAGGCACGTATTTCCTGGCCCCCAGCGCCCCCGCAGTAATAATTAGTTACGCTGAAGTGCTGTTTGACCGCGCCGAAGCTGCTGCACGTGGGTTTACAACTGAAAATGCGGCTGATCTGTATAAGCAAGCTATAACAGCTTCTTTAACACAATATGGTATCACAGCTGCTGCCGCAGCCACTTATATAGCGCTTCCATCGGTACAATACGATGCTTCAAATTATAAAAAATCCATAGGCGAACAGAAATGGATAGCCTTATTTGGACAAGGATTGGAAGCATTTACAGAGTGGCGCAGGCTAGATTATCCGCAACTGCAACCTGCAGTAGCCGGTACGCTTGGTGGAAAAATTCCGGTTAGATTTATCTATCCCGGCACAGAGCAATCGTTAAACGGAAGCAGTTATAAAGCCGCAGTCGCCAGTCAGGGTGCTGATGTTTTGACTACCAAACTTTGGTTTGATGCAAATTAAAGCTAAGAAGCAGTTATGGACTTTGTCCATGACTGCTTTTTTTAAAGCTAACTATTTCATGAGCAAAAATTTCTTTGTTATCGATATCGGTTTTTGTTAGGTTTGTAACAAATCATAGAAAATGAACAGAAAGAGTTGTCTTCCTCCTCCAATATCTTAATAAGTAGCATTCTTTAACTATGTGTCTTTGCCAATTCTTCAGCGGCACCTGACTATAGTTGCAACGCGGTTTATTTATTAATTTTTTAATCCTTGTTTTCAAGGGCGGACAGATAATTCTTTATGAAAAAATCATATTTAGTCTTACACTTTGCTGTAATTCTCGCCGGCTTTACCGGTATATTCGGTAAGCTTATTTCCCTCAATGAAGGTCTCTTAGTTTGGTATAGGGTACTTTTCTCCTCCATTGTTTTGTTAATTGTATTAAAACTGTTTCGAATTGCAACACCTGTTAAATCCAGGGAGAAATTTGATATTGCCAAAATTGGAATGTTCATTACCATACACTGGGTATTTTTTTACGCCAGCATTAAGTATTCGAATATTTCAGTTGGTGTCGTCTGCTATTGTTTAACCAGTTTTTTTACAGCCATCTTTGGGCCGCTGATTAACCGATGCAGGTTTGACCTGTCAGAATTATTGTTAAGTGCGTTGACATTGTTCGGTATCGGCTTAATTTTCCATTTCGATTCGTCTTATCAATTAGGTATTGTCCTGGGGGTAATTTCGTCGGCCTTCGCGGCGCTTTATACCCTATATAATGAACGATTGGTTAGAATTTATGACAGTCGGGTCATCAATTATTATCAAATGACAGGTGGAACCATCGGTCTGGGGATTTTACTTCCGGCATACCTCTATTTTTTTCCGGTTGAAACCATCGTTCCAAGCTTAAAAGATATTGGTTACCTGATCTTGTTGGCTACCATCTGTACCGTTGGACTTTACATCTTGTTTGCCGAATCTTTGAAGCGGATATCTGCCTTTACAGTAAATCTTAGTTTTAATCTTGAACCTGTATATGCGATTATACTGGCATTCATTTTCTTTAATGAGAGTAAAGAATTAAATCTATCGTTTTACATTGGTTTACTGTTTGTAATGACCTCTGTCCTCTTACAAACGGTCATTTCCTATAAAAAATAGGAACAAGCAGATCTCTCCGCAACTGCTCCTCCGTTTTCAGCAGGACGTATAGCGCTAAAACCAAAGGCTGTAATTATACTGGCGGGCAGCAATGATATTTCAGGCTCCCAAGGCCACCCTGCTTGATTATTTCACCCCGCTTGCTGAGAGCCACAACGGCCAAAAGCGGAACTGACTATTGATAGCAGGCGGCCACAAGCGAGGGCGCAGCAATGGGGGCGATACCATTGCTGTACCCATTACGGGTCGAAATTGTCATAATCTAAATGTATCAGGTCAGCTTACGAAGCTCTCTCAAACTTTTAATAAATTTTAATTGATTGATATTAAGGAATTTATATAATATATTGTCATGTATAGTACTATGTATTGCATGGTATTATAAAAGTGCATACTTTTGTAATAAGGTCTAGATCGGCCAATAAATTTCTTCTTCAATTAAATTTTAAATAAAAAAGTCATGAAACTAAAACTTATACTCATCATAATCTTTCTGATCGCGATCATTCCGGCCTTCGGGCAGACAGCGCCGGTGTTGTTTTCAGTAAAGGGAATTACAACTGACTCGGTGTCAAAGAAACCAGTCGGTTATGTGACAGTTAATCTGCGCAATGCAACGAAGCAGCTTGTGCGCACAGCAGTAACAAAAACCGACGGAACATTCAACTTTGAGAAGCTGATGCCGGGAAAATACTTCGTCTCCGTAGTAAGTATTGGGTACAACTCAAAAATGGTACCTGTTGATCTTACAGATAATACAAAACCTTCGTTAGACCTGGGAAGTATCGCTATCAGCGAAAAGACCACTCAGCTTAAAACGGTGTCCATTACAATGGATAAGCCTATTGTAAGACAGGAAATTGACAAGCTCGTTTATGACCTTAAGGCAGATCCCGACAGTAAAAGCAATAGTGTGCTGGAGATGATGAGAAAAGTTCCCCTGTTATCTGTAGATGGAGAAGACAATCTCCTTTTAAGGGGGCAGGGCGGTTATAAGATACTGATCAACGGGAAGCCTTCCAGCATGATGGAGAGAGATCCTAAAAGTATCCTGAAAAGCATGCCTGCCTCAACTATCCAGAGCATCGAAGTTATTACCAATCCTTCCTCAAAATATGATGCGGAAGGGATAGGCGGTATCATTAATATTGTAACCAATAAAAAAGTGAGTAACGGGTACAATGGTTCAATAAATGTAAGTCACGTATTTCCCGTAGGAGGCCCCAGAGCAGGCGGATCATTTTCTTCCAGGCAGGGCAAGTTGGAGGTGTCGGGATTTTTTGGCGCTAATATTGCAAACTCGCCTGCAGTAAGAAATTCAATCGTGCGGCTAACTACCGGCAACAGCCTGACTAACCTGAACCAGAATAACTCGCTTGAATTTGATGGCAGAAACGGGTATATAGAAACAGGGCTCAGCTATGAAATAGATAGCCTTAACCTTATCTCCGGCCAGTTTAATCTTAACGGTAATAACCAGGATGGTACAAACATGCAGAATTCTATTCTGAACGGAGGAGGCAGTGTTATCCAGCAGTATGATCTGTTTAACAGCAATGAGGCTAATGGCATGGGAATAAATGCCTCTTTAAATTATCAGCGTGGTTTTAAAAGCAGCAAGCAGAGGCTGCTCACTTTCTCCTACCAGTATTTTACATTCAACAACAGGCAAAATGCAGACTTGACAGCATCAAACCGCGTGAACTATACCACTCCGGATTATCGCCAGCAAAACGAAGGGGAATCTTCGGAACACACTTTTCAGATCGATTACGTACATCCAATAAAGAAATTGAATATAGAAGGGGGTATTAAAGCAATTATAAGGGATAATAACAGCGATTTTCAATATCAGTCGTATAATTCAGCTACCGGTAATTTTGAAACAGATGCGGCACGGAGCAATAAATTTGATAATAATCAAAATGTATTCGGCGCATATAACAGCTATACCTACACCTTAAAAAACTGGGCCTTTAAGGCAGGCGCACGAATTGAAGAGACTATTATTGATGCCGATTTCATTTCAACCGCATCACAGTTAAACAAAAACTTCTTCAATATAATTCCTTCTGTCAGCATCAATAAGAAATTTAAGAACATGAGCGCCGTTAATTTCGGATTTTCGCAACGGATCCAGCGCCCGGGTATCTATCAGCTCAATCCCTTTGTCGACCGGTCGAACCCAAATTTCGAGTCATCGGGCAATCCAAATCTGAGGCCTGCGGTATCAAATAACATCCAGTTAGCCTACAGCAGATCTAAAAAGGCCACCCTGAACATAATGCTTGGTTACAATTATTTTAACGACCTTATTATGCCTGTTGTGGTTTTTAACCCGGCCACAAATATTACACGCAGCAGTTTTGATAATACCGGCAAAGCCCGGCTGTTTACCTTCAACACCAATATTAGTTACCCGATCACTAAAAAATGGACCTCATCTTTTAACGGAAGAATAGCGCACGGACGGGTGCAAGGGACAGTAAACGGCGTGCTGGTAAAGAATGAAGGATTCATGTACGGCGCATCTTTAAATAGCGCCTATAATTTCGAAAAGGGCTGGCGCGTTAGCACCAATGTATTTTTGAATGGCCCCAACCTGTCTATCCAGGGAACTTCAAATCCATATGCCAGTACGTCATTCAGCCTTAATAAAGACATCGTGAAGGATAAGCTTTCGTTTTCTGCTACAGTTAATAACCCTTTCACAAAATACAGGCATAATATCAGGGATTCATTCGGCCCCAATTTTACGCAGACAAATACCAACATAGTCTACTTCAGGGGATTTACTACCAGCCTGAACTACCGTTTCGGTAAACTAAAAGAGGCTATGAAGAAAAACAAAAGAAGCATTAGTAATGACGATGTTCAGGGCTCTGCTACAGGAAATTAACTCTTATAAAGAATTTGTTCATTCAAATTTGGTTGGGGATGGCCGTGGTTGGTCATCCCTTCCTGGCCGATTTGTTTACTATTTAACGATCAGCACCCGGCAGTTGTTTAATCTCTATATTCCTAAAATCGACAGGCTGACCCTCACTTTGCAAGGCAATAAAGCCGCTGCTTAGCAATTTCCCGTCCTGTTTGTACTTCGGATCATAGCCGTGTGCCACGCCGCCGCCAATGGTGGGCCTGGAATATTGCAGCACGGTATCGCCGTTGATGATATGCGTAATTAATTTGTTGCCCTGAACTATCAGTTCCCCCTTTACCCACTGCTCACCGTCATAGGTTTTTGAAATAGAATTAATACAATGGTCAGGTGAGACCTTCCCTTTATAAACAACATCGGTGCCGGGTGAGCACATATTACCCGTCGGCCTCGGTTTCCCGTCACCAAGACCGGCTAATAACTGCATTTCTATCGATATCGGCCAATCCTGGTCCTTCAACATTGTTCTGGGGTCCTGTGAATGAAACATGACGCCGCTGTTAAGGAGCGTGTAATCCGGTGCGCCCTTTTGCTGTTTACCAACAAAGCGATACTCAAACCGCAGGTGATAATAAGAAAACGGCGTTTTGTAATACAGGTGGCCAAATTGGTCGTTGAACTCTCCGTATTGATCATATCTGATCTTGATTATGCCATCTTCCACCCGAAACGTGTTTCCATAGTTTTCGCCAACCAGATGGTGATTGATCTTTACAAACCAATCCTTAATATCATTTCCGTTAAACAGTTTCTTCCAGTTTTTATCGTCATTGCCGGTGTCGGCCAGCTTTTTTACTCCGGTACAGCCAAGTATCAGGATACATGAAAACGTAAAAAAATAGCGTGCTTTTTTCATTGTTGATAAAGTGTTGTGTATGCCTTATTATATATAAATTGAATATTTGTTGTTAGCCGGCTATCGATTAAATTAAAAAGATCTTGACTTGGGATAATGCCCCTGTTCGGATGTTCATAACCACCTGCTGAATACCAAACGGTAACATCATGGCTGGCTTGTAATCACATTTACTTCGGCATATCCTGTATTATCGTTACCCTCGGTATTCTTCAAGGCTCTTAATTTGATATAGCGCGCTTTTTGAGTTGCAAATTTTTTGGTTTGCATCAAAGGGTTATTTTTAATATTGGAGAATTCGCCTTCATCAACCAATTTCCATTCAACCTTATCTTGTGAAATATAAAATTGATAGGTCGTAATAATGCCGGGATTCCATAAACCCGCGTCTGGCAAATATCTGAACCCCGACAGGCTTTCTTCTTTTCCCAGATCGATCATTAGATCAACCGGCATTTTTTTATCACTGCTTTGATGCCATGCTGTTGAGGGGTCGCCATCTAAGATTGCGGCGGCCTTTTTATCGTCGGGTACCTCAATTTTCCAGTTAGTACGAGGAAGGTCAAACATCTCGTGCACCTCAGGGCTGCCTTTACCCGTAGAAGCGTCAAGGGCAATTGCCTTTACATTTAACTTTCCTTCTGTTTGAAATGGACCGGTATATTTTTTTGAACCCCTTGTTGGCGTACTTCCGTCCATTGTGTAATAAATTGCAGATTCTTTATCAGCCGGAACAATAATTACTTTACCGGATTGATCCCTGATAACGGAAGGAGCGGTCAAGATCTGCCGTGCGTTATAAACACCGATATTGGAAATAACAGGACTGCTTTTCGAACCGGTAATATTCAAGCGTACCTTTGTGGCGCTTACAGTAGGAAAAGTAAGAATACGTTTATACCCGATAGTGGTGGCTTTGGCCAATTCTCTCCAATTACCGTTCACCAGGGCCTCAACCGTGAATGATCTTACCCGTTGCCCCAACGCAATATATTCCTGTGCCATAAAACGGTTAAATGCAGTTGGCTTACCCAGATCGATGGTGAGTGAAGCAGTTTTTACATTGTCATCTGTCGCCCAGTAAGTACTTTTAATATTATCAACCGCTTTGTTCGGGTTAAATTCCTTACTGTTGCCTCGAACATTGGAAGCAGTTACTTTTTTCCGTTTGGCCAGGTCAACGGCAAACGCTTCTTTAACCGCTTTGCCAAATTCAAGGGCTGCTTTTTCATCTCTTTTGTTAATCAAACCATTCGGCATGATAGGAAAGTTAAGCAGTAAAGTAGCATTACGGCCAACGGAGTTATAGTAAGTGTCCATTAGCTGGGGTAAGGTTTTTACCTTACTGTCTTCGCCGGGGTGATAAAACCATTCAGGCCTGATAGATGTATTTACTTCGGCGGCAACCCATGTGTTACCGCTTTCCAAACCATAATGCAACATGTTCCAGGGCACTTCGCCAGTAGAGTTGAGTAAGCTCCAATTGGTTTCACCCACATAACCGGCCTCGGTTCCCACCCAGCGAAGATCACCCCTGTCGCCACCGTCATTCCATATCAGACAGTTTGGCTGCAGTTTGTGGATAAGCGCATAAGTATTCTTCCAATCGTAGTAGGTCGTCCGGTCTATGGTACGTGTTTCATTAGCGCCACCGTAATAACCCGACCCTCCGTTAGCACCATCAAACCACACTTCGAAAATGGGTCCGTAATTGGTCAACAGTTCGGTGAGTTGATTTCTGAAATAGGTAATGTATTCCGGCCTGCCATAATCCGGATGATTTCTGTCCCAGGGCGATAAATAAATACCCAATTTCAAACCATATTCTTTACAGGCATCGGCCATTTCTCTCACCACATCCCCTTTGCCATCTTTCCACGGCGAATTTTTAACAGAATACTCGGTATATTTTGATGGCCAAAGGGCAAAACCGCAGTGATGCTTTGCGGTAATGATAATTCCTTTCATGCCCGATTCTTTGCAGATACGTGCCCACTGGCGGCAGCTCAGATCTTTTGGATTAAACAAATTCACATCTTCATTGCCATATCCCCAGGATTGATCAGTATACGTATTTAATGAAAAATGTACAAATGCATAGGATTCCATTTGCTGCCAACGCAGCTGGTTACTGGTTGGTAACGGACCAAATGGTTTAGGCATAGTGGTTTGAGCACTGCAAAACACGGTTGGACATAAAGAAAAGACAATTCCCCAAAAAAAATCCCTATTCATAAAAGTCAAATTCATAAACTATTATTTGCATACTATCAATTTTAAAGCTGAAAAATCTGCTCCATCATTACCCACTTCTCCCCTTCTTTTGCCCAGGGTAAGGGCCGTTGAAATTTCCACATTAATTGTTCCCATTCCTGTACCTTTGAATTGAGCGCATCCATTTGTTCTCTTTTTTCTGCCTCATAATGATCACTTGTTTCCATGATCATAAACAAACGGTTGCCCGTACGGTAGATTTGCATATCCCAGATTTCTGCATCCAGTATGCTTTTGCGTATTTCAGGCCAGCTATTTTCTGCCTTATGCCAATGTTCATATTCTGCTATCAGTTTCGGGTCGTCCTTTAGGTCAAGGGCCAAACAGTATCTTTTCATAGTATATTTAAATTTTACAAATAGGCGGAGGCATATGATTCGTCAATTAAACCATATTTTTTCATTCGTTTCCAAAACTCATCCGGTATTTTTAAAGAGGCCAAAGCAACATTTTGTGATACTCTCTCTGCGTTGGTGGTATTCAAGGCGATGCTTTTAACACCCGGTGCGTTTAATCCAAACGCAACACATGCATCTGCCGGTTTTATTTTATAATCTGTACACAGCTGATAAAACAGCTCCCGCCAATGATATAGGCCGTTGTCTTTTATAGGATCAGTAAGTCGGTAATTATAATAATCCGACCCGGTTAAAAATCCGCCGTTAAAAACAGCGGAATTAATGATCAGTGTTCCCTGTTTTTCAAGCTCCTGCATAAATTCCACCAATTCATGAGGGTGGCTATGAACCGTCATACTGTTGGCTATCATTACCCAATCCAGCTTTACATCATGAGCTATTTTTTTTATGATCCGCCAATCCTTTGAACCTACACCGATGCTTTTCACTTTACCATCCCGCTTTAACTCATTCAGTGCGCGGTAAGCCTCCAGGATATCCCGGTAGCGTTGTGTTTGTTCCGGCTCATCCTTCGCTGCAGTAAGGTATTCATCAGGGTCATGTACAGATACCAGTTCTGCCCGGTAACCGCCCAGCAACTCATTCCCCTGTTCATAGCATTCCAGGATGCCTTCATAACTTATACGCTGAACGGCATCATATTTCAGGTCCCGCCATACGCCGGGTTCAAAAGTAGGTTCGGGAGTTTTTAATGCCGTACGCAGCCACCCCAGTTTATTACTGATCAGCACATCTGAAGGGTTTACATTCAATTGTGTTAACGACTTTCCCAGCGATTCCAGTGCGAGCCCGGCGCCGTACTTACCAGCTGAGTCAAATACAGCTGGTTTAGGAGAACACCTGACGCTTTCAGCAACAATAGCGCACTTAACCTCATCAGGAAGCGCTACATACAAATTTCCTAAACCACTGGTTCCAAAAATCACTTTGGGTAAACTAATTTCTTTCATGTAAGAATGAATTATTTTTTAAAGGATGGCTGAAACCGGCAAACCTTCCGGCTTCACTTTTACACGATGGCCTTTAAATCCAAAAAATGCCACCACCGCAAAACAGAGCAATGGAACCACATAGCCATACTGAATATTACCTGTTCTATCACTGATGTAACCAAATATCCGCGGCAGAACGGCTCCGCCGACAATTGACATAATGATCAGGCTGCTGCCGAATTCTGTATCAGCCTTTAAATCTTTTATACCCAGCGCAAAAATAGTTGGGAACATGATGGACATAAAAAAGCATATACAAACAACCGTGTAAACGGTTAACATGCCATGACCTAAAATAGCAACTATACAAAGGAAAATATTGATACCTGCATAAGCTGCCAGTAAACTTGCTGAACTGTAATAGCGCATTAAAAACGTACCTATAAATCTGCCGATCAAAAATGCAAAGCCGCATACACCTAAATAGTCGGCGGCCTTTACTTCCGTAACACCAGCAGATTTTGTTGCATACAGGATAAACAAACTGAATACACAAACCTGCGCGCCTACATAAAAAAACTGTGCGGCAACACCCCAGGCTAAATGGCGGTGCTTTAGGGCATGGAAAATATTTTTACTGGCTGCATGCCCTTCATGGTTCTGAATCCTTGGCAGGCGCGTAAATGCAAAAAGTATGGCGATGAACACCAGTACGCTGCCGAGTATAAAATAAGGCATTTTCACGGAAGAGGCTTCGGCGGCAAGCGCCAGTTTGCGGCCTTCCTCTGTCATTACGCTTAATTGCGCCGGGGTATAACCTTTGGTAAGTATAATGCGTGCACCTATTACGGGCGCCAGGGTTGTAGCCAGCCCATTAAATGATTGCGCAAAATTAAGCCTTTGTATAGAGGTTGCGGGGTCGCCCAATGAGGAAGCATACGGATTGGCGGCTGTTTCTAAAATGGTTAACCCACAGGCGATGATAAATAAAGCCACCAGAAAAAATGCATACTGCTGGGTATTGGCTGCCGGTATAAACAAAAAAGAACCACAGGCAAAAACAAGCAGGCCGGTAATAATACCAGTTTTATAGCCGTATTTTTTCATAATAAAACCCGCCGGTAAAGCCATCAGAAAATAGGCTATAAAGACAGCAGAATCAACCAGCGTAGCCTCAACAGTAGTAAGCGTAAATGATTTTTTTAAGTGAGGTATTAATATGGGGTCAAGGTTATGTGCAAAACCCCATAAAAAGAACAAACTGGTAATCAATATAAATGGGAAAAGACTTTTATTCTTTGTCATGATCGGATATGATATTTTATATTTCTTTACGGATGAGAGGGCCATGCTTAATCATTTGCAGTAATCAGGACATAACAAAGTTTCAGTTTCATACGATTAAATAGCCCCTTCAATTTTTAAAACGAATGCGTCTTTACCAGGAGCCTGCTCCGGCAATTTCACTTTAAGGCCCGCTGTGGTTTGCTCAAAACTCAAATTATCGTTTCCAAGTAAACTTACCCTGCTTACCTTACCTGCCTCATTACCTGTCGCTAACTTTTTAATGAGGGCTGCGTTCCCTGCCGGCCAACCCAGCATAATGGCGTAAAGAGTTTTGCCTTTTAGGGTAAACCGGATATCTTCGGCACCGAATGGCTTCCCTTTGCCCTCGTTAAAGCCCTGCGCACTAATTGGTGCTGCCGATTCTATTGCCGGGCCTTCGCCAAATACTTTCCAGGGGCGGGTGCCGTAAATAGCTTCGCTGTTAACCTGCATCCACGCTCCTATGTTTTCAACTACGGCGCGTTCTTCGCTGTCAATGGTGCCATCGCCACGTACCGGGATGTTCAACAACAGGTTACCATTTTTACTTACTATATCAGCCAGGGTATGTATTATTGTTTTGGCACTTTTGTAGCCTTTATTATCAAATATGCGCCGGTCATAGTGCCAGCCGCCAATACAGGTGTCTGTTTGCCACGGTAAAGGTTCTATCTGGTTGCTTTGCCCGCGTTCTATATCCCATATCATGCATTTACGCTGTTGTTTATCCAGTACTTTACCAAACAGTGCCGCTTGGAGTTTACCATGTTTTTTAATACTGGTATTGTACATATGCGCGGCAATTTTTAAGCCGGCATCGCTTACCGGCCAAAGGGGTAAAGCAGTATCGTCAAAATAGATCAGTTCGGGGCCGTACTTATCTATCAGTTCTAAGGTGCGGTTTAAAAATTTATCACAATAAGCTTTGTTGGGTACACTGGCACCATTACCCCAATCCCAGTGGCGGCCCATGCTACCGTCATCAAGGCTATCCTGGCTTAAGGCATGGTTTTGTGCATATAATTCCTGCGGATCATAGCCATTCCACCATTTACCTGTTCCATCCGCTTTGGTAAGCTTACCATCATAAGGAATACCTGCATAAGGTCCGGTTTTATCCGCGCGCTGGGCGACCTCATACCAGGTCCAGGGGTGCGATGCATGCACCGTTACGCCAAAAGGCAGGCCTTGTTTCTTAGCAGCCTTAGCCCAGCCGCCAATCAGATCTTTTTTCGGGCCAAGTTTAGTAGAGTTCCAGCTTTGGTATTTGCTGTCGTAAAGGTCAAAATTATCATGGTGATTAGCCAGGGCCATAAAATATTTGGCACCGGCTTTTTTGTATAAGGCAACCAATTCCTCCGGGTTCCAGTTCTCTGCTTTCCATTCGTTTATCACATCCTTAAAACCAAACTTAGAGGGATGACCGTATTTTTGTATATGATATTTATATTGGTCACTGCCTTCCTGATACATACCGCGGGCGTACCAATCACCGCGCTCTGGCTGGCATTGTGGCCCCCAATGTGCCCACATACCAAATTTGGCATCACGAAACCATTCCGGAACCTGATACTGACTCAATGAATCCCACGTCGGCTGGAATGGGCCGGAAGCAATACCCGGGTTTGAATATGGGTGTAACAGACTGCCGGCATAAAGTTTCGACAGGTACAAGGAGGACAATCCAGTGGCCAAACCTTTTATTAGTGTTCTTCTTTTCATGAATTAGATTTTGATGTATACATTAGTTAGGTAAGACCCATTGTACAGGTAGTAGCCTGTAGTCACAAGTCAGATTCTTTTAAGCACAATCCATAATTGGTTATCAGCAAATTATTATCATTGCCGTAGGTAACTGATAGGTCAAACTTACTTTGAAATAATTGCTAAATAGTTGACCTAATGAGACTTTTTTTTATACAAATCCGACATTTTATTTATTATTGTTACTCCGGAAGAACGAAACCTTTTCTGGACTGCACAAGTAGAATATCTTGCAGATGAAACAATAATTTATAATACTTACATGCTGCATTATGATTAAAAGAGCACTAAAAAATACATTTACGCTATTGAATGTAGATCATGTGAATCTTGGCCCGAAATGGAACTATAAAAACGTGATCAGTCCGTATTTCAGACTTTATTACATTGATGCGGGTGAAGGTGAAATTTCAGATATTTCAACAACGCTGACCCTCGAGCCGGGATTTCTATACATGATACCCAGTTTCACTTTGTGCAACCTTACCTGCCAAAATCACCTGAGCCAATATTTTATCCAGTTTTTTGAGGAATCATCCAATGGTATCTCTTTGTTTGCCCATAACCGGTCTGTTTTTAAAGTAAAAGCAACAAAAGTTGACATCTTGAATTTTGCCCGCTTACTGGAAATAAACCCCGGGAGGGGCATCAACCGTTCTGACAATCCCAGGATATATGAAAAAAACATCTTTTATAAAGAGTATCAGGAGCTTAATAATCAGCAAAACATGGCAACTTTTACAGAGACCCATGGCATTCTTTTTCAATTGGTCTCTCGTTTTTTAACGCCGGAGATATTCAAACATAAAGAAGCCAGCCACATACCGGTTAAAATCCTTAATGCGATCAGCTATATCCAATTGAACCTGCACCAGGATCTGTCGGTGGCTAGCCTGGCGGAAAAAGCGAACCAGCATGCCGATTATTTTTCACGCTTGTTTCAACAGTATACAGGTGAAAGACCCTTAAAATACATCCATGAAAAAAGGATTGAGCGCGCCCAATATCTGATGGTTACCACTCAGATGACTTATGTGGAAATTGCGGTGCAAGCCGGCTTTGAAAATGTATTTTATTTTTCTAAAATATTTAAAAAAATTACTGGCATGTCTCCTGGTAATTATAGAAAACAAATTGATTTTGTCCGCTTTTAGTTCCCTTGCGGTTTCAGAAGTATCTATTATCAATTCGCCTTTTTCCAGTTAAATTACAGGTCGTAGTTAAATTATAGGTCGTATTAGTTATGTGATAGACTTTCTAATCTATAATAAATCAGCATCATTCAACAATTGCCTGATATTGATTTCCATCGTCGTCATACCCGTGTTGATCAGTTTAGTTTTTGCGAATCCGCACATATTTTGAGCAACTCCGGAAACGAAAAAAGCCTGTAATCTTATGATTTACAGGCTTTTAATGTGTTTGATATGATTATCAGCGGTGAGGGAGGGATTCGAACCCTCGGTACAGTTTCCCGTACGTCAGTTTAGCAAACTGATCCTTTCGGCCTCTCAGGCACCTCACCGGTTTTAATTGCTATATTTCCCGTTTTTCAGGGATTGCAAATATAGTAATTCGCTTAAGCTGACAAAAAAATAAATCAGATTTTTAATAATCAATCCGTACATGGTAAATACTCATCAGCATTCGCTTAAAAATCTCTTTTATAGTTTCTATATCCTTTAAGGTTATATCACTGTCTTTCAATTGGTTTTGATCAAGCTTGTATTTCACAATACGGTCAACCAGTATCCCTATTGATTCCTCATCCGGTTCTTTCAAAGAGCGTGAAGCAGCCTCAACAGAGTCGGCAAGCATCAAAACACCGCCCTCTTTTGAGAAAGGAATAGGCCCCGGGTACCTAAAAATGTTCTCGTTTATGAATTTTTCAGGAAAGTTTTTCAAAAACGACTGGTAAAAATAATCAACCCGGGTGTTACCGTGGTGGGTGCGGATAAAGTCGATAACAATCTCTGGCAAATTGGCTTTACGTGCCATTTCAATACCCTTGCTTACATGACGGATAATGATCTGTGCACTTTCTTCATAAGGTAGCTTATCATGCGGGTTAAAGCCCGAGATTTGATTCTCGATAAAAAACAGCGGGTTCTCCATCTTACCTATATCATGGTATAAAGCTCCTGCCCTAACCAGCAATGCATTGCCGCCAATAGCAAATATGGCATTTTCGGCCAGGTTAGCTACTTGTAACGAATGCTGAAATGTGCCTGGTGCGCTAAATGCCATTTCGCGCAGTAAAGGCGCGTTGGTATTGGTAAGCTCTATAAGGGTGATGTCTGATGTTATGGCAAATACTTTTTCAAACGCGTAAATAAGCGGATAAGCCAGCAATGTTAATAAAACGCTTACTGCAAAAGGCACAAAATCGGTCCAGTCTATAGTAGTTAATGAGCCTTCACGGATTAATGAGATACCCAGGAAGGCCACAAAATAAGTAAATGTAATGATCACTGCCGATATCAGGAATTGTTCCCTGCGGATCAAATTTTTAATACTGTAAATTGATACCATACCCGCCGTGATCTCGAAAAAGGCAAATTCAAAGCTATTCGGCACAAAAAAACCTGCTATCAATACTACCAGTAAGTGAATGTTGAGCGCCAAACGGGTATCAAATAATATGCGGATAATGATAGGTACTATACAATAAGGGATGTAATACAAATTTGGCAGCTGCATTTTCAAGGCAAGCGACAAAGTTGCCAGCATAGCTGTGATTACCAATAATATTAAACTTACCAGCCGGTTATCATCAAAAATATCCCGCCTAAATAAATACAAAAACACCATTAACAAGGTGATAGCAATACCTACCAGCAAAAACTGACCCAGCAACACCAGAGTGTGGTTGCCATTTATCCGGGCATTATCTTCAAATGCCTTTTTGTATGATGCAAGCTTTTGATAAGCTTCATCATTTATAACAGATCCTTTCCCTATGATGGTCTCTCCCTTTTGTACCATACCACGAGTAATAGACAGGTTTTCAATAACTTCCTGCTCCATTCTGGCAGTAAGTTTGGCATCATAAGTTAAATTAGTTTGTAACCTGTCCTGTATAAGATTAAGTAAAAACGCTTTATCTAATCCTTGTATTTTGCCTATGGCTTCATCACAATATGCAACCGCCTTTTCGCGGGTAAACAGGTCGGAGGTGTTTTTCTCTGAAGCGATATTATTATTAAGCACGGTTATGGGATAATTAGTTCCCTTTTGCTGATACTTATCATTTAGTTTTAATACACCAATGTTGTAAACATATTTTAAAAGGTCCTGCCCGGTTTGTAGGTACCTGGCTTTAAGCCGGTCATTAATACCCGCCGTGTGCCATCTTACTTCAAGATCATTCTTAAAACCTTCTATTAACTGGGTGCTTACATCATCATTACGCTGATAAATTGGGGTTACCCCTGCTAAGGCTGTCTTTTGGTCTGCCTCTATCTCCTGGTTGGTTTTTAGTATAGCAAAGTTATAAGGTGATATCAGGTCTTTTTGGTTCCAGATACGGCCTTTCTCGTACTCATAGCCAAATTTAGCCTGCTTGGGTAAGGCATAAACAATCACTATTATACTTATCAGCATCATAAAATACTTAACATTAAGCGCGTATTTACGCAATAATGCTTTTTGTCTGGATGTTGAAAGCTTTGCCATTGATGTATATATCCTTGTAAAAATAATATAAGTTTCGGTTATCTGTATTTTTTCTTGCTTTTATCAAATCAAATTTGATATCTTTATGATATCATTTTAAAATCATTTAAGCCATGAACACTGAAAAAGTTATCACAGCACCATCCGGCTATTTAGCCTTTGTTGTAGTACTTGTGCTTGCTGCCGGTGCTGCACTTTGCTTTTGGGCAGAGCAGCCAGTTGCAGGGGCAATTATTTGCGTAATAAACTTCGTACTAGTTTTACCCGGATTAGCCATAGTTAATCCGAACGAATCAAAAGTGCTTACCCTGTTTGGTAAATATACCGGCACTGTTAAGCACGACGGCTTTTTTTGGGTAAATCCTTTCACTGTAAAAAGGAAAGTATCATTAAGGGCATTTAACTTAAATGGGCAGCAATTAAAAGTGAACGACAGTGTAGGTAACCCTATAGAAATTGCTGCTGTAATTGTATGGCAAATAAAAGATACCGCAAAAGCTGTTTTCGCGGTAGAGAATTACCTACAATATGTAAATATACAAAGCGAGGCTGCAGTCAGGCATCTGGCTAACTCCTTCCCTTATGACCATATTGAGGATGAAAGTGCAAGTATAACCCTTCGCGGTGGTGCTGAGCACGTAAGCGTTTTATTGGAAAAAGAATTGAATGAGCGCCTTGACCGTGCTGGTATAGAGGTATTGGAAGCTCGCATATCGCATCTGGCTTATGCACCTGAGATTGCTCACGCCATGTTGCAACGCCAGCAGGCTTCAGCTATTATAGCAGCCCGCAGGCTAATTGTTGAAGGTGCCGTTGGCATGGTAGAGATGGCATTAACAAAGATGGAAGAAAAGAATATTATTGAGCTGGATGAAGAACGCAAGGCTGCCATGGTAAGCAACCTGCTGGTAGTACTTTGCGGCGACAAAAGCGTATCGCCAATAGTAAATACAGGCACATTATATCATTAAATAGTATGAACTATTTCAGGAGTTTTGATCAGATAAAAACCAATGAATTGTTTATAACCAGGCATAAATGGTTCTTCCCCTATTTTGAACTAACCGACGGGCAATTTGTGTATGGTAAACTGAGCTATAAAAACAGTTATAAACGTTATGCAATAATTGAAACGGCACAAGGCATCTGGACAATTAAACCCAAAGGCTGGTTTAAACGCAATCTTCTTATAAACAAAGGCGAAGAAGAAACCATAGGCACCCTTATACCCGAAACATGGAAAAGGAACGTTAATCTTGAAATGGATACAGGCTTTAAAGGGACTTATTTGTACAAAAAACTTTTCTCCAGATCATTAATGTTTAGCCATGATATGTATGGAGACCTATTGCAGATAACGCAAAAGGCATGGGGTTTTAAAAAGCCTTTTGTGGTTTCTTATGATCAAAGCTTCAAAATAAATGACCTTCCACCGTTACCATTATTGGCTTTAATAGGTGTAAACTTAATTTTAGTACGGCAGGCACATGCAAGTGCCGCAGCACATTAATATAACATGGCAGAAAAAAAAGCATTTATATTAAGGATAAACCCCGATGTACTCAAAGAAATTGAGAACTGGGGCGCCGATGAGTTCAGGAGCACCAATGGGCAAATTGAATATTTGCTGCAGCAGGCCCTGAACGACCGGAAGAAATCTGCCCGGAAAAGAAAGACAAATTAATATGCATGCATAATAATTTGTCTAATCTGCGTTAAGCTTTAAACAAAAAAGCTAAATTTGTCCCACCAGTTATTTATAAAACATTTTTCATGAAAGAAGTATATATCGTATCGGCTACCCGTACCCCTATTGGCAGTTTCGGCGGCAGTCTGGCATCATTATCGGCCACGCAATTAGGCGCCATTGTTATAAAATCGGCAGTTGAAAAAGCAGGCCTGCAGCCTGCAGATATACAGGAAGTATATATGGGCAATGTGCTATCAGCTAATTTAGGCCAGGCACCGGCTACACAGGCTGCTATTTTTGCCGGCTTACCTTATATGCCCGCAACTACTATCAATAAGGTATGTGCATCGGGTATGAAAGCGATAATGCTGGCAGCACAAAGTATTGCCAATGGCGATAATGATATTGTACTTGCCGGTGGTATGGAAAGCATGAGCAATGTGCCCTATTACCTGGATAAGGCACGCAACGGCTACCGTTTAGGTAACGGACAAATAACAGACGGGCTTATAAAAGATGGCCTTTGGGATGTTTATAACGATTATCACATGGGCTCCGCAGCTGAGCTTTGCGCTGTTGATTGTAATATAACCCGCGAGGAGCAGGACGCATTCGCGATAGAATCATACAAAAGGGCGCAGCAATCACAAAGCGAAGGCAAGTTTAAAGCAGAAATAACCCCGGTTGAGCTAAAAGATAAAAAGGGTGATGTTACTTGGTTTGCCGATGATGAGGAGCCTAAAGCTGTGAAGTTTGATAAGATCCCTACTCTAAAGCCTGTATTTAAAAAAGAAGGGACGGTTACTGCAGCCAATGCATCAACCTTAAATGATGGCGCGGCTGCTTTAGTACTAATGAGCAAAGATAAAGCCGACGCTATGGGGATTAAACCACTGGCAAAAATTATTTCTTTTGCCGATGCACAGCAGGCACCAGAGTATTTTACCACTACACCATCAAAGGCCATCCCGCTGGCATTGCACAAAGCTGGCTTATCAGCAGATCAGATAGATTTTTTTGAAATAAATGAGGCTTTTTCTGTTGTATCTGTAGCAAATAATAAGCTAATGGGCTTAAACACTACAAAGGTTAACGTTAATGGTGGCGCAGTTGCAATGGGCCATCCGCTGGGTGCATCAGGTGCACGCATCATAGTAACATTAATAAATGTGCTGCAGCAAAATAATGGTAAATTTGGCGCGGCAGGTATTTGTAATGGCGGCGGCGGTGCCAGCGCTATGGTTATTGAAAATTTAATATAATAACTACCTGATAATAAGCGCTGTATTTTATCGTATATAACCATTGATGAAAGGGATCTTTTTAATTTTTGCTTCTTTATTAATTTGCAACTTTACTTTTGCACAGCATTCTGATGAAAGTCAGAATATTAAGCAACTGAATATTTACCGGGATAGCCTGGTATCGTTAGGCAAAAAATTCATTAATGATACCATTGATCTGGAGCGAAAGAATGCTAACTATAATTTTATTAAAACATTGGTTGGCGCCTTAAAAACGCCGCATTCCTTCAATTATTCATTTGATTCTGTTAAAAGCATTAGTGTGCTGAATGCACCTGACAACCGTTTCCGGATATTTAGCTGGCATGTTATGAACGAGGATGGCAGCTATCGCTTTTACGGCACCATACAAATGAACACCGGTGACAGGTTACTGATGTACCCGCTGGAAGACTACTCCCCGATGTTAAAAAACCCCGAAGATTCGGTAACTGATAATCACAAATGGTATGGTGCGCAATACTACAAGATCATACGCGCCACCAATGCCGATAAGGCTTATTATGTGTTACTGGGCTGGAAAGGCAATACAATAAAATCAACCAAAAAGGTAATTGAGGTATTATCCTTTAACCGCGAAAATAAACCTGTACTGGGCATGCCGGTGTTTGAGGGTAACGGCAAAAACCGCAAACGTGTAGTTTTTGAATATACCAGGCAGGCATCTATGCTGCTAAGATATGTGCCCGGTCAAAATTTGATAGTATTTGATCATTTATCACCTCCTGATAAAAAGATGAAAGATATGCCGCAAACTTTCGGCCCCGATTTAAGTTATGACGGCTATCAATTAAAAAACGGCAAGTGGGCATTTGTGGATAACCTGGATATGCGCAATATACCGGAAGAACGTGATGCAAATTATGTTGACCCTAAGGCACAGGCAATTATTGACAAAGGCGCGGTTCCAACAAAAAAGAGAATTAAACAGTAAGTATCACTCACAATTCCAAACAATACAGCAAGACCTGTAATAATTTCGGTATAAAATTTCGGTTTAATTTAAATATAGTATTTTAGGCAAAAAATAGTTTTAAAAGTATGGCAGAAAACCTACAAGCAACCGCTCCGGCAAAAACAAAGTCAAGATTCCCAAATAGTGTTCCGTTTATTATCGGGAACGAAGCTGCAGAACGCTTTAGCTTTTATGGGATGCGTTCCATACTTACATTATTTTTGGTAAAACAATTTTTTAACCCAGCTGGCGATGCTGCATTAGCGCAGCAGGCCGATGCGCATGCCAATAAGTTGAACCACTTATTTGTAATGGTGGCTTATGCATTACCATTTGTAGGTGGCATGGTGGCCGATTGGTATACCGGCAAATACAAACTAATCCTTTATATCTCTATAGTTTACTGTTTTGGACACCTTTTGCTATCGATGTTTGATACAAATCTCGACGGTTTTGAGATTGGAATGCTGGTTGTAGCTATCGGGGCAGGCGGTATTAAATCATGTGTTTCGGCCAACGTGGGCGACCAGTTCGATGCCAGCAACCAGGACCTGCTTTCAAAGGTTTATGGCTGGTTTTATTTCAGTATCAATGCCGGCTCAATGCTATCAACAATTGCTATCCCTACCATTTACAAATACTATGGCGCTAAGTGGGCTTTTGGTATCCCCGGAATATTAATGGCATTGGCAACTGTGATATTTTTTATGGGCCGCAAAAAATACGTAAAGGTTCCACCGCAAGGCGTAAACCGTAATAACCTGGTATTTATCACCTGGTATGCAATAACCCATTTGAGCAAAAGGAAACCGGGTCAATCTTTACTTGATATTGCCAAAGAGAGTTACGATCCTGAACGCGTTGAAGGAGTTAAAGCTGTTTATCGCGTCATCGCAGTGTTCTTTTTTGCCCTCGCTTTTTGGGCAGTTTGGGACCAATGCCTTTCAGAATGGACACTTTATGCCGAAAAAATGGACCGAAACATCAATCTCGGCTTTACATCGTTTAAAATAGAGCCAGGTTCTATGTCGACATTTAACACCGTCTTCCTATTGTTATTTATACCATTTTTTAACTATGTGGTTTATCCACGGTTAGATAAAATCGGATTAAAAACAACACCATTGCGCAGGCTTGGCGCTGGTTTAATTCTAACGGCATTATCATTTGTAGTTATAGGTTTTACACATGTAAGCATCGAAAATGGTGGTACACCATCAATGTGGTGGCAAGTACTGGCGTTTATGATATTATCAGCAGCCGAAGTACTGGTGTCTATTACAGGTTTAGAATATGCCTATACCCACTCCCCAAAATCAATGAAGAGTACCATGTCAGGTATTTGGTTCCTGGTTGTATCGTTTGGTAACCTTATTACTGCCGTTGTTAATGGGCTTATTGAAGATGGCGGCTGGTGGGCCAGGAATTTAAAAGGTGCCAACTACGAATGGTTCTTTGTAGCATTTATATGTGTGTTTATAATTGCATTCTTAATTATTTCTCCCCGATTAAAAGAGAGGAACTATATTACCGACCCTTACGTTGACAACCAGGTTATTGCAGATACACACAACCTGTAAAACAAAATATTATCATTTAAAACAGGAAAGTACAACGCTTTCCTGTTTTTTTATTTTAAAGCCGGGCTAATTTCAATTATTTTAGCGCCGTTCATTTACTTTAAACTAAATTCTGCCCAAGTGCCCGATAGTATTGTAATTATACCCACGTATAACGAAAAAGAAAACATTGAGCGGATGATTCATAAGGTATTTTCGTTGCCTCATGATTTCCATTTGCTGATAGTTGATGACGGCTCACCTGATGGCACCGGTAAAATCATAAAGAGTTTACAGCATGACTATTCTGAAAGGCTTTTTCTGGAAGAACGTACCGGCAAACTGGGTTTAGGCACGGCATATATTCACGGCTTTAAATGGGCTATTGAAAGGCATTATGATTATGTTTTTGAAATGGATGCCGATTTTTCACACAACCCCGATGATCTGCTAAGATTAAGGCAAAAATGTATTGAAGGCGCCGATGCAGCCATAGGCTCGAGGTATATAAAAGGTGTGAACGTAGTTAACTGGCCAATGAGCCGGGTACTTATGAGTTATTTTGCATCGGTTTATGTGCGCTTTATTACCCGCATTGTTATACAAGATTCAACAGCTGGTTTTATGTGCTACAAACGCAAAGTTCTTGAAACAATTGAACTGGATAAAGTAAAATTTGTTGGTTATGCTTTCCAGATAGAAATGAAATTCACTACTATTAAGCATGGTTTTAAAGTGGTTGAGATCCCCATCATATTTACCGACCGAACGGTTGGCACCTCTAAAATGTCAAAAGGTATTTTTAAAGAAGCTGTATTTGGTGTATTACAAATGAAGATAAACAGCTGGTTTAGAAAATATCCGAAAGCACATTAAAAGTGCAAAACCTAAGCTTAAAGATGTAATATTTTTCAAACGGAGCACAGTTCTGCGCTTTCTGCTTTTTGCTTTAACCTTTAAAAAATAAATGCTAATTTCGTTGGCAATGAATGAGAATCTTGATCCCGATCGTGAGAACCTATCCCCTGCCGAACGCGATATAGAAAAAGTATTACGCCCGCAGGTATTTGAAGATTTTACCGGTCAGCATAAAATATTAGCCAACCTTAGGGTTTTTGTACAGGCTGCCCGCCAACGCGGCGAGGCGCTTGACCATGTGTTGCTGCATGGCCCTCCGGGTTTAGGGAAAACCACCCTCTCTCATATCATAGCTAATGAAATGGGGGCCGGTATCAAGATAACATCAGGACCGGTGCTGGACAAGCCCGGCGATTTAGCCGGACTATTAACTAACCTGGAAACCGGGGATATACTTTTTATTGATGAGATACACCGCTTAAGTCCGCTGGTTGAAGAGTACCTGTACTCTGCAATGGAAGATTTTAAAATAGATATTATGCTTGAAAGCGGGCCTAACGCGCGGTCAGTACAAATCTCTTTAAACCCCTTTACCCTTGTTGGTGCTACTACACGATCGGGCTTATTAACTGCCCCCCTGCGTGCCCGTTTTGGAATTAATAGCCGGCTGGAATATTATGATGCCAAACTGTTAACCACTATTGTATTGCGTTCTGCGGCTATATTGCGTACACCTATTAGTGATGAAGGAGCATATGAAATTGCCCGCCGCAGCCGTGGCACCCCGCGAATTGCCAATGCCTTATTACGCCGTACCCGCGATTTTGCACAAATAAAAGGCGATGGGAATATTGATACCGCCATTGCCAAATATGCTTTGAATGCATTGAATGTTGACGAGCATGGCCTGGATGAAATGGATAACAAGATATTGGCTACAATTATTGATAAGTTTAAAGGCGGCCCTGTAGGGTTAAAAACAATTGCAACCGCGGTTGGCGAAGAAGAAGGAACTATTGAAGAAGTTTACGAACCTTTTTTGATCCAGGAAGGTTTTTTGATGCGTACAGCCCGTGGTCGTGAGGCTACAGAAAGTGCTTATAAGCATTTGGGGAAGATAAAGTTGGGCGGAAACCCTTCATTATTTTAAAAAGATAAGTTTCTTTTTAAAATTTTAAAATAGTTAATTTATTATAAATCAGGATATTATAAATGTGTTAATTTTACACAACACGAAATTTTTTTAACAATAGAGAATTATTGGTTGCAGTTTTTGTAATTTTTTCATTACTTGGCACTACCAAATACTACCTATGTCTAATCTGGCTTTACCTTGCGAAAAAGAGTTACTCTTGCAGGTGGCAAGTGGCGATGAGCATGCCTTTAGCGAGCTTTTCAATACATACCATCAGCATTTGGGTACACATATTTATCGCATAACAGATTCGGTCGAACTCGCTGAAGAGGTAGTACAAGATGCTTTCCTGAAAATTTGGCTTAACCGTAAGGCCCTTACCTCGGTTAAAAATTTTAAAGCATACCTGTTTGTCATCTCAAAAAACCATGCTTTAAACTGCTTACGCAAATTAGCAAAAGAACGCATCGCCCAAAAAAGTATTGAGGACAACGAAGTTGCTTTAGAAACTGCCAATATTATTGATAACAACGATTATTACAACTTGCTTGATAAGGCTATTGACCACCTGCCCCCACAACAACAAAAGGTTTATCTGTTAAGCAGGCATGATCGTTTAAAATATGATGAGATAGCCAACAAAATGGGGTTATCGCGTGAAACTGTAAAGAAATATTTGCAGGTTGCTACCCTCTCTATCACCAATTTTTTACAGTCAAACAGTAATGTTATGCCCTTGATTTTGCTGTCGATATTATTTTTTTAAAAAATTTCAAAAGCAATACCCCCTTTTTCATCTTATCTGGTGTCATACAATAAAGGTTCCCCAACCTTTCACTACCAATTATTGAAAAAGATATAAAATGAATACATCCAGGTCAAGGTTATCGTACCTTTTTAATTGTTATTATAACAAAATGGCTACTCCGCAGGAGAGAGACGAGTTGTTTGCTATAATAACAGCCGGCAAAAAGGATCAGGAACTTTCCGATCTTATCCGAACGGCCTGGAATGATCTGCATTTGGATGCACCCCTGTTTAACTCCACTAAAACCGAACTGATATTAAAAAACATTTTAGCTTCGGGTAATGCACAAGAACCAACAGAACCGAAAAAACCTAATTATAATTTATTATTATGGGCTAAATTTTCGGCTGCAGCGGTAGGGTTATTGTTTCTAAGCTTTGGCTTTTATAGCTATTTACATAAGGATAAGCCTGTTGTTAAAAAATCAATCGCTAAAATCAATCCTCCGCAGCATGATGCGCTACCTGGTGGTAGCAAGGCTGTTTTAACACTGGCAAACGGCAAAACTATCATATTAGACAATGCTCAAAATGGTACACTTGCTAAACAGGGAAATACCGTTGTAAACAAAACTGCCGATGGTAAGCTGGTTTACAACCTATCAAACATGGCTGATGATAATGCGGCCCCTTCCATTAATACTATAAACACCCCACGAGGCGGGGAATACCAGGTTATACTGCCCGATGGCACCAAAGTATGGCTAAACGCAGCATCATCCATACGCTTCCCTACCCGCTTTACAGGCAACACACGGGATGTTGAGATAACAGGAGAAGCATACTTTGAAGTAACCAAAAATAAGTTGATGCCTTTTAGAGTAAAAACAGACCGCGCAGATATTGAAGTGTTAGGTACGCATTTTAATGTGATGGCTTACGGAGACGAAAGACTGATGAAAACCACCCTGCTTGAGGGTGCTGTTAATATAAAAAGTGGTTCGTTAACCTATAAATTAAAACCGGGCCAGCAAGCACAGATAAATGCAACCGGCAACACAAAAGTAACATCAGATATTGATGTAGACGATGAAGTAGCCTGGAAAAATGGCATTTTTCAATTCAGAGACGCGGGTATTGATGTGATACTACGCCAGGCAGCACGCTGGTATGATGTAAATATAACCTATAAAGGGAAATTACCGCTAAGAGAATTTACAGGCAGGCTTTCGCGCAACGTGAAAGCATCCGAACTACTTAAAATGATTCAATACACAGGTATTGCTGTGCATATAGAAGGCAAAAACATTATTGTGGATTAACCAATTAAGCACATTCAACAACTATATATATCTAATTATTCACCTAAAAAAAACACGTTATGACGGAAGAAATACATCAGACAAGTTAGCTCTATTGGCAAGCCTTGTTGTGTTGTACTTAAAACATACATGCACATTAGCATATAAATAAAAAACCGGGAAGTGTTTCGACCCACTTTCCCGGCTATATATCTGGGCTTCCCAACGATTACAATTGACGAATTGAAACTTAATGTTTAACCCAAACTCAACAAACTTATGAATTTTAATTCTAAGGCCGTGCCTGTGGTGTGGTCTAAACTTTCCAAAATTATTTTGGTTATGAAACTTACTGCTATTTTAATAATTGCAGCACTCACCAATGTTAGCGCAAAAAGCTACAGCCAGATCGTATCCCTTCGGCAGAAGAACATATCTGTTGAAAAAATACTGAGACTGATAGAGAAACAAACTAATTATCATTTCATGTATGATAAGCAAGATGTTTCAAGAGCAAGCGCTATAAATATTGATGTAACAAATGTCCCGCTTACCGAAGCTTTAGACAAAGCTTTTAAGGATCAGCCACTTACCTACAAAATTTTCCAGGAAACAATTGTAGTAAAAAGAAAGGATGATCCTAACGCATCAAACGCCGCTGTCGCTATAGACGTGCAGGGAACGGTAGCCGATGCCAAGGGCCCGCTACCGGGCGTGAATGTTAAATTGAAAGGTACCACAATAGGCATCACTACTGATGTTAATGGTAAATACAAATTATCAGTCCCTGATGGTAACGGCACATTGGTATTTAGCTTTATTGGCTATACTACACAAGAAATTGCAATTGCTAACCGTGCAACAATTGATGTTGTAATGGCCGAGGTGCCTAAAGCGTTAAGCGAGGTGGTTGTTGTAGGTTACGGTACCCAAAAACGGGTTGACTTAACCGGATCTGTGGGTAGTGTTAGTGCAAAAACATTGCAAGAGCGCCCGCAAACCAATCTTGAACAAGAATTAGCCGGTAAAATTGCAGGTGTAAACGTATCTGTAAACTCGGGTGAGCCGGGTGGTGATACTAAGATACGTATACGTGGTTACAGCTCTATCAACACCTCGACAGACCCATTATATGTGGTAGATGGTATTGTATGGAGCCAGGGCGGAAATTCCATTAACCCAAATGATGTGGCCAGTATTGATGTGCTTAAAGATGCATCATCAACAGCAATATATGGTACCCGTGGTGCAAATGGTGTTATCCTGATCACCACTAAACGTGGCGCAAAAAACAGGCCAAGTACCGTTAGCTACGATGCGTATGTGGGTATGAACAAGATGGCTAAGGAAATACCTGTGCTTAATTCAAAGCAGTTTATGGCTATTGAAGACCAGGCTTATGCCAACATTCAAAAATACGATCCCGTAGGATGGGCAGCAGGTAACTACGCCAGTAGGAACCCGGTATTGCAAAGAACAGCATTAATAGGAAAGCTTTTTGACAGCAACTTAAACCCGTTATATGATGTTGACTGGCAAAAAGAAACTACACGTACCTCATACAGTCAAAACCATAACCTTAGCGTTACCGGTGGCTCTGAAAATATAAACTATGGTTTATTTTTAAACTATTCTGACGATGAAGGTATTATTTTAAACAGTAGTTTAAAACGTTATAACGCTCGTTTAACAATTGATGACCAGGTAAAACCCTGGTTAAAAATTGGTACCACTTTAAACTATAACACACAAGACCAACAATTGGGCAGCTATGGTACCGGTGGTAACAATATCCCACGTACCATGATAGAAATGCCTTCGTTTATCCCGGTTAGATATCCTGATGGCAGCTATGGTAAAAGAACAGATTACCCTAACTTAGAAGGTGGTGACAACCCTGTAGCACAGACCTTAGAAATCCAGCGTTTAGCCAGGCTTCGTGTATTTAGCGGTAATGGTTACGCAAATATTAACCTGTTTAAAGATTTACAATTCAAGAGTGTATTAGGCGTTACTACAGCTGCCAATTATTACCCAAGTGCGCAAAGTGGCCTTGTTGGCGGCCCAACTGCCGATCAATCTTACAGCTCTGCCTCTATCAACGAAAACAATAATACATTTTGGCAATGGCAGGCATATTTTACCTATAACCATACATTCAATAAATTACATACCTTAAACGTTGTAGCAGGTACGGAGCGCCAGAATTTTCAACAATTAAGTGTAGGCGCATCAACCCGTAATCTGTCTGATAATTTTTATCAGTACTATAATTTAGGTGCAGGCTCAATACCTGGTTTGCCATCATCAGGCTATTCCGCATGGCAAATGCAATCCTATTATGGTAGAGTGAACTATAACTACAATGATAGGTACCTGTTAACGGTAACCGGCCGTACAGACGGTTCATCTCGTTTTGGCCAGAATGTTAAATACGGTTTCTTCCCATCGGCTGCATTTGCCTGGAGGGTATCACAGGAAGATTTCCTTAAAGACAACAAAACCATTTCTGACCTGAAATTCAGGTTAAGCTATGGTCTTACAGGTAACTCCGAAATTGGGCAATACCGTTCCCTTGCAAACATCAATACCACCAATTATGTGTTTAACGGCACACAGGCTATCGGCACCAACCAAACCAGTATTGGTAATGAAGATCTGCAATGGGAAAAAACAGCTGAGTATGATATTGGTGTATCATTCGGCTTATTTAATAACCGTATAACTTTAGAGGCCGACGCCTATTTAAAGAAAACAAAGGCCCTTTTATTGAATGCACCACTGCCGGAAACAAGCGGATTTACAAGTGTATTTAAAAACATAGGCCAGTTGCAAAACAAAGGTTTAGAGCTTACCCTGAATACGGTAAACGTTAAAACCGATAACTTCACCTGGAATTCATCTTTCAATATTTCTTTCTTAAACAATAAGATATTGTCACTGGGTGAATCAAATGATGATATCTTCCTTGATCCAACTTTCCTGTCTCAGTTTAACTTAATGCGTGTTGGCTTACCTGCTGGCAGTTTTTACGGATATAAAGTTTTAGGTACATGGGGTACATCTGAAGCCGCTACTGCAGCTACATATGGCTTGCTTCCGGGCGATCTGAAAATCCAGGATACCAACAACGATGGAAGGGTTTCTGCTGATGACAAAGTAATATTAGGAAGGTCTATACCTAAAGGCTATGGTACATTTAGCAACAATGTAGCTTACAAAAACTTTGATCTTGGTGTTGAATTGCAGTTTAACTATGGCAACCAGATAATGAACTTAACGCAGCACTCTGCGCAAGATCGTATCGGGCAGGCAAATAGCTATGCTACAGTATTAAACGCATGGACCCCAACTAATCAAAATACAAACATTGCAGAAAGCAGGCCAGCTTATGTACGTTACCAAACCGAGATCTATTCTACAAAGGTTGAAAGCGGTAATTTTATAAGGGGCCGTTCGGTAACATTGGGTTATAATTTTTCAGACAACTTTTTGAAAAAGATCAAATTAACCAGGTTAAGACTGTATGCACAAGCGCAGAACCTATTTTTAATAACCAAATACTCTGGTTATGATCCTGAGGTTTCAACGTATAATGGTAACGTAGCCTTTAATCAGGGCCCACCAAGCAACTTTACCCAAAACATACAGTTTTTTGATTATCCAAAACCAAGAACCTTCTTACTTGGATTAAATGCAAGTTTTTAATTAATGTTAAACATAAATATATTATGAAATTTAACTTAAAGCAATTAGGGATCGGTTTAATACTTATCCTTACCATGACTTTTAGCAGCTGTAAAAAATATCTGGACGAAAAGAACAAGAGCGATTTCGTAAAAACCGGCTATTTTCAGAATGCTTCACAGGCGCGTACATTCGTTAATGGTATTTATACCTCTTTATACTTTTTTCAAAATGGCGATGCTTATGGCGAAAGTCCTTTTATTACTATTGAACTTTTTGCCGGCCATGCTACTTCACTGGGGCAAAGTGTTAATAATGGCAATGTTATTAACCAGCGTACAGATGCGGTTAACCCGGGATTTGAAACTGTATGGCGCGGTAGTTATAACGCCATAGCGCAAACAAACTTAGCGTTAGAGCAAATTCCGACTGTTTCCATGACCGATGCTGATCGTAACAAACTATTAGGCGAGGTTTATTTCCTGAGGGCGTTCTTTTATTATCACCTGGTTAGGTTATATGGTGATGTGCCATTGATCACTAAACCTGTAAGTGTTAACGATCCTGATCTTTATCCATCACGTAACCCCGTAGCTTCTATTTATGATTTGATTATTGCAGACCTTACAGCAGCGCAGGCCTCCGGTTTACCAGCTACAGACCAAACAGGCAAAGTTTCTTTAGGTGCGGTTAATACACTTTTAGCAAGTGTTTACTTAACTACTGCTGGTTTCCCGCTCAACAAAACAGAGAATTATGCTAAGGCCGCAGCTACTGCAGAACTGGTATTGCCTTCATACACTTTGTTTGATAATTATGCTTTTTTACATGACAACGCACACAAAAATCAAGGCGAACTGATTTTCCAGTCCCAATACCTGGTTGGTGTACGTGACAATGCAATTCCGCAGCTTACCGTACCATTTAACTTACCTGTGGGTGCCTACGGCGACCACTTAGGTGCAATGATGCCTACAAACCAGTTTGTTGCCAGCTATGAAACCGGTGACTTGCGCACACAAGAGCGCCAGTTTTACTTTTCCAGCTATCCGCAATTTGGCGACCCAAGCAAAACAGTTATTTTTGGTTCACACGCTTTATATAAGTACTTCCATGTGGAAAGTGCCACCGGCAATGGTATAAGCGATGAGAACTGGACATTTTTGAGGCTGCCGGAAGCTATGCTGATTTATGCAGAAGCAACCAACGAAGTAAATGGACCTACCCCTCAGGCGTACCAACAAGTAAACTTTATCAGAACAAGGGCAAAATTGCCGGCTCTTAGCGGTTTAACTAAAGACCAGTTCAGAGAAGCAATCTGGAAAGAGCGGTATCATGAACTTGCTTACGAGGATAAAGCTTATTTTGATATACAGCGTACGCACAAAATTTACAATGTTATAAATAATACTTTTGGCGATGCTACATCAACCCCTAACGAGCAGGGTGTTACCATGAAGGCTCAATATTACTTGTGGCCTATACCGCAACGTGAAATTAATACCAACAAAAACCTCACCCAAAATACGGGTTGGTAACAAAATCAATATAAAAGACTGGCAATACACGCCAGTCTTTTATATTTACGGTCGATTTATAATCATTTTATAAATCAAACTACAGCATCTTAATTCTATGAAAAAAAGTTTCCTTATTTTATCTGCTATATTATTCACCGCTCAAACATTTGCACAACAAGTTACAAAAGTGACTGATCCGGTTGAATGGATAAACCCGTTAATGGGTACCCAATCAAAGTACGACCTTAGTAACGGTAACACCTACCCTGCCATTGCCTTGCCATGGGGTATGAACTTTTGGACACCACAAACCGGTAAAATGGGCGACGGCTGGCAATATACTTATGATGCTTATAAAATAAACGGCTTTAAGCAAACGCACCAGCCATCGCCATGGATGAATGATTATGGGCAATTTGCTATTATGCCTGTTACCGGCAAACTAAAAGTATCGCAAAAAGGGCGCGAAAGCTGGTTCTCACACAAAGCCGAGGTTGCCAAACCATATTATTACAGCGTTTATCTGGCAGATCATGATATTACTACCGAGATCACTCCTACTGAACGCAGCGCCCAATTCAGATTTACTTACCCAAAAACCGATAGCTCATTTATTGTGATTGATGCTTTTGACAAGGGTTCATATATCAAAGTTATCCCGGGCGAAAGAAAGATAATTGGTTACTCTACCAAATATGCACGCGGGCCGCTTAAAAACTTCAAGAACTTTTTTGTGATATATGTAGATAAACCTATCGCTACATCACAAACTTATAACGATACCACGCTAACCGACGGGCAAGAACTCACCGCGAAACACGTAATGGCCGTTATTGGCTTTAAAACTGCTAAAGGCGAAAAAGTTAACCTGCGTGTAGCATCGTCATTTATCAGCATTGAGCAAGCCGAAATTAACCTCAAAAGAGAGGTTGGTACCGATAGTTTTGATATCACTAAACAAAAAGCAAAAGCTACATGGAACAAAACCCTAAGCCGCCTGTCGGTTGAAGGTGGTTCGGTTGACCAGGTACGTACGTTTTACTCCTGCCTGTACCGCATGCTATTTTTCCCTAACAAAATGTACGAGATAGATGCCAAAGGCGATATTATGCATTGGAGTGCGCAAAATGGGAAAGTTATGCCGGGTTATAAATTTGCGGGTACTGGCTTTTGGGATACCTTCAGGGCATTATATCCGTTCCTGAACCTGGTATATCCATCCATAAACAAAGAAATGCAGATGGGCCTTGTTAATGATTATAAAGAAGGCGGATGGTTACCTGAATGGAGCAGCCCCGGCTATTCTGATGTAATGGTGGGCAATAACTCGGCATCTGTAGTGTCTGATGCCTATTTAAAAGGCGGCCGTGGTTATGAGATAAATACACTTTACGATGCTTTAATACACGGCGCTAATAATGACGGCCCGGCAGCAACAGGTCGTGATGGGGTGCAATACTATAACGAATTGGGATATGTGCCCTATGATGTTAAAATAAACGAAAATGCTGCCCGTACCCTGGAGTATGCTTATGACGATTTTACTATTTACAAACTGGGTAAGGCATTAGGCCGCCCTGCTTCTGAGACTGATCTGTACAAAAAACGCAGCATGAATTATAAGAACCTGTTTGATCCTTCAACAGGCTGGATGCGTGGTAAAAACAAAGACGGTAAGTTCCAAAGTCCGTTTAGCCCGTTCAAATGGGGTGGCGCCTTTACAGAGGGCAATAGCCTGCACTATACCTGGAGCGTTTTTCATGACATACAAGGATTGATAGATTTGATGGGCGGCAAGAAAAAATTCGTTTCAAAACTTGATTCGATATGGACACTTCCACCAATATTTGATGACAGTTACTATGGCGAAGTAATCCACGAGATCCGTGAAATGCAGATAGCCGGTATGGGCCAGTATGCACATGGTAATCAGCCTATTCAGCATATGACCTATCTTTACAACTACGCGGGTGAGCCCTGGAAAACACAGCTGCACGTACGCGAGGTAATGGACAAACTTTACAAAGCAACACCTGATGGTTATTGCGGTGATGAAGATAATGGACAAACATCTGCCTGGTATGTATTTTCGGCTATGGGTTTTTACCCGGTATGCCCTGCTACCGACCAGTATGTTTTAGGCACGCCTTTGTTTAAAAAGGTGACTCTTAATTTAGAGAATGGCAAAACGGTTGTTATAAACGCGGCTAATAACAGCTCTGTAAATAAATATGTTAACCTGCTGAATGTTAACGGGAAACCGTATGATTATACCTGGTTAAGTCACAAAGCTTTAATGCAGGGTGGTGTTATTAATTTTAACATGTCGGCAACTCCAAATAAAACAAGGGGTACAAAACCTGCAGACGTACCTTATTCGTTATCGACCGAAAAGTAATAGTATGATGAAATATTTAAGAGTTTTACTGTGCCTGATAATGGTGTCGGTGTCATTCAAATCGGTTGTTTATTCGCAAACTACACCTGCAAAAAAAGATACAACGGCAAAGGAGAATGAGCTAAAGTCGGCATCGCGTAAACCGCAGATGCTCAGCCATCTAAAATATGGTATTGCCGGCTTATCTCATGATCACGTTCATCTTATCCTCAACCAATACAGGCAGGGGCTTGTAAATATTGTTGGTATCGCTGAAGCTGATAAAAATTTGCGCGCCAAATTTCAGCAACAATATCAGCTGCCGGATTCTATTATGTTTGATGACCTGAAAAAAATGGCCATAGCAAAAAAGCCCGACGCTGTTTTAGGATATAACCCGGTTGCCAAACATATTGATGTAGTTGAAATATGCGCCCCTTTGGGGATATCTGTAATGGTTGAAAAACCGCTGGCAGCTACCCTTGCGCAAGCTAAGCGTATGGAGTTTTTGGCCCTTAAATATTACATTAAATTATTAACCAATTACGAAACCACCTGGTACCCGTCTTACCAACATGTATATAACATGGCGGCTCATGACAGCTTGGGAACGATCCGGAAAATTATTGTCCATGATGGCCATCAGGGGCCTAAAGAGATCAATTGCAGTAAAGAATTTGTAAGCTGGCTTACAGACCCGGAGCTAAACGGTGGCGGTGCCCTTATTGACTTTGGCTGCTATGGTGCCGATTTGATGACCTGGTTAATGGAAGGCCAGAAACCTATAGCGGTAACTGCGGTTGCCCGCCACTTTAAATTACAAGCCTACCCTAAAGTGGAGGATGATGTGACCGTTGTAGTGGAATATCCTACCGCAACAGGCATTATTGAAGCATCATGGAACTGGCCTTTCTCCATAAAAGACCTGGAGGTTTTTGGCGATGATGGATACATGCATGCGCTTGATAATAAGAACATTGTGTCGCGTTTAAATCAAAATGCCTCTACTGTTAAAGTAGCCGATAATATTATCCCCCCTATGGATAATCCTATCAGTTACCTGCAGGTGGTATTGCAAAACAGGCTGGTTGGTTTAACAGACCGCTCATCATTAAAATACAATATGGTAGTAATGCAGATACTTGACGCCGCCAAAAGGTCCATTGCCGAAGGTAAACGTATAGTACTTTAATTATAAGTGTAATTATTTATCCACGCTTTGATATATCCTTGCATAATTATTTATTTTAGCGCATTCATTTCTAATTAACAAAAACTATCTCATTTGAATATGTTAAAGCAATTTTTTGCCGTTTCGTTATTTGGTATTGTGGGCATCATTTCATGCCAAAGCAAACCATCATCAGATAAAAGCACTACCGATAAACCCGCTGCGGTTTCAGAATCGCCCGTAGCCAGAATTGCCAACCCTCCTATTAACAAAGCTGCTATTATGGCCCGTAAACAGGTGCCTGTAGTTTGCTACCATCAAATACGCGATTGGAAAGCAACTGATTCTAAAGGTGCTAAGGATTACATTGTACAAATAGCCGCTTTTAAAGAGCACATGAAAATGCTGGCCGATAGCGGTTATCATACTATCCTGCCAGATCAGTTATACAATTATTTAACAACAGGCGCGCCACTGCCAAAAAAACCCATCATGCTTACGTTTGATGACACTGATATTGACCAGTTTACCATAGCCGCGCCTGAAATGAAGAAATACGGGTTTAAAGGTGTTTTCTTTGTAATGACCGTATCAATAGGCCGTCCGCATTACATGACGGCCGAGATGGTTAAAAAACTATCTGATGATGGCAACGTAATTGGCAGCCATACATGGGACCATCACAGGGTAGATAAATTCTCACATAATTCTACTTTAAAGATTATAGGTAAGAACGGAAAAATAACCGAAAGGCCTGTGGACGATTGGGTTACCCAAATAGATAAACCAACCAAAAAACTGGAAGAAATTACCGGAAAAAAGATAGATTACTTTGCTTACCCTTTTGGTATATGGAAAAAACCTGTTTTACCCGAAATACAAAATAAAGGCTTTAAAATTGCTTTTCAGCTTGCTGATAAACGCGACCCCGACTACCCTTTAATGACTGTACGCCGCATATTGGATAGTGGTTACTGGAGCACCAAAACATTTGGCAATAGCGTTCGTAACAGTTTCTAATACAAGAAATTAAACATAACAAACCCCCTTTTGAATATTCAAAAGGGGGTTTGTTATATGCATCAAATAAGTATATTTATCCATGATTTTTAACTTCCATTCTGCTTTGTTAGCTACAGTTATATTGGGTTTGTTGTCAAGTTGTACTAATAATAAAATTGATACTAAACTTGATCCAACCATTGCAGCCAGGCAAGTCATAAATGAACACTTCCAGTTACTTAACTCACACGACCTCAAAGGGTTAGTAGCCCAGTACGAGACCAAAGCGCGCATTACCACAAGTGATTGGGATGGCGTATCCTTTGGGCCACAGGGTGCCGACCAGTTGTTTCATCAGTTATTTTATATATCGCCTGATGCTAAGTATCTGGTTGATAATATGATAGCCAACGATTCGACAGTGGTGGTAGAGTACGATGTGGTAGGTTTAAAGGAAAAATATAACAGCCCCATCCGTTACGATCTGAGGTATTGCAGCGTTTACAAGATCCATAATAATAAAATAAGCAGCGAGGCCACCTACTCAAACTCCAGGTTGTATCATAATAAATAGTAGGATTTACCTCTAAAAATCTCTAATTATCTCTAATTCTCCCTGCTTTTTTTAGATAAGCGCTTCCTAATTTTATAAAACACAAAGCCCTGTTTTTGGAAAGGGCTTTTGCATTTTATAAGTTTTCGCCGGCCGGGCCCTGCCCTTTATTTGAAGAACTCTGGTCTGTCGGATTTTCTAATTCTCCATTATCATTTTCAGGGGTAACGGTTGGAATTTTTTTAGCGAGGTCTTTGTCGTCTGTATTCTTTTTTAATGTGTCATTACCTGCATTTGCAACATTCCCTTTAATATCATGATTTTTTCCCTGGTCATTGGCCCGGTCAAATCCGTCAAGTGTATTTTCCATGGTATTTATAATTTATATTGAGTGTATGTATTAGTCTTTTTCGGTTACCCATTTTACAGCCTCATCTAACTGGTCAAGCGGAAAGCCCTTTGATTTCCCGGGGATAAAAAACCGGAAAACATCAGAGAACCATTCAACTCCCCTCTGATCGCTTACTACTGCAATTTTGTTCCATTTAGTAAAGTTTTTTAACCCCAATTTTAAATCGCCCCACCAGGCCCCGGCGCTAAAATTCTTCACATTAGTTTCTAAAACCAACAGGTAGTTTATCTCTCCCTCCCGTTTTACCAGGTCATCAATCCGGGGTATTAAAACAGTGTCAATATCCTCTTTGATAACCTCTCCTGTAGCATGTATGCCAACTACGTGTGGTTCTAAATCTTTTATAAATTTTAGCATAAACTAAGTTTCTATTACTATTACTATATAAAAAATCATACCAGTTTTTCTTAAACGAAATATTTTTACATATAACATAACCAAACCTTCGGTTTTTCCCTGCTTAAAAAAACCTTTTGCATATTGTATCTTTGTACAAAATGCAGCAAAACAAGTGGGCATATTCGCAAATGATAAAAACCGAGGCCAAAAACCTGGGCTTTTTGTTTTGCGGAATTTCTAAAGCTGAGTTTTTAGAAGAAGAGGCTCCACGGCTTGAAACGTGGTTAAAAAAGGGCATGCAGGGCGAAATGCAGTACATGGAAAACTACTTTGATAAACGCCTGGACCCCCGCCTTTTGGTTGATGGCGCAAAGTCGGTTATATCATTAGGGTTAAACTACTACGCCGATACTATCCAGTCCGACCCATCGGCACCCAAGATATCCAAGTACGCATACGGCGCTGATTACCACTCCGTTATTAAAGACAAGCTCAAGCAACTATTACAGATCATTAATGAAAAAATTGGTGAAGTTGGCGGCAGGGCTTTTGTAGATTCCGCACCTGTGCTGGATAAAGCCTGGGCCAAAAAAGCGGGCTTAGGCTGGATAGGAAAAAACTCCAACCTCATCAGCAAAAAAACAGGCTCGTTCTTTTTTTTAGCAGAGCTGATTGTTGATATTGAACTGGAATACGATATTGAACCCACAGCCGACCATTGCGGCGATTGTACCCGCTGCATTGATGCCTGCCCTACCGATGCCATTGTTGGCCCTTACGTGGTTGATGGCAGCCGCTGTATCTCTTACCTCACTATAGAGCTTAAGAACGAGATCCCGCAGGAATTTAAAGGCAAAATGGATAACTGGATGTTTGGCTGCGATATATGCCAGGATGTTTGCCCCTGGAACCGCTTCTCTGTTCTGCATACCGAACCGGCGTTTCAGCCGCATACCCAACTGCACGGAATGAACAGGCAGGATTGGGAAGATATTACTACAGATGTATTCCAAAAAGTATTTAAAAACTCCGCGGTAAAACGCACCAAGTTTGAGGGGTTAAAGAGGAATATTGAGTTTTTGCGAAATTGTGATTAGGGATTGATTACGGCATGTCATTGCTGTAAAGGTTTAGTAATCGGGTCATGCTGAGCTTGTCGAAGCATTGCGGGGTGGGCTTTTGCGCACGTCCTTCGACAAGCTCAGGATGACCCGGCATATGTCATTTATCCTTCAGAGGCCAAACGGATTTTAAAACTCGCATGACGCGCAGGGTGGACGGCTGCGGAAACAATACCGTTTTTGCGAGCGATAGCGAAGCAATCCCCGACATGTCTGTCGCCTACTTTTCTATCGGGAAATTGCTTCGTTCCTCGCAATGACGCGTAGGGAAGTAACAATGCATAGGCGCAAATTTGAAGAGCGCTGGCCCGACGAAAAACCGGGGCCGATGGGTAAAGGCTTTGTGCGGGGAAGGATTTTTTCGTCTTGATTTTTTGTTACTTTTTCATCAAGGAAAAAGTAATAGCCGTCCGCGGCAATGAGCGGACTGAAGTTCATTAAAGCACAGCACTAACCTATCGGGAGATTGCTTCGTTCCTCGCAATTACTAGAAGGGTGGAAATAAGCGAAGCAATCTCAAACAGGACTGTCGTCTACTTTTCTATCGGGAGATTGCTTCGTACCTCGCAATGACGCACAAGGGTGTATATTGCTCACAAGGTCGCCTACTTTTCTATCGGGGATTATTAATGATTTTGATCTTTCTTTATGGAATTAATGAGCTCCCTACGGTCGGTTGTCTTCGTTCCTCGCAATGACGCGTGGAAAGGGGAAAAAACCTTAGCGTCTTGGCGTCTTTGCGAGAACACAATTTACAACCCCTTACCAAATTTCATGGCCAGTTGTTTAAGCATATCATCGTCAACCGGTTTGGCTGGCTCATCTTTCTTTTTAAACGGCTGATTATTGTTTATCTGCGGTGTGCTTTTAGGGCTGTTATTTTGGAAAGCCGGTTTAGCAGGCTCTTGTCTGGGCGTATTAGCAGGTGCGGCTGCCGGTTGTGCAGGTTTAGCCTGTTGCCTTTCGGCTACTTTTTTGGCATTCCAGCGTTTGTAAATTTCTTCCAGCTTGCGTTTTGTATACAACGGGAAATCGCCCTGCATCATCCATGAATAATAGCTGGGCTCGGCATTCAACACATCCTCAACTCTTTTGCCTTTGTGCTTGCCAAAGTTTATCAGCTCCTCTCCCTCTTCGTTGTACACCATGCGGCCGGCAAAATCAACCGGGCGGCTCAGGTTAGTAAACTTGTGCAATGCCTCAACATCGCCCACAACAGGTACGCTTCTGTTGCCCTTTTTATCCTCCCACTCCATGTTCTCGTACTTCTCTATCTGTGCAAGCAGCACTTCCATGGTAGCACGGGTATCAGCCTCGGCCGAGTGGGCGTTGATGATCTGTTTATCGCAATAAAACTGGTATGCGGCTTTTAAAGTGCGCTGCTCCATTTGGTGAAAAATGTTCTGTACATCTACAAAATGGCGGTTCTCCAAATCAAAGGCCACACCTGCACGTAAAAACTCTTCCATCAGCATCGGGATATCAAACTTGTTAGAGTTATATCCGGCTAAATCGCTGTCGCCAATAAATTCAGCTATAGCCTGTCCCAGTTCCTTAAAACGTTTCTCATCCTTAATATCCTCATCATAAATGCCATGCACTAATGATGATTCCAGCGGAATGGGAATACCCGGGTGAACACGCCAGGTTGCCACTTCCTCGCTCCCATCAGGATGAAGTTTAATGACAGATATTTCACATATACGATCGGCGCCAATGTTTGTACCGGTTGTTTCAAGGTCAAAAAAGGCAAGAGGCCGCTTTAATTTTAATTTCATTTTTACAGATCAGGAGTACAATTGGCAAAGGTCTAAAAAATAATCGGAAGAATACTTTTTCATTAAAAATACGGGTAAAATTTATTAAATTCATAGCTACCTAATAATGCACAATAAACATGATTAAACCTTTACTTAATTTATTGATCCTTACCCTTCTTAGTACAATTGCATCAGCGCAGAATTTCCCTTTTGGTAGTTACAGCCAAAAAGAAATAGACATGAAAAGATATGAGGCCGATACCAGTGCCCATGCTGTGGTGTTAAATGAGTACGGTACTTCAATGTTAAATGTAATGGGCGATGATAACATTAAAATAATGTTTGAATACCATGTAAGGATTAAAATACTTGATGCAAAAGGCTTTGATAAGGGCACAGTACAAATTCCTTTTTATAGTGCCGGGAGCGATACCTGGGAAGATCTTGACAATATTAAAGGAGTAACCATTTACAAGGATGACAACGGTAACATACAAACTGCCGAGCTTGACCCATCAAAAATTGTATCAGTAAAAGAGAACAAATACTGGAGTTATAAAAAGTTTGCCATGCCCAACCTGCGCAACGGGGCAATTATTGATTATAGTTACCGCCTTACAACTCCTTTTTGGGATAAGTTTCAGCCGTGGCACTTTCAGGATGATATCCCTAAAGTAACATCAATGTATGAAGTGCATATTCCTGCATTTTGGAGTTATAATGTGCTGATGAGAGGTGCACTTAAACTTACTAAAAACACATCAGAACTGGAGAAAGCCTGCTTTAGCAGTCACGGTGCAACTTGTGATTGCTCGCATTTTGTGTATAGTATAGATAATATACCTGCGTTTGTTGAAGAGGATTATATGACATCGCCAAAAAACTTTATGTCTGCCATATATTTTAACCTTACAGATTATACAAATCTTACTACAGGCGCTAAAATAAAGGTAACCCAGGAATGGAAGGATATAGATTATAACTTAAAACGCGCAGATTTTTTTGGTTCGCAACTAAGGCGAAAGGACCTGCTTAAACAATATATTACACCTGTAATAGCAGGCCAAACAACAGAACTGGCAAAGGCAAAAGCCATATACGCTTATATTCAAAAAACCATTAAATGGAATGGTTTCAACTCGCGGGGCAGCGATGATGGGATCCGCAAGGCGCTTGATAACCACACCGGCAATGCAGCCGATGTTAACCTTACTTTGGTGACCGCCCTAAATTCGGCGGGGATTAATGCCGAAGCGGTTTTACTGTCAACCCGTACCAATGGTATTGTAAACAAGCTTTACCCGGTTGCAAATGAGTTTAATTACGTAATAGCCCGTACAACTATTGGCACCACCACTTACCTGCTTGATGCCACCGACCCCGTATTATCATTTGGGATGCTGCCGGTAAAATGCCTGAATGACCAGGGAAGGGTAATGAGCCTTGATAAGCCATCTTACTGGATTGACCTTACCACAAAAGACAAAAAGACGAGCACCAGCTCGTTAGATCTTACCCTGCAAAACGATGGCAAGTTAAAAGGGACTATCACCACCTACTCCAGTGGTTACCAGGGATATGAGAAACGCAAGGCCATCAAAAAATTCAATACTATTGATGAATATGTAGAGAATTTGGATGAGCGGCTGGGGAAAATTAAGATCCTCAACTCGGAGATCCTCAATTTAGATAGCCTTGACCTGCCGTTGAGCGAAAAATACGAGGTTGAAATAAATGCATTTGATAACCTTAACCATACCCGCCTGGCTTTCAATCCGTTCATTTTCGACAGGCTGACCACCAATCCATTTAAACTGCTTGATCGCACTTATCCGGTAGACTGGGGGATGCCATCAGACAATCGTTTTGTGCTAACCATGCGCCTGCCCGAAGGCTATACGGTGGAAAGCGCCCCGCAAGGCATGGCCATTGGTCTGCCTAATCAGGGAGGTAAATTCCTTACTAACTTTGAGGGAGAAGGCGGTTACTTCACTTTCTCAAACATAACGCAGTTCAGTAAATCAGTTTACGCGCCTGAGGAATATCCTTATTTAAAAGAATTGTATAACAAAATCATATCAGCAGAAAAAGCAGAAATTGTGTTTAAGAAAAAGTAATGAGAGCTATTTGTACCACTTTTTGTTTGCTGATGCTAATAACATTTGCAAATGCGCAGGCAGATTATAATGTAAACCTGATACCTAAAGATCTGCTGCCCTATGCCAGCGCGGTTATCAGGAACAAGGATGTAACCACTGAGGTGAAAGATGCCGATAATACCATTTATCATATTAAAACAGCGATAACCGTACTCAATAAAAACGGAGACGACATCGCCCGCATTGTATTATGGCATAATCGCAGTAACGTTATCAGGTATGTTAAAGGCACCATATATAATGAGTTTGGCCAACCAACCGGTAAATTTGCCGAAAAGGATTTTGCCGATGTGAACGCGGCGAGCGATATGTCGTTATTTGAAGACTCGCGCGTAAAGCATTACATCCCATCAACCGGCTCATACCCTTATACTATTGAGTACGAATACGAGAAACGCTCTAAACAGTCGCTTATTTTTAACGACTGGCAGCCAAATGAAGAGGAGGGACTGGCGGTTGAAAGAAGCTCGTTTACGTTTATCTGCAAGCCCGATTTTAAGATCAGGTACAAAGAGGTGAACCTGCCGCCAAATGTTTTTAAAGATGCGGTAACAAACGCGGCGGGCTTAAAAACTTACACATGGCAGGTAAAAAATTTAAAAGCAATTAAAGAAGAACCTTATAGCCCTAACCGCGATAAATTTTTATGCATAGTGAAGATAGCGCCCGAAAACTTTAAGTACGAGGGCATAAGCGGCACATTTACCAACTGGAAAGAACTGGGTAAATGGAGGTATGATAAACTATTAGCTAACCGCCAAACACTGCCACCTGCAACTGTACAGCAGGTAAATACCATAACCAATGGCATTACCGATCCTAAACTGAAAGCTAAAAAGATATACGAGTTCATGCAAAATAAAACCCGGTATATTAGTGTACAGATAGGCATTGGCGGTTATCAGCCCTTTTTAGCATCAGAAGTAGACAGGCTAAACTATGGCGATTGCAAAGCTTTGGTGAACTATACACAGGCATTGCTAAAGGCTGCCAATATTGATTCGTGGTATTGCGTAGTTGAGTCAGGAGCCCGAAAGGTAAGCCTGCTTGATGATTTTGCCAGTATGAACCAGGGGGACCATATTATACTTTGCCTTCCTTTTAAAAACGACACTACTTTTTTGGAATGTACCAGCCAGAAGATCCCCTTTGGTTTTTTAGGTGACTTTACAGATGACCGCACTGTTTTAGCCTGCACACCGGATGGCGGAAAGCTAATGCATACGCCAAAATACACCGCTCAAATTAATACACAGGTGCGCAAGGCGGGCTTTACTATTGATAATAATGGCGTTGTTACCGGAGATGTAACTACTATTTTTAAAGGCACCCAGTATGATAACCATGAAGATTTGCTTGACGAGCCCGCAGTTGAGCAGATCAAGATCCTGCAAAAAAGATATAATGCCATCAACAACCTTGATATTGAAAAGTGTAACTATAAGCAGGATAAAAATGAGCTGCCCGCGGCAACAGAAACTATAAAATTAAGCGCCCGTGATTTTGCTACTGCCGAAAATGGCAAGCTGTACTTTTCGCTCAATCCGCTTAACCGCACCATCAGGACACTGCGCGATGTACGTAACCGCACTAACCCGGTTTATATTAACAGCGGCTATACCGACGAAGATGAGATAACCTATACCCTGCCGGCAGGTTACCATAGTGATCTTAACCCTTTAAATGTATCTGTTGAAAAACCTTTTGGTACGTTTAAGGCAACAATGGTTTTAAATGGCGACAAACTGATATTTAAGCGTACCCTGCAGGTTATTGACGGCACTTATAGTAAAGATACTTATCATGACCTGGTTGAGTTTTACCAGACAGTGGTTGATGCCGACAATTATAATGTAACGCTGGTAAAAAATTGATCAGCTAAAAATGATGATACCTAATATGATACCAATGATCATGATGAGGTAAAGCATAATTTCTGTACCGGCATAGCGCTTGTATTTAGTCCAGAAAGAATAGTCTTGCTTTTGTTTTGACATGGTGCAAAATTATAAATTATATTTAAGCAAATGGATATAAAAGAGAACGAGGAAATTAAGAAGGAGTTTCAGCTGGAACGTGTAATATTGTTCAGCGACGCGGTTTTTGCCATTATCATTACCATAATGGTATTGGAAATAAAGCTCCCCGAAGGGATGCGCCATGCCAGCCACGAAAAGGTAATGGAAGCCTTTATAGACTTAATACCTAAGCTGATAGGCTATATATTCGCTTTTTTTATAACCGGTATGTTTTGGGCCAAGCACCTTAAACTATTCAGCTATTTAAAAGATTATACCAAACAACTCATCGTTTACAATCTTATCTTCTTGTTTTTTATAACGCTGTTTCCGTTTGGGGTATCTGTAATGGCCGAGACCTTAAGCCCCAGAAACTATGAGGGCTTTTATGTTTATTTCACGGTAGTGATGATGGCTTTATTTGCCCACACCTTACTAACAGGCTATTTGGTGCGCAATGCAGGGCAACTATGCATCAACCCAGGCGACATTAAAACAAACCTGGAATGGAAGGCCCAGAAGTTCAATTTTATAGCTATCCCGGCAGTTTTTATTTATACAATAGCCGGCCTTAACTTTAACTTTAATCCACAGTTGTTTTCATATGGTTTTGTATTGTGGGCAATAATGTTTGGTATAATTAGAAAAAGGCTCAATCCAAACCCTCAAAAAGATACCCCAATGCTGGCCCGGTTATTTAAATCCAGAAAAAGAAGAAAGGTGATAGCAAAGGCAGCCGTTGATCCGGTTGAGTAAAGACAGGCACTAATTAATCATTCTGCGCCGAAGTAGTTGGATCAATAACGGAACCCGCTCGTGAGAAATATTTGTAAATACCCTGGTCATGCAGTTTTACTACTATAACGCCCCTGCGGGTACTGGCATGCACTATATAACCATTTTGCAGGTAAACACCCACATGGCTGTATTGCTTCCCGTCGAAGTCAAAGAATACAAGGTCGCCTTCTTTTAGTTCATCTTCGTATTTACGCTTTATACTGTTTACCTGTAAGGCGCAGGTACGCGGCACAGGCTGGTCATATACCTGCAGTTGTAATAAAGATACCAGTCCGGAGCAATCCACACCATCCTTATCCAGCCCGCCAAAACGATAAGGTACGCCCATCCATTCGTCAATAAAGGTGTATAGCCTGCCGTTTTGAATATCGTTGCGCTTCACTCCCATTAGTTCGGCATACTTATCGGCGGTTTCTTTATCGGGCTTTACCATTACGTAAGGCCCGCGTTTGGTAACCATACCATTAGAGTTATAATCGCCCTGCGGGTTCCTGACAGTTAATTTACGCGAGTGACAAGAAGATAATATAACAGCAGCGGCAAAAACTAAAAAAAGCAGTTTGGTATGGCGACGTATTAACATGCCCTAAAGATATCCCGAAAGGAATAACCGTGATAAGAGATGTTATAAACATTTCAACAATTCCCCTCAAATCTCATTGCGAGCAATAGCGCGGCAATCTCGTCGTATGCAAAGTTTGCCGAACGTCCTAAGAGATTGCCGCGTCGTTTCGCTCCTCGCAATGACATGCTGGATTAGTATAGCAAAAACAAATCCGAAATTGAACATTCGAAATCCGAAATCTCCTACCCTTTTATTACCCGTTGTATCTCGTCCAGCTTCATCAAGGCTTCTACCGGGGTAAGGGTGTTTACATCAAGGTTATTCAGTGTATCGCGGATCTTGACCAGCACCGGGTCATCTATCGAGAACATTTGCATTTGCACTGCCTGTTTTTGCACCTTGCGGATGCTTTCTTTAATATGTTCCCCTCCTGTGCGTTCGTGTTCTAGTTTCTTTAATATTTCATTGGCACGGCTCAATACCTTTTGCGGCATCCCCGCCAGTTTAGCCACATGGATCCCAAAGCTATGCTCACTGCCACCCGGAACAAGTTTCCGCAGGAAAATAATTTGCTGGCCAACCTCTTTTACCGATACATTAAAGTTCTTAATGCGATTAAAGGTGTTGCTTAGTTCGTTCAGTTCGTGGTAGTGTGTAGCAAAAAGTGTTTTGGCTTTCGCTGTTGTATGGCTATGCAGATATTCGGCGATAGACCAGGCTATGGAGATGCCATCATAAGTGGACGTACCCCGGCCTATCTCATCAAGCAGGATCAAGCTCCGGTCGCTTAAGTTATTAAGGATACTGGCCGTCTCGTTCATCTCCACCATAAAGGTAGATTCGCCCGATGAAAGGTTGTCTGACGCGCCAACCCGGGTAAAGATCTTATCAACCACACCAATGGAAGCCGCTTTAGCAGGCACAAAACAGCCCATCTGCGCCATCAGCACAATTAAGCCCGTTTGCCTCAGCAAAGCAGATTTACCCGCCATGTTTGGCCCGGTGATAATGATGATCTGCTGTGTTTCCGAATCCAGGAAAACATCATTGGTGATATATTCTTCGCCAAGCGGCAGGTTCTTTTCAATTACCGGGTGGCGGCCGCCCTTAATATCCAGCACGCGGCTGTCGTTCACCTCGGGTTTTACGTAATAGTTTTTGATAGATATGCTGGCAAAGTTTAGCAGCACATCTAAGCGGGCTATCAGGCTGGCGTTTAGTTGTATCGGTTTAATGTATTCGGCCAACGCATAAAGCAGATCGTTATACAGTTTGGTTTCAAGCACCAATATCTTTTCTTCGGCACCTAATATTTGTTCCTCGTATTCTTTAAGCTCCGGGGTTATGTAGCGCTCGGCATTTACCAGTGTTTGCTTGCGGATCCACTCTGTAGGCACTTTATCACGGTGACTGTGAGTAACTTCCAGGTAATAACCAAACACATTATTGAACGATACCTTTAACGATGGAATGCCGGTAGCTTCAGCCTCGCGTTTCTGGATCTCCAGTAAATAACCCTTTCCGCCAAAAGCAATTTTACGCAGGCGGTCAAGCTCCTCATTAATACCCTCGTTCATTACCGAACCCTTTACTATCATAACAGGTGGCTCGGGGTGCAGTTCGCGGGCTATCTTTTCGCAGATGCTCACACATGGGTTCAGCTGCTCGCCAATAGCTTTTAATGGTTCACTGTCTGCCCCGGTGGTGAGCTTTTTAATGGTTTCAATGGCTATCAGCGCCTTTTTAAGCTGACAAACCTCACGCGGATTAGCTTTTTGCAGGCCTATCTTTGAGATCAGTCTTTCCAGGTCGCCAATCTGCCTTATGTAATGTTGCAGTTCCTCCCGCAGGTCTTCCTGCGCTATCAGGTATTCAACCACGCCAAGGCGGTCGTTTATCGGTTTAATTTCTTTAAGCGGCATCACTATCCACCTGCGCAGCATACGTGCGCCCATGGGTGAGCAGGTATGGTCAAGCACATCAACCAGGGTCAACGCGTTTTCATTTGTCGAGCCTACCAGTTCCAGGTTGCGGATGCTGAACCTATCCAGCCATAAGTACCTGTCTTCCTCTATCCTGCCAATGGCCGATATATGCTGCAGGTTACGGTGCTCGGTCTCGTTCAGGTAATGCAATGCCACACCGGCGGCTACAATGCCCAAGTTCAGCTTATCAATCCCAAAACCTTTTAATGATTTTACCCCGAAGTGCTTTAAAAGTGTTTCCTGCGCGTAGTCGCCGCTGTAGGGCCATTCGTCAAGCGTGTAGGTATAAAAGCGGTCGCCGTAAGTGTCTTTAAAATCATGCTGGCGGCTTTTTGGGAATATTACCTCGCTAGGTGCATAGCTTTGCAATAGTTTATCAATATAGCCTGTGTTACCCTGCGCGGTCAGGAATTCGCCTGTAGAAATATCCAGCAGGGCAATACCAATACTGTTTTTCTCGAAGTATAACGAAGCCAGGTAATTATTGCTCTTTTGCTGCAGGATATTATCGCTGGTGGCCACGCCCGGTGTTACCAGTTCGGTAACCCCGCGTTTTACAATTGTTTTGGTGGTTTTTGGGTCTTCCAGCTGATCGCATATTGCTACCCGCTGCCCTGCACGAACCAGTTTTGATAAATAGGTATCCAGTGAGTGGTGCGGAAAACCGGCAAGTTCAATATGTGTTCCCACGCCATTACCACGGCGCGTAAGTACAATACCCAATATACCCGAGGCCTTAACGGCGTCCTGCCCAAATGTTTCGTAAAAATCGCCTACGCGAAACAGCAGCAAAGCACCGGGGTACTTAGCCTTAATAGTATTATACTGCTGCATTAAAGGTGTTTCTTTTATCTCGCTCTTAGCCAATTTTTAGTAGTGTTATTAATCGGGTAAAGTTAACGCATTGGCATTGGTTTATAGGGATTGTTGAAAAGTCGCCGGATGTGGAATTTTGTAAAGGGGAAAAGGAGTTGAAAGTTAAAAGTTTAAGGTTGAAAGTTATTGGGCAAATTACCTACTTTTCATTTTTCGCCGTTGTTGGTGTCACGAAGGGAAAAAGGAGTTAAAAGTTTAAGGTTGAAAGTTATTGGGCAAATTACCTACTCTTCATTTTTCGCCGTTGTTGGTGTCACGAAGGGAAAAAGGAGTTAAAAGTTTAAGGTTGAAAGTTATTGGGCAAATTACCTACTCTTCACTTTCAACTTTAAACTAATATGGGCGTTGCCTGCGGCCCGGGCTTTCCGCTTATACTGCGCTGGCCTTAGCCACAAGGCCGGTATCCGCTGCAATCCCTAACGTGGACTCACCCGGTCATTGCTCCGCTCGACCACCCTCTCTCCGCAAGCGGAAAGAGGGTTTAAGATTTTAAAAAATCCTAAATCTCTATTCCCTCACCCTCTTTGCGCAGCAGAGAGGGTCGACCAGCATAGCGTAGTCGGGGTGAGTTAAGGGGTGAGTTAAATAGCAAACATGCATTTCCTGCCATGTCGACAAAATTACATTTCGCTATATACAAGATTTATCGGTTAGGGATGACCACTCATGCTCAATATTTGTCATAAGCAGCGCATTATCAAACTGAACAGAACCTTTTGGAAAGATGGATTCATCTTCAAAAAAGCTTGATCTTACTTTACTTACATTAAGCGGATCCATCTTCCATTTGTAGGTGTGGAGTAACAAACCATCATATTTATTACCGTTGGGTGAATAGCCTATTGCCCCTGCCTTGAAAAATGCTGAAGCTTCATCCATATCTTTAAAAACTGACCCTTCCTTTAAGAAATCTGCAACGGTGGCATCCACACTCACAGAAGTTCCATCAATGCTTTTAAATGCTACATGATAGTTGCCGTCGGTTTCCTGCACATCAAATTTGGCCCTATAATGCCTGCCTGGGAACACCCTTCCGCCTGTAAGCGTATTAAAAAATGAAGATGTATCCCGCCTCGGGATATAAACACCTTCTTTTAATATTCCATCCTCCATCCATTCAACAGCTATGCGATGCGCACCGTTTTCTGAAGTCATACCCAAAAAAGCCGGCAAACCTTTAAGGCGTTCGTGTTTCAACCTTATTAAACAAATGCCTGCAATCGCTTTTCCATTCACTATTTTTGGATTGAACGGCGCTGGTACAATTGTTTTTGCAACTTCCGCGTCAACCGCAAAGTTTATCAGCATGCGCCTGTCTATTACTCCTTTAATAACCGGTATTTTCATAAAGCACTAAGTTAGCAATTGCTGTAACAAACTATTATTTTTAAGATTGTAAGAGCATATTAGCATAACAAGCCTTTATGCCTTTAAACATTCGTAAGTTGTTGATAACAACGGCTAAAGTTGTATGTGTTCTCCATGTAGACAAAACAGCTTCGGGTGAAAGCGGGCAGAACAATGATGGCTATGTGCGCAGGGAAGGGCATTAGCGGATTTTGCCGAAGCGCAGGCATGAGCGAGCGACAGCGGGGCAAAATACAGCAGCCGTGGTTCTGCCCGCTTTGCAGGGTAAGGCCCGTGCGCAGGAAGCCTTTTTGCCGACTTGATTTATTCACAAATTGTTTTTTTGTGGCGTTCATGAGGTCGCTGCGCTTAGTTTTTGTTACTTTTTCATCAAGGAAAAAGTAATAAGCCTCCGCGGCCATGAGCGGACTAACGTTCATTATAGCACAGCACTAACCTATCGGGAGATTGCTTCGTTCCTCGCAATGACGCGGAGGGTGGAAGTTAGCTCCCTACGGTCGGTTGTCTTCGTTCCTCGCAAGAACGCGTGTTAAAAAGCATTGCATGAGGGATGCCGAAATAAATTCGGCATGACAAGATAGAAGCATTTGTAAACAAATAACAACATCCCTATCTTTAATTATGCCCACAGCCAACCTCACCCAACTCCGACTGCAAAACCAGCACCTTGCCCAACTTGTATTTAACAATCCGGCAGATCTGGTGCACTATATGGGTGCTGTACAGGCACAGGATTATACCGGCGCAAAATGGGCCCTGGGTATGCGGTTAAAGGATAGTACTGATGAACTGATTGATAAAGCGCTTACGGCTGGTGATATTATCCGTACGCATGTGCTGCGGCCTACCTGGCATTTTGTGCACCCAAAGGATATCCGCTGGATGCTGGAGCTCACCGCCCGCCGTATACAAGCTTCGGCAGTTTCAAGGCACAGGCAACTTGGGCTGGATGATAGTGTGCTCAGCAAATGCGAAAATTTAGTAGCAAAAGCTTTAGATGGCCATAACCAATTATCGCGCGATGTTATATCGGATATGCTTCAAAAAAACGGCATCGTTACTAACGAGCAGCGCTTTGTGCATATTATGATGCACCTGGAACTGGAACAGGTAATTTGCAGCGGTGGCCGCGAGGGTAAACAGTTTACTTATGCATTGTTCGACAACCGTGTACCTAAAACAAAAACCCTTTCTAAAGAGGAAGCTTTAGCCACACTGGCCGAACGGTATTTTACCTCGCACGGCCCCGCTACCCTGCCTGACTTTGTATGGTGGAGCGGCCTCACCGGCACAGATGCCAAAGCCGGACTGGAAGCTAACAAAACCAAACTAAGCAGTTTTACTCTTGAGGGTAGCACTTACTGGTTTACAGAACATCCAAATAGCAACGTTATAAAACCCGACGCGGCTTACCTCCTGCCTAATTATGATGAATATATTGTAAGCTACAAAGATCGCGGCGCAACCATAGCAGCAAAAAACATCAATCTGGCCGACCCACGCGGCACCATTTTTAATCATACTATCATCCTCAACGGAAAAATTGAAGGCATCTGGAAAAGAACGTTTAAGAAAGACACGCTCGAACTGGAAATAATTCCGTTTAAAAAGTTAAGTATCGCTAATGTAAGCACGGTAGAAAAAGCTGCAAAGAAGTATGCCGATTTTTTGGGGTTGAAGGGTGCTACAATTACGTATAAGTAGTACATGTAGTCGCTTGGCTCTAGCCGAGTGACCCATATTATAAGGCCTCCGGCCGCGGTTTCAAATAATCTCATCGGCCAGAGGCCGTTGAATAATCGTCACTCGGCTGGAGCCAAGCGACTGCAAATAAATTTGGCTAAAGCCATCTCTATCCTTATTTATCCGTCCCATAAATGGGACGGCAATGAACTTTGAACAGGAACTTTCAATCCTTCATTGCCGTTGTCTTCAGCCAACGGATAAAGCATAAATAAACAGGGCTTTAGCCTAAATAATCATTATTACCACCGGGTTGTTGGTGTCCTCACCAACAACCCGCCATGTTCTCAATTTTTAAGAAAATACAACCTTCCGAACAGCTATGGTGCCTCACCAACAATAGCGCGAGACGCAACCATTAAATAGTATGTAATTTGTTATTTTTGAGTTTACCTATCTACTTTGTCTCTGAAAACTTTTATCCGCCATTTCGCTATTTTTACTGTGCAGCAGGCACTGTCATGCGTCTTCCCTGTGTTGGTGTTTAGTATGCTGGCGCTGTCGCACCTGTTCACCGGCTTTATACCCCGATACGATTTTATGCTGATAGCCTGTATTGTTATACAGGCAGCCATGTTTTTTGGCGGACTGGAAACTAAGGATGAAGTAATAGTAATTTGTGTATTCCACTTGCTGGGATTAATGATGGAACTTTTTAAGGTGCATATCGGCTCATGGTCGTACCCGGAGTTTGCTTACAGTAAGTTTGGCGGGGTGCCATTGTACAGCGGTTTCATGTATGCCAGTGTTGCCAGTTACATGTGCCAGGCATGGCGCCGGTTCGATCTGGAAATTGTAAACTGGCCGGGGCACTGGCCTGCCCGTATCTGCGGGGCATTGATCTATCTCAACTTTTTCACTAACCATTTTATTATAGATGTACGCTACTACATCGGACTGCTTATTTTATACTTTTTCAGAAAATCGACCGTGCTGTTCCATATCCAGAAAAAAGCATATCGCATGCCGGTGATCCTGTCGTTTATATTGATTGGCTTTTTCATTTGGCTTGCCGAAAATGTTGCCACCAAATTAGGCGCGTGGAAATACGCCTATCAGCACAAAACCTGGGCAATGGTCAATTATCAAAAGATCAGCTCATGGGGGTTTTTGGTAATTGTAAGCTTTATAATAATTGCCGAGTTGAAAATGCTAAAAGAGAATATTGAGGAGAAAGGTTGATCTCTTGGTTAACAATTCCATTATGCATTCCAATTTTTACCTTGCTAAACAATTGTTGGTGACAACACCACAAGAGTTCGGAAGATGAAAAAAAAGCGGCGGGTTGTGCGATTCCCCTCTTGAGAGGGGTGGAGGGGTGTGTCCTTTATACGCGAATAACACACCCCCTGCAGCCACACCACCGACGCTCCCCCTCTCAAGAGGGGAATGAATTTGTTAGCAATACCAATCTTCTTAACACCTGTGGTGTTGTCATCAACAACGACGAGAACAAGTAATAAATAGCTTTATTTAACCATAAAAAAAGCCTGTAAGTTAATTTACAGGCTTTTGAGATATTTTATCTTATGAATTACTTCACCACCAAAACACCATCGGCCATTATAGAAATATCTTTCTTAGGCTCCTTGATCATGGCTATTTCGTCTTTGGTTTTACCGGCATCAGCAGCGTAATGTTTTAAACGCTCAACTGAAGTTTCCTTTACCTTAGCTTTACCTTCAACCACTACTGTTTTGCCAACAATGTCTTGCGGCATAAAGTAAGCGTAATCTGTAAACTGAACCATTATTGGTGTTCCGTTAGCTTGCGAAAGCTTCATGAAGCATCCTTTCTTTTTGCAAACTTCAACCACAGTGCCCGTAATTTTTCCGTTATAAACAGAATCTTTACTTAAGCTTGTGTTTAAAGCTTCGGTATTTAAAGCGTTATCGGCGGTAACGGTTTTGCCGTAAGTTACACCAGCATTGGCCGGAGTAATGGCATTTTGTGCAAATGTTATGGCACTAAAGCCTAAGCATAATGCTAACAGGATCAACTTTTTCATATGTGGTAATTAGTGTTTATCTGCATCAAAAATAATACAATATTTTCAATTATTCTTCAATGCTTTTTGGCATGAAAAGATATCAAATTTTCATGCGCTGTTGTTAAACTGCTAAGCTTTTGCCCGCTAAATCCCAGGCAATCAAATTACGTTAAAAATTAAACATAGGAGTAAGTTTTACTTTATTTAATCACTATTAGCATCTGATTAATAAATAGTTGAATAGTGTATTTTCTTTATAGTTAATACGATTTTTGGTTAGTTTTGGTATTGGATTGAGGTTTTAGCTTTAACTGATCACCCTGAAAGTAAGGTTGATCCGCTCTTTTGCCGCCTTTGCAGATTTAGGGATCTGATGTTCCCAATTGTGTTGCAGGTCGCCTTTCATGATAAGCAGGGAACCATTCTCTAATTCAACCGAATGCTTCAGTTTATGGTTTTGTTTGTGCCTTACATCAAACCGGCGTGGCTGCCCAAAGCTTACCGAAGCTATTAAAGGGTTTACGCCCAGTTCAGGCTCGTCATCGGCATGCCAGGCAACAGAATCATTACCATTGCGATAAAGGTTCAGCAGTACGCTGTTAAATATTATTCCGCAGGCGGCATCAACCCGGGCTTTGATGAATAACAATTCTTTTGTCCACGGATACGGGTCATATTTTTTACCGGAGAAGGCGTAGGTTTTACTGTTATCGCCATACCAGGCAGTCAACCTTGGGGTGTTCAGCAGCTTACCATACATTTGGATAGTTTCCTGGTTCCAGTTAATGGTATCTCTCAATATGGGTATCAAGTCCGCGCTTTCTTCTTTGGTGAAAAAAACCGGTTTGTATTCCATCAATTCTGCGGGGAGTTTAGGGCTTTGCACTCCCCCATCAAAAAAGCTTAGCTGTTCCATGCGGTTAATAACATTCCCAAACAGAAACTGTTGTTAATATCTGCTTCATATTTTAATGAATATTTTCTTCCGGTACATCCAGTAAAGTATCAGCCATTCAATCAGTAATACTAAAGCGCCCTTAACCAGTGAGCTATAAGCCACACCAAAAACCTGATTGAAATTATGACCAAGATGGATATACAAGCTGTTAGTTATAAATGATGATAAGCCATCAGAAAGCACATAGGCTACAATAGAATTCATGCCGATAACAACCAGGAACAACGCCCATTTTTGGTGCCTAGCTGCATCTATAATACCATAAAACAGCGATAACAACAAAAAGCAGCAGCCACCGCTAAACAACACCCATGCAGGCGTCCAGATCCGTTTTACTATTGGGTTTATACCTGTGTAATGCAATATTCCGCCTAAAACAATTAAAGCAAGTCCTGTTATTATAAATCGCTTTACCAGTGCAAACGGCGGCATCCCCGAACGCAGCATATTACCGGCCAGTAAACCAATTATCATGGTGCCCAGCGTTGGTATAAAACTTAAGGTTGAGTACCCTCCCCCGTTATTAGTAAAATAATGCTCGCGTGGAAAAAGGTTCAGGAACCGCTTATCAAACACCCAGGCAAAATTTGTGTTCTTGTTCCAATGCGCTGCAAAACCTGTAAAGTTATGCTCCCAATTTTTTGGCACCCCGCTGGCAGCATAATCAAACCCTGCGCCGGGTAGCGGATAAAGTGCAAAAGCAGCCCAATAGGCAACCAGAAGCGTTACCAGTGCCGCAACCTGTATTTTGGGTTTACAAAAGCCTAAAAGGAACAAAAAGGTATAGCCCAATCCAATCTGACTAAGCGTATCTTCAAAAGTAAAGTAGGTTTGTTTACTCCACATTGAACGGAGAAAAATGCCCAGTGCAATTAAAATAAAGGAGCGTACCAGCGCGTGTTTTAAAAGTTCGGCAAACTTGCCTCCCTTAGCCAGGCGGCCTGCAATTGAAAAAGGGAGCGCCAAACCAACCAAAAAAGAAAAAGATGGCTGGATCAGATCATGCAGTGAGCAGCCCGCCCATTCAACATGATCCTGGTTAAAGTATAAAAACCTCCAGAAACCATTGCCTGGTAACGATTCAGAAACATGCCTGAATGATAGCACCTCTCCCATCATCAGCAGCATTACAAAGCCACGGTAAGCATCGACCGACGTTAGCCGGCCGTTTTTGGCAACCGGTGCTATCACCGGGGCGTCATTAACATCTGTAACGTTGGCACTCATGTTTTGGCTTTTAAGGTTTGGTTAATGCAATATCGTTAATAATTGCTTTTAAACTACCCTGGTTTTCTTCCAGCTTATTAATCAACTGCATTTGCGCCCTCGCGCGTTGCAGGTTATGCCCCGGGTGGTGGATCTTAAAGTAAATATCCCCGTTTATATGATCGGTTAAAAAGCGTACGGCTTGTATAAAAGGCAGCATTAATACCCCCATTAATAAAGAATCGACCTCAATGGGTGTTAAAAATTTACCGGCCTGTTCCAGGTAGCCCTTAGTATAGGCTTCAAATAATTGAATATCCAGGTCTATCTTATGCAGATCTGCTTCATCCTCCGCGGCGGTATTAATGATGGTGCGGATAGCATCGCCAAAATCATAGGCCACATAGCCGGGCATAACGGTGTCAAGGTCTATCACACATTTGGCATGATCATTCTTATCCAGCAACACGTTATTAAATTTGGTATCGTTATGCGTAATTCTTAAGGGTAGTTTGCCGGTGTTGCCTAATCTTAATATTTCGCACATGCTATGGGCGCGCTGGTTTACAAAATCAAGTTCGGGTTGTATTGCTGCCGCACGATGGGCCTTATTGCTCAGCAAGGCCTCTTTTAGCTGGTTCAGGCGCAGTTCCATGTCATGGAAACCGGGAATTGTATCATGCAGCAAGCCTGCATCCAAATCAGTCAGCATTAACTGAAATTTACCGAAAGCCTTACCGCCTTCATACGCCTGCTGCTGATTAGTCAGCAGGTCGTAGCTTTTAGTATCTTTTAAAAAATGATAAACCCGCCAGTAATTGCCATTTTCATCCTGGTGATAGGAGTTACCGTTTTGGAGTTTAACTACTGTTATAACCTCAAACTCCGCCCTGTTAGCCGGTAATTTTGCTTTCAGATGTTCTGTTATCCGCAAAATGTTTTCCATTAACGCCGGTACGTTTTTAAATACCTGGTGATTAATGCGCTGAAGCAAATAATCCGGCCGGGCAGCATCAGCATTTTGTAGGCGGAAGGTATCATTAATATGCCCTGATCCAAAGGGCTGGATCTTTACGATAGATCCTTTAATATCAAAATGGCTTATAATATTATCTATGTTTCCGGGTAGCGGCATGCTTATTTGATCTGTTAAATAAAGTTAAACGCTTAGGTTAAAAAACCTTTTTTATTTAATGTTGTAGAACCTTAAAACAGCACATTATGAAGTTACATCAACGGCTATTCCTGTTTGTTTTGTGTTCTGTGGCATTTGCCTGTACAAATCCGGAGCACAAAACCCAAAAAAATTCAAAAGCTAAAGTAAACATAGTAAGCAATAATGTGCGTATTGATTATACAGATACCGGCAGCGGCGATACCACATTACTATTTGTGCATGGCTGGTGTATCAACAAAACTTACTGGGCCGATCAGATAGCTCATTTTAGCAAAAGATACAGGGTTGTAGCTATTGACCTCCCCGGCTTCGGAAAATCAGGCAGGAACAGGAATGTTTGGACCACAGCCGCCTTTGGTGAGGATATTAAAAATGTGATCACCCAGCTCGACCTGAAAAATGTAGTACTGATAGGCCACTCCATGGCCGGAGATATTATTTTGCAGGGTGCAGTTAATATCCCCGGCAGGGTGATCGCTTTAGTTGGGGTTGATAATTTTAAATCGGCAGGCGTACCTTTTACGGGTGATAGCGTGAAGGCTAAAAAAGAATATACCGATGCCATTGCTGCCATGAAACGCAATTTTAAAGCAACCACATTTGGTTACTTTAACCAGGCATTGTTTTATAAAACAACTACTAAGGCGGTAAAAGACCGCGTTTTAAACGATGTTGCCCATGCTGATCCCGTTATTGCAACCGCTTGTATGGAACAACAGGATGATTACCCCGAGGCCGCCAAATTGCTGCAAGTAAAAAAGAAGCTGTACTTAATTAACAGCGACTACACACCTACAGACACCAGCGGACTGGTTGCCAAAAAAATCCCTTATAGACTTTTAGAGATCCATGCAACCGGCCACTTCCCCATGATTGAAAAACCACAGGAATTTAATACGTTGTTAGATAAGGCTATGGCTGATATTAAATAACTATTATAGTTTTAATTTAATACCTCCGTTTACTACAAAGCCATCTAAAGGGGCATAAATATCCCTGAAGACCGGCTTACTGATGCTACCTGTATAAATGGTATCAAACCGGGTTTGCCGTGTATCTGTAAAGTTCTCAAAGTTGATGAATAACGAAAAGTGCGGCCACAACCTTTCTGCCATTAAGCCGGTAGTCCAGTAGGGCTTTCCTATTGCGCCGTCATTTAATTTCTGCCGGCTAAAGTAATACGCCTCCGCACCAATTTTCCATTTGTCTTCTATCTCGTACATAAGCACGTTGTTTAGCCGGTGTTTTGATACTAAAGTATAATCACTTATCACATTACCAATATGCTGCGTAACATGTGCCAAAGTATAACCTACGTACAATTTAAAGTTGCTGTAAGTAATTTTAACATTGGTTTCGAGCCCTTTGGTGTTCAAATCGCCCGGTGGCTGCTGGTATTGTAAATTACCGTTGGCAAGCTGGGTGAGTAATATGGGGTGTTCTATACGGGTATAAAAGAACAATTGGTTTATGCTGAAACTGCCCTTTTCATCAAAAATTGGTGTACGGAAATTGATATCGTAATTGGCTCCGTATGACCGTTCTGCCTGTGTATTGTTCACATTTATTGGCAACACGTTCCTAAACTGTACGCGTTCGGCATCTTCCGTAAAAACATTTGGGCCTTTGTAACCTAACCCACCGCTTAACCGGGTTGAAAATTGAGAATTGATCTTCCACAAACCAGATATCCTCGGCAGCACCATAAAACCATAACTACTATGATGGTCTCCCCTTAAACCGGTTTCCAGTATAAACCGGGGACTAATATTCCAGGTATTTTGTACGAAGGCCCCTACAGTATTATTGTTATAGCTGCGCAGGGCAAAACTGCTGTTTTTATCTTCATCAAATTTATCTGTAAGGTAGTTTAACCCTATTACCCAATCAGCTTTTTCACCATTATTTATATAATTGGCTTCGCTGTAGGTAGATAGCTGCACGCCCGAGAAACGGTAATCTGGCAGGGCTATACTCCTGTCATAATAGCTAATACTGTTTTTAAAGATGAATTTTTGTTTACTGTCGATATTATGATCGAGCTGTGCCTGGGTACTGTAACGGCCGGTTTTATTTTCTTCAAAATAGCTGTGCAGTGCGTCGCCGTCGCCTTCAATATAATGCAGGTCGCCGCCTATCCGGTTTTCTATAGTGGCATTGATCCCCGCGTTTAAAGTAGTTTTATCGTTAAAGTAAAAGAACAGTTTTGGATTGATGGTAAACCGGTTAAACTTCGGAATTGCCGTTAAATCAATTCCCGATGGGTCATAAGCCGTTCCATGATTGTATGCCGCGTAAACGGTTGCCCCTGTCTTTTTAAACTTTTCGGCATAAAACATACTTGCATCTACACCTAAAGCTGATGTACCGTTCAGTAATAAATTCAATTGCCGTTCATCTGTTGGCGTTTTTGATACCAGGTTAACCAAACCTGCAATTGCGCCCCCTCCGTATAAAGTTGATGATGACCCTTTTATTACCTCTACCTGTTTCAGATCAAGCGGGGCCACCTGGAGCAGTCCCAGCCCGCCGGAAAATCCGGAATATAACGGAAAGCCATCGCGGATGATCTGTGTGTACTTACCATCAAGCCCCTGTATCCTGATACTGGAGCTGCCGCTTGTTGCTGATGTTTGCTGGGTTTGGATGCCTGTACTTTCGGCTAATACCATCCGGATATCGCCGGGCTTCATGTTGCTTTTTTCATCAAGTTCCTCGCCCGATATTACTTCTACCCGTGTAGCGGTATTGGCAATTGTACGGCTGCTGCGTGTGGCAGATACTACCACCTCGTTTAGCTCTTCACCTTCTGCCTGCAGCAAAACCATCAGGGGCTGTACCTGCATCAACGGAAAAGTTAAAGTATCCTGCCGCGTAATATAACCTATATGCCTGTACTGAACTATCTGCTTGCCGTTAGGGATATTGTTAAGCGTGATTAGTCCTGTTGTATCAGCAATGCCCCCAATATTTGTTCCTAACAATGCAAGGGAGGCGCCCGTTAACGGCTGGTTAGTGGCTGCATCTGTAATTACGGCTTTAAATGTATTTTGTGAATATGCCGCAGAAATATATAACAATGCTATAAAAAGCACCAAAAGTTTCTTCATGTGTTTTTGTAATTAGATCAATACTTAAAAATGGGCCATTGAGATGGCCAAAAGCATTAAACTAATTTTGGCGGCTGCCAGATGGAAAGCAAGACTTCCTTAACATCGGGTTGCTGATAAGGCGGATATGTTGCCCCGTTTTTGATGGGAGCTAACGTTAATGTGGCAGTAATTTGTTTGGTGATGGTAAAGCCTGCACAGGTTCCGCAGGAAAAAAACGGAGAACAGCCCTTGCAATCTTTACCGGCGGGCTGCTTGCCTTTAAGCTCTTTGGCCGCAGCATTATCGCCCATGCATTCATTATCTGTACAGCAGGGCCTTACAGATAGCAAAATAACACATAACGAGAATATTAAGCAAAGTGACTTCACCCGGCAAAACTATCAATTAAAAATAATTTTGCCGGGTTAAAATCGCATCAAAATTTATTTTTCTATCTCCGCAGCTAAATTATCAAGCATTTGCAACCAGCTTTGGTAAGCACCGGTGCGTTTTGCAACCTCTTCCGGCGCGTTTTGATGGATGGTTAATTTGGTCTTTCCTTCCACGTCTTCAAATGTTACTGTAAGTGTGGTTACATTAGGCCATTCGGGGTCTTTACCTGCAGGCGAATCATCTACCGCGTCACCAGCTTCATTACTAAAGCCTTGTGTAATCACAATGCGTTCCGGCGCCGTTATCTCGTCATATATGCCTTTTATCCAGCAGTCGCCATACTCCGGGTTTCTGATACAGGTATGTAACACACCGCCTTTTTTAAAATCCATTTTAAAAATATCAACCGTACAGCCATTTGGTGCATACCAGTTCTTCAAATGTTCGGGTGTGCTCCATGCTGCAAATACCAGTTCACGAGGCGCATCAAATACGCGTGAAATACTCACCTCACGTGTTGCCGTTTCTTGTTTCTGTTCCATAATGGTTATTTATTTTGAAGTTTATTTAAGTAATTATCCAGGTTATCTAATCTGTTATCCCATATTTTGCGGCACTCCTCTACCCAACCGCTTACTTCAGCAAGGCGTTCCATTTTCACTTCACAGTAACGCTCCCTACCCTGTTGTTTTATGGTAAGTAACCCGCATTCGGTTAGTATTTTTATATGTTTATATATGGCCATGCGGCTCACATCAAACTTTTCGGTAACGGAATTTATGTTAAGCGATTGATGGGCTACCATCCCGATGATCTCTCTTCGGGTAGGATCTGCGATGGCCTGGAATACGTCTCGTCTCATTTAGTGCAACCTTTAGGTTGCAAATATAATGCAACTTTTTGGTTGCACAAATATTTTGTAAATTAATTTCATATAGCTGTATGTTTGGTATGCATAATATTATTCACATGTATCCTGAAATTTTAGCTCATATTAAACGATATGTTCAACTGCAACCGCATGAAGAACAGTTGGTATGCGATATGCTGGAGCTTAAAAAATATAAGAAAAAAGAATTTTTGCTGGAGCCCGGGAAAATTTGCCAGGGGAATTACTTTATTATAAAAGGATGCATAAGGCAATATTTTGTGAACAAAAAGCTGAATGAGCAGATAATAGCATTTGGCTTGGAGAATTGGTGGATTGCCGACCAGGACAGCCTGCTAAACAAGCAGCCTGCCACCTCCTATATCCAAACCGTTGAAGCTTGTGAAGTGCTTTTACTAACCGAGAAAAACCGGATTGCCCTGTTTGAACAAGTACCGGTAATGGAAAGCTATTTCCGTATTATGATGCAAAAGGCCTTTGTATCATCGCAAAGGCGCATAGGCTTTTTATTTAATATGAATGATGAAGAGCGCTACCGCAATTTTTCAAAGCTCTACCCCGGCTTTATGCAGCGTGTGCCACAATACATGCTGGCCTCGTACCTGGGGTTTACGCCGCAGTTCTTAAGCAGGTTAAGAGCGAAAAAAGTTTAGTTACCCGTATTTTCTTAAACTCAGTTCATTTTTTGAGGCGATGTTTATGCTCAACTTTGTTTTAACAAAAAACAAATATCATGAGCAACAGAACAAAAATAGAGGAAGCCGAACCAAATGGTTACAAGGCTTTATTGGCATTAGAGGCTTACATAAACAGGACCTCTTTAACCCAAAAACACAAGGATCTTATTAAAATCAGGGCATCACAGATCAATGGTTGCGCTTTCTGCCTTGATATGCATACCAGAGATGCCCGCAAGGCCGGTGAAACTGAGCAAAGGATATACGCGTTGAACGCCTGGCGTGATACGCCATTCTTTGATGAGCAGGAACGCGCGATACTGGCGCTTACTGAAGAAGTAACGCTGATAACCGGCCGTGTATCTGACGAAACCTACAACAACGTATCAGCCCTATTTGACGAGGTTTATGTAAGCCAGTTGATAATGGCCATTATTACCATTAACGCATGGAATAGATCGGCTATTACAACCCATAAACAACCAACCCTTTAACTTACCCACAGTAAAATAGGTTTTAACAGGTTTTTTAACTTTATTTAAATTAATTCTAAATAAAGTTTGGAGATTAAAATTGTGTTTCTATTTTTGCCTTTAATTAGACTCAATCTAAATAGAAATATGCGATACACCTTACACAACTACCTGTTAAAACTTACTTTACTTCTTTCTTTTTTAGTCCTGAATTTGAATTATGCTAAAGCTGATGACGAAGAAGGCAATAATGGCAAAATTACCGGTTATGTAAAAACCAGCGATGGCAAACCGGTGTCTTTTGTAAATGTTGCTATAAAAGGCTTAAATAAAAGTACAATTACTGTTGACAATGGCTCTTTTATCTTTAACAATATAAAACCGGGTACCTATACCCTAAAAACCTCGTACACCGGCACACAAAGCGAAGAAAAGACAGTTACGGTTACTGCCAGGGAAACTACCAAAGTAGAATTCATACTTACCGAAAGCTCCACACAGTTAAACGAGGTGGTGGTATCATCAACCAAAACCATTAACCGTAAAAACCTGAGCATTGGCAAAATGAACGTTGCCCCTATTGATTTGCCGCAAAGCATTAGTGTAATAGGCCGTGATGTGCTTGATCAGCAACAATCATTACGCTTAAGTGATGTTATAAAAAACGTGAACGGCTTGTACTTGTACAGTGCACGTGGCAATACACAAGAAACCTTTGCTGCAAGGGGTTACAACTTCTCGAGCACTAATATGTTTAAAAATGGTTTCAGGGTAAATTCGGGCGCTATGCCGGAGATTAGCTCACTGGAACGGGTTGAGATCTTAAAAGGCAGCGCAGCCTTACTTTACGGGAACGTTGCACCGGGTGGTGTATTAAATATGGTTACCAAAAAACCAAAGTTTGAACAAGGCGGCCAGGTATCTATGACGTATGGCAGCTATGACCTGTACAAACCCACAGTTGATATTTATGGGCCAATCTCATCAAAATTAGCTTACCGTGTTAACGGAACTTATGAAAACGCTAAAAGCTACCGCGACAATGTAAAATCTGAAAGGTTTTATGTAAACCCGTCTTTATTGTACAAGATAAGCGATAAAACTAACATTGTGCTTGAAGGCGATTACCTTAACTACGACTTCATCCCTGATTTTGGTACCGGGCAGGTTAATAACATTATTGCCGATGTACCACGCAGCAGGTATTTAGGCGCGCTATGGTCAACCGGTAAAACAAAGCAATCAACCACAACCGCAACAATCAACCACCAGATAAACAGCCTTTGGCAAATAAGCGGTGGTATATCATACCAGTTCTTTGATCGCAGGTACCAAACTACAGAACGTGTACAGCCAGATGCTGTCGGCGATTGGTCGCGCCCGTTAAACCGTACTAAAACACTGGAAGATTATTTTACCGGGCAGTTTAATATAACAGGTCAGTTTAACACCGGCCCTATTAAACACAACATATTAGCAGGTTTAGATGCCGACAGATATAAAAACAACAATTATACCTATGTAACCAATGTAACGGTTAATGGTAAAGCACAGTCAAGTTACCTTGACCAGAACAACAATGTACAGAACGCGATATATGACAAGATAAACATCTTTGATCTGAACAAATATGCTGCCCGTACAGATATGCCAACCATGAACCCATTTTACAATGTAAGAACACCCACCAACAGGTTTGGCGCTTACTTTAATGATTTGATCAGCATATCAGAAAAACTTAAGGTATTAGCAGGGATCCGCTGGTCGTACCAGTACATATCACCAACAGGTGTAACAAACTATTCTCCATATGCAACTATCTTATCTGCTAAAAGTAAAGAAGATAAAGCCTTTTCGCCGCGTGTTGGTATAGTTTATAAGCCAATTGCAAATACCGCGCTTTTTGCCAGTTACTCAAACTCATTTGTAACCAATACAGGTACCGATGTTAACAACAACCCGTTAGATCCATCGATAATTGACCAATTTGAAGCAGGTATCAAAAACGATTTCCTGAATGGTAACTTATCTGTAAACATAACCGCTTACCGCATATCTAATAATAACCTGGCGCAAACAGCCATTTTCCAGGCAGATGGGGTAACACCTAATACCAACACAAATATTAAGGCATTAGTAGGCCAAACAAAAAGTGATGGCGTTGAACTGGATATAGCAGGGCACCCTGTTAAAGGGCTGGATGTATTGGCCGGTTACAGCTATACCAATGCACGTTACACCAATACCCCAAATTCGGTAGGTAGCTTTATAGCCGGGCAGCCGCTGCTTAATGTACCTAAGCATACAGCCAATACCAGTGTATTCTACAATTTTTATGATAGTAAGCTGCAAGGCTTCAAAATAGGTGCATCAGTTTATTACCTGGGCAACCGCTCTGCAGGTTTCGCTAATGTTATACAGCCTGTGGGTACGCCACAACCTGCATCAAGGTTATTACCTGTACCAGATTTTACTACTGTTGATGCATCGCTGGGCTATATGTACAAAAAGCTTTCTATTATTGGTAAGCTATCAAATATTGGTAATGTACTTAATTGGAATGTACACGAGAATTACAGTGTTAACCCAATTCCGCCAAGACAGTTTTTAACAACATTAACATATAAGTTCTAAACCTTATCACCTACCTATTATCAACACCAACCGGACATGCTTTTAGCATGCCCGGTTTTATAATAACAAGGCTATGAAAGTATTTTTCCGTACCATTCACCTTTATCTGAGCCTTGCAGCCGGAATAGTTATTTTGTGCTCATGCATAACCGGCACCATGCTGGTTTTTGAAAAGGAAATAAACCATGCCCTGCACCCGCAAAGATATGATGTAAAGCCCCAGGGTACCAGATTGCCTTTAGCTGAGCTAAAAAAGCTTGCCTTAAAACAAGTGCCTAAAGCCAAACTGGTATCTATCATGGTATATACCGACCCACAACGATCTGTTGAAATGGGGGCCATATTCCCTGAAAAAAAAGGCAAGGGTGATAAAGAAAAAGCAGGCCAGCCTAAAGAAGCCGGTAAAGCAGATGGTAAGGACAAACCAAAAGGCAAGGGCAAAGAAAACGAAAAAGCCACAACAGTAATTTATGTGAACCCCTACACCGGGCAGGTAATTGATCAATTCAGCAAAAGGCAATCATTTCTTTTTACAGTTGAGATGTTGCACCGTTTTTTACTGGCTGGTAAAGATAGTGCAGGCGATATGATAGTTGGGTTATCAACCCTGTTCTTCCTGTTCATATTAATTACGGGCGTAATACTATGGTGGCCAAAAACTAAAAATATAATGCGGCAGCGCCTTAAAATTAAGTTTAATGGCAGCGGCAAACGCTTAACCCATGACCTGCACATTGTAACAGGCTTTTATACCTCTGTTTTTCTTATTATTACGGTATTATCCGGCTTGGTAATGTCTTTTGACTGGGCTAATAAAGCGTTGTATGCCATCACAGGTTCCGAGTTAAAAAAAGAAGAGCCAAAGGCACCGCAATCCGTATATCAGGCAGGTATAAAGCCGTTATCAATTGATGCAGCGCTTGAATCGGTTGCCGGCCAAATCAGCACTGCGCAAAGCTATAATATCCGCGCACCACGAGATTCCGCCGGTGCATATACCATTAACATACTCCAAAAAGGCGCCATGGAAGCGGCGTCAGACAGTTACAGTATTGACCAGTACAATGGCAAAATTGTAGCCTCGCAACTGTTTGCAGATAAAAGCCTGGGCCAGCGTGTACGCTCCTATGTAAAACCGGTGCATACGGGATCAGTATATGGCATTCCTACAAAGATCCTCAGCTTTATAGTTTGCCTCCTTGCCTGTATCTTTCCGGTAACAGGTGTAATGATGTGGCTAAACCGCATTGGCAAAAAGAAAACCAAAGGCAAAATAAAAAGGCCTGCAAAAATGGAATTGGCAATAAAATGATATGAAGCCCATCTGAATTCGGAGCCGGGCTTTACCTCAATGTTATTAAGTTAACTAATTTCAACCCCAGCGGGGGTTAAAGCTTTGTAGAATAAATTCCAAATTATCCGATCCATGCCGTAGGTACGGAACTACGTCAGGTTGCGTACCGATGGCACGCTAAAATGTTTAACCAATGATTTCTACAAAGCTTTAGCACCTAACGGCGCTATTTATAAAAATATGTCTTAACTTAACTAATTTCAACCCCAGCGGGGTTAAAGCTTTGTAGAATAAATTCTAAATTATCCGATCCGTGCCGTAGGTACGGAACTACGTCAGGTTGCGTACGGCACGCTACAAATCACTATTTATATTTTCTACAAGGCTTTTACTTCTAATGGAGTATTTTACTTTTCCTTAAATAATGACATTGGGCTTTACATCTTTTCTAACTGCCAAACATGCCTTTGGGTATGGTAGGTAATAAAATACAACCACTCCAATCTTGTAAACGGCCCAAAACCAGGTAATTCAAACCCGGTACATACCTGCGATGGATCATTTACCTGTATTGCATTCAGTATTTCTTTTGATTTGTTTTTAATACCGCTTACAAGCTCTTCTTTATTCAGGGACTCATCAGATGGTAATACAAAATCCGGCGATTTCATTTTTATGGTAAAATCAAGAAACACTTTCTTAATAGCTACTTCCTTTTCACCGGGCTCACGATTAGCAGGTTCGGCTTTTTGGTTAAGTAGATCTGGCACACCGGCATGCGACTTCAGGATATGATCGGCAACCTGTCCGGGTGTCCAGCTGCCTTCAAACGGAACCTGGTTTAGCTGTTCCTGCTTAACGCCGCCAAGCACGGCCAGCAAAAGCTCTATCGTAGATTTATACTGATCAATCGCTCTTTTTTCCATGTTTTTTAAGTTTAATATTTAATGTAAATATACTATCAGGCTAAGCCAGTTTACAGGGGCAAAAACGGCAATATAACGGGGGAAATACGACATATATGGCAGGCGTTTGACAAGTTCTTGCGGCAATTAGAGCAGTTGGGAGTTAAAAAAATCTATATTTGCTCCCAAACTATATTTATTATGAAACAGTTAAGATCATATTTTTTCCCGGTTGTAATTGTATGTGCAGTTGCAGTATTGCCGGCGTGCAAATCAAAAAAGTTAGTTCAAAAACCAGCTCCTGTAGTTGAAACAGCTCCGGCACCCGCTCCTGTTGCAGAAACACCTGCCGCTCCGGCTCCACAACCAGCTCCGGCCCCTGTTGTTGAAAAACCCGACTATAACTTTAAAAACATCCAGTTTGAATTTAATTCAGGGATATTAAAAACAGAAGCCTATCCTATCCTGGATAAAGCTGCTGCCGAAATGAAGAAGGACCCATCAGCTAAATTTGCGTTAAATGGCAATTCAAGCGCCGAAGGTACAGATGAGCATAACATGACCCTATCCCTTGAACGGGCAAACGCGGTGAAAACCTACCTGGTAAACAGCGGTGTTAGTATTGATGCTTTAACTGCCAAAGGTTTTGGCGAAACTAAACCAATAGCTAATAACACCACCGAAGAAGGCCGGTCTTTAAACCGACGTGTGGAGATCAAGAAACAATAATAAAAAAAGCCCTTGCTTATATAAGCAAGGGCTTTTTAATTATATAAATTTCTCCTGCGGTTCTATCTTCCTTATTACTTTTGCAGGGTTGCCTGCCGCCAGTGAATCATCTGGAATATCTTTTGTTACTACAGACCCTGCCCCTATCACGCAGCGGTTACCAATAGTTACTCCCGGACAAATAATTGCCCCGCCGCCTATCCAGCAATCATCACCAATAGTTACAGGCTTGCCATTTTCCTGGCTTCGCCTCAATACAGCATCAATAGGATGTGTGGCGGTATAAATTTGTACGGCCGGTGCGCAAAAAACATTATTGCCCAATTTTACATGCGTAACATCCAATACCACGCAGTTAACGTTAAAATATACGTTTTCGCCACAGGTAATGTTATAGCCATAATCGCAATGGAAAGGCGGCTCAATGTAAAGGCTTTTTGGGGCATTGGGTATTAACCTGGCCAAAATAGCTTTAGTACCATCGCCCACTATATATTCTGTAATATTCAGCTGTTTAAGCAGGGCTTTACATTCGGCCCTTTCACGGGCAAGGGTTTCATCATTGGCAATATAATATTCGCCGGCAATCATTTTTTCTTTCTCTGTTTTCATAGGTAGTTAAAACTACATTGAATTTTTAGAAATCCATAAAAAGCTTTATCAAATTAACCGTCTGTTTATCATGGGTGTCCGGGAGATTGATATTGCCAACAAAATTCCCCTCTTGAGAAATTAATAATAGTGCCAATAAGGAAGCACCTGCGGAGCTAAATCTTTTCTGTTTAGTTCTATAAATAGGGTGTTCCGCCGGGCAATGTCATTATTTAAGGAAAAACCCCATCGGGGTTAAAGGTCGGTAGAAAAACAACCAGGTAGTAACACCGTGCCATTGGTACGGAACTACGTCAGGTTGCGTACCGATGGCACGCTAAAATGTTTAACCAATGATTTCTACAAAGCTTTAGCACCTAACGGCGCTATTTATCACTATTCCGTTTTGAGCGGCATCTTGAAGGTAAAGCAGGTTTCTTTATCAGTGGAGTTTACTACAATGGTGCCCTCATGTACACGGGCAATTTCTGAGGCAATATAAAGCCCCAGGCCAAGTCCCTGTTGTTCGGGCGCTATTTCTCCACGGGAAAAAGGCTGGAAAAGTCTTTTCATCACAGCATCAGGGATCTGCTTACCGGCATTAGTTATACATATGCTAAACTCACCGTTACCGCTGCGTGCAAATACACTCACCGGCTCGTCTTTTGTGCCGTGGGATAAGGCGTTTGCCAATAAATTGGAGAACAGCTGGGCAATACGCCGGCCATCGCAGTTAACACTACAAGTTAGTTCAAAGGTTGCTTCAATAGCTTTGTTGGGCCATGCCACTTTTAGCTCATCAATAATTTGATTAAGTATTTTCTCAACAGGCTCGTTCTCGTTTCGGTTTAACTGTATGCCCTCGCCCAGGCGGCCACGTGCAAAATCAAGAATGTTCTCTATTAAACCCTTCATGCGGTATGATGCATCCTGCAGGATGTTGGCCAGTCGTTTGGTGCGGTCATCAAGGGGCATGCGTAACAATAGCTGGGCAACGTTTAACACTGCCGCCACCGGGTTACGCAAATCATGGCCGAGTATGGCAATAAACTGATCGCGCAGTTCGGCTGTTTTACGTTCTTCTAATAGCTTTGATTCTGATATTGTCAATTGCTCAAGGGCATCCAGGTGTAAGGATATCAGGTCGGCAAAGAGGTTGAACATACCTATTATTTCAGTATTGTTCAATTGTGCGGGTTTTGGATCAAGTGCACAAAGCGTACCAAAAAATTCGCCATTCTTTTTAGTGATGGGTATAGAGATATAGCTCTTAAACCCATACATTGCCGGTGTATGATGATCAGCAAAGCATTTACTTTCGGCAACATTATCAATTATTACCGCCTGGCGATGCTGACGGATCTCATTACAAATTGTAGTTTCCAATTTTAGTTCGCCGCCCGGTTTCAATCCAAAATTAATCTCGTCCCGTACAGCGCAGGCTACCCATTTTGTATCGGTAACACGCGCTACCGCCGCAAAGCCCATTTTTGTTGTACGACAAATCACTTCTAAAATTGAGGCTATAGCATCTATCTGGCATATAGCATCAATATCCGCCTGAATGTTATTCAATTTATTTATTAGGATAAAATTTATTGCATAAGTTAATTATTGCAACAAATAAACAAATAATTATTAATAAATGCTGTAAAAATCATATGGCTTAAAAAGCGTACCTTTGCAAATTATTTTCCTGATGCAAGTGCAATAACAACACTGCCTTTGATCAACGACAATAAATATAAGCATACAAAATGAAAAAAATCGTTGATTACCGCAAACTTTTAGGGGTTACAGATGCCGCTGAACTACAGGAATTAAAACTTGTTTACCGTGGCCTGATGAAAGCCTGGCACCCTGATAAATTTCAGGATAGTGCAGAAAGCAAGCTGGAAGCTGAAGAAAAAAGCAAAACCATTATAGAGGCATACCATTTTTTGGTAAGCATTGCCCCCGAAACCCGTAACCAATCATTTGCGGATTACACTTTAACCACAACAACAGCAGCCATTGCTGATTTTGAATACAAATCACAAGTATTGAAAGTGAGCTTTACCGACGGCAACACATATGAATATTTTGATGTGCCAAAAGCCGTTTATGTTAAGCTGGTAAATGCAGATTCGCCGGGCAGGTTTGCGCGCAGGCATATTTATAACGAATATGTTTATCGCAGCATAAGTAGATTGGTAGCCACGGCTTAAGTAGATTATGGTGCAGTGATGACATCTGGCAAAAGTTGAATATTTATTTTTGCCGCATAATTGTACTTTCATGCATACTAAAATATTGGCCTTTTTACTCCTGTTCAGTATTTCTACTGTAAACGTTTTTGCACAACCCAACTGGACACTAAAAAGTGACCATGACGGAATTAAGGTTTTTACAAGCCCCGTACCCGATTCAAAAGTTAAAGCTTTACGGGTGGAGTGTAATTTTCAGGCAAACTTATCGCAAATGGTTACGGTATTGCTTGATGTAAAAACCTGTACAGAATGGGTGTATCATACCAAATCATGTACAATGCTCAAACAGGTGTCGCCGGCAGAGCTTTATTATTATTCTGAAGTTAGCTTACCATGGCCCGTTAAAAACCGCGACTTTGTGGCCCACCTAACGGCATCACAGAATGCGGTTACCAAAGTGGTAACAGTTGATGGCCCTGCTGTAGCCGGTATGGTGCCCATTAAAGAAGGTATTGTAAGGATAGCAAACTCCAAAGGAAAATGGATCATATCACCATTAAAAGATAATGAGATAAAAGTAGAATACACTTTATCTGTTGACCCTGCAGGCAGCATACCTGCCTGGGTAGTTAACCTGGTATCATCAGAGGGGCCAATACAAAGCTTTAAGGCCCTAAAGCTTCAGCTTAAAAAACCCGAATACAAGAATGCCTCCCTCCCGTTCATAAAAAATTAAGTTATTATTTAACACAAAATAAAGAGGCTGTCCCGAAAGGGATGGCCTCTGCCTGTCCTGGTCAAAATAAGGTTCGATGTTCCGAAAGGATTTGATGTTCTACGCAAGCTTTTTCCGCAACCATTTGCGAACCGGCTCATCATACCATTTCAATGTGGCATAGGCCAAAACTATACCGCCTGTTAAAATAAGTAACGCGTAAGGCCACGCCTGTGCAATCGTTATGCCTTTATTGTTGCTGATCCAGGCAACGTAAAAATAAACCAGCGGGTAATGTACCAGGTAAAGTGGATAGGATATATCGCCTAAGAATTTGCATATCCTGTTCTCTCTTTGGGTTTGCATCACGCCGCTGGCGCCAAGGTATACTATAAGCGGGAAAACGATGATAATACAAACAGATTCATAGATCCCGTTCATCCAAACGTGCTCAGCGCCGCCAATGCGCGGCATATAAAGTACAATAGCTACTAAAAGGCTGCACCATAAAAAGGCGTTTTTAATTTGAGTTGGTTTTGCTATACGTGAAAGTAACAGACCGGCAAAGAAAGGGTACATGGTACGGGTTAGCCCAATGCGTACCTGTTCTACATTCAGTGTCCAGCCACCACTTACGTCGCCGTTTGTGATTGCCAGGTGTGCGAGTGCAACAGCGGCTATGCCTACCAGGATACTTAATGCTGTTTTGGAGAATTTCCTGATCCAGACAGCATAAAGAATGTTGGCAATGTATTCAAAGAACAATGACCATCCCACGCTATTCAGCGGGTGCATCTCTTGCCAGCCACGTATATCAAGCGATAATGGTACAGGAAGGATAGTGTAACCGATCAGCATCACCAACAGCATCTTCCAAACAGGAATAGTATGAATGAGCGGCCATAGCGTAGAATCCGTAAAATAGAATCCGAGAGCGCCGAGGGTCATACCCAAAACCACCATTGGTTGAAGACGTTCGATACGGCGTTTGAAAAAACTGCCGACGGTCATTTTATGCCAGCGGTCGTCATAAGCATAGCCGATCACGAAACCTGATAATAAATAGAAAAAGTCGACAGCCAGGTAACCGTGATTGACCAGTATATCCAGGTGCCCGGTTCCTAATGGCTCGGTTAGGTGAAATGTTACAACGATTATGGCTGCGACACCGCGAAGACCGTCTAATATGGGGTAGTGTGGCTTGGTGGCCAGCTCATTATTGTTCATTAATAAAATTGGATATACAGACTATGAAAACCGGCGCAAATTATAAAAAAAATGCATAGGTGCCCAGTTGGATAGCGCCAGACCGCAAACAAGTAAAAATATTCGTATCGCTCTTTTAGGGCAATTGAAGTCAGTTCTTATATAATGGCATATAGTCAGGAAATTGATGCGTAAGTTGTCCAAATGGGATCACATAAAAAGAGGCTGCCCTTATGAGACAGCCTCTTTATTTTATATTTAATACCGGCAAGCTTATTATTTTGCTTTACCGTCGCTGTCTAACTCAGTAATAGGGTAACCTAATTTTTGCAGGCCGGGCAATATTCTTGCCTTATCACCAACAACCAGTATCACCATATTATCGGTATTCAGGTATTTATTAGCCAATTGGTTTATCTCTGCCGGGGCAATGGTTGATAAGATCCTGCTTTGTTCATCAACATAAGTCGGTTTAAGATCATATTCTAATATACGTGATAAAAATGCCGCTTTTTGTCCGTTGGTTTCATACCTGCGGGCATCACTCTGGCCTATTGAGGTTTGGGTGAATTTTAGCTCATCAGGTGTGATACCGCTTTTTTGATAATCGCGGATCTCTTTAATAAATTCAACAACAGAGCTATCTGTAGCAGTTGCTAACACACCTGCAGAAGCAGTAAAATCGCCGCCGTTCTTGCCGGAGCTAAAGCCTGAACGTGCACCATAGGTCCACCCTTTTTTCTCACGAAGATTAAGGTTAATGTGGCTGTTAAACGCACCGCCTAAAATGTAGTTGGCAATACCCAATTTGTAATAATCGCCAGTTGCATCATAGTTAAGCTTATCTAAATAACCAATCCGGATCTCTGACTGTGCAGCGCCCGGGATATCAACCAGGTACAAAGTGGTTTTATCAAACATTTTACCTTCTGCCGGGGTTGGAATAGTTACTTTTTTATCTTTCCATGTGTTTAAGAAAGCCAGGTTGCCCCTAACCGTACCTTCATTAACATCGCCCACAACAACTATCCGGGTTGCCGACGGAGAAAAGTAATTATCATAATAATCCTGAACATCCTGCAGGGTTATGTTTGCTACCGTTTCTTCGTTACCGCCTGTTGCATAAGTGCGTACGTTATCAGTTCCGTAAAGTATTTTGCTATACACGGTTGATGCTACACCAGCAGGCTGTGTTTTAGCTTGCTTAAGCCCTTCAATGGTTTGTTTCTTGATACGATCCAAAGCATCTTGTGTAAACTTAGGGCTCAGCAACCTTTCTTGCAACAAGGTCATTGTTTTAGGCAGGTTTTTGGTTAATGATGATACGCTGATTATCATGTCTTCGCTGCCGCCAAACACGCTGATGTTGCTACCCAGTTTATCCAGCTCAGATGTAAATTGCTCGCTTGTGTAGGTTTTTGTATCCTCGTTCATCATACGGCCAACTATACCGGCCAGGCCAGCTTTTGCAGGATTAGCTACAGCATATAAACCACCTCCTTTAATTGATATAGATATTGATACCGACGGGATTTCGCTGTTTTGCGTACCAATCATTTTTATGCCGTTTGATGTGGTAGCTGTCCATATAGCAGGGACTTTTATAGCCGGGTTTACTCCAATACCAGGTTTTGGGGTGCGGTCAAAATTGTCTGTCGCTTTTTTGTAGGTAAGTCCGTTATAACCATAATCAGGTGCTTTATAACCAGTTGTGTTTACGGTATAGTTATCGGCAGCAACCGGTTGTAAAGTGCCGCCTTTAGGTAATACGCTTAATATAACAGCCGGCTTACCTTTAATATACTGGTTGTACACACGCATAATATCAGCCTTGGTTACCGCACGGATGTCTGCCAGTTCGCGGCCTATCTGATTTGGGTTACCTGTCATATACTGCGCCTGGGCCAGTGCAGACACTTTACCGCTTACGCTTGATAAGCCATTAATATAATTTGCTTCGGCACTTGCTTTAAAGCGTACCAATGCGTCATCGCTGATACCTGTTTTTTCAAATTCAGCAAATGATTCATCTACCAGTTTCTTTGCATCGGCCACTGTTTGACCAGGGAAAGGAACCACACGGATGCTGATCTCACCTGCCAGTTCTGCATTTGACGAACTCATTGAAGCTTGTGCAGCTTTACGGGTTTTAACAAAGTTTTTGTAGAAGATAGAGTTTCTGCCCTGCCCAATAATCTCTGACAATGCATCTAACGGCGACATATCTTTGTCGTAAATTTTCACACCCGGGTAGGTGATGGATAACAATGGCAATTTAGCGTAGTTATCAGTATAAGAAACATAACGGTCTGCAGTTAAAACAGGTGCCGGTAAAGTCATGTTTTTAACAACCGGGCCGCGTGGTATGCTGCCAAAATATTTTTGCACCCATGCCAGAGTTTGTTTAGCATTTAGGTCGCCGCCAATGGTTATGGTAGCATTGTTAGGGCCATACCATCTCAGGAAAAAGTTTTTAAGATCATTAACACCTACCTTGTTCAACTCCTCAATATAACCAATGGTTAACCATGAGTAAGGGTGGCCATAGGGATATAAATTTTTAGAAGTGTATTCGCCGGCTAAGCCGTAAGGCCTGTTATCGTAGTTCTGCCCGCGTTCGTTCTTAACGGTTGCACGCTGCACTTCAAATTTTTGTTGTGTAACGGCATCAAGCAAAAAGCCCATCCTGTCAGACTCCAGCCAAAGCATTTTTTCGAGCTGATTAGCCGGTACAGTTTCATAATAGTTGGTACGGTCGCGATTGGTTGATCCGTTTAGGGTACCACCTGCTTCTGTAATAATTTTAAAGTGATCGCCATTGGCAACATGGTCAGATCCCTGGAACATCATGTGCTCAAAAAAGTGGGCAAAACCCGATTTGCCAATTTCTTCACGGGCAGAACCTACGTGATAAGTAACATCCACATGAACCAACGGGTCTGAATGGTCTTCTGCCAGGATAACGGTTAAGCCGTTTGGAAGCACATACTTCTCATACGGGATTACAAGCTCTGTACCTTTGCGGGTAACCTTCTCTACCAATTTAGGCTGTACAGCCGTTTGGGCAGTGGCAGTTAGCGCCATAAACACTACTGAAGGTACCAGTAATGCACTTTTTAAAGATTTAATCATTTATTTTAATATTAGTTTAAGTAATAAGGCTCCTCTATGAATTCATAGATAGGAAAACATAATATTAAGAATTTTACAGGTTTAGTTGATAGTCTTTAAAATTGATTTGGCGCAGTGTAACGAATTTGTGACTATAAGCTTAGTTACCCGCTCATGCTGTTACCTCTATCTACCATTTTGCCGGAATATCCTGATCGTTTTCATGTACCGCCCTTTGTAATAATTATTAAAAGGGGTTTCGGTTACACCGGCCGCTTTGCCGGATGTGGAATGGATAAATGATAATGGCTTACCGGGCGAAGCTATGATAATCCCCATGTGGCCTACAACTCTTTCTGTACTGTCAGTCCCGGTAAATAGTATCAGGTCGCCGGTTTCGGCATCGGGCAGGTTTATCTGCTTGTTCATGTAAGTAAAGTCTACAGAACGCCTCGGTACGGCTATCCCAAAATGATTAAATACAAATGTGATAAAGCCCGAGCAATCAAAGCCTTCGAAAGGGTCGGCAGATGCGTATTTGTAAGGGATGCCTTTCAAGGTGTTAGCAAACGCGACCAGTTCCTCCGGGGTGGTGCTCCCTGTAGAAATTTTGGTAAAATAGCCGGCGCTGTCTGGTGCCGGTGGCGGCAAGGTATCTTGCTTTGCTACTATAATGGTATCACCTGTCCTGGTGATAACATAAGCAGGTTTACGGGAATCGGTACATGAAATTAAGATACCGGCTAAAACTAAAATTACGGGAACATAGCGCATATATAACACTACATCTTATTCAGTTTTAAGTTTTTGTGATGTAGCAGAAGACGGAATGTCTGTTGCATTTAACGAGTAGCCAACTGGTAAAGGTGTGTTAATACCGGTATTATTTTACTTTCAACCGTTCATACCTATAACTGATTAAAACAATTGGTAAGGCAACGCAAATTATCAGTATCAAAATATTTTTCAACGCTCCTTCTAACGTTATTATATTCTTGATCTGTGTTATTGGGAGTACCAGTAAATTCATAACCACCCAAATAAACACGCCGTAAAGTACAGTAACTAAGTAAAGACTTTTTCTTACAAGGGGTATAAAGCCATACATTATAAAAAACAGGATAGTAAAGCAGGTGGCTATTAAATAATGAAAAACAATACCTGTATAAACCATGCCTACTCCCCCGGCAAAAGCTGCTTTTCCATAGATTGCACTGGCTATGTATTTAAATACAAGGGCAGCCTCCCCTTTAGCTAATATAAATATTGCCGCCAAACCATCTAATGTGCCGGCAATAAGTGATGCGATTAAAATAACAACTAAAGGATTGGCAGGTTTTCTTCCGGGCATTACTTACAGTTTAGGTTATGTAAATATGCATAATTGTTAGGAAATAACATTCATTTTAATTATTAACCAATGAGTACTGGCGGTAAATAAAAAATCTCTGTGCCTCTTTGAGTTTCCCTCTTTATGACATGTGGTAAATTAACCACAAAGAACACTAAGAAGCCACAAAGGTCACAGAGATTAGTTTCTATGAATTAAATTGATATACTTACAATGTAGCCATATCAATTACAAACCGGTAACGTACATCGCCTTTTTCCATACGCTTGTAAGCGGCGGTAATATCCTTAATATCAATCATTTCAATATCTGAAACAATGTTATTTTCGGCACAAAAATCAAGCATTTCCTGAGTTTCGGCAATACCGCCAATGCCCGATCCTGCTAAACTTTTACGGCCTGCAAGTAAACTAAATGCGGCTACTTCTGCCGGTTTAGGCGGTACGCCTACGCAAATCATTGTTCCGTTGGTTCTTAACAGGCTTAGATACATATTAAAATCGTGCTCGGCAGATACGGTATCTAAAATAAAATCAAAGGTACCCATCGCGGCTTTTACCTGTGCTTCGTCTGTAGTTACCACAAAATGATGGGCACCCAGTTTTTTAGCATCCTCTTCCTTTTTAGGTGAAGTACTTAATACAGTAACTTCGGCACCAAAAGCTACTCCAAATTTAACGCCCATGTGGCCTAATCCGCCTAAGCCTAATACAGCCAGCTTATGTCCCTTGCCTACTTTCCAATGCCTTAAAGGCGAATAAGTGGTAATACCTGCGCATAATAAAGGCGCAACGGCTGCAAGGTTTAATTTGTCTGATATGTGCAGCACAAATTCTTCCCTAACCACAATAGTATTACTGTAACCGCCGTACGTAGGTGACGATCCGTCACGCTCCATGCTATTATAGGTTTGTGTGCTGCCTTCTAAGCAGTATTGCTCCAGATCCTGTTTACAGTTTTCGCAAACCTGGCATGAATCAACCATACAGCCTGTTCCGGCAAGGTCGCCCACTTTAAATTTAGTTACATGATCGCCCACTTTAATTACACGGCCAACAATTTCATGGCCGGGTACCATCGGGAATATTCCGGGGAACCAATCATTCTTGATCTGGTGAAGATCAGAGTGGCAAACACCGCAAAATTGAATATCAAATTGCACATCATGCGGCCCAACTTCCCTGCGTTGAAAATCCCATGGTGCAAGATCTGTTTGGGCATCCTGTGCCGCGTATCCTTTAGCTTGTATCATATTAATTGTTTTGAGTTGTTTTCGTTTAAACAAATATACATTCATAAAACCCCCGTTTTACATCGGTGTTTTACTAATTAAAAAAATAGCCTCAATCTGCATCTATCAATTCCCGGTTAATTTCAAAAGAAACGCGGGGCTGATCAGGCAGGTGATATGAGGTTATTAAAAACCTGTTGAAGTAATTAATTCTTTCCAGTTTTCCAGATCTTGTTTTACAGCATCCATTTTCTGATAAGCCAGGTCATATGCATCCTGACCTAAAAATAAATGCAGGGGTGCTTCTGCCGATTCAGCAACTTGAATAATCGCTGCAACTCCTTTTTCAGGGTCGCCGGCCTGGTTACCATTAATCTCATTCTGGTGGGCAGCCTGCACTTCGCGTACATCTTTGTAATCCTGAATTTCGTTCTTAGGTACATTCAATGAATCGGGTGCCAGGAAATTGGTGCGGAAATAACCGGGCGAAACAACGGTTGCTTTTACACCAAACGCTTTAATTTCCGCAGCTAATGATTCGGTTAAGCCCTGTACCGCAAATTTAGTAGCGCAATAAATACCAAAGCCAGGAAAACTACCTGTAAAACCACCTATTGATGAGATATTAAATATATGCCCTGATCTTTGTTCGCGCAAATATGGCATTGCTGCACGTATTACATTTAATGACCCAAACACGTTAATATCAAAGTTATCACGTGCTTCCTGGTCGCTTAATTCTTCAAGGCTGCCGGTTAAACCGTAACCCGCGTTATTAACCACAACATCAATATGGCCAAAGTGGCTTACTGTTTTGTTAATGGCATCTTTAACGCTGCCTTCATCTTTAATATTTACAGCAAGCGGTAAAAGGTTATCTGATGTGCCTGCGGCGTCTGTCAGATCATTTATATTGCGTGATGTGGCGGCTACTTTATAGCCTTTGCTTAATAATTGTTTAACCAGTGTAAGCCCTAAACCCTTAGATGCACCGGTTACAAACCATACTTTTTGAGTGTCCATTTTTTATTGTGTTTTTAAGTAGATTAAAAAATAAATTATGCGCTATAAGCCATTGAGCGGGATAGTTCCTCACTTAGTTGAAATTCCCTTTCCAACTTGTCAAGCTTTTGCATTGCCCTGTCATAAGCATCATCACCCAGTAACAGGTATAATGGTGGGTTTTCTTCGCCTGCAACTTCAATAATAGCTGCCGCTGCTTTTTCAGGATCACCCGCCTGATGCCCGTCCATTTTCAAAAACCTGGCATGAGACGACCTTACATCCTGGTAAGCATTAATAGGATGTTTGGCAATAGTTAATGATTCGGGGGTTAAAAAATTAGTGCGGAAAGCGCCCGGGGCTACAACGGTAACCTTTACACCAAAAGCTTTTACATCCTCGGCCAAAACCTCAGAAAGGCCAACAACCGAAAATTTTGTGGCGGCATATATGGCCCATCCTGTTGCAGGCGCAATACCGGCGATTGATGAAATATTAATAATATGACCCGATTGCTGTGCACGCAGGTAAGGCATTACCATACGGATAACGTTTAATGTACCAAATACATTTACTTCAAAATTGTCGCGGGTTTCTTTATCGGTAAGTTCCTCAATGCTGCCGCCAATACCGTAGCCTGCGTTATTTATTACAACATCTATTTGTTTAAAAGCATTGTATGTTTTGTGGAGGGCACAGCCTACGCTATCTTCATTTCCAAGTTCAACTTCTATGGGTAAAAAGTTATCAGCTACTGAGCCTACTGCCTTTACAAGTTCGGCTAAGTTGCGTGAGGTAGCAGCAACATTTTGCCCGGCAGCTAATAATTGCTTTACCAGGCTAAGCCCAAACCCTTTTGAAGCACCTGTTATAAACCATGTTTTCTTTTCCATAATCTTGTTGTTTTGATAAAACAAAATTACGGCGGCTATTGGATTTTAGGTTTACATCATTCAAACCAATTATTGCAAAATTCAAACAACCCGGTATGCAGATGGTGTTGTACTGGTTTGTTTTTTGAAAAAGTTGTTGAAATGCGCGGGTTCTTCAAAGCCCAGGCTGTAGCTAATTTCGGCAACGTTCCAGTTGGTATGCCTGAGGAGGGCCTTAGCTTCGCTGGTTAATCTTTCAAAAATATGAGTAGTGGTAGTTTTACCGGTGGTTTGGCGTATAGCCCTGTTCAGGTGGTTTACGTGTACCGATAACTGATCGGCAAAGTCTTTAGCCGAGCGGAGGCTGAACCGTTGCGCGGGCGTTTCTATAGGGAACTGGCGCTCCAGCAATTCGGTAAATATAGAGGTGATGCGCGAATTGGCATCGGGGTGCTGGTATAGTATTTCTGATGGCTGGATCTTTAAAGCATAGTGGATCAGTTCGGTAACGTAGTTGCGCAGCAGGTCATACTTAAACCTGTACTCGGAGTTGATCTCACCCAGCATTTTTTCAAAAACCTGGCTTACATATACATCCTGTTCGCCGGTTAATATGTATGATGGCTTGCCACCCGGTGCAAACATAGGCAGGTTATGAATATTATTCCTAAGCATATCTGTAAAAAACGATTCCTTATAGATACAGAAGAACCCCTGGTGATTATCATCTTGATGCTGAACAGTATACGGCACATTTGGGTTATAAAATATAAGCGTAGGGCCATCGGTCTCTAAACTTTTATCGGCATAATGAACTATATTCTTACCATGGGTAAGGCTGATCTTATAAAAATCACGGCGGCTATATTTTACCGGAGTAGCATTAGGCTGATAACAATCCTCCAGCCTGAAAACGTTGAAATGACCAATGTCCTGCCCAAGGTTATCTGGTAGCCAGTTTAGCTTTTGCTTATAAAATTCTTCAAGTGTTTCTACAGTTGCCATAATTCAAAGTTATATAATTCAAACTATTTCAAATGAAAAAAAATATGAAATGATACGAAAAAAGATCAAAAATTGGCGGCATTATGAGAAAATGGCAGGTATTTATGTAATAAAATGACACAGATATTAACCTTACAGCATAAAAAATGCCGGAATAAATCCGGCATAACCTGGTGGATCAACCTCCGGGGAGGTTTCAGGCAGACGTTCTGCCCTACCTTATTTATTATCAGACGCCTTTAAAATACTTATATCTTTCCCTGCCAGTAATTGATCATAATTGATCAGCCGGAACTTTTTCCCCACCAAAGCCTTAAACTCCGGCGATAGCAGCATGTTCAGTTCGGTTTGGCGGTGCAGGCTGGTTAACGGTTTGCCTTCTTTGGTGTTCATCATGCTGCTGTTCATATCAAACAGGGCATCCATTTCGGGCCCCATTTGCGCAACATGTATCACTACCATGTTTGGCCGGGTTGTACTTAGCTTATTGCTTACATATGCTAAAAACGCCGATTTTTTGGTAGCAACGGGTTCACCCCACATTTCCATATAAGTTTCGCCATAGTAGGTAACCTCACTTAATGTGGATATGGCGAGTTTATATTTGCGGGCAAGCTTTTCTGTAAGGGCGCGCATTGCCGGGGTTGATAAGGCCACGCCCATATGCGGATCAATGTAAGTGATTTTTAACCCGGATCTTAAAGCCCGCTCTATCTGTGCCGAGAGTTCTGTTTCTACTTCCTCCATCTTATATCCGCCTTTGGCAAAAGCACCGGTAGACTGGCGAAAATAACCAACACTATCTACTAAACTGGGTACAGCGCTACGGCCGGTTACCGGCCCCCATCGGTAATTTTTCCACTCTGATGTGAGGGTTAAATGCACACCTACGCTCACCTGCGGATATTTTTTCAATATTTCAACCGCTTCCTGGTACCATGGCGTTGCAAACTGTACCGAAGCCGAAAAAGGTATCCCCGTTTTTGCCACTTGTTCGGCAGCCATATTAACAGAATGGTTCATCCCTATATCATCAAGCCTTAAAAGCAGTTGTGGCAGTTTGCCGTTTTGCTGCGCCCTTGCAGGTATATAAGTACAAACAGTTAACAATAATAACGTGCAGAAAAATCCTTTCATAATATTAATAATTTATATGGCAAATATTGGAGTAAGCTGGGGATATGCGCTTTACCGCTGTAATTTATAAAAATCCCTTAACAAACAATTGATTTTTAAACTATCAGGCATTTAGCAACTAAACATTTATCTTTACACTTATAATAATGTCATAATAATTGCAATTTGTGCGCTGTTTGTGTATCGCATTAAGCCACCAAATGGTTTTTAAAACGGAAATTTGTTAAACCCCTTATACAATGCTTAAAAATCTACCTACCACCTTATTAGTTGTTTGTGCGGGTCTGTCGGCTTTTGCACAGGAGAAACCTTTTGTTAAAGCCAACCTGCCTGATAGTACTATAATTAAAGTACACCCATCATATAATAATGTTAGCGGGATCCACCGCTGGCTCTTTGGCGAAAACTATCGTAAGGAATGGGCCACGGCGGTTAAGTTGCCTATCATAAAAATATCCGCGCTTTACGGCGGCCTAATCCCTGTAAAGGAAGGCGGTGGTATGCAATCAAAATCACTGCGCCTGGCCGATAAAAGCGGCAAGGAATGGGTACTGCGCAGCGTTGAAAAAACACCTGATAAGTTATTGCCCGAGAACCTGCAGGGCACCTTCGCGGTTGATTGGATCAATGATGCACTAAGCGGCCAGCACCCCTATTCGGCATTGGTTGTGCCGCCTTTGGCAGATGCCGCTGGCGTACCCCACGCCCACCCGGTAATTGGGGTGGTTGCTGATGATGAAGCGCTGGGCGAATACAGAAAAATATTTGCAGGCACTGTATGCCTGCTGGAAGAACGCGAACCCATAGGCGAATCTGATAATACCTTTAAAGTATTAGGCAGTGTTGTAAAAAGTTACGATAACCGGTTTGATGGGAAGGCTTTTTTACGTGCCCGGATGCTGGACTTGCTGATTGGCGACTGGGACCGCCACGAGGACCAATGGCGCTGGGCCGAAAAAAAACTGGGTAAAGATAACAAGTTGTACACCGCCGTACCACGTGACCGCGACCAGGCCTTCCATTTGGAAGAAGGCATATTTCCTGACATTGCCGCCCTGCCTTTTATAAACCCCTTACTGGGCGATTTTAGGGCAGATATCCCTGATGCTAAGTATTGGCTGGCTAAAACCCGTTTTGTTAATGCCCTGCCTGATGCGCAGATGAGCTATGACCAATGGATGAAAATTGCCAATGAATTTGTAGCCGCCGAAACCGATGCGGTATTAGAAGAAGGCCTGCGCCAGTTACCTAAAGAAGTTTATGCAACCCGGCATACCGAGCTGCTGAATAAATTAAAACAGCGCCGCAATCAGATCCCCAAAGTTATGGGCGATTTTTATCGTTTTATTTACAGGCTGACAGATATACGTACTACTGATAAAGATGAGTATATAACCCTATCAGATGCGCCAAACGGCGGCATGCATGTTTTAGTAAATAAGTATAAAAATGAAAAGCCCGGAGACACCGTGTTCTCCATGACCTATAACCCCGATATCACTAAAGAAATAAGATTATACTCCTCCGGCGGAGATGACCATATCGTAATTAACACTCCCGCTTCCCCTATTAAATTAAGGGTAATTGGCGGCGACGGAAGCAACGTTTATAATGTTGTTGATTCAAAGAACAAGGTGCGGGTTTACGATACAAAGGATACCAAATTTGAAGGGAAAACAGACAAGCTGAACACGCATATTTCTGCTGATACCTTAAACACACGCTTTGTACAAACCAACCCATACAACATATGGATGCCACTGGCAACCGCTGCTATTAATGCGGATGACGGCTTTTTATTGGGACTGGGTTTTAAATATACCAAAAAGGACGGTTTCCGTAAGCTGCCATACTCCAGCACACAACAGGTGCTTGTAACCCATTCTTTTGGCACTGATGCATTCCGCATAAAGTATAATGGTGAGTGGATACAAGCCATAGGCAAGGCCGATTTCCTGTTGCAGGTTTTTATACAGGCGCCTGATAATACGCTCAACTTTTTTGGTTTAGGAGACGAAACACCTATCAACAAGCAGCAATCCAACTATCGCAGGTTTTATCGTACCCGGTTTGATACCTATGAGTTTGACCCGGCCCTGCGCTGGCATACCGGCACAAGCAGCACCATAAGCGCGGGCCCGTCATTACAGTTCTATCACCTTGACCTGAAAGATAACGTTGGCCGGTTCATTAACAACACCTCGCAAATTGGTTCATATGATAGCCTAACGGTTGATAAAGATAAAGCCCACCTGGGTTTTGTGGTTAACTTTAATAGCAACCAGCGCAAAGGGCAATTACTGCCTGTAGGCGGTTATTATATAAACGTTAGTTTAGAGGGTTATAACGGTTTAAATGGCTACTCTAAATCATTTATGCAGCTAAGGCCGGAGTTTACCTTTTACCAGAAACTTAATTCAAGCGGCACCATTGTATTATCAGATCGTGTGGGCGGTGGTATAACCATAGGTAAACAAGCATTCTATCAATCAATGTTTTTAGGCGGGCAAGGCAATTTGCTGGGCTACCTGCAAAACCGTTTCGCGGGTAAGCATATGGTATATAACAACCTGCAAGGCAGGGTAAAACTGTTTAATATTGCAAGTTATATTATTCCGGGCCAATTGGGTTTAAGCGGGTTTTATGATGCCGGCCGTGTTTGGGCCGATGGCGAAACCTCCAGCACCTGGCACCAGGGAGTAGGCGGTGGATTCTATTTTTCGCCAGCCAGCCTAACCATTTTACAAGTGCTGGCCGGCCACTCCAACGAAGGCTGGTATCCATACATATCACTCAACTTCAGAATTTGATGGTTTAATAGAGTTTTTTATTGATCTGCCGCCCCTTCAGGCGTCCTGGAGAATAATTGGCATAAGTGTCGGCATTTGAACCGGCGAGGGAGTCCTACGGCTTGTTGGTGACAACAATATAGGTGTTCTGAAGATTAAAAAGAAGCGGCGGATTGTGCGATTCCCTCCCAACGGGAGGGTGCAGGGAGGGGTTTGTGAGATAGATATTGGCGTAAATAACCCCTACCCGCCACTTCACAGGCAGCCGCACCCTTCCCCAAGGAAGGAGTCTTGGCGTAAATCAAATCTTCCGAACACCTTTCGCGCCCTTGTTGGTGTTGTCACCAGCAAGCCGCCATGCCTTTAGATATTCGCACACTTCGCCCTTGTTGGTGTTGTCACCAATAAGCCGCCATGCCTTTAGATATTCGCACACTTGTTGAAAACAACAAGAACTAACAATTCTGTTCAAACATACCTTAGCAAATCATTACCCCGGCAATTTAACACATGGCGTAATAAAATTTTGCTTTTGGACTTTTGCCCCAATAGTCCTATTCATATTTTCAGATAAAGCCGGTAAAAATGACCGCTATTCAACCCCGGTATAAAACATTTTGGCAACAAAAAAAAATTAAATACTTGTTTTAAAAATTCCGTTCAAGTTAATTTTTTTATCAAAAAATTTGCTTTTCAGTGTATTTATTACACTTTGCAATTTTATCGCAAATCAGCTATAAACAAGCGGTTTTAGGGCCTCAATTGTCATGGCAATCTTTTCAACTATCAGTAGTTTCATTTTTATGTCATAAATAAGTTAAATAGTAAATTTAGTTGACTAATATCGTCAACTCGGTTTACATTTGCAGTGTTATTTAAAAAAGACATGGAAACAATATACTTATCTCAGCAAAATTCAACCGCATTCTCAACAGGAGTGGCTGATGATAATATTTCACAATTTACCATCACTCAAAACCCTTTTGCAGATAAGGCAGGGATGCCGGTTACATCAACCGCAACTACCCAGCCCCGCCTGTTTAAAACAATTGTTGATGTTGTGGGAGAAGGCTTAAAACAAAATTTTTTAGGCCCTAATATTGACATGGAATTTTTAACACTAAGCGTTCGCAGCTTTGCATCATCATCAGCAAAAGCAATACAGCAATTTGTAAAACCATTAACTAAAAAGCAGTCAATGGTTACACCTTGTCACCAACTCAATCAACCTTGTTTCTAAATCTCACAATTACATAATGAAAACCCTACTCCATACGCTTTATAAAAAAAGCATCATATTAATACTGCTACTGCCCTTTTCACTTGCTGCATTTGCACAAAGCCCCGTAATTAAGGGTGTTGTTACCGATGCAAAAAGAAAAGAAGTAATGCCATTTGTAACCGTATCATTTGCGGGTACTACTATAGGCATGAGTACCAATACTAAGGGCGAATACAGCTTAACAAACAATGGTAACTACAAACAGATAAAAGTAACTTTCATTGGTTACAAAACTGTTATTCGTGATATTGAGCCGGGAAAAGATCAAACCATTAACGTTAACCTGGTAGAGGATAACCATTCCCTTAACGAGGTAGTTGTAAAATCGGCCAAAAAGAAAAAATATTCTAACAAAAATAACCCTGCTGTTGAATTGATACACCAGGTTATTGCTCATAAAAAACAAAACCAATTAGAGAATTACAGCTATGCCGAGTACAAACAGTACGAGCGCATGATATTCTCGTTGAGCAACTTATCAGACAAGTTTAAAAACAAACGCATATTCAAAAACTACAAGTTTTTATTTCGTGAGCAGGATTCAACCGCTATAGGTGGTAAAACCTTATTGCCTTTGTATTTAGAAGAAAAACTGTCTGACAATTATTACCGCAAAGCGCCTTATGCTAAAAAACAGGTAATTGAGGCTAACAAACAGGTTAAATACGATGAAAACTTTGTAGATAACCAGGGCCTTACCGCTTACTTTAACCGCATGTATCAGGATATTAATATCTATGATAACAATGTATCGTTATTAAGTAACCAGTTGCTTAGCCCTATTGCTGATCACTCTCCTGATTTTTATAAGTTCTTTATTACCGATACACTGAAAGATCAGCAGCCAAACTTAATTGAGCTGAGCTTTACGCCACGCAATACAAACGGTTTATTGTTTGAAGGCCGCATTTACATTACTATGGATGGCAACTATGCTGTTCAAAATGCAGAGCTTACGGTTAACAAAAACATCAACCTTAATTTTGTAAGGCAGATGCAGGCTACCCTTTCTTATGAAAAAAACAACGACGGCAAATATCACCTGAGCCAAAGCGACCTGAAGATTGAATTTGGTATTAATAAGAACAAAGGCGGCGGTGTTTATGGCGAACGCCTGGTTACCATCAATAACTTTGAGATAAACAAACCACGCGGTAAAGAAACTTATGATGGCCCCGCACAGGTGTTTGCATCAAACTCTGCTACAAAAGACGACCGTTACTGGACACAAAGCCGCCCGGATACTTTAGACGCGGAAGCAGCCAGTATCTACAAAAATATCGATAGCCTGCAAACCATCCCATCGTTTAAAAAGACAATGGATATTGCCACACTGGTTTTAGCCGGGTATAAAAATTATGGCAAATTTGAGGTTGGCCCTGCAAATACATTTTACAGCTTTAACCCGGTAGAAGGTTTCCGCCCGCGTATTGGTGGCCGTTCAACTCCGGCACTGAGCAAACGGTATTATTTTGAAACCTATGGCGCCTATGGTACCAAGGATGAAAAATTCAAATATTTTTTAAGCAGCACTTACTCGCTTAACAATAAATCTATTTATTCGTTCCCGCAAAACTATGTAAGGGCAAGTTTCCAGCACGATACCAAAATACCGGGCCAGGAACTGCAGTTTGTTCAGGAAAGCAACTTCCTGTTATCATTTAAACGTGGTAATAACGACATCTGGTTATATAATGACATCTTCCGTTTGGATTATGTGCATGAGTTTACTAACCACTTATCATACTCGTTAGGCTTTAAAAAATGGAACCAGAGCCCGGCAGGCGCATTACAGTTCCAGAACCTGTTGCCAAGCGGTGCTATAAACGATGTTAACCAGATTCATACTACAGAGCTATCAGCACAAATACGCTGGGCCCCGCATGAAAAATTTTACCAGGGTAAATTATACCGCACACCAATACCTGATAAGTACCCTATTTTTACCTTAAACTATCAGCAGGGTGTTAAAGGCTTATTAGGCGGCGACTATAACTACCAGAACATAACCGCTAACATTACCAAACGCTTTTACCTGTCGCAATTAGGTTTTACCGATGTAAGCACAGAAGGCGGATACCTGTTTGGCAAAGTGCCTTTCCCTTTATTGGATATTCACCACGCCAACCAAACTTATGCGTTTCAGCTACAGTCATATAACTTAATGAACTTTCAGGAGTTTGTGAGTGACCACTATGCCAGTGTAACAATTGACCACAACTTTAACGGCTTTTTATTTAACCGCGTTCCGTTACTTAAAAAATTAAAGCTGCGCGAGATTATTGATTTTAAAGCTTTATGGGGCGGTGTAAGAAGCGAAAACAACCCTGCTAATGACCCATCATTACTGCGTTTCCCGGGTGCCAATGGCACAAGTGGCGCAACTTATTCATTAGGTTCAAAACCTTATATGGAGGGTAGTGTAGGCGTTGGTAACATATTTAAATTATTACGTGTTGATTTGGTTAAACGTTTTACTTACCTGGATCATCCGGGTGCACCTGAATGGGGTATCAGAACGTTAGTTAAGTTTGACTTTTAATGGTTATATTCGTAAACCAAGTTGACCTTTATTTGTTAGTATAGTATCATGGCAGAGATTCGTCCAGTATCAGAAGATCCAAAAAGAGTAGCCCCAAAGTTGGTTTACCTGTTAAAGCGCTTTATTGATGAGTGGAGCAGCAAAAAGCTGTGTGTTGTACATCATCCTGGTTTTAACAGCGCGCACCTGCCCCTGTTTATGAGTATTGGTACTACAGGCATTTCAAATAACGCCCTTGCTGCAAAGCTTAGCGTTACCAAGCAGGCCACCAGCAAAATAGTTAAAGAACTGGAAGCCCTCAACATGGTTAAAAGCGAAAAAAGCCCAGATGATGCACGTGTAGTTATGCTGCACCTAACCGAAGAAGGCACTAAGTTTTATAACTACTTAAAAAGGCAGGTTACCGAGCTGGAAACCCAATACAGAAAAGAAGTTGGCTCCAAAAATTATGAAATAGCAATAGATGTAATGCTAAAGCTTGTAAAATTTCATGAAACTTATAACTGCAGTGCCGATTCGGCAACGGATAAAGAAATTAATTGAGTAAATGACAATCAGATGAAACGGTGCTTCGCATTGTAATGTATATTTGCTTAACACTGTTAAATAATCTAATAGCACTAAATAAAATGGCCAGTAAAGACAGGATATTACGATTGAAAGAGGAGACCAGGATAAATATCCTTGAGGCTGCTCTGCAAATTGTTAAGGAAGAAGGATGGCAGGCCTTAAGTATGCGTAAAATAGCTGATGTTATTGAATACACAGCCCCTATTATATATGAATACTTTGCCAATAAAGAGGCAATCTTATTAGAGTTAACCCGCAAAGGCTTTTTGATACTATCAAAAGATCTGCAGGAAGCTAAAAGCAAATATACCTCACCGGCTGATCAGCTGGAGGCAATGTGGCTTGCTTACTGGAACTTTGCTTTCGCTAATAAGGAATTATATCAGGTTATGTTTGGTGTATCTACCAGCTGTTGCTGCGACATGGTCAATAACCTTGAAGAAGCTTCAATACCCTGGAAACACTTTAGCACCTCAATAGGTGAATTGATGCAAATTAAAGATATGGACTCGGATGTGATCTGCACCAAGTACTATACTTTTTGGTCGGTAGTGCATGGTCTTATATCAATAAATATATTAAGCCGTGGCTCATCAGACGAGATCAATCGCCAGGTATTAAGAGATGCTATTACCGGTATCATCCGGTCTATAACCCCAAATAAATAACTAATACTCACAAATAATTCTATATACCATGAAAACACAACCCCACACTCCGCAACTTAACAGTGTTAAATATGTTAACAACATTAAATGTTGTAACATTTAGCAAGCCTCAGGCAATACACTTTAATATCAATCTTTAAATATTTAATACCCATAAAGAATACTATTAATGAAAACTACCAACTCAACAATATATCTAAACAGCATAAGAGCTGCAATCACAACAACAAACTCAAAATTAATTATCATGAAAATCATCTTAATAGCGATTATCGCCATATCATTATTCAGCTGCTCACCAAAGCCGCAAACACCACAGGCACCTCCCCCACCAGCATTACCGGTGGCCGCTGTAACGTCAGGTACACAAACTACTTACCAGGAATATCCTGCAAGTATTGAAGGAACAGTTAACGTAGAAGTTCGCCCGCAGGTTAGCGGTGCTTTAGACAAAGTTTTTGTAGACGAAGGCGCTTTTGTAAATGCAGGCCAGCCTATATTTAAAATAAACGAACAACCTTACCGCGCTGCTTTAAACAACGCTTTAGCCAGCTTACACGCTGCCGAAGCTGCTTTAGGCAACGCACAACTTGAAGTTGATAAATTAACCCCGCTTGTAGCCAACAAAGTAGTATCAGACTATCAGTTAAAAACAGCGAAAGCTTCATACCAGGTTGCTAAAGCCAATATAGAATCGGCAAAAGCAAATGTATCTACCGCGCAGATCAATGTAGGTTATACCCTTATTAAAGCTCCTGTTAGCGGTTACATTGGCCGTTTACTTAAAAAACAAGGAAGTTTAGTATCACCGCAGGATGTTGAGGCATTAACCCAACTATCTGATGTGCACGATGTACACGTTTACTTTTCATTAGGTGAAAAAGACTTCGTAAGCTTTAAAGAACAATACCCGGGCGAAACCTTAAAGGATAAGCTTAAACACTTACCATCTGTAGCTTTATTGTTAGCCGATGGCAGCGAGTATGCCAAACAAGGTAAAATAGATGTAATTGACGGTCAGTTTGATAAAAATACCGGCGCTATCACTATAAGGGCAAGCTTTTCAAACCCTAATGGTTTGCTACGTTCTGGTAACACGGGTAAAGTACGCTTAAGCCTGCAACACACCAATGCTTTAATTATCCCGCAATCAGCCACTGTTGAAATGCAGGACAAGGTATTTGTTTACGCTCTTGCCGATAGCAACAAGGTTAAAAAATTACCTATTACTATCGTTGGTACAAGCGGCGAGAACTACCTGGTTAAAGATGGTGTAAAAGTCGGCGACCAAATTGTACTAAGCGGTATGGACCGCCTGCAGGAAGGTGCCGTTATATCTCCGCAAAAAGCGGTTGATAAAGCTGCCGCCGTAGCTAAAAACTAAAAAACTCAATCACCCCTCTCCTAAAGGAGAGGGCTTTAATGAAAACACTCCCTGCCCCGCTGTAAAATAGTGGAGCCTGGATAACTCACATCAAAAAATAAAACATCATGTTTAAGAAATTTATAGAAAGGCCGGTACTCTCAACTGTTATCTCCATCCTATTGGTGATAGTGGGTGTGTTGGGCCTTACCAAACTGCCCCTGGAACGCTTCCCTAATATTGCCCCACCGGCAGTATTGGTATCTGCTGTTTACCCGGGTGCCAATGCCGAAACCATATTGCGTTCGGTAACACCTTCTTTAGAAGAAGCAATTAACGGGGTAGAGAACATGACCTACATGACCTCAACCGCCAGTAACGATGGTACACTTGGTATTACTGTTTATTTTAAACAAGGCACCGATCCTGACCAGGCTGCTGTGAACGTGCAAAACCGCGTTTCGCAAGCTACAAGCCAGTTGCCCGCCGAGGTTGTGCAATATGGTATCACCACCACCAAGCAGCAAAACAGCTTTATAGGTGCGATGGCGATTTATACAGAAGACCCTAAAAAATACGATCAGACATTTGTGGCTAACTATGCGCAGATCAACATCATACCAGAGATCAAACGTATCCCTGGTGTAGGTTCTGCCAGTGTATTTGGTGGTGTTAAAGATTATTCAATGCGCGTTTGGTTAAATCCGGCGCAAATGGCTACTTATAAAATTACACCTGCTGAGGTGATGGCTGCCATACAGGACAAAAATATTGAAGCAGCTCCGGGCCGTTTTGGCGAGCGCAGCGATCAGTCATTTGAATACGTAATTAAATATAAAGGTAAGTTAACCAAACCTGAGGAATATCAGAATATTGCCATCCGTTCTAATGCCGACGGCTCTGTACTGCATTTAAAAGATGTAGCCCGTGTTGAGCTGGGTGCTTATTCTTACAACAGCTACAGCAACCTTAACGGTAAGGACGGTGTTATTATCGGTATTATACAACTGTCAGGATCAAATGCTAACGAGATCCAGATAGCTATTGACAAATTGATGTTAAAAGCATCAAAAGATTTCCCTGTCGGCATCAAATACAATCAGTTCTATCGTACCAAAACAGACCTGGATGAGTCTATAACCCAGGTTGAGCATACGCTGATAGAGGCTTTCGTGCTGGTATTCATCGTTGTATTTATATTCTTGCAGGATTTCAGGTCGACATTGATCCCGGCCATAGCGGTTCCGGTGGCTATCATTGGTACGTTCTTCTTCATGAGTGTGTTGGGGTTCTCCATCAATTTGTTAACCCTGTTTGCACTGGTGCTCGCCATCGGTATTGTGGTGGATGATGCCATTGTGGTCGTCGAGGCGGTACACGCCAAAATGGAGCACGACCCAAGCCTCACCCCTAAAAAGGCAACAACCGAAGCAATGCACGAGATAACCGGTGCTATTATATCTATTACCCTGGTTATGGCTGCCGTATTTTTACCTGTAAGCTTCATGACAGGTTCTACGGGCATATTTTACAAGCAGTTTGCATTGACCATGGCTATAGCTATCATCATATCGGCTGTTAATGCCTTAACATTAAGCCCGGCGCTGGCTGCACTGTTTTTAAAGAACAAGCATACGGCTGATGGCCATGTTGCGCCTAAAAAAGGCTTTGTAGATAAGTTTTATGCCGGTTTTAACGGTAGCTTTAACTACATCACTAACAGGTATGTTGGCGGTATAAAAGTGCTTATCAAAAATAAATGGGTGAGCATGGCCGGCCTTGCAGTATTAATTGCTGTTACCGTGTTTATGGTGAATAGGACAAAAACCGGATTTATCCCTACCGAAGACCAGGGCTTTGTGGCCATAGCGGTTTCAACGCCATCCGGAACTTCGTTAAGCGGTACTAATAAGATCTTCAAACAAGCCGAAGATCAGTTGAAAACTTTACCATCAGCCAGATTCGTTACTGCATTATCCGGTTTCAACTTCTTAACGCAGTCAAGCAGTCCGTCTGCGGGGGTTATCTTCCTATTGTTAAAGCCTACTGACGAGCGCGGCAAGGTTAAAAACATTGATGAGATCCAAAACATCGTAAGGGGGAAATTAGGTGCCGTACCGGGTGGTACATTCTTCGTATTCAGTTTCCCAACCGTTCCGGGATTTAGTAACGTGGAAGCGCTGAATGTGATGCTGCAGGATAGAACTAATGGCAAACTGGATAAGTTTAGCGGCATTGCCAATAACTTTATTGCCAAACTGATGCAGAAACCGGCAGTTGCTTATGCCTTTACATCATACAAAGCCGACTACCCACAATTACAATTGGAAATTGACGACGAGAAGGCCAATCAGCTTGGTGTGAATGTTAAGGATATCTTATCGACCATGCAGGCTTATTTTGGTACCGCACAGGCTTCGGACTTTAACCGCTTCGGTAAATATTACCGGGTGGTGGTACAGGCTGATATTGCCGACCGTACCGACCCAACAACCATTGACCGCGTGTTTGTAAAAAACAGAGCAGGCGAAACCGTTCCTATCAACACGCTGGTTAAACTGACCCGTGTGTATGGTTCAGAAACGGCGTCACGTTATAACCTGTTCAACTCTATCGAGGTGAATGCCATCCCGAAACCGGGTTACAGCTCAGGTGATGCTATCAAGGCTATACAAGAAACAGCAAAAGAAGAGCTGCCACAAGGTTTTGCATACGAGTTCTCTGGTCAAACCCGCGAGGAGATCTCGTCAGGCGGTCAGTCTACCGTTGTGTTCCTGTTATGTTTAGTGTTTGTGTACTTCCTGTTAGCGGCACAGTACGAGAGTTACATCCTGCCATTGGCGGTTATCCTTTCAATTCCTACAGGTATATTTGGTGTGTTTGCCGTATTGGGCATAACCGGCATCGAAAACAACATCTATGTGCAGGTAGCGCTTATTATGCTCATCGGTTTGCTGGCTAAAAACGCCATCCTTATCGTAGAGTTTGCGGTACAGAAACGAAGGGCAGGACTAACCCTGGTTGACGCAGCCGTTGAGGCGGCAAGATTAAGGATACGCCCTATTGTGATGACATCGCTGGCCTTCGTATTTGGTTTATTCCCAATGAGTATTGCCACAGGCCCGTCTGCGCAGGGTAACCACTCTATTAGTATTGGTGCTGCAGGTGGTATGGTGTCTGGTGTAATATTGGGTTTATTGATCATCCCGGTTCTTTTTGTGATCTTCCAGCATCTGCAGGAAAAAATTACAGGCGTGCCGCTTTCAAGGCACCTTGATAAAAATTACAACCCGGATGCTAAACCCGTTGAACAAATAGAAGTAAACTAAAAGTATTAACTCACCCGGTCGTTGCTTCGCCCGACCACCCTCTCTCCGCTTTGCGGAAAGAGGGTTCAAAAACTGGCTCTTCACCCTCTTTGCGAAGCAGAGAGGGTCGGCCAGCGGAGCGTAACCGGGGTGAGTAAATCACCGATTAGTTAAACAACATATAACAAAGACAAAACAATGAAAAAATATATAAACACATTCGCATTTATGCTGCTACTGGCATTAAGCGCTTGTAAAGTTTCAAAAGATATTGAAACACCCAAACCTGCCTTGCCTGTGGCTTTCAGGAATGCAGCGGCAACAAGCGATACTACAAGTATTGCTGATATTAAATGGAAAAGCTTTTTTACCGAAGCCACCCTGCAAAAGCTGATTGACAGCGCTATCGAAAAAAACTACGATATGCAGATAGCTGTGAAAAATATCGAGTCGGCACAGTTACTTTTTAAACAAGTAAAATGGAACTATGTACCAACTGTGACCGGCAATGTTACGGCTAACACCAACCGCCCTTCAGACAATAGCCTGAACGGTTTAAGCCTTAACCAGTTCATCGGTAGTAAGCATATAGAGGACTATAACGCTAATCTGTCCTTATCATGGGAAGCTGATATTTGGGGTAAGATCCGCAATCAAAGCAAAAGCGCTTTAGCAACTTACCTGCAAACTAACGAAGCTAAAAAGCTTATCCAAACCAATATTGTGGCCGGCGTATCACAAGGTTATTATAACCTGCTGATGCTGGATGCACAATTGCAGATAGCCCAAAAGAACGTAAAACTGAACGATAGTACCCTGAGGATAATCCGCCTGCAATATACAGCCGGCCAGGTTACTTCACTGGCTGTGCAACAAGCCGAGGCACAGCGTTTAGCAGCAGCACAGTTAGTGCCGCAATTTGAGCAGAACATTACCATACAGGAAAACGCACTGCGTATTTTAGCCGGCCAATTGCCAGATAAAATTGAACGCAGCGCAACCCTTGATCAGTTAACCGTACCTGAAAATCTTTCGGCAGGTATGCCATCAGCTATAGTAAGCCGCAGGCCCGATGTAAAGACCGCCGAACTGGCTTTAGTTATTGCCAACAGTAAAGTAGGCATAAGCAAGGCAGATATGTACCCGGCGTTAAGGATCTCGGCAAGCGGAGGCGTAAACTCTTTTAGAGCAAGCAACTGGTTTAATATCCCTGCATCTTTATTTGGTGTGGTATCGGGTAGTGTTATACAACCATTGCTTGATCGTAAACGGTTGAGCACAACTTATAAAGTTGCCCAGGTTGAGCGTGAGAAAAACGTTTTGCAGTTTAGGCAATCGGTTTTAAATGCCGTTGGCGAAGTGTCTGACGCGTTAGTAAGAATTGATAAGCTGAAAGATCAGCAAGCTATAGCAGCTAATCGTGTAAGCACCCTGCAACAGGCTACCGGCAATGCCAACCTGTTATTCAGGAATGGCCTGGCCAATTATTTAGAAGTAATAACAGCGCAAAGCAATGTATTACAAAGCGAACTGGAACTTGTTTCTATCAAACGCGCGCAGTTAAGTGCCGTGTCTGATCTGTACAGGTCCTTAGGCGGGGGTTGGAACTAATTCTTTGTGAGTTTGTGATTAGTGGTTAGCACCACCCCACCAAAGCCGTCTCCTGTTAAATCAGGGGGCGGCTTTTTTGTTTAAAGCCGGTCATAGAGCATGTCGAAGGGTGACCCGCCAAAAAACTTGTCATCACTTCCTTGCCGCCCAAAATATCGCATTGCTAAATAGCCGTGTATAAGCCGGGTTATCAAACAGGTTTGGTGAATGCCCCATAAAAATATAAACGTTGCGGGCTTTAACATGCTGGTTAGTCCACACAACCGGGTGGTCGCCCATTTTAATATCGGTATTGGGCTCATACGTTTTTTCATCAACACTGGCCAATACATGTACGTTTGGCCTCGGGCTTTTATCGTAAGTGTACCATTCCTCCTGCTTTACTATAAATGATGCGGGCACGCCCTGCATTACCGGGTGCTGTTTATCGGCAACATTTACTTTGCCCTGTACAAATGTGGCAATGTAATTTTTATAAGTAATGCCGCCCATAAACTGCGAAAACCACTCCCATTTTGGGTACCCATCAAACTCGCCCAAAAGTGTAGCATGATGAAAACCAATCCATCCCCCCTTACCCTGTTCAATATAATTTTGAAAGGCCGATACCGCCTCTTTTGTCCATGCATACGGCGCATAATCCAGCTGAATAAAAAGCTGGTATTGGCTTAAAAATGCCTCGTTTATTTTATCGGTATTTTGGATGTAGTCGACAGTAAAACCTTTCTGCGCTGCCAACTTATCCAGCCATATTTTGGCACGTTTAGAATATTCAATATGATGCCCTCCGTTCTCGTACAACGCCAGTACTTTAAAGTTGGCTTTTTTCGACTGAGCAGTTACATTTAGGCTGATGCAGATAAAAATAAACAGGAATAACTTCTTCATGAATAGGAATAATACTCAAATATCATGATTTTTAAATTAAGGTCTAAAGCTTTCGGTGGGGCATCTAAGCGGGGGTGCGGGCCTAAAGGCTGCGGTGAGGACACCGCAGCGCGGGTATAGGCTTAAATAAAGCCAAGGCTGAGATAATTCCAGGCTGCGGTAACCCAGGCTGCGGTGTCCTCACCGCAGCAAACCAAGCTTCAATTAACCCAACCCGGGCTTCGTTCTTATCACCTAAACAACGTCCAAGCTTAAAGGCTGCGGTGAGGACACCGCAGCAGGGGGTATAGGCTTAAATAAAGCCCAGGCTGAGATAATTCCAGGCTGCGGTGTCCTCACCGCAGCAAACCAAGCTTCAATTAACCCAACCCGGGCTTCAGTGTCCCCACCGAAGCTTTTCATAGGACACCGAAGCTTTTCATACTCTCCGGTCGCCTTATCCCTCCTACTTTATTACCTTTGCGGCAATGGATTATTTCAAGAATCTGCTGGAACTGCTGAAGACCGAACGCGATGAAGACCGCAACGCTTATTTAAAACTAACTCAAAGCACATCGGTTGCCGACCGCAGGGCAGCGGGAATAACCTGGTACCCAATAGCTATCCGTGGAAGCGAACCCAGCAGAGGCGATTATTTAACCGTTGAGGTTGAACGTACCACTCATAAAGACCTTTCTCACCAGTTTCGTTTTGGTGTGCCTGCAGTACTTTTCTCTAACCACAATGCGGGCACAGACCGTGTGGAGGGCACCATAGCCTACCAGGGCGGCGACCGCCTCAAGATAACCCTGTTCACCGAAGAACTACCCGACTGGGCCCGCGACGGCAAACTGGGCATTGAACTTTTATTTGACAACAACAGCTACGACGAGATGCAGGATGCGCTAAAAAAAGCATCAGCATTACGTGATAAACCTGATGGCAGGTTAATAAGAATTTTAACCGGTGAAACCGAACCAACATTTTTTGAACCGGCCGAGCCTATTATTTTAAACGGGCTGAATGAATCGCAACAGTTTGCTGCGCGGCAAATATTGGCAGCTAATGAGCTGGCTATTGTTCATGGGCCGCCGGGAACGGGTAAAACTACAACGATAGTGCAAGCTATTAAAGGCCTTATCAAGCAAAATGGCAAGCAGATATTGGTTGTTGCGCCAAGCAACACAGCGGTTGATCTGTTAAGTGAAAAATTGGCAGCCGAAGGATTGAACGTATTACGCATTGGTAACCCTGCCCGTGTATCTGAAAAGCTAACCGCCTTAACGCTGGATAGTAAAATGACCGCCCATAGTTATATGAAGGATGTGAAGCAGCTAAAAAAGCAGTCGGCGGGTTACAAGAACATGGCGCACCAATACAAGCGCAGCTTCGGCAAGGCAGAACGCGACCAGCGCAAAGCACTTTTTGATGAGGCGCATCGCATTATGAAAGATGTGGCTAAAATAGAGCAATTCATTATAGATGACCTGGTGGCAAAAGCGCAGATAGTTACGGCTACGCTGGTTGGCTCCAATCATTATACTATCCGCGATGTAAAATTTAATACGGTTGTAATTGACGAGGCCGGACAAGCGCTTGAACCAGCCTGCTGGATCCCCATATTAAAAGCCGAAAAAGTAATTATGGCAGGTGATCATTTACAATTGCCGCCAACCATAAAATCTGTTAAAGCAGCACAAAATGGTTTAAACACCACACTGTTAGAAAAATGTGCCGCCCTGCATCCGCAAGCAGTAACATTGCTGGAAGAGCAGTATCGCATGAATGAGGCTATTATGGGTTTCTCATCAAAAGAGTTTTATGGCAACAGGTTAAAAGCCAATGGGGCTGTGGCCAATCGTTTACTTTTTGCAGCGGATACACCTATGAGCTTTGTAGATACCGCCGGTTGCGGGTTTGATGAAAAACCGGATGGCACCAGCTCAACCAACCCGGAGGAAGCGGTATTTCTCTTTAAACATTTTGCGCAATTGGCAGAAGGTTTAAAAGCATCCACGGAAGCTTTCCCTTCGGTAGCTATAATATCGCCATATAAGGGGCAAATAAGGATATTGAAAGAGCTGTTTGAGGAATCTGACTTAAAGGAGCATGCAGATAAAATATCTGTTAACACCATTGATAGTTTCCAGGGACAGGAACGGGATGTGGTTTATATAAGTATGACCAGGAGTAATTCTGAAGGAGAAATAGGTTTTCTGTCAGACATCCGCCGCATGAATGTGGCCATGACAAGGGCGCGTAAAAAATTAGTAATAATAGGTGATAGTTCAACCATTACCCGCTTGCTCTTTTACGCCGATATGGTTGGCTATGCGGAACAGGTTGGCGGTTACCAAAGCGCATGGGAGTATTTGAATTAATACTCCACTCTTTAAGATGCCCTGGCCAACACGTGTAAATGATTTTTTCCTTTTTGGAGTTCGCGGCTTACCGATGGTATATCCTTTTCACCATATTTTTCTTTTAGTTTTTTGAAGATCTCAAAGCTAAAAGCATCATTCATAGGTAAGTTGTATTTTTCAATTGAATTTGGATGCAATTGCAATTGATCAGCATGCACTACTAAATCCATATGGTTAATGTGAGTAAGGCCAGTGGTTATGTCTGTTTCAAACACAACAAAAGTATCAATTAGCCGCCCATTTTGATCTGTATAGATCACTGTTTCGTTTTCGTTAAACCGTTTCATATTTAGTTGTTATAGTTAAATAAACAGCTCCTTAGTTAAAATGTTTGCCCGAAAAATGAAAATTAAATGAAATTTCCCAGTTTTTAAATTATGGAAATGTGGCACATCACTTCAAAAAGCATTTATTTTAATATAAAGCCGATACTTTTTAGCGTTATATACGTTTTTGCGCCTTTAAAAACAGTTACGGATAAATAAGGTTAATTAATAAAAATGTGGCGATGAAAGAGATAAGGCTAAAAGATAAAACCATAGTAATTACAGGGGCATCAAGCGGTGCAGGGCGCTCGGCAGCTTTTGAATTTGCACCTTACGGAACTAACCTGGTATTGGCGGCAAGAAACGAAAGCGTACTGGAAGAAGTAGCCGCCGAATGCCGCGAACTGGGCGCGCAGGTACTAACCGTTATCACGGATGTAACAGACCCTAAAGCCATGATAAACCTGGCCAATGAAGCTAACATCTGGAAAAACAGGATAGATATTTGGATAAACAACGCAGGGGTGCTTGCCGCGGGCAGCTTTGAAAGTACGCCAATGGAAGTGCATACAAGGGTAATAGAAACCAACCTGTTAGGTTACATGAATGGCACCCATGCCGTACTGCCGTTTTTTAAAGCACAGCAAGCAGGTATTATTATCAACAATATATCAATAGGCGGCTTTTTGCCGGTGCCATATGGCGCTGGGTATACAGCAAGTAAATTTGGGTTAAGAGGCTTCTCTGAAGCGCTTAAGGCCGAGCTTACTCCCTGGCCTGAAATTTATGTATGCGATTTATTCCCTGCTTTTTTAGATACACCAGGGATACAGCATGCAGGCAACTATACCGGCAAGGTATTAATACCATCCCCGCCTGTTTATGACCCTAAACGCCTTGCCCAGGCTATGGTACAAATTGCCGGCAACCCAAAATCAAACACTTACGTAGGCAGCGCTTCGCTCCTGCTTAAGTTATCGCATGCCTTGTTCCCTGAACTGACCACTAAGATCACAGGAACTGTAATTCGCAAATACTTTAAAACTGCAAAAACAATTGTACCAACCAGCGGCAATTTGTTTAACACGGTAGATTATGGCATGAGCACTAACGGCGGCTGGGGAATCCCCGGGAAACCAAAAGCACACCGCAAATATATTGCAGCGGGCCTTGCAGCCGGCTTAGTCGCAGGGTTTTTACTGGTTGGTTTAAGAAAGTAGCGCGGGTTGGCTTATAATTTAATGCTTATTTAATTCTGTTAACCCAGCTTTGATATATTTCTTCTACAGTCTCCTGTAGTGATTTTGTTATGTCCCAATCAGGATAATGTTCCTTCATTTTACGCAAATCGCTATAATAGCATATATGATCACCAATTCTGTTAGTTTCATCATATTTATATTTCATTGGCTTGCCACTTATAGCAGATATCATGTCAAACGCTTCTAAAATAGAGCAGGAGTTATTTTTACCGCCCCCTATATTATACACTTCGGCTACGCGCGGGGCAGCTATAAATTCCTCAATAAAACGCGCTACATCGTAAGAATGTATATTATCCCTAACCTGTTTACCCTTGTAGCCAAAAATAGTATACTCTTTTTCTTCGAGGTTACATTTAATAAGATAGCTTAAAAAGCCATGCAATTCAACCCCTGTATGGTTAGGGCCTGTTAAACACCCTCCCCTTAAACAAGCGGTTGGCATATTAAAATATCTGCCATACTCCTGTACAGAAATATCTGCAGATACTTTTGATGATCCAAATAGTGAGTGTTTGGTTTGGTCTATTCTAAAAGATTCGGCTATGCCATTTTCATAGTTATCATCGTCATAATCAAATCTTTTATCCAACTCAACCATTTTAATTTCATTTGGTGCATCGCCATATACCTTATTGGTTGAAAGATGTACAAACGGAATGGCCGTGCTGTATCTGCGGGTGGCTTCCAGTAAATTAAATGTACCAACTGCATTGGTATCAAAATCATCAAACGGAATAGCAGCGGCCCTGTCATGGCTGGGTTGTGCAGCAGTATGTACAATAGCATCAGGCCTGATCCCGGCTATCAACTTAATGATATTTTCCCTATCCCTTATATCAACTTCATGATGGGTATAAGAAGGTATTGTTTCCTGCAGGCGGGCCTGGTTCCATCGGGTATCGCCCTGTGGCCCAAAAAAAACTGCCCGCTGATTATTGTCTGCTCCGTGTATTTGCCAGCCTAATGCCGAAAAGTGCTTACATACTTCAGAACCAATTAAGCCGGAAGAACCGGTAATCAGAATTTTTTTATTCATAATATTCAGGACAAAACTAAAAAATTATAGCATAATAAGCACCAGTTAAAACCGGGTTAATTAAGAGTTATTTAAAAAAATAAAAGCATTGATGTTTGTTTCTGCACAGTTAAGCGGCAATGCTGCAAGGTTGACAAGACAGGATGCCCGGCCACACTTGTGCTTACGCAAAATAATAAAGCAGATATAGTAAACGGCCCAAATTTAATAAACAGAATCTGGTGCCTGGTAATCCAGGATAAATTCTGCTACTTCTTTTTGCTCATCGGGCAATAGCAGTTTACCACGGTATTCCCAGCGGGCGTTTTCTTTATTTACATTTATCTCACCTAAAAAGTTAGGGTCGTTTTTATCTCCGGGCTCAACAGGCTCACGGGCAGATTTAGTTAAAAAACGCGCGTTGAATATTTTATAGATACCACTTTCCCATAGTCCCCTTTCGGTAACTATTTCTACTTCGCGTTCAGCATCTGTGCCTGAGTTAACTTTTAAGATAACCATAGTGTGTAAAGTTTATAACAGTAAAACAAGCTATGGTTTATCTTGTTTTACCGTTATACGCTATTACCGTAATATTATTCCTCTCCGGTTGCTTTTACTTCGCGCTCAACAGTAACAGTGCATTCGCCAACAAATGCGGCCAATGCGCCAACAGCAGCAAATACCGGTGCAAAAACAGCAGCCACTACACCAATGGTTAATGGAAACGATATCAGCTCTTTACCTGTTTTATCATTTATTGTAACACGGGTTACATTGCCTTCGGCAATGAGTTCTTTTATAGTTTTCAGCAGGTTTTCGCCATGCAGTGAAAAAGTTTCTTTAGTTGTCATGTTAGTGTGGTTTATGATTCTATTTATTAGATATCAATATCCGTAAAAAATTACATCGTAACGCAAATTATTTCTGTAATTAATTAAACAACAGCACTTATTAATAATTAAACCGTGGTTATACATTTTAATTGTAAGGTTCTTTTCTCTTTTTAATACTACTTATTTGTTAAAAACACAATCAAAATCATTTTAATAAGTATATCTTTATAAGTGAAGTGTGAGGCGACATAACCGATATTAATATACTACCTTGATACAGGCATGATTAGCAATAAATGCTTATACAAAATTTTTGAGGCCCTGCCAACGCCAAGTGTGGTGCTTCTGGCTGATGCGCCAAAGTTTACAGTGGTGCAAGCCAATAAGGCTTACCTGGAACTTGCCAACCGTACTAACGAAGAACTTAAAGGCAGGGGATATTTTGAAGTATTTCCTGAAATTGCTTCGCATGGCGTACCATCCTTACAAAAGGTCATCAGTGAACTATTGCCCTATCAAACACCAACCCAACGGTATGAGCTGCCTGTACCCGGCATGCCCGGTTATGAGGTGAAATATTTTAAAGTCTTAAATACCCCGGTGCTGAATGATGATAACGAGGTTGAGTGCATTATCCGTTCTATAACAGATGTTACCGCTTTTGAAACCACTGAAATTGACCTGATAGCATCCCGCAACCAATTTCAATCACTGGTGCAAACTGTTGAGGGTATTGTTTGGGAAGTTGATATGCAAAACATGCAGTTTACCTTTGTGAGCGATCATGTAAAAAACATATTGGGATACACGCCGGAAGAGTGGTTAAATACACCTATTTTTTGGGAAGACCATATCCATCCGAATGACCGTGAACATGCCATAAATTACTGTCACCTTGAAACGCAGCAAAACCGCAACCATACTTTTGATTACCGTATGATAAAAGCCGACGGTAGTTTAGTTTGGATAAAAGATTTGGTATCAGTAATATCTGAAAAGGGTAAACCAAGATGGCTGCGCGGAATTATGGTAGATATTACCTTAGCCCAGCGATTAGCAGGCCTTGACCATTTAGAGAAAACAATACTGGCTTTAAACGCTCAAAAAGACGAGCCGACTAAAAATATTTTACTCGCGTACCTACAAGGGATTGAAGAGCTGTATCCGCAGATACAATGTTCCATTATGCAGGTAAAAAATATGTACCTGCAAAACTGGGCGTCACCATCGTTACCAGAAACCTATTTAAAATCTGTTGAAAATGTACCTATCGGTGAAAATGCAGGCTCATGCGGAACCGCCGCGTTTTTAAAGGAACAGGTTATTGTGAGCGATATTGCTACAGACAAAAGATGGGCTGATTATAAGCAACTTGCACTACTGCATGGCTTACATGCCTGCTGGTCATACCCTATTTTAAATGCGGAGGGGGAGTTAATAGCGGTATTAGGTGTTTATTACCACGAAGAAAAGTTACCGCAGGATGAAGAGCTTAAAGTTATAGAACGCGCTGCGGCTATATTAAAAGTTATTTTAGAGAACCGGCAAAGTTCAGACATTATACATGAAAACTCCATGTTAATGGCACAGGGACAAGAATTAGCCAATTTTGGTAACTGGCGCTGGGATATTCAGCATAATATAGTAAGCTGGTCTGATTCGCTTTATACTATTTATGGCCTAAGCCCATCTACCTTTAAAGCAACTTTTGAGGGTTACCAGGAATTGCTGCATCCGGATGACCGGGCAGTAGTTTATGATCATATCCAAAAAGTACTGATTGAGAAAAAAGATATTGTATTTGAAGAAAGGATCATTCGCCCTAATGGTGAAATAAGGTATCTGCGATCATGGGGACGGCTGCAAACAGATGAAAAAGGTAATGCTGTAAAAATGATAGGCGCGTGTTTAGATATAACCGAAACTAAATTAGCCGAAACCAAACTAAAAGAACTGCACCAGGAACGGGAAGCCCACTTACAGGTATTGGAGGAATCTGAGAAAAAATATAGCAACCTGTTTCATTTGAGCCCGCTGCCAATGTGGGTATATGATGTTGATAGCCTGGAGTTTTTAAGTGTAAATAACGCCGCCATTAAGCATTACGGCTATACCGAGCAGGAGTTTTTAAGCATGACCATTAAGGATATAAGGCCGGAAGGAGAAAGTTCTAAAGTTGATATTGCAATTGAGCTGGCCCGTAAATTAAAAGGGTTTAATAATTTCGGCGTATTTGATCACAAAAAAAAGAACGGACAAATTATTAAGGTTGAGGTACAGAGTAATTATATCCATTTTAATGGCAGAAACACAAGGCTGGTGTTGGCAAATGACGTTACCGAGAGACAGGATCATATTGATGCCATTGAAAAACAAAACAAATGCTTACAGGATATTGCCTGGATCCAGTCACACGTAGTAAGGGCGCCGCTGGCCAGGATAATGGGCCTGATAGAGTTGTTTAAGCATTACAAAAATGCCGATATGGATAAGCGTAACCTGTTGGATAATATCCTGATATCAGCCAATGAACTGGATGGTATTGTTAGAGAAATATCTGATAAAACAGAAGAGATACGGCTACGCAAAACCGTCAATAGCTAATTTATCTTATTAGTTGCATCATCATTCTGTTACTCAATACATTGACCAAAGAAATGGTTTAGTTTTTGCTGTAAATAGTAAAACAAGCTTATGAATATCATCCTTGGAGCATCCGGACAAGTTGGAGGGGCTGTTGTGGCTAATCTTATTGAAAAAGGCGAACCCGTAAAAGTTGTTATCCGTGATAGCAAAAAAGCCGCTGATATTGAAAAACAAGGTGCAACTGTGGCCGTTGCAGATGCCTTTGATCTGCCCGCATTAACTGAAGCTTTTAAAGATGGCACCACCCTGTTTGTATTAACACCTGAAAGCGGCGAAAGTAAGGATGTGTTAGGCGACACAAAAAAAATATTGGAAAACTATCGTAAAGCCGTTGAAGCATCGCCCATAAAAAAGGTAATTGGCTTATCATCAATGGGCGCGCAATACAGTGAAGGTACGGGCAACCTGCTCATGTCATATATGCTGGAGCATGCCTTTGAAGGAATGGACGTAAAAACCACTTTCATTAGACCAGCTTACTATTTCAGTAACTGGATGATGTACCTTGATGTTGCTAAACAAAAAGGCATCCTACCCACTTTTTTCCCTGTTGATTTAGCTATACCGATGATATCACCGCTTGATACAGGCAAAAATGCAGCCGATATAATTACAATGGAAGGTACTGCCGGTAAGATCTATGAACTAAAGGGGCCTATTCTTTACAGCTCAAAAGATGTGGCCAGCGCTTTTGCCGTGGCATTAGGCAAAGAGGTTACAGCAGTACAAACACCGCGCGATGAATGGGGAACGGCCCTGCGGGGAGCGGGCTTTTCTGAAGATGCTATAAACAACTTTATAGATATGACCACAGCTGTAGTTGAAGGTAAATTAAAGAATGAAACTACGGGTGTAACTACATTAACCGGCAAAACTACTTTACAGCAATATATTTTAGACGCGGTAAATCAGGCTGCAGAGGCATAATACTTTCTGCGCAACCAAAAAGCCACGTTCACTCATACAATTAAAGCGGCATCTCTGCGCACAAAATTTTCCGGGTTTAAATACCTCCATGTCGATATAACTATAAACAGATAATGAAAATACATCAGCAAACAATAGAACTTAACCAGCGAAGGCGTGGTTTTCATATTATTACAACTGAAGTGATTAACGCGCTGCCGCAGATAAGCGAATTTAAAACCGGGATTTGCCAGGTATTTATCCAGCATACATCAGCATCATTGTCTATTAACGAAAATGCCGACCCAACCGTAAGGCAGGACTTTGAAATGTATTTTAATAAAACAGTGCCCGAGAACGACCCTGATTACCGCCATGACGATGAAGGACCTGACGATATGCCTGCACATCTTAAAGCCGCCATGCTGGGCAGTTCGGTTACTATTCCTATCCGTAACGGACGATTAGCTTTGGGGACATGGCAAGGTATTTATTTATGTGAGCACCGTAATTACGGCGGCGGCCGAAGCCTGGTAATTACTGCATGGGGCGAATAATCGTTTACATTCATGTCATCCTTTGTCGAAGGATTGTCGCGAATAGCCATTTGAATTGTCGTGATTGCACCTTGCCAATTGTTTAATATTTCTGAAATTTGGTTAACCAAATTAAAACACAATGGAAACCATTGAAATAAAGAAGGACAACAAGCAAATAATTGCAAGTGAATCAATGCTGGAAGATTCTAAATTCACTATGGTATGCCTTAACAGAACGCAAATGAAAGATATTGCCGCAACAAATGTTAAGATAAGCGATGCAAATTTAAGTAACCTGGAAATAGAAGGCGCACAGTTAGGCGGAGCCTATATCCACAACATAGGCATGCCGCCCGAAGGGCATCCGTTTTATGACCCTAATGCCAGGCAACGTCCGTTAAAATTTGAGAATTGCGACCTAAACGGCAGTGAAATAATTAATTGCGATTTAAGTAATGTTACTTTAAGCAATTGCAATACTGCCGGTATGACCATAAATGGCATTTTGGTTGATGATCTGCTAAAGGCTTATAATAAATAAGCAAACGGTATTTTTTACGTTATGAATAAGATTGTTGCATATTTGCAACATTATCAATTATGGAGATCAGCATACTTGCATTCGGCATTGCAAAAGATATATTTGGGGCAATATCGGTAAATATCCAACTGGATAAAGAAGCTACAACAGCCGATTTAAAAACCGTGCTGGAAGCAAAATACCCCAGGCTAAAACAATTAGCCAGCTACATGGTGGCTGTAAATAACGAATACGCCGAAGATAACGGGGCTATAACAGAACGGGACGAAGTGGCAATAATCCCACCGGTAAGCGGCGGATAGAGATTAATTCGGTGAGGACATTGTATTAATTTTGGTGAGGACATTGTATTAATTTTCGGTGGGGACGTTAGATTAATTTCGGTGCGGACGTTGGATTAATTTCGGTGGGGACACCGAAATGGTGGGAGGCATAATCCTAAGCGACGGTGTCTTCACCGCCGCAAAATTATCCACAAGCGGCGGTGTCTTCACCGCTGCAGAATAATATCTTCATCGACGCAGAATTTAATTTTTACATTCTCATCAACACCTAAAAGATAGTTTACCAATGCAAACTCAAATAGAGATACATACCGAACCATTAAACATTCAATCATGTATTGACTGGATCATGTCGCCCGAATCTGGCGGGATAGATGTTTTTATTGGCACTGTGCGTAATGCTACCAAAGGTAAAACCGTATTAAAACTTGAATTTGAAGCTTATAACCAAATGGCTATCAACGAGATGAAAAAGATAGCGCAGCAGGCATCAGACAAGTGGCCGGTGCAAAAAGTATTGATCCATCACCGTACCGGGGCACTGCAGGTTGGTGAAGTACCGGTGGTTATTGCCGTATCTGCCGCGCATCGCGACGCTGCTTTTGATGCATGCAGGTATATCATTGATACCCTAAAACAAAGCGTGCCTATCTGGAAAAAAGAATTCTTTGATGATGGCGAAGTTTGGGTAGCAGCGCACCCTTGATGTCTGAATCAGAATTTTCAGGATTTAAGAATTAACAGAATATTTTATCTAACAATCGCTCGGCTCCAGCCGAGTGATGACTATTATAAGGCCTCCAGCCGCAGCAATTATAAACCATGTCATTGGAGCGCAGCGACGTGGCAACGACATAGTTTACATGTCCTTTAGTCCGCCTTGCAAGGAGAACAATGTAGCTGCTGGCAGCTGCTTTTGAACTAATTTGACAGCTTCTCCACTCCTTTTGCCTGTCGCGCAATAAAACACGTAGGTTTTATCATCATGAAATTCATAAAGGTGCTCCATTAATTCATCAAGCGGAATATGCTTGCCGCCAATGTCGTACACATCACGCTCCTGCCCGGTGCGTACATCAATCAACTCTATAGTATTATTTACCAACCCTTTTTGCAAATCAACAGCTGTAATTGTTGGTATATCTGTGGATTGTTGGATCGTAGTAATATTTACTTTAGTGACTTTGCCTATCTTAATAACACGGCTCTGCATAGTTTGTGCATCAAATACCAATACCTTACCAGCCAACAATTCATCAGCTTTGGCTATGTATTTAATCACCTCGTTAGCCTGCATACAACCAATAATACCGGCCAGCGTAGGTATCACTCCACCCTCCGCGCAATTGGGGATCTGGGTAGCATCAACCTGCGGAAAAAGATCACGGTAGTTTGGGGAACGGGAGCCGTCGGTATTTAACACATTCCACACAGCTACCTGCCCTTCATACTGATAAATAGCGCCATAAACAACAGGCTTACCGGTTAAAACAGCTGCATCATTTAGCAAATAACGGGTCTCGAAATTATCGGTACCATCAACAATAATGTCATACCTCTCAATAATTTGCATCACATTGGCCGATGTGATCTTTATCGTATGCGGCACTAACTTTATACCGGGGTTTTGTTTTTGTAAACGGGTACACGCTACCTCAGCCTTTAACAGGCCTACCTCATCGGGGTTATATAATACCTGCCTGTGCAGGTTGCTGATAGATACCGTGTCAAAATCGGCAATACCTAAAGTGCCAATCCCACTTGCTGCAAGGTACTGAGCCGATGGGCAGCCTAAGCCGCCTGCACCTACTATTAACACTTTGGCTTGCTGTAATTGCTGTTGTGCCGCTTCGCTAAAACCGGGCAATGCAATCTGGCAGCTATATCTTAACCAATCAGGATGCATTTGTAGAAGCTACTTTAGTATGAAGTATCCGTTTGATCCTGTCCAGTTCGTCGGGTGTGTTCACATTGGCTAAGGCATCGTCTTTTGGCGATTGCAGTGAAGTAATATCACTATTGATCAACACCTTACGCGGACAAGAATACCCTTGTGCTAAAAATTGAAGCATAACAGGGTAACTTTTGGGTTCATAAATTGTTATCAGTGGTTCAGGGAATTCATTCTGCGGACTTTGATAGGCAGTTGCAATGGTTGCCGTGTTACGGTTATCAACCAAATGCTGTATTACACCGGCATCTACCAAAGGCAGGTCGCAGGCAATAACCAGCCATGCCCTATCCGGGTTTTCACGAAACGCTGATAGGATAGCGCCATAAGGCCCTAAGCCTGTAAAAGTATCCGGCAGGCTTATGTATTCGGGGGCAATCTCTTTCTGCTGCTCCACATCCCGGCAGGAAATATAAACCTGGTCGCAATGTTCTTTCAGCAGATCGGCCATGTAATAACGCTGCTCTTTACCATACCAGTTTACCGTACCTTTATCAAAACCCATACGGGCACTTTTACCACCGGCCAGCACTAATCCGTTTAAAATGGGTTTAGTTTGCTTTAGTTTATCTTTAAAAAACTCAATAATTTGCAGTGTATCGTTATTTAACCGTAATACAGGGATTTCCTGCCAATTGGGTATGGCTTCTTTTACAAAATCAAATAGTTCACTGGCATTATCGGCCAATAAAAATAACTGCACATTGGTTAACTGGGCTATCCGCTTTTGCAGTGATGCCCGCTTATTAGTATCAATAATTGCCACCTGCGCCTTTGCTTGCTGATGGTTGCCGTTTATCAACACCAGATCCATCGCCGAAAACAATTCCCGTTGCTTAAACGGATCAAGCGGGGCCTCATAATTCAGCTGACTGTAATTTAACTGATCTGTATATTCTAAAACCGCACCGTTAGCCAACCTGCCCGGTAGTTGGATCATATCATCGTTATGCGAGGTATCTGCATACGCGCATTTATATTGATGAGACAAGCCAGTAATTACCTGATCTGCCAGTAATTTAATGACCGTACATGACGCACCTAAAATAGCCCACTCGTTACGGCCAAAATTGCCATTTGCCGGGCGGGCAATGGCGGTATGCTTTTTATGCTCGTTTAAAGTCACGTTTACCTCCTGTTTTAGCTATCAGTTTTGTTTCTTTTATAACTATATCATGGCTCATGGCCTTGCACATATCATATACAGTAAGCGCCGCTATTGATGCCCCTACCAATGCCTCCATTTCTATCCCTGTTTTAGCACTTATACTGGCGGTACATTCAATCACCACTTCATTTTCTGCAGATAATTCAATAGTGACCTTGCAATTATCCATCCCCAACGGATGACAAAGCGGAATCAGGTCGCCGGTTTTTTTAGCGGCCATAATACCTGCAATAATAGCCGTTTGAAACACCGCTCCTTTTTTTGTCTGTAACTCACCATCCACCAGGAGTTGTAAAACCTCATCTGGCAATACTACAACACTGCGCGCCGTAGCCGTACGGTGTGTGATCTGCTTGGCAGATACATCAACCATAGTGGGGTTATCCTGTTTATCTAAATGAGTTAATTTTTGTGATTCCACTGATTATATTTTTTATTACATTGATTTTGATTGACCTGATAACCTTGCAAATCAAAATCCATTAATCTATCAAATCCTATAAATCCCGGTTTAAAATTGGATTACTTTATGTGCCTCGCCTTGTTTAAACTCATTCCGTTCGGCAGGCAGTTCTATAAAGGCATCGGTATCTGCTAAATTAGCAAAATCACCCGAGCCATTTCCTTCTATTGGAGTTGCCATTAAGCTGCCTTTTTCATTAAAGTTAAGCTTTACCTGCAAAAAATACTTTAACTGTGGCATAAACGTAAAATCTTTATCCAGCATAGCATAAACGGGCTGTTTTGGGGGTAAGCCAAGCGTGGCATTTAACCACAACAAAAAGTATCTGTGCAGGCACATAAACGTTGCCACGGGGTTACCGGGGAAGGCGAATACCAACACACCATTATTATGCCTGCCAAACCAAAAGGGCTTACCGGGTCGCTGCTCCACTTTGTGAAACAGTTTTTGCACCTGCGAGTCTTCCAATGCCTGCGGGATATAGTCAAACTTACCCATCGAGATTCCCCCGCTTAACAATATCACATCATAATTTTGCAGGCAGCTTTGGATTTGCTGACGGGTTACTTCCACATCATCCGGGATGTGCAGCATATCCGCATTTAAGCTATGTTGCGTTAAAACGGCTTTAATAGTGTAATTATTTGATCGCCTTATTTGATAATCCGTCGGTATATCGGCAACATCTACTAATTCATCTCCTGATGAGATGATCATCACCCTTGGCAGTTTTTTAACCAATAGCTGTGCCTTACCTACCGATGCAGCTAAACTTATAATTGCCAGTGTCACCAACTGATCTTTAGCAGCTACAATATCGCCTTTAGTTTTATCCTTCCCTTTCAGGTGGATGTTCTGCCCTTTTTTTATCTCGGGAACAATCAGTTTTGCTTCTCCGTTTATAATTTCCAGGTCCTCATAACGGATAATAGTATCAATCGTTGGCGATAATGCAGCACCCGTCATTATCTCAATACATTCATCAGCAGTATCAATAGATACGGGTTCATCACCCGCGGCCTGGGTGGCTTTTATTTTAAATGTGGTAATACCTTGCTCAATAACTTTGTATGCTATCGCGATGCCATCCATAGTTACCCTGTTAAAGGGCGGCAGATCACGGTCGGCTTTTATGTCTTCGGCCAGTACCCGGCCCAGGGACAACTCAAAAGGCACGGCTTCAGTACCATAGTCTTTTAGCTGGGCAAGGATAATTTTTTCGGCTTCTTCTACCGTTGTCATGTTATAATTTTATTAGCCCCCAATGGTGGCCATAGATTCATGAAAATTTGGATTTTCCTTCCGTTTCTGTTCTGCTTGCCAGCCATCTTTTTCACGGCTGTTAAAGGCTGCTCTTAAAGTTTCTTCCAGTTCAATGGTATTTACTCCGGCACGCATCAGGTCTTTTATGTTAAGCACCCCATCATCATACAAACAGTTTTTTAATGTGCCCTGCGGGGTTATACGGATCCGGTTACAGGTACCGCAAAACGTGCGCGAATAGGCTGCTATAATACCTATGCTCCCTTTATGATCCGGGATTTGATAATTGTAAGATGTAGAGTATAGTGGATCAGGCACTTTCTGAATATCCGGGAATGTATGCCGTATCTCATCAAAGATCTTCACATAATCCCAAACAATCCCGCTGTAGCTGTGCCCATCGCCATTAAAAGGCATTTCTTCAATAAAACGGACGCTCACCGGCAGCTCTTTGGTCAATTCAACCAGCGGGATAATATCCTGCGTGTTTTTACCGGCCATAACCACGGTATTTATCTTTACTTCTATATCGTGCTTTAAAAGCTCATGCATGGTTTCCATTACATTAGCAAATTCATCACGGCGGGTAATAGCGAAAAAGCGGTTGGCATCCAGTGTATCCAGGCTAAGGTTTACAGACCGTACCCCTATTTCTTTTAATTCGGCAACATGCGGAGCTGTTAAAACACCGTTTGTAGTAATGCTTAACTCCTTTAATCCGTCAAGTTTTGATAAAGCTGTAAGCAGCTTCATAATATCCTTCCGCACAAAAGGTTCGCCACCGGTTATGCGGATCTTTTCGATACCCATTTTTACCAGTAATGAACAAGCCTGCAGCATTTCCTCGTAAGTCATCAATTCCTTTCGTGACAGCCAGTCCAGTCCCTCTTCGGGCATGCAATAAAAGCAGCGAAGGTTGCACCGGTCGGTAACGGCCAGGCGCAGGTAATTGATCTTTCTGCCGTGATTATCTAAAAGCAATTGTCGGATATTTGATTTGTTAACAAATGGCCATAAAGCAAAGTTTTACGGCATGCATGTAAAGTTAGCAATAACTATGTTGATTAATTGTCGTTTTTATAGCATAAAAAGAATATATTAGTTACTTACTACAACTTAAAGTATTAGTTGCTGTTAATTTAGTGATCAAAACTTTTTTATACGTTGAAAGAATTAAAAGACATAATAAAGGCGTTTGATAAAGCGCAAAAGGCCGGCAAGCAAACCGCTTTAGCCACTGTGGTACACGTAGAAGGTTCATCTTACAGGCGTGCAGGCGCACGGATGCTGGTTACCGACGATGGGCAGCTTACCGGCGCAATTAGCGGCGGGTGCTTAGAAGGTGATGCCCTGCGTAAGGCGCGATTGGTTATGGCGCAGCAAAAACCAATGCTGGTTACCTATGACACCACCGACGATGACGATGCCAAATTAGGTGTGGGGCTGGGTTGTAACGGTATTATCCATATATTAATAGAACCTATATATGCTGATGCGGCAAACAACCCGATAGCTTTATTCAAGCAATTTTTAAGCAAACGGGAACCTGTTGTACTCATTACCATATTTTCATTAAACAATAAGCTGGGCCCACAACCCGGCACCTGTGTTTTACTTAACCAGGAAGAGCAAATAACCGGCAGCTTCCCTGATGCTACCATTGAAGAAGCTTTGCTTACAGATGCCAAATTCGTTTTAAAGAACGGCAATTCGGTTACCAAAACATATATCTATCAGGATAAATTCACCTGTTTTATTGAATTGCTGCAGCCTGCTGTTTCGCTTGTATTAGTAGGTGCCGGGAATGATGCTATACCTCTTACCAACCTGGCATCGGTGTTAGGATGGCAGATAACGGTAATTGATGGCCGGGCAAATTATATAACAGCAGACAGGTTCCCTAACGCCAATAAATTAATAGCAGCCAAGCCGGATACAGCGCTGTCTAAAATTTATTTTGACAACCGTACTGCTTTTGTTTTAATGACCCATAACTACAATTATGATATGGCCATTTTAAAACAGCTATTACCATTGCAGCTCCCCTATATTGGGGCGCTGGGTCCCAAAAAGCGATTGAGCCGTATACTGGAAGAATTGCTTGAACAAGGGATTGATATTACCGCCGATCAATTAAGCCGCATTTACGGCCCCGCGGGATTAGACGTTGGTTCTGAAAATTCAGAGGAAATTGCCCTGTCTATTATTGCAGAGATTCAGGCGGTATTAAAAAACAGGAACGGTTCATCATTACGTGATAAAACCGTTATCCATAATCGTAATAACGAGCAGATAGCACAGCAAATGCTGCCCACAGATAACTTTTAATATTATGACAGCTATAGTTATCCTTGCCGCAGGCTCATCAAGCCGGTTTGGTTCGCCAAAGCAAAATGTAAATTATAAAGGCGAAACGCTTTTGCAATTAGCTATAAAAAATGCTTTAGCCGTTAGCGAAACCGTATTGGTAATATTAGGCGCCAACCGCGAATTTATTGAGCATTCTATCAAAGATCAACCTGTAGATATTTTATATAACAGCGACTGGACAGAAGGCATGGCATCATCCATAAGGCTTGCAGCTGATAAATTACAAAGCGATTACCTCCAGATCACATCTGCACTGCTTATGTTATGCGACCAACCCTATGCAGATAAAGCCATTTTACAGCAATTGATAGCTGCCGCTGCAGAAAATGAAAGTGGTATTATTGCAAGCGCGTACAATGATACTTTGGGCGCCCCGGTACTATTTAAAGCTAAATATTTCCCTTACCTGCTTGCCCTGAAGGGTCAGGAAGGTGCTAAAAAGCTAATTTTGCAGCATGCTGATGATGTGCGGTCCGTACCCTTCCCATTAGGGGGTGTTGATATTGACACCATTGAGGATTATGAAAAGTTAGTTTAAGGTCTCAGCCTACAGACCGGTGATTTTTCCTTGCAGCAGCGAAGCATGTAAGACATACAATCGCTCCATCAATTTAGTGTCAAAACACTGTCCACTCAAACATAAATACATCGCAATTTGTTATTTTTAAAACGCCATAATAATGAAACAACAATTTGATGCTGTACTTACCGGTTCGGATACGCCTGTTAACGGAATAGTAACTGAAATTAATAACGGGATTTATGAGTTTAACTCACTCGACGAAAGTTTACAACTTACCATAAGCAGGGATGCCAATGGCCATTGGACAAGGATTACGGGCAGCGAGCCTTACCTGTCTGGCTGGGTTGATGAGCTGGCGGAGCAGATACAATTAGCTACAAATATTTAATATTTAACATAGCTGCAAATATTTAAAGGGAATGGAAAAGCGTGCATTAGGAAGATCAGGAATAAGTGTGCTACCGTTTGTTTTCGGTGGTAATGTTTTTGGTTGGACCGCTGATGAAAAAACATCATTTGGTTTACTGGACGCTTTTGTAGATCATGGTTTTAATTTCATTGATACTGCCGATGTTTATTCCCGCTGGGTACCAGGCAATAAAGGTGGTGAATCTGAAACTATTATTGGTAACTGGTTAAAGCAAAGCGGCAAACGCGATAAAATAGTTTTAGCCACCAAAGTTGGTAAGCCAATGGGCGAAGATAAAAAGGGATTATCAAAAGCTTACCTCACAAAAGCCGTTGAAGATTCATTAACGCGGTTGAAAACCGATCATATAGATCTTTACCAATCGCATGATGATGATAAGGACACTCCTTTAACAGAAACATTAGAAACCTATACCGACCTCATACAACAGGGAAAAGTAAGGGCGATTGGTGCATCAAATTTTAGTGCGGGCAGGGTCCGCGAATCCTTACAGGTAAGTAAGAACAACGGCTTTGCACGTTATGAATGCCTGCAACCCGAATATAATTTATATGATAGGGAGAATTATGAAAAGCAATATGAATCGTTGGCCCGTGAAAATAACCTGGGTGTTATTACCTACTACTCTTTAGCCAGCGGTTTTTTAACAGGTAAATACCGTTCTGAAAGCGATTTGAATAAAAGCCCCCGTGGCGGAGGAATTAAAAAGTACCTTAATGGCCGTGGTTATAGAATTTTGGCCGCGCTTGATAAAGTAGCCGGCGAATATAATGCTACACCGGCAACCATTGCATTAGCATGGGTTATGGCAAGGCCGGGAATTACCGCTCCAATAGCCAGCGCTACCAGTGTGCATCAATTAAAAGAGCTTATTAAAGCTGCCGGAATTAAACTAAGCGGCGAAAGTATCACACTGCTTACCACAGCAAGCAACTACTAAAAAGTAAAAGCCCCCCGGTTTCCCGGGGGGCTTTACCATTATATATATTAGGGGAACTTTTTTTATAACCTTGGGCGTGCAAAGCCGCTTTGTCTTGGGTTTTGGTTTTGAGCAACCTGGCCACCGCCTCTATTATTATCCCTGTCGCGGCCACCACCGTTGTTGTTTGACGGTTGTGACTGGCCTCTATCCCTGCCACGGCCGTTCTGATTTTGCCCACCGTTTTGGCCTGGTTGTGAAGGCTGTGATTTACCACCGCCCCAGCTGCCCCTACCATGATTATCATCGCGGTTTGGCTGATTGTTACCATTGTTTCTTGATGGCTGGTTACCGCCCCAGTTGCCCCTACCGCTATTATCGTTGCGGTTTGGTTGCGATGGGCGGCCACCTCCCCAATTACCTCTGCCATGGTTATCATCGCGGTTTGGTTGATTGTAGCCATTGTTTCTTGATGGCTGGTTACCACCCCAGTTACCTTTGTTACGATCATTACGATTGTTATAATCATTATTACGGCCCGCGTAGTTATTGTTGCCACGGTTCCAATCACGATTGCCATTACCACCCCATTTGTTACGGTAAACATTATGGTTCATATATGGGCGACGGCCCCTTACTTCAAACCTGCGGGCAGTACGCCAGTCGTAGTTACGATAAGCGCCCGGCAGGTAAGCTGCTGATACCCATCTGTTATCGTTATAATAAAAATAACGGTTCAATGGTATGCTATAATAAGCTTCAACCTCAGGTAAATAATAATAATCGTCGCTGTTATCAAAGTCATCATCATAGACAGTTTCTACCGGTTGCGGTGCGGGTACATATACATGGCGGGTTGGAATATTTAAACCAACATGAATTGATATCTGGGCTTTAGCGGTATTATAAACCAATCCACTAAATAATATTGCTGATAGTATAACTGACTTTTTCATAATCTTTAAAATTTATGCATCTATGACACCCGCCAGCGGCAATAGTTTAACCGCAATCAGCAACAATATCACAACACTTAAACATATCGGAATATAATTCTTTAAAACATAGACTTGTCGGAATTATATATTAAAAAATATCCATATTCCAAATACCGGCAATATATTATAATAATTAATCCATAAAATATTTACACCATGACACAGCCTTGTTACCCAATAGCCCCAAACATATTTGGGTATTTAGGGCATAAAAGGTTAAATTTGGATACCAATAATCATCACCCATGAAGAACACCAAATCATTTGCATTCGGCTTGCCTGCATTTGCAGTTGCCGGTTTAATTGTATTTAATGCCTGCACATCAGACCCGGGCAAAAAAACCGCTGATAAACACGCGGCCACTCAAACCACTGAAACGTCTGCAGGTTTAACCCTGCCAACCGGCTTTACCGCAACAGCAGTTGCCGAAAATTTAGGGGGCGCACGCCATATATCTATAACCCCTCAAGGCGAGATCTACGTAAAGCTGGAACGGCCTAACAATGGCAAAAGCGTTTTACTTTTACATGAAGCCGATGGCAAGGCCGAAATTAAAGCCAGCTTTGGCACATATCGCGGTTCGGGGATAAAAGTAAAAAATGGTTATCTGTACACTTCATCAAACGAAGATGTATACCGCTATAAGCTGAATGCTAATAACGAAGTGATTGACCCCGCTAAGCCCGAAACTATTGTTACCGGCTTAATTAACCGCCGTCAGCACGAGGCCAAATCGTTCACACTGGATGATGCAGGTAACCTATATGTAAATATTGGTGCTTACTCTAACTCATGCCAGGTAAAAGACCGCCAAAAAGGTTCATTGGGCCAGCCGGGCTGCCCTATATTGGATTCGGCAGGGGGTATCTGGCAGTTTAAAGCCGATAAATTAAACCAGACTTATAAAGATGGTATCCGCTATGCAACAGGCTTAAGAAATGTTATGGGTTTAGATTGGAATAAGCAAGATAATAAGCTATATGTAATGCAGCATGGCCGCGATGGCTTGCATGACCTTTTTCCTGAAATGTACACCACCAAACAACAAGCTGTTTTACCAGCCGAATGTTTGTACGTTATAAATAAAGGCGATAATGCAGGCTGGCCTTATATTTATTACGACCAGGAGCAAAAGAAAAATATTTTAGCGCCAGAATACGGTGGTGATGGTAAAAAAGAAGGCGATAGTAAATTCATTGATCCTATTGTTGCTTTCCCGGGCCACCTTGCCCCTAATGGTTTGTTATTTTATACCGGCGATCAGTTTCCGGCAAAATATAAAAATGGTGCTTTTATTGCTTTCCATGGTTCATGGAACCGTGCGCCTGAGCCACAGGCAGGTTACTTTGTAGTTTTTCAGCCGTTTAAAAATGGCAAGCCTGATGGCCAATGGGAAGTATTTGCCGATGGCTTTTCCGGCTCTGCCGCAAACACTGCAAGCGGCCGTGCAGAACATCGTCCGTGCGGTTTATCACAAGGCCCTGATGGTTCATTATATGTTACCGACGATTCAAAAGGTACCGTTTATAAGATCAGTTACAAGAAATAAAAAAGACAGATAATCAGAAAGGCCTCCATCAGGAGGCCTTTTTTTGTTTAACCGGTAAGCGTGTATTGATATACAATACCCTGCCGCATTTTAAGTTTTACGCGGTCAATGCTTTCTTCGGTGCTTTCGAGTTGTTCTTTTGTGGTTGCTTCCATGTATGCATTGCGGTATGCCTTCAAAGCTTTATTCCAATCTTTGTTTTTCTCGGCATATAAGCCCAGCAATTCATAAATAGATGATGGGTTAACACCCGGCGTATCCAGCGCTGCTGTTGCAACGTGTTTAACCTGTTTATCCATTTTTAAAAATACAACCAGGCTCAGGTAATGGCTATAGTTATCTGAGAATAACGGATCTATTTCCATACAGGTTTTAAAGTGGTAACCTGCGGTTTGATAGTCCTTTAAATCGTAATAGTATATTTTGCCGATCTGGAAATGCGCACGCGCGTACAGCGGGTCGTTTGTGATCAACTCATTAAGCAAATTCAGTGCTTTTGGTGTTTCGCCGTAAGTCAGCTCGTCAACAGCCTGTAAATACTTCTCTTCAATAGTATAATATGTGTCCATAAAAATTCAAATGTGTAAACCCGTGGCATTAGCCTCAGTATTTGTTCAATAAAAAATAAATTGTGTTCCCTGTGTTAACAGGTGTGCTAGGAGAAGAGTTGGATCCTTGATGCAAAGCTCTTCTGCAGCGTGCCCATGGGCCGCTTATAAGTGTTACAGATAGAGTTATTAAATAGCATCGTTGTAATTATTTGCTGTAAAAGTACGGAATAGAAAGAGGATTTCAAAATACATACAAGTAACGCCCTGTAATACTGGATGGTATCGAAGAATCTGATCAACGGGCGGCAGGTGCCCCGCCCTTGTTGGTGCTGGCACCAACAAGGGCAGAGATTTGATGAGAATAGTAAAAGGCGAATCATCAGAATGGATAAATAAAGAAAATTTGTGTCCGGCAATATTTAGATGGCAAGAAGGTTATGCTGCATTTTCTTATTCACGCTCACAAATTAAAGTCATATCCGAATATATTGAAAACCAGGAAGTCATTTGGCACCCACATATAATTATATCATCAATCCTTTTGTGGCATAAAGCAGCACGCCTATATATTGCACATTAAAATATATTTTATATTATTTAATACTATTATTAATTAATTATAATATTATATTTTTATTTATATGTATCTATGCATAAACATTTTATATATAATTAATATACTAACAACCTAACCTAATATGAAAATAAAATTACTTATTACAATTATTACATCAATTCTGTTAGTTGCTCCATTTGCAATTAAAGCTCAAACGGTTGAGATCTCAGCATCTGAACCCGATGCAAAAATTATTGTTGATGGCCAAAGCTTAGGAACAGGCAATTTAAAAATCAAAGTCCCTAAAAACTCATGTGTTAATGTTAAAATACAAAAAGCAGGTTATTTAAAATACGAGCAAACGTATTGTAACAAAAAAGGGATGACAGAACCTCCCAAAAAGCAGTTTTTTGATATGAAAAAAGACGATGCGGAAGAAGCTTCAATAAAAACAGACCAGGCCAACATTGATTTTTCTATCGAAGTGAGTAAAAAGCAGGATGTAAATGAAGTTTGGAAACGTGCCAATCAAGTTGTAACAGATTATTTTGATGCGATAGAGGTTGCAGATAAAGAGACCTCTTATTTACGAACAGCATGGAGCATTCAAAGTTTTCAGCAAAACACGATCAGAACGCGGTTGATCATTAAGCTTTCTAAAAGCGACCCCTTAACTTATAAAGTTAAGTTGGTAAGCGAATATTCGGGAGGGCCACTTACAAGTGTGAAAGCCGATGAGCAATTTCATGACTGGGACCGTGTATTAAGAAAATACCAGAATGTTATTTCTGATTTTTCAACCCGCTTAGGTAATCAATAAGTTCAGTATAAAATTAAGGTTTTGACGCTCTTAAGGGGTTGTCAAAACCTTAATTATGCTGCCATTTTTTGCGCAGCCTTCACTTTCTCTATCAGGTAATTGTTCATCAGTTCCTTTTCGGAGATGATAACGCTAAAATCTGTAAACTTAACGCCATCCTCAAAAGCATACAGTGTGTAGCCACGCTTGTTGCCGTCATATGCACCCAGTTCAAATACTTCGTCGTAATTTTTTCCTTTGATTTTTGCGCCGCTTACTAACTGGTAAGCGTCTGATATAGTTTGAAATGTGTTGTTCTTCATAGTACCAATGGCTACACAATTATTTTGCCATTATTTACCCAAACCAGTCGAACAGATCATTTTGCTTTAATTTTGACTTTTCTATCGCTGAAACATCTTTTAATATTTCCCCTTCGCCCATTTGTATAATACGCGACCCATAATTACCGGCATCTTTAAGGTTATGGGTAACCAGTATGGCGGTAAGGCTGTATTCTTTAATCAAGTTGTCTGCTATTCGCATCACATTCTCAGCCGATCGCGGGTCGAGCGCGGCGGTAGGTTCATCAAGCAGCAATATTTTACAGGTATCCATTACGCTCATGAGTAATGTAAGTGCCTGCCTTTGTCCGCCGGATAAAGTACCTATAGGTTGCTCTATCTTGTCTTCTAGCCCCATTCCCAGGGTGGCAATCTTATCCTTTACCAGTTTTTTAAAGCTTTCGTTTTTGCCGATGGACAGCCCCTTATACTGTGTACGAATTGCCGCCAGCCGGAAGTTGTCAACAATGCTCAGATCTGCGGCAGTACCTAACAATGGATTTTGAAAAATACGGGCTATCCATTTGCTGCGCTTGTATTCGGGTAAGCGGGTTACGTTATTGCCATCAATAGTAATGGTACCGTTGTCGGGCAAAATATTACCGGCAACTAAATTTAAAAGTGTTGTTTTGCCAGATCCGTTTGAACCTATAATTACTACAAATTCTCCCGCTTTAATATTCAGGCTTACCTTACTGATAGCATTTACCTGGTTAGGCTTACCGGTGTTGAACGTTTTGCTGATATTGGCTATCTCTATCATGCTTTACGGGATGTTAAGCGCGGAAGGCCCACTATCAATAAAACAAACACTGCTGTTACCAATTTCAGCAGGTTGGCATCAACCCCAATGTTTAGCGTAAGGGCCAATACAAACTGGAATATAATAGCGCCTGCAAGTACTAAAATTAAACTTAGCCATACCGATGTTATCTGCAGCCAGTTAATTATGGTTTCGGCAATAATAACAGAACCTAAACCTACTATCACAATACCAATCCCCATGCTTATATCGGCAAAGCCCTGCTGCTGGGCAATAAGGTAACCACTTAAAGCGGTTAAAGCGTTTGCTATAGCCAGGCCAATTATCTTCATCCGGTCGGTATTAACGCCTAAAGCCCGTATCATGGGTTCGCTGTTACCTGTGGCACGCATAGCAATACCAAAATCTGTTTTAAGCAGGTAGCCGATGATCAGCGTTATCCCAACTACAAATACCAATAAGATCAAAAGCGAGTTTTGATTAACGTTATCTATCAGGTTTATTATGGTAAACAAATTAGGCATACTCAACAATGGCATGTTTGACCGGCCCAAAATGGTTAGGTTGATAGAGTATAGCGCCGTCATCACTAATATGCCTGCTAACAGTGCATTTATCTTTAGCTTAGTGTGGATGATCCCGGTAAGGGCACCGGCCAATGCACCCGCAATTAGCACTGCCGGCAAAATAATATAACCGGGCTGATTATGGGTAAGCATAGCGCCTGTAACTACCCCGCCAAGGGTGTAGCTGCCATCGGTAGTAATATCAGGAATGTTAAAGATCTTCATAGAGATATAGATCCCGAATGCGATACCCGCGAAGCAAAGCCCTTGTATTAAAGCGGTTAGGTAAAAATCCATTATTTTACTGCTTCAAAATCTGCAGGTATGGCAATGTTATACTTTTTGGCTGCCGCCGCATTGTACACCCGCTTCCTTATTTTTACCATCTCCAGCTTTAGTCCGCTGGTTTTATGTGTTTTTAAATATTGAGCAGCCTGCAAGCCCGATTGATATCCCCACTGATAAATATCAGCGCCAAAGGCGGCTACAGCACCACGCTGCACTAAACCTGCCTCGCTGGTAAATATGGGAATGTTTTTTTCGTTACAACTTTTCAAAATGGTCTCAAAAGCGGCAAACACGGTGTTATCCGGGTTGGCGAAAAACGCGTCAATATTCTTATTTAACAAGGCCTGTGTAACCAGCTGCGCATCGGCAGATGAATTGAGCGGCAGGGCAATGATCTTTACATTTAATTTTGCAGCCAGGCCTTTTATCCTGTTTAAAGCATCTGCAGACTGTGGCTCAGATTGATTAAATATCATCCCTATAGTTAACTGACCGGCTTTGGGTTTTAGCAGCTTGGGTATAATACTAAAAGATGTATCTATATAATTCAGTTCTTCCATTGTACCAAAAAGGTTTGTTGGGGCTTTGCCCGCGGCATCTGTCACCTTCATCCGCTCGGGCGTTGGCGATACCATTTGAAAGATTGGGATAGTTTTTGTTTTTTGAATAGCAGCCACTGTTGATAGCGTGGTTGAAGTAGCCAGCAGGTCAACCTTTTCTGATACAAAGTAATTCACTATCTGTGTTAGCGTTGGGATACTGCCCTGCGCATTGCGATATTCTATTTTGATATTATTTTTCTCTTCGCTAAAGCCTTCTTTCTTTAACGCATCAACAAAACCCGTTTTAGCTTGTGCTATGGTAGCATCCTCAAAGGCATCAACAAAACCAACAACCGGTAAATTTGATTTTTTAGACGGTGTACAGGAAAAAGCAGCGGTGATAATTAAAGCGACGGATATCAGCTTGAAAAATTTCATTTTACTAAGTTAGCTAATCGGGCTGAAAGCAGAAACTCACACAAAAAAATTTAAAAACCGAAAGAGAAATATGGCATAATTGTTATATTTAACATTTATTGATTAAACCTAAGCCCCCGCTATATGAAAAATATTTTACTATTAATTATTCTTAGTGCATCAATTCAATGCTACGCGCAAAAGCTCACCTCTTATAAAGCAATTAACGGTTTAACCTATAAAATTGGTGATACGGTAAAATTAGGCAGGGGGTCGGCACCTAATGGCTCATTTAACTATATGCAGATGGGTGGTTTTGGCGCATTTTTGGCCCACAAACAACAGCGTAGCGATCAATTAAATATTGATAAAAGTTTTTCAAACACTGCAACCGTTATCAGAAAAATGAAATCGGCGCAAATAAATGGCGTTCAAAAAGTAACCTTTGTTGTAGATGGCAACGGCCCCGTAAACTTTAACCTGGCAATTGATGATGCTATACAAACCTGTGAAGTAATACCTTGTAAAGGCCAGGCAGCAGCCCCTGTAGCAAATACAGTAACGAGTGTGGCCGATGAAATAGCAAAGCTTAAAAAACTTTTAGATTCCGGCACCCTTACACAGGCAGAATATGATGCCCAAAAGAAAAAACTTTTAGGGCTTTAATTAAGGAACCTGGCTTATATCGGTAAAAATACCAAGCTCACTATTAAGTACTATTACACCAATATTGCCGGTGTTTTTGGCAGGTGAGTAAAGCTAATTAAGCTGCACAATTTCTATCTCATTTTTCCACATACAAATGTGGTGTGCCTTTTTTTGGTTAATTTAGCCCTGATGATATCTGTTATTTCTAAATTACCACAAACCGGAACTACTATATTCACCACCATGTCGGCGTTGGCTAATGAAACCGGTGCGATAAATTTATCACAGGGGTTTCCGGATTATTCCACTTCGCCTGAACTGATTGAACTGGTGAATAAGGCCATGCAGAACGGGCATAATCAATATGCCCCAATGGCCGGTCTTATGGCCCTGCGCGAACAAATTGCCATTAAAACCGAAAAGCTTTACGGTGCTGTTTACGATCCCGAAAACGAGATAACTGTTACCGCCGGTGGCACGCAGGCTGTATTCACGGCAATTAGCGCGGTTATCCATCCAAATGATGAGGTAATAATTTTTGAGCCGGCGTATGACTGTTATGCCCCTGCTATTAAACTGATGGGCGGCGTTGTAAAATCCCTTGAATTAGAACCACCTGATTACCGCATTGCGTGGGATATGGTTAAAAGGCTGATCAATAATAAAACAAAAATGATCATCCTTAATTCGCCGCATAACCCAACCGCCACCATACTAAGTAAAGAGGATATTGACGAGTTAAGCGCCCTGGTAAAGAACCAGGATATTTTAATTTTAAGCGACGAAGTTTACGAGCACCTGATATATGACGGACAGGTGCATCACAGCATGGCCCGCTATCCGGAATTGCAGCAACGTAGCTTTATCATTTCCTCTTTCGGCAAAACATTCCACGCCACCGGCTGGAAAATGGGTTACTGCCTTGCCCCTGCTTATTTGATGCAGGAATTCAGGAAGATACACCAGTTTTTGGTATTCAGCGTTAACTCGCCCATGCAATATGCCATTGCCGAATATTTAAAGGATGAAAATACCTATTTAAGCCTGCCTGATTTTTTCCAGGAAAAGCGCGATTACTTTCGTAAAGGCCTGGAACAAACACGGTTTAAGCTGCTGTCCTGTTCAGGTTCATACTTCCAATCGGTTGCTTATGATACCATTACTGATGAAAAGGACACCGACTTTGCCATCCGCTTAACAAAGGAGGCCGGGGTGGCTTCTATACCTGTTTCAGCGTTTTATCGTACGGGTATTGACAGGCATATTTTGCGTTTTTGTTTTGCAAAAAGGCAAGAAACTATTGATAAAGCCGTTGATAGATTGATAAAGGTTTAACCTTACAGAAAACGTTTACGTATAACTTAATTGCTGCCGAACTACTTACACGCTTATGGATAATCTTAAAATTACAATATACCAGGGATACTTATTTTGGGAAAATATAGATAAGAACCTGCAAAATATTTCTTTACGGTTATCAGGTATCCGCGAAAAAACAAACCTCATTATTTTGCCAGAAATGTTTAATACAGGCTTTACCATGAATGCCGAAGCACTGGGTGAAACTATGGATGGCAAAACCATGCAATGGATGCAAAAAACCGCGCAAAAGTTTGATTGTGTAGTAACCGGCAGTATTATTATTAAAGAAGGCGGCAAATATTACAACCGCCTGCTTTGGGTACGCCCCGATGGTACACATGAGCATTATGATAAGCGGCACCTGTTTGCTTTGGGTAAAGAAAACCAAACTTATACTGCAGGCACCAAAAAACTGATAGTGGAATTAAACGGCTGGAAAATTTGCCCGATGATATGCTATGACCTGCGTTTCCCGGTATGGCTGCGTAACGTTGACGAAGATTACGACCTGCTGATGATAGTAGCCAACTGGCCCGAAAAGCGCGCGTTGCATTGGCGCACCCTTATCCCCGCCCGTGCTGTTGAAAATCAAAGCTATGTAATTGGCGTTAACCGTGTTGGGCATGATGGTAACGAAGTTTACCACTCAGGCGATTCAACCTGTATTGACCCTAACGGCAATGTGGTTTACTATAAACGCGATGAGGAAGATGTATACACCTTTTCTGTTATTGGCGATGAGGTTAAAAAAGCCCGCCGTGCACTGCCTTTCTTAAAGGATGCGGATGTGTTTACTATCGAGAATTAAACTGCCGGGGACTATAATTTATATTTGACGGTTGCCAGGTGTTGAAAAGTCAGGATGAGTTGATCGGCTAAATTTATCCGGTTATTATTCAAACACGTCTGCACTGTCAAATCATACCTAAGCATCCCGACAATCGCCGGAGCGGCACTACACCATGCATTATCATCTTTCCACCTAATTAAACTTTCATTTACATACTAAACTTAGTATTTTGCGTTAGTAAAAATTATTAACCGGATTTTGTAGATGAGATTGATTTTACGTACCACTGTAGCAGTGTTTGCCTTGTTATCTGCTTTTTGCGCATCGGCACAAAAAAAGGAAAAAGAAAAACCACTTAAAATTAAAGAACTCACCCAATATGTTGATCCGTTTATTGGCACAGGCGGCCATGGCCACACCTATCCCGGCGCGGTGGTACCGTTTGGGATGGTTCAGCTTAGTCCGGATACACGACTAGAAGGCTGGGATGGTTCATCAGGCTATCATTATACCGATACTACTGCTTACGGTTTTTCACATACCCACCTTAGTGGTACCGGCATAGCCGATTATTGCGACGTGCTTTTTATGCCTACTACCGGCACTCCACAATTGAGCAATAAAGATTACCGATCGGGTTTTAAAAAGAAAAACGAGGATGCCTCGCCGGGTTATTACAAAACCAGGCTTGATAAATATAACATCGGGGTTGAGCTAACGGCAACTACCCGAGTGGGCGTACACCATTATGATTACCCAAGCACCCCGCAGGCCAATATCATAATTGACCTTCAGCATCGTGATGAAGTGCTTGACTCCTGGATAGAGGTGGTTAATGACCATGAGATCCGCGGTTTCCGCAGGTCAAAATCATGGGCTACAGACCAATACGTTTATTTTTACGCCAAATTCTCTAAACCGTTTAAAACCTATGGCATAGCATTAGATGATAAGCTGCAGCAAGGCCAAAATAAAGTTCAGGGTAAAAATGTAAAAATGTACGTGCAATTTGATAACCCCGGTGATGTGGTATCAAAGGTTGGGATCTCATCAGTAAGTGCCGAAGGCGCTTTAAAGAACCTTGATGCCGAAGTCCCTGATTTTGATTTTAAAAAGGTTGCCAAAGCAGCAAAGCTTGCCTGGAACACCGAACTTAACAAAATACAGGTTGAGGGCGGCGCACCACCGGTTCCGCAACAGCAGGCAGAGAATAATAGCTATAATCCGTTTGGTTACCCCAGTCCTAAACCACAAAAAAAGGTAGCAATACCCGATCATGCTAAGATCAAGCAGATCATATTTTACTCGGCATTGTACCATTGTATGCTTGCCCCCAATGTTTACAATGATGTTGATGGCCAGTACCGCGGTATGGATAAACAGATACACACCGCCAATGGGTTTAACTATTACACGGTTTTCTCTTTATGGGATACCTTTCGTGCGGAGAACCCGCTGCTTACACTTATTGACCGTAAGCGCACGCTTGATTTCATTAAAAGCTTTATGGCAATGTATGAGCAAGGCGGCCTGTTACCCATATGGCCGCTGGCATCAAACGAAACTTTTTGCATGATAGGGAACCACTCCATCCCGGTTATTGTTGATGCGTACGCTAAAGGGATAAGGGACTTTGATGCCGAAAAAGCATTTGTTGCCATGAAAGCGGCAGTAAACCGTAACCAGTTTGGCTTAGATAATTACCGTAAAACAGGCGCCGTTAATGCCGATGTGGAGCATGAGTCGGTTTCAAAAACATTGGAGTATGCGTATGATGACTGGTGCATTGCCCAAATGGCCAAAATGCTTAGCAAACCACAGGATTATGCCGAATTCATTAAGCGTGCCCAATACTGGAAGAACGTTTATAACAACCAGAACGGTTTTATGCAGGCACGTGATAACGGTGCATGGTTTACACCGTTTGAGCCTACCGAGATCAATAATAACTACACCGAAGGTAATGCATGGCAATATTCTTTTTTAGTGCCGCAGGATATTGAAGGGCTGATAAAAGCGATGGGCGGCAAACTGAGCTTTGAAATAAAACTGGATGAACTGTTTAGCACCACAGCTAAACTAAGCGGCCGCCAGCAGGATGATGTTACCGGCCTGGTTGGGCAATACGCCCATGGCAACGAGCCAAGCCATCACATTGCCTATTTGTACAACTTTACAGATTCGCCGGATAAAACGCAGTACTACCTTAATAAAATTATAAACGAACAATATACCGCCGCAACCGATGGCTTATCTGGCAATGAGGACTGCGGGCAAATGTCGGCCTGGTATGTAATGAGTTGTTTAGGTTTTTACAATATAGCACCGGGGCAGCAGCAGTTCCAGATAGGGATTCCGCAGTTCGAAACAATGATCATCAGCCTGGAAAATGGCAAAAGATTCACGGTGAGTAATCCGGGCGCTACAGTTAGTCGCTCTAATGTGTACCTGCAGGGTATGAATCTGGATAAAAAGAGCTATAACAAACTCTACCTTGATTATGAGACCATTATTAAAGGCGGCGAGTTTGAGGTATTTACCGGCAGGCTGGCTAACAAGCTATTTGTACAGGATTTGGAGAAACCTACCTCTAAGATCACGGATGAACTGATAGTGCCTAACCCTTACATAGAATCTGCCTCAAAAACGTTTAAACAAGCCATAAGCCTTACCATTAAATGTGCCGACAGCTTGGCTAAGATCTATTACACTTTAGATGGCAGCACACCCGATGCAAATTCGGCGCTTTACAGCAAAGCCTTAATAATTTCGGCCAATACAACGGTGAAGGCCATTGCCATCAATAACGGCAAAAGCAGCTTTGTTGATGAGGGTAATTTCATAAAGATCCGTGGCGACCTGAAGTTATCATTAACCAATAAATACCTGCCTAACTATGCTGCACAGGGCGATGAAACACTGGTAAATGGTATTCACGGCACAGCAAACTGGCGTTTAGGTAACTGGCAGGGTTACCAGAATAAAGATCTGGAAGCAATTATTGATATGGGACAAATAAAGCCCGTAAAGCAGGTTAGCATTGGTACACTGCAGGATACCCGGTCATGGATAGTGTTCCCTAAAAATGTGCAGTACTGGCTATCTGACGATGGAAAGAATTACAAATTGGCTGCAACCGTTGAGAGTAAAGTAGACGTGAAGGACCTGAATATGCAGACCCAGGAATTTACAGCGCCTTTAAATGCCCGTGCCCGTTATATAAAGGTAGTGGCCAAACAATACGGCCCCCTGCCCGATTGGCATGAAAGCAAGGGCAGCCAATCGTACATCTTTGCGGATGAAATAACGGTAGAGTAAGTATAATTAGTGAATTTGGAGGAATGGCTTTCAACTTTTAACTTAAAACTTTCAACTTAAAAAATGGCTTACAATGAAACTCTGTTAAACCGCATACGCGAAGCATTGGTTGATGTTGCCAATGTTGACGAAAAATCAATGTTCGGCGGTGTATGTTTTATGGTAGATGATAAGATGTGCATTTGTGTAAAACAAGATGAAATAATGTGCCGTGTTGGGCCCGGTGAATATGAAACCGCTTTAGAAAAGAGCGGCGCCCGCCCCATGATACATGGCGGTAAAACCATGCACGGTTATGTTTTTGTAGAAGCAGATGCCATCACAAACAAGAAAGATTTTGATTACTGGATTGACAGATCGTTGGAATATAACAAAACCGCAAAGTCATCAAAAAAGAAGAAATAGATTTTCCGTTCATTTAAGCGCTCCACCGAAGTAAAATGCAAGCAGAATAGTAATAAGTTCTATTTAGCACCACAGGTCAATATCATTAAGTAATATGTTTTATAAAAAGCGCCGTTAGGTGCTAAAGCTTTGTAGTAAATGATATTTAAACATTTTAGCGTGCCATCGGTACGCAACATGTCGAGGTTCCGTACCGATGGCACGGTATTACTACTCAACTGTTTTTCTACAAAGCTTTAACCCCGCTGGGGTTTTCTTTTAACTTAATGACATTGGTACCAGGTACGAAAGTATAGATCAGTGCAACTGAGGTTACTTCTCCCAGCCCGTTTCCTTTAATGCAGGATCATTTTCTTTAGCCAGGAAATCGTTATTTGATAATGAACCGGCATCCCAATTCAATATGGCTTCATCAGGCACAATATCTACCGGTGTTTTCCATGAGGTTGATGTTTCATTATAAGCCAGGTTACTTTGCAGCGAGTAACAGCTAATGATAGACCAGCGGGGATGATCTGACAAATTAGCCTCTGACCGGTGCAGCAGGTTGCTATGAAAGAACAGTGCATCGCCTGCTTCAATTTCGCAATAGATGAGTTCCATTGTTTGTAAAGCATTGTTCACCATAGTCATATCCGCGCCTACCTGTTCGCCACTAAAACCGTGGTTTACCCGGCCCAGTTTATGCGAGCCTTTTATCACTTGCAGGCATCCGTTTTCCTCATTTGCCGCGGTCAGAGCTACCATTACACTCATCAGTTGATCTGGGAACATAAATTGATTTTTATACCAATAACCGTAATCTTGGTGCCATTCCCAGGCGCCGCCAACTTTAGGCTCCTTTTGCATCAGTTTGGAATGAAAATGGCAAACAGGCGGACCCTCCCCTAATAGCTGTCCAACCCGGCTTATCATCCGTTCGCTACGGGTCAAATAGCCAAATACATCATTCCCCGGCGTAAACCATAACGACAGGCGGGTTTTCTTGCCGCTTTGATCATTCAGGTCGAGCGCATTTTTGCTCATGGCATCATCGTTTAAAGCCGTGCTGTATAGCTTGTCGGTTTCTTCTGTATTGCAAAAGTTCTTCACTATTAAATAACCATCACGGTTATAATCGCTTATTTGTTGAGCGGTTAATACTTTATTTGCCATCATGAAACAATTAAGTAATTGGTTAAGTAAATTTAGCAAGTATTATTGATTTACTATGACCTGGTGCCTGCTAAAATTTATTCACTTGTACCTACCTTAGCTTTATGAAATTCTATATTAAAAACATGGTGTGCAACCGTTGTAAAATGGCAGTAAAGGCCGAACTTGAAAAGGCCGGGCTGCACCCCGTAAGCATAGAATTAGGCGAAGTAGAAGTTGACGAAGAACCTGATGCAGCTACCATTAAAAACCTTAATAACAGCTTAAAACAATTAGGATTTGAGATTATTGATGACCGCAAAAGCCGGATAATTGAACAAATAAAAACAGCTGTAATATCACTTATCCATTATAACGGGGAACAGCATAACCTTAACTTATCATCCTATCTTTCGCAACAACTCAATTATGATTACGGCCATTTAAGCAGCTTATTTTCGGAGGTTGAGGGCAGCACTGTCGAAAAATATTACATCGCTCAAAAAATAGAAAAAGTAAAGGAGCTGATCATGTATAATGAGCTTAACCTATCGCAAATTGCAAACCAGTTGGGTTATAGCAGCGTGGCCCATTTATCGGCACAGTTTAAAAAACAAACCGGATTAACCCCTACCTTCTACCGTTCGCTCAAAAAAAATATACGCCGCAATATCGAGGAACTGTAAATCATATAAATCAATTATGTAATTATATAAAGCCTGCACTATACAGTGATGGTATTTTTGTGTTACAAATAATTAATTTCATGACACATACCTATAACATCACCGGCATGACCTGCACAGGCTGCCAGGCAAAAGTTCAATCATTATTATCAAATATACCCCATGTTACCAAGGTGGATATTGACCTTGCAAATAACAAGGCCGATATTACAATGGATGCGCATGTACCTACTGCTAACCTGCAGGCTGCACTGGCAGATTATCCTAAATACAGCCTTTCAGAAGCTCAGCACCATCAGCCGGTTCAACAGGCTTTTACAGATGAGGAAGAAGACGAACGTTCGTTTGTTGAAACCTACAAACCCGTATTATTAATATTTGGATATGTTGGAGTGGTTGCTATTCTCATAGCCTCATCATCGGGCAATTTTAACTGGATGCTGGCTATGAGGGCCTTCATGGGCGGTTTCTTTTTGGTGTTCTCTTTTTTTAAAATGCTGAACATACAAGCCTTTGCCGATAGCTACAGCATGTATGATATTATAGCCAAAAAGTTTAGGGCCTGGGGGTTCATTTATGTATTTATTGAGTTAGGCCTGGGCATTGCTTACGTTATTAACTTTAATCCTCTGGTAACCAATATCATTATCCTTGTTGTAATGAGTGTGAGTATAATTGGTGTTTTACAGAGCGTGTTTAACAAACGCAAAATACAGTGCGCCTGCCTTGGTGCTGTGTTTAATTTACCAATGAGCACCGTTACTATTATTGAAGATGCATTAATGATAGCCATGAGCGCTGTAATGCTCATAGCTATGCTTTAATTTATCAATCCCAGTTAAAAGTAACTTCTTTGTTGTTCAGTTTCCATTTTGTTGGGAATTGGTTGTCCATCCAGTCCAGAGGTTCGCCGGTTGGCTGTATCCTGGCTGCGTTGGCAAATGCCGTTTTTATGGCCGCTTTTTTATCGGCATCTAAAATATCGATCTCGGCAGATATGAATAACGGCGAGCCGCTTTCGGCCAATAATTGCAGCCACTGGCGGTTCTTATCCCACGGAACATCTTTTGTTAAACCAACGCAATCGCCATCGGCAGCATAAAAGGTATTGTGCTGCGGCAGGCGGAAACCTAAAGTATTCACACCCATTTTTTTGGTACGGGCCCACTCCTTGCCGCTGGTATCATCGCCAATGCGGTTAAGCTCAAAAACCCCGGCAGATAAATGACTCATGGTATTACAGCCAATAATGTACATATCCCCTGCCGATTCCCTTATTGCCCGGTACAGGTTGTTAATGATCTCGGCATTGGTTTTAGTTTGATCCTGGTATTTCCATCCCGGTATGGTAAAACTATCCGTCATCCGCGAACCCCATTTACCAAAAATATCATAGGTGCTGTAATCATGCTTTACCATATCATATCCCCATTGTTTGTAAATGCGCATATTGCGCTTTACCCGTTCAATATTCTCGGGGATGGTTGGGTCAAGTATAGGGGTCTTAGCATCATCCCTACCACGAATAGCTGGGGCCAGTAAGCTTGCTTTATCATCAAGGCGGGCAATTAAAGGCCTTGTCCATAAGCCGGGGCGCATGCCCAGGCCTTTTATCTCACCGGCCATTTTATGCATATCCTTAAACTTATCATTAACCAAAGAAAAGTCATCGGGCTGCTGCCATCCATCATCAATTACCGAAAATGGGCGGTTATTGGTATCGCTAACAAACTCTGCCATTACGGTGGTTTGTTCTTTTATTGATTTGTAAGAGTTATTACCGTAAACCACATACCAATCATTTATACCATAAACCGGTTGTTTAGGCAGGCGTGGTTTGGCGCACATTACTTTACAAAAACGCGTTGCAGTAGCGTATGGTGTTTCATTTGCTTTGCTTATAGCGGTAACAACATCCGCGGCATGCAAAGTACGCCCGCCCAGTTTAACACCCGATCCGCCAGAATGGGTGTCCATTGTCAATTCTAAGCTATCGTTTTTCACTTCCCACCAGCAAATGGTGTTGGCGCCTGTTTTTACACCAAAACAAGCGGTTTGCTTATTATCATTCAGCAACACATACCATGGGTTTTTAGCGGTACCCCCGGGCGTTTTCCAAGCCAGGTCGCCATATGAACGTTCCCAGTGGTCGCCTAATATTTTTGAGTAACCGGTTGTTTGATACTTCCATTTAAGCCTTACTGCCTGCAATTCGGCAACCGGAGATTGGATATATACAGCCTGCCCGTTTCCATTTGTTTTTATGCTAACTTTTATCCCCTGGTAAGTAAATACAGCACCGTTAGATCCTGTAAGCTTTACCCATTGGTTATCAACCTGTGCCCAGGCCTCATCAGGGTAATTGATCAATGAACTGTTAGGTGCTGCGGCATAGGTAAGCCTGCTATACATAACCGAGGCAAAGCCCACGGCAGAAAGTTTAATAAAGTGGCGTCTTAACATAGTTTTAAATGATGGCTAAAGTAGTGAATACAATATTTATCCGGTTAAAAAACTTTGTAACAAATGGCATAGACTGGAGTCAAAGGTTGACGCAATATTTAAAAAAAACCGCATAAGCTATGAAATGGAATTTCTTCTCACGTAAAAAACCAGCAACTAATCAACCTAAAAAGAGCAAAACACGCGAGTGGGTTGATGCCATTGTGTTTGCGGTTGTTGCATCTACCATTATCCGGGGATTGTTATTTTCGGCTTATGCAATACCATCCGGCTCTATGGAAGGCACCCTGCTTACCGGCGATTATTTGTTTGTGAGCAAGATAAGCTATGGCCCGCGTATGCCATTTACACCAATTGCAATACCGTTTACAGAGAGCACCGTTTATGGTATTAAAACCTACTGGGATGGCATTAAACTACCCTATTTCCGGTTACCGGGAACATCAGAAGTAAAGAAGAACGATATTGTAGTATTTAATAAACCTGAAGAAGCCGATACAAAATATAACCGCCCGGTTGATGTGAGGACCAACCTCATTAAACGCTGCATAGCCACATCGGGCGATGTACTGGCAATTGTTGATGCGCGCGTTTATATAAACGGCCAGCTTGTTAAGAATGCCCCCAAAGCTCAAACTTCCTATATAGTAAGTACCGATGGCAATAACCTGAACCCTGAAATGCTGCAGAATTTGAAGATTGAGGTTGCACAGCAATTGAGCGCTACGGATTATGTAATGATAATACCAACGGATAGCTACAACGAGTTTAAGGGCTATTCAAATATTAAAGCGATAAAACCGGTTATTGAAACAAGAGGCAATTTTGACCCTTCGATTTATCCGCATAATGAAAAATTTAAGTGGAACCTTGATAATTACGGCCCTTTGCTTATCCCCAAAAAGGGACTAACCATTAAGCTGAATGATTCAACCATGACCTTATACAGCCGCGCAATTGAACTTTATGAGCATAACAAGGTTGAAGTAAAAGGCAAGGATGTTTACATCAACAATAAAAAGGCTGATACCTATACCTTTAAAATGAACTACTACTGGATGATGGGTGATAACCGCCACAATTCAGAAGATTCCCGTTATTGGGGCTTTGTACCCGAAGACCATATTGTAGGTAAAGCCATGATCACCTGGATGAGCAGCGACAGTACCGCATCGCCGCTAAAACGTATCCGCTGGGACAGGATCCTGAAGCCTATCAATTAAGTTAAGAACTTTCTGACAAGGTCTTAAAAAGTTGCACGTTACCGAACAGGTGGCCGTATCAAAAGCGGATACTTTTATTATGATATCTTTCATAAATAATTGATTAATAAATACTTATACAGATGGCATTGCATTTGTTGCAACACCTGTATAAGGTTTAAACATGAAAAGTAACAGACCACTCATAAGGCGCACATTTTTACAGGAACGTTTTGATATTTTGATAAAAAAGCAAAGAAATGGCAATGCTACTTTCAATGACCTTACCGAGCTGGACGATATAGTGAACCGCGACCCCGCCATAAGGGAAAGCATCCTTGAAGAAATGCATAGCATTGATAACACACCCGAAGACCCTGGCCAGCCCGAAATTGTTAATGTTGAGCCTGTGAAACATCCGGGTTTGCTGGAACAGTTTAAAGCTTTTATTAACCGGCTGTTTATTACAGAAACTGTTAATGTAAAACCATCTTTAATAGGCTAAGTTAAGATGAGCTATTTGCTTAATTCTTTTTAAATTGCAGTTTATAAACCTTCTGCAATTATGAAAAAAGTTCTCCCTCGTTTACTGTTAAGCCTTATTTTGCTGGTAAGTGTCCTGCTTGCTGCTTTTAAATTCCCCGGTTATAAAAAAATAAACATTGTTTTTATTGGCGATAGCATTACGCAAGGAGCAGATAATAAGGTTGCATATGCGCCTTCGGGGTATGCTATAACTTATTTAAGGGACAAGCTGCCCGCTGTAACCGTTAACCAGGCTAACGCGGGCGTAAGCGGCCGTACTACGCTTGATTTTTTACCCGGTCAGATAGATTTCATCAATGCAGCCAAAGCTGCAGATACTTTATATACTGATAAAAATGCGCAGCTGGTATTCTCTATAATGCTGGGCACAAATGACAGCGCAGTAAAAGGCCCGCATGGCGCGCCGGTTGCCCCGCAAGATTACAAGCATAACCTCAGCACTATTATTGATACTTTGTTACAACGCTACCCAAATAGTAAGATTGTTATAAACCACCCAATATGGTACAGCCCAAATACTTATAACAATGCCATGTACCTGGCCGAAGGATTAGCGCGGCTACAAACTTATTTCCCCGAAATTGACGGGATAGTAAAAAGCTATAAGTTAACAAATCCTGGCCATGTATTTATTGGCGATAAAGCCGGCTTTGCTTATTTTAAGAAAAATTATGCCAATACTTTTAAGTTTGAACAAGGCCGGAAAGGAGTTTTTTACCTGCACCCTAATGAAAAGGGTGCCTCTGGTTTGGGAGAGTTATGGGGTAAAGCCATTTATAAGGCATTAAAGTAATGCCTTATGCAGATTAACTTTTTTCTGGTGGAGTTGACGTGATCTCGCCAAACTCGTTTACATAAGCTATCATGCTATCCAGGTCGCTGCCCGTAGGGTTTTCCTTACGCTCCTGCTTACGCATTGCTTTGTCTTCTTTCTTTTTTTGCCGGTTCTTCTCTAATTGTTTTTTCATGAAAGTTGCCTGCGATTTTGCCATATTTTAAATAGAATTAGTTAATAAATATTTTCAGAACAAAAAAGCACCTACCTTTTCAGGCAGGTGCATTACGATTAAATTTTATAGTGATTTTTTAAACTACTTTTACATTTACCGCGGTAAGGCCTTTTTTGCCTTCTTCTACATCGAACGTTACATTATCGTTTTCACGAATTTCGTCGATTAGACCAGTTGAGTGAACAAAAACATCGCTTCTGTTATCACTCTGTGAAATGAATCCAAAACCTTTAGTGGCATTGAAAAACTTTACAGTTCCTTCTTTTTGCATTATAACTTTTTTTAATAAGTGTGCAAGGTACTCATTAATACCGGCATTTTCTTTTAAATAAAAGTATTTAACGCTATTTTAAATTATATAACGTTTACTTTATGCGCTAACGTACTCTGTAAGCGTATATTATATAAAGTAAAAATTAAATTAATTTTTAAAAGTTGCTGATATTCAATAAATAAAATCTATCTTTAATAAAATCCTTCTCTAAAAACACATCCACCTTAGGCATTGCCATTTTTCTATCAGGGTAAATAGCGGCCTCTAATACAATAATCATGAGCAAAGAAAAAAAATCGAACAAAGAGACAAAGAAAGCCCCTGCAGAAAACGTAACTAAAAAACAGTCTTCTTATCAATCAGGTAAGGGTTCTGTATCATCAGACCTGTCATCAACCAATAAGAAAAAATAACTCCATGAACGAAAAAACAATAGAAGATCAAACCCGTCTTTACCTTTACGATTTAATGAACACAGCCAAAGAACATGGCTTTAAAACAGACGACGTTTGGGAATTTAGCGTGGCAACTAATTCTGAAAGATTAAAGCTGCAGAAAGATTACTATCCTACTATTGCCACCAAGTTATTTCCCGAAATAATGCTTCAGGTTTTTCATGGCATTAAAGCAAGGCTTAACCAATCTTTTAATAAAGATGAGCAACAGTTAGATAAGCGCAGCGTTTTAGCCGGCGAATTAAGTTATCTGGTTGCTTACAATCCAAAAAGACCACGTACATAACATTTTACAAAAAAGGCCCCGGATACCGGGGCCTTTTTTGTATTTCTATGGGATAATGTTGTCCCTGTTATATTTTTGCTTTTCGGCACTGTCCGGAGCAGGGACTTCCCGCTCGCCTTCTGTTAGCAGATGATCACCGCCTTCTGTTAGTAAGTGGTCACCACCCTCCGTTATTAAACGATCCTCGGCCGTTATCGGTTTGCGTTTGCCGTAAAATTTGGTTTCGTTAAAATGCTCGTGTTCATAAAAATCATTATCGGTTACTATTGTGGTATCCGGCTTAATAAACACATTACGAATTTCTGCTTCTATTTCCCGGCTAATTTCCCTGCCCCTTTCATATAAGGGTAATGAGGTTAGCTGCTCAACGGTAATGTTGGGTATAAGTACCGTATCGTCCTTTTCGTTCAATTCGGCCACGCCAATTGGTATAAGTACGTGTCCGTCTTCCAGATCAAGGTCGTTGTTTTCAGTATCTAATACAATATAACGCACCTTTCTTGATTCGGGGTCAAACAAAAGATCATCAACCTCACCAATTTTTACACCTTTAGAACTTTCAATATCCCAGCCCTGTATATTAGGCTGGCCATCAACTATTTCAAAATTACTTTCGCTTAATTCCTCTAAGCGGCTGTAATTATTTATATTTTCATCTGTAGCCATCTTATTGAGTTTTAGTTTTTAATATTTAGTTACCTGTACTATCCGCGAATGCCACTATCTCTATGCTCCTGTTTTGCGCCTGGCCGTTATTGGTTCTGTTAGGCAGCAAAGGCCTGGTTTCGCCTACCGATTTTATAAATATCATTGATGCCGCAAAACCGCTGTTGGTTACCAGCCAGTCTTTTATAGCAACTGCTTGCCGGGCAGCTAATGTTTTATTATAACTTGCCACACCTGCCGAATCTGTATGCCCATAAATGCCTATAGCCGCGTTTTTAAACCGCTTGTTTAATGATGCTGCTATTTGTTTTAACCGTGCTTCGGCAGTTGGTTTTATGATGCTTGAATCAGGGGCAAATAATACATTCTCATCCAAACTGTAAATGGCATATTTTTGATTACCCTGCACTACAATGGCGGTATCAGTAATTTCTGCGTAACTGGCTTTAGGTGTGGCAAAATCTACCTCGTTCCAGTTGGGTTGCGTGGTTGTAACCGGGGCAACATTGGTAACTACAGTATCGGCAGCTAACGTGTCTGACTGATCAACTTTAAGGGGTGCCGATCTGTTGCAGCCTTTGTATAACAGAAACAATACACCTAAAGCAAGAATTATAAATATAAGCCATATCCAGATAGGGCCTTTGCGTTTAGGTTGAACATCTAATTGTGCCATGTATACTTTTATTTGATAGTTAAATTACTACCTATCAAATGATAATAACGATCAATAGTTTTAAAAAAGATTAATTTGACCAGATAACTTAAACGCGCTGTTCCGTTCCGCTAAAAGCGGAACAAAACCGGAACACTCATTTGCAAATCCCGCCCTATACATGATCATTCATGACAATCTCACTGTTTTTGTTCATGGTTACTAAAAGCGCCTTAAGCCTTTCGATGTGATGTACAATATCGTCGGCTATCTTTGAATTTTGCAGTTCTTTGTCGCTTTGTCCATCTTTTCCTGCATGATCAGCTATCTTTTGCAACAGTCCTTTACGCTCTTCCAGCATACGGATGCATACCCATAATGATTCTTCCAACGCTTCGGCCTGGGTTTCAACAAGTAGTTTTTCGTTATAAGTATGGCCGGTAAAGCAACGGTAGCGGCGTGCGGGGTCATTATGCATGGCAAATAAGTTTCCACCACACTCAGGGCAAGTAAAATCAGTTTGCTTCCCTATCTTTTTAAGATCTTCAATACTGCTTGTCATATGCTTTGTTATTTCTGCCTCTATCTTGATATCCTCGGGTATTTCATGTATTGCCCCTTGTGGTTTGGCAAACAGATCATCCAAAATGTAACTGATATCATTTATAGAGACTTGATAATCTACATCTACTTTATTTAATACATTTCTGGGCATATCCGGAAACTCAGCTTCTAAAGGTTCCTGCACTATACATACCCCACCACTGCGCTTAATGGCAGACATGCCCGATGTGCCGTCATCCATCATACCACTCAACACTATCCCAATAACCCTTGAATCATAAGCCGCCGCTGCCGAGCGGAATAATACATCAATAGATGGCCGCCAGCGATTTTCATGCGGGCCTTTGGTAATGTGGATAACGCCTTTTGTAAGTAACATGTGACTATCCCTGGGGGCAACGTACAAATGGCCGGATTGTATCGCTTCGCCATTAACGGGGATACTGCAAATGAATTTGGCGCTTTTTTGCAAATGTTGAACAATAACCTGGGGCATGGATTGTTTGCCCAAATGCATTACTACAAATATGGCTGCCGGAATGTTAACGGGAATTTTCGCGGCCAATTGAATTATAGCTTTAAAACCACCAGCCGAGGCCCCTATTACAATTACATTTTTTATGCCGTCCATCGCTTTTATGGAACAAGGCAACTAACTTATAGTTTTAATGAGATTTGAACAGTTGTACCATCGCCGGGTTGCGATTTAATATGCATGGTACCGTTATAAAAATCAAGCCGGTTGCGGATACTGCTTAACCCTGAACCTGTTGGCCGGTTTTCCTGCTCATTAACATTAAAGCCGACGCCATTATCCTTTACTTCAATCTCCAGCAGTTTACTTCTTTTTATCGCTACACCTACAATCACCGTATCTGCCCGGGAGTGTTTCATACAGTTGTTTAGCAACTCCTGGATAAGGCGGAATATTACCGCCTCAATAGTAAGGTTTAAGCGGGATGTTAAACCGGTAATTTTGGTTTTAATACGCAGTTGCGGAGTGCTAAACCGCTTGGCCAATTCTTCAATAGTAGCAGGTAAACCAAAATCTGTTAAAACTGATGGTGCCAGCTCAAATGATATATTGCGCGTTTCTTTAATAGCATCGTTCAATAAACTATTTATGGTTGTTAAGGCATCCTCATTTGTTTCATCGGATTTAAGCTGCTGCAGGTTAAGTTTTATGCCGTAAAGCAGCTGGCTCACACTATCATGTAACGATTCGCTGATCCTCCGCCGTTCGTTCTCCTCTGTCTTAAATATGGCAGCCGCTATTTTTTTATGCTGATCTATCTTTAGCTGGCCGGCCTCTTCCTGCAAAATCTTCTTTTCGGTAATATCCATCATGGTGCCCAGGAACCGCTTGCTCTCTCCCGGTTCAACAACCACGTGGCCGCATATAGAAATGTGGCACAGCACATCGCCCCTTAAAAGGCGACAGTCTACATTTAATTCTTTCTCCTGGTTAACGGCACTGCGCAGGGCTTCATCCAGTTTCTCACGGTCATCAGGATGAATGATGTTTAAAAATGACTTATACTGCCCGTTAAAGGTTGAAATATTTAGCCCGCAAATTTGATAATTAGCATCATCCATTGAAAAGAAACCTGTCTTAAGGTCATACTCCCAGGTGCCAGCCTTTGAAGCCTCTAATGCCAGCTCTAACCTGTTTTTTATTTCAGAAAGCTGCTGTTCTGATTCAATACGCCTGGTAATATCCATTACCGCTATATAACATTGTTTTTTAAGGCCTATCGTATTATTTATCACAATGCCTTCTACCTGTGCATTCATAACTGCACCATTTGCTTTTTTAAATTTAAGCTGGCAATTTTGTGCTGTACCTGTATCTACCAGGCGGTTTAAAAAAATGTAAAATGCATCAGCGTGGTCTTGCCAAATAAAACTCTGCATTCGCTTTTTAATAATACTGCTTTTGCGCAACCCCAATAAATTGGCGCCTATAATGTTTACATCTTCAACTGTACCGGTCACGTCCAGTATATAGTATCCTACCGGCGCCAGGTCATATATTCCCGAAAACCTTAACCGCTCAATTTCTAATTCTTCGTTAGCAAGGCGCAGCTCATCATTCTGCATTTCCAGTTCAATCTGGTGTACTTGCAGTTCCTGGAATAATTTTTTTATATCATCCTCGGCTACTTTGTTTTCACCTGATAGTTTTTTGCCTGATAAATATAGCTCCGCCTCTTTTCGCAAGTGCAAAAATTCTGGTTTATTTACCGGTTGCTTCCTATTGTCTTCCAAACTCACACTATTTAACTTTGCTTATAATAACCATCACCATTAATGTTTCTTTTGATTCGTCATCAATAAAAGGCTGACTATGAATTTTAAACTGCTGTTCAGCATCACTACCGGTAGTTAGTGGTACAGAGGCGCTTGCTTCTTTTATTAAACATTGCCTGATCAAATCGTCCAGCTTTTTAGTTTCCCACTGGTTATGTACAATATCTGCAAATAATTTGCCGGTAATATCTTCTTCCTTAACACCAAAAAGCTGCAGGTAATGGTTATTAACTGTCATCACCTTCATATCTTTATCTAATTGTAAAGCGGGTTCCTCCATGGCTTTCACCACACCTGCCGAATACTTTTGCAACTCAACAAGCCTAAACTGAATTAATTTGTAAGGAGTTATAGGCGTAAAAGTGATAACCGCGCCCGATATAAAATTATCTAAAGTCCGGTAAGGCATAATCCGCACATTGTACCATTCGCCATTTTTAGCTTTGGATTCCACCTCTTTGGTTACCAGTTTATCAACAACTTCTTTTATTTCACTTTCAATGGCGGGGTAATCCAAATTAGAAACTATGTGCGATATTGGCCTGCCTACATCAGACGGTATCAGGTTAAACAGCTTGCGCACCTGCGGGGTAAAGCGCAGTATCTCCATATTATTATCTAAAAATATGGTACCTATCTCGGTAGAATCGAGCAGGTTTTTCATATCGTTATTCATTAAGGTAAGCTCTTCTGCCTTTGCCTGGTATTGCGCGTTAATGGTCATCAGCTCTTCATTAAGAGATTGCATCTCTTCTTTTGTTGTAAGTGATTCTTCATTAGTGCTTTGCAACTCTTCATTAGTGCTTTGCAGTTCTTCGTTAGTTGATTTTAATTCTTCCAGCGAAGTTTCCATTTGCTCAATAGTGCTGTGCAATTGTTGCTTGGTATATACCAATTGCTTCTCCAACTCTTCTGCCTGCGTATTAATTGCCGCCTCGCCTTTTGTGATCTTTCGTTTTGGTTTAGTTAGCAGGCCTCTATCCTCAAATATTAGTAAAATAAGGCCAAACATGCCGGGCTCATCTAAAAACTCTGCTTTTAAGTTAAGGATCCTTATTTCTTTATCTTCTTTTAGTTTGATGTCAGTTACAGTTACCCCGCCTTTTTGAATAGCAGCCTGGTGTATAATATTGCCAAATACATATCTTAGTTCTTCACGTGCCATCTTGTGGATGTTCATATTGGCCTCTCCCGTTGGCAGCTCCAGGTAACGGCTGGTTTTACCATTAATATACAATATATCGCCTTTTTCGTTAACCAATACAGATGCAGGGGTAAAATTCTCCAGCAGTATCTTGTTAAAAGTATCGGCCATGGCCTTCTTGCCTGTTAGCTTTTCATTGTCGTCGTTCTTTAATGCATTATTTGCTAGGCGCGAAACATTAAACGGAAAATCTATCATCTTCCCGGTATTAAATCCCCCCTCTTTACGTTCAAACAACTTCCATTTTGGGTCAATGGCGGCAAACATATCTGTAAAGCCGCCAATGGTTTCGGCCGGCCCCATAAATAGTATTCCCTGCAGGTTAAGAGAATAATGAAATACCGGGATAATTTTTCTTTGCAGTTCAGACGTCAGATAGATCATTACGTTACGGCAGCATAGGAGGTCAAGCCGGGTAAACGGCGCGTCTTTTATGAGGTTGTGCTGTGCAAAAACTATCATTTCTCGCAGCTCCTTTTTAACCGAAAAACGGTTGTCTTTTTTTACAAAAAATTGTTTGATCCGCTCATCAGATACATCAGACACAATATTATCATGATACAAGCCGGCCCTGGCATGTTCAATTGCTTCGGTATCCAGGTCAGTAGCGAAGATCTGTATCTTGGGAAGCTTTTTAAGATGGAGGTCCTGCACACATTCCATCAGCAGCATAGCCACAGAATAAGCCTCTTCGCCTGTTGAGCAGCCTGCTACCCAAACGCGTATAGGGTCATCTACCTTTTTATTTTTTAGTAAGTGATATAATTTATCTTTAAGCGACTGATAAGCAAACGCATCCCTGAAAAACTTGGTAACACCAATAAGCAGTTCATTAAATAACAGGTCTATCTCCGGCGGGTTTTCCCGCATGAAATTCACATAGGTTAAATAATCAGGCAATTGATGGTAAGCCACACGCCTGTCAATTCTGCGGGTAATGGTGCTCTTTTTATACAAACCGAAATCGTGCCCGGTATGTGAGCGCAGCAGCATTAATATTTTTTGAATGGCATTGCCGTTCTGAATATCGTTCCGCGCCTGTTCAGTAGCTTCATCGGCCAGTATAGGGTGGTTAATGTACTGTATCAGTTTAATAGGCATTTCCTCGGGGGCCAATACATAATCAACCAAATTGGTACCTATGCTTGCCAGCGGCATACTGTTGTATTGAGCCGTTTCCGGGTCTTGTACCATAGCCATGCCCAGTTTTTCTTTGATCATGCGAATACCGGTCTCGCCATCAGAACCCATCCCCGAAAATATGATTCCTACTGCTTTGTTCCACTGGTCTTCGGCAAGGCTTTGTAAAAAGTAATCAATAGGTTGCCGGTGGCCGTGCACCTGGGCCGGCGTAAGTAATAAAAGTTTGCGGTTATGCATCCCCATATCGGCATTGGGCGGTATTATATAAACGGTATCCGCTTCAACCTTCATCCCGTCTCCTGCCTGTATCACCGGCATAGAGGTATAGGTTTGTATCACCTCGGTAATATGCCCTTTATGGTTAGGATCCAAATGCATTACAATAATAAAAGCCATACCGCTATCATTAGGCATATGCTTAAAAAACTTCTCGAACGCGGTAAAAGCACCCGCCGAACCGCCTATTCCCACAATTGGGAAAGCGCGCGCCTTACTTTGCCGCGGGGCAGCTGTTTGTTTTTTAACACCTGCTTTTTTTTGATCGTTTACAGCTTTCCTCGAAGATTTTTCTTTACTATCAGGCATTATGAACAGATATAAAATTAAAGTAAAGTAAAGTTACCGATTAAGTATGGGCTTATATCATAACACCCCAACTCAATTTTAATTAGCTCAAGTATAATTTTAATTAAAAATGAATGAATATATTTTTAATTGAATTGTGTAATCACCTTTAATTACAACAGGAATTTTACAGGAGTTTTGTAAGCACTTCTGTTTTAAGCCTTTCGTTTTTATTACATTCGCTTATGAAAACACCCCAAACCTTATTGCACTTTGTTAATGCTAAAAGCATTGCAAAGCTTTTAGCCGTTACTGCTATATGCTACACCGGGCCGGTATTTGCACAATCACAAAGCCCTGTTGTTGCCGGCATTGTAAAAGAAGCTACCGATAACTCACAATTAGAAAAACTTGCACACGAACTGCTTGATGGTATTGGGCCCCGTTTGGTAGGCACACCACAGTTTGACCAGGCCGGCAAATGGGCGCTGGAAAAATACAAAGGCTGGGGAATTACTGCCAAACAGGAAAAATGGGGCGAATGGCGCGGATGGCAGCGCGGCATATCACATATTGATATGGTTTCGCCACGCGTAAAATCATTAGAAGGGACACAATTGGCCTGGAGCCCCGGCATGAAAAAAGCCATTACTGCCGAAGTAATTGTACTCCCTGAATTTGCAGATTCTGTTGCCTTTACGCAATGGCTGCCCGCTGTGAAAGGTAAATTTGTAATGATATCAATGAGCCAGCCAACCGGCCGCCCTGATGATAACTGGAAAGAATTTGCTACCGCAGAATCTTTTACTAAAATGAAAGACGCCCGTACTGCACAAACAGCAGCATGGCGCAAACGCATAGCCAACACCGGCTTTACCGCACGTACTTTACCTGTAGCACTTGAAAATGCTGGCGCAGCGGGTGTTATAACCAATACCTGGTCGGCAGGATTTGGGGTTGATAAAATTTTTAGCGCTTACACTAAAAAAGCACCTACTGTTGATATTGCCTTAGAAGATTATGGCTTGCTATACAGACTTGCAGAAGGTGGCGAAAAACCTAAAATAACCATCCAAACCGAATCAAAAGAACTGGGTGTTGTACCTACCTTTAACGTTGTAGGCGAAATAAAAGGCTCTGAGAAACCTAATGAATATGTAATGCTATCTGCCCACTTTGATTCATGGGACGGCGGAACAGGCGCTACAGACAACGGTACCGGAACTTTAACCATGATGGAAGCCATGCGTATCCTTAAAAAGGTATATCCTAATCCAAAACGTACCATATTGGTTGGCCATTGGGCAAGTGAAGAGCAAGGCCTGAACGGTTCGCGCGCATTTGTTGAAGACCACCCGGAGATTGTAGCTAACCTGCAGGCGTTATTTAACCAGGATAACGGCACAGGCCGCGTGGTTAACATTAGCGGGCAAGGCTTTACAGGCGCTGGCGACCTTATCACTAAATGGTTAAGTGTGGTACCAGATACTATTCGTCATCAAATAAAAACCAACTTCCCGGGCACACCGGGCGGCGGCGGGTCAGACTTTGCATCGTTTGTTGCCGCTGGCGCTCCTGGCTTTTCGTTAGGGTCAAACAGCTGGTCGTACGGCAGTTATACCTGGCACACTAACCGCGATACTTATGACAAGATAGTTTTTGATGACCTGCGCAGCAATGCCATATTAACCGCTATACTGGTTTACATGGCCTGCGAAGATCCCGCAAAAATGCCTCGCGATAAGACAACCCTTACCGCACCGGCTAAATGGCCTGTACAGGTAAAGGCAAACCGCCACGGTGGGTTAGATTAATTAAAATCATATTATTACAATACAGCAAGCACAGCATTTATAATGCTGTGCTTTTTTATTTACAATTAAGTATGTAACTCCAGCATATTGCAATATTAATCCGTAAGTTAAAACCCGCATATTTACTTATATTTTGAAACCCTGATATGGTTGCTTTGTGTATATTAGGCATGTTTGAATAATGTATTTAATGAAAAAACTTGCCATAATTATATATCTGCTGCCATTTTACTGCCTTGGGCAAGGTGCTGATGCTTTTTTGCAAAGTGGTAATTCAAAAGCAAACCTCAAAGATTATAAAGGCGCTATAGCCGACTTTACTAAAGCAATAACATTAAATCCGCGTAACGCTAATGCCTATTTATATCGTGCTAATGCATACGGCAACTTAAATAACAACACCGCCGCCATTGCCGATTTTACCAAAACCATTGAGATAAACCCTAACAGTGTTGATGCCTGGCATTACAGGGCAAATGCTAAAAGCAACGAAAAGGACTATCAGGGAGCGATTGATGATTTTACCCGGGCCATTGTACTTGAACCCGGCAATGCCGAACTATATGAGTACCGTGGTGTAGCGAAAGCCAATCTGGGTAAAAATAAAGATGCCATTGCAGATTATGATATTGCTGTTAGGCTTAAGCCTAATGATGCTAAACTGATATTTTACAGGGCAAATTCAAAAACTAACTTAAGTGACTATAAAGGTGCAATTACCGACTATGGTTTAACTATTGGGCTTGACCCTAATAATGCCGAAGCGTGGTTTTACCGCGCCAATGCAGAAAGCAACATAAAAGAGTATGTTGCCGCGGTTGCCGATTATTTAAAGGTTATTGAGCTTAACCCAAAATTGCCTGAGCTTTATCACTACCTGGCCAACGCGCAAAGCAACATGGGCGATAGCAAAGGCGCTGTTGAGTTTTTTAACAAAGCAATTATTGCAACTCCTGATAAAGCCGAACTATACATGGGCAGGGCAATTGCCAAAAGTAGTTTAGATGACAAAGAAGCGGCGCTTACAGATTTTGGCAAGGCTATTAAATTAAACCCTAAATATGATGAAGCCTACCAGAACCGTGCAGACCTGAAGATTAACATACAAGATTTTAAAGGCGCCCTTAATGATGCCGATACAGCAATCCGCATTAACCCTAAAAATAGCTACGGCTATGTATCAAGGGCCAAAGCCAAACTGGGGCTTAAAGATTCGACAGGTGCCCTGGCAGATTTTGCCATCGCCATAAAGAACAACCCGCGGGGCAGCTACGCTTACCTGGGTAGCGGTGATATTAAAGCCGCGCAAAAAAAATATCAGGAGGCAATAGATCTTTACACCAAATCAATTGATGTATTTATACAAAATCCCGATGCTTATCTCCATCGGGCGGCTGTTAAAAACACAATGGGCAATATAGATGGCAGCTTTGCCGATTATAAAAAAGCCATTGAAGTTATCCCTCAAAACAATGAGCTATACATTGATTATGCAAAACTGCTGATCTCGGCAGGCAGGTATAAAGACGCGGTTAACATTCTTACCGATGGCATTGTTATTAACTCAAAAAACGTAAGTTTTTATAGTTTGCGTGGTGTAGCAAAAAGCAAAATGGGCGACATGACAGGCGCGATGGATGACCATGATGATGCCGTAAAGCTTGCGCCTAATTCTTCAGAAGCCTTTACCAACCGTGGTAACAGTTACGTAGCGTTAAAAGAATATGATAAAGCCTTAGAAGATATTAATAAAGGTATTTTATTAAACGATGCTAATGACGAAGCCTACCTTGCCCGCGGCGACCTTAAGTTGCAGAAAAAAGAATACACAGGCGCTATCTATGATTATATAAACGTGCTGCTGCTGAACCAGAAAAACTTTAAGGCATACGCCAACCGTGGCCTTGCCGAAAGCTATACGGGTGATACCCTTACCATGAAAAGAGATTTTGCCATGGCTATAAAGCTGGCCCCTGCCAGTGAGATGGTTTATATGCAGCGTGCCAATGCACTTATATATCTTAAAGACTGGAACGGCGCGCTAACAGATCTTACAAAAGTAATAAGCCTGAACCCGCAAAATGCAAGGGCATATTTAAACAGGGGCGTAATTAAAGCACAACGCGGCGACAAAACAGGCAGTTGCGCCGACTTAAACAAAGCGGCTTCTTTTGGCTCAAAAGACGCGGTAAATGAATTGAGTAAGTATTGTAATTAGAGACAATCTTACAAATTCCCTTTCTTTAATTCACTAACCGCATAGTTGGCTGCACGTGCCGTTAACGCCATATATGTTAAAGATGGATTTTGGCATGCAGATGATGTCATGGCTGCACCATCAGTTACAAAAACATTTTTTGCATCCCAAACCTGGTTGTGCTTATTTAATACCGATGTTTTAGGACTACGGCCCATGCGTGCAGTGCCCATTTCATGGATGCCATCACCCACGTTATGCCCCTTGTCATGTGTTTCAATGTTTTTCACACCGGCGCTTTCCAGCATAGCTTTAGCATCTTTCACTATATCTATGCGCATCTTTCTTTCATTATCCTTAATTTCAGCATCCATAGCCAAAATAGGTAGCCCCCATTTGTCTTTACGTTCTTTATCCAGGGTGATCTTATTTTCGTGATAAGGCAGCAGTTCGCCAAAGCCACCAATACCTATCCGCCATGGGCCGGGGGCCGATAATGCTTCTTTATACTGAGCACCTATGTTCAGTTCGGCTATCTCATGGTTCCATCCGTATCGGCTTGCAGCCCCCTGGTAGCCAAAACCACGCAGATAATCACGTTTATCGCCATTCAAATTAGCAAACCTTGCCACATAAATACCATTTGGCCGCCTGCCATAATAGTATTTATCCTCGTAACCCTCTACATCACCGCTTGCACCAAGGTTATAGTGATGATCCATTATATTATGGCCTAATTCGCCGCTGCTACTGCCCAAGCCACCAGGCCATATCTCAGTAGCCGAATTCATTAACACCGAGGCACTATTTAACGCCGAAGCATTTACAAATACTATTTTAGCATAAAATTCATAGGTTTTGTTGGTTTCGGCATCCAATACCTCCACACCGGTTGCTTTTTTTGTGTCTTTATCGTAAAGTATCCTGGTTACTATTGACTGCGGCCTAACCGTTAAATTGCCGGTAGCCAAAGCGGCAGGTAAAGTAGATGATTGCGTGCTAAAATATCCGCCAAACGGGCAGCCTTCCCAGCAACGGTTTCTGAACTGGCATTTTGTACGGCCCGGTATTGCTGCCGTTAAATTGGCAGACCGCCCAATTATCATATGCCTTGCAAAATTCTTTTTGATACTTGCCGCCACATCCCGTTCAACCCAATTCATATCCATTGGCGGCAAAAAATGGCCATCAGGTAGCTGTGGCAGCCCTTCTTTTGAACCGCTTACCCCGGCAAATTTCTCTACATGGTCATACCAGGGTGCCAAATCTTTATAACGTATGGGCCAGTCAATAGCCCAGCCATCTTTGGCATTCGCCTTAAAGTCAATATCGCTCCAACGGTAGCTTTGCCTCCCCCATAAAATAGACCTGCCGCCCAACTGGTACGATCGCCACCAGTTAAAGGGTTTAATTTCGGTATAGGGTGCATCCTGTTCGTTTGTCCAATAATCCATTACCGGTTCAGAAGCTCCCCAACGTCTTGAAATTACCGGCCGCTGTTTCCGCTGCTCTTGTGTAACGTTGCCCCGGTGTTTAAAATCCCATGGATTATTGTTGGCTGTTTTATAGTCTTTAATATGTTCAAAGTTACGGCCACGCTCCAGCATAATGGTTTTTAAACCACTTTCGGTTAGTTCTTTGGCTGCCCAGCCGCCGCTAATGCCCGATCCTATTACAATAGCATCATAGGTATTATTCGCTTTTGCTTTAACATTAATGTTTGGTGCATCTGTTAGCATAATAAAAAGATTAGTAATGGCCAGGTAGTAGCCGGTAATATAATTGGATAAACAATAGTAAATATTTTAAGAGGATAAATCAACTGTCTATTATACATTAATACAATTCTTATTTAACAATCTGTTATTTTTGCCCCATGCTTCAAATTAATCAGCTGTATATTTACCCCATAAAATCATTAGGTGGAATTGCATTAAACAGTTCCAGATTAACAGATCGCGGATTAGAGCATGATCGCAGGTGGATGCTGATAGATGAGAATAACCGGTTTTTATCCCAACGGGAAAATGCTCAAATGGCACTGTTTAAACCCGGTTTGCAAAGCGACGCAATTAAAGTGACCTATTCGGCAGATAATTCATTTATTCATATTCCTTTTACACCTTTAAAGCAGGACATCGTACAGGTAACCATTTGGGATGATACCTGCACCGGGCAATATGTAAGTGACGAAGTGGACGCGTGGTTCACCCAAAAATTGGGCATTAATTGCCGGCTGGTTTATATGGCTGATGATTCGTACCGGCCAACTGACCCAAGATATACTACCGAAGGAACCATTACTTCTTTTGCCGATGCCTATCCCCTGTTATTAATTGGCCAGGCTTCGCTTGATGATTTGAACAGCCGCCTTGCAGTGGCGCTGCCGATGAACAGGTTCCGTCCTAATATTGTATTTACCGGTGGTGAGCCCTACAGTGAGGATATCATGCAGCACATTATAATTAACGGTATAGATATATATGGTGTAAAGCTGTGCGCCCGCTGCATCATGACAACGATTGACCAGGTTACCGCGCAAAAAAGCAAAGAGCCGTTAAAAACGTTAGCCGGTTATCGCCGTAAAGGCAATAAAATACTCTTTGGCCAAAACCTGGCTAATATGGGCGTAGGAATACTAAACATAGGCGACGAACTGCAGGTTATGGCCTTGCAAACCGACGAACGGTTTATGATAGTTTAGTCTTTGCACTCACTGTGGTTAAATTTCCAGCCCTCTCATAAATATTTTCAATCTCAAAAATCTTAACTTAAAATTTACTTGCTAAAATTGCGTTGTTAATTTTTGTTATCGCGGCTATGATTTAGCTGCATTATTTTCCATCTTTACCCAATGTTCAAAAGCATAAAAAATCGATATCTAAGATATTTTACTGTATTCATATATTTCGTTATTATCTTCTTTTGTGCCATCGAGTTAAACTTTCTGTGGTTGTTTGGTTATTCGCCTGACATGAAGGATATTAAAACCCCCAGCATGTCGCTATCTTCGGAGGTATATACTGCTGATGGTAAACTGATAGGCCGTTTTTATAAAGAGAACCGTTCGCCTGTTGATTTTAAAAGCATATCACCCAACCTTATCAACGCATTAGTTGCTACAGAAGATGCACGGTTTTACAAACATGGCGGCGTTGACTTTTTCGCGTTTGCAACCAGCATGCTTTCTACCGCAAAAGGCGAAAGGCGCGGCGGCAGTACCATTACACAGCAATTAGCCAAAAATCTTTTTAGTACCCGTAAACGTAAATCGCAGGGCGTTATCAGGCATATACCTGTGCTGCGTACTGTTGTTTTTAAATTTAAGGAGTGGCTTACCGCATTTAAGATAGAGCATTTGTACACCAAGCAGCAAATTCTTACCTTATATTTAAACACCGTTCCGTTTGGCAATAACTCTTACGGTATAAAAACGGCTACTTTAAAATATTTTAATAAAACGCCTGACGAGGTAAACCCTGCCGAAGCTGCCACACTGGTAGGTATGTTAAAGGCAACATCAACCTATAACCCCATTACTAATCCTGAAAAAGCTACCGAACGACGCAATGTGGCTTTAAGTCAGATGCAAAAATACGGCTACCTAAGCAAAGCAGATTATGCTACTTATAGTCAAAAACCTATAGGATTAGATCTGAGCTATGTAGAAAGATCAGGTCAGGAGGATTCATACATCCGCCGTGCTGTTGAAAAATGGCTGGATAAATGGTGTAAACAAAATGATTATGACCTGTATGAGGATGGCCTGAAAATATATACCACCATTGACAGCCACCTGCAGCAATATGCAGAAGAAGCAGTTGCGCAAAAGATGAAAATGCTGCAAAAACGCTTTAATAATTTATGGGGAAACAAAAACCCGTGGCGTGATTCAAAGGGTGTAGAGATTAAAGACTTTTTATTAAAAGCCGAGCAAAGGCTGCCTATTTACAAGCTGCTTACCAAAAAGTACAACGGCGATACAACGCAGATCAATACTTATTTCCAGAGGAAGAAAAAGATGACCGTATTTACCTGGAGTGGTGATAAGGATACTACGTTTTCAAGTGTCGACTCTATAAAATACTATACCAAAATATTAAACACAGGTATGATGACCATGGAGCCATCTACCGGAAAAATAAAAGTTTGGGTTGGCGGTATTGATCATAAGTTTTTTAATTACGATCACGTAAACCAGGCCAAGCGCCAGGCAGGTTCAACCTTTAAGCCATTTGCTTATGTTACCGCTTTGGATAATGGCTTTACCCCATGCGATAAGTTTACCGATAAACCGGTTACCATTAAATATAAAGATAACGGCAAGGATGATGTTTGGCAGCCCAACAACGCCGATTTCCATTTCTCGTACCGCGAAATGTCATTGCGCTGGGCTATGGGTAAATCTGTAAACTCAATTACCGCGCAGGTAACTGAACATGTTGGCTGGGATAAAGTTGTAGAGTACGCTCACAAAATGGGTATTGAAAGCCCACTTAAATCAGTGCCATCAGTATCATTGGGCTCAAACGATGTATCGGTATTTGAAATGGTGCGTGCTTACAGCACATTCCTTAACAAAGGTGAAAAAGTTGACCCGTTGCTGGTAACCAAAATTACCGATCAGAAAGGCAATGTGATAGAGGAATTCACCCTTAAGGCTGAAAAAGTTTTAAGCGAAGAAACGGCCTGGCTAATGCTGTATATGTTCCGTGGTGGTATGGAAGAACCGGGTGGTACCTCACAGGCACTTTGGGAATATCCAAGCCTTTGGAAAAAGAATAACCAGATAGGTGGTAAAACCGGCACCTCAAGTGATTATGTAGACGGTTGGTATATGGGTATCACTAAAGACCTGGTAACGGGTATTTGGGTTGGCGCCGATGACCGTAGCGTACACTTTACTACATCAGAAACCGGCGAAGGTTCACACACAGCCCTGCCTATTTTTGGCGCCTTTATGGAAAAGGTATACGCCGATCCAAAATCAGGCTATACATACGGGCCATTCCCTAAACCATGGGTTAAGATCACTAAGGAATACATGTGCCCGTCGCCAATAATAAGGGAAGATACTACAACAACAGATAGTCTGGCATTGCCAATTGATTCTGCAGTTATAGTACCGCCGCCGGCAACAGAAGAAAACCCGGAAAATAAAACGCCGCCGCCCAACAAGAAATAGTATTACAACGATGCTTGTTTTAGGCAGGCATTTTTAGTTAAATTAGCAATATTGTATAAACCGCATTTATATGAATAAACGTTATTCACTTAATAAATTAATAAAGTATCCACTTATATTATTGTGCCTTATAGCTTCGTTGTTATTTAACCAGCAGGCTAAAGCGCAGTACTTTGGGCAAAACAAGGTCCGTTACAAAAACCTGAAATTCAAGGTTTTTAAAACACCGCATTTCGAGATCTACTATTACATTAAAAACGATAGTATGATTAAACGATTTGCCCAGGAGAGCGAGTTATGGTACACTTTGCACCAGCAAATTTTTCGTGACACTTTTAGCAAACCCAACCCTATCATACTATATGCCAATCATCCCGATTTTCAGCAAACTACCGCAATTGATGGCGAGATAAGTGTAGGTACAGGCGGTATAACCGAGGGCCTTAAAAACCGGGTGGTAATGCCCGTGATGGAAACCAACCAAACCACCCGCCACGTAATTGGCCATGAGTTGGTTCACGCGTTTCAATATCATACTTTACTGGGTAAAGATTCATCAAACTTTGAGAACATTGGCAACCTGCCCTTATGGATGATAGAGGGTATGGCGGAGTACCTTTCATTAGGTAAAAAAGATGCTTACACCGCAATGTGGATGCGCGACGCATATCTGAATCATGATATCCCAACAATAAAAGACCTTACAGAATCCAATAAATACTTCCCCTACCGGTATGGCGAGGCCTTTTGGTCGTTTTTAGGTTCAACCTATGGCGATACTATTATTGTACCCTTCTTTAAAAACACTGCACGCTTTGGACTGGAGTACGGCATAAGGCGCACATTTGGGTATGATGATAAAACACTATCCCGCTTATGGAAAAACTCAATAGAACAAACGTATAAGCCTTATTTAAAAGACACCACGCAAACTCCGGTTGGTAAGCGCATTATTGATGATAAAGTTGGCGGCGACCTTACCGTTGCGCCCTCTGTTAGTCCGGATGGTAAATATCTGGCTTTCCTGTCATCAAAAAGCTTGTTCAGCATTGATCTTTATTTAGCCGATGCACAAACAGGCAGGATAATAAAACGGCTCACAAGCAAGGTATCTAACACACATATTGATGAATTTAACTTTATAGAATCGTCGGGCGCGTGGTCGCCTGATGGTAAGAAATTCGCGTTCAGTGTGTTTAGCAAAGGCCGTAACCGGCTGCTGGTTGTTGAGGTACCGAACGGGCGTGTACTGAATGATATTTCAATGGGCAAGGCCGAGCAGTTTAGCAACGTTTCCTGGTCGCCTGATGGTAAGAATGTAGTTTTCCAGGGCCTGTCAGAAGGCCAGGGCGATTTGTACCTGTATAATTTTGATAATAAGAAGGTTACTCAAATAACCAATGATAAGTACTCTGATTATCAGCCAAGCTTTTCAAAAGATGGTAAAAAGGTTATTTATTCAACCGATAGGTCAACCTATGATACACATATGGCGCAGGATATATCCTTTAACCTGGCCGAACTTGACCTTGCTACCGGCAAGATAACCGATATTAAAATATTTAACGGCGCCAATAACCTAAACCCAATGTACTCATCAGATGGTACACAGGTTTATTTCCTGTCTAACCGGGATGGTTTCCGAAATTTATACAGGTATACCTTAAGCACCGGCAGTGTTGAACAAATGACAGATCTGTTTACAGGTATCAGCGGTATTACGGAGTTCTCTCCTGCTTTAAGCGTATCTGATAATAACGATATTGTTTACTCCTATTACCGCAAACAAAAATACAGCATCTATAATGCCAAGGTAAGCGACTTTAAACCTGTACCTGTTGATGGCGGCACTACCAATTTTGATGCTGCCATGCTGCCGCCACCGCGTGCCGTAGGTGTAGATCTGATAAACAATAACCTTAATAACTTTTTAGCCTATCCCAGAATACCTATCGACTCAATAAGAACTATAGCTTACAAACCTAAATTTAAGCTGGATTATTTAGCAAGTAACGGTGTAGGCGCTTCGGTAGGTACTTACGGAACCGGTTTATCAAGCGGTGTACAGGGTGTATTCAGTGATATTTTGGGCCGCAACCAAATATATGCCGGTGCCGCTGTAAACGGTGAGATATATGATTTTGGCGGGCAGGTTGTTTACATTAATCAGGAAGGGCGCTGGAATTTTGGTGTGGGCGCATCGCATATCCCATACCAATCAGGTACGTTCAGTTCGGCTTTCACAACAATTGATTATAATGGGGAAACAGTACCTGTTTATGAAGAACGTACGGATATTATCCGCACGTTTGAAGATGCGGTTCAGGCATTTGCCTCTTATCCGCTTTCAAGATCAATGCGTGCCGAAGTTGGTACAGGTGCGGCAAACTACTCCTATCGTGTTGACCGCTATAGTACCTATTATCCATACACCACTACCACCGTTAATGGTGCAGATCAAATAATGATTGGAAACGCAATCGACTTTAAGAAACACAAGATCAGCCGCGAACAATTTAAAGACGAAACCGGTTTTGATTTAAGGTCTTTCCAAATTTATCACCTAAACACCGCTTTAGTTGGCGATAACTCCTATTTTGGTATTGCAGCACCGCTAAACGGTTACCGCTACCGTTTAGATGCCACATACAATTTTGGCACTTACACCTTCTTTGCCCCTACAATTGATCTGCGTAAATATGTAAGGACTGCACCTGTTACCTTTGCTGCCAGGCTGTATGGCTATGGGCGCTTTGGTGATAATGCCAGTAACCTTTACCCACTTTATGTGGGCTACCCTTTTCTGATACGTGGTTATGAAGCGCAAAGCTTTTATAACTCACAAAATGTAACTACTAACGGCTTTACAATTGATCAGTTATCGGGCAGCCGAATTGCGGTGGCCAATTTTGAGGTGCGCTTACCATTTACCGGCCCTGAGAAACTTGCAGTAATTAAATCAAAATTCCTGTTTTCTGATCTTAACTTCTTTTTTGATGCGGGTTTAGCCTGGAACAAGGGCAATCAAATTAAATTTCAGAAAGGCCCTGATGCTATAGGTACTGACCCTACAACCGGCTCAACAGTTTATAATAGCAACCAGCGTGTGCCGGCGCTAAGCGCGGGTGTATCACTTCGTGTAAATATATTCGGCTACTTCGTACTGGAGCCTTACTATGCCTTTCCGTTTAATCGTACCGACGTTAAAAAACCTGTATTTGGATTGACGTTCGCGCCGGGATGGTAGGATGATATGACTATGATTTTTAAATCTTTGCGCGGCTCTTAAGCCGCGCTTTTTTTGTGCGTAAATATCGCTTAGTCTTTTCCTCACTGGTCGAAGTTTATAACTTCGACCCAAAATCGATTAAGCTTTCAGCTTAACATCCTCCCAAATCCTACCTTTCCGTGACAATCTCTTTGGTACAATATTTCGTAAGTTTATACTATGAAAACATCATTTAATGCTGATTTCATAATTATTTAAAACATATAATTAAAATGAAAAAATCGATTTTAGCCATATTAATGGTAAGCATTGGCATTGCTTTTGGCTGTGAGAACATAAACGGGCAAAGTAAAAATACCCAGGCAAACAGAAGGTTGAGTAAACCTGCTGCAGAGTGGAAAAAGAAGCTCACTCCAAACGAATACGAAATAATGGTGAACCGCGGCACCGAACCACCTTATAAGAACGCGTATTACGATAACCACGAAAAAGGTGTTTACGTAAGCGCCGCAACCGGCGAGGTTTTATTCAGCTCTGCCGACAAATATGACAGCGGAACCGGATGGCCCAGCTTTGTAAAGGCCGTTGACCCAAACAAAGTTGAAATTGTAAGAGATAACAGCTACGGCATGAGCCGTGATGAGGTGATTGAAAAAAGCACCGGCTTACACCTTGGTCATATATTTGATGACGGCCCTGCAGACAGGGGCGGCAAAAGATATTGCATGAACTCGGGTGCGCTAAAATTCATTAAAAAGTAACAGCCCTTCTTGCAGGGTGAATAGAAGGCCGTCCGTAAGTGGATGGCCTTACTCTTATACCGCTTTCAAAGTTCAAGCCTGCGGTAAGGTCTATCCAATCCGGGTTAACCGGTCTAATCATTTTTTCTTTTTGCGGGCGGGTGTAGGTGCTTACCTGTTTAAAACGCTCCATTGCCTGCTCCTCGGTATTTATCTCTTCAAAATATACTAAACGGTTTAGCTGTTGCGCGCTGTCGAAAAACAAAGTGGGCATATCGCCATAAAACTTAATGGTTTTCAACAGGTCTGTGCACATACCTACGTGTAAATTTTTCCTGTTTCTGTCTGTAATGATATAAACGAACCTCTTCATTTGATAAAAAAATTTGCCGGTTAAAAAATAATTACTAATTTTATGAGCATAAAAATACTAACAATTTTAGCAATTCCAAATTTTTATGTCAAATATTTCATCAAATATTAAATTCCTCAGAAAAAAGAAGGGTTTAACACAACAGCAATTTGCTGATCAGGTAGGTATAAAACGCTCATTAGTTGGCGCTTATGAAGAAGAACGCGCCGAGCCAAAGTACGAACTACTAAAAACGTTAGCATTGTTTTTTGACGTATCAATTGATGATTTTATTAATGAAACCATTAATGAAAAGTGGGCGCCCAAACCAAAAGGCAATCCCGCAAACCTAAGAGTACTAAGTATTTCTGTTGATAAAGATGATAATGAGAACATTGAGCTGGTGCCCTTAAAGGCCAGCGCCGGTTATTTAAACGGCTATGCCGATACAGAATATGTAGCACACCTGCCTAAGCTTTATCTGCCAATGTTTAAGCAAGGAACCTACAGGGCATTTGAAATTAAGGGCGACTCAATGCTGCCATTAGTATCGGGTACTATAATAGTTGGTGAATACCAGGAAAACTGGGCAGATGTTAAAACCGGCGAAACCTATGTGATCATATCTAAGAATGATGGCATTGTATATAAACGTGCGGGCAATAAATTTAAAGAGAACAAAAAACTAAAGCTGATATCAGACAACCCGGTTTATGAGCCTTATGACATTAACGGCGAAGACGTGTTAGAAATTTGGAAAGCGAAAGCATATATATCAACCCACCTGCCCATGCCAACACCCGAGCCTACTATGGAAAGCTTAACCAGCATGATGGCGCAAATGCAGCGTTCTATAGCTAATTTAAAGAGCAACAATTAAGTTACACAGCGGTTATTAAACTATTGCTCCTTATCTTTATCATAACATCAATAAAAAACTAAATAAATTAGAAATGAAAAAAATTATCTTGATCTGCATGTTCCTTTTAGGGATCACAGCAGTAAGCCGTGCACAAGGCGGACAAAGAATGAGCGCTGCCGATAGGGTTAAGCAAATGAAAACAGATCTTAAGTTAACTGATGATCAGGCTACCAAGATCACTGCTATTTACGAAACGCAAACCAAATCAATGGATAGCATACGTACAGCAGGTGGCGGCCGTGAGGCTATGGCACCATTAAGAAAAGCTACTAACGATAAAGTTATGGCTATTTTAACTGACGATCAGAAAAAAGCTTACCAAAAACAAATGGAAGAAATGCGCGCCCGTATGCAAAACGGTGGCGGCGGTGCTCCTCCTCAAAAGTAATATCAATTTACAGAGTAAAAAAAGCGGCTTGTGGGCCGCTTTTTTTATTTTTACGCAAATTTACAGCCCATTGAGATCAGCAGATAACTACATACAAGGCAAACTGGATGAAAGAAGATCATCAGGGATCTATCGTGCATTAAAGCCCGAAAATAACCTGGTAGATTTTTGCTCTAACGATTACCTCGGCTTTGCCCATTCTGCTGTTTTGAAGGAAATTATTGCCCGGGAGATCAGCATACACCCGCAAAATTTAAATGGTTCTACAGGTTCAAGGCTCATATCGGGTAATTTAATTTATACCGAAAATCTGGAACAGCAAATAGCAGCATTCCATAAAAGTGAGGCAGGCTTACTGTTTAATTCGGGATATGATGCAAACGTGGGCCTCTTTTCATCGCTTCCGCAAAAAGGAGATACCATAATACATGATGAGCTGGTACATGCCTCTGTTATTGACGGTGCACGCTTAAGTCATGCCAACCGATACACATTCCGCCATAATGATTTGGATAGCCTGGAGGGCAAGCTTAAGCAGGCTAAAGGCATTTGTTATGTAGTGATAGAAAGTGTTTACTCAATGGACGGAGACATGCCTCCTGTTATGGAGATATTAAAACTAACCGAGCAATACAACGCGCATCTTATTATAGACGAGGCACATGCTGTTGGTTTGTATCCATGCGGGTTAGTTGTACACCTGGAGTTACAGGATAAGGTATTCGCCCGGATAGTAACCTTTGGAAAAGCCCTGGGTTGCCATGGGGCAATTGTGCTGGGAAGTGATCTGCTACGGCAATACCTGGTTAACTTTGCCCGGTCGTTTATTTATACCACCGCGGCATCCTTTCATCAACTGGCGGCTATTAAAATGGCTTATGAATTGTTAGAAAAGGCTGGTGATAATATCAGGCAGCTAACAAACAATATCAGCCTGTTTAAGCAAGGCATCAGCCCAAACCCGGTTTACTGCTTGCTCAATAGTGATAGCGCCATACAATGCCTGTTGTTAAACAGTAATACCAAAGCAAAGCAAGCGGCCAGCCATTTGCAAAACGCAGGGTTTGATGTACGTGCTATATTAAGCCCTACTGTACCACAAGGTACCGAGCGTATCAGGATCTGCATACACTCTTTTAATACTACTGCAGAAATAAACCAGCTTAGCGCAGCTATAAATACTTTCATAAATGCAGAATAGGCCATTATTTGTTACCGGAATTGGTACCGGGATTGGAAAAACATTAATATCGGCCATATTGGTTGAAAAAATAAAGGCCGATTACTGGAAGCCCGTACAGGCCGGTGAACTGGATAATTCTGACACTATAAAAGTTAGGCAACTGGTAAGTAACGGCACATCTGTATTCCACCGGGAAACCTATTGTTTAACGCAACCCTATTCGCCCCACAAATCGGCAGCACTGGATGGTATTACAATTGACGAGCAAAGCATAGTGCTTCCCCAAACTAATAATAAACTGATCATTGAAGGTGCCGGCGGATTAATGGTTCCTCTGAACGATAAGTTTTTGATGATAGACCTCATAAAACAATTAGGCGCGGAAGTAATACTTGTTTCGCAAAACTACCTGGGCAGTATTAATCATACACTCCTCTCTATTGAAGCATTAAAACAACGCGGCATCCACATAAAAGGAGTTATTTTTAATGGCGATGCCAATTCATCAACCGAGGATTATATTTTGTCCTATACACAAATACCATTATTGGGAAAAGTGCCGGTACTGGATGCGATTAATCAAAGGTCTGTTAGTGAAGCAGGCGAATGTATTAAGCTGTAGATAACTACAACGAATTGTAAAAATTCATAAGCTTTGCCAGATCGGCATCTGATTTAAAGTTCAGATCGTTAAGTTTTGCAAAGGTTTGTAATTGTTGCTGCTTATCCGGGATTGTTGTAAGGATGCTTTTCTTAGCATTTTTAACAGGTACCGCTTTTCCGGCAATCACCAAAAAATACCTGGTATAATCCTGAAAGCTTTTAATTTTTGAAGCTGAATTATACTCCTTGGTTTCTAAGATGCTTTTACTTGTTTTTTTTATGAGCTGTAATTTACCATCGCCAATCACTTCAAAATAAGATTTTGGTGTGGTGTTGCTTATATCCTGATAACCATTCCTATAGTGTTTAGTCACGGGCAAATTATCTTCAGTATATGTATATATAATAGAAAACTCCTTTACCGGCTCAACAAATGCCATAGTTGCACCGGTATCGTATTTAAAGTATAGCTCATCATCAAGTAAATTATATTTAAGCATAATATCTTTTTGGTAGGTAGTACCATTAACCAGCTTAACCTCTCCCGGCGACCACTTTTCTGTTAAATAAGCCGATCCCTCTATATCAATATAAGTTTTAGTGTTAATTGGCCTGCTATAGCGGTCATACATAAACTGTGCATTGGCCTCATTTATTCCAATAAAACTGCATATGGCAATTAAAAATATCTGCAAGTATTTCATGTATGCAATATAATTAAAATATTAAATACTCTATTTAGGTTGAACGCTGTATACTGCCTAAACAGTTTTGCCGCGCAGGTGCATTGAGTTGAGCATAAAAGCTATTTATTTTTTAAAATTGGCATTACAAACCTAACAGTAAATATTAAGTTTGCTGATGAAAGATCCGCATCCTTAGCGATCATACAAACCTTTATAAACATGAAGAATATTACAGTTATAGGTTCAGGCACAATGGGTAATGGTATTGCCCATACTTTTGCACAAAACGGGTTTAATGTATCACTGGTAGATATTAACGATGCCGCTTTACAAAAAGCCCTGCAAACCATAGCCGGTAACCTTGACAGGCAAATAAAAAAGGGAACTATTGACGAAGCTGCAAAAACAGCCACCTTAAATAATATAAAAACCTACACCGATGCATATGAAGGCGCTTCTAATGCCGACCTGGTTATTGAAGCGGCTACCGAGAACCGCGATATAAAACTAAAGCTGTTTAAACAGCTGAGCGAGGTTTGCAAGCCCGACGCCATACTGGCATCAAACACTTCATCAATATCTATAACAGAAATTGCAGCCGTAACAAGCAACCCTGGCAATGTTATAGGCATGCACTTTATGAACCCCGTGCCCGTTATGAAACTTGTTGAGGTAATACGCGGATATGCAACTACTGATGCGGTTACCCAAACTATTATGGAGCTTTCAGTAAACCTGGGCAAATCGCCGGTTGAAGTGAACGATTATCCCGGCTTTGTGGCCAATCGTATTTTAATGCCTATGATAAACGAGGCTATTTATACCCTATATGAAAGCGTGGCCGGTGTTAATGAGATAGATACTGTTATGAAGTTAGGCATGGCCCACCCTATGGGCCCGCTGCAACTGGCAGACTTTATTGGGCTTGATGTTTGCCTTGCCATACTCAATGTATTACATAAAGGTTTCGGCAATCCTAAATATGCGCCTTGCCCGCTACTGGTTAATATGGTAACTGCCGGGCACCTGGGTGTAAAATCGGGCAGCGGGTTTTATAAATACACGGCTGGCAGCAAAGATTTAGTGGTGGCGGATAAATTTGTGTAGCCCCCTCAGCTCCTTGATCGCTTTTCTACTACTTATTGTCATGGTGAGCCTATCGAACCATTAGCAAAGTGTATATTCTTCGACAAGCTCAGACTGACATATCTCCAACACGTTATTGATGACGTATTTTTGTTAAACTACGCTAATTGTGCTATTAGCTCCTCTGCTTTGTCAACCGTCATCACTATTTGTTTAGCGGTTATAGTTTTGCTGTATATCCTTTCAATGTTAACAGGCTGGTCAAATGTAAAGCAGATATTAACGCTGCTTTTTAGGATACCTCCCTGGAAACAATCTTCACTGGGTTCAAAACCAATCCTAACCTTTTCAACTGCTATGATATTAGTCCTGCCAACAACTGCCACCCAGCGGATACCAGTCCGCAGCACTAATTTATCGGGCATAACCAATACCGGGCTTTTTATAATAGCAGCCAGATCGCCCACAATAATCACTATTCCATACATGGTAAGCAAGCTTATAATAAAGGCCGCGGTATTGCTGTAATGAGCTATCAGTAAATGAAAACCCATAAGTTCTGCGAAACAGGCAAATAACACAATGCAAAACATGGCTATATAACCCGATTCTTTGTAGATACTGTAGCTGGTTGCAGCTAATGGAATGTTCTTTTGTTTCTTCCAGAATAGTAAACCAAATTTCAAAATACTCAATTCAGAAGCCATCAATTTTATACCTATCCCGTTTCCTAAAACATTGAACATGCTTTGACGCAATATATAGGGGTTATATGGAGTTTGCATACGCAATTGTTTATAGGACGCCCTGATCTTTTTTATCTTGCTAACGCAGTATATCAATATGCCCAGTTCTATACAAGCGGATAATTTTCTAAGCTGCACGATATAATACCGCTGCTGCGCAGGTAAAATAAAATACGCCACAGCAAGGCAGCAACTGATCACCAGGAAAATGCTCCACTTTTTTAGTTTTAACGGGCGTATAAGTAAATAGTAATAAGCTACCGGAAAGGTGATAACTATATCGGTTAGGAATGCCGTGGCTATCAGATCGCGTTTTACAGGCGGAACGTGGTTCATTATCAACAAACCTCCGCATAAAATGGCGCAGGCTGTTAGAGCGGTAAACCAAATATTTTTGTGGACGAATACAGGTGAGAAAGTCATATTTATAGGAGGTAAATTTAAGCGTTTTGTTACAAATATTATCGAATAGTTTGTCATGGTGAGCCTGTCGAACTATTTGTGAATACGCCTGTTTGCACGGTCTTCGACAAGCTCAGACTGACAATACATATTACCTTCAGTTTTTACCCTTTACCTCCTCCTTTTAAACCTTTTTTGCCTCCATTTGTCCATATACAAAATATATTACAGATGAAAACATTATCAAAAGTTGGGATGATGTGTGCCTTAGCAGGTTCGTTGTTCCTATCATCATGCGCAAGCGATTATTATGTGGCAAGCCGCCCGGTTGAGCCGGTTTATGTACGCCCTGTTGCCCCATATCCTAATGCCTACTGGGTTCCCGGCGAATGGGTTTACCGTGGTGGCGGGTACGTTTACAGAAATGGTTATTACGTTCGCCCGCGTGCAAACCGGGTTTACATACAAGGCGGCTGGACACGCGGCCCACGCGGTTACGCCTGGCGCAGAGGCCATTGGAGGTAAGCTTTAGATGTGCAGATTTCAAATGTGCAGATGCCTGGGAAGTTTAATCTGCACATCTATAATTTGCATATCTGCACATTTGAAATCTGCACATCTATATTTACATTCTTTCCGGTACTTCGATCCCCAATAAGCTCATACTTTTACTGATAACTTTTGCGGATGCTGCCGATAGCTGCAGGCGGAAACGTTTCTGACGTTCTTCTTCAGCTTGCATTATAGGCTTTTCGTGGTAAAATTTATTGTAGGTTTTGGCCAGTTCGTATACATAATTAGCAATCACCGCCGGGCTATGCCCTGCCGCCGCTTCTATAATAGTTTCAGGAAACTTACTTAGAATTACGATCAGGTCACGCTCAATGCCATCCAGTTCGGCAATATCATTAACACTGGTTTCTGCTGTATAATTAGCCTTGCTTAATACCGATTTGATACGTGCATGCGTATATTGAATAAACGGCCCGGTATGTCCCTGAAAATCTACCGATTCATTCGGGTCAAACAACAGTCGTTTCTTAGGGTCAACCTTCAGCAGGAAGTATTTCAATGCGCCCATACCTATAGTATGGTACAGTTTAGCTTTATCTTCTTCGGCAAAGCCATCAACCTTACCCATTGCTTCGGTGGTTTCGGCAGCGGTTTTAAACATATCGGCCATCAGGTCGTCGGCATCAACTACCGTACCCTCGCGCGATTTCATTTTACCCGATGGCAGATCAACCATTCCGTATGATAAATGGTAAAGCCCTTTAGCCCATTCCTTACCCAGTTTTTGCAATATCAGGAACAATACCTTAAAGTGATAATCCTGCTCATTACCCACCACATAAATGGATTCATCCATATTGTAGTCGTCGTACTTTAACTGAGCTGTACCCAAATCCTGGGTAATGTAAACCGATGTACCATCGGCACGCAAAACTAATTTTTGATCGAGGCCCTCGTCAGTAAGATCTATCCAAACCGAGCCATCATCCTTTTTAAAGAAAACACCTTTTTCAAGGCCTTCATCAACTATATCTTTACCTAATAAATAGGTGTTGCTTTCGTAGTAATATTTATCAAAGTTAACCCCAAGTGTTTTGTAGGTTACAGCAAAGCCATCATACACCCAGCCGTTCATGGTTTTCCAAAGGCTTATTACTTCTTCATCTCCAGCCTCCCATAGCAGCAGCATTTCCTGCGCTTTCTTGATTAGCGGGGCATTCTTTTTGGCCTCATCTTCGGTTTGGCCTTCTTCAATTAACTCCTGTATTTGCTGTTTGTAGGCTTTATCAAACCAAACATAGTATTTACCGGCTAAGTGGTCGCCTTTTAAGCCGGAACTTTCCGGTGTTTCACCATTGCCAAATTCCTGCCAGGCCAGCATTGATTTACAAATGTGGATCCCTCTGTCGTTAACTAAATTAGCTTTCACCACATCGTAGCCGGCAGCACCTAATATCCCGGCTAAAGAAAAACCTAACAGGTTGTTACGGATATGGCCCAAATGCAGCGGCTTATTGGTATTGGGCGATGAATATTCAACCATCACCCTTTTTCCGTTGGGTTGCGCTACAGCGAAACTATCGGACAGTATCTCATTACGGAGTTTATTGATCCAAAAATCATCTGATATAGAGACATTTAAAAAGCCTTTAACCACATTAAAAGCGGCAATTTCGGGTAAGGCATTTTGCAGGTATTCCCCAATTTCGGTACCGGTTTGCTCCGGCCCCTTTCGCGATACCTTCGTATATGGAAAAGTAACCAGCGTTACCTGGCCCTCAAATTCTTTACGTGTTTCCTGCAGATTTACATCCTTAGCAGCAATATCAGTTTGGTATAAGTCCTTTATGGCCTTAACAACAGCCTCAATAATAAAATCCATCGCGCAAAATTAATATAATTTAAAGAATGCTTATATAGCATAGTTAATTGTTTTAACCACAGAGTACACAGAGAGAAAAACACAAACATCGCGGAGATTTATTCTTGGTGGCCTCTGTGTTTAAAAGACATGCAAATCCTCAGTGTCCTTTGTGGTCATTACATAATCTTCCAACTAAAAACAATAGATTTGTTCTCTCTTACCACCTTTTATGATACTAAATAATGACGATTTTAAACTGGATGTAACGTCAGAGATTGGCGATCTGCGTGTGCTGCTCATACACAGTCCGGATAGCGGGTTAGGAAAAGTTGTACCCTCTAAAGCACAAGACTGGCTTTTTGAAGACATTGTACACCTGGATACTATGCGCCGCAAGGAGTACGACTACTACGTAAAACTATTAATGTACTTTCTTGACCCGGATAAAATAAAGGGCAGGCTTAGTGAAATAGATTCGCCGGAAAGCGACCGTGATTTTTTTAAACCTGATAATGCGGGTTTCCATAACTCGGGTAAAGTAATTGAGATCCAAAGCCTGTTAAGTGACATTTTGCAGCAAAAAGACATTCGCAAAAAACTGGTTGCCGCTGTTTGCGCTATTGAAAGTTGTACTTATCGCCTGCAACTGCAGCTGATAGAGACCGACCCGGTTGAGCTGGCCAAAATATTTATATCCGGCTCATTGAATGATGATACCATGATATTTGCCCCCATCCCAAACATGATATTCTCCCGGGATATTGGCATAGCCATAAACAATCATATGCTGTTGAACAAGCCTGCAAAAAAGGCCCGGGCACGTGAAACTTTATTAGTACGCTACATATTTTTTAATCACCCGCTATTTGAAGCTTACCGTGATAATATTCTGGAGATCCCTGAAACTGTGCAACACTTTTTAAGGCCGGGCGAAGAACAGGAAGAGAAAACCACTTTAGAAGGCGGCGATGTAATGATGATTAGTCCGCAGCATTTAATTATAGGCTGCAGCGAGCGCACCTCGGTAAGCGGAGCCAATGAGGCTATTAAATTGCTGTTCGAAAACAATGTGGTGAACAAGGTGAGTATTGTAAAAATTCCTCATAAGCGCGATTACATGCACATTGATACTGTTTTTACACAGGTAAAACGAAATACCTGGATACTGTTGCGCTCATTGGCAATTGCCGAAAGCGAGCAGGCCCAGGAAGAGCCAATTGCCTGGTTTGCCGATAAAAAAAATAAAGACAAACCAGAAATAGTACAGTTTGAGAAAGGTAAAAAGCCACAGGTATTTAGTTGCCTGGAAGATTTGCTGGATGACATTAGCCGGAACGATCTTAAAAGTAACGAACCTACAAAATTTATTTACTCGGGCAATAACGAATTCCCGTTTGATGCCCGTGAGCAATGGACAGACTCCTGTAACCTGCTGGCCTTAAAAGATGGCATAGTTTTAGGATATGACCGTAACGATAAAACCGTTGAAGCTTTCAGGCAAAATGGTTTCGATGTTATCCATGTAACAGACCTGCTGCCTAAATTTGAAAGCAATGAACTGAACCCGCAAACCATGAAAGATACACTGATACTAATGCCATCCGCAGAGCTTTCACGTGCACGTGGCGGTTTCCATTGTATGAGTATGCCACTTCAAAGAAACAACGTACCATAACCACAAAACAAAAATTATTTTATGTTTTACATAAAATAATTTTTGTTTTAATAATGTAGTTGATATATTTGTATCAGTAAAAAATATAAATATGAAAACTATATCATGGCTTTTAAAAACCATCAGGATTTTGCTAACTGTAGTGTGGTACATTAACATTGTATTAATTGTTATTGCATTTTCAATGTTAACCTTTAAATTCATTACAAGCGATTCTGTTGAATTTAGCAACCCTGTTAAGTATTCCCAAAAGCCGAACGTTGTAAAGCTGGAATCGTTAACACCTAACGCCTATAATATTGTTATACAGCGCGATCAGGGTACTCTTAAAATGGATTTGAGAAAAAGCCCCGGATATATTGCCGCGGCTTATTTTTTTCTGATATCATTAGAAGTTTTGGCAATGACCATTATTTACCAGCTGCGTAAATTTTTTGATAGTATACAGGAACGCGCCCCTTTTAAATATGATAATATACGGCGTCTCCATATTACGGCGTTATGTTTTGTATTGCTTACGCCACTTCATATTTTGCTTGGAATAAGTACTGCTATAACGTTGAAAGAACATGTAAAAGATTTTAATTTGATGAATTTAGTGTGGACAGAAAGTTTTACGGGATTAATTTTAGGTGCAGTAATTTATATTATGGCCGATATATTTAAGTATGGGTTTGAACTTCAAAAAGAGAACGGAGAGTTTGTATAATGGGTATTATAGTAAACCTTGATGTAGAAATGGCGAAGAATAAGATTTCATTAAAAGAGCTTGCCGAACGCCTGGGTATCAGCATGACCAACCTGTCATTACTTAAAACAGGCAAAGTAAAGGGTGTACGTTTTGATACCCTGCAGGCAATTTGCCGCGAATTGAATTGCAAACCCGGCGATATTTTAGACTACAAAGCAGATTGATTAATTTGCAAATGAAGTAACATTGTTAACAAATGAACCAGTCAACCAAAAATATATTAATGATACGCCCGGTAGCGTTTGGGTTTAATGTACAAACAGCCCAAAGTAATGCATTCCAGAACAGGGATGCCGATCAGCAATTGGTGCAGCAAAAAGCGCAGCAGGAATTTGACGGTTTTGTTGCTATCTTAAAAAGCAACGGTGTAAATGTTACCGTTGTTGACGATACTATTGAACCGCACACGCCAGATTCCATCTTCCCTAACAACTGGGTATCGTTTCATGATAATGGTGATATATTCCTCTATCCTATGCAGGCCGATAACCGCCGGCTGGAACGCCGGGAAGACATTATAAGGCAACTGGAAGAAAACTTTAAAGCCAACCATGTCATAGACCTCAGCAGGTTTGAAATAAAAAACCAGTTTTTAGAAGGCACGGGCAGTATGGTTTTAGACCGGGGAAATAAAATAGCTTATGCCTGCCTCTCGCCGCGTACAAACGCCGAAGTGCTAAAGGCTTTTTGCGACTATACCGGCTATAATGCAGTAACCTTTAACGCTTATGACCAACATGGGCAAGCTATTTACCATACCAATGTGCTTATGGCCATTGGTAGTAAATTTACGGTGATATGCCTGGATAGCATCACCAATGCGCATGAAAAAGAAATAGTTATAGCATCGCTGAAAGAAACAGGCAAAGAGATTATCAATATCACGTTTGACCAGATGAACCAATTTGCCGGGAATATGCTGGAAGTGCAAAATACAGCTGGCGAAACTTTAATAGTAATGTCGCGAACCGCCTATGCATCTTTAACTGGTGAACAGAAGGCTGCTTTAGAGAAATATGGGAAATTAATTTATGCCGATATTAACACCATTGAAACAAACGGCGGCGGAAGCGCCCGGTGTATGATGGCCGAAGTGCATTTACCGGTAGTATAGTTTAAATAACAACACCGGCTACCCCCCCCCAAAGTAAACGCCTTAAATTCAGACTTTTAATCCAATTTCATAACTGATAAACCCCGGCAATTATGTCCGGGGCTTAAACAGGGGGTATTATTAATAGTAACCATATATACGGCGATCGGTGTAAATTGTTGTATTAATTTAAATTTTAAACTAAAAAAAGATTAAATTTTTAAATAAAAAAAGAGCCTTCAGCATTAAACCGAAGGCCCTAAACTATTAATAAAAAGCACCCCTGCTCTTTACATATATTAAACCAATAATATCGTGAAAGGTTTAATCTCTTTTAATAAATTTTTTATTTTTCTTATAAAAAAATACCCTTTTTGGTTGTTACTGGTCAACCCAAACTCAATCATGTTAAGCATCAGTGTTAAAGAATAAAAATGGATACAGCATGTGGCCCTCGCCTAATGTCATTAATTTCAGGAATTTCACTCCATCAGGGTAAAAGCTTTGTAGAATAAATTAGAAATTATCCGATTTGGTACAACCGCTTTATTTCCTCCCTCACAAAACAATTACAATCCAACTATAAATTAGCATCAACATTTTGACAAATAATCCGTTTAAAAATTACATTTTTGCCAAAATTTTAATAAATGCAGAGTTACCAGGAATTTCTTGATCTAAGTGTAGGTTTTCCACAAGATGGTTTTGAGATCATCGACGATGAACTATACTTTCAGGACCTTAATTTAATGGAGATGATAGAAACGTATGGCACACCCCTGCGCTTCACTTATCTGCCCATGATATCTAAAAAGATTCAGCAGGCAAAGCTGTTATTTCAACAGGCAATTGTCAAAAACAATTACCGTGGCAGTTATAAGTATTGCTATTGCACCAAAAGCTCGCATTTCAGGCACATTGTTGAAGAGGCGCTGAAGAACGAGATCCACCTGGAAACGTCGTCGGCCTTTGATATGCCCATGATTGATGCACTGGAGAAAAAAGGTGCCGTAAATAAAGACATTACGGTTATCTGCAATGGTTTTAAAACCTTCCAGTACAAAACTTATATTATTGATATGCTGCATGATGGATTTAAAAACATCATTCCGGTACTGGATAATAAAGAAGAATTTAACCTGTACGATGATGAGGTAGAAATGGATACCCCATGTAACCTTGGCATCCGGATAGCTGCTGAAGAGCAGCCCGATTCGCAGTTCTATACCTCGCGTTTAGGTGTACGTATGGAAGATATCATAGATTTTTATCATAATAAAATTGAAAAGAATCCTAACTTCCAGGTTAAGCTGCTGCATTTCTTTATCAACTCGGGTATCTCTGATACGCCGTATTACTGGAACGAGCTGGAAAAATATGTAACGCTATACTGCAAATTCAAAAAGATCAATCCGCATTTGGATACTTTGGATATTGGCGGAGGTATGCCTTTTAAAGATTCACTGGTTTTTGATTTTGATTATGAGTACATGATCAACGAAATTGTGAGCCGTATAAAAGAGATCTGTGCTGAAAACGATACCATGGAACCGGATATTATTACCGAATTTGGTAAATATACCGTTGCGGAGGCATCTGGTATATTATATAAAGTATTAGGCCGCAAGCAACAAAACGACCGCGAAAGATGGCTGATGCTTGATGGATCATTCATTACCAACCTGCCCGATGTTTGGGCGCTAAACCAAAAATATGTATTACTGCCTGTTAATAACTGGGATAGCGAATACGAGCGTGTTAACTTAGGAGGCATTACCTGTGATGGCCAGGATTACTACAACCAGGAAGCACATATGAACAGTGTGTTTATGCCAAAAACCCGTAAGGTACAGTATCTGGGTTTCTTTAATACAGGCGCCTATCAGGAAGTATTGAGTGGTTATGGGGGTATCCACCATTGCCTGCTGCCATCACCAAAGCATGTCATCATCCGCAGGAACAGGGATGAAACCTTCAACTTTGAAGTTTTTGGTGAGGAACAAAACAGTAAACAGGTATTGAAAATACTGGGTTATACCACGTAAACTCATTAACTAAATAGTATAAAAGCACCGCCGTAAAGCGGTGCTTTTTTCTTATGTCATTGCGAGAAGCGCAGCGACGAAGCAATCTCGTAGCCATTGCATTACCGCTTAGCATACGACGAGATTCCCACGCTATCGTTCAGGACAACAAACTTAAGGAATGGGTCATGGTGAGCTTGTCGAACCATAGCGGGCGGGGCCTTTGCACACATCCTTCGACAAGCTCAGGATAACCCCAGCAAATGTCATTTACCCTTCAGATGCCTCGGATTTTAAAACTCGCAATGACATGGTGGTAAGCATCGCTTTACAGCGGTGCTTTTTTGTTTAATGTTAATTAACATAAATGATACAAAGAAAGAACGCCGAAGGCCTGTTTTAATTTAATTAAACATTTATATTTGATAGTGCGATTGTTAAAAAGATCAAATTACTGTCACAACTTTATTATTTTCAAATAAATTCTACTAATTCCCTATACTATGTATATATTTGGGAGATACAAATGAGACACACAACTTTTACATATAATAATATGATGATTTATTGCTGTATGCACAGTGAAAGATCGTGGTTGTAAGTATGTGTATACGAATATATATGCCTCTTCAGCCACAGCGAAGGGGCTTTTTTATAAAACAATTTTAATACGATACCAATATGCAAAGCTTCAGGACCGAACTGGAGAACCCGATAGTTGAACAGGACATTATTGACCTGGAGAGAAAGATAAGGGCGTTTCGAGAGGGTAAAATACATGACGAAAAATTCCGGAGCCTGCGTCTGGCACGTGGCGTTTATGGCCAAAGGCAGCCCGGCGTGCAAATGGTGCGTATTAAATTACCGTTTGGCAAGGTTACGTTTAAGCAGATCTTAAAAATAGCCGACATAGCCGACGAATACGGCAGCGGTAACCTGCACTTAACTACCCGCCAGGATATTCAGATCCATTATGTGAGCCTTGATCGTACCCCGCAATTATGGGCCGATTTGGAGCGTGATGATATAACCTTGCGCGAAGCATGCGGTAACACAGTAAGAAATGTAACCTCTTCCCCTACCTCGGGTATTGACCCGCAGGAACCGTTTGATGTATCGCCTTACGCGCAGGCAACGTTTGAATATTTTTTACGCAACCCTATCTGCCAGGAAATGGGCCGCAAATTCAAAATATCTTTTTCATCAAGTGATGCCGATACCGCATTTTCTTACGTCCATGACGTGGGCCTGATACCTAAGCTCAAAGAAAATGGCGAACGTGGTTTCAAGGTTTTATTAGGAGGCGGACTTGGCGCCCAGCCTTTACTGGCAAGCGCTGTAGAAGATTTTCTGCCGGAAGATGAGCTGATACCTTATATAGAAACCATAATACGTGTATTTGACCGTTACGGCGAACGCAACAACCGGAACAAAGCCCGTATGAAATACCTGATCCAAAAAATTGGATTGGATGAAGTATTACGATTGGCAAAAGAGGAACGTATAGCTTTAAAAGTAAAAACTTACCCTATTAACCGGGATGCCATTCCTGAACCTGCTTTACCTGCAGAACAGGTGTACCCCGATGTGGAATTAAGTAACCCATTGCGATACGAGCAATGGCGTTTAACCAACGTTTTTGAACAAAAGCAAGCCGGCTTTTATGGTGTGTATGTAAAAGTAACCGTTGGCGATATCTCATCAAACACCGCGCGTGCGTTAGTTGATGCTATTAAGCCTTTTGTAAGCGATGAGGTCCGTGTTACTCAAAACCAGGGGTTATTATTAAAATTTGTGCGCAAGGAAGCGTTGCCCGGTTTATATGAAGCCCTGCAGGCTTTAGATCTGGCAGCTCCGGGCTTTGACAGCGTTGCCGATGTTACTACCTGCCCCGGTACAGATACCTGTAACCTGGGCATCTCTAACAGCATGACCTTATCTAAAGTGCTGGAAGATGTGATCTTTAACGAATATGAAGACCTTATTTATAACCGCGATATCAAGATCAAGATTAGCGGTTGTATGAATAGTTGCGGCCAGCATGGTTTAGCACATATTGGTTTTCATGGCAGCTCATTAAAATCAGGTTTAAAGGTTTTACCGTCTGTACAAGTACTGTTAGGCGGTGGCACTGTAGGCAATGGCGTTGGCCGTGCAGCAGAAAAGGTAATTAAAGTACCCGCTAAGCGTGCTACGCATGTATTAAGGGCTGTGTTAGATAATTATAAAGCCAATTCTGTTGGTGGCGAAACTTTCCATGCTTATTATGATAGCAAAGGCAAGGATTATTTTTACCAGTTATTAAAGCCATTAGCAGACTTAAGCACATTAACCGAAGACGAATTTGTAGACTGGGGCCATCAGGAAACATTTGCTACAGCGATAGGTGTTGGCGAGTGTGCCGGGGTGGTAATTGACCTGGTAGCAACCCTGCTATATGAAAGCGACGAGAAACTTGACTGGGCCAAAGGCGCTTATGCCAAAGGTTTATGGGCCGATGCTATCTATCATTCATACAATACCATGATTAGCGGTGCCAAAGCTTTATTGCTTGATAAAAGCGTTAACAGCAGCACACAAGCGGGCATTATCCGCGAGTTTGATACTTATTATACTTCAACAGGTGAGGTTGCCATTGATGGTACTTTTAGCGACCTGGTATTACAAATAAACAAGAACGAACCATCAGAAGAATTTGCTACAGCCTACTTACAACAAGCTACGGATTTTCTACAATTGGTTAAAGATAAAAGGGAGGCAGTGTTATCATGATACAAACGCAAATAAAAACTTCAGTTAAAGAACCGCGCATAACCCTTGTTGGCGCAGGGCCCGGTGATGCGGAACTCATCACCATAAAAGGTATAAAAGCTTTGCAAACTGCCGATGTGGTGTTGTACGATGCTTTGGTTAATGAAGAACTACTTGAATTTGCTCCTGCACATGCTACCAAGGTATATGTAGGCAAACGCTCAGGCGATCATTCGTTTTCGCAGGAAAACATTAACAAGTTAATGATTGATTACGCCCTTAATTATGGCCACGTAGTAAGGCTAAAAGGCGGCGATCCGTTTGTGTTTGGCCGTGGATACGAGGAGCTGGACCACGCGGCAGATTACAGCATCCCGGCACAGGTTATCCCGGGTATATCAAGTTCAATTGGTGTACCGGGCTTACAGGGGATACCGGTTACCCACCGCGGCCTTAGCGAAAGCTTTTGGGTAGTAACAGGCACAACCAGTGATGGTAAGGTATCTGCCGATGTTTACCAGGCAGCTAAAACAAAAGCAACTGTTGTGGTGCTGATGGGTATACACAAACTAGCCGAAATTGCAGAGATATTTAAAAATGAAGGCAAGAACAGGTTACCTGTTGCCGTAATACAAAGCGGATCTACCGCTAATGAAAAAGTAGTGGTTGGCGTGGTTGATACTATTGCCGAAGTGGCCGAAGAAAACGGCATCAGCTCGCCTGCTTTAATTGTTTTTGGCGAAGTGGTTTCACTTCATCCTAAATTTCAGCCTATCAGGGAATTTTATGACATTGTTGCCCAAGAATAAGATAACCGATCTTCAGCCGGAAAAGGCACAGGGCAATCAATTGTTCCCCGTATTTTTAAAGCTGGATAATCTGCATACCGTGCTTGTTGGCGGCGGGAATGTTGGCTTAGAAAAGCTGACCGCCCTGTTGCAAAATAGCCCGGCAGCGGCTGTTACTGTTATTTCTAAAACTTTTTTGCCTGAGATACATGTTCTGGCGGCAGATTTCCTTCAGCTCAATATCATCCAAAAACCTTTTGTTGATACTGATCTTGATGGCGCCGATATTGTTATCGCGGCAACTAACGATAGTGAGCTAAACAGCTACATCAGGCAATCGGCACATGACAGAAAGCTGCTTATTAACGTGGCTGATAAACCCGACCTATGCGATTTTTACCTGGGTTCTATTGTACAAAAAGGCGATCTTAAAATTGGCATATCTACCAATGGTAAATCGCCAACTATAGCTAAACGGCTTAAAGAAGTTTTAAATGAAGCGCTGCCAGCCGAACTGGATATTTCGCTGCAGCAGATGAGTGATATCCGTAATAAGCTATCGGGCGATTTTACGCATAAGGTTAAAGAACTTAACCGCGTAACGGCAGTATTGGTAGGCAGGCAAAAACCACCGAGCAATAAAAAATTAATGCTGCTTGTTTGGGGAACGTTCATTGTTTTTTTAGGTATTACGTTAACGGCTTTATGGCTAAAAGAGCCCGTTTTCAGGACGTACGTAGAAGGTATTAATCCATTTTTCTATTACTTTCTGGTAGCCGGCTTTGTTTTCGCGCTCATAGATGGCGCCATAGGCATGTCATACGGGGTTACTTCAACAACATTCTCCTTATCAATGGGGATACCACCTGCTTCTGCAAGCATGGGCGTGCATTTGTCAGAGATATTGAGTAACGGTATTGCCGGCTGGATGCATTACCGAATGGGCAATGTAAACTGGAAACTGTTTAAACTATTATTAATCCCCGGAATTATTGGCGCGGTTACAGGCGCTTATTTGTTATCCTCTTTAGAACATTACAGCCAGTACACCAAGCCTGTTGTATCATTATACACACTTATCCTGGGGTCGGTTATATTGTTAAAAGCAATTAACCTTAACCGTAAAAGAACATCTGCTAAAATTAAAAATATCCCTCTTTTGGGTTTAGGCGGTGGCTTTATTGATGCCGTTGGCGGCGGCGGCTGGGGTTCTATCGTTCTTTCTACGCTGATAGCAGGCGGGCGTCATCCCAGGTTCTCATTGGGTACTGTAAAGCTATCGCGCTTTTTTATAGCGCTTATGAGCTCGCTTACCTTTATTACCATGTTAAATGGGGCACATTGGGAGTCAGTAGCCGGGCTTATAATTGGTAGTGCGTTAGCATCGCCGGTAGCGGCACGCATTTCCAACAAAATATCTGCTAAAGCAATTATGTTCTCAGTAGCGGTTATCGTTATTATCATTAGTTTGCGCAGCATTGCGAATTTTATAATTAAAGTAATATAGTGGCAGAGACTACATACATATCGCAATTAATTGAGGGAAAAGACCCTGTTGCCGTTTTACGGGCACTGGCAGAGCAATTTCCCGGCGAGATCGTATTTTCTACCAGCTTTGGCTGGGAAGACCAGGTGATCACGCACATGATATTTGCCAATGATATCCCCATAAAGGTTTTTACGCTGGAAACCGGAAGGCTGTTTCCTGAAACTTATTACGTTTGGAACCGCACCATGGAGATCTATGGCAAGCCGGTACACGCCTATTACCCTGTTCATCACCTGTTAGAAGAAATGGTGAATGCCAAAGGCCCTAACAGTTTTTATGAATCAGTAGAGAATCGTAAAGAATGCTGCGGCATCCGTAAGATAGAGCCATTGCGCCGGGCTTTAGCGGGCAACAAATGCTGGATAACCGGCATCCGTGCGGAGCAATCACCTAACCGCGAAGAAATGAGCGACGTGGAGTGGGACGAAGGCAACAAGCTTATTAAGGTCCACCCTATTTTTAGCTGGACTTTAGACGAGGTTAAAGCATACATAAAACAATATAATATACCGTACAATACATTGCATGACAAAGGTTTCCCCAGCATAGGCTGCCTGCCCTGCACAAGGGCGGTACAACCCGGCGAAGATTTCAGGGCCGGGCGCTGGTGGTGGGAAGACCAATCCAAAAAAGAATGCGGACTGCATGCAACTGAACTAAATGATTTAAAAGAATGAGCAAATACCGGTTAGATTACCTGGACGAATTAGAGGCAGAGGCCATTTATATTCTGCGCGAAGTAGCGGGGCAGTTTGAAAAACCTGCGCTGTTATTTTCTGGTGGCAAAGATTCTATTACACTGGTGCATTTGGCATTAAAAGCCTTTCGCCCGGGTAAGTTCCCTTTTCCGCTGGTGCATATTGATACCGGTCATAACTTTGAAGAAACCATCACTTACCGTGATGAGATGATTGCCCGCATTGGCGAAAAACTGATTATTGGTCACGTGCAGGAAAGCATTGACGAAGGAAAAGTAATAGAGCAAAAAGGCAAGAATGCCAGCAGAAATGCACTACAAACCGTTACCCTGCTTGATACTATTGCCAAACACCGGTTTGATGCCTGTATAGGTGGTGCCCGCCGCGATGAAGAAAAAGCCCGTGCCAAAGAGCGTATCTTTTCGGTACGTGATGAATTTGGCCAGTGGGACCCCAAACGCCAGCGCCCCGAGCTATGGGACATTTACAACGGAAAAATTCATAAAGGTGAAAACGTACGTGTGTTTCCGATAAGTAACTGGACAGAACTTGATGTTTGGAACTATATCCGCAGGGAAAATATTGCGTTGCCAACTATCTATTTTGCGCATCAGCGCGATTGTATTACCCGTAACGGCCAGCTAATGGCTGCTTCACCATTTTTAAATATGGATGAGGATGATGTGATCGAGAACAAGAATGTGCGTTTCCGTACCGTTGGTGATATGACCTGTACCGCGGCAGTGGAATCATACGCGTTTGAGATTGATGATATAATAAATGAAATAGCTTCCTCAAAAATTAGCGAGCGCGGTGCCCGTATGGATGATAAAGTAAGTGAAGCTGCTATGGAAGACAGAAAAAAAGGCGGTTATTTTTAAAGCCTCACCTAAATCCTCTCCAAAGGAGAGGACTTAAAAAGAAATGATCATCTCTACCGACTGGCGGTGTCCTCACCGCCAGCATTAACAAAATTCGAAATCCGAAATAAAGAAAATGGATATACTAAAATTTATTACCGCAGGCAGTGTTGATGACGGTAAAAGCACATTAATAGGCCGGTTGCTATATGACAGTGAAGCAATCCTGGCTGATCAGTTGGAGGCACTGCATGCATCGAACCGTAAAAATGACGACGGCAGTATTGACCTTGCCATTTTAACCGACGGCCTTAAAGCCGAACGCGAACAGGGCATTACCATTGATGTGGCTTATAAATATTTTGAGACCAATAAACGTAAGTTCATTATAGCGGATGCCCCCGGCCATATCCAGTATACCCGCAATATGGTTACAGGTGCAAGTAACGCGGGCTTAGCTATTATCCTGATAGATGCCCGTAAAGGTGTGGTTGAACAAACCACCCGCCATTCCTTTTTAGTTTCGTTATTACAGATACCGCAGGTTGTTGTAGCTATAAATAAGATGGATATGGTTGATTACAGCGAAGAAGTTTTTAACCGGATAGTTGCTGATTATAAAATATTAGCGGCAAAGGTTAATCTGGATAATGTAACATACATCCCCGTAAGCGCGCTTAAGGGCGATAACATTGTTCACGCATCATCAAACATCAGCTGGTACAGCGGCGACAGCTTGCTGCATCACCTGGAAAATGTAGAAATAACGATAGATGATTCATCTGCACGGGCTAGGCTACCTGTACAATGGGTGGTACGGCCCCAAACAGACGCCCTGCACGATTATCGTGGCTATGCGGGCCGTGTATCAAGCGGATCATTCCGGGTTAACGACAAGGTAACTGTGCTGCCTTCAGGCTTTAACTCAACCATTTCAAAAATAGAGTTGTTTGATAAACAGCCCGAGGAAGCTTTAGCAGGTATGTCTGTAACGGTACACCTGCAGGATAATATAGATATTAGCCGTGGTGATATTATTGTAAACAGTGCCGGGCACCCGCAGGTGTCAAAAGCAATAGAAGCCGATCTGTGCTGGATGGATACCCGTGCGCTGGATACCTCACTTACTTACCTGGTGCAACACAATACTAAAACCGTACGTTGCAAGGTGCAAGAGATTGTTTACAAAGTAAATATCAATACCCTGGAAAAAGATTACGCGGAAGATTTTAAGCTGAACGACATTGGTCGCATTATCATCAAAACCGCCGAGCCTTTAGCCTTTGACCCTTACCAGATAAATAAAGCCAATGGGGGTGCTATAATTATTGATAGCCGTACCAATGTAACGGTTGGAGCATTGATGCTGAGAAATTCGGTAGAGTAAATTAGAATAGTTTAATCAATTACATGCTTCATTTATATGAAGCCAACCCTGTGCGAAGTGCAAATCGTGCAGGGTTTTTGTTTTTAAGGTAACTTTAATTCATTCTTATTTATATATAAAGGCATTGGTATTGTGTCATTAAGTGATCTGTATAAATAAATACTTTTTCCAGCTGCCTTGATAATTCCAAATCTCTGGTTTTTATCCCTTTTTGTGAAAGTTGAATAGTTGAGTTTTATGGTATCGTTTTTAATGGAGTATGTACCGACTTCTTCATCAATACCAAAACAGACACTTCTCATTTTAAATTTGTGATTCTCTTTTAACATAAGCGTTGTCATACAATTTGCACTCCCTTCCCTTTCTGCAACCAACAGATTTTCACCTTCAAACGCTGAATAATTGATAATTCCATAAGGCCGCAAGGTTATTAATGTTAAAAGTAGTATTACAATTACTGTTTTATAAATCCTGCCTTTTTCCTCAAACCTATTTTTTACAATAAGATAAAGCTGATAAAATACTTTTATGGTGAGTATCAGAAACGTTATTGCAAGCACAATAGGTAGTATCATCGCGAAAAAACCGAGTATCCCTTCCCAAAAATATAGGGTATTAATTGTTAAGAAAAGCAATATTGAAACCAGAAGCAGTTTGCTTTTAAACATGATATAATTTAAGCATTTAAAGATAGACCAAAAGTTTTAACTTAGCATCAACTTAACCATCACATGTCTAAAATCACGGTTGTTTGCTTGCTGCTATTGTTCTGTTCTATAGGTGTTTCTGCACAGCATAAAGTCTTTTTTGAAACCAGGCTCTCCAAAACAAAAGTAAAAAACAGTCTGTACAACTCAATTAAACTGCTGGATTCGCGTGCCGATACCAGCCTGGGCTTTGTACAAACCGGGGTATTAAACCGTAAAGCAAAAGTAGTTACCAAACAGTCCTTAGCTAAAGAAGTATCGAATATTTTCAGTTCATTGATAGATACGAATGCCGCCAACGGCGAAATGCTTTTACATTTAAGGCAATTCAGTTTTGCTGAACTGACAGCCGGCATGTCAGAAAGTGGCTATTGCGCTTTTCAGGCAGATCTGTACACCCAAAAGCAGGATCAATATCAACTAATAGGCTCAATTGATACGCTGTTTCATTTGCGTTCATCAATTGACGTTACAAATGCACTTTTAAGAACCGGCAGCGATACGTTAACAGGATTCATTCAAGATCATTTATTGAAGCAGCCAACTGGCAAAATCGCTTTGAGTTATAGTGATTTACTTCACATCGACAGCATAGAAAAACTTTCTATCAAAGTTTATAATACAACAACTTACGTAGATGGCTTATACCTAAGCTATAACTCATTTAAAAATCAAACTCCTGATCAGGAAATCATTGTCACCAATCCATACCTATACCCCGGCAACGTTAAAGCTTTAAACGAAAAAGGAAAGCTTAAAGATGTAAAGCTGAATAAAACATACGCGGTTGTATATAAAGGCTCCCCCTACATTGTTACTCAATATGGCTTTTACCCCCTCAAAAAAGAAAACAACGAATTTCTTTTCACAGGCCAGGCAAAAGTATCTGCTAACACGGGCACTGTAATTGCCGCCAGCGCAATGTTTGGCATCTTAGGCGCATTAATTACGAACGGCGGAGATGATGCTACCTTTGAAATGAAGATAGACCACAGGAACGGAACACTCATCAAATTAAAAGAAATTATTGAGGTAAAAAAGGCAAGCACCTATAACCCAGATAGCTGGTAATAAAAAAAGCGGGCAGCTCGCCCGCCCGCTTTTTTAAAAACTAAATCACCTATAGACGATCTTTATAAATAAGCCAGAAGCTTCTTGACTCTTGATCCTTACCTCCCGGCTCTCCAAACCTAATCCTGCTTTTTGCCGCTTAGCAATCCATCAAGCGTGACAGATGCATAGTACAAGCCACCAATTGTAGGCCCGCCGGCGTATTGGATAAACCGGTTATTAAAAATATTTGATGCCCCAATCTTGAACGTTGCATAATATACCGGCACGCGGTAAGTAACCTGGGCGTCAACAGTGTGGATGGCATCAACTGTCCCGGTTACCAGCGGGCTTTCCCACAGGTAAGATTGCTGCCATTTGTAAACAATGTTAAAACCAAAGTTCTTTACCACCTCGCGGTTCCCGAAGGAGAAGTTACCCGACCATTCAGGCGTATTAAAGCCGGTCACGAAAATATCTGAGGTTTGCTGTGCTTTCAGTTTATTGAAGCTTACGTTACCTGATACGGTATATCGTTTATAAAAATTATACGTTAACCCGGCCGATGAACCGTAGTTGTTATAAATATTTTTGGCATTGGTATACACACGATAACGGCTTTGCCCGGCACTGGCGACATTAGTTGATGTAGCCGTTGTTGGGTCGCGGTTAATGTCAAGCATGCTTAAAACGGCAGCGTCTGTACCAACTGTTGTTCCGTTAGGCACAAACACCTGCACCTGTCCTAAAAAGCCATTGTAACGGTTAGCATAGGCGTCTACATCCAAAAATATTTTATTGTCAAAGAAAATCCCCTTATAGCCTACCTCAAATGAAGTAATTTGCTCCGGGCGTGCTTTAGGCAGGTCAGCTACCTTTAGCAAGCTTCTGTTGGCTAAGGCTGTGGCATCATCGCCGGTTGTAGATTGTGCTTTTACAGCGTTGTTAAACGCTGTAACCGACTGCTGGGTATAGCTATTATCCAAATATCCTAAACCATTATTAATAAAATCTAAACTGCCTACACGTTTAACGCGGCCGTTGTTCACATAAGATAATGCCTCAAACAGCGACGGGAAACGATAGCCGTTTTGGAACGTGAACCTAAAATTGTGGTTTTGCGTAGGCGAATAAACCGCTGCCAAACGTGGCGTAAACTTAGGATCAAAATAAGGGTTGTAATCCCACCGTACCGATCCAAATAATTTTAACTTTTCGTCAAAGAATGTTTTAGTTACCTGGGTAAAGGCGCCATATTTTTTGTAGATAACGTTTTCGCCGAAGCTGCCATCAGCCAAAGGGGTATTCCTGTCGGCTATTGAGCGGCTAAAATCAACAAAATTATTACCATCCGGGATAACCTCATAAACACGTACATCGGCGCCCACCAGCAGGTCAACCACCTTAACCTTGCTGGTGAGGTCCCACTGTGCTTCGCCATTAAATAAATGGCTTTTTTGCACTAACGCTGCGCCCCCAGTAACGGGCGCGTTAGGTATCAAACTTGATTTGATATCCCAGTTGTTGATACCGATGATCGTACTTCTTAGCGCATCAAATGCGGGTGTGCCGGGTTCTACCCTGCCGGCATCTGCAGCGGTACGTGCAGCATTATTAGCAGCTGCCAGATTAGCCGATGTTAAACCGCCGTTGGCTGTGGCATAAGCCGTAAGCGCGTTTTTATAAGTAGTTCCCCAGGCTGAATTGCTGGCATGGTTCAGGTCAAGGTTATCGGCCAATGGCTTCACATTAAATGAGTTGCCGGTATTTTCAATCGACTCATACCCGCGGATCAGGAAATCTTTACCCTTCAGTTCCACTTTATGATTTTGCACCGTTGCACCGTTTAGCGAGATCTTGTTTCCGCGCTGAAAAACACCATCCATTTTACCGTACCGGTATGTATAGGATAAGGTAGTATTTGGCGTAAATTTATAAGCCAGCGTACCATCCAGCTTTAAGTTGGTTACTTTAGGGTCAACCAAATCAACCTCGTTATAACCCGTACGGGCAACGGTTAAATTAGGCCTTGCCACACCATCAACCACAATTCCTTTAATTGATACCGTATTACTACCGGCCAGGGCATCATCGCCATATTTGTTCCAGCCGTCATAAGCCGCGTTACTGGTTCCTGTTAACTCCGGATAAGCAGGGTTAGCGGTTTTCAGGTTAGTAGGGTTCTGATCTAAACGGGTGTTTGACTGCCAGTCTTTACCTTCCAGATAGCTGGCATTAATTTTAAAGGCAAACTTATTATTAAACGCCTTAGCATATCTTACAGCAGTTTCGGTTAGCGCGCTTGGGCTAACTCCTATGCCATCTACATGGTTAATCCCAGTACGGTGGTAAACACTTAAACCCTGGTATCTGAAGGGGTCTTTAGTGAACAAGTTTGATAAACCGTTAATCGCGTTAGTACCATACAGGGCTGCTGCCGCTCCGGGTGTTATCTCAATACTGGCAATATCCAGTTCGGTTGGGCCTATAGCATTACCCAGCGGCACACCTAAAGTGGCCGACTGCATATCTACCCCATCTGCCAGCTGCATAAACCTGAAGTTGTTAGGGCTGTTAAAACCCCGTGTGTTAGGCACTTTAAGGGTAATACTGGTAGTGGTCATCTGTACGCCTTTCACGTTCTCCAGCGCATCATAAAAACTTGGGCCAGGAGATTGCTTCAATGCGTTAATGCTCAACTTTTCTATAGCAACCGGCGATTTCAGCAGCTTCTCTTCCCTTCGGGATGCGGTAACTACTACCTCGTTTATTAGTAACGATTGTGATGTAAGCTGTACATTTACCGCGCTGTTGGCATTTTTAATATAAAACTCCTGCGGCTGAAAGCCTACTGCGCTAAATACCAAAGTAAAAGGCAGTTTGGCGTTAGTGGTTAATGAAAATTTACCTGTAGTGTCTGTCGCGGTACTATTGGTTGTACCTTTTATGGTTACGGTTGTGCCTATAAGCGGAAAACCATGCTCGTCGTTTACTTTACCGCTTAAAATATAACTGCCATTAAGCTGCGCCAGGGTTGCCGTTGGGGCAAGTACTAACAAAAGCATAATGAGCTTTAAAAAAACTTTATAAATTTTCATGAAATGGGGGTGAAAGAAATTTAAATAGAACTAATTATTAAATTGTTGCAGAGGGAATTAGCAACAACAGCATGCAGTTAGGCCCTGCATTCGTGACATTTGAGTTAATGAATATATAGTTAAATAATACATTGTCTATAGAATAAGTAGACAAAAATATTAAATCTTTTATTGTTACCAAATAAAAATGATATTATTTTGAAAATAATACTAAAAACGTGCTCAATTAAGCAGTAAATCAGTAATATTGACGACTAAACCCATATACATTAATGGCTTTCAAATACCAGCGGATAATTATTAAAATAGGTTCAAACGTTATAACCAAACCAAACGGCTTGCCGGATGTGGAACGGATTGAACATTTGGTGAACCAAATTGCCGCTATTAAAAAACAAGGCAAGGAGGTTATTTTAGTTTCCTCCGGTGCGGTAGCATCCGGCAGGAGCCTGATAACAGTCACCGATAAGTTCGATGCAGTGGCTACACGCCAATTGCTGGCATCTATAGGGCAGGTAAAATTAATTAATACCTACTCCCACCTGTTTGAAAAGTTTGACATCCTTTGCTCGCAGGTGTTGGTTACCAAAGAGGATTTCAGGGACAGGCTGCATTACCTCAACATGAAAAACTGTTTGGAGATTTTGCTGCAACACCAGGTAATACCCGTTATCAATGAAAATGATGTGGTATCGGTAACAGAATTAATGTTTACTGATAATGATGAGCTTGCCGGTTTAATAGCATCTATGCTGAATGCACAGGCCCTTATTGTGCTTACCAATGTTGATGGCATTTACGATGGCGACCCAAAATTACCGGGCTCAGCAGTGATCAACGAAGTGACCGAAGCCGGTATCGATTTTTCATCTTTCGTAAGTTCGGGCCGCTCGCAGTTTGGGCGTGGCGGAATGATCACCAAATCTACCATTGCGCATAAGGTGGCTAAACTGGGTATAGCGGTGCACATTGCCAATGGCACAAAAGAAAATATACTGACTGATGTTTTGGATAATAAAGTTAGCCACACGCGTTTTATCCCCAGGAAAAAAGCATCAGGTAAAAAGAAATGGATCGCACATTCAGAAACAGCGGCTACAGGTGTTGTACAGGTAAATGAAGGTGCAAAGTTGGCATTAACCTCCAGTAAAGCATCAAGTTTGCTGCCGGTTGGCATAATTAATATAATATCCGACTTTAAAAAGGGCGAGATCATCAAGATCATCGACGAAAATAATAAACTGGTTGGGCTTGGCCTGGCAGAATACAGTTCAGAAAAGGCACGTGAGTGGACAGGTCAAAAAAATCAGCGGCCACTGGTGCATTATGATTACCTTTATTTACAGGGATAAAATGGCATATAAACAATATTTTGAGGATGCATTAACGGCAGCACGTGGTAAGGTCTTATCCCCTGCTGTAATTGACCGGGTATTGCTTGATGTGGCAAAAGCCGCCATTGAGCAAACCGACTACCTGCTGCAGGAAAATAAAAAAGACCTGGAGCGCATGGATCCTGCCGATCCTAAATACGACCGGCTTACGCTTACTGCCGAACGTATAAAAGCTATTGCCGGTGATATTGAAAGCGTGGCAGGATTGAGCAGTCCGCTTGGAACTGTACTTTCAGATAAAACACTGCCTAATGGCCTGCATATATCTAAAGTAAGGGTACCACTGGGCATTGTTGGTGTAATTTACGAGGCAAGGCCAAATGTAACTTTTGATGTATTTGCGCTTTGCTTTAAAACTGGTAATATCAGCATATTAAAGGGCGGCAGCGATGCAGATAATTCTAACCGGGCTATTATCAAAATCATTCATCAGGTGCTGTTGGCACATAATATTGATGTAAATGTTGCTACCCTGTTGCCTGTAGAGCGCGAAGCGACTGAAGCTCTTTTAAATGCTGTTGGATATGTAGATGTATTGATCCCGCGTGGCAGTCAAAGTCTCATCAATTACGTACGCGGTAACAGCAAAGTGCCGGTAATTGAAACAGGTGCCGGTATTGTGCATACTTACTTTGATGAAACCGGCGATCTGGATAAGGCCACCGCAATTATTGATAATGCTAAAACACGGCGTGTAAGCGTTTGTAACGCGCTGGATTGCCTTATCATCAACAGTAAACGCCTGGGCGACCTTGTGCACATAGTAGAGCCGCTTGGCGAAAAGCAAGTGACCTTGTACGCCGATAAAACCGCTTACGGCATATTGGATGGCATCTATCCGGCCGGGTTGTTATATGAAGCGCAACCAGAACATTTCGGCACAGAATTCCTGTCCATGAAAATGGCTATCAAAACGGTCGACACTCTTGATGAAGCACTGAATCACATTGCCGTTAACAGCTCCAAACACAGTGAGGCTATTATATCTGAAGATGAAATCCATATCGAAACATTTTTAAACCAGGTTGATGCCGCGGCGGTTTACGTAAATGCCTCAACCGCGTTTACAGATGGTGCCCAGTTTGGTTTGGGCGCCGAAATTGGCATCAGCACACAAAAGCTGCATGCCCGCGGCCCAATGGGTTTAGAAGAGCTCACCAGTTATAAATGGATTGTAAAGGGGAACGGACAGGTACGGAATCCATAGTTTTTTAACCTTCTGTTAAAACAAAAGTAGGCGGCTATTTTTTATACTACTGTATTTAACTCCTTAAAAATGAGAAGTAAAGCAAGTATAAAGGGCCACCCAATACATCCTATACTTATACCATTTCCAATCGCATTTTTGATAGGGACGCTCCTGTTTGACATTTTACATATCACAAGTGGAAATAGAAGTTACCGGCAAACCGCCGGATACCTGGAAATAGCCGGAATTGTCTCCGCAATTATTGCTGCTATACCCGGGGTTATTGATTATTTTAAAACAGTACCTCCCAATAGTTCCGGCAAAAAACGTGCGGCACTGCATGGTTTAATAAACATTTCATTAGTCGTTGTATTTGCCGTAGCCTATGTACTTCGTGATAATTCTTCTACAACATTAATTATTGGTTTAGAAGCTATAGGCGTTATTATGCTGTTTATTTCGGGGTGGCTTGGCGGGACTTTAGCTTACCGAAATCAGATAGGGGTTGATATCAGGTATGCCGGCGCCGGCAAATGGAACGAAACTCACGTAGCTGATAATAAAGGGTTAATTGAGGTTGCAACCGCCGATGAGTTAAAGACCGATCAGATGAAGCTCATTCATATTGGCACTAAACGGATAGTTCTTGGAAAAACGGATTCGGGGTATTTCGCTTTTGATGACCGTTGCACCCATAGAGGGGGTTCTTTAGCCGGGGGAACAATGATTTGCGGAACGGTTCAATGCCCCTGGCATGGGTCGCAGTTTGATTGCAGCACCGGTGTTGTGAAAGCAGGTCCGGCTAAAGAAAATATAGCCATATATCCTGTACAGGAATTAAATGGAATAATATACATTAAGTATTAGCGGTTCATTCTCTTTTTATTTCATAGAAGATGGATAGCACCTACGGCGCAAAAATATCTTGTTCCGTTTTTCTACAAAGCGGTTGCACCTACGGCGCAAAAAGGTGTAAAAATAGTTAAAACATCTCTATACCCCATCCGGTAATGTGTACGTATTTTAAAAATGCCATCTGCCCCGGCGGGGCAACCGCTTTGTAGCAAACATATAAGAAACCTCCTTTGTTTCGGAGGGACTACCTTATTACAAAGCAGCCGCACCTACAGCGTACGAAGTTTACAAATAACATTTAAATATCGCTATCTGCCCCGGCGGGGCTACCGCTTTATAGCAAAAACATCATAAGGAACATTCTTTGTCCCGTAGGGACTATCCTATTACAAAGCGGTTACACCTACGCCACAAAAGTTAAAGCAGAACATTTAAAACATCGCTATCTGCCCCAGCGGGGCTACCGCTTTGTAGCAGACATCACAAGAAACCTTCTTTGTCCCGGAGGGACTACCCTATTACAAAGCGGTTGCACCCGCGGCACGAAAGTTAAAGCAGAACATTTAAAACATCGCTATCTGCCCCGGCGGGGCTACCGCTTTGTAGCAAACATCGCAAGAAACCTCCTTTGTCCCGATAGGGACTACCCTACCTCTGCAAATATCAAACAAACTTCATTTTACCATCCTCTGACCCAACACCTAACCTATATAAACAGGAAAGCCGTATCTTTGCGCCCAATATGAGTAAGCACGGAAGAATATTAGTGGCGATGAGCGGCGGAGTTGATAGTTCGGTAGCGGCAGTGATGCTGCACGAGCAGGGCTACGAAGTTATCGGGCTTACCATGAAAACTTGGGACTACGCCGCATCTGGCGGTAGCTCAAAAGAAACAGGCTGCTGCAGCCTGGATAGCATTAATGATGCCCGTGCATTAGCCGTTGGTTATGGCTTTCCGCATTATATATTGGATATCCGCAATGAGTTTGGCGATTTTGTTATTGACAATTTTGTTGATGAATATCTTGCCGGTCGTACACCTAACCCATGCGTTTTGTGCAATACCCACATTAAATGGGAAGCATTATTAAAACGCGCCGATAAACTGGATTGCGAATTTATAGCTACCGGGCATTATGCCAACATCCGTTTACAGGATAACGGCAGGTATGTGATATCAAAAGGTAAAGACGAAAATAAAGATCAATCATACGTACTGTGGGGGGTATCTCAAAAAAACCTTGCACGTACTAAATTCCCTTTAGGCAGTTTCTCTAAGCCCGAAATAAGGCAGATGGCTGTGGATATGGGTCAGCTGGAACTGGCGGGTAAAAGCGAAAGCTACGAGATCTGCTTTGTGCCCGATAACGATTACAGATCATTCCTGAGGCATAAAGTTGAAGACCTTGACGAGCGTGTTGGCCCGGGTAATTTTGTATTAACTGACGGCACCTTAGTAGGCAAGCATCAGGGATATCCATTTTATACCATTGGCCAGCGTAAAGGCCTGGGCATTGCATTGGGCAAACCAATGTTTGTGACCCAAATTAAGCCGGAAAGCAATACCGTAGTGTTAGGTACTATTGAAGAACTGGAAAAGAAAGAAGCCTGGGTACGCAACCTCAATTTGGTAAAATACGAAAGCATTACCGAGCCATTAGAAGCCGTAACCAAAATACGTTATAAGGATGCCGGTACAGAAAGCAAGATCCAGCAGATAGGCGACCACATGAAAGTATCTTTCGATCATATGGTATCGGGCATAGCGCCGGGCCAGTCTGCCGTGTTTTATGAAGGCAACGACCTCTTAGGCGGCGGTTTCCTGATATAATTATTTCTTTTTATGCAATGCTTTACATACGCGTCATTGCAAGGCACGAAGCAATCTCAGAACTTTGCGTAGACGATTTGCAGGTAATAAACAACCTATCGGGAAATTGCTTCGTACCTACCCATGACATATTTAGTTTAATTGGGTCATGCTGAGCTTGTCGAAGCATTGCGGGGTGGGCCTTTGCGCACGTCCTTCGACAAGCTCAGGATGACCCCGGCAAATGTCATTTCCCCTTCAGGCCTCGGATTTTAAAACTCACAAAGACGCATGATGGTGTATCAAATCTGCTATTATAAAACATTTTTATCACTACTCATTTTACTATAATAACACCCCAACAAAAAAACAAATTTGCGTTTCTATCGCATTTTATGTTTTCTTTGCAAAAAACAATATGCTTAAATGGCTAAAAATTTACTAATAGTTGAATCACCGGCGAAAGCCAAAACAATTGAAGGATACCTTGGAAAAGACTTTACCGTAAAATCAAGTTACGGTCATATTCGCGACCTTGTTAAGTCTGAAGATGCTATTGATATCAACAATAACTTCACACAACGCTATGAAGTACCTGCCGATAAGAAGCAGGTGGTTAGTGAATTAAAAAAATTAGCTAAAGAAGCAGACATTGTATGGCTTGCCTCCGATGAGGACCGCGAAGGAGAGGCTATATCATGGCACTTATTTGAAACCCTCGGCCTTAAAGAGCCGGATACCCGTCGCATTGTTTTCCATGAGATAACTAAGCCGGCAATAATGAATGCGATTGAAAACCCACGTAAAATAGATTATAACCTGGTTTTTGCACAGCAGGCCCGCCGCGTTTTAGACAGGCTGGTTGGCTTTGAACTTTCTCCGGTTTTATGGAAAAAGGTTAAACCATCACTGTCAGCAGGCCGTGTACAATCTGTTGCGGTACGTTTAATTGTTGACCGCGAACGCGAGATAAATAAATTCAAATCAGAGGCTGCTTTTAAAGTAGTAGCCATATTTGGTACAGGCAGAAATGCTTTTAAAGCCGAATTGCCTGAACGCTTTAGCAAACAGGAAGATGCCGAAAAATTCTTACAGGATTGTGTTAAGGCCATCTTTGATATAAAATCGTTAGAAACCAGGCCTGCAAAGCGTTCACCTGCCGCACCATTTACCACCTCAACTTTACAGCAGGAAGCCAGCCGTAAATTAGGTTACTCGGTAGCACGTACCATGCAGGTGGCACAAAAGCTGTACGAATCTGGTAATATTACCTACATGCGTACAGATTCGGTAAACTTATCTGATACCGCTTTAAATGCCGCTGCTGCCGAAATTGTATCTGCCTACGGCGATAAATATCATCAGCAAAGAAAATATAAAACAAAAAGCGCCGGTGCACAAGAAGCGCATGAGGCCATCCGCCCAACTTACTTTGATAAGCATACTATTGATGGCGACGGGTCAGAAAAACGTTTATATGAACTGATATGGAAACGTGCCATAGCCTCGCAAATGAGCGAAGCGCAGTTTGAGAAAACCGTTGCAAAGATCAGTATATCAACACGTAAAGAAGAATTAGTTGCCAACGGCGAAGTAATGAAGTTTGATGGTTTCCTGAAAGTATACCTGGAAAGCAGCGACGAGGACGAGGACAACCAAACAGCCGATGGCGAAAACGCGATACTGCCGCCTTTAACCAAAGGACAGGTTTTAGATTTACAAGAGTTAACCGCGACAGAAAGATTTTCGCGCCCGCCGGCACGTTATACCGAGGCAAGTTTAGTTAAGAAATTAGAAGAATTAGGTATAGGCCGCCCATCAACCTATGCCCCTACCATATCAACCATACAAAACCGCGGTTACGTGGTTAAAGAAGAGCGCGAAGGCCGTCAAAGGAATTTCCGCGTGCTAACCTTAAAGGGTGAAAACATTACCAAAGAAGAGAAAACAGAGAATACCGGTGCCGAACGTGGCAAACTATTCCCTACTGATATTGGTGCTGTTGTAAATGACTTTTTGGTTCAGCATTTTCAGGGCATTGTTGATTTTAATTTTACCGCCAGCGTTGAAAAACAGTTTGACGAGATTGCTCAGGGCCTGCAGGAATGGACAAAAATGATCCGTGCCTTTTATGATCCTTTCCATAAGGATGTACAAAGTACCATTGAAACGGCAGACAAAGCAACCGGCGAACGCGAATTAGGCGTACACCCGGAGAGTGGTAAAAAAATGTCGGTGCGTATTGGCCGTTACGGTCCGTTTGTACAAATTGGTGAAAATGCTACCGAAGAAAATGGGGAAGAAAAGCCGCTATACGCGAGCCTTCGTACCGGCCAGAGTATAGAAACCATTACTTTAGAAGAAGCGCTTGAACTGTTTAAGCTGCCCAAAGTTGTTGGTGAATATGAAGGTAAGGTAATGAAAGTGGCTATTGGCCGTTTTGGACCGTACATTAGCCATAACGGTGCATTTGTTTCTTTACCAAAAGAAATTGATCCGCTTGATGTTACTGAAGAAGAAGCTATTGAACTGATTAATGCCAAACGTAAAAAAGATGCTGAAAAGCTGATAAAGGCCTTTGACGAAGACGAAACCGTGAAAGTTTTAAACGGACGCTGGGGCCCGTATATTGAATTTGGAAAGCTGAACGTTAAAATACCTAAGGATAAAGACCCTTTAACCTTAACTTTTGAAGAATGCAAGGCACTGGCTGATGCCATGCCTAAGGATGCTAAAAAAGGACGTTTTGGTAAAGCTGCACCTGCTGCAAAACCGGCCGCCAAAAAAGCACCGGCCAAGAAAAAGGCAGTTGCGAAGAAAAAGTAAGTTATTAGTTGAGTGAATGAATAGTGAATGGTTTAGAATAATTCAACTATTCACCCAATCAACTTAATCAACCATTTACTAATACAATATGATTAAGGACCTTCCAGCTAACGTAGTAAAAGATATTGCCATTGCAGTTGCTTTGGAAAGTGAAAATATTGAAAGTAAGATTTGGTATGTGTACCTTATAAATCTTAAGAAAGTACCTTTAGAAAACGTATTGATCACCTCAAAAGGCTATGGTGAAAAAGATGGTGAACCTGTAAAAACCTCTACCCTGCGCCATGCATTCCCGTTGGTTGAGCCCAATTCTTTTAAGCTGATAGAACCTATTGATGAGCAAACTTTCGGGCTGAATAACGAGTACTGGTTAAGCTACTACATCGGTCGCGAGATCTTCGATAAGAAGTTCATATTTTTGCCGGAAAGCATTGTTGATGACAACTTTATAAAATTGCCGGTTATAAATAAACCCGGTGTTATGATCCGTTAATTGTTTAAGTCATGCATCAGGTGCATAGATTCTTTCAGGTTCAGATATAGCATTTTATACACCGGGAATATTTTACTGTAAACCTGGTGGCTGGCCATATCAGGAGCTATCACTACCCTATTCTTCGCTTCTCGTGCATGTATTGGTTCAATATCAATTTGCAGGGCTTGCATTGCTAAATATATAGCGCCAACGGCCGATGCATCATCCGTTTGCTGTACTATCAGTTTTTTGCCGGTTACATCTGCCAGTAGTTGTACCCATACCGGCGACGATATAAAACCTCCGCTTATCACTATCTCTTCAATTGGTTGCGAACAGCCTTCTACCGCTTTTAAAACATCATTCAGCGCAAAGCAAATCCCTTCTAAGGCCGCTCTTAAAAAATGCGGCTGGCTATGGTTAGGGTTTATATTTAAAAACGCGCCCGAGCTTTTTGAATCCCACACCGGCGCACGCTCTGCATACAGGTATGGCAAAAATATGAGGCCATTGCTGCCGGGTTTTACAGTTTCAATATCCTTAAATAAAGCTTTGTAGGTTTCGCCGGTAATGTTGGTTAGTTTTAAAAAATGTTTCAGGAGCCAATCTACCGCGGCACCGCCATTGTTTACAGCCCCGCCACAAATAAATGTTTTTTTGTTAAGCAAATAATTGAAGGTCATGGCTTCATAGTTATAAATTGGGGTACTGCTGCCTACCCTTACTGCGCCGCTTGTACCAATGGTTAACGCGCCAATTCCGGGCCTTACAGCATTACCGCCAAGGTTAGCACAGCACCCGTCACTGGCGCCTATCACAAAATGAGTTTTTTGGGAAATATCCGGCAATAATTTGTTAGCATCTGTTAAAGAACGAAAAGTTCCTGTATCGACTGGTTGAGATAACTTCCCGCTATCCACACCAGCCAGTGCTAACGATCTATCGTACCAATTAAGGGCTAAAATGTTAAATAAGCCGGTGGAGGAAGCCATGGAATAATCTATCTCAAATACATTAAAAAGTTTGTGCCAGATATACTCTTTTATAGATATGAATTTATAGGCCTCATTAAACAAATCAGGGCTGTTCTCCCGCAGCCAAATAAGCTTGCACAAGGGCGACATGGCATATATTGCTGTGCCCGTGTGGCGATAAATATCCTCACCTTGTGTAGAAATGCGGATACTTTGTGCAATATCCCCACTTCTGGAATCGGCCCACAAAATGGCATCGGCAAGGGCCGTTCCATCCCTGTCTACCGGCATAATGCTGTGCATAGCAGCACTTAGGCTTATTGCAACAGGCTCTGCACCTAACTTTGTGGTAATATCATTTATACATGAAATAAACGCCTGCCATATAAGGCATGGGTTTTGTTCACTGTAGCCGGGTTGGGGATGGTTGGTTACATAGTGATATTGGGCTGTAAAAAGGGTATTCCCTCCAGTATCAACCGCTACAGCCTTTGTGCTGCCGGTACCCAGATCTATCCCTACAAAATATTTTTGCATAACCAGAAACTTAATTACAGTGTGTTACGTAAACTTGGATTAAAAACCCCACAATATCATTATTTGTTAACATTTATGATACTGGTGATAGAATTAAATTTACTTGCGAATAATTTAGTATACTTTTAGATAAAAAAACTGAATTGATAATATTAGTATCTCTGGCTGGCTCAACAAAAAAATAGGATACTTAATATTATTCTAAATAGTGGCAAGAATGATATTTTTTAGCTTTTTCCATTAATAAACAGCATATTTATAGTATAACACGGTAAAGCATCAGAATGAAAAAAACACTACTTATTGTTGATGACGATTTAAGCATATTAAAACTACTTAACTTTATTCTGTCAAAGGACTATGAGATAGTTGTCAAAAATAATGGTATTGAAGCATTTGGGTGGTTAGAAGATGGCAACATGCCTAAACTGATCATATCAGACCTGCAAATGCCTTATTTTGACGGTCAATCATTTGTGAAGAATGTTAAAATAAGTGGCTTTTACCGGAATATCCCTGTTATACTGCTTTCTGCCGCTCATGATCTTGAAGAGCAGGTAGCGCATATGCCATTTACAGTGGAGGCTTACATACACAAGCCTTTCAATCCAACAACATTAAAAACAGCAATAAATCAAGCCTTACAAGTTTATGATGCATCAGACAGCAACTGATTGGAATGAAAATTCAGGCGCACAAATCAGTATTGCATATGCAGGACTGGAATTAAAAGACTTGATTTCTAATGATCTGAGTGGAAACTTCCGGATCACCTTTAATGAAACACTTAAAAATCTTGAAGACTACTTAGGCAATCAATCCATTTTATCAATACCTGATATTATTTTAGTTGAGGTTGATAAGGATGAGAAATGTTTTCAGCTGGTTGAAAGGCTCAGGACCAACTTCCTGATGAACGGGCTTATCATTGTAATGATATCAACCCATAAGGATAAAAAATTGGTACAAAAGGCCATGCAGATGAAACTGCATGATTTTTACACCTATCCTTTCTCAACCTCTGACTTAAGGGAAAGGCTTAACTTTTTGGTTAAGTTTAAACTAATAAGACCCCGGTTGCTTGAACTTTCAAAAGAAGTTGATATTACATACAAAATGCCTGCAGGTAAGCGCTTTCTTGATCTTTTTATATCGTCAATGATGCTTATTTGTTTGCTGCCTGTATTAGTGATTGTAGCAATAATGATCAAGTTAGATTCAAAGGGCCCTATTTTTTATAAAAGTAAACGTGTAGGTACAGGATACAAGGTATTCGATTTTTATAAGTTCAGATCAATGCGTACCGATGCTGACCAGCTATTGGCGCAGCTATCTGAAACAAATAACCAATATAGTGTTGAAGAAGAAGGCACTACCAAATCTGCCTTTGTAAAAATCAAGAACGATCCAAGAATTACAAAACTTGGAAATTTTTTACGCAATTCAAGCTTAGACGAATTACCGCAGTTATTTAATATTTTAAGAGGAGACATGTCTGTAGTGGGAAACAGGCCTTTGCCGGTTTATGAGGCCGAGATGCTTACTTCAAATGAGTGGTCAATGCGCTTTTTAGGGCCGGCCGGTTTAACCGGTTTATGGCAGATAAGCAAACGCGGAAAAGAAGACATGTCTGAGCGGGAAAGAAAAAAACTGGATAACTTTTACGCCCAAAAATATTCCTTCTGGCTTGATCTGAAAATCATAGTCGGAACGGTTCCCGCTTTGTTTCAAAAAGAGAAAGTTTAATAAGAAGAATGAATACTACATTAAAATTACTTGCTATTATATTACTTAGCTTTACATTCACTACACGGTCACATGCACAGGCAACCAGCTTTATTGCTGATGTTGATTACCCTTATCTTGAAAAACTGATAGCCACTGCAAAAAGGAACTTTCCTGAAATGAAAATACGCCAAAGCCAGGTAAATTTGGCAAAAAACAACTATAACGGCGCAAAAGTATCATGGCTGGATGTTTTTACAGCATCATACATATATCAGCCCAGAAACTCTCAAGATCTTTTACAGCCAACCATTTTTAATGGTTATCAATTAAGTATATCGTTAAACATTGGGCGTTTTTTTACAAAGCCTTATACCATACACGCTGCTAAAGAAACCTACAATATAGCGTTAGCGCAGCAAAGCGAATATTTATTAAACATTGAATCGCAGGTTAAACGTTTATATTTTGGTTACCTGGCCGCCAAGGCCGAAGTACGGTTGCGCTCGGGCGCTGTAATTGATGGCGAAACTGCCGTAGGGCAGTTAAAATATGCGTTCCAAAAAAACGAGATCACATTTCTGGTTTATAATGAGGCCTTAACAAGTTTGTATAATCAAAACGCATTTAAGGTACAGGCCGAATTGGCCATGCTAACAGCGAAAGCTAACCTTGAAGAAATTTTGGGTGTAAAATTAGAAGAGGTTAAATAAGATGGAGTTAGGTAATTTTTTAAAAGTTTTATGGAAACATAAAAATCTGCTGATAATAATTCCGCTTGTAACAATTATTGTTTCTTTTTTCCTGGTAAAAAACCTTGCAGACAGGTATGTATCAACCGTACAAATAGCTACCGGCCTTGTTGATGAATCAAGTCATTTGCTTGACCCTACCGGGATTGCCCAGGACCAGCAATTAAACCATAAGTTCAGCAATCTGATAGCGATAATAAAGCTTAAAAAGCTAATTAACCAAATATCATACAGGCTGATGATACATGACCTTACTGATCCGGTACCATTCAGGAAACCCAGTAAGCTTTTATCAACAATAAGCGATGAAGCCCGTAAACACGCGCTACAGGTATATACAGATAAAGCCAAACAACTTGAATCATTATCCTTTTACAATAAGGATGAAAATGGATTAAATCAATTGCTTAGGTCAATGCAATATGATGAGCGTTCTTTACTGGCAAATCTTTACGCGGTAAGGGAAGAAGACAGCGACTTTATATTAATAGGTTATGAATCAGAAAATGCCCAGCTCTCGGCATTTGTAGTAAACACCTTAAGTACTGAATTTATTGATTACTACACACATACCATAAATAAGAGTGAAAATGACGCGGTTGATTATTTATCAAAATTAGTTAATGATAAACGGGATACCCTAAATTTTAAAATTAATAATTTAAAGATCTACAAGATAAAAAACGGGATCTTAAATCTTGAAGATCAGTCAAAAGCCCTTTTTGATAAAACTATTGAGTATAAAGAACGTAAGTTACAGGCAGAAAGGGACCTTGCATCAAATAACGGAACAATAAAAGCCATTGATGAAAAATTTGATCCTAAAGACCGCCAGTATCTTGAAGCATCGGTTAGTAGATATAACCTCGCGGTTACCACTACTCAGGAGCAGCTACATTTACTTACAGACAGATATGTGCGCAGCGATTTTAATCCGAGGTATAAAGCTGCAATAGATTCTTTGGGTTTAAAGCTAACGCAACAGTTAAATCAAACATCAGATCAGTATATCACCAATCCGCTTGTTGGTAAACAAGATCTGGTTCGTCAAAAAACACAGCTGGAGATAACCAGGGACCTTGCTAAATACAGTCTCTCGTCTATCAACCGTGCATTAAGTGATATAAGTACCAATTACAACAGGCTTGTACCATTTGATGCTACTGTTAAGAAATTTCAATTTGATATTGATATGGCAACCAAGGAGTACATGGATGCATTGGGCAGGTATAATGAAACCAACTTTAGGTTAGCCAACTCTGTTAAAGTAAGGCTGGTTGATAAGGCTACGCCTGATGTTGCCGAACCTTCTAAAAAAATGCTGCTGATCATATTAAGCGGTATTGCCAGCTTTAGTTTTTGTGTGGTTATACTGTTTGTGATATTCTTTTTTGATGAAACCATAAAAGATCCTGCCCAATTAGTAAACAGCACCAAGCTGCCATTACTGGGTTATTTAAATACCATAAGCGGCGGCTCGCTTGATCTTAAAAAGCTTTGGGATGTTGAGCACCGCGAAAAAATGAAGCAGTTTAAAGAACTGATCAGATCAATACGTTTTGAGATTGACCAGGAATTGCGCGGCGAAAAGATTCTGGCTATAACCAGCCTGGCCGATCACGAGGGGAAAACGGTTTTAGCCATAAGCCTGGCCTATTCTTACTCTATGATCAATAAAAAAGTGTTATTAATTGATGGCAACTTTTTAAACCCAACTATTAGTCAAACTGCACACCCTAAATTATATCTTGAAGATTATTTTAAAAACAATCCGGATAATTACGATTCAATTTCAAACAATATAAATGTAATAGGCAACCATGGCGGTGATATTACCCTGCTTGAAGTGAGCGACGAAAACTTTATCCGTAGCAGGTTTAATGAGTTAAAACTTAAGTACGACATTATTATAATTGAAACGCCCCCTCTGTCATCACTCAATAAATCAAAAGAGTGGTTATTGTTTGCCAGTAAAGTAGTTGCGGTTTTTGAATCGAACAGGAGCATCAAAAAATCACAAAAAGAAGACATTAAGTTTTTAAAGAACCTTAACAATAAATTTGCCGGCTGGATATTAAATAAGGCTGATGCTAAAGACATGTCCTGATAAGTAATTTACGGGCCGGTAAATACTTTATAAAATGAGAATTGAACCAAAGGAAGACCAAACAGATCTTTACAAAGATTTAACCCCGCTTGAGCAAAAAACACGCAAGGTGGCTGTTCTATTTGTGTTTGCCGGGGTTTTTGTTTGGGCCTTGAAAATATTCCTTGCATAATATTGCTTACAATGTTAAACAACCAGGTACAAAACCTTAAGGTTTTTTTAAGTAAAAAGGCATTTTTTAACACCCCTTCTACTTTTAACCTTATTTTGCTTTTATTGCCCGTTGCTATATTTATTGGTGCAGTTATAGCCAATGGCGGTATTATTGCAGCCGGCGCGCTAATGGTGTTGTTTATAGGTATACCATTTGTTTTAGGAATAATAGCTTACCCGCTTTTTGGTATAGCCATATTTATAATTGCCAGCTTTTTCATTAACTACGCAGCAAAATTGGTTCCTGAAAATGTACCGTTGGGTATTTTAATGGATGCTATCACCTATCTGCTTATTTTCGGTTTCTTTTTAAAGAAAAAATATGACGACAACTGGGATTACTTCAAAAACCCTGTAAGTTATTTAATACTGGCCTGGCTCGCCTATAATTTGTTTGAAGTAATAAACCCTGCATCGCCAAGCAAATTGGCCTGGTTATACACAGTGAGGACCATTGGCTTTTTGTTATTGGTGTTTTTTGTATTTGTATATCATATACGGTCTGTTGAATATATAAGGTTCCTGATGAAGTTGTGGCTGTTATTAGCGCTTATAGCTGCAATATCAGGTTTTCAGCAAGAGAATATTGGGTTGCTTTCGTTTGAGCGCAAATGGTACTATTCTAATCCAGACACCCTTAAACTTCTATTTATACAAAACCACTTACGTAAGGTGGGCATATTTTCAGACCCGGTTACGTACTCGTACAACATGGTGGTAGCTGCGGTTATGTGTATAATTTTTGCGATGGGTAATATATCATTCAATAAAAAAGTATTGTTATGGTTAGCTGTTCCGTTCTTTTTATTGACAATGTTATACTCGGGTACAAGAGCGGCTTATATATTGCTGCCCACTGCAATGGTATTACTGGTTATACTTAAATTCAATAAAAAAATATTGTTCTTTGTGACAATAGCAGGCCTTATATTGGGCTTCCTGGTAGTTATGCCTACCGGAAACCCCCTTATAAAACGCTTCCAATCGGCATTTAATCCTTCAAAAGATGCCTCTTACAATGTGCGGGTTGAAAATCAAAGAAAAATAAAGCCATATATATTAGCGCACCCAATTGGGGGTGGATTAGGTTCGGTGGGTGTATGGGGCCGCAAATTTGCCCCAAATTCCATGCTGGCTAAATTCCCGCCTGATAGCGGTTACGTGCGCGTAGCTGTTGAAATGGGCTGGATCGGCTTGCTTTTATTTTGCACATTAATGTTTGTAATATTAAAAACCGGCATTAATAATTATTACCTTATCAAAAACCCCGAGCTTAAGAATTATTGCCTGGCTATGGTATTGGTAATATTTGTATTAAATGTGGGTAATTCTCCGCAGCAGGCACTTGTACAATACCCGTCCAATATATTATTTTACCTTGCAAGTGCATTGTTAATAGTAACTCTAAGACTTGATAAGGAACAAAGAGAGAATGAAACCAATAAGGGGCTAATAAATTAATTCGCTGAATAATTACCAACAATGTCACTGGCATCTACCATAAAATCAAACCCGGGCTTAAAGAAATTTGTTCACGGGTTAATTGTGTCTAAACGAAGGTCTGAACCGCGCCGCTGGGTGAAATGGTTTGTAAACCCATTCGTTCATAAACGCGGTAAAAATTCCCTCGTAAAATTTTATGCCCGGCTTGATGTATTTCCATTTAATGATTTCAGGCTTGGAGAGAACTCTATCATTGAAGATTTTGCCGTAATAAACAATGGCGTTGGAGCTGTTTTAGTTGGCAACAATGTAGGTATAGGCTTAAGCAATGTTATTATAGGCCCGGTTATCCTGGGTAATTATGTAATGCTTGCACAAAACATTGTAATATCGGGCTTAAACCATGGCTTTGAAGATGTAACCATACCCCCGCGCCTGCAAAAGGTTGTAACCAAACAAATCACTATTAATGATAATGTTTGGGTGGGTGCAAATAGTTCAATAACAGCAGGTATAACAATTGGCAAAAATGCCATAATTGGGGCCGGCAGTGTAGTAACCAAAGATATTCCCGAATACTGTGTTGCTGTTGGCAACCCGGCAAAGGTGATAAAAAAGTACAATTTTGAAACCGGCAGCTGGGAAAGGGTTTAAGCTGAATTTTGTATGTCATTTTTAAAAAAGATTGTAAATAAACATACCATTTCCCTGCTCAGCAATGCATCCATGCCGCTTATTGGTATGGTTGTATTATCCCTTATGGCCCACAACCTTCACAAGGCCGATTTTGGTAACTACATATTTTTTCTGCAAACATTTTTACTTACAGATACCTTCCGGACGGGCTTTATGCAAACCTCGTTAATGAAGTTTTATGCCGGTGCAAGTAAAAGGCAGGCGGCTAATGTAGCTGGCTCTGCATGGCACATAGGCTTTATAATAACCATTGTATTCGTAATTGTTGATCTTTTACTTTATCTGTTTTTTAAAAGCGGTAACCCCGATGTGGTTGCTACACTCAAATGGTTTGGTGTAATATATTTATGTACACTACCATCTGCAATAGCATCATGGTTATTACCAGCCGAAGAAAAGTTTAACAAACTACTTATCCTGCAGGTTGTTAACCAGGGTGGCTTTTTACTGTGTATACTAACGCTTATCATATTCCATCAAATAACTTTTGAAACAGTTATTAAATGTTACCTGGCAAATAATATCATTACCAGCTCGGTAGCTATTTTTGCAGGTTGGTCTAAAGTTCGCACTATCAAGTTCAGAACTACAAAATCAATGAAAGAGCTTGCCCACTTTGGCAAGTTCAGTGTAGGCACCTCGCTGGCCTCAACATTATTAAGCAGTTCAGATACTTTTATTATAAAGGCAATGTTCCCGGTGGAGTTTGTTGGTATCTACTATATACCACAGCGCCTGCTGGAGGTTTTCCAGATCCCAATACGTAGCTTTGTTGCTACCGCTATGCCAGAACTATCATCGGCCGTGCACCGTGGTAAAAATGATGATGTGGCCCGTATTATGAAAAAATACGCGGGTATGCTAACTGTATTATTAATACCGATAGCCGTCGTATCATTTATGATTGGCGGCCTGGTTATCCACTTGCTGTTCGGCAATAAGTTTGATCATACACCCGCTGTTACCATCTTCAGGATATTTATATGTTATGTGATATTAATTCCTATCGACAGATTTTTTGGTGTAACCCTTGATATTATTGGCAAGCCCCACCTTAACATGATCAAGGTAATTTTAATGCTGATAGTAAATATCACAGGCGATTTTATAGGTATTTATCTGTTTCATAACTTGTATGGTGTAGCTATTGCATCACTTTTTACTTTTTTAACCGGTGCTATATTTGGTTACTGGCAGCTTAAAAAACATCTTAACTTCACCATATCAGATATTTTTACTTTAGGATACCGGGAGTTAAAAGAGGTAGTAAACCACTTGTTACATAAAAAGGCCGGGCAGGAGAACAGAAACACCCTATAGCAAGGTATAGTAATATATTAACTGGGCATGGACAAAAAAACATGAACAAGCTAATTAAAATTCATAATTTAAACCAGGCATCAAGCATATGGAATTTATTAAACTCATTTTATCTATAATTTTCAGTGTAGTATTTATCTACCTGGGGATATATAGCCTGTACCTGTTCATATTTTCGGTTGTGGGCCGGTTCATTATTGTGAAAGCCCCGCCCATGGCAGCGGCATACAGTAAGTTTGTGATTTATATATGCGCTTATAAAGAAGACGAGATCGTATTAAACTCGGCAGCACAGGCCTTAACTATCAACTACCCCAAGGATAAATTTCACGTTTGTGTTATTGCTGATTCTATGCAACCATCAACCATACAAAAATTAATGGCAATGCCTTTACAGGTAGTTGAGGTAGTTTTTGAAAGCAGCACCAAATCAAAGGCACTACACAAAGCCATTGAAAATACGCATGAAGACTTTGATGCCGCTGTAGTGTTTGATATTGATAACGTTGCCGCGCCAGATTATCTGCACCATATTAACAACTACCTGCATGCAGGCAATAAGGTGATACAGGGCCATCGTGTTGCTAAAAACACAGAAACCCCAATTGCCATTTTAGATGCCATTAGTGAAGAAATAAATAACCATATTTTCCGTAAGGCACAGCGGGTGTTCAACCTCTCAGCTGCAATCATTGGCTCAGGTATGGCCCTTGAGTATAGGTTATTTAAAGATACAATGGCCCAAATTGATGCCGTTGGCGGCTTTGATAAAGAAATGGGCCTGGTGCTTACCCGCCAAAAAATCCATGTGGCCTATTCTGATGCAGCCCTTGTATATGATGAAAAGGTTAGTAACCCCGAAGTATTTAAAAAACAACGCCGCAGGTGGTTATCAGCACAATTTAATTTACTAAAAACATACGGCAGCACCGGCTTTACCGAACTGTTTAAGCACGGCAATTTTGATTATTTTAATGAAATATATCAAACCGCCATCCTCCCCCGTATATTAATGCTTGGGCTTATGCCCTTTATGCTGCTACTGTCGCTGCTAACACCCGGCGTAGGCCCATCATGGCAAATGTGGTTAACCGCCACCGCGTTGTGCTATGTTGGTATATTAATTGCAGTGCCCGCGCAATTCTTTAACAGTAAATTACTTGGCGCGGTGTTAAAGATCCCTTTGATATTTTTCTCTATGCTTGCATTACTGTTTAAATTAAAAGGCGCTAACAAAAAATTCATTCATACACCACATAGCAGCCAAAGCAATAATTAATACGGATATGAGGCTTCGGAATAAAAAGAAAAGCTTGCTTAATTACTAAGCAAGCTTTTCTTTTTATGACCATTTATATTAAATCGCCCTAACTATTTTTCATACAATTCCAGCGGTAAACCATCTGGGTCTGTAAAAAAAGTAAAGCGCTTACCGGTGGTTTCATCCACCCTAATGGCTTCGGTAACTACATCAAGCTCGTTAAGGTGGAATACAGCTTCGTCAATATCATTTACTTCAAAAGCCAGGTGCCTTAAGCCGGCAGCTTCGGGGCGCGATGGCCTTGGCGCCGGGTTTGGAAAAGAGAATAACTCTATCTGGTATTCCCCTCCTACTTCCAGGTCGAGCTTGTACGAATTTCGTTCTTCACGGAAGATCTCCCGGATAATGTTAAAACCTAATATCTCCACATAAAACCGCTTTGACAGCTCGTAATTTGAGCATATAATAGCTATATGGTGGATCTTGTTAAGCTTTAACATTCATTTATTCGCCTAAAATTACGTGCAGTACATTGTCGTTCACCATTTTAAGGTCGGTGATGTTGCCAAAAAGTTCTTCGTCAATATTGGTATTACCAATTCCATTAACAGACCCTAAAAGGCTAAACTCAACTTCGCTGGTAGCCATCATCTCTATAAAGCGTTCCTGATCATCAGGAGCTACGCTTACCACTACCCTACCTTGTGCCTCCCCAAACAAAAATGCGTCCTTACGGATACTGCTATCGCTCTCAATATCAAAGCCCAGGCTGTTTGGCATAGCCGATTCAACCAAAGCAATATATAAACCACCATCGGCCACATCATGTGCAGACTGTACAACTTTATGTTTGATCAGTTCTTTAACCACCTGGTGCATGTCATACTCCTTATCAATATCAAAATAAGGCGCAGGTGCGCTCAATATTTTGTGATATGATGCTAAATATTGTGAAGATGCAATATCGTTAATGGATTCACCTATCAGATAGATAAGATCGCCGGGCTGTTTAAAGTCTGATGTCATGATGTTGCTTATATCATCCATCACCCCAAGCATACCAATAGTTGGCGTAGGGAAAACCGGGCCTTCATCTGACGACTGGTTGTAAAAGCTTACGTTACCACCTGTTACCGGGGTTTCAAATTTGGTACAAGCTTCGCTCATACCTTTTATAGCGCCTACAAACTGCCAGTAAACTTCGGGCTTGTATGGGTTACCAAAGTTTAAACAGTTGGTTATAGCCACCGGTTCGCCGCCTGCGCAGGTAATATTACGAGCCGCTTCGGCAACAGCAATAGCCGTACCCTTTTGCGGATCGGCATATACATAGCGTGAGTTACAGTCGCAGGTTATTACAATAGCTTTATTGGTATCCCTAACTGCTACTACTGCTGCATCGCTTGGGCGGTTAGTGGTCATGGTTGCAACACCTACCATTGAATCATACTGGTCGGTAACCCAACGTTTTGAAGCTATATTAGGGTGCGATATCAAGTGCTCGGCCACATCTACTAAATTTGCAGGCTCGGCAACGTCTTCTATTTTAAATTTTTGGTTCTCGGCAAAGTAAGCAGGCTCACGGTATTCGCGTTCGTAAACCGGTGCTCCGCCGCCTAATACCAGGTCATCAGCAGGAACGTCTGCTACTTTTTCGCCGTTCATAAAGTATTCCAGGCGTTGGGTATCGGTCACTTCACCTATAATGGCACAATTTAAATCCCATTTATCAAAAACAGCCTCAACTAAGGCTTCTTTACCTTTTTCAACCACTATAAGCATGCGCTCCTGTGATTCGGAAAGCAATATCTCATAAGGTTTCATGTTTTCCTGGCGCATTGGCACACGGTCAAGATAAATTTTCATACCATGCTCACCTTTAGCGCTCATTTCTGAGTTAGAACAGATAATACCTGCTGCACCCATATCCTGCATACCAATAACGGCACCAGTTTTTATCACCTCAAGAGTTGCCTCAAGTAATAATTTTTCCTGGAATGGATCGCCTACCTGTACAGCGGGCAAATCGTTAACAGAATCTTCAGTTATATCTTTTGAAGCGAAAGCCGCGCCATGGATACCATCTTTACCTGTTGCAGAGCCTACTATGTAAACCGGGTTACCTACACCATAAGATGTAGCTGAAACGGTTTCGCCGGCTTTAACTATACCTGCCGAAAACGCGTTTACCAATGGATTAATGTTGTAGCAATCGTCAAAAAACAATTCGCCACCAACGGTTGGGATACCAAAGGCATTACCGTAATGGCTAATCCCTTTTACTACGCCTTTAACCAGCCACTTGGTTTTATCCAGGCTTAGATCGCCAAAGCGCAGCGAGTTCATTTGGGCTATAGGCCTTGCACCCATAGTAAATATATCGCGGTTAATACCGCCCACACCTGTTGCAGCCCCCTGGTAAGGTTCAAGCGCCGACGGGTGGTTGTGTGATTCTATCTTAAAGGCACATCCTATACCATCACCCAGATCAACCAATCCGGCGTTTTCTTCACCGGCCTTGGCCAGCATCCGCGGGCCATCTTTTGGCAAAGTTTTAAGCCAGGTAATTGAATTTTTGTATGAGCAGTGTTCGCTCCACATTACCGCGAAAATAGACAGCTCGGTAAAGTTGGGTACGCGGCCCATTATTTCATTTATGCGATCAAATTCTTCGGGTAAAAGTCCCAGATCTCTGGCGGTTTCAACGGTTGTTAATTCCTGGTGCTCCAATGTATTATTGTTTATGTTGAAAAGATGCGCAAAATTAGAAAAAAGCAGGGAAAGCCGAAAGGAAAAAGGGTATTAATGAGGATAAAGGATGAAAAGATGAAAGACAAAAGGTTAAAGCGGAAGGATATGTGCTATTAAAAACAGCAATGGGTATAAAACCCACTGCTGTTACAGATAAAATTATTCCTTATCCGCCAGGGAATGATTACCTATTTCTCCTTTATTGGTAAAAGCCCTTACCCGTACATGCACAATTCTGCTTTTGTTCCGCTCTTAGCGGAACGGAACACGGAACAATGGAGGCTTATTCAGGCAACTGGAAATTAATAGGTACCATGTACCTTACCCGTACCGGTTGGCCGTTTTGTTTACCGGGTTTCCATGCTTTAGCTAATTTTAATACCCGGACAGCTTCCTGGTCGAAACCGTAGCCGGCCCCTTTTTCTACAACTATATTTGATAAGCTGCCATCCTTTTCAATAACAAAGCTTACCACTACCCTACCAGATACATTTGCATCAGACGCCGCAGCCGGGTACCTTAAAGTTCGGCCTAAGAATTTGGAGAATGCATCCATCCCACCAAACGGCTCGGGCTGTACCTCAAGGCCAAAGGTGCCGACTATCTCGGTACCGTTTGCTGCCGGGGCTGCAGCAGGCGGCCCAACAGGCACATCTTCTATAATATCAACAGGGGCGCCGGGTTCACCCTTTCTATCTATAGGGCCTATTTGCCCGGTAAGATCAATATTCCTTGGTGGTTCTTCTGTAACCGGATCACTTGTTGGTTTAGGAACAAGAAATTTATGCATTGCAGATGCCGGTTGTGCCGGAGTTTGTTCAGGCTTTTGTGGTTCAACCTTTTTAACAGCTGCTACCGGCGGGGGCTGAATGTCTACAATAATGCCTCTTGTAGGTTCAATTAGTTCCACTTTTGCAGCGTTTAACTTAAGGTACAATCCTGCTGCCCCAATTACAGCAAAGGTTATCGCCATCGCCCTGATCATATTACCGGCATAATGCTGGCGCAGATCATAGGCCCCATAAGTTTTGTTTCTTTTGTCGAATACAAGGTCGAGCCACTCGGCATTGTACAAATTTAGTTTTGTGTTAAGCATGTTGAAAGAATTTAATTCCCTAATATAACAACAAAACAGAATAAAATATTGTATAATTTATTTTTTAGTAATAATATAGCTGTACTTGCATATAAATACAAAATTTATATTGGCAAATAAGCTTTATTACAATATATAAGATAAGTGTGCTACTAACAGGTAATTACCATTTATCGGTTGCAACCTTTTTTATGGGCTCCGCCTTACGGGCAATGGATACTTTATCCATATGCTGATTGGCAAATAAGCTTTATTACAATATATAAGATAAGTGTGCTACTAACAGGTAATTACCATTTATCGGTTGCAACCTTTTTTATGGGCTCCGCCTTACGGGCAATGGATACTTTATCCATATGCTGCTTTAAACTGTTACCGGTTGCCTGGCAAAACGCACCTGTTTGGGCCAGGTAGTTGTCGGCTTCTTTCTGAGAGTATTTAGATGTAAGCTTTTCTAACGGCACCTCTACGCCCGGTATAGCAGTCATGTTGCCAAAACGATCTCTTTTATATGGAGTAAAAACAAAGTCGCTTATTTTATAGCGGTATTTTTGATCTTTGGTTTCTATAAACAATGTGTAAGAGATCTCTCCCCCTTCTTTTTTAACTACGGATGATCCAGTATACACCAAAAACTTCCCTTTGGTAATAATGGCGTTTGCTACAACATTTTCCGGCTTATTTTTAGGGTTAGCTATTTTAGCGAAGTATAAACCCCGCTGATAAAGGGTATCGGCAGTTAACCCCGGCTTATCCACTACCTGGTAATAAACATATTTGTTAGCCTCATCAAACTGCAGTAATTCCTTTTGTGCTGATGCAGTTTGCGAACACATTAAGCAAACCAGGCCAAATAGTAATTTTTTCATGTTATAAAGATAAGCCATCCGTAATAATTACGGATGGCTTATCAAATTTTAAATAGTTTTTTAAACTTATTAGAAAGAATATACAGCAGCTAATACAAATTGTGAAGCGCTTTTTGTAGGGGTGATACCACCACTTTTTGTAAATCCGTCTGATAAAGCTTTGTTACGATCTAACCTAACTTCAGGAATAAATGTTAACGGGCCGCTTTTAATATTAGCAGTAAATGTAAAAGCAGTAACCGAACTGCCCGGGGCAGGGCCATAAGTGGTTACTGTACCATCTTTAGTTTTAAAGTATTCGCCTCTTAAACCTAAAGTTACATCTTTTGCTACAGCAAGCTGTGGATATAAAGCGACACCTGTAAAACCACCTGTTCCAACTGCATCAGCGGCTGAGAAATCAGCTGCGTTTAAGCCCAATTTAAAGGCATCAGTAATTTGGTAAGAAGTGGTCAGGTCAATTTCAGTACCCGATAATTTACCGGTTAATAAATTGATGTAGGCGGTCCATCCTTTTACAGGGGCAATCATCAATTGCGCACCAAAAGTATTTACCTGGCTTACTGATGTATAAACGTTCCAGGCGTCGTTAAAAATACCGGCCATTAAACTTGCTTTATCGCTAAACAGGTATGTTGCTTTAAAACCAGCATTCTGGAACGGGCCATTAGTGAACATGTACGAAGTTGAATAGTTAAAATTACCTGCCGGAGCTATTACCTCATAACCCATAAAGGTTGCCATATAACCACCTGTTAAGTTAAACTTATCGGTTACATCATATGATACATACAGGTTTTGTACATGATAACTGTTACCATCATTTGCATCATTTGGAATTGATTGCGCCTGGCCTCTTGGACCGAATGACATCTCACCAACAAATGCTGCTTTGCCTACCTTTTTCTTCAAAGCCAGATCGATCATACCTATTGAAATGGAATTTTGGTCTGATGCAAAGCTGGTTGGGATATTACCATGTTTAGCAAAATCGTATTTAAAATAGGTATCAACCGAGCCGGAGATCATTAAAGGCGGATCAGCTTTAGTAGTGTCTTGTGCCTGCGCAGCATACGCAAATGTTGCAAGTGAAATTAAAAGTAAAAGTTTTTTTTTCATTTTAAATTGTTTAGTGGTTCAGATATTAGTGTGTTTTAGTTATAGCAAAAGAATTGTCCCGCAAAATGTAAGACATGAAAATATTTTAGAAATGCAAACGCAACTTGTATAATGGTTTTTAATTAAACTGCCACAAACCAATGGTACAAGGGATTTTAAAGAACAATAACCTGTTTTATTAATAACTGCAAGGGGTCATTCAAACAATTATTTTTATTAGCATTTCAAGCGTTAATCTTTCATTTAAAAACCTGATTGTTATTTAATTTAAATCATTCAGGTAAAAAACGTCAATAATACAATGTTTAATAAATCTATTTTTTATAAAGCGAGCAAAAAATAAGAATATTCATATTTTTTACTCAATTATTAGATACATTATCAAATAATTACAACATTTTATTATAATATTTTTATGAAATTATATATTTATTATGATTTAAACAAGACTTTGGCTATTAATATGATAATAAATAGCATTTTTTATTATATTATCAATAATTATATATTAAAACATTATAAAAATTATCATTATAACAATAAAATCTATCTATTTAATGTACTTAAATAAATTACACGGAAACCAGGGCATATTCTAATTAGATAATTTTAATTAAGTTGCTTAGGTATTTAATTTTTTAAAATAACAGAATATGGGGGTTAAATTGACTGACAAGTTCACAAACCGCTACTGTTGTAATATTTGTGTGATTTACCTTTATCTTTTTATCATATAATCTTACTTTTGAACACCAATTTATTTCAAAACATGCCGAACATCAGATTTCAGGCCCTTAGGGCTGTGTTAAACCGCGAGATACCGGAGATAAAAACCCCATCAAATAAAATTTCAGATTATTTTGGTGCAAATGTTTTCGATAAGCAAAAGATGAAGGAATATCTTTCAACCGAAGCTTACAGCGGCATAGTAAACTCTATAGACAATGGTGTGGCCATTCCGCGCGATATGGCCGAACAGGTGGCATCATCTATGAAATCATGGGCAATGGGTAAAGGTGCAACGCATTATACACATTGGTTTCAGCCATTAACAGGCACAACCGCCGAAAAACACGATGCTTTTTTTGAGCCCACTGCAGATGGCGGCGCAATTGAACGTTTTAGTGGCGATGCGCTGGCACAGCAGGAGCCCGATGCATCAAGCTTCCCCAGTGGTGGCATTCGCAATACTTTTGAAGCACGTGGCTATACCGCCTGGGACCCATCATCACCCGCCTTTATTATGGGCCGTACATTATGTATCCCAACCGTTTTTGTATCATATACAGGTGAGGCGTTAGATTATAAAGTGCCATTACTAAAAACTTTAAACGTTTTAGATAAAGCAGCGGTAGATGTTTGCCATTATTTTGATAAAAGCATTGAAAAAGTAAACGCCTCATTGGGTATTGAGCAGGAATATTTTTTGGTTGATATTGCATTATTTAACGCGCGCCCTGATCTTTTTTTAACCGGCCGCACGTTATTTGGCCATATGTCTGCCAAAAACCAGCAACTGGAAGATCATTATTTTGGATCGATACCAAGTCGTGTTTATGCATTTATGCAGGATATGGAGACCGAAGCCTTACAATTGGGTATCCCATTAAAAACGCGCCATAATGAGGTTGCGCCGTCACAGTTTGAATGCGCCCCTATTTATGAAGAAATAAACCTGGCTATTGACCATAACCAGTTGCTTATGGATATTATGGACCGGGTGGCAAAGCGTCATCACTTTAAGGTATTACTCCATGAGAAACCCTATGCGGGTATAAACGGATCTGGCAAGCATAACAACTGGTCGTTAATTACTAATACCGGTAAAAATCTGCTTTCGCCAGGCAAAACACCTAAGAACAACCTGATGTTCCTTACGTTTTTTGTAAATACTATTAAAGCCGTACATGAACACGCCGACCTGCTGAGAGCATCAATCGCATCAGTAAATAACGATCACCGTTTGGGTGCCAACGAGGCCCCTCCTGCCATTATATCTATATTCTTAGGCAGCCAGCTTAATGAGGTGTTAGACGAAATAGATACTTCGCGCTTAAGCAAAAGAATAAAAGAAGAAAATTCATTATGGCAGGGTATCCCCAAAATACCACAAATATTAAAAGACAATACAGATCGTAACCGCACATCGCCTTTTGCCTTTACCGGTAATAAGTTTGAGTTACGTGCGGTAGGTTCGTCAGCAAACTCTGCCAGCCCAATGACAATTCTGAACCTGATAGTAGCAGATCAGCTTAGAAAATTCAAACATGATGTAGATAAGCTGATCAAAAAAGGCGAGAAAAAAGACGTAGCCCTGATGACCATCATTAAAAGGTATATCAAGGAATCAAGAAACATCCGTTTTGAAGGTAACGGCTACAGCGATGAATGGGAAAAAGAAGCTGCCTTACGCGGGTTGCCCAATATAAAAACCACTCCAAAAGCGCTGGATGCTTTCTTATCAGAAAAAGCCCAGGAGTTATTTGCCGAAACAGGTGTTTTCACAAAACGTGAAACTCATGCCCGCCACGAGATACTGCTGGATAGCTATTACAAAAAATTACAGATAGAAGCGCGTGTTATTGGTGAACTGGTAATGAACATTATTATCCCTGCCGCTATAGCCTATCAATCAAAATTGGTTGAGAATGTTAAAGGATTGAAAGATATTGGTTTAAGTGCAAGCACTTATGAAGCACAAGTGGATATTATTAACAGAATAGCTGAACACATTAACTTCATAAAAACTAACGTTGAACAAATGATCAACGAACGTAAAAAGGCTAACGTAATAGAAGACCTGCGTGAACGCGCAATATCATATGATGAAAAAGTTAAAAGCTATTTTCAACCTATACGCTACCATGTAGATAAGCTGGAGCAATTGGTTGATGACTCGCTTTGGCCATTGCCAAAATTCAGGGAACTGTTATTTATAAAATAAGAAAAAGCCCTTACTGGATAACCAGTAAGGGCTTTTTAGTTATTGTTTGTTTATTATCTTGCAAACAGATCCGTCTCGTTATGTTGCTGTATGATCACCTCACGATATTTACTTAACAGGGTTGATTTGGAAACAAACCCTACAAAAAGGCCGTCTTTTATAACCGGTAATTGCCAAACATCAAGCCCATCAAAAAGGTCCATTACATTGCTCACCGGTTCAGCATAATCTATCATGGCAGGTGGTGTAACCATTATATCAGCAACTGTATTTCTTTCTTCAATGGCAGTAAACAAATGCCTTCGTATTTCGTCCATCCAAATTACCCCCTCAAGCTCTCCCGTTTTATTTAATACGGCAAAAATATTAGCGCTGCTGCTTGCCAGGGTCTTGTAAAAATCGGTAACAGGCATTTGCTTATTAATGGCAGTGTAATCGCGGTTAATAATACTGTCCAGGCTAATGGCATTAAGCATTCCATAATCCCGGCCGGGATTGATATTTTTTTCGTGGATAAGATCATGCCAGTACATGTTATGCTTATTATATAACCGGGATATCATATAGGATATAGCCGATACCAGCATCAGGGGAATAAACAACACATAACCGCCTGTAATTTCGGCTATTAAGAATATAGCAGTTAATGGCGCATGTAATACCCCGCTCAAAGCGCCTGCCATCCCTACCGCTATAAAATTGCTCGTATTTAAGTGGATAAGGCCTGTTTGATTTACAGCAAAAGCAACAAACAATCCTAAAAACGCCCCCGTGAACATTGTTGGTGCAAAAGTCCCTCCGTTGCCACCGGCCCCTATTGTTATTCCTGCCGCAACAATCTTCATTAATACCAGTGCGCCAATAAACAGCAGCATTATCCATGGATTGGCCAGCCAGCCGTTAAACAAAGATTCATCTTTTAACGCTTCCAGGTTACCATTCAATATTTCCTGCAGGTAATGGTAACCCTCACCAAACAACGCGGGGAATATCATAATGATCAAACCCAACATTAAACCACCTCCTAATGCCCTAACGTAACGGTTTTGCTTTATCAGGATGCCTTTTTCCAGGCTACCGGCAACTTTTGCTATATATACAGCAATATAGCCGCTTAATACGCCTAATACTAAATAAAACGGAAGGGCGCTTACAACCCAACCCTCGGTTACTAAATGGAACAATTGCCCGGAATATAATATTTTAGATACCACTACGCCCGTAGCCGAAGCTATCAGTAACGGAATAAACGTTGGGATGGTGATCTCACCAATCAAAATCTCTAATGAAAATAGTACCCCTGCAATAGGGCTGTTAAATACTGCCGCAATACCTGCTGATGCACCTGCCGCCAGTAATACTGTTTTTTCATATGGGCTCAAATTAAAGATCTTACCCACGCCAGAGCCGATAGCCGCACCTGTGCAAACAATTGGTGCCTCCAAGCCGGCCGAACCACCAAAACCTATCGTTAATGAACTGGTTACTAAATGTGAGTAAATGTTATTACTACGGATATTGGAACGGTTCTTTTTTATATTAACCAGAATATTGCCTATCCCTTTTTGTATGCGGTCGCGGTTTATAAGGTGTTGCCAGGCAACAGTTAAAAAGATACCTAATGCAGGTAAAAAAACATATATAATATGGAACGGAAGATGTGATGATATGTTCCGGCTAACATCCTCCATAAAATGCACCAAAAACTTAAGGGCCACAGCTGCCAGACCGCCAAAAAAGCCAACGAATACACTACAATATATCAAAAAATTACGCTGGCTGTTTATTTTTAAACGCCAGCGGGCTATTTTATAACTAAGAGATTTTAACATAGATGTGTGTAGGAATAGCAAAGTAATAATTTTACTGCTCAAAAATTTATTAAGCAGTATATTTGCCCATGATTTCTTCGCAAAGATATGATCAACGGGGCGTATCTGCATCAAAAGATGATGTACATAACGCCATTAAAAATATTGATAAGGGTATTTTCCCTAAAGCATTCTGCAAAATAGTTCCTGATATATTAACCAACGACCCGGAGTATTGCAATATTATGCATGCCGATGGCGCAGGTACAAAGTCGTCACTGGCATATACCTACTGGAAAGAAACCGGCGACATCTCTGTATGGCGCGGTATTGCTCAGGATGCGATCATTATGAATCTTGATGACCTGCTTTGTGTGGGTGCTACAGATAACATCCTGCTATCATCAACCATTGGCAGAAATAAAAACCTTATTCCCGGCGAAGTTATCGCGGCTATTATAAACGGTACTGAAGAGATCCTGGCTGAACTGAGGGATGCCGGAATAGGTATTTATTCAACCGGTGGCGAAACCGCCGACGTTGGCGACCTGGTACGCACCATTATAGTCGACTCTACCGTTACCTGCCGCATGAGGCGGGAAGATGTAATATCAAACGACAGAATTAAACCAGGCGATGTAATTGTAGGCCTGGCATCATACGGGCAGGCTAATTATGAAAAAGAATATAATGGCGGCATGGGCTCAAACGGCCTAACATCTGCCCGTCATGATGTTTTCAACAAATCCATCGCCAATAAATATAAAGAAAGCTACGACCCTGCTGTGCCTCATGACCTGGTATTCTCGGGCAGTAAAAACCTGACGGACGCTATTGACATTGGCAATGGCGAAACTGTTACTGCGGGCAAGCTGGTACTATCTGCAACACGTACCTACGCCCCTATCATTAAAACTATGCTGGACAGTTACCGCAGTCAAATACATGGCATGGTACATTGCAGTGGCGGTGCGCAAACCAAGGTGCTGCACTTTATTGATAACCTGCATATCATAAAAGATAACCTGTTCCCAATTCCGCCTTTATTTAAACTGATACAGGAAGAATCAAACACATCATGGCAGGAAATGTACAAAGTATTTAATATGGGGCACCGTATGGAACTGTATGTACCGCAGGAGATAGCCGCCGATCTGATCAGCATATCGCAAAGTTTTGGTGTTGAAGCGCAGATAATTGGCCGTGTAGAAGCTGCCGAAACTAAACAGGTAACAGTTACCTCACCTTACGGGGAATTTGTATATAATTAATTAAAAAAAGCATTTATAACAAAAAAACCCTCCCGAATTTCGGGAGGGTTTTTTGTTTGTATTATAGTTTAGCTTAGTTGAATATATATCTTAAACCAAACTGAGCTTGCCAGCGTGATGCTTGTGATACACCATTACCAAATGTAGTAGTAAGTGGCACCTGGTTATTAGTATCAAAATACGGGAATGAGTATGTTGGTTTACCGATATTAGGGTCAGAAGGATTAGCTGGGTTAGTATATAAACCTTTGTAAGCCAATAAACCAGTACGATTAGCAAACTTAAAGTTACCCCAGTTCCTGTAAAGGAAGTTACCTAAGTTGATAATGTTAAATTCAAACTGTAAGGTGTTTTTAACTTTACCTGTAGTTTGGAATACATCCTGAGTAAAGTTAAAGTTAACCAAATGGAAGTATGGAAGAACTAAACCATTACGTTCAGCATATTTACCTCTGCGTTTGCTCAGGTATGGATCTTGTTTAATGTACGCATCTAATTGTGCATAGCTTTGTGCCGGTGTACGTGGATCTATTGCGGCATTTACATTATCCTTAACTATGATAATGTCATTTGCATCTTTAGGGATGTACAACAAGTCATTACTTGTTTGTCCGTCACCGTTAACATCACCATTGTATACGTAAGATGCTGTACCTGCGTTAGCTGCTTCGTAGGTTAAACCAATTGAAGTAGTTAAGTGGTTAAGGTATTGCTTACGGTATGACATTGACGCGATAACGCGGTTTGGCTGACGGAAGTTAGCATAAGAAGCAACATCAGCATTAGGGTCGCCAGATACTGAACGGTCTCTCCAGGTTGATTGCGCGATTGAACCACCATCATTTACTGAACGGCTATCAGAGTAAGTATAGGCAATGTTAAAGAAGAACTCTTTAAATGTTCTTTGTAACTGACCGGTAATACTGTAAGCATATCCTTTGCTTGTATTTTTAAGCAAAATAGCATCAGTAATGTTTGGTTTTGCAGCAGTGTTACCACCTTGCGCGGCCGGTATTGAAGGGTATACGGTTGTACCGCTGTAACGGATACGGTTATCGCTACCTGCCAACGCTGTACCTGTACTCGGCAAAGCTACGTTTACGTAGTATATAGCATTAATATCTTTTGAATAGATACCTTCTAATGTACCAATAATACCGAATGGTAATTTTTGGTCAACAGCTAAGTTAGCTCTGAAGTTAGATGGGAATTTAAAATCTTTATCAGTAATAGCCAGGTTGTAAGATGTATTTGCAGCAGCACCGGTTGGCCTGTTTGCATCAACATCTGGGTTAAATACCAAGCGTGGATCGTTTGGTAAAACACCACCAGCACCCGGTACTATACCGTATGAACCAAATTGAACACCGTTGTTACTTGCCTGGTTAGATATGTAAACATAAGGAACCGGCCCCATGAACACACCAGCACCACCACGTACCTGAGTTGTACCTAAACCATTAACATCCCAGTTAAAACCAACTCTTGGCGATACCTGTACACTTGTTTTTGGATATTGCGCGGTATTAACCTTATAACCATCTCTAAAGCCTGTTAAAGCAGCAGCGGCAGTATTGGCTTCACTATCTGTATTATAAACAGGGATATCAGCACGTACGCCGTAAGTAAGTTTAAAATTGTCATTTACCTGCCATTTATCCTGTGCATAAAAACCAAGTGTATATGATTTTATAAATGCAAAAGGGAAAGACCCATCAGGTAATGCTGAGTAGCGGTAATCATAACGTACAGCTGTTGGTAAGCCTTGGTTTGCTGAAGCATAGAAATCAGCAAAGCTCTTAAAGCGATAACCACCATTATAGTTAGGAGCAAAACCGTTTTTAAATTTATTGTACTCATTAGCAGTACCCAGGTTAATTTCGTGTTTACCGGCAAAAATGGTAAAGTTATCAGAGAACTGATAAGTATCGGTATTTAATACGTTGTTAGCTGTAAACGGCTCATACCCAAAAGTAGTTTGTGTATTACCTGCAGGGTTCAAGATATCAACCAGTGGAAAGGCACCGCCACCTGGTGATGTACGAAAATCACGCAGTGCCTGATAACCAACAGTTAATTTATTGGCAAATTTTGAACCAAAACGAGTGTTCAACTCAGCAATACCTATATTAAAGTTGTTATTAATGGTATAATAAGACGAAAAGAATGGTAAAGCTGTAGCACCAGGGCTACGGGCACCTTGAGCACCTGAAGCACTTGGTGGTTGATCTTTAGACGATTTCAGATAAAAATATTTAACTGATAAAGTATTATTCTTGTTGATATTCCAATCTAATTTGGCAGCGATCTTATCAGATTTTGTAGTTGTCTGGTAATTTTCAAACGCTCCCGCATCATAATTATATTTGGTTTTCAAAAAGTCTTTTAAAGTATTTAACTCGTCATATGACGCGAGCGAAACACTTCCACCTGCAGTTTGACCGGCACGTAAAGCGGTATAAGACGTAGCAGGATCGCTGATCCTTTCCTGTTCACCAGATATAAAGAAGAATAATTTATTTTTGATAATTGGGCCACCTGCGCTTAGGCCGCGTTGATAATAATCTACAGCAGGTTTTGCAACGGTTGTAGTAAGGGTTTTTAAACCTACTAAACCAGCAGTACGCTTGTAGTAATAAGCAGTTCCCTTAAATTCGTTGGTACCAGATTTGGTTACAGTGTTAATACCTGTACCGGCAAACCTGCCTTGTGTAACGTCAAAAGGAGATACGTTAACCTGGATCTGTTCAATTGCATCCAAAGAAATTGGCTGAGAACTGGTTTGGCCACCTAAAGAACTTGCTAAACCAAATGAGTTGTTAAACAAAGCACCATCAACTGTTAAGTTGTTACCTTTTTCGCTACGGCCACCAAATGAATTACCGTTTGCAGTAGGTGTTAATTTTGTGTAATCACTGATAGACCTGTTAATTGTAGGTAAACGCTCAATTTGTGAACGGGTGATAGTTTCCTGCGAACCTGTTCTTGAATTGTTCATTACCTTGTTTTGGGTGCTTGTAACCACAACTTCACCTAATTGGTGGCTTGTTGGCAACAGCTTGATGGCAATTTTAGATTCCTGGCCCAATGATAGTGTAATATCGTTTTGTACACTACTTGTAAAACCAATAAATGAATAAGTGACAGTGTAAGGCCCGCCAATACGTAAATTGGGTAAGTTATACCTGCCATCTACACGAGATACAGTTGCGTAGTTGGTGCCTGTAGGTGTATGCTTTGCGGTGATAGTAACACCCGGCAAAGGCAAACCCTTTTCGTCAACTACTGTACCCGAAATACTACTTGTAGTTACCTGTGCAAAGGCAATACCAGCGGTAAATAGGGTGAAAAATAATAAGAGTAAATACTTCCTCATACTTGTTTGTTTTAGTTTAACCGTTAAAAATGATTTAATTTTGCGACAAATATATGTAATCCTCTCAATGCCAATGTTAAGTTAGTGTTAACATTAATTATATATTTTTCAACATTTTACATACAAAATGATTGAAAATGAAATTCAGATGAATTTTTGCTATAATATTCGCATTAATTTTACGTTCGCAAACATTGTGCAGTTAACTTTGGTGTGTGCTGAATATGTATAACAGGGTTGAAAATTCAAAAATGCCTAATTTTTTCAATTCCCCTCTTTTTAGTTAGCTTTGGCATTCAAAATCAAAAAACAGATATATAACTATATGGACTACGATTTAATTGTTATAGGTTCAGGCCCGGGCGGCTATGTGGCAGCTATACGTGCATCACAGCTGGGTTTAAAAACTGCTATAGTTGAAAAAGAATCATTAGGTGGCATTTGCCTTAATTGGGGATGTATACCCACAAAAGCTTTAATAAAAAGCGCGCAGGTATTTGAATACCTTAACCATGCGGCAGATTATGGTATTAAAACCAGCGGCGGCGAAGTTGATTTTGAAGCTGTAATAAAAAGAAGCCGCGGCGTAGCTGATGGTATGAGTAAAGGCGTTCAATTTTTAATGAAAAAAAATAAAATTGATGTAATAATGGGTTACGGCACGCTTAAAAGTAAAGGAACCGTATCTGTAAAGATCAATGATGGTACAACTAAAGATTTTACTGCCAAACATATAATAATAGCTACAGGTGGCCGCTCACGCGAATTACCAAACCTTAAACAGGATGGTAAAAAAATAATTGGTTACCGCCAGGCTATGATCATGCCTAAGCAGCCAAAATCAATGGTTGTTGTTGGTTCAGGAGCTATAGGTATTGAGTTTGCTTACTTTTACAATGCTATTGGCACACAGGTTACAGTAGTTGAGTTTTTAGATAATATTGTTCCGCTTGAGGATGAAGAGGTTTCAAAAGGCCTTTTCCGCAGCTTAAAAAAACAAGGCATCAATATCATGACCAGTTCAACCGTTGAGTCTGTTGATACAAGTGGCGAAGGCTGCAAGGTTAATGTTAAAACAGCTACCGGCAACCAGGTATTGGAAGCTGATGTTGTATTATCTGCCATTGGTATATCTACTAACATAGAAGGTATAGGCTTAGAAGAAAACGGCGTTAAAACCGATAAAGGCAAGGTATTGGTTGATGATTTTTACAAAACCAATATTGAAGGCGTTTACGCCATTGGCGATATTGTTAAAGGCCAGGCCCTTGCACATGTTGCATCTGCAGAAGGTATCATTTGCGTTGAAAAAATTGCCGGTCATAGCCCCGAACCGTTAGACTATAATAACATTCCGGGCTGTACCTACTGCTCACCTGAAGTTGCTTCTGTAGGTTATACCGAAAAAGCGGCTAAAGAAGCCGGATACGAGATTAAAGTTGGTAAATTTCCATTCTCTGCATCAGGTAAAGCAAGTGCATCGGGTTCTAAAGACGGTTTTGTTAAATTGATCTTTGATGCCAAATATGGCGAATTCTTAGGTGCGCATATGTTAGGTAATAACGTTACAGAACTAATTGCCGAGGTTGTTACCGCGCGCAAGCTGGAAGCAACCGGTCATGAAATTATTAAATCGGTTCACCCTCACCCTACCATGAGCGAGGCAGTAATGGAAGCTGCCGCTGATGCATATGGAGAAGTGATCCACTTGTAATTATTAAAATAAAAAGTTAACCCAAAGTATAAGGGTGGCATCACATTTGTTTATCAAATGATGCCTGTATAAGGCCGTATCTGCACAAGCAGATACGGTTTTTATTTACCTGTATACCTATGGAAAACATTAATAACCAAAGCCGCAAACAAACCCTGCGCGACAGTAAAACGCTTAGCCCCTGGCAAAAGGGGCCGTTTGAATTGGATAACGCAGCCGATATTTTTGCCGAAGGCACTTTATATGATGCATTGATAGTAGGTGGCGGAATTACCGGGCTAACCACTGCGCTACTGCTTCAAAAACAAGGCAAGCAATGCATTGTAGCCGAGGCACATACCATTGGCTATGGCACAACAGGCGGAACGAGCGCCCATCTTAATAACTTTTTTGATGCTACTTATGCCGATGTTGAAAGCGACTTTAGCAAAGAAGCCGCGAAACTACTGGCCAGCTGCGGTAATGAATCTTTTGAGATAATAGCAGATCTGGTTAAAGAATACAACATTGATTGCGATTTTGAATACAAAGACGGCTATTTGTATGCCGAAACAGATGATGAAGCAAAAGCATTGGATGAGATTCTAACAGCATCGCAAAGGGCGGGTATTGAGGTGCAAGAATCCGCAACAAATGGGGTAAATGTTCCTTTCAAAAAAGCTATTGTATTTAAAAATCAAGGGCAATTCCATCCGCTTAAATATATTTTTAAACTGGCCGAAGCTTTTGTAGATGCCGGAGGTATTATAGTTGAGAATACATTTATAAGGGATAGCAGCTATGAGAATGGTGTCCATTCCGCCAAGGGTGATACCATCGCCATAAAAGCAAAAAACCTGGTTTATGCCACTCACCTGCCACCGGGTATCAACTTGTTTGATTTTAGATGCTCACCTTATCGCAGTTATGTATTAGGTATCAGGCTAAAAGATGAAGGTGCTTATCCCGAAGGTTTATCATATGATTTAAAGGATCCTTATCACTACTTCCGTACACATATAATAAATGGTAAAAAATACATGATACTGGGTGGCGAGGATCACAAAACCGGCCACGAAGACCCGGCCGCAGCATTCGAGGCGCTTGAGAAATATGCCCGCCAGTATTATGATGTAACCGATGTCGGCTTTAAGTGGTCATCACAATACTATATACCGGCAGACGGCTTGCCTTATATTGGCCAGCTACCCGGTGGGTATCCTAATATGTACATATCTACTGGTTATAATGGCAACGGTATGATGTTTGGCACTATAGCAGGTAGAATAATAACCGATGCCGTTACTGGCATAGAAAACCAATACTCCTATCTTTTTAACCCATCACGTATAAAACCGGTTGCGGGTTTTATGGAGTTTGTAAAAGAGAATGCGGATGTTGCTTATCACTTTATAGCAGACAGGTTTTCGGCAGAGAGTATCGACTCATTAAAAGAACTGGAGGCCAACAGTGGTGCTATTGTTAAATATAATGGCGAAAAGCTGGCCATTTATAAAGACGCTGAGGGGAATATCACAGCGCTTAACCCGGTTTGTACCCATGCCAAATGCATAGTATGCTTTAATGATGCCGAAAAAAGCTGGGATTGCCCTTGCCACGGCGGCAGATTTGATGTTAACGGCAGAGTGCTTACAGGGCCACCCAGGGCAAATCTTCAAAAAGTTCAAATCCAATAAATTCTTAACTATAAAAGGCACAGAGATGATCATCCCTGTGCCTTTTATCTGATTCATTTTTATACCATTATTTCATATACTCTTTATCAAGAAAGGTATACCTGCCTCTTAGCTGGGCACTCTCTTTTTCTAAAACAGTTTTAACATCTATATTTATATATGATACAGGGCTGCTTTTAGTATTGGCCGTCCATTTTGGTACACCTGCCCCATTAGGGTTACCGGTTTTAATAAAATTGGCAAAATACGTCTCCATTGTTTCAGATACTTTATAATCAGCAGGCGTCCAGGCATAAGACTCATTGGTTGCCAGGTTACCCATTGCATACTCAATTTCTGAAGCGTGCGATGCACCTGCATAAGGCTCTGGTGCCTTGTTAACCGGTTTTGGCGCATCACTTTTATTCATTCCCCCGGCAAGGCCCGGCGTAGCGTTGCCCATTTTAGCCGTCATAGGTGGCTTCACTTTTGAGAATAAGTAACGATACACGGGTTTGCCACTGGTTAACGCATGCTCATCTGCCCATTTCCATGTGCTGTAAGAGATAAAACGGTCACTGGCCAGCTCAGTTGCAGATTTAATTACTTCTTCCTGCGTGTTCCCCGGGTATAGTTTTGCAACCTCATCAGCTTTTTCAGGATAAAGCGTTTTTAGTTGCTTAGCATAATTTTCGGGGGTTGGTGCATTGCCATACATAACTGCCTGGTAAGGTATCTCGGCCGAGTTCCACCCTACCAGCAATGGCACTTTAGCTTGTTCGCCCGCGGCAAACGATTCAACGGGCTTTTTGGTAAGGAAATAGCCATCAACAGTTGCAGATGACATGGAAGGGTTACCGGGCTTTGAAGCATCATCCAACAACTCATCAGCAGGAATAGCACGTAATGCAGCTAAGGTGGTTGCACCTATTTTCTCACCAAATTTTACACCGTTGCTTTCGCCAACTGTAAGTGGTACGGCTGCAAGCGTAGGGTTGATCATGGCACCGCTTTCGCCAATGGCGCCGTTAATTAAGTTTTTAGATAGCGGTGATACCATTTGTGCCGATACCGCTATAGAACCTGCAGACTCTCCCGCAATGGTAACCCGTTTTGGGTCGCCGCCAAATGCCTCTATATTTTTTTGCACCCAAAGCAAAGCCGCGTTCTGATCAAACAAGCCATAGTTACCCGATGATTGATGAGCCGATTCTTTTGTCAGCTCGGGGTGTGCCATAAAACCAAATACACCTAAGCGATAGTTCACTGTTAAAGCAATAATACCTCTTTTTGCCATGCTTTCGCCGTCATAACGCCTTTCTGAACCATCACCGGCAACAAAGCCACCACCATAAAAATAAACCAGTACAGGTAGTTTTTCTTTTAATTTTTTTGCAGGCACCCAAACATTCAGGTAAAGGCAATCTTCACTCATGCCCGGTGTACGGAAACCCATATCACCAAAAACTTTCTTTTGCATAGGGTTATAACCAAAAGCATCGCAATGCCTCACCCCTGCCCAGTTGTTTACCGGTTGCGGCTCTTTCCAGCGCAGGTCACCAATTGGTGGCTGTGCAAATGGAATACCTTTAAAGCTATGTACCCCCGATTTTTCGGTTACGCCCTCTAACATACCGTTGGCAATTTTAACCTGCATCTGTGCAAAAGTTAATGCGCAGGCCAATTGTGCAAACAAGAATACTATTAGTTTTTTCATGAATTATATTTAAATTGGTTTTATTGAACTGATGAAATTAGGGAAAAATATATTGAGACACAATTATTATGTCATTATGACGCATTGCATATAATATGTTTTACTTTTATAAATATGAAACCAACCATTACCATTGAATATTGCCCTAAATGTAATTGGTTAATGCGGGCGGCCTATATGGCGCAGGAACTGCTTACCACCTTTAGCGACGATTTATACGGTATAACCCTGCAACCCAGTGAAACATCAGGAAAATACAATATCAGGATTAATGAAGTGGTAGTATTTGACCGTAAGGAACAGGGCCGTTTCCCTGAAATAAAAGAATTAAAGCAGTTAGTACGTGATGTGGTTAATCCGGAGAAAAGTCTTGGGCATTCTGACAAATCCAATAACTAAGCATAATTTTTACATATTATGCTTAACAAGTTTGTTTATGTAACTTTGTGAATTATTTTAGTAGATGCTATCCAAAAAAACGAAATACGCTATTAAGGCACTTGTAGTAATGGGTAAGAACATGGACAAACCGCCCATGCAAATATCAAAAATTGCTGAACTGGAAAAAATACCCAAAAAATTTCTGGAACAAATACTGCTCGACCTGCGAAACGCCGGTTTCCTATATAGTAAAAAAGGTGCTGGCGGCGGCTACAGCCTAAATAAAGACCCTAAAGATATTTACCTGGTAAATATAATGCGCATTACAGACGGGCCCATTGCAATGGTACCCTGCGCGAGTTTAAATTTTTATCATCGTTGTGATGAATGCCATCAGGAACTTACCTGCGGTATCCGCGATGTGTTCATTGAAGTGCGTGATGCCTCACTTAAAATACTTTCTGAGACCAGCATAGCAGATATTATAGCAAGAGAAACGAGTTTAATAAATCTGTAGATTATAAAATTAAAATCTTAAAAGCCAAAACAGGTGATTACCCCCGGTCTTTCACTAATTACTCATTTAGTTTTTCGGATATGTTTTTGATCGCCTCATCCAATTTGGCTGCTGATTCTAAAAGATAGGGTTCGGTTTGCTTATAATCCTCCAACTTATTTTCGCTGTGCAGAAGGATATCGATAATGCCTAAAATATTGGTCAGGTGTTTTCGCACTTCATGCGAATTTATAAAAGCCAGTTCCTCTTTTTTGGCAGCATATAGCAACGTTTCGTAATGCCTTTTCTGTTTAACGTTACGATATATTAATGCTATAGCTGCAATAATTAATGCAGCTATTATTACCGCAAATATGAGCCAGAGCCGCTGCTTTTTAAAGTAGTCTGTTTTTTGGTTGTAGGTATTCTCCCTTTCATCAATTTTCATTTGTGATGATATATTACCTACCTGGCTTAAACGGGCATTGTTCTCCTGTGACTCTTTAAGTGCTAATCTAAAGTTGTATGATGCAAGTTTGTCATCACCTTTTTTTTGTGCTATCTGTGCCAGCAGGTCATATAAATGGTGTTTTATTTCCGTATGGTTAGCTGTGCTAACATTAAGCAATTTCTCTATTATATATTTTGCAGAATCAAGTTGGCCGCTCCTGTAATAGGCATCTGCAAGGTGTTGATCTTCTAACTCACTAGGTACATAATTTTTGTTTTGCTTTAATAGTTTTATCTGGTTAATAGCTTTTATATAATCATGTTTTAGAAGCGTCAGATAATACCCTATACGCTGCCTGTAAGTAAATATTTTATAGTTTTTTATATTAGGGTCATTTAACTTTTTGTGATAGGCGATTAAAGAGTCAATATTATTCATTCTGAAATAATTTTCAGATTTATTATAATACACAACACTAAGTAACTGTGCTTTATTTAACTCATCATTAACTAATAAAGCCAAAGCCTTATCCAAATAATTTATTGATTCAGCGTAGAAGCCGGATTTATAATACAAGTCAGAGATATTGATATTGAGCGCTGCTTGCGGGCGATTATTTTTGATCTTATCTTTTAGCTTTGCAACCTCCTTGGTGGCCAAACGATAATTATATATAGCCCCAATAAAGTTACCCTGGTCGGTTTGAATAAAACCTAAATGGCTATAAAATTGAAATAATAAATAAGGTTCCTCATTGTTTGCTGCCCGTTGTACTGCCCTTGACATGTAAGCGGCGGCATTTCTTAAATTGTGCTGCTTATATAAGGCAATGCTGCTCATAAAATCAACGAAAGCCTCCTTATCGGATAAGTTATATTTTTCAAAAAAAACTTTAATAGTATCCTGCATAGCCGTTAGCTTATCGGGCTGGGAGGCTTGAACGTAGAATTTAATAAACTTTATTAGCCTTTTTTGCTTAATGTAGTAATCTTCTTGCTGCAGTATATCTGTTAATGTATCCTGATTTATTTGGGGCTGATTAGTTTGTAGAGTACTAACAGACAGGGCATATACCGGCAAGTGAATGAAAAAAAGAATTGTAAAACTTAAAGCAATAAAAAGCCTATTTAGCATGCCGCATATTTTATATAAATTTACATTAGCCTTTCAATAAAACAAATATGTATTACTTAAACTTTTTAAAGCTTAAAGTGTCGTAAAAAAAAAATACCTTTACAAAAAAATCTCAACCATACAACTATAAAATTCATGAAAAAAATTATCCTACTATTATTACTTGCTTTGGTTACGGTAACCATTTACTCATGCCAAAAAGAAAACGTTAGTGTTCAGAAAAAGACTATTAGCGGAACCTTGTCAGTCAAAAGAGATACTGTACCACCGGATGATGTAACCTCATTAAGGTTGCTTAAAGATACAGTTCCTCCTGATGATAAATTCATTATAAGGAAATAATCTTTTAAAGATTCATTACAAAGGCCTCAGTATAATATATTGAGGCCTTTTACATTAATATAGCTTGTTATTAAGCATCAAATTTCTCAAGCAGCTTTAATAGCGTTTCAAAATCTTTTGGATAAGGCGCATGTACTTTAATATCCTCGCCATTAAGCAATTTAAAGGTTACCTCATAAGCATGCAAGGCAAAACGTTTCATTATAGGCAACTCTTCCTGGTCTTTACCCAAATGGTATTTACGTTTGATCTTAGATAAAAACACCGGCTGGCCTTTGTACATATCATCCCCGGCAATTGATGCCCGCTGAGTGGCTAAATGGATACGGATCTGGTGCATCCTGCCGGTTACAGGCCTGCACTCTACTAATGTATAGTGTTTAAAGTATTTTAACGACTGGAACCAGGTCTCGGCGCGTTTACCTTCCTGCCTGCTAATGGTTACATTACCTTTGCCCACGTTCAATATGGGTAAATCTATCAGTAGTTCTTCAAAAACGTGTGTACCATCAATAATGGCGTGATAAACCTTTTTCACCTTACGTTTTTCGAATTGCATGGAAACGGCACGATAAGCCTCAGGATTTTTAGCGATAATAAGCGCCCCTGATGTTTCTTTATCCAGGCGGTGGCATATCTGGGCATCATCGGTATATTGCTTTGCTAAACGCAGCATATTGATCTCGCCGCCCTCACGCTCATCAAGCGAACTGATAAATGGCGGTTTATTTACCACAATTATATCATCATCCTCAAATAAGATCAGGTCGGCAAACTTTGGAAACTTCATAGCCGGCAAAAATACGGTTTATTAATTTAAGAAAATATATGTGATAAAGAATGCTTGCTGAACGTTACTCTTCCACTTTAAAGATGACAGGTAGCACATTTGGATGAATCAAACAAAACTTATTCACTTCTGTTAAATCACTATCTATCAACATGAAACATCTACCTAAATTAAAATACCATGAGCAAGGCAAAAAAACAACCTGAAGAAAAGGGCTTTTTTGAAAAGATAAAAGAAACTATTGAAGAATTTTGGGACGGAACAAAAGACACTGCCGAAGACCTGAAAGAAAAAGCAGAAGATAAGTTTGATGACCTGAAAGAAAAAGCCGGGGATAAATTCGAGGATATTAAGGAAAAAGTTGCTGCAAAAAAATCAACGGCATCAAAAAAGGCTACCAGCGCTAAAGATACTGTTGCTAAAAAAACAACGGCAACAACTGATAAAGCTAAAAAAGTAGCGGCGGAAATTAAAGCTAAAGCAGATACGAAAGCAAAAGCCGTGACCGCAAAAGCCAAAACAGACACCACAGCCGCTAAAAAGACTGCAACCGAAGTTAAAGCCAAAGCTGCTACTAATGCAAAAGCTGTGGTTGATAAAGCTAAAGCCAAGGTGGCTGCTCCTAAAAAAGCTGCTGCGCCAAAAGCTGCTACTGCGGTTAAAAAGAAACCCGTTGCTGCAAAAAAAGCTTAATAAAGCTATAGAAACAAAAACGGCCCCGATAAATCGGGGCCGTTTTTGTTATGCTTCAAATTTGTAGCCTACTCCTTTTACGGTAGCTACACAATCATCACCCAGTTTTTCGCGTAGTTTACGTACGTGCACATCAATGGTGCGGTTAGTAACTACTACTGAGTCTTCCCAAATACTTTTTAAGATCACCTCGCGGGTGTAAACCTTGCCCGGTTTTGACGCCAGCAGGTATAATAATTCAAATTCTTTTTTAGCTAATACTACTTTAACACCCTTTTTATAAACCAGGTAAGCTTCGCGGTCTATCACCAGGTCGCCAATTTCAAGTTTGTTATCGGTAACCTCTTCAGGTGCCGAATTACGGCGAAGGATAGCGTTTATACGGCTAACCAGTGCACGTGGCTTAATGGGCTTAGCAATGTAGTCATCGGCACCCACGTTAAAGCCGGCAATTTCTGAATACTCTTCGCTACGGGCGGTTAAAAACACCATAAAAGTATTCTTAAACTCGGGCATGGTTCGCATAATGCGGCAAGCCTCAATTCCGTCCATTTTTGGCATCATTATATCCAATACAATAAGATCGGGCTGGGTTCTTTTAGCTTCGGCTACAGCTTCCTGCCCATTGCGGGCCGAATATACCTGGTAACCTTCTTTTTTAAGGTTGTACTCAATTAACTCTAAAATATCGGGTTCGTCGTCAACAATTAAAATCTTCTGTTTGCTGGAGCTCATGTAAGTTAATTTTTTGCATAAAAGTATAATCTTAATGATAGCTAATGGTTAAATATACATTAACAAATTGTTAAATGTTACGTTATGTTAACTATTTATTCAGGCTTATTAAACGTTTTGTTTAAAAAGGCTTCAAGCTCGGCACCAGTAATGTTTTTAGCAACAATTAACCCCTGCGGATCAATTATAAAGTTTGACGGGATAGCTTCAATACGGTACAAACGTTCGGTAGGGCCATCAAAGCGCTGTAGTTCAGATACATGTGTCCAGGTTAGCTTATCGGCATTAACTGCCTGTTGCCAATCCTTTTTCTCTGTATCTAAAGACACTCCCAAAATATTAAAGCCTTTTGATTTGAAGATGTTATATTGTTTTACCACGTTTGGATTTTCCTGGCGGCAAGGCCCGCACCATGACGCCCAAAAATCAAGCATAACATATTTGCCTTTGTAGTCGGTTAGTTTTACGGGTTTACCATCAATGCTTTGCATGGTAAATTCAGGTGCTTTATGCCCTACCGATACCGGTTTAGCCGCTTCCATCTGCCTGATGAAGTGCTGTACGCCCGGATTATCTTTGAAATCATTTTTTATATCATTGGCATAAGCCACTAACTGCTGCTCGTATTTATACTGATCAAGCGAAGTAGCCGCATAAAAACCAGCCAGTGATTTTTTATTCTTCTCAACAAACTTTAATACCTCAACACTATAATCATTAATGTTTTTTTGAAACTGGGGCATATAGATCTTTATCAGTGAATCTGATTCTTTACCCAGAGCCTCTGATTTAGCGGTATACTCATCAGATAGTTTACTGTTTTTGGCGCCATAAAAGTTACTGATCTTATTGAACTCTTTAACTTTTTCAGAATCATCCGAGCCTGATATTTTGTAGGCATGAGATACATCGGCAATGTCTGTATCAAAAGTGATATCATCGCCATTTTTGGCAACAAAATCATATATACTGCCACCTATACGCAATTTATAAAGGTTAGCATAAGGTGCAGGGTGCTTAAATTTAAACTGGTTTTTACCATCTAAATTAACTGAATCTATAACGCTAACCTGGTTACTATCTGCAACCAGCAAATACACCATTTTTAAGCTGCCGGGATTAGCAACCGTGCCGGATATGGTAAAATCAGCTTTATTTTTACAGGCAACCATAAAAAGGACCGTAAGCAACGAGATACAGGTAATTACACGGATTTTCATTTTCTATTTAGATTCTAATTCCTTTATTAAAAGCTGGTTGGTTTTCTGCGGGTCTATTTTCCCTTTCGAAAGTTTCATTACTTCGCCCATGAACAAGCCTAAAACGCCTTTTTTCCCTCTTTGGTATTCTATCACCTTATCAGGATATTTAGCTAATACTGCCTGTATAAATTGATCAACTTCTGATGTATCCCGGCTAATAAGCAGGTTAAGCTGCTGGGCCAGTTCATCTGCTGTTTTACTGCTATCTTTTAGCATTGCCGGGAACAGCTTTTGCGCTGCAACCGAATTATTTATTTTACCATCATCAACCAGTTTAATTAAACCGGCTAAGTTTGCTGCTTTAAGCGCTATATCATTGATATTAATGCTGTTATCATTAATATATGACCGTACAGAACCCATAAGCCAGTTGGCTGCTGATTTATAATTGGCTGTATGTTTTATTACTTCTTCAAAATAAGCGGCAAACTCTCTATCGGCTATAATAACACCTGCATCATAGTCAGAAAGGCCAAGCTCTGAAGTATATTTCGCGAATAACTCATTAGGCAGCGCAGGCATGCTTTCTCGTATAGCTGATAGGTCAGCTGCGGTTAATTGCACGGGTAGCAGGTCCGGCTCGGGGAAGTAACGGTAATCATTAGCCATCTCTTTTGAGCGGAGTACCGATGTTTCGCCGGTATCGGCATTAAAATTAAGGGTGTTCTGATCAATATGGCCACCGGCTTCAATAACAGCCACCTGTCGCTCAAACTCATGCTCTATGGCACGCTGAACATTACGGATCGAGTTTAAATTCTTCACTTCGCAACGGTTACCGTAGGCTGATGCGCCTCGTAACCTTACAGATATATTGGCATCACAACGCATGCTGCCTTCTTCCATATTGCCGTCGCAAATCTCTAAATATCTCAGAATTCTTCTAATTTCTGTTAAAAACTGACCCGCTTCTTCCGCGCTGCGCATGTCAGGCTCTGATACTATTTCAATAAGTGGTACCCCGGCCCTGTTCAGGTCAATAAGTGAATATTCATCATGCTGATCATGTGAACTTTTGCCCGCATCATCTTCCATATGGATGTGATGAATGGCTATATTTTTTGATGTACCGTCGCTTAGCTTTACGGTAACCTGTCCGCCTAAACAAATAGGCTGCTGATCTTGCGTGGTTTGAAAACCTTTGGGCAAATCAGCATAAAAATAATTTTTACGGGCGAATGTATTTTTAAGATTAATAGAGCAATTGCAGGCCAGGCCCATTTTTACCGCGTACTCCACCATTTTTTTGTTGATGCGCGGCAACGTGCCCGGATGCCCCAATGAAATTGGACTCACGTTATGATTAGGTTCGGCGCCAAATGCTGCCGAATCCGAAGAAAAAGCCTTACTTAAAGTGGATAATTGCGCGTGTACTTCTAACCCTACCACTAATTCGTATTTCTCACTCACGTCGCTTATTAGAACTGCCATATCATATATTCAGCTGTTATTCAGCATTGATCAAACCTGTCAAATATAATGTTATTTATATTTTTTGCTTTATTATTCTTCAAACAATATTGTCAATTTGGGTATATTTTGTGTTTAAAGTAAATATAACATGTAACAATCAAACACTTTAACCAATTATATGTTGAAGGAATTGTCTGATAATCAGAGAAAAAATTCACACAATTTAATTACTTGAAGATACAATGAAAAAATTAATTTTAGGAATGCTGGCATCTTGTTTTATACTTGCTGCATCTGTTACCCAATCAAAAGCACAGGTAAGCCTTAATGTAAATATTGGCACCTGGACCCCTCCACCAGCATATTCAGATGTGGAGTATTACTATTTACCGGATGTAGAAAGTTATTATTACGCACCCAAGCATCAGTATGTGTATTTAGATGGAGGAAACTGGGTTTTCAGAAACTCTCTTCCTGCCAGGTACAGGAGCTACAATATTAACAACGGGTATAAAGTAGCGGTAAACAGGCCGCAAGCTTACCGTTATTTTAGTACAGATCGTAGCCGCTATGCAAAATACAAAGGCTCAAATAAGCAGGTAATTGTACGTGGCAACTCCAACTTTGCTAAAGGAAACAACGGCAATGGCCAGGGTAACGGAAACGGTAAGGGCCATGGAAATGGCGGCGGAAATGGTAAAGGCCATGGCGGCGGAAACGGAAAAGGCCACGGTAAGGGGCACTAATATAAATTGTTTTAATCCGTATAAACACAAAAGAGGCCGCTTCAATGAAGCGGCCTCTTTTGCTATAAGTATAATTATTACAAAAAGCTTTTGGCTTTGGCTAAGGCATTATCAATACCACTAACGTCACTGCCGCCAGCTGTTGCAAAAAACGGCTGACCGCCGCCACCGCCTTTAACTTCCTTAGCTAATTCTTTAACAATATTACCGGCGTGTAAGCCTTTTTCCTTTACCAGGTTTTCGGCTATCATTACAGTAATGTTTGGCTTACCGGCAATATCTGCCGCCAATACCAGAAACAGGTTTGGCACAATATCCTTTAAGTTATAAGCAAGGTTCTTTATTGCGTCAGCATTTGGCAGTTCTACCCTCTGGGCTATGAAGTTGATCCCGTTGATGCTTTCTGCCGTTTTAGCCAGTTGATCTTTTAAACCGGATGCTTTCATCAATACCGCTTTCTCCAGTTCCTTTTTCATGCGGTTGTTATCTTCAATAAGGTTTTCTACGCTTTTTGAAAGGTCGGCAGGGTTTCTAAGCAGCTCTTTTAAGCTTTTTATCAGCTTGCCTTGCTGCTGGATATAGTTATGAGCATTGTAGCTTGTAATAGCTTCGATACGGCGTACACCGGCTGCAACGGCACTTTCAGATATGATCTTAAAGTAACCTATCTCCGCAGTGTTTTTTACATGTGTACCACCACAAAGCTCCTTGCTAAATTTATCGTCGAAAGTTATTACCCGCACAAAATCGCCATATTTTTCACCGAATAAAGCGGTAACACCACTCGCAATAGCATCATCGTAACGCACGTAGCGTTCTTCTTTCAGGGCGATGCCTTCGCGTACTTTTTGATTTACAATATTCTCCAATGAATCTATCTCATCATCGGTAACCTTACTAAAGTGAGAAAAATCGAAACGCAGCTGATCGGGGTTCACCAATGAACCTTTTTGGTTTACGTGCTCACCTAAAACTTCTTTTAGCGCCGCATGCAGCAAGTGCGTTGCCGAGTGGTTGGCACTGGTTATAATGCGGTTACCCATGTTTATACCTGCACCAAAACGGGTTGGCATTGGGTTTGGCAATGTCCATTCTGCCGGGCCATCCTGTGTGTAATATGGCGCAAGCGTAGCATAATGGATAATTAGGCCATTCTCTTTTTTGGTATCGGTAACATCAAACATCAGGTTGCCTTTGGTTTCGTCGTACCATTCGCTCATCAGGCTGCCGGTATCACCTACCTGGCCACCACCTTCGGCATAGAAAGGTGTGCGGTTCAATACGATCTGGTATTGCTCTTTGCCCTGTGAGGTTACTTTACGATATTTTAAGATCTCGCATTCGATGTACATTTCATCGTAACCCACAAACTCGGTATTATCGCCATTGCGTAATACCACCCAATCGCCTGCACTAACTGCAGTAGCAGCGCGGGAACGGGTTTTTTGTTCTTGAAGAGCCTGGTTATAACCTTCTATTTCCACAATCCATCCTTGTTCACGAGCCATCAGTTCCGTTAAATCCAACGGGAAACCATATGTATCATACATTTCAAATGCAAAACTTCCTGACAGCTTTTTCTGTATTGTTTGACTTGGGTCAGCTTTTGGGTCGATAATAAAAACACTCCCAACAAACGAAACAGAGGTCATTTCATCAAATCTTTTGATTCCGGCGGATAAAGTTCTTAAAAACGAGTTTTCTTCCTCTAAAATCACTTTCTGCACAAAGTCCTTCTGATTCCACAATCCATCAAACACGCCTTTAAATTGCTCGGCTAACAAAGGCACCAGCTCATTAAAGAATGGTTCTTTAAAATCTAATGTTTGATAACTGTAACGTACAGCCCTTCTTAAGATCCTGCGGATTACATAGCCCGCTTTATTACTTGCAGGCAATTGTCCGTCGGCTATGGCAAAACTTATAGCCCGGATATGATCTGCCAATACGCGCATCGCTACTGCATCGTTCCAATCGGCGTCGCCGGGTTTGGCTGCGCTGTTATATTTTTTACCACTTTTCTCCGCAATGAATTGGATCATCGGCTGGAAAACATCGGTATCGTAATTTGAAGTTTTTCCCTGCAACACACGCACCAAACGCTCAAAGCCCATCCCGGTATCCACGTGCTTGTTCGGCAATGGCTGTAATGAAGTATCTTTCAGCCTGTTAAACTGCATAAACACGTTGTTCCAAATCTCAATTACCTGGTCGTGGTCGGCATTTATAAGGGTTGCACCGCTAACTTCTGCACGCTCACTATCCGGCCTGCTGTCAAAGTGAATTTCCGTACACGGTCCACACGGACCGGTTTCACCCATTTCCCAAAAGTTATCCTTTTTATTGCCGGGCAAAATATGCGACTCATCTACATACTGTTTCCACAGGTCATAGGTTTCGGTATCTTTCTCCAAACCTTCTTTTTCGTCACCTTCAAAATAGGTAACGTACAGGCGGTCCTTATCTAATTTATAAACTTCGGTAAGCAGTTCCCAGCTCCAGGCAATGGCTTCCTTTTTAAAGTAATCGCCAAAACTCCAGTTACCCAGCATCTCAAACATGGTATGGTGATAGGTGTCAATACCCACCTCTTCCAGATCGTTATGCTTGCCTGATACGCGTAAACAACGCTGTGTATCTGTAACGCGTGGTGCTTTGGCCGGTGATTCGCCTAAAAAAACGTCTTTAAACTGGTTCATTCCCGCATTGGTGAACATCAGGGTTGGGTCGTTTTTAATAACAATAGGTGCGCTGGGCACAATAATGTGTCCTTTAGAAGCAAAAAAATCAAGAAAAGCCTGGCGTATTTGGGTAGCTGTCATAAGATGCAAAGGTAAAAAATTGTCTGAACCTGAATTATCTGAATTTTAGAATTGTTTTGATGGTGGTGTGGTTGCCTTCTTTCTCATACATCACACGCGCGTCATTGCGAGGTACGAAGCAATCCCCGATAGAAAAGTAGGCGATAAGCATGTCGGGGATTGCTTCGCTATCACTCGCAAAGACGTATTTATTCGTACGCAATATCCCACCCTGCGCGTCTTTGCGAGGAACGAAGCAATCTCCCGATAGAAAAGTGGGCGACAGTCATGTTGGGGATTGCTTCGCTATCGCTCGCAAAGACGTATTGGTTTCCGCAATATCACGGTTAAATAAATCATGTCATTGCGAGGAGGAACGACGAAGCAATCTCGTAGCCAATGCATTACCGCTTAGCATACGACGAGATTGCCACGCTATCGCTCGCAATGACATAATGGTGTATAAGTATCACCATGTTGGGATTGCTTCGCTATCGCTCGCAAAGACGTATTGGTTTCTACCACGCGCCATTTTTAGCCATTGTTGGGGTTATCTCCCTCATTTGCTTAAATTCGCAATTTCAAATTCCCTCCTATGAAAATTCACATTATGGGTGCTTCCTGCGCGGGTTCAACAACCCTGGGTAACGCCCTTGCTGAGCAGCTTTCTATCCCATATTTTGATACCGACGATTACTTTTGGGAGCCATCTGATGTGCCCTACACCATAAGGCGCGATACCGATAAAAGAAATAATATGTTAAAAAGCGACCTTGCTAAAAATAAGGATTACATACTTGGCGGTTCGCTTATTAGCTGGGGTAACGAGTGGAAAGAAATGTTTGATCTGGTTGTATTTTTATATGTTCCGCAAGAGATCCGGATCAAGCGGTTAATGGCACGCGAAGTGCAGCGGTATGGCGATACCATACATACCGACCCTGAACGTGCCTTATTATATAAAGACTTTATTGCATGGGCAACAAAATATGACGACCGTACTTTTAGCGGCCGCAATATACAGGTGCATGAGGATTGGCTGCACGATTTGCAGTGTAAAGCATTGGAGATTAGAGAAGATACAACTGTAAAGGAAAGGATAGCACTGGTTAAAGATCAAATAGATAAACTTGAGGCTGCGGGACTTTTTGACTAAAAAAATAAAATATTACATTTGCATATGCCTTACAAAGAACGCGAGATCAGCAAGATGTACTATACAATGGGTGAGGTATCGGCTATGTTCGATGTTAACCAGTCGTTAATACGGTTTTACGAAAAGGAGTTTGATGTTCTGCAACCTAAAAAGAACAAAAAGGGTAATCGTTACTTCACGCCCGAGGATCTGGAAAACTTTAAGATCATCTTCCACCTTATCCGCGAAAAAGGATACACCCTGCAAGGCGCTAAGGACCATCTGAAAAACAATATGGGCGATACCCGCGACAACCAACGCGTGATTGATTCGCTCGAAAACTTAAAAAAATTCCTTTTAGAAGTTCGCGACGAGATTTAATCTTATTTTTATTTCCTGAATAACCTGTCACAAGGCTTCCGAAATAAAATATGATCGCTAACCATAAAGGTGAAGTTCCTGTTATTGTATTAATACTCCCCTTTTTAGCAGGGATAGCCGGCGGCATTAACTATTTGAGTGCTAATGCGGGATGGATCACAGCCTTGCTCATTATTCTAAGCATAGCGTTCATAGTCCTTAATTTAACTTATACCCAATTTGGCATTTATAAAGTACGATGGCTGGGAGGTTCACTTATTTACCTCATTTTATTTTTATTGGGATGGATGGTTACCACTCATCACAGTGAACTGAATAGTGATAAGCACTTCTCAAAAAAGTCCGCACAGTATCTTGCAGTAGTTATTAATAGCGAACCCAAATTAAAAGGCGACGTGGTACGTTTTACTGCCAATGTTAAACAAACCATAGGCAATGGTAAAACGGAAGAGGTAAGCGGGTCGGTGCTTATCACTATTAAAGACAATTTGGCTAAAAAGCTTTTTTATGGCGAGGAATTGCTGATACCGGCGAAGTACTCCCCCATTGAGCCGCCATTTAACCCCGGCGAATTCAACTATAAAAACTATTTAGCCAACCATAACATTCATTATCAGGCATTTTTGTTTCCGAAGCAATACGTGATTGTGAAGGCCGGTGAGGGTAACCCGGTAATTGCTTATGCCCTGCAGCTGAGGCAAAACCTTGTCGCAAAGCTGAAGGCCAATATGAAGGATACCACGGCCATCGCGGTAGCATCTACCCTTATACTGGGCTATAAAGCCGACTTAGGTAACGATATTCTGCAAGCCTATTCTAAAACAGGCACCATACATATCCTATCCGTTTCGGGCGGGCACGTGGCTATTATTTATTTGCTGTTGAGCTGGGCCCTGGGCTTTTTAAATGGGTACAAACACGGCAGGGTATTTAAGGCTATTCTTATAATAGCTTTAATTTGGGCTTATTCGCTGTTAACAGGTTTTTCGCCCGCGGTTTGCAGGGCGGCCGTGATGTTAAGCCTTATTATTACAGGCAAAACTTATAGCAGGTATATTAATACACTGAATATATTGGCGGTATCTGCTTTCGCGATGCTACTGTACAATCCTTTTCTGATAACAGATGTGGGTTTCCAGCTTTCTTATCTGGCGGTTGCCGGGCTTATTATCTTTCAGCCGGTAGTTTATCAATGGCTTACTCTTAAAAACAAAGTTGCCGATAAAATATGGCTGGCCTGCTCGGTATCTATAGCAGCGCAAGTAATTACTTTTCCGCTAAGTGCTTATTACTTTCACCAGTTCCCGGTTTACTTTTTGGTGAGTAACCTGCTTATTGTTATTCCGGTTAGTATCATTTTATATAGTGGTATTTTATTGCTTTTGCTGCCGCAGATGGCTGGCGTATCACAAGCACTGGGTTATATTCTGGAAAAATGCATTTTACTAATGAACAAAGTATTGGCTTATATTGAGCATGCACCATATGCCAGCATCGGTAAAATATGGCTCAGCACTTTTGAATACCTGTTACTTTATGCCATCACTTTATTGGTTTTCTATTTTATATACAACAAAAAGGCCTGGTTTATTAAAGCAGCGCTTGTGTGTACCTTATTTTTCAGCATCAGCATTGGGGTAAAACATTTCAGGGTCGATAATAACCGGTCGGTTACTTTTTTAAATTTACGGAAGCATAGTGGAATAGTATTCAAAAACGGCAATAAGGGTATTGTGCTGACTGATTTGCGGGATACAGACAAGAATTTTCAGTATGCCGTACAACCGGGCCTTGACAGCACCAGGCTTACTGATTACAAAGTGTATAGCCTGAATAGCAATGTCCAATCTGCTTACCTCATTAAACAAGGCGGCCTGGTGCAATTCTTAAATAAAAGGTTGGCAATGTTAAACCACAGTACTTCAATAAGGCCAATACCGCCTCTTTTTAAAACCGATTATTTATACGTAACCAATAATACTTACGTTGATAGTGCTGTAATTGCCAACAGTAATATGCTTATTATTGATGGCAGTAACACTGATAAGCGTTTAAATCAACTAATTGAGCAGTCTAAAAAATTAAATGTTAATTATAAGATCTTGAAGCGTAACAAATCATTCGTTGCTATCTCTAATTAACAACAATTTGAAATATTTACTTAAAAACTTGCACAGAAGTTAATTACACGCTAAATTGTATCCATTAAACTAAAACTATGAACATTAAACTATTTACTGTTGCCTTAGGTATAACTTTATCTGCAGCAGCTATCAGCGCAAGCGCACAAAAAGCCTACACTGAAGGTGTTGCTACCATCAGCATGAGTGCCATGGGGCAGTCTATTGAAGCTAAAAGTTACTTCAGAACCGACTCAAGCGCAGTTGCTTTTTCTTCGGGACCAGCAAATATTAAAATCCTTACTGATAATAAAGGCACTTACATGGCTGTATTAGTAGATGTTGCCGTTGCTTCTATTAAAAAAGCAGCTATAGCTTCACCTGCTGAGATCGAAGAGCAACTTGCACAAATGCCACCTCTTACCTTTGTACCAGGTACTGAAACTAAAGTGATAAATGGCTTTAATTGCAAAAAAGTTGTTGCTACAGATACCAAGGCAAATAAAAGCTATGATATTTGGGTAACTAACGATGTTACTTTGCCGGTAACCAATGCATCAAAATACTATGCTAAAGCAGGCGGCTTCCCTATTCAGTACATGACTTTCCAAAATGGTCAGCCTTCTGAGGTTACTGTAAAAAGCATTGTTGAGCAAAAAGTCCCTGCCGGTACATTTAATATCCCGGGTGATTTTGAGAAAATAACTATGGATGATTTAAAAGCAATGAGCGGCGGCGGTCACTAATCATAGCTGCAAATAACAAAAAAGAGGCTGTATCATACGCATGATACAGCCTCTTTTTTGTTAAACTACATTTTTTAACACCTATCGGCATACAAAAAACGACTGCTTTTAAAGGCAGTTTCTAACAATTGTTAGCTGTGAACATACACTTTTGTATCCTATACAGAACTAATGTATAATTTTTGGGCATAGCCCATAACTTAAAGTGCAAACCTGACTTTCCTACTTTAAAAGTTAAAAAAATGATTGATTATCAGTTATTAAGATACTGACTTTTTTAATAAACCGGACATATAGTTGGCTTTTGGCACAGTTGTTAAGTCTCATTAATGCACATATTTGGCACAATGGCAAAGTATTTGTTAATAGCGATGTATCACAATTTATAATTGTAAATTTAATAACACAACAATGAAAACAACAACAAAACTATTAGCAGCAGCATTTACAGCAGCAGCTATATTTTTCGGAACAAATGTTAATGCTCAGTCAACTCCAAAAAGTGCTTTGCGCTTTGGTGTAGGTGTTGAAGGTTTATTGCCCACAGGTAACTTACGTGACGTTTCAAACGTTGGTATAGGTGGTACTGCCCGTTTACAATATGGCGTGGCAGATAACTTAGCTTTAACGTTAACATCAGGTTACTACAACTTTTTTGGTAAAGAAATAGTGAGCGGTGCTGACACCAAATACCCTTCAGTCGGTTTAGTACCGGTTAAAGCAGGTATTAAAGCATTCATATCTCAAAACATTTATTTGAGTGGTGAAGTTGGTGCCGGTTTTGAAACAAGAGATGTTTACGAAGGCCAGGATGGAAAAGACGTCAAATTGATCGCTTCTCCGGGTATTGGCTGGGCTAATCAAAAATGGGATGTAGGTGCACGTTATGAAAACTTTTCTGGCCAGAGTAATAACTATGGTACAGTTGGTTTACGTATAGCTTACGGTTTCGGCTTGTAATTTATAGGTCTAGATCTACTTAAAAGAAAAAGCCCCTCGTCAAAATTGACGAGGGGCTTTTTGTATGCCTGAATCAGAATTTATAGAATTTACAGAATTGATTAATTCTGTAAATTCTGATTCTAACAGTTACACCAACTTTCCTAATGCTTCTTTTATCCTTCTTATAGCTTCAACCAGTTTGTCTTCGGCAGCGGCGTACGATATACGGATAGATTTTTTATCACCGAATGAATCACCGCCAACTGTGGCTACGTGTGCCTCTTCCAGTAAAAAAATGCTTAATTCGTCCGAGTCGTTAATAACCTTACCATTAAAGCTTTTGCCAAAGAACGAGGTAACATTCGGGAAAAAGTAAAACGCACCATCGGGCAGGTTTACTTGTATGCCGTCAATTTCTTTAAGCAGGCCGTAAACCAGGTTGCGGCGTTTCAGGAACTGGTCACGCATTTGCAGCACACTTTCCAGCCCGCCTTCATAAGCGGCAACACCGGCTTTTTGTGTAATAGAGCAGGTGCCTGATGTAATTTGTCCCTGCATTTTATCACAAGCAGCAGCAATTTCACTGTTTGATGCCGTATAGCCAATTCGCCAGCCTGTCATAGCAAATGCCTTGCTAAAGCCGTTAATGATCACTACACGGTCTTTAATATAATCAAACTGTGCAATAGACTCATGTCCGCCAATAAAGTTGATATGCTCATATATCTCATCAGAAAGGATATAAACATGAGGATGCTTTGCAAATACTTTTGCTAATCCCTCTAACTCATCCTTGCTGTAAACACTCCCTGTTGGGTTACAAGGCGATGAAAACATGAAAAGTTTTGTTTTTGGAGTAATGGCAGCCTCTAATTGTTCAGGTGTTATTTTAAAATTCTGTTCAACAGTGGTATCAATAAATACGCTCACACCTTCGGCAAGTTTAACCACTTCTGAGTATGATACCCAATAAGGAGTAGGAATAATAACTTCTTCGCCCGGGTTCACTAAACATAGCACCGCATTGGCAATGGCTTGTTTAGCGCCTGTAGAAACTACTATCTGTGTATCAGTATAATCAAGGTTGTTCTCTGTCTTCAATTTATTCACTATAGCTTTCCTTAGGTCGGGGTAACCGGCAACAGGTGTATAGTAAGTAAAATTCTTATCCATGGCTGTTTTAGCAGCATCCTTAATATGTTCAGGAGTATGAAAATCAGGCTCGCCAAAGCTAAGACTGATCACATCTACGCCTTTTGCCGCCAATTCGCGGCCCATTTTGGCCATTTTAATGGTTTGAGATTCCGACAGGTTGTTGATCCTGTTACTTAATGCGCTCATAATATTTGTGTTATTGCGGCAAATATAGAAAATGCTTCAATTAATGCCCGATAAACAGAACTATAAAATAATTTAAATGTTAGCTGATAAAAAGGCGAGGGCTAAATTTTATGTAAGTTTGGCTCTCAAAAAAGATGCATTTTGAAGCAGCACAAAAGAATAATATCTATATCACTGATTACCGGCGTTGTACTAATGGTGATGAAGTTTTTGGCATACTTTCTAACCAACTCTAATTTTGTACTAACAGATGCTGCCGAAAGTATTGTTAATGTGGTTGCCAGCTCGTTTGCCTTTTTCAGTATCTACCTGGCCGCACAGCCCCGCGACGAAAATCACCCCTATGGTCATGGAAAAGTAGAGTACTTTTCTGTATTTATAGAGGGTTCGCTCATCGGTATTGCCGGTATTATTATTATCATTAAATCAACCTACAGTATTTTTTATCCGCAAGTGATACATGATCTGTTACTGGGTGCGGGTATTATTGGTGTAACCGGTGTAATAAACGGATTGTTGGGTTATTACATGATTATTAAAGGCAAATCATTGCCATCTATCACTATTGAGGCTGATGGCAGGCATTTGCTTACCGATATGGTTACCAGTTGTGGGCTCGTTATTGGTTTGCTGCTCATACACTTTACAAAAATATTATGGCTGGATAGTGCATTATCTATATTGGTTGGTGTGTATATTTTATATACAGGTTATAAGCTTATCCGCCGTTCGGTGGCCGGCCTTATGGATGAGACAGATTTTATTATCATTAGCAACGTAGTAAAAGTTTTAGGAGAACAGCGCCGGGATGAATGGATTGATATACACAACCTGCGCGCCCAAAAGTATGGCAGCGAACTGCATATTGACTGCCACCTTACGCTACCTAACTACTTTGATTTGAACCGGGTACATCAGGAGGTAAAATTGGTTGATAAACTGATCAACACAAAAGCGGGTATCAGAACCGAATTATTCATACATACAGATCCCTGCCTGCCTTATTGCTGCCACTACTGCAGTATGCCCAATTGCCCTATCAGGTCGGAGGCAAAAACAGAAGAAATTCCGTGGACAATGGACAAAGTAATGCGTAATAAGAAACACTATGAGTAAGGAATTTTTCAACGTGCGTGTTTACGGTATCCTTATTAATGATAATAATGAGGTTTTAATAAGCGATGAGCAGGAATATGGTATGCGTTTCAGCAAGTTTCCGGGCGGGGGATTAGAATATGGCGAAGGGCTTACAGATGGCTTAAAGCGCGAGTTTATAGAAGAATGTAATACCGAAATTGAGATCATTAACCATTTTTACACAACCGATTTTTTTGTAAAATCGGCCTTTAACGATTCACAGATCATTAGTGTTTATTATATAGTTAAAGCAACATCAAACCTTAATTTCATCACTAAAACAATAATGTTTGATTTTGACGGCGAAGGAGAAGTGCTGCAGTCTTTCAGATGGGTAAATCTTAAAGATCTTACTCCTGATGAACTTACTTTCCCGATAGATAAACACGTTGCAGAGCTTTTAATTAGTTCCTTATGAGTTTAACAGAACGCGATCTTGCAGTAATATGGCATCCCTACACTCAAATGAAAACGGCCCAGCCGCCAATACCCATTATTAGAGGAGAGGGCACCTGTTTATTTAGCGAGGATGGAAAAAAGTACATTGATGCCATATCATCATGGTGGGTAAATATTCACGGGCATTCGCACCCATACATTGCCCAAAAGGTTGCAGAGCAATTAAATAAGCTGGAACATGTTATTTTCGCAGGCTTTACCCACCCCGGCGCAGTTGAGCTTGCGGAGCGCCTGTTAGCTATACTGCCGTCAAACCAGGCTAAAGCATTTTATTCAGACAATGGTTCTACCGCGGTAGAGGTAGCTATAAAAATGTGCCTCCAATATTGGCACAACAAAGGCGAACAACGCACTAAAATACTGGCATTTAAAAACGCTTATCATGGCGATACTTTCGGCGCCATGTCGGTAAGTGGCCGAAGTGCTTTTACAGCGGCATTTGATAGTTTATTGTTTGAAGTGGAATTTATTGACCTGCCGGATGCGAATAATATAGAAAGTATTAAGTCGCATATCTCAAGCCTTAAATCTCAAATCTCCTGTTTCATATTTGAACCATTGGTGCAAGGTTCGGCAGGCATGATCATGTATGAGGCAGCGCATTTGAATGAATTAATGGCACATTGCCAAAAAGAAGAGGTGTTGTTAATTGCTGATGAAGTATTCACCGGTTTTGGGCGCACAGGTAAAGCTTTTGCCTGCAACCATGTAGCAAACCAGCCGGATATTATGTGCTTCTCAAAGGGGCTTACAGGTGGCACTATGGCTTTCGGACTTACAACCTGCAAACAAGAGATCTATAATGCATTTTTATCTGATGACAGGACGAAGACGCTCTTTCACGGGCATTCCTACACGGCTAACCCTGTAACATGCGCAGCCGCATTGGCAAGCCTTGATCTTTTTTTAGAACCGTCAACACAAGAAAATATTAATCGTATTGCTGATAAACACCGTGCATTTGCAGCAAAGGTTATCGGCCACCGGTCACTAAAAACAACCCGGCAAACAGGCACTATACTGGCATTAGAGTGGGAAACGGGTAACAATACCTCCTACTTTAGCAGCCTGCGCGATAAGCTGTATCATTACTTTTTAGATGCGGGAATTATTTTAAGGCCCCTGGGTAACATTATTTATATTTTACCGCCATATTGCATTACCAATGCCGAGCTGGACTATATTTACAGCACCATTGAGCAGGCACTTGATGACATTTAACTATGGAACTAAACACAATTTTACCACAAATAATTGCTGATGATCAGTTGCATGCACGCTGGCTAAATACACTTTCCTTAATGGAAAATACCGGCGCGCGCAAAATATCAGCAAGTGAAGACCCCACAACTGTAACTTATATTATACTAAAGCACGCTGCTGAAGAGCATCGCCATGCCTTTTATCTGAAGAAACAAATAGAGAAAACAGGCAATAACCTATGCCCTACTTATTCGGCCGAATATTTAATTGCCCCGGCTTATAGCAGGTATTATTTAAACCAGCTGGATATTGATGTTTGCAGGTATTTAAAAAAAGAGCTTCATTTATCAGGCAGGGAGTTAAGATTTGCCGCATACCTGCTGGTTACTTATGCAATAGAAGTTAGGGCCGATGAATTATACCCTATTTATCAGGACGCTTTAGATAACGCGGGCAGCAAGGTAAATGTAAAATCTATTATTTTAGAAGAAGAGGGGCATTTGGAAGAGATGATCAATCAACTGCAAAAGTTCTCTCCAGACTGGCAGCTACACGCCCAAAAAGCGGTAGATATGGAAACCAGGCTCTTCAACCAGTGGGTAAACAACCTGGTTGCTGAAGTAAATTGATCATTTCATAAACAGTTGCCTTCGGTGAGCCTGCCTAAAGATTTCGGTGAGGACACCGAAATGGGATATCAGCTACCTACCCTCCTGTTTTGTATCCCCACAAACAGTTGCATTTGCCCTTGTTGGTGTTGTCACCAACAAGCCATAGGGCGGTGGAGAACACGCAAAGTTTGGATGCATGACTACTTGCCTAAAGATTTCGGTGAGGACACCGAAATGGGAGTTTGTTTTGTGATATCGCTACCTACCCCGCTGTTTGTGTCTTCACAAACAGTTGCATTAACGAACCTGCCTAAAGATTTCGGTGGGAATACCGAAATGCGGAGTTGGGCTGTGATATAAGCGGCCTACCCCGCTGTTTGTGTCCTCACAAACAGTTGCATTTCACGAGCCTGCCTAAAGATTTCGGTGAGGACACCGAAATGGGATATTAGTAACCTACCCCGCTGGTTATGTCCTCACAAACAGTTGCATTTCACGAACCTGCCTAAAGATTTCGGTGTCCCCACCGAAATCGACACCGAAATGCGGGATTGGGTTGTGAAAAAAACTTTTCAAAATAAAACGGCTGCCTCTTTTTGAGGCAGCCGTTTTATTTGAAGATAATTTAAACCTAAACAGTCTTCAATTCTTTATTCCTCCTGAAGATAGACAACAGGAAGCCAATAACCATGATAATGGTACCCGCCCAAAAGAAGTTAATGTATGGGAACTGGATAGCCCTCATTACGATATATTTCTTTTTGCTTTCGGGTTGTTGGTATACGCTTATCTCTACTTTATTCTTTTCGGGGATGATCTTGGAGAAACGCAGTTTAAGGCCTGCTTCTTCTACCTTGCGGGCAAAATCAAAGGCACTGCCCCCTTTTATCATATAAACCGGTTCGGCAGTATAAGTTTTATCGTGCGATACAATTTCCAGTTCGGCACCTACAGATACATCATTGGCTTTAAGCGGTATGTTCTGCACTTTTACCCCTTTTTTAAGTCCTTTCAGCACAATGTACCCCTCGCGGAAACGAATAGTATCACCCGGGGCAACCTCATGTGTAACCGGCGGATCGTAACTGCTGTCGTCGCTTGCTTCATCATGCGCATCAGCTTTGCCTTTTTCGCTTTCCTCGTAAGTAATGGCGTTACTCATGTTTACGTGCGTATAAATATCACTGAACAGGTAGTGCTTGGTATCGGGTGATGAAACCAGCCCCATTTTGCGGTTAGCCTGCGCGTTCGGCATTAGTGTAAAGTCTTCTGTAACCTTACCTGCCGCATCAATAACTTTATAGTTTACCTTAAAGTAATGGTTTGGTGCCGATAATGAATCGCCCACGTAAGTAGCAATATACTTGCCCATTTTAACAGGCTCGTTGCGGTACATCATCACGTTTTCGCGCGGGTCGTTCTTGGCTTTTACAAAATCTTCGCTGTACTGCTCACCACTGGTATTTTCAGATATTACTTTGCTGGTACCGGCCGCTATTAAAGCGCCTATAAGTATCAAACCAAAACCAATGTGCGCCACGGCAGACCCCGCCAGTTTTATCTTTCCTTTAAATGCTTCTGATAAGATCTTGGCATTAGCCAGTACAGAGTAAACACTGCCCAGCATAATTAATATATATACTACATGCAGGCGGTAAACGCCGGTAACGTAAACTACCAAAGCGGTTATTAAGGCTGCAAATACAAGGTAAATAAGCGTAGTAATGAAGAAACGGGTAACATCCGTTTTTTTATACTTTAAGAATTGGGTAAAGCCTGTAAGCAGGGTAACCACCACCGCGAACGATGCCTGTATAATATTGTAATGCTTAACCGGATCTGCAGGCGGGGCCAGTTTAGTACCAAACATTTCGTTCCATACGGGTATTGAGGTTACAATAACCAGGTGGAAGCAGGAAAGGCCTAAGAACACAGCGCCAACAAACATCCAAAACTCACGTGAGTAGGTTTCTTCGTCCTTTTTAGTGATAGGAAGCTCTTTCCAGCGGGATACCAGTAAATAAATAGTTATCCCCAGGAAGATAACCACATCAACCACTAAGTGCCAAAACATACCCAGGTCCGTAAAGGCGTGTACAGATGTTTCGCCCAGGATACCACTACGGGTAAGGAACGATGCATATAATACCAGCACAAAGCTGATAAGCACCAAAAACGTTGCTGTAAAATAAGCGTGACCTGAATTTTTATAAACGATAAGCACGTGTACCGCGCCTATTAATGTTAACCACGGAATAATTGAGGCGTTCTCCACCGGGTCCCATGCCCAAAAGCCGCCAAAGTTTAAAGATTCATATGCCCAGAACGACCCCATGATAACCCCGGTACCCAATATCATTACAGCAAAAAGGGAATATGATATTGCCGGCTGGATCCACTCTTTATACTTGCGCTGCCATAAACCGGCTACAGCATAGGCAAACGGTACCACCATTGATGCAAACCCCAGGAACAGGGTTGGCGGGTGTATCACCATCCAGTAATTCTGCAGCAGCGGGTTTAAGCCGTTACCATCGGTAATGTATGTTAAATAGTTTTTATAAAGCTCTGGGCGGGTGTTAAATATCGGGGTTGAGCCTTTTAAGTCCAGTGCATCGCGCAGCAAAATAAATGGTGAGCTGCCTACACGTTCTCCAAAAATGGTTACACCAATAAGCATTGATGATAGCAGCGTTTGCGAAAGCATTACCACGGTTAGTACCGGGTTCTCCCATGATTTTGCACGCCATATCAGCACATTACCTAAAACGGCCTGCCAGAAAGTCCACAGCCAAAAGCTGCCCTCCTGCCCTTCCCAGTAGCTGGAAATAATATAGTAAACCGGCAGCGTTTTAGAGGAGTGCTCCCAGGCGTAATGGTATTCAAAAAGATGATTGTAAATAATATAGAACAGGCAGGTACCAATACCTACTACAGAAACCGTGTTAAGGTAAAAACCTATACGGCCCAAACGCTGCCATGATGGGTTCAGCTTATCTGTTGTAGCAAAATAATAGCTTATGGTTGAAAATAAGGCTGCACCGAAAGAAAGAATAACGAAAAACTGGCCTAAATGCCCCGGTAACAGGTGCTCGCCTTTAAAATCTGTATCCATTAAGTTGAATTAAATAGAGGCCTGTGTAGCCTTAAATTCGGTGATCTCCACCTTATCTTGTGTATATTTAGAAGGGCACTTCGTTAATATTTTTGAAGCGTGAAATTCTTTACCTTGCATTTGGCCGGTTAGTACGATCTGTTCTGAACGCTCAAAGTCCTGCGGTTTGGTACCGGTGAAAATCACTTTGCATTCCTCGCCCTTATTATCTTTCATGTAAAACGAAAAATAATTGGCATCCTTGGTGGCATCATAAAACAATTCTTTTTGCTTATTTAAATGACCAACAACATGCAGTTCACTTTTAGATTCTTTAGCATCATTAAAAGAACCGTAAGTGCTTGTGTTTGAATATGTGCTGATGATAACCGCTATGGCAATAGCAATAACGACGATCCCTAATATTGAACTTTTTTTCATTAATTGGTGTAATTCTGTAATATCAGGTTACAAAAATACAAAACGCTAAGCTAATAACGTTTATTACAAGGGATATATGCTATTTAGAATTGTTATTGATAAGTATAGAAGAGAAACAAGTCAAGAAACAAGAAAGAGCCGATTTGTAACAACTAAACAAGGGCGGGATTATTTTTTCGTCTTGTTTCTTGATTCTTAACTCTTACCTTAGTCCTATTAAAATCTCTTTATAAAATACCCAGGAATACTACAGAAGCCCGTTTCAGGCTGATGTACAACTTATGCTTCCACCCCGGATGGCATGAGGCTTAAATAGTATTTTATATTTTATAACAAGAGATTCAAATGAACCCAATCATAAAAGTTGCCATTATAGGCGGCACAGGAAAATCAGGCAAGTACCTGGTTAAACAATTATTACTACAAAACTTTTCAGTTAAACTGCTTCACCGTAAGCCCGAAACTTTACATATCGACAATCCATTAATCGAAATTGTAAAGGGCGATGCACGCGATTATAATGCTATCCACACCCTGCTTGAAGGCTGCGATGCGGTGCTGAGCTGCTTAAGTCAGCCGGCTGGTGAGCGCACCATATTTAGTGATGCCACGCGGAATATTCTAAAAGCTATGGCCGCGCATAACATCAGCAGATATATTACCACCGCGGGGTTAAATGTTAATACACCCTTTGATAAAAAAAGCGCACAAACCCAATTCGGTACAAAATGGATGTATGAGAACTACCCAGAAACAACTACCGACCGGCAAGTTGAATACGAACTACTAGCAGCCAGCAACACCAACTGGACAATGGTACGCCTCCCGCTCATAGGCCAAACGGATGATATTAGCGAGATAATAGTAAGTTTAGAAGATTGCCCCGGCAACAATATCAGCGCTACAAACCTCGGCTTATTTATGATAAAACAATTGCATAGTGCCTTGTATGTTAAACAGGCACCTTTTATTGCAAATGGATAAAGGTTTAACTTAAGAATCCGACGGGTTAAAGGAAGGTAGAAAAATAATTTGATCAGCAAACCATACCATCTGTACAACACTAATATAGTTGCGTACAAATGGCATGCTAAATGTTAATTACGTTTCTACCAACCTTTACACCTAACGGTGATATTATTTATAAAATACTCACGTTAACTTAATAACATGTGGCTAATGCCTGCGTAATACTAAGCGTAAAGCCTGCCACAGGGGAGCACCATTGTCTTTTCCCGGTCATTAATATTTTTTTAAGGCTGGTTTATTCATTAAATTATTACTCATCCATCAAATTAGTAAACAAAATAATAATGGAACATTACCATCACTGAAACATTGATAAAGATTGCTTTAAAGGCCGGTTGTACTGCTAAACAATCGCAATTATGAATAAGTAAATTATTACATTTGCCGCATAATTTATATATGAAATTCATTTATCAAACCTGGTGGAAGGTATTAGCAGTTGTAATTATATTTTACACACTGATTGCCGGCATGCTGCTTGGCGTACCACGTTTACCAATCCTGCACGAAACTATCCGGAATACTTATTTTCATGTACCCATGTGGATAGCCATGTTTACGGTGTTTACCATATCTGTTGTTTACAGCATAAAATACCTGCAATCGGGTAAGGAAGAGCACGATCTTGTTGCCGTTGAATGCGTTAATACCGGAATGTTCTTTTTTGTTATCGGTTTAATTACCGGTATGTTGTGGGCCAAATATGCCTGGGGCGAATTTTGGAGTAATGACCCTAAACAAAACAGCGCCGCCATTGCATTTTTACTGTATTGCGCTTACGGCGTACTGCGCAATTCTATTGATGAAGAGCAGAAGCGGGCTAAGATATCGGCTATATATAATATTTTTGCCTTCCCTATTATGGTGGTTTTAATTATGGTACTGCCACGCCTAACCGATTCATTGCACCCCGGCAACGGCGGTAACCCGGCCTTTGGTAAACTGGATATGGACGACCGCATGCGGATTGTATTATACCCTGCATTTATTGCCTGGGCCTTAATTGCGGTTTGGATAGCCACCATCCGTTACCGCATACGTTTAATTGAATATAAAAAGAACGCGATAAATTAACATGAAGAAACTTGTTTTATTAACAGCAATGATACTATGCTTTTTCATGGTACATGCACAGCCGGGTCAGGATGTTGAAATGGCTGATGCTTTGCGTAGCTCTGGCAAAATTTATGTGGTTGTAGGTACCATAGTAATTGTTTTTGCGGGTTTAGCTTTTTATCTGTTCAGAATTGACAGGCGTTTAAGAAAAATCGAGAAAGAAAAATAAACCTTTATTGCCTTTAAACTGTTTAAACACAGATTTTGAATTTCTTTACATTTTAAACAAAGACTGTTTTCTAAAAATTTGCATTATTGATAAAAAATATACCAAATTTGTGCACTTTTTTAAGAGATTAATTTTTTATCCAATTTAAATTATGAATATCAATAATCCAACTGTAGATCAGGATACACACTTTTTTGGTGATGTATGTAAAAACTTTGATCATGCAGCGCAGTTTACACAGCATGATGCCGGTTTATTAGACCAGATAAAGTCATGTAACAGCGTTTACCGTTTCCGTTTCCCTATACGCAAAGGCAATGGCTTTGAAGTTATAGATGCATGGCGTGTAGAACACTCGCATCACCAATCGCCAACTAAAGGCGGTATCCGTTACAGCGAAATGGTTAACGAGGATGAAGTAATGGCCCTTGCCGCTTTAATGACCTATAAATGCGCTATTGTAAACGTTCCGTTTGGCGGCGCTAAAGGCGGTATCAAAATAAACCCTAAAAATTACACTGTTGGCGAATTAGAGAATATAACCCGCCGTTATACTGTTGAGTTAATAAAGAAAAATTTCATTGGCCCCAGCATTGACGTACCTGCACCGGATTATGGATCGGGCGAGCGTGAAATGAGCTGGATTGCTGATACCTATGCTACCATGAACCCTGGCCAGCTGGATGCCTTAGGCGCCGTTACAGGCAAGCCTATTGCGCTGCATGGTATAGCCGGCAGGCGCGAAGCTACAGGCAGGGGGGTTGCTATCGCTATCCGCGAATGTGTAAGCATTGGCGAGGATATGCTGAAGATAGGCTTAACAACAGGCTTATCGGGCAAAAAAATTATTGTACAGGGGTTGGGTAATGTAGGTTACTACTCTGCTAAGTTCTTATCAGAGTTTGGCGCTTTAATTGTTGGCCTTTGCGAATTTGAAGGTGCTATTTATAACGAAGACGGACTGGATGTTGAAGCTGTGTTTCAACACCGCAAAGTAACCGGCTCTATCTTAGGTTACGCAGGCGCTAAAACAGAATTTAAAAACACAATGGACGGCCTTGAGCAGCCATGTGATATATTAGTGCCGGCCGCTTTAGAAAACCAGATAACTATCCAGAACATTGGCAGCATTCAAGCAAAAATTATTGCTGAAGGAGCAAACGGCCCAACATCGCCGGAGGCCGAAGAGATATTTTACAAAAACGGTGGAATGATCATCCCGGATATGTATGCTAACGCGGGTGGTGTAACTGTATCTTACTTTGAGTGGTTAAAAAACCTTTCGCACGTAGCATTTGGCCGTATCAACCGCAGGTTTGAAGAAAACTCAAACCTTAATTTGGTGAACATGGTAGAAGGTATTACAGGCACTGCCTTAACGCCGTTACAGCGTTCAACCATTATTAAAGGTGCATCGGAGCTTGAACTGGTAAACTCAGGTTTAGAGGATACCATGATCCGGTCATACCATGAAATAAGAGAGATACTTAAAAACACCCCTAAAGTAGAAACCCTGCGTAATGCAGCTATGGTAGGCGCTATCAACAAAATAGCGGTATCATACCAAAACCTTGGTATATGGCCGTGATTAAGTTGTAAAGGTTATAAGAGTTATAAAGGTTGGAATGGGAGTTCCAACCTTTTTTATTTAGTGTTTGTTTCCTATTACCTTGTTCACTGAAAAAGGGAGCAATTAAGGAATACAGTAAAAAATAGATCGCGTGAATGCATGGTGTAGTTAAATTAAAAAATTTAATAATTACGAGTTATACTGTAATACCAGGGAGAAATTATCCCCAAATTGCTCTGCATCTACCAAAATAAGAACGATTCTCTTTTTTGTATTGTTGATTAAGTTTGTAGATTTAGCACTCACTTTACAGCATATGAAAAAATTATCGGTTTTAAACAGTAAACGTATTTCCCGTTTTACAGGTCTGCAACTTATTTTGGCATTGTTCTTTTTTTCAACCGTTAATGCCTCGGTTAATCGTTTGGCTATCGCGGAGGTTCCTGCCGTTATAGGCAGATGGGACGTTACAATAGAAAAAGATGGGAAAAGCCTGCCTTCATGGTTAGAAGTTCAAAAATCCGGGACACATACCCTTATCGGTCGTTTTACATATGCTTTTGGCAGCGCGCGGCCTATATCTGAAGTGAAGCCAAATCAGGGTAAATATAGCTTCTCCATTCCGCCGCAATGGGAACCGGGTAACCGCAATATGGATTTTGAATTTGAGGTGGCCGGCAATACGCTTAAGGGCACAATGGTCTATACCGATGGTAAAACCTATCCCTTCACCGGCGTTCGCGCGCCATTACTCATCCGGACAAAAGCGCCTGTTTGGGGGCAGGCAGTAAAACTTTTCAACGGAAAAGATACCAAGGGCTGGCATACCGATGGCAAAAATCAGTGGACAGTTGAAAACGGCATCTTAAGAAGCCTTAAATCTGGTGCTAATTTGATAACTGACAAAACATACAACGATTTTAAACTGCACATTGAATTCCGTTACAAGCAGGGCAGCAACAGCGGCATTTACCTGCGGGGCCGGTATGAGGTACAGGTAATTGATACCAAAAGCGGCGAGCCAGAACCTATTAACAACCAGTTCAGCTCAGTTTACGGTTTTCTTCCTCCAAATAAGATGATGGCGAAAAACCCGGATGAATGGCAGTCATACGACATTACACTGGTAGGCAGGCTGGTTACCATCGTTGCAAACGGTACAATGGTTATCTGCAATCAGGAAATTCCGGGACTTACGGGAGGTGCTATTGATAGTAAAGAAGGCGAACCGGGCCCGCTACTCATTCAGGGCGACCACGGCCCTATAGACTACAGGAATATTATTATTACGCCAGCCAAATAAAGCATCAACCCAATTCACGGGCTAAAAAGACCATGGCCGGTATGCATTGAAATGCGTACCGGCCATGGTCTTTTTCGATTACCGAATTATCTAACCTTTACAATTGTGAGGACATATTTCGCCCTTTAACCTGTATCCGACCATGTCATTGCGAGCGATAGCGTGGCAATCTCGTCGTATGCAATTCGATCATACATTGGCTACGGGATTGCCGCGTCGCTTCGCTCCTCGCAATGACATAGTTCGCCCTTTAATCTGTATAAGGGTTTGAGATTATAAAACTATATTATGGAATGGCCTAATAGACCGTTGCAGGCAAACACAATGACTTAATGACCAATGAGCAACCATCAGTCCCCCGGCTCATAATCAACCGGCAGCAGATTGGCCAGTTTGGCTTTTGACCACGTGCCTTCGTAAAGCGGAGCATTCCCTATTACCGTACCATTCATATCAAAAACCGAATAGGGCTGATATAGCGTTATTACGCTGGTTTCATAATTCGGCATATCAAGCGGGCGGTAAATATCCTTAAAATAGGTTTCCTCGCGCTTTTTGGTGTAGGTTACATATAACAAATGCGGGAAAGTGATAACAAACACCCCTTCCTGCGCGGTTTTACGTAAAACCTCTAAAGCTGTTAAGGGTGGTTTCATCAGGTTTTCCTGCGCCCATTTAGGTATATCGGCCTGGTTGTTCCAATAAATGGCCGAATCGCGGTTAGTTTCCCTAAATTGCTTTTGCTTACGCTGTATCAGTTCTTCCTGCTGGCGCTGCGGGTTAAGTACGCGGTTAAAATTATATATCACAAAGCCTTCATCGGCAAGTTTGTTCTTATATAGCGATCTGTAAAAATGCTGTGCCGACCCGTAATAAGTGTCCTCGCGCTTTTGTTTCCACTTTTTCTTTTGCGCATCGCTGCCGGGCAGGTTCTCAAAAAGCACCTTGCCGGAGTATTCCACCGTATGCGTTATATTGTTGCTGTTAAAACTGCTTAGTAAAAATTTGGTACGATAACCCAGCGCATCATTCTCCACTATTAAAAACTCATCTGCAGATGCCTCTAACACTTGCTTTTTGCGGTAATAGATCAGATCAAGCACACGCGGATTTAAAACTTTGCAGTGCTTGGCATTATCATTCGTCCCGATAAAATCTTTTTTAAACTGCTCGTAGTTCTTTTTCCAATCGGCATTGCTGATAATGGTGACGCTTTTCATCATCATTACCTTTGGGGTCAATTCAATATTCAGACTAATTGGCTGCGAGCCTACCAATATTTTCTGGGAATACTCTTCATAACCCAGCGTGGTTACTACCAGGTCATACTGACCGGGCTTAACGCCACGCAAACTAAAAGTACCATCATCTGCTGTGGCTGTACCAAAAGTGGCATTACTTAAAAACACACTTGCCCTTTGCACGGGGCTTTTTGAGGAGGCATTGACAATTTTGCCCGTAATAACTCCGCTTTGTGCCAAAGCGCTAAATGGCAACAATATACAAACTACTATAAACCACCAGCGGCGCATTATCTAATAAGGGTTTTAAGGGTGCTAATAAAGTAAAAAAATATGAAGTGCAGATGAAAAATCCTTTTACAATTAAAATGATACAATGCCTCACCTAAATCCTCTCCAAAGGAGAGGACTTTAAGACCAATGTTTATTTTACTCCCTCTCCTTTGGAGAGGGCGGGGTGAGGCTTTACTCCTTTGGAGAGGGCGGGGCGAGGCTCCTAATCTCTCCACAAATAAGGGAAAAGTATTAATGAAGATGCGATAACAATAACATTAATAGCTAATAACACACCTATGCTCCCTAAACTCAGGCTCCTGTCAATACCGTCCATTGCGGCCTTGCTCACTTTTATCAGCAGCAATATAACCGGGATAATTACCGGGAAACTTAATATGGCCATAAGCGTACCATTATTACCTGCTTTTGATGCAATGGCCGATATCATGGTGAACACCGTTGAAAAACTGGTGCTGCCCAGCAGCACTATTACAAAGTAAAAGAACAGGTCGTTAACTGTATTAGTGAAAAACACTGAATATACAATGAATGCCAGTATGCTTAACAACCCCATTAGCAGGGCGTTATAAATGGTTTTTGATAAAATAATTGCCTGCGGATGCGCTATGCAGTAATAATAAAGCAACCGGCTTTTACTTTCCTGCAAAAAACTTTTGGCAATGGCGTTAACAGAGGCAAACAGCATAATTATCCAGAACAAAATGTTCCATACTATGGGATACCCCTGGCTGCCCTTAAAACCGGGATTAAGGTTAAAGGAGATATAACAAACAAATACGGTAGAAACTATATAAAGTAAAATGCCATTAAAGGCGTATTTTGAGCGCCATTCCAGTATTATCTCTTTCTTTAACAGTTCAAAGGTTTGCCCCATGAGTTTCATAGCGCAAATATAGTTTTATTATAAAGTGAAAAGTTGAAAGTGTAAAGTAAAAAGTTGAAGATGAAAAGTGGAAAGTTAAATGCTATTGAATTAAAATACATTATCTATTATTGCCTTTGAAATTAGAGCTAATGAAAAATTTGCAGTTAAAAAATAAGTGGGTATTGGTTACAGGGGCATCATCTGGCCTTGGGCAGGAAATGGCCCGGCAGCTGGCGCATAACTTTAAGGCCAACCTTATTATAGCTGCCCGTCGTGCCGATAAACTGGAGCAGCTAAAAGCCGAACTGGAAAAATCTGCTGGCATACAGGTTAAGATTATTGTAGCGGATCTCTCGATACCTGAAGAAGCCGACCGTGTTATTACCGAAAGTATTGCCGGTAATAACCTTTATGGTGCTATTTTAAATGCGGGGGTAACTTACTTTGGCCGGCATACCGATTTACCCTGGGCCGACTTTGAAAGCATTTTAAAAACCAACGTGATAAGTGTGGTACGCATGACCAATAGCCTTGTGAACTACTTTGACCAACCCGGTACCGAAGGCGGCGTTATGCTGATATCAAGTATGGCCGGTTACTTCCCGGTGCCATACCAGGCAGCTTACTCGGCAACCAAGGCGTTTATTACAGCTTTTGGCGGCGCACTGCATTATGAATTAAAGAACCCTGATTTTTCTATAACTGTTTTCGCGCCCGGCGGCATTGCTACCGAGATGACGGATAATACCAAATTTAATGATCTTAAAGGCTGGTTAATGCCCGTGAGCCAGGCGGCTAAAGAAGGGCTGCACGCCTTTATTACCCGTAAATACAACTATGTACCCGGTTGGTTAAACCGCGTTGGCAACGTAATGATGAACTTTTTACCAAAAAAATTCATTACCGGCCGTATGAGTAAAGTATACTTAAAATCGCTGGTAAAGGCCGAAACTGAATAACAAAATGCAGGAAGTATATTACCGCACGCCTGTTGGCATTGCCCTTATTGTGGCCGAGGATGGTTACATTACAAAAGTATCTATCAGGGATGAGGAACTGGAAGAAACAACAACCGACTCCCCTATCCTTTTAGAGGCGATTAAACAACTGCGTGAATACTTTGAGGGCGAGCGCAAAGATTTTGACCTGCCCATAAAACAACCCGGTTCAAGTTTTCAGCAGGAAGTTTGGCAGCAGTTGCTGCAAATAAAATATGGTTCAACCATTACCTACCTGCAACAATCACAGCTAATGAAAAACCCGCTGGCTATCCGCGCTATCGCGGCAGCTAACGGAAAAAATAATTTATGGATTGTAGTGCCCTGCCACCGTGTAATTGGCAGCAATGGCAGCCTTACCGGCTATGCCGGCGGCCTATGGCGCAAGCAATGGTTGTTAGAGCACGAAGCCCGTGTTATGGGTACCGGGCAAACTAAACTACCTTTTTAGAGCTATTATTACCGTTTAACAGTTTCAATATTTTTTCATGCAGCTGATGGGGCTCAAATGGTTTGGGCAAAACATCATTCATTCCTGCTGCAATAGCTTCCTGATGCTCGTGCTCATAAGCTGCAGCCGATAGCGATATGATAGGCACACTCCTTTTGGGCTCTTCAAAATCCATGCGGATGCTTCTTGCTGCCTGGTAACCGTTAAGGCCGGGCATATGGGTGTCCATTAATACCAGGTCATAATCGTTTTTCTTCAACCATTCAATTACATCGGCACCATTATCAACAACATCAAATGTTATATTCCAGTCCTTCAGCATTTTTGAAAGCATAAACTGGTTTATCACATTATCCTCGGCAACTAAAACCCTTACGTTTATAAACTGGGCAAGTAATTTTCCGGCTTTCGCAGGGGCTTTAACTTGAGGGTTAGCAGTTATGTTAAACCAGTTTGTAAAACTAAATTCACTGCCTTTACCCGCTTCGCTCATCACTGATAGCTCACCACCCTTTAGTTCAACAAGCTTTTTAACAATAGCCAGGCCTAAACCTGTACCACCATATTTACTGGCAGTATCTTCTTCGGCCTGTTCAAATGATTCAAATATTTTTGATAGCCTGTTTGCCGGGATGCCTATCCCGGTATCTCCAACAGTAAATTCCAGCTTAACTCTCTCATCTGTTTTTTGCTGTACCGATATTTTCAACTTAACATAACCGTGTGATGTAAACTTAATGGAATTACTTAAAAGGTTCATCAGGATCTGGTTAAGCCTTAACGAATCAATCATTAACCCTTCGGGCACATCCTCATCTATCTGCAGTATAAATTCAATATCTTTTTCATCAGCATTAAATTTCAACAGGCCATAAACCATACTTATAATTTCGCGCAGGTTGCCTGGCGTACGTACAATATTAAATTTACCGGCTTCTATTTTTGAAATATCCAGTACATCATTTATCACACCCAATAATGAGCGCGACGATGTTTCCATCATTTCCAGTAAACTAGCCTGTTGCTCGTTAACGCCGGATTTACGGAGCATATTGGTTAAGCCAATAATTCCATTAACCGGTGTACGCAGTTCATGGCTCATATTAGCTAAAAATGTCTCCTTTACTTTTTTACCATACTCGGCCGCTTCTTTTGATTTGATAAGCTGCTGCTGGTAGCTCTTTTGCGGTGAGCTATCGCTGATATTCAAAAATATCACCTTGTTACGGTATGATGCCCGGCACTCTGTCCATATAACGCGTTTATCAAAAGTGATAAACTGAGATTCAAAGGTTGCAAAGCTGAGGTTATCCTTTATAATACCGCCCAGCTTTTTACGCATGGCGCCCTGTTCAGAATCAATTGCCATATCAACAATGTTTTTGCCCAGCATCTCCGATTGCTTGTAGCCTAAAATTTGTTCAACAGCAGGGTTTATGGTGCTTATCCGCAAAGTACCCGCATCAACAGAACAGATAATATCGGCACTGTTTTTAACTACAATGGCATAAGCTTGCAGTTCTTCGTTCTTTTCTAAAATTTCGGCCTGGTGGCGGGCAAGCTGTATAAAGGCATCAACCTTAGCCGATGTTATGTACGGATCAAGCGGTTTATACAAATAATCAACAGCACCGGCGCCGAAACCCTTAACTGCATATTTGCTTTCTTTAGATATAGCGGTAACAAATATCACCATGATATCTCTGGTGCGCGGGTTTGATTTTAGCATCTCAACCAGTTCAAAGCCATCCATTTCAGGCATCTGAACATCAACAAGAGCTATGGATATATTATTCTCCCACGCTATTTTTAGCGCGTCATTAGGCGAGGTAGTGGTAAACAAACGTATATCATTACGTTTCAGAAGTGCTTCGAGGGCAATTATATTTTCCTCTCTGTCATCAACAATAAGGATATTTATTGGGGTCATGGGGTTTCATGTAGGGGTCAAGTATCTTGTAGTAGCTCAAAAATTTCAGTTGTACGTAATATATATTCAGCAGCTTTAATGTTGATAGCGGCCTGCGGCATATCAGCCATTTCAGCATCTTCAGGATGTTGCGCTATTGTTAAAGCGCCGTTTTCCCGTAATTTCAGTAGCCCTTCTGCCCCATCCTGGTTGGCGCCGGAAAGCAATATAGCAGTGCAGTTTTTCTTATATACGTCGGCAGCACTCTCAAAGGTTACATCTATTGATGGTTTTGAGTACCATACCGCATCAGAAACGTCAAGGCCAAAATAACCGTCGCTTTCAATTAGTGTATGATAATTAGCCGGGGCAATATAGATGGCGTTACTTTCTATTTTTTCCTTATCGCTAATTTCACGCAATAACATATTGCTGTTCTCTGCAAACAGTTTTTCTATCTCGCTAAAAAAATTCCTTTTACGATGAATAACAATAATAACTGTTTTGTTAAGATCATGCGGAAAAGATTTTACCAGTTTAAATATCAATTTAAATGACCCTGCCGAACCACCAATAAGCAATACTTTTGAGTTTTGCCAATGCTTTATGATATCGCTGTTAAGAGCCAATTTTTTGGTATATATTTTCTTTCTGATTGATCACTTTAAACTTCTTTCGAAAAAAATCCGACCTGATAGTTTCCTTATTCCCAAGACATAAATAACCCAGGGGACAAAGGCTTTTATAAAACAGATCAAGGATGCGTTCCTGCAATTCTGTTTCAAAGTAAATAAAAACATTCCGGCAGGTTATCATCTGAAACTCATTAAAAACGGTATCAGATATTAAGTTATGAACAGAAAACAACGTATTATCCTTCAATTCGTTATGTATGGCCGCTGCATCATACATAATTGTAAAATGATCTGTTATTGACCCCGGCAAACCAGTAAATAAATAGTTTTCGGCGTAGCTTTTAATTTTACGCAGGCTGTAAATACCTTTGCGCGCTTCTTTCAACACCTCGGTATTAATATCGGTACCATAGATGAATGATTTTTTGTTCAGTTTTTCCTCATTCAGCAAAATAGCCAGCGAATAAACCTCCTCGCCCGATGAGCAACCCGCGCACCAAATTTTTATATGCTGATAGGTGGACAAGTAGGGCAATACCTGGTTGTTAAGCGCTTTATAGAATACCGGATCGCGAAACATTTCGGTAACATTAACTGTAATTTCTTCCAAAAAATTCTGGAAAAAGCCCGAATCATTAACCAGCACATGCTTCATATCATAAAAGCTTAATTTTTTAAGCATCATTATACGGTCAATCCTTCTTTTTAAAGAAGCCTTGGTATAATCGCTAAAATCAAACCCATGTATCTTTTTAACAAGATCAATCAGCTCAATTATTTGCGGCGCTGTTAATGTATCCTTACTTGTTGCAGCATTCATATTAGTTATCCAGCCACAACTGCATCAATGCAATCAGCCTATCCATATCAACCGGCTTGGTAATATAATCATTGGCACCGGCTGCTATACATTTTTCACGGTCGTCTTTCATTGCTTTTGCAGTTAATGCAATAACAGGAAGTTTTGCCCATTTGTTTTGCTTACGAATATGCCTTGTTGCTTCGTAACCATCCATTTTAGGCATCATAATATCCATCAGCACAATATCAATATCGGTTATCTCTTCCAGTTTGGCAATGGCTTCTTCTCCATCATTGGCTATAACCACGTTAAGCTCATAACTCTCTAAGGCGCTGCTTAAGGCAAATATATTACGCATATCGTCATCAACAATAAGCACCTTTTTACCTTTTATAGCATCTTTACCTTTGGTAATTATTTTGGTTTTGCCTGTATTATTTACCCCGGTAGTGTGTATACCTGTTTCACTTATTTTGTTAAGGAACAGGTTTACCTCGTCTATCAGCCTGTCTGATGATTTACTGGTTTTTACTACCATGGCATTGGCATACTGCATCAGCCTGTTTACTGATGTTTTATCAAGCTCCATAGCGGTATTAATAACAACCGGAAGAGACGCGAAACGGTCAACCTCTTTAATTTTATCTAACAGGTCAAGCCCTGATATATCAGGCAGGTTAAGATCAAGTATCACGCACTGGTATTCGTTTTCATGCAGCATCCTGAAGGCAGATTCGCCATCAAATGCCTGGTCAACGGTAATACCCTGGCTCTGCATCAGATCTTTTAATGCCTGGCTTTGCGTTTTATGGTCTTCAACCAGTAATATCTGGGTAAACCGGGTTCCGCTGTTGGCCATAATATCGCCAAATAACTTATCTAAAGTTTCGGTATTTACCGGCTTTTTAAGGAAGCTGATAGCACCCTCTTTGCGTACCCGGTTAGCCGCGGCTTCACCTGCCGACATGAGATGTACCGGAATGTGCAGCGTAGCCTCATCCGCCTTCAATTCCTTCAATATTTGCCAGCCATCTTTACCCGGCAGCATAATATCAAGTATTACAGCATCGGGCTGCTGTTCTTTTATGATCTCTACAGCGTTGGTGCCCTCATTTACCATTACAGATTTATATCCATGATCACGGGCGTAATCCTCTAATATGCTGGCAAAATTCTTATCGTCTTCAACAATCACCACTAATGGCTCCCTATTTGAGCCATCGGTTTCTTTAACAGCCTTACTTAAAAAACCGGGCGATGGCGTAAAGCTATCAACAGTTTGCACCACATCTTCTACAGGTACAGCTTTAGCCTCAAATGGCAGTGTTAGTATAAACTCACTCCCCACTCCCGGCTCGCTTTTAAGGGTAATATTACCACTCAGTAACGAAGCCAGTTCCCTACTGATAGAGAGGCCCAGGCCTGTACCGCCATATTTACGGCTGGTTGAACCATCTGCCTGCTGGAACGCATCAAAAATGATCTTTTGTTTTTCTTCGACTATACCAATACCGGTATCTTTTATGGTGAAACTTACTGTTTTTTCGCGCAGGCCGGGTGCAGCAGTGATACTTATAGAGCCGTTTTCCGGTGTAAATTTAAACGCGTTTGATAACAGGTTCTTGATCACCTGCTCAACTCTTACCTTATCGGTAAAAATGGTTGCCGGCACATCAATGGCGCTGGTTTTATAATGTATTTTTTTGTTGATGGCAAACTCCGCAAACAGGGATTGCATATCTGCCAATATCTCAGATACCTTTATCTTCTCGTTATGCATTTCCAGCTTACCCGACTCAATTTTCGACAGGTCGAGAATATCATTAATAAGTGTTAGCAGATCATTACCGGCATTGAAAATTACGCTGGCATATTTCACCTGGTCTTCTGAAAGGTTAGCCGGTTTGTTATCCCTAAGTATACGGGCCAATACCAAAATACTATTTAACGGGGTACGCAGCTCATGGCTCATATTGGCCAAAAACTCCGATTTATATTTACCGGTTGTTTCCAATTCATCAGCTTTTATGCTGATGGATTGGCGGGCCTCTTCAATAGCCTGGTTCTTTTCTTCAAGCAAACTGGCTTTTTCTTCCAATTCGGCATTAATGGTGCGCAGCTCTTCCTGCTGTACGCGCAACTCTTCTTCTGATGCCTGCAACATTTCTGTTTTGTTCATCAGTTCCTCGTTGGTTACACGCATTTCTTCCTGCTGTGCTTCCAGCTCTTCTGCCTGTTGCTGCGTTTCCTCGAACAGGTCATGCATTATGGAACGTGCCTGTGCAGTGTTCACCGCTATACCAATATCATTGGCAATTAGCAATATATATTCCTTTACCTCTTCCTTTACTTCATCACGGAAACCAACTTCTATAACTCCTTTAAGCTTTTTATCAAAAAAGAAAGGAACAATAAAGGTTTCTATCAGCTCATCCTGTAATAACGATGTACCCAACTCCAGCTTATCATTCAGTTTACCTTTAACCAGGGCGGCCCTTTCGTCTTTTGCAGCCTGGCCTATCCAGCCCTCAGATATACGGATGTGTTGCTTTAAAGCCCCCGGGTTGTTAAAGGCATAAGACGCGCACAGATCAAGGCGTTCTTCTGCCTCGTCATATAAATAAAAGGTACCTGTAATGGCATTGGCATACCTGCTTACTTCTGTAAGTATGTTTTGTGCCAGTTCCCTTTCATTTTGCTGGCCCTGCATTTTTTCATTTAATAACCCCGATCCGGTAAGCAGCCAGTTTTTTGATTTGTTTTCAACCAGTACTTTCTCCAGTTCAAGGTTGGCAACCCTTACTTCTTCTTCTATCTTTTTCTGACGGGCAAACGTTGCCTGGATATAAAAGAACATGATTATAATTATCAACAGGAATATCGCCGAGCCTATAACTATAACTAAAATAGCATCCTGGGAAGCTTTTTCTGAAGCTGCTTTTCGCTGGGCAAGTAAGCTATTCTCCGTTTCTATAACTCTTCCATTGATATCACGGATGCTATCCATATTACCCTTACCGTTCAAAAACATCCGGTTGGCAAGCATGTAATCAAGTCCTTTGCTCTCGCGTGTTTCAATATTCAATTTTAAAACGGCCATTTGCCTGGCTACAAGAAGTTTAATAGTATCAATTCGCTTTACCTGCGTAGGATTATCCTCTGTAAGCTGGCTTAACTGCATTAAACTTTCATTGATCCGGGGAACCGCAAAGTTGTAAGGATCAAGAAATGCCTTGTTTGCGGTTGCACCATACCCGCGCATGCCGGTTTCGCCATCAATAAGCAGCTGTAATAAATTGTTGGAGGTTTTAATTACTTTTTGGGTATGATTCACCCAAACGGTATCATCTTCTAACTGATTGATACTTTTATAAGACAATATACCAACCAGCAAAACAAGTACTATGGAGACTACAAAACCTGCTAATACCTGGTTACGAAAAGAAAAATTGATCATGGATAGTTATACGGTTTAATATATATTACAAATATGTTTAAAAAAACTTATTCGTAACCTAATATACAATTACTTAATAAACATACAGGTGGTAAGGAATTACTCCGGACGGATATAGGTTGGTTTTGGCGCAAATACAGCACCCAGCACAGATATTATTGCCCCCGCAAATAATACAAACCAGCCCCATTTAAATGTGATTTGCCTGGTTAAAAAGCCGTTTAATCCTTTAAAAGGCACAAAGCTGAAAGTGGTTTTAACTTTCAGCACCGCGGCTATGTACAGCAGCACTACCAACACCAGCGAAGTCCAGGCTGCAATACGGGTTACTTTTAGCTGATTAAGCGCTGTACATAAAATACCAATAACACCTGTTAGCATTATAACAATGCCGTAAGGCTGGTTAAGTTTATAAACGTTCCAGTTGGCAACATGGAACACACGCAGCATTGGGCAATAAGTTGCTGCAATAAGTAAAATAAAGCCCAATAATGCTATGAGTGATGAAGGGCGCATTTTTATTTTTTGATCTCCATTTTATCGGCAAAGTGGGCGCAATAATCGCGCAGGTCTTCTACAATATTGGTTTCTCCGGTAGCACGTAAAAAGCTATCGCCCATGGTTTGCAGGGTTTCATAGAAAAAGCGTTTCATCTCATCAACAGGCATATCTTTTGTCCAAAGATCAATCCTCAGTGTGTTCTTATAGCTTTGATCCCACAGGGCCAGCATAATTGATTTTACCGGCAGGGCTTCTTTATTCTGCGAATCGGTTGATTCCCATAAAATGTTCTCGGGTACGTTATTATCGTCAAGTTGTATCGTCAGCTTTATTTCAGCAGTCTTCATTCTTTTTATTTAACAATTAAAAATATAATTACCACCAAAGTTATAAAGCTTAGCTCTACAATCCATAGTTTTTTGGTTTGAGCAAAGAAATTACGGAAAATTATATCCAGCAATGACACAACTACCCCAAACAGCACAAAAATAAGGCTGATGGTACCGCTCCAATGCTCATAAGGGCTGCCGGTAATTTTGGCGCCGTTCAAAAAAATGTACCCGGCAAGGATAAACAGGGCCGCGCTGGCAAAGTTTAACGGGCTAATTCTGAATTTTCTGGGTTGATCAACGCTTTCTGCCAGATCGTTTTTGTCCGCCATGTTTAACAGGTTTCTTGTTCTTTGGATTATTAGGTTGTTTTTTAGCTTTTTCGGCTTCAAATTTTTTGATCTGCGCAAGCGATTTCTTTTCATGGAAAGCCCCTTTAAAGTCCGGGTCTTCCTTGCGCTTTTGCATGTCTATCTCTTTAGCCTGATCCTGCCGCTCCTCGTAAGGGGTTTCCTCAACAAAAACAGCATCGGGCATGGCATAAACCGGGATAGTTTGCCTGATCAGCTTTTGTATTTTGTTAATGTAATACTCTTCAGATGGTGTACAGAACGTCATGGCTACGCCCGAGTTATATGCCCGGCCGGTACGCCCTATCCTGTGCACATAATCTTCAATCACCACAGGTACATCAAAATTTATAACGTGGCTTACATCGCTTACATCAATACCGCGCGATGCTACATCTGTTGCCACCAATATTTTCACCTCATCGTTTTTAAACGAGTTGATGGAGTTGATACGGGTGTTTTGCCCTTTGTTGGCATGCAAAACCTTTACTTCTTTATCACCAAACTTGCGGAGCAAAAATTTATATACATCCTCTGCAGCAACGCGTGTTTTGCAAAAGATCATCAACTTTTTAATATCGCCCTCTTTATCTAAAAGGGTTTTTAGCAGGTTGATCTTGGTTTTAACGTTGGGAACATGGTACAGTTGCTGGGTTACCGTTTCGGCAGTGGTAGCCTGCGGGGTTACTTCTATCACCGTAGGGAACTCCAGGAAGTTATGCGAAAGCTCCTGGATCTTATCAGACATGGTAGCCGAGAACAGCAGGTTCTGGCGCTTTACAGGCACAACCTCTAAGATCCGGTTTATCTGCGGCATAAAGCCCATATCCATCATCTTATCGGCCTCGTCCAATACCAGTGTGGTAATGGTTTTGGTAACAATATGCCCGGCTATGTAAATATCTAAAAAGCGACCGGGGGTGGCCACAATTATATCAACACCTTTGTTAATATTTTCTATTTGTGTTTTGGGGCCAAGGCCGCCAAATAACACTACTACCCTTAAGTCGGTATTTATGGCAAAGGCTTTTATGTTCTCCTCAATCTGCATGGCCAGTTCGCGCGTTGGCGAAATGATCAATGCCCGTGGATTATCGCCCTGCGCATATTTCAGCTTCATTAAAATGGGCAATACATAGGCCGCGGTTTTACCCGTACCCGTTTGCGCTATACCCATTACATCCTGCCCGTTCATTATTGGCGGGATAGCTTTTTGCTGTATCGGCGTAGCTTCGGTGTAACCGGCGTCAGCAATGGCGTTCAGGATCTGCCGGTTAAAATTAAAATCTTCAAAAGTTACAGCCATAGCCGCAAAGATAGGGTTTTTGTTGAGGACAAAGGATGAAGGACTCAAAGATGAAGCATAAGCGTGCTAAATACCTGCCCTTTGTACTTTGTCTTTACGCCTTATTTCCTCACTAAAGCTTATATTTGCTTTATGTCGTCTATCATCATAAAAAAAGCAACAATTGTTAATGAAGGCCGTCAGCAGGTAGCCGACGTATTGGTTAAGGATGGTTTAATTGACCGGATTGAAAGCCATATAAACACCCCGGCTGATAAAGAGATCAACGCCGAAGGCCTGTACCTTTTCCCCGGTTGTATTGACGACCAGGTGCATTTTCGTGAACCGGGGTTAACACATAAGGGCAATATCCACTCAGAATCGCGCGCTGCTGTTGCCGGTGGTATTACCTCTTTTATGGAGATGCCTAATACTGTACCTAACGCCCTTACCCAACAATTACTTAAAGATAAATATGAAATAGCAGCACATAACTCACTGGCTAACTATTCATTTTTCATGGGCGCATCAAATGATAACCTTGATGAGGTGATGCGTACCGATGTTAAAAATGTTTGCGGCATAAAGGTTTTCATGGGCTCATCAACCGGAAATATGTTGGTGGATAACCCGGCTACATTAGAAAACCTGTTTGCCCATTCGCCCATGCTGATAGCCACCCATTGCGAAGACGAGGCGACCATACAAAGCAACCTGAACCATTATAAACAATTGCTTGGTGAGAACATCCCGGCACGGATGCACCCTAAGATAAGGAGTGCAGAGGCTTGTTACCTATCGTCATCAATGGCGGTAGAGCTGGCTAAAAAGCATAATACCCGGCTGCACATACTGCATATATCAACAGAACGTGAAACGCATTTATTTAAAAGTGATATCCCGCTGGCCAACAAACGGATAACCGCCGAAGCCTGTATTCATCATTTATGGTTTACCAATGCAGATTATGAGGAAAAGGGTAACCTGATAAAATGGAACCCCGCTGTAAAAACAGAGGCCGACCGCGATGGCATTTTAAAGGCTGTGCTTGATGGCCATATTGATGTTATTGCTACCGACCACGCCCCGCATACTATTGAAGAAAAAGCACTGCCTTACCTGCAGGCACCAAGCGGCGGGCCATTAGTACAGCATGCGCTTACTGCCATGCTGGAGCTTTATCATCACGGTAAAATAACGCTGGAACAGATAGCCGAAAAAATGGCGCATAACGTTGCCACCATATTTCAGATAGAAAAACGAGGCTTTATCCGCGAGGGTTACCATGCCGACCTTGTACTGGTTAATTTAAACAACCCCTGGCATGTAAACAAAAGCAACATATTGTACAAATGCGGCTGGTCGCCGTTTGAAGGGTCAACCTTTAAATCACAGGTGGTGAGCACCATTGTATCCGGCAACCTGGCTTATGAGAATGGCGCCTTTGCCAGTGAAAAAAGCGGACAAAGAATGACCTTCGTCCGCTAAGCATTTAGTCTATCGCTACGTAAACTTTTGATTCAATATCTTCAAAGTTTTTACCGGCTGTGTCATACACATCAAAATCTGCAGTGTATGTTCTGTTAATATCTGCCTGCCAAATGTATTGCCAGGTTGCAGCAATGCTTGCAGGGAACTTACCTTGTGGAGTAAATACCGCGTATTTACCTGCCGGTACAGCCTTACCCGTAAAGCCTTCGGGCAGGTATTCTATTGAGCTTACTTTGCAACCCAATATGGCGGTGTAGTAGTCGTTATGGTCAGATTCATAATCGGTGTAAACACAATAAATTTCGTTACCTTCTTTGTCTTCAAGCTTATCAGCCATATTACCTTGAGTAAAGGTTTGCCATAATCCGCCTATATCATTATTTGCCTGTCCGTCTTTATTAATAGTCCGTACGGATATGCCGGCAATAAAAAACATAGGCAGGCTTTCGGTTTCGTGATTCATATTTTTAAGTTTAGATAAACGCGTCATTGCGAGGTACGAAGCAATCCCTAACATGCATGTCGCCTACCTTTCTATCGGGGATTGCTTCGTACCTCGCAATGACGCGCTGGGTTGGTTTCTCGTAGTGACCCTGCTTCGTACTCGCGCAATGACGCGATGGTGAATATACAGGATATATTTACTTCTCTTCCAATATCTTCTTTAATCCGCCAAATACCATTTGCCAGTTTTGCTCGGAGTGTTCTTTTGTGGCCTCATCCTTAATACCATCCTGGGTAATTTCTAAAGTAGTTTTGCCATCCTTTTCAGTTACCCTATAGCTTATGTTCGCGTAGTTTTCGGGCTTGTCTTCGGTACCGCCCATGCTGCTCCAGTAGCTGTACTTTACATACTCACCGGGTGTTATCTCCAGTATGGTTCCTTTGTCTTCATATGATTTGCCATCCCATTCGCCGCTAAAGGTGATAGGGCTGCCTACTTTCCAGTCGGATTTTAAGTTTGTACCAAAAAAATATTGCTTAACCAGTTCAGGGTCGGTTACCCCTTTCCATACTTTAGCCGCGGGGGCGTTAAAGTCTATTTTGGTTGTTAATGCTTGCTTGCTCATAATGGTTTTTATTTAGATATGTTTAGTGTGTATTGGTTCTCCTTTTATCATTGCCGACCTGATCAGTTTAAAGTCATGCCCCGTTATCTCAAAAAATCCAAACCTGAATTTATAGCCCCATGCCTTTTTATTTTCTATAAATGCCAGGTCGGTAATTAATGGTTTAATGGGGGTTTCTTCACATTTATAAAATTCAACATTGCGCCGGTAAGGGATAAAGTCATTGGCCATTTTATGCTGATAGATCTTATCATCGCTCACCTGCCCAATAGCTGTAAATGATTGCAACGGTTCATGCCCACCATAAGTTTGCTTAGGCGAATAAAAGATCACCCAGTCGCCCGCAGTTAACTTTTTCAGCGGACCTTCTTTACCGTGATTGGCTTGCATGAAACCGCCCTCAACGCCGCGTGCTAAATGATCTTTTGATACAACTACTATCCAATATTTTGTTGGCATTTTTTTATTGTCGCTTATTTATCGAATACAAAAACTTAGCCACAAAACAAGCAGATAAATTGACAACAGTATGTCAGCAGGGATAAATAATTATTGCAAAAAACGGCTAAAACAGGCCAAAAAAGCGTCATCACTAAAAGTTATATTGATACATAACTAATTTTTAATCATTAAGATATAAATATTAACTAAATAATAACATCATATGAAAAAAATTTCACATCGCTCGGGCAATATTGGTTGCTACTTAAAGATGTTCTTGAAATTAAATTGGTAATAACAGGCTTACCGGATCAATTATAAACTAATCAATCGTTTAAAAGATAAGCCCGGATCGATCGATTTATATGGCTAGGTTTCTTTGCGCGATCCTGTCGGCCAACTCCCCTACTTTATCCTTTAAGTGCTGCGGATTTATGATCTCTGCCCTATCGCCAAACATCATAAACCAGCGGGCAAAACCCTCAACATACATGGTCAGAAAGGTCATTTCGGTATTGTCTTTTAGTTCCCTTTCAGATACAAAACCGTGGTAATATTTTTGCTCGTTAATGTAGCGGGCCATGCTGGTTTCCACTTTAATTACGATGGTTTCCAATTTCTTTTCTTCGGCAGTTTGGGCTATGTAAGCTTTTAAAGTTGGGTGCTTGCCAGAAAAAGTTTGATCGGTTTCTGTAAGTGAAACCATGCGGTCGCACCTAAAATCACGGTAATCGCTTCGCATACGGCAATAGGCTATCAGGTGCCAGTAACTATCCAGATAGAAAATACCTACCGGCTCAACATGCCTTTTGGTTTGTTCCTGGGTGTAGCCTGCTTTGTAATCCATATAAAGCACCTTTTTATGGGCAATGGCATTTAGTATAGTTTGAATATGGTCGTTATTATTTACGCGGTGTTGTGCCCGGCTCTTTAATACCTCTATACTGCTATCCATATTCTCCAGCATATCCTTCTCGGCTGTTTTAAGGATGGCCCTTATTTTATACATGGCCGATTTATGCTGCGCCGTGGTAGATTCATCCGTCATCTTCTCCATGAACTTTTCGGCAGTTAAAAAAGCGATGGCTTCTTCACGGGTAAACATAATGGGCGGCAGCCTGTATCCATCCATAATGGAATAACCTACCCCGGCCTCTCCTATTATGGGGATCCCTGCTTCTTCAAGTGTTTTTACATCCCGGTAAACAGTACGCAGGCTAATGCTGAACCTATCGGCAATATCGCAGGCCTTTACTATCCGGCGCGATTGCAGCTGTATTAAAATGGCAGATATACGATCAATGCGGTTCATTCCTCAAATTAAACAAAAAACAATTTACCTTCGCATATATTTTGAATATAACCATGGCAACAGAACCCGGAGATAAGATAATAACCTACGCAAGCTATTATGACCCTATGCTGGCGCACCTTATCCGCAGTAAACTGGAGGATAACGATATCCCCTGCTTTGTCGCCGACGAAAACTTTTTAACCGCTAACCCGATATACAACCAGGCCGCGGGGGGTATAAAACTAAAAATATTTGAACGCGACCTGGAAAGGTGCAAAGAAATTCTGGCAGAAGATGACGCACTGATAGAACAAAGCAACGCCGAGGACTTAAGCAGCGACGCTATTATTTGCCCTTATTGCGGGTCTACAGATGTACGTTACGGCACTGCAACCGAGAAAAAGATCAGTTGGGTGGCCGCTGTATTATCAATGTTCCTGGCTATTTTTCCGTTTTATGCCAATAAAGCCTGGCATTGCTTTAACTGCGGGAAAGATTTTGAATAGGCCTCACCCCAGCCCTCTCCAAAGGAGTAAAGCCTCACCCCGGCCCTCTCCAAAGGAGAGGGTGTAGAAAATTAAAACTTGGGTCTTAAAGTCCTCTCCTTTGGAGAGGATTTAGGTGAGGCCAGTACCAATGTATCAAAACTGATACAATTAAACTTATATATAACCTGACATTATATTAGCTACATGTTTAACCGCCGTAAATTCCTTAAAATATCAGCCGTAAGTGCATCTCTTACAGCATTGTCTAAATACAGCAGTGTAAAAGCTGCAGATTTAATTGCCCCCGGCAACCTGCCCATTGTTATATCTACCTGGGATTTTGGCATAGCGGCCAATAAAGAAGCATGGAAAACCCTCGAAAAAGGTGGACGTGCCTTAGATGCGGTTGAAGCAGGCGTTAAAATTCCTGAAGCAGATATGAAGAACCATACGGTTGGCCGTGCCGGTTATCCGGATCGCGATGGCCGTGTTACCCTTGATGCCTGTATTATGGATGAGTTTGGTAATTGCGGCTCTGTTGCCGCTATGGAAAACATTGCCCACCCTATTACCGTGGCCCGCCTGGTAATGGAAAAAACCCCGCACGTAATGCTGGTTGGCGATGGTGCTACACAATTTGCCGTTGAGCAGGGTATTAAAAAAGAAAAACTATTAACGCCTGAATCTGAAAAGGCCTGGAAGAAATGGCTGGTAAAAGCTGAATATTCTCCTAAAATAAATATAGAGAATGAGCAGCGCCGCCCGGGCAGTAAATACAATCATGATACTATTGGCATGCTTGCAATTGACGCGAAAGGCAACATTAGCGGTGCCTGTACAACCAGCGGCATGGCATTTAAACTGCATGGCCGTGTAGGTGATAGCCCAATAATTGGAGCAGGCTTATATGTAGATAATGAAGTGGGCGGTGCTACATCAACCGGTGTGGGCGAAGAAGTGATACGCAACGTAGGCAGCTTTTTAGTGGTAGAGCTTATGCGCCAGGGATACTCGCCTGAAGATGCTTGTAAGGAAGCTGTTAGCCGCATTATTAAAAAGAAACCTGCTACTGCTAAAGAGATACAAGTGGGCTTTTTAGCCATTAACAAAAAAGGCGAATACGGCGCTTATGCCATACAGGAGGGTTTCAGTTTTGCGGTATGCGATTCTAAAAAACAGGACCTGCTGATTCCGGGAAAAAGCTTTTATAAAGAAAGTAAGTAGTATATAAATAGCAATTCTTAAATTTGGGGCTAAAATAGCCTGCACAAGTTATATACATTGTACGCCACGTTTTTTAATGCAACCTAAACATGAATAATGAACTCTCAACTACAGTCCGGCTGGAAGTTTGTGCTAATTCAGTAACATCTGCTATAGCTGCGCAGGATGGTGGTGCATCACGGGTTGAACTTTGCGAAAATTTAGCTGAAGGGGGAACTACACCTTCATATGGCCAGCTGATACTGGCACGCAAACATTTACACATTAAACTTTTTGTACTAATAAGGCCGCGCCGTGGCGATTTCCTGTATACCAGCCTTGAATATGAAATAATACAGGCTGATATAAGAAACTGTATTGAAGCCGGTTGCGATGGTATAGTTATAGGGATACTTAATGCAGATGGTACTATTGATAAACCGCGTTGTACCGAGTTGGTGCGCATGGCCAAGCAATGGGGATTGGGCGTAACCTTTCACCGTGCGTTTGATATGTGTACAGACCAATTCCAGGCCCTTGAAGACATTATAGAGATGGGTTGCGACCGGATACTTACCTCGGGTGGTAAAAGCACCGCTATGGAAGGCGCAACCGTTCTGGCCCACCTTGTTGAAAAGGCCGCCGGCAGAATATCCATAATGGCGGGTAGTGGTGTCACAGAAAACAACGTTGCCGACCTGGTACATTTCACCGGGGTAACCGAGGTACATTCATCTGCCCGGATCAATATTCCAAGCCAGATGCAGTACAAAAACGACCATATCCTGATGAGTACCGGCATTGACGATGAGTACAACCTTGATGTTACAAGCGCCGACAGGGTAAGAGCTATATTGAAGGCAGCGAACTCCAAATAATTAGTGAGTTAATGATTTAGTGAATTAGTGATTGAGGATAATAGGTGATTTATTGAATTAGCGAGTTAGCGATTGAGGATAATACTTCGAGTTAATTATTCACTAAATCACTAACTCATTAATTCATCAACTCGATAATTCACTAAATCACTAATTAAAACAAGCTCACAGGCAATATCAACTCAAACCTATTTTTTCCATTACCACCAAAATAATCAGGATCTAACAGGTAGCTGTAACGCACACCAAAGGATACCGAGCCCTGGTTAAACAGCTTGGTATCAAAAAATACCGCTGCCCCTGCCGACCGGAAGTTCGCTTTAAACGGACTGCCATTAAGTGTAAACTGTGAGCTTGTAGCATGGGTATGGTCATAGAACAGGTATCCGCGTAAGCGCAGTAGATATGCAAGATTGGCAACACCTGCATCAGGATAAACAATAGGGAAATGATAACTTACCCCCACCTTGTTCATATTATCCAGGTTCTCGGCGCCGTAACCTTTTGAAAATGGAAAATCGTTGGAAAAGCTGACCGCATTTTTTTGTCCTTTTTGCTGGTGCGCCCCGCTGATAACCAAACTATGGTTTATTGATAAACCTGGAAAATAAAAGGAACCCGCGGCTAAAAACTGACTGGCACTGATACTTGATATAGCGGTTTTATAATTAAGGCTAATGCTTTGGGCAAAGCGCGGATTGATGTTTTGTTTAGCCTGTTGTATTTGAGTACTAAAACGAATGTAATTATTCAGATAAGTATATTGCCTGTCGGCAAACATGGCCCTATATGGCTGTTGGAATGTGTTGCGGCTGTAATAAATATCGCTTCCTGCTGATAAGGATGTAGAATGTTTACCCTCCGTTAAGTTTAAGGGCAGCTGTAAACCGGCGTGCAAGTCCGTCTCGTTATAGTAAATGTTGTTCCCCTGGTAAAATCCGCGCCTGTCAAAAGTATAACCACCACCTGCGGAGATATACGGGAACAGTCCGCCGAATATGGCATCATAACCCACTCGTTTATAGCCCTCATCCCGATTATAATTAAAGGAAAGCCGTGATTGAAAAGTATTGATAACGTTCTCTCCTACCAATGCCACAGAATAGTTGGGGTCATTAAGGTTTGGGATAAGACTATGGAAATTAAAAAAACCATGTGCCTTGTTATAGTTGGTAACAGTAAGCGGTGTTGGTGTAACCGATGCCAGAAGATTTGCAGATGAATCCTGATCTAATTTGCTAATGCCTAATTCTGATAGTGTGAGCGATTTATCAGTATTTACAGGTGATAATTGCAAGTCCTTACTATCTACCTCATTTAACGTATATCCAAACGCGCTGAAGCCTACCCAAGCCAGTTTACCCGGCGTAACAGCAGGCTGGTAAGCCCCAACTGATCCTTTTTGTGGCAGTCCTGACACCACGGATAGCTTCTTATTTTTAATCGCTAATGCATATAGGCGATCATCAGCACCACTGGTTTTGGTAAAATAAACAACATCTCCCTGTACCGTCGGGTAAGCAATTGGCTGGTGACTAAAGGGCAAAAGGTATTTTGTAGTACCTGCTTTAATATCAATTAATGCCAGTGACATTTCCCCGGCCGGGTTCCGCACTGCCGATACAAGCTGATCAGCCCCATAAAATTTAGGATGGGTATAAAACAACTTACTACTATTCGGGATAACAGACATCAGCTTACCGCTTTCGGCATCCAGCAAATGCAGTTCGCTTTTACCCGACGGATCAACCTGTACAGCCACTATCCTTTTATCATCCGGACTAAACGATGGTGAGAAATATTTGGTTTTCCGGGTGATACGGCGCTCTTTACCTGTGTTAACATCAAGCACAACCAGTTCGTTATAATTACGGTAACCCCAGCGTACGTCAGGCCGGTAAGCGGCGTATACTATTTTACCATTGTGGTAAGTAAAGTAATTATCAGTAGTAATATCCTGTACGCTAATGGCCCTTTCCCTGTTGCCTGTTTTAATTACAAACTGCGGGATATGGCTATAAGTGGTTTTTAAATAAATGAGCGTACTGTCATTCACATACGCCGGATATTGACGGTCGGCTATAAAGTGCTGGTTTTTCTTAAACCTGTTATCGGGCTTGTCGTTTTTAAACTCCTGCTTAAAATGATCAAAAGCATCGCCCCTGAATTGGGTATAGCTTTTACCCGAATACTTTTTTACCGCTTTTTGGAACGGATAAAACAGGCCCTTATATGATGCGGCATCATGCGTAACGTTCTTCCAGAAAGTGTTGCCATATTTTTCGCGGCCATAGGCAACCAGCATATAACCCATAGGGTAATGATCTGGGATATAATCGCGGTATGATCCGTTACGCAGCTTCATCCAGCTATAATTGCGCCCTACAGACCATAAGGCGCGGTATCCATTATAAAAAAACGGCAATCGCCCCCTGCCCTGTTCGCTTACATGGGTTTCGTTATAAACGGCATCACCCTCAAAAAACCAATTGGGGATGCTCAGGTCGTTGCCCAATGCTTGTCCGCCTTCGCCAAATACTACTTTTAGGGTATGCGACAAGCCCACATTAAAGTTATTGTATTGCTGCACATGCCTAAACTCGTGGATAGCCAATTGTACCGGCCATGGCAAGCTGCCAAGCTCCAAACTATTTTGCTCTGGTGTTAAATAAAATTCACTGCGGAAAGGGGCCAAACCTACATAACCATTTGATATAGTGGTTTGATTTTGCAACACTATACTTACTTGCTTTTGCTTAAAGCCGATGGTTGGCTTAATGGCCGGATCCATCTGCTGGATAATATCAGCGATGCGCATGGCAGACGAATCCAATCCCTGGGAATAGATAACCTTAGCTGCTTTGGTATTTATCTGTTTCCACTTTATAGAGGGTGGATTCCCCCCAAATTGCTGGGCCTCAGAAATAGTTGTAACTAACAGTAAAGGCAGCAGCAGAGATAATAAGGGGTGTTTATTCATCAGGCTATGAAAGTAATTACAAATTATTATTTATACAACGATGCCGAAAAGATTAGCGTTACAAAATGTAGTGATTATTTCCGTTGTAGTATTCCAAAAATTCTAAGAAATCAACCCTTCCAATTCTTGTATTAACCCTGCCTGCGCGGGTATTATCTTTTGCTTCGCGATATCTATTGTAAACCAACTCGCCCTGTCAATTTCCGGAAAGCTCACCTTTTTGCCTGATCTAGGGGGCCATTCTATCTCAAAAAGATTGCTTTTGATGGTATCATGATCTATATCACCTTCAACCGCCCAGGCTTGCACTACCTTACCGCTTTTTTGTTTAATGGGCTGCAGCTCAATAAATTTACCGCTGATGGCCTGGCCCGTTTCTTCCTCAAATTCACGTAGGGCGGCAGCGAGTGCTTCTTCGCCATCAACGTATTCACCTTTGGGAATAGACCATGCCCCTTCATCCTTATTGCGGAAAAACGGCCCGCCGGGATGAACAAGGAAAACCTGCGGCTGGTTATCTGTCATCCGGTATAAAAGTATTCCTGCGCTTTGTTTTGGCATAAAAAATGATTTAATGGCAAATTAGCAAAACACAAACTATAATGGTTAGTTTTACTAATGTATAACCAATATATACCTTATTGCCATGGAAGATACCCGGTGGAACAAATTTACGATTTGTGGCGACTACAATGTTGACTTACGAACTCTTTACCTCGCCTGGGCTACCCCTGGCGGACTGGAGAAGTGGTTTTTACGCAAAGCCAATTTTTATAGCGTACCTATGCGTTTACGGGCATTTGATGAGCAAATTTTAAAAGAGGACACCTATACCTGGTACTGGCATGGTTATGACAATTCTGTACAGCAAAATGGCAGCGTATTGGAGGCTAATGGCCAAGACTTTCTGAAGTTTACCTTTACCAATAACAGCGTTGTAAGCGTTTCGTTTAGTACGCGCAATGGCTTAACCATTATTGATCTGGTGCAGGAGGATATCCCCTGGGAAGGCGACCCTGAAAAGAACTTGTTAGTACAATGCCAAATAGGCTGGACGTTTTACCTGACCAACCTAAAATCTGTTATGGAAGGCGGTAAGGATCTGCGCAATAAGAGAGTTGAAATGAAGAGTTGTTTTAAGTAAAGGATTGACAAATACAGCAAATGTTGGGTGAGTGAAATTGCCTCCTACATCAAATCTCATACTAATCTCCTCTTATTTATCAGCAATAAAATGTACCCGCAAAAAATCTTAATTTTGCGCTGTTCATCAAATCAGGCATGTTTACAGGAATAATTGAAACTTTAGGAAAAGTGACCAACCTGCGTCACGAACAGGGCAACCTGCATATTACCGTAGCATCATCAATAGCACAAGAGCTAAAGATTGATCAATCGGTGGCGCATAACGGTGTTTGTTTAACAGTGATTGCACTGGCCGATGGCACACATACCGTTACCGCCATTGAGGAAACGCTGAATAAAACCAGTATAGGCGACCTAAAAGTTGGCGAACCCGTTAACCTGGAACGCTGCATGCAAATGAACGCCCGTTTAGATGGCCACATTGTACAGGGCCATGTTGACCAAACCGCCACCTGTACCAATTTCACCGAGCTGGATGGCAGTTGGGAATACACTTTTGAATATGATGCAGCCGTAGGTAATGTAACTGTAGAGAAAGGCTCCATTTGCGTTAATGGCATCAGCTTAACCGTGGTTAACTCCGGCCCCCATTATTTCTCGGTAGCCATTATTCCTTACACGTATGAACATACTAACCTGCACAACGTGCGCGTAGGCACACAAGTGAACCTGGAGTTTGATATTATAGGTAAATACGTGGCCCGTTTAATGCAACGTTAACGGCTCAGCATGACTATACGGCTTTTGGAGTAATCAATAAAGCTTTTCTGCTTTTCAACCGAAGGCTTTAGCGACAAATACTTTTTATAATACTTAACCGCGCTTCTCTTATCCTTTAGTTCGGTATCATATAAGCTGGCCATGGAGTAATAGATCATTGGGTTTTGATCATCAAACTGTAGGCTTTTTTGATAAGCTAAAGCGGCTCTTTTAAACTTCGACAGCTTTTCATTACTATCTGCAATCTCACCATAATAAGAGGCAACATTTGGCGATACACCTTCTGCAATAGCTTTGTACATTTTTTCAATAGCCATACGGTTATCTTTTAGCGCCTTATAAGCAAGCGCTGCATAATAATAGCTGGTTTCGTTTTGTGCCATGTCTGCTATATCGGCAAACGCGGCTATGCTGCATTCGTAATTCTTTAAATTATAATATGCGGCTCCAAGCTTGGTTAGCACCTGCCCCGAATTATTTCCGTTCTTTACTAACTTAAGGCCGGCCTCAACGGCTTCCGGCCATTTCTTTTCTGCGTATACCAATTTAAGCAAGCTGTTCAGCAGAACAATATTTTCAGGGTCGGCAAGTATAGCTGCATTTAATACCTTCTCGGCCTGGCTATTAAACTTCATACTTACATATAGATCGCTCAGGTCTGAGGCTACATCCGGTTCGGCAGGGTTCAATTTATTGGCCTTTTGCAGGTAAACCACAACAGAAGCAATATCATTTTTATCACTGCTTATTCCGGCCAGCTGCTTATACACCAAAAAGTTAGTAGTATCGCGGGCGATGATCCTTTTATAAAAGCTCTCGGCTTTTAATGCATTCCCCCTGCGCAGGTTAAGGCTGCCTAAACTATATAATACCGAAGTATTGGTAGAGTCGGCATTATAAATGCGCTGGTAATAACCTTCGGCCTCGGCTAAGCGCCCGGCCATGTTTGCCGTGTAGGCCAGTTGCGCCAGCGCTTTTGTACCAGCGACAGGCTCGGTGTAAATGGTTTTCAAATAATCTGACGCTTCTTTAAAGCGCTGGTTCTGGTAATAATCAAGCAGTAAGGCATCGTCTGGTTTATTGGCTTGCTGCGCCAAAAGCACCATAGGCAAAAGCGAAAAAACTAAAAGATAACCGATGGATTTCACATAACTAAATTATTAGTTATAAATGATATTTCCAAATTTTAAACAATTTATTGCGGATGGCGTTATAGAATAATACAAATTATAAGATACTATGGATAAGATAAGAAAGTTTGAATTGATGGAAAAGATTGTCCATGAATTAGAAGATTTAAAGAATAGTCAGCAAGCTATAATTCAAAAATTAGCTAAGATAGAAGTAGATAATATTGACCTGGGAAATAAAAGGTTAGAAAAAGACCTGCCTGATATGCACCAGCGCGTAACCGACAACCTTGACACTATTGTAAGCATCCTGGCCGATTTTGCAACCCAAACCGATGAATACAGCAGCAAAAACAATATTTCTGCTTTAAAAGAACAAGAAGAGATCAGCAAATTATAATTGCTCTATTCTATTCCTGATTACAAACAAAGAAGCCCCAAAATGGGGCTTTTTTGTTTCGGCTTATTTGAGGTTACTTTTAAAAAAGGCCGCTGCCATACCACCTACTAATTCATGCACGGCATGCCTGTCAACTCCCGGGGCATCATTAAAAAGCAGAGCATCTGATTGCTTAACTATAGGTATAGCTTCGTTTAAGAACACATAATGCCCCGCCTTTCCCTTTACTAAATAATATTGCGACTTAGGCATCAGGTTATGGTAATGCGTCGCGTTAGTTTTCGCGGGGGTCATAACATCGCCTTCGGTACCTACAATATATATGGGCCTTTTAACATCCTTTAACTGACTTGCCTTCGTAAATCCCTGCCCTATTCCCGGGCATATCGCAAAAAATGCTTTGATACGGTCATCTTTTAACGACGGACTTTTCGCAAATGACGCCTTTATATCTTCTATTTTTACCGAAGCCATTAAATTAGGAAATTCGGGAACGGTGGTTTCTTTTATACCCTGCGGCGTTTTTGAGAAATCAGCAAGGGCATCTATATCAAGTTTACCGCCGGCCAAAGCAATAACCGTATAGCCGCCAATTGAAAACCCTGCCGCGCCGATATGTTCCTTGTCAATCACTTTGCCAAATTCGGGATGATTTAATAATTGGGTAAGCACGTAGCTAATATCTTGTGCCCTGTGCCATGGGGTAACAAAGTTCATAGCAATTTTATTATCATAAGTATTTCCCCAATGGTCTACCGCTGCTACTATAAAGCCTTGTTTTACCAGTGCGTCGGCCAGCCATTCCAGGGTCATTCTGCCGCCACCTGTACCATGCGATATCATAATTAGCGGATGTTTTTCAGCAGGCAATTGCGCGCTCCAGATGGTTGGCTCGGTAATAAATGGATAATCCTTTTTTAGGGATGGCTGCCTGCTCTTATCAGTTGTGGGGTACCATACTTCGGTTACCAGCGGGCGGTTACGGGCGGTATCTTTAAAACGTAAGTTTTGCTCGCCTATAAATGTTTGCTGTGCCTGCCCAATTGCTGCAAACGGCAGCAGCAATATTAAGCTTAAAATGTACTTGAATTGCATGATTATTAAATTGATATGCAAAGCAATATATAAAATGCGTACCTGTTATTGACAAATGTCAATAATTTACTTTTTTGATTTGAGACGGCTCAATGTTTCCTGCGATATGCCCAGGTAGTCGGCAATAATTTTTGAGGGTAACCTTTGTATAAGGGCTGGATTGGTTTCCATGAGCGATTGATAACGCTGTTTAGCATCCATAGTAATTAAACTTTCTATCCGTTTAATAGAAGCTATATAATCCATCTGCAGGCCGATGCGGTAGCTATGCTCCCACCCCGGGAAATCATCAAACAATTTGTTAAAATCATAATGGCTGATATAAAGCACGTCAGACGGTTCAATACTTTGGATATATGCCAGGGATGGTTCCTGCAAGGTAAAGCTGGGGAAAGATGTACCAAACCTGCCCTCAGTCACCAAAAAACGGGTTGACTCTTTGCCATTTACATCAAGCATATAAATACGCAGGCAACCCGAGTTTACAAAATAAATATACGGGCATACATCGCCAATCTGCAACAAAATCTCATTCCGTTTGGTGGTTTTATGCCTGAACCTTTTGCAAAAAACATCAAGTTCTCCCTCATCAACCTTCATGTTGTTTATAAGGAATTGCTTGAGCAGTGTATACATAGCTTTACTGGTATTGAATGTAAATAGGGGCCGGTTTTAGGCTCAGCACTTCTTTAGGCGTCATCATACGGTTAGGCACTTTCTTCACATCATTTTTGTAGAATAACTTAAACCCCGTAAACTGCACCGGCTCGCCTGCTACAAAATATTTATAGGTGCCTTTTTTCAGCTCGGGGCCACCCCAGCCATCCATATCCATTACAAACTGAACATTGCTATTCAGTTTAATATCCTTGTAATTAGTTACCATTAACCGCGTAAAACGGTGCACCACAAATATTTTTGGAGGCAGGTTATACTTTTTGCAAAGATTATTTAAATAATTGCTCACAAAGTTAATGTCTTTAGCATCAAATGTACCAATGCGCTTGCCGGGTACGCTGCCCTCTTTCATGGAAAACTCCGGGTCGATACCAAAATGAACGTTGGGCATTTTTAAGTATTTTTCTAAACGCGGCAATTCCTCTTCTACCGTACTAAAACCCACCTGGATATCTAAAAATACTAAAGCATCAATAGGTTTAGCCATTTCAATCGCCTTATCAATCTGGCTAAAAGGCATCCGCAGATTGTGCAGGCCATTCCGACCGGCATCTGCCTGGGCAGTTACACAAATATAATGCAAGGCAGGTTTCACAGGTGTTTCAGGATCTGCATCCTCCCAGTTCTTTACTTCAGCTTTTAATTTCTCCAGCATTACTTTAGGCTCGTACTGGCCTAGTATACCCATATTTTTAGAATACATATTGCCATAGTAAGCTACCACCCTATTAAACGGTAAAATTGCTCCCGGCAATGGGTATGGTGATTTTTTCACCGGCCATTTACCGGTTTTATCGCCATTAGCCAGGCGGGCCATTAAAGAATCGTACCGTGCCGTATCTAGAGTAGCTTTAGCAGTAGTAGTACTGGTATCCCGTCTCAGGGTCCTTACCGATGCACAGCCAATTGATACCGAAAAGATTAACAGTAAAAGTATATGGAAGATGTTTCTCAAAATGATGTGGTTTATAATTTAACAAATCTTATTATATGTCATTACGAGCGTAGCGCGGCAATCTCGTCGAAAGCAAAGCGTTTAGCACTGGCTACGAGTTTGCCATGTCGTTTCACTCCTCGCAATGACATTCTATGTTATACTATTCTATACTCTTACCCTTCATAGCTGTACTGATAGCTACGTCCATTACGCGTTCGGCAAATGGGCGGGTAAAATTGTTCAGGTCGTCAATTTTAGCGTGGATAAGGTCTTTATCGCCGGTGGCCAAAGCCGCTTTAAGGGCTTCTAAGTGGATATTTGTATTGCTTATTTCCTCACCATTCAGCAAACTTCCGTTCTTTTCAAGGAAACGCTCAACAGTATAAACCATTTGATCGGCCTCGGTTTTAGCCTCAATCAACATACGGGCGCTTACATCGTCTTTGGCATGGGTAATACTATCCATCAGCATTTGCTCCACCAGGTCATCGCTAATTCCGTAGGCTGGTTTTACTTCCACTTCCTGTTTAACACCCGAGCGCAGCTCAATAGCCTGGATCTTTAAGATCCCGTCGGCATTCAATATAAAGTTTATATCCACCTTGGGGAAGCCTGCAGGCATCGCCGGGATGCCCTTCAGTTCAAACTCGGCCAGTTTACGGTTCTCGCTGATCAGGTCACGTTCGCCCTGATAAACAGCTATCTTCATATTTACCTGTCCGTCCTTTGAGGTAGTGTATTGGCGGCCTGCCTTGGTAGGAATTTTGGAGTTACGGGGAATAATGGTATCCATTAAACCACCCATTGTTTCAATACCTAAAGAAAGCGGGGTAACATCAAGCAGTAAAATGTCTGAGCGGTTACCGGCCAAAACATCGGCCTGTATAGCAGCGCCAAGGGCAACTACTTCATCAGGATTCAGATCATCATGCACCGGGCGGCCAAAAAACTCCGACACCATTTTTTTTACCAAAGCCGTACGGGTTGATCCGCCTACCATCACTACTTCATCAATATCGTTGATAGTTAGTTTAGCATCTCTCAAGGCATTTTGGCAGCTGGTAATAGTTTGCTGCACTTTAGGCAATATCAACTCTTCAAAAGTATTACGATCTATTGTGCACCATATATCTCCAATCTTTTCATTAAAAAGACTCTGATGGGCAAATGCTTTCTTGGCTTCTTCGGCTTTAAGGCGAAGCTCCTGGATAAGCTCACGGTTGTTAGCCAGTTCGGTTTTATCTATGTTGTTTTTTTCAATCCAGTAATCGGCAATGGCGCGGTCAAAATCATCGCCTCCTAAAAAGGTATCGCCATTGGTAGATAATACCTCAAAAATACCGTTCTGGATCTGCAATATGGATACATCAAATGTACCGCCACCCAAATCATATACCGCTATAGTTTTAGTTTCTTCGGGGTTTAAGCCGATGCCATAAGCCAGACTTGCTGCTGTAGGTTCGTTCACAATACGCAAAACGTCCAGTCCGGCCAGTTTACCTGCATCACGGGTTGCCTGGCGCTGCGAATCGTTAAAATAGGCAGGTACAGTTATCACCGCACGGTTAACCGGGGTTTTTAAAGCATGCTCGGCACGCTCTTTAAGTTCTTTCAGTATTAATCCAGATAGTTCAATTGGCGTATAAAACTTATCGCCTACCTTAATTTTTACCAGGCTTTCGCTATCGTCATCAATAATTTTGTACGAGAAAAAATTCTGGTAGTTTTTTACATCGGCATAAGAGCGGCCCAATAAACGCTTCACCGAAAACACGGTATTCTGCGGATCGGTTACCAAAAATTCCTTTGCTTCGTTACCAACTTTGATATCGCCGGCTGGGCCAAAATGCACCACAGAAGGCACTAAAACGCCTTTGCCGGTATCATTAATAACTTTAGGATTTTTATCAGGGTCTATGAAAGCCACCAGTGAATTGGTAGTGCCCAAATCAATGCCTACAATTATATCTTCTTTTTGTATCGAACCTGTTGCCAGGTTGATTGAAACTTTAGCCATAGTAATGTATTACAAACCGCAAATGTACTTAGTTTTGATGGATGGAGTGTCTTTTGAATATCTAATTTGATATTGAATAATCCCAGCTTTTTTTCCTGGTTCTTGATTCTTTTCTCTTTGCTCCAAAAATCATCTCCTGTTTCTAACCCAATTGCTGTCTTCACAATTAACCGTTTCGGCAACCGCTACTTTTTTGACTGCCAACAGCTTTTCCATAATTAAGGCCGCTATAAGCGCCCCGTCTTCGCTGCCGGTTTGCAGGGATTCGGGGTTGAAATGCTTTTTAACAAAGTGTGTATCAAAATTACCCGAGGTAAACGCCTCATGCTGCATTACGAATTTGCCAAAACCAAGGGTAGTAGTGATCCCGGTGATAGTATACTCATCAATAGCGCGGATCATCCGTTCAATAGCTTCCATGCGGTCTTTACCGTGGGTGATCAGCTTGGCTATCATGGGGTCATAATAAATAGGGATCTCCATGCCCTGCTCAAAACCATCATCAACCCTAACTCCGGGGCCTTTGGGCGTAACGTAGGTTTGCAGAGTGCCGATATCCGGCAGGAAATTATTATCCGGATCTTCGGCGTAAACACGCAGTTCAAGGGCATGCCCTTGAATCTTTAAGTCCCCTTGTTTAAAGCTGATGGCCTCGCCACGCGCTATACGGATCTGTTCTTTTACCAGATCAATGCCGGTTATCAATTCCGTTACCGGGTGCTCCACCTGCAGGCGGGTATTCATCTCCAGGAAGTAGAAGTTTAGCTGCTCATCCATTATAAACTCCACGGTACCTGCGCCTGTATAGTTTACGGAACGTGCCACATCTACCGCGCTTTTGCCCATCTGCTCACGTATCTCTGGCGTTAATATAAATGATGGGGCTTCTTCTATCACCTTTTGGTGGCGGCGTTGTACGGAACAATCCCGCTCAAAAAGGTGAACGATATTGCCATGTGTATCACCCAAAACCTGTATCTCGATATGCCGTGGTGATGAAACATACCGTTCTATAAATACGGAACCATCGCCAAAAGCCGAAGTAGCTTCGGATACGGCAAGGTTCATTTGTTCTTCAAAATCTGCAGGGGTATCTACAATGCGCATACCTTTACCGCCACCGCCCGCGGCAGCCTTTATCAGGATAGGAAAACCTACTTCAACGGCACGCAGTTTGGCTTCCTTGATATCGGTTATCGCTTCTTCGGTGCCGGGCACCATAGGGATATTGTACTTTAATGCAGCGGCTTTGGCAGATAACTTGTTACCCATTATCTCCATAGCTTCCGGTGAGGGGCCAATCAGGATCAGTCCTGCTTCGCGAACCTGGCGGGCAAATGCCGCATTTTCACTTAAAAAGCCGTAACCGGGATGGATTCCTTCAGCACCTGTTTCCTTACAGGCGGCTATTATTTTATCGCCAACAAGGTATGATTGATTAGATGGTGCTTCGCCGATGAAGATAGCTTCATCAGCATAACGTACGTGTAGTGCTTCGCGATCTGCGGCAGAATAAACCGCTACTGTTTTTATACCCATTTCACGGGCAGACCGCATTACACGTAAAGCTATCTCGCCCCTGTTAGCTACCAGAATTTTTTGCATAGGTAACAAATGTAATGGAATAAGTGTAAAAAAGAAATGTCATTTCAAAGGAAGCGCAGCAACAGCAAAAGTGTTCATGTTCACAGGCGTGAACAATCGTGAACAACAACAATTCGGTAATAATCAGTGACTTAAAAATACGGCGACTGACAAAATAGCGCCACCACATTTTTCATTTATAATTTAAAGTACTTGTTGCCGTTGTTGGTGTTGCATAACAACCTTGAGGCAGGCAGCAAACAATATATGGCGGCTAAGCATGGCGGCTTGTTGGTGAGGACACCAACAAGGGCGTAACAACCCTGAGGCAGGTAGCAAACAATATATGGCGGCTAAGCATGGCGGCTTGTTGTTATGCAACACCAACAAGGGCGTAACAACCTTGAGGCAGGTAGCAAACAATATATGGCGGCCAAGCATGGCGGCTTGTTGGTGACAACACCAACAAGTGTTCTGAAGATTTGCATTTATGCCAAAACTCCTTCCTTGGGGAAGGGCGCGGCTGCCTGTGAAGTGGCGGGTAGGGGTTATTTACGCCAATGCCTATCGCATAAACCCCTCCCTGCACCCTCTCGTTGGGAGGGAATCGCACATATTCACCGCTTTTTCGTCTTCCGAACACGTGTGGTGGACAACACCGACAAGGGCGGAATTAATCTGCGGTAAGGTTAAAATGTTACTTTTTGGAGAATGCAACTTTTATACCCATAAGCACAAAAGCAACACCGGAAAACTTATTGAGCCAGTTGCCGGCTTTGGGATTGCCAATAAATTTTGCGGAAAAGAAAGATACAAACAGGCTAAGCATTAAATACCAGATCAAACCTAAAAAAACATAAGTAAGACCAAGTATGATAAATGGTAACGATTGACTTAAAGCCTCTTTTTTTATAAACTGCGGAAAAAAAGCAAGGAAAAATAATGCAACCTTTGGATTAAGTACGTTAGTTACCACACCCGATAGAAAATTCTGCAGGTTGCTTTTATCATCTTTATCTACAGCGGTTAACACGATGCCGTTATTTTTTGAAATGAGCTTATTGATACCAAGATAAATGAGGTAAGCGGCGCCAAGATATTTAACAATAGCAAAAGCCATTGCCGATTCTGCCACAATAAGTGATAAGCCAAGCGCGGCCAATATCGTATGGAATAAAACCCCTGCATTAACACCCAATGCCGAATATATGCCTGCTCTTTTACCCTGCCCTATGGCTTTATTTATCACAAATATGGTATCCAGCCCCGGCGTCATTATAAAAAGGAAAGCTGCGAGTGCAAACGTTACAAAATTATCTATACCCATAACTAACCTGCTATTAAGTGTTCCTGCTCAATTTTCTTTTGCAGTTCCAATATAGCGCCGATAAGGGCTTCGGGGCGGGGCGGGCAGCCTTGTACGTAAACATCAACAGGTATTACCCTGTCAACACCTTTTACCACATGGTAACCATGCTGCCAGTAAGGGCCTCCGCAGTTAGAGCATGAGCCCATTGATATTACATATTTAGGCTCGGGCATTTGCTCGTACAGCCTTTTTATACGCTCGGCCATTTTAAAGGTAACGGTACCTGCTATTATAATTACATCGGCCTGGCGGGCAGATGGCCTTGGGAAAACACCGAAACGGTCAAGGTCGTAAGTTGCTGCCATTGATCCCATCATTTCTATAGCGCAGCAGGCTATACCAAAACTTAAAGGCCATAGTGATGATAAACGAGCCCAGTTCATCAGGTCGTTCACTTTGGTGACCACTATGCCACCACTTTCATTGGTTAAATCAGGCGTCATTAGCTGGCTTTTTAAATGTTGGTTTAAACATTGGTTTCTTTATGGCGGTGGCTTCAGAAGAACTTACGGGTGCCGGTTCTTTGATTGCAATAGTTGCCTCCATACTAAACTCCTTCACCTTAAAACTGCTTTGCTCCAGGTTTAGTTTTTCATATAATGATTGCGGTACAAGGGCATCAGTTCGGGGTAAAACTACGGTTGGTTTTATCCAGTCGAGGTCGCCTTTGCGCCAAACATAGGCAAGGCCTAATATCAGTATACCTAAAAAAACAAACATCTCTATAAGCGATACCCATCCCCACCGTTCATCAAGCTGTATAATTTCGCGGTTGCCAAAAACAGTAGCCCAAGGGAATACGAACACCATCTCTACATCAAACAGTAAAAAAACAAGTGCTATTACGTAAAAGCGCGAGTTGAATGGTAACCATGCGCTGCCGGTGGGTTCTTCGCCGCACTCATAGCTGGTTTGCTTTTCATAATTTGGATTATTAGGTGCCAAAAACCGGTTGGTTACAAATAGTAAGCCCACCAGTATGATACCTGTAATTAAAAAGATAAGTATCTTTCCAAATTCTGATATTTGCGAAACATCATCCATGACAGCAAATTTAACAAAACAATCACAATTTGATGCTATAATAATTGGCGGCGGCGCATGCGGACTCATGTGCGCTGTACAAGCCGGCTTTTTAGGCAAGCGTACTTTAGTACTGGAAAAGAACGACCGTGTTGGCGCCAAAATACTAATCAGCGGCGGCGGCAGGTGCAATTATACCAACCTGTATACTACACATAAACAGTTCATATCGCAAAACGAACACTTCTCCCGATCTGCTCTGGCTCAGTTTACGGTAGATGACACCGTGAACTTTTTTGAAACCTATGGCATTGAAGGTAAGGAGAAAACGCTGGGGCAATTGTTCCCGGTAAGTGATAAGGCTAAAGATATTGTGAACGTTTTCACCGACCTGTGTAATGATCTGGACCAGGAGATATGGTGCGATAGTGAGGTTACCGGGATTGAACAAACGGATGCCGGTTTTAATATCAGGATAGAAAGAAACGGCAAGCAACAAACCGTCTTCGCACCAAAAGTTGTTGTTGCCAGCGGCGGATTGCCCATTCAGAAAATGGGTGCCACAGATTTCGGCCTGCGTACAGCACGTAAGTTTGACATGAAGGTTACCGAAACCTCTCCTGCCCTGGTGCCCTTAACCATTACCGGTAAAGATTTGCCCTGGTACGAGCAGCTATCAGGTAACAGCATTTTTTGCAGGGTTTGGAACGACAGGGCAAGTTTTGAGGAGAATATTCTTTTCACCCACTGGGGATTAAGCGGACCGGCTATTCTCCAGATCTCGTCTTACTGGAAACCCGGCGAAAACATTTTTATTGACCTGCTGCCCGGAAAGGATATTATTGAACTGATATTGCAGGAACGCGAGCAAAATGGCAAAAAAATGCTGCTGGCCTATCTGTCGGGTTTGTTTACCCGTAAATTTGCAGAGGCATTGGTTGATTATATCCCTGCGGATAAAAACCTTGCATCGTTAACCAAAACCGAATTGGAAGACATTAGCATACTGATGCATGAGTTTAAAGTGAAACCTGCCGGAACCAAGGGCTATGATAAAGCCGAAGTAATGACAGGCGGTATTGATACCGATGAGCTGTCATCAAAAACCCTCGAAGCTAAAAAAGTACCGGGCATGTTTTTTGGTGGCGAATGTGTTGATGTTACCGGCTGGCTGGGCGGCTATAACTTTCAATGGGCCTGGGCCAGTGGCTTTGTAATAGCGCAGAATTTGTAGGCGTATTGATGATAACCACAAAGAACACTAAGAAAAAGCACAAAGGTCACAAAGTAAAAATCTCTGTGACCTTTGTGCTTAACAGTAAATAAATTCTTTGTGGGCTTTGTGGTAAGACAAACTACTCATCAACTTACATCCACATAAACGGATCAACCGGGACTGCATGCGTTATTTTAACGCCCGGTAGTTTAGGCTGCAGCCATTCTACCAAATACTCCATACCGGGGTCTTCGCTAAACTGGTGGCCAAGTATTACCAATGCCATTTTACCACCCAATAACCGCTGATCGCGCATGTATTCGGCAGTTTCCCATTCAGATAGTTCGCCTACAACCAGCACATCGGGCTTTTCTTTTTCAGCAAAGGCAACCTGCCTTTGTCCACCCGGCGCGCCGGGTAACATACCAATGTGAGAACACTGCCGGTTCAGGTCGCCAATTACACGCACATGCGCAATTCCTAATGATGTTTTAAGGTGCTTAACCAACTGTTGCAAACTCATTGGCGGAATAGTAACATCATACTTGCCGGTTTTAAAATACGGCAACCAGCCAAGTTTTTTAGCCGTGCCATAAGCAACCGCATCGGGCTTTAAGCTGTGAATATAATCATGAAAACGCCAAACGGTAATTTTATGCTTTGCCAGCAATGCCTGTTTCTGTTTTACAATGCTGTTATCCTTTACCCAATCCGGGTTATCGGTATGGTTGTAAAACGTTGGCTCGTGGGCTATAATAAAGTTGGCATTCAGCTTTACGGCTTGTTCAATCACCGTAATGGTAGCAAACATGGTGGTAACAATACCGGTAACAACCATATCAGCGCTGCCGCTTTTTAAGGTATCAACCGTGTTGTTTATGGGTGTAAGATTGCCCTCTTTTAATATAATATCTATTACCTCCTGTACGGTGTACTGCTTATTGGCATCCCAGTTGCCTGCTTTTACAAATGATGGCACCAAACTTAATAAGGCCATGCCCCCGGCAGATTTGGTTGTGTTAACAATGAATTTTCTCCTGTTTATCATATCAAATAATTTAGAAGTATGTCCTTAAGCAAGCAGAGCATCAATATATATAATAATATCGATGCTCTGCAAATATGTGTATTTTGAAAATATTATTTACCGTTTGGCGGCGGGGTTCCGGCTGGAGGCGTAGCAACAGGAGCTGCTTGCCCTGCAGGAGGCGGGCCACCCTGTGCGGGACCCGGCCGTGGCTTACGAGGCTGTTCTGATGCCCTAACTATCTCCGGATGTGATACTCCTTTATGGCAGGTGTTACAATTAACGCCTGTTTCCATTACCATACCTGTGCTGTCTTTTTTAGCTTCAAAATATTTTTTGTTAAGCATAACAGTCATCTTAAACATATGGCGGGCCATTTCTTTTTCGGGTTTGGCATCACTTGCAAAGTCCATTTTTTTGGTTTCTTCGTTACGTACGTGGCAAAAACTGCAGCGTGCGCCTAAAGCATGCTCCCATTCTTCCATCACGACATGCAGTTGTTTGTCGGTAATATTTTTAGGTAAAACTTTCAGGTTTGTAAACTTTGGTTTTTCCTCCTGTTTTGCAGGCGACATTGCCATAAATACTACTATCGAAAGCAAGCCAAATGTTGCAAGTAATTTTTTGTTGATCATATAAAAATAGGGGCTTTAATAAGTACAATAAAACTAATTTATTTTACTGAAAATTACAATCTGCAATAGAAACATTACAACATTATACGCTCTGCAATAGAAACGTTACAACACTATACACTCTGCAATAAAAATGTTACAACACTATCATGCTGTTGTTAAGTTTAGAGGTATAGCTCCGCCATTTCAATACTAATATCCCATAGCGTGTTACGAGCGGCGTCATCTGTAGCTTTTGAAGATGTGTTGCTAACCTTCATATTTTTAAAATACTTGCCGCTCTTGGCATCGATCCTTGGAGCAGTGGCCAGGTAAATAGTGGTTTGCGCGCCTTCCTCTGGTGTTGTCATAAACGGTCTCATAAGCCACATAATTGTTTTATTGGCACCTGTAAGACCCTCGCCGAAATTGGTACTTACCAAACCGGGGTGCAAAGCAAAGGCAGTAATTCCTTTAGGCCCGTACTTAACCGCCAGCGACCTGGTAAAAAAAATATTGTAAAGCTTTGCTGCTGCATAAGCCGCGTATGCAGAGTAGGTGCTGTTTTTCCATTCCAGATCTTTAAGCCTTGGCTTACCCATCCGGTGAGCTTCAGAGCTAACGTTTATAATCCGGGCCTGCCCCCTCTCTAACAATGGCAGCAGATGCTGTACCAGTAAAAAATGCCCGAGGTGGTTTACGGCGAAGGTTTTTTCGTAACCCTGCTGGCTTTTTTCATAATCGCTAAAAATACCACCGGCATTATTAATAAGAACATTTACAGACATTAAACTACTTTTTAATACCAGTGCTGCATCACGTACGGTTCGTAAATCGGCAAGGTCACAGTAAATCACGTAAATGTTTTTGTTTCGGCTAAGCTCTATCAGCTCATTTTTCACACTTTCGCCTTTAACCATATCACGCACCAGCATATAAACAGCATGGTCTTTTTTGGCAAGTGCAAGCGCGGTTTCTTTACCTATGCCAGATGTTGCACCGGTAATAACTGTAGTTGTGAAAGGCATGATTGGATTGTTGCTAAATATAACTGTATTCAAAACTAAGGTTTTTAAGCATAAGGTTCAAAGCCCCTTATCATATAAAGAGATAGGTAGAGGCGCAATTGCATGCCTTTGTATATAAATGTTAAAAAGTCTTAAAAAATGTTAAATAATTTGGATTGTTACGAAATAGTCGTATGTTTACGAAACAATCGTAGAATATGGAGAAATTATCACAACAAGAAGAAGAAGCAATGCAGGCCGTGTGGCAGGCAGGCACGGGTTTTATAAAAGATTTTTTGGTGCGGATCAATGATCCTAAGCCGCCTTATACTACCCTTGCATCAACCATAAAAAACTTAGAGAACAAAGGTTTTGTAACAAGCGAAAAACTGGGCAACTCATACCGTTATACCCCTGCTATTAATGAAGAGGAATATAAAAAACGATTTATGAGCGGCTTTGTAAGCGACTATTTTAAAAATTCCTACAAGGACCTGGTAACATTTTTTGCCAACGAGAAAAAGATAAGTGCAGTTGAGTTAAAAGAGATTATTAAACTGATAGAAAAACCTTAATTCTTAAAACTATGCCAACGTTGTTTGTTTTTTTGTTTAAAGTAAATATTGCTCTGCTGCTTTTTTGTGCCGGTTATTACCTGGTGCTCAGGCATCTTACCTTTTATTCGCTTAACCGGGTTTACCTGGTTACAGCAATTATTTTTGCAACGCTATACCCTAAAATTGATCTTACTGGTTTTGCGCAAAAACACGAAGCGCTTACACGCCCGGTTCAAAATGTGGCCCTGGTTTGGCAGGCCCCGGCTCAGAAACTGGCCACCCACCCCGACTACTGGCAATGGGCCGAATATGTTTTTTGGGCAGGCGCCGCTTTATTGGCCATAAGGTTAGCTGTACAGTTATTCTCCTTATTAAAACTATACCGAAGCTCTAAACCGGCCCATATTCACAACCATGATGTTAGGTTGATGAATGGCGATGCCGCGCCGTTCTCTTTTTGGCAAAGCATTTATGTTAACCCGGCTAACCACACCCCTGCCGATCTGGAAGCAATTCTGTTACATGAGCAGGTACACGTTAACGGCTGGCACACTATTGATATACTCCTGGCCGAACTAAGCAGCATTTTCTATTGGTTTAATCCCGGTATATGGCTCATGAAGAAGGCTGTGCGCGAAAACATTGAGTTTATTACCGACCGTAAGATACTGAACAAGGGCTTTGACAGTAAAACCTACCAATATAGCCTGGTTAATGTGAGCTTTAACAACACAACACCGGGCATTGTAAACCATTTTAATATATCAACCATAAAAAAACGTATAATTATGATGAACGCTAAAAGATCTTCGAGGTTTAACCTCACCCGGTACGCATTTGTAGTACCTGCCGTAGTGGCTTTATTATTGGTATTCACGCTGTCAAAAGCCGAAGTTACCAAACCTATAAGCATCAAAATATCAAACGCTATTAAACCGGTAACCATCGCACTTAAGGAGGCGGCTACTACTGCAATTACTAATACAAAAACTGCTATAAAGGAAACTAAAGCCGCCATTAACGCCGCCAAAAGAGATACCGTTTTAAAGAGCACTTTTTCCTTTGCCTCTATAATCAATGAAAAACCTGCTGGTGTTAAATTGAAAGCAGATAGCGTGTTTCTTGCATTTGCCTACAACAAACCTGATACCGGTAAAAAAATGACTCTCTTTTTAAGAACCACTGACGGTAAGAACGGTGTAGATTCAATGAACTTTGTGCTGAACGGTAAAAAAATAAGCAGTGCCGAATTTAAAAATATTGACCCTAATAAAATATCTGCTGTAAATATTGTATCACAGGATGCCATTGATGGTCTTATTGGCCCTGATAATGATTTAAATTTTGATAACAACCGCAATGTACTTTTTATCACTACAAGCGATTCTGAAGCTGGTAAAAAACTAATGGAAAGATTAGGCAAGCGCCGCCAGATAACCGGCATCAGGATAAACGGAGTAAACAGGCCGGAAGGAACTGTTACTGATGCTGACTTTGCCATTGCATCTTCCTTATCTGGCTTAACAGGAGCAATTAACGGGCAACAACTTGCAGCAGTAAGAAGTGTAAAGGGTAACAAATCTTTAAAGGAAGTGGTTGTAAGAGGCTACCAAAGCAGGCCTGATTTAAATGAGGTGGTTGTAAGAGGTTACCAAAGTAAACCTGATTTAAATGAGGTTACTGTACATGGCAATAAACTTTACACTACAGATAGCGATGTAACAGTTACCGGTTATGCCTCCGGAAAATTAGCAACAACTAACAGACTAAAACTTTCAGGCAGGCCTGCTAAAACGGTTGTTATAAGGGACTATCCAAGCGGCGGAGACAGAGTTTATCTGCGAGAATCAGCAGGAAGTATTAACGGTACAGGTGTTTCTGTTGAAACCATTGACCGTGAAACAGGTGCTGTAGTAACGCCGGTAGCGATGTCAAACAAGTTATATATTATTGATGGTAAGGAAGCATCTGAAAAAGCAATGAAAAAATTATCAGCCTTTGATATAGACCGGATAAATGTAAGCAAGGATACTGATGTAATTAAACAGTATGGCGATAAAGCCAAAAATGGTGTAATATTCATTTACACCAAGAAACTAAAAAAGTAAAAGTTAATAGTAAAAAGTTAATAGTTAACCTAAATTGAAAAAGGTTGATCGGGGCGAGCCCGATCAACCTTTCTTTATATAATAATAGCTGAGTGCTATTAATTACGAGCTGGAAATTATTTCTGAAATTCCGGCTTTAATTCAGCTTTCATCGCTTTACGAAACTTCATCACCTTGGGTATTGATACACTGCTGATGTAAGGATTATCGCCATTGGTACGGTAATAGCCCTGATGATAGTTCTCGGCGGCGTAAAAGGCCTTAAATGGCACTACTTGTGTAACTATAGGATTTGGATAATGCTTTGTGGCATTCACCTTTTTAATAATTCCCAACAAGGTATTCTTCTCATCATCATTACGATAGAAGGCAATTGAACGGTAATCTGTACCCTCATCTGGCCCCTGACGGTTAAGCGTGGTTGGGTCATGGGCAAAAAAGAAAGCTTCTGCTAATGTAGCATAGCTTATCACCTTGGGGTTGTAATAGATCTGCGAAACCTCGGCATGGCCGGTTGTACGGGTGCTTACTTCCTCGTAGGTTGGGTTTTTAGTATTGCCGCCTGCATAGCCGGAAACAACCTTGTTAACGCCCTTTAATTCAGACATGGCCTCGCTCATGCTCCAGAAACAGCCGCCGCCAAAAGTGGCAATCTGTTCCCCTGCTGCGGGTTTTGGTATGGGTGCAATACTGTTTCTGCCGGTGCTTGACTGACCGTTAGCGCACCCTAAAAATAATATTACTGATGCAAAATATAATCCTAATCGTTTCATGACTTTTTGTTAAATCTGTTTTATACAATTTACGCAAAGTTTCGCCGGGCGGTTGTTGGTGAACGTCATCCTAAGGTAAACAACACAGCGGATCGGCCTCACCTAAATCCTCTCCAAAGGAGAGGACTTCAAAATTTATTTAAGCCTCACCTCTCTCAGAGGAGAGCTTACCTGCCGTGTTTTTGTTTGATCATGAATAAAAGCTTATCCAATCCGTTTATCTTAATTTCGTAGGCACTTGAAAGCAACATACCCAGCTTGCCCGGCGGGAAACCTTTCTTCTGCATCCACTCCAGGTAGCTTACCGGCATATCGCAAATTAAAGTGCCTTTATATTTACCAAAGGGCATGCGGGTATTAACAACGTCAATTAATACGGTTGGGTCGGCATTTACATTTTCCACTGTGTAAATGTAAAACAAATATGGCTATGCCCAGCTTTTACTAACTTTTCTCACAATTAAAAAACTCGCGATAGCAGCGGTAACTGCCAGCGCCGCTTTTAAATTGATGGTGATCTGGTATGGTGGAATATAACGCACCCCTCTCTCATCAGATACGGCAGCATGGCCCACATACCGGCCTTTTTCCGGCACGGCAATACTTTCAAACCTGTTAGCCAAAAAGCTTAATTCTGTTTGCAGCTCATTACCACGCATTACGGGCCCGTGGCCTGTTGCCGCTATACGGGGATGTAATGCCGCTAATTTTCTGACTGATTTGCCTGCGGCTATCCAGTCTGTAGTAAAATACCTGGGCGGGCCGGATAACTTCTTCGCGTAGGTAAGCAAATAAAAAGCCGATTCCGGCTGTGTGGTCGTAAAGGCATCACCCGCTATTAACGTAGCATTCAACGGAAAAAATAACGATATATGACCGGGTGTGTGTCCGGGTGTGTGTATCACCTTCCATTCCGGCAGTTCGGGGATCCCATCGTACGGGTCTATTTCACGAATATTCTTACTTACATCAATTGCCTTTGTTGGGAAGGCAGAGGAGATAAAGCTCATAAAACCGCCGCCTGCATTTGGGTCAGTAGGCGGATAGTCTGATTTACCTGTTAAATATGGCAGCTCAAGCGGGTGTGCATAAACCGGCACATTCCAATATTTTAAAAGTTGTTTTAATGAACCTGCATGGTCTGCATGCCCATGGGTAAGCACAATTGCCGACGGCCTTGTACCTAGGCCAAACAAAGTTTCGGCCATAGCGATGATCTTTTTGGCCGAGCCTATGAGCCCGGTATCAACTAAAACCCAGCCTTTGCCCGCGTTACGGCGGTTAGCTATCATGTATACATTTACAAATAGCTGCCGCATGCCCCAAACGCCCTGCGCCACCTGAAAATACTTCACATTGTTATTTAGCATAATTTATAATGATTAATAGCATAACAATAGGCGGGGTAAAATGGTTTTTCCAAAAAATTCTCTATCATGCCAAATAGCATGATAGAGAATTAAACTTAATTTTACTTTACTACCGAAAACTTATAAATAGATTGGGTACGGTAAGTTTGCCCCGGATTTAAAACGGTAGTTGGGAACGACATTTGGTTTGGTGAATCAGGATAGTGCTGTGTTTCCATTGCAAATGAAGTACGGAACTCATCCTTCTTGCCGCCCTTCATTTCGTTTTTTCCCTGCATAAAATTACCGCTGTAAAACTGCATTGCCGGTTCTTCTGTATAAATCTCCATTTTTATACCGCTTTTATCACCAATAACAGTGGCTATTACGGTGTTAATATCGTGTTGGTTCAGTACAAAATTATGGTCGTAACCATTACCATTTTTTAGCTGTTGATTTGAGGTATTTATTCTCGCTCCAATGGTTGTTGCCTTAGTAAAATCAAAAGGCGTACCTGCCACTGGCTCTACTTTTCCGGTTGGGATCAGGGTACTGTCAACAGGAGTATAATTGTCGGCATGTATCTGCACCAAATGATCCAATATGGTACCGCTGCTTTCGCCATTCAGGTTAAAAAATGCATGGTTGGTTAGGTTAACAACGGTTGTTTTATCAGTTGTTGCTTCGTAGCTTACCTTCATAGCGTTATCATCAGTAATGGTATAGGTTACCTTTACTTTTAAATTCCCCGGGAAACCGCCTTCCATATCTTTAGCTAAATAGCTCAGCTCTAAAGTTGCGCTATCAATCATTTTAGCATCCCAAACTACCGCCTGGAAACCCGGCTTGCCACCGTGCAGGGTATTAGGGCCATTGTTTGTAACCAATGTATATTCCTTACCTCCTAATTTGAATTTACCTTTTGCAATACGGTTACCAAACCTGCCTATGGTTGCGCCATAATAGGGTTCTTTTGAATTTTCAAAACCTTCAACACTTTCAAAACCTAAAACTACATCTGTTAGCTTGCCGGTTTTATCGGGCACTAATAAGCTCACAACACGGCCGCCATAATTGGTTATGGCAGCTTCCATACCATGCTTATTTTTTAAGATATATAAATGCGTTTGTTTGCCATCAATAGTTTTTTCAAATGCCGATGCAGGCGGTAATTTTGGTGTTGTGGCAGTGGTAGTTGTGCTGTCAGTCATGGTAGTGGTGGTTTTAGTTGATTGATTACAGGCAGCAAACAATATGCTGCAAGCAATAGCAACAGCCAAAGATGGTTTTTTAAAGGAGCTTTGCATAATATTTTTAAAGTTTTGTTAATTGGTTTGTGATGGTATAGTTAATGGCGTATTCTCTTTAACAGGTAACCCAAAATTTGGCGTACCGTTTTTATTCCATGTAAATTTTTGCATTCTTGGTGAACGGAACCCTCCGCAGCCCTGCCCGGGTTTTGAATTGGCGTGGTAAATTATCCAATCTTCCTTACCATCAGGCGATTTAAAAAATGAGTTGTGGCCGGGCGCGTATACTCCATTCTCTTCTGATTTTTTGAATACCGGCTCTGGCGATTTTTTCCATGAACGGGGATCAAGCAGGTCGCTGTTTTCTGATGCGGTTAGCATCCCCAGTGCATAAAAGTCTGTCCAGCAGCCACTGGCCGAATAGATGAGGAAAAGTTTATCCTTATGCTTTAATATCTCCGGGCCTTCGTTTACGTTTACATGCGGCGGATTGCCGGCATCATGCAAGTCGCCGTATTTTTCCCAGTCATAAAGCGGACTTGATATTTTTGAACGCTTCCCTTCAATCGTCCATGGATTTTTCATTTTTGCAATGTAAATATCCTGCTGGCCATTTTCGTCGCCTTCCCATCCGGCCCATATTAAGTATAACTGGCCTTTATGACTAAATACCGAACCGTCTATAGCCCATTTATCTGTATCGTCAGATATTTTACCTTTAAAAACCCAATCACCTTTTAGCGGATCCGGCGATGCATTTTCCAGCACATATAAGCGGTGATTATTGTTATTACCGTCATCGGCAGCAAAATACATATACCATTTATGATTAATGTAATGCAGTTCGGGCGCCCAAAGTTCTTTTGAATAATTTGTGTTTGGCGGCGGCGTCCACACAGTTTTCTTTTCTGCCGATCTCAAGTCTGCCAGGCTCTTTGTCTTTCGGATCACCAGGCTATTCTGCGAAGAATTGGTGTAATAATAATAACCATCCTGATAGATCACCCATGGGTCGGCACCTGATGGCAGTAAAGGGTTGGTAAAAGTTTTTTTATCCGGGTTTTGTGCAGGCGATACATGTACTATCGCAATTACAAAAAGTATACTGAAAATTAACCTTTTCATCAGTCAAATATTTAAAATTCAAAAGCATCGGGGCCTATTACCGCGCTATCACATATGTAGGTGGGCACTATCCCGGTAGCGGTTATCCTGTTTTCGGCATCTGCCGGGCGGGTATTGCCTGATAATACCAGCACGGTATCTAACCCAAATTTATTGCCGCCAATAATATCTGTTTGCAGGGTATCCCCTACCATCACTATTTCCTTTTTACTAATATTACGATAATTACGTATCATATCATAAGCAAACATAAACATTTGCGAATCGGGTTTACCAAAGCGAATAAACTGCTTACCTACAATGGCTTCTATCATCCCGGCCAAGCCACCAATGGCGACACCCACGTCTGTTAGCGATACCGGGTAGGCATAATCTGTATTAGCAACAATAGCCGGTATTGTTCGCTTTCTTAATAGGTTAACCGTTTTATTCAGGTCGTCGCACCAGTCAAAGCCTTCATCATCCATAAATACCAATACGTTCACTTTATCAATATTGCTACTGTCAATATCCTTTACCGGCAGGGTATGCAAACCGGCGCTTTCCAGGTAATGTGCCGAATCTGCCGTACCCAGATAGGCCACTATCCCATCATTAACTTTAAGGTCGAGGTATTCTTTGGTAAGCATTCCCGATGATATGATCCTATCGGCAGCAACCGCGTACAAGCCCGATTTATGATAAGATTCGGCCAGTTGTGCCGGACTACGGGAAGCATCATTGGTTACAATATAGTACTCTTTCTTTTGCTCTTCCAGATAAGCAAAGGTTCTTTCAATACCCGGCAGCAGCCCTGAATGGGTTTTTAGAACGCCAAACGCATCAAAAAAAATAATTTCGTAACGGTCAATTATAGATTTAAAGTCTTCAATGCGTTTCATTTATTTTGGTTGTAGAGGTTGTAAGAGTTGTAAAGGTTAAAAATTACCGGCATCATTTAATAGGTTTAAAATAGTAATGTTTATTAACAACTTAAACTTTTATAACCATTAAAACCTCTCTAACTTAACCCCAGTGCTTTAATTATTTTATCGGCATCAAAATCCCTGTCTACCGATGGCAGGTAGATCTCAAATGCTTCGGCCTGCAGCTTTTTGGCGTATTGCTCATTAAAAAAATACGTACCGTCTTTTATTACATAATTCAATATAAAAAACCGGTAGGCATCTTTCAGGAACCTTATTTCATCGGCGGTTACAGGGTTAACTTTATGATACTCTTTCAGGAAGGTGATAAACCTGTCTTCCATCATAGGCCCAATCACATAACTGAACACCGTGCGGTCGCCGGCATCAGATACCACGCGGCTAAAAAAATAAAAGTCGAGCAAACGATAGCTCATCCTAAACCAGTCATAATCCCAACGGGAATAAAGTTCCAGATCTGGCGTTACCGAGAAATTGCCGATGTTCCAGTCAATAAACACGGGAATGATCTCAAACGAGCTCATGTTATATTTAGACCTGTTCTTTAAAAACTGCTCGCAATGATATTTCAGAAAATCAACCTGCATGGCCGTACCAAACTTACGTTCATTCTTTTCCAGTTGCCTTTGCAGGTCGTAAATATCTGTACGTAGGGTTTTAGATGATTTGGGCAGTACATTCTTTACCCTGGAGCAGGCTTTATGGAATTTACCCAGTTGATTGCCCAGTTTTTTTATCATCTCATCATCCAACCGGCGGGGCAGCCTGTCCAATATACGGGTAGGGTTATAAAACACTACCCATGCATCGGTTTTGCCCTGCTTGTATCGATATACATATACCCTGTTGTTTTTTAATAAAGATTTAGCCAGCAGGTTCTCAAATGGGTACAAAAGGTTGTTTGACAGAGAATGTATAATGCGGTGATCTTCTTTAAAATGCTCGAATTTACCAAAGAAGGAGAGTTTAGCGATGATGATATCCTCGTCATCAAAAGTGATGCGATACACGTGGTTAGTTGAAACCATCGCGCTGATATCCTCAATATTCTTTATGATTTTTGAGGCATCATATTCTTCCCAGGCCTTTTTAATTATAATTGAAGAATCCATTATGCATAGATACTAAAAGTTTATTTTAACCACAGAGGTCACAAAGTTTTTTCACAGAGTTCACAGAGACCTGGCAATTAGTAAATGAGCTTTTGTTTATTGCTCACAAAGAGCCGTTAATTACCCGTTTTATGCCGTCTTTTAGTTTTACAACATTGAAATTTATTAACAATCCCAATTTGTAATTACCAAGTTTCATATATGTTAAGGTTTGAGCCAGGTGTACATCATTAATTGTTTCTACACATTTTGTTTCAACAACCACTTTGTTCTCAACTAATAAGTCAATTCTATAACCGCAATCTAATTTTACTTCTTCAAACACAAGCGGCATTGCCTTTTCCTTTTCTACGTAAATTCCAGATTTAAACAATTTATAAAACAAACACTCTTTGTAAGCGCTCTCCAATAAACCCGGCCCTAAAACCTTGTGAACTTCAATCGCAACCCCAATCACATGATTAGATATTTCATTCTCTGTCATATTATACTTATACCCTTCAAAAATCTTAATTATACACCGTTAAAGCTTTGTGCTCTCTGTGCTCTTACCTTCGTGTACTCTGTGGTTAAATATAATCTATATGATTTCAAAATACCTCTTTAATTCCCAATCGCTTACGCTTTTGGCGTATTGGCGGTGCTCCCAAAGGCGGGTTTGGGTAAAGTGCTGTACAAAACCTTCACCAAATAATTCTTTAGCTATAGCCGAGTTTTGCATAGCTGTGGCGGCATCAAACAGGTTGGCATGCAGGCTGCCGTTGCTTTTATCCTGATAACCATTGCCAACGGTTGGCGCAATATTAAGCTTCAGTTTATTTTTAATGCCATATAAACCCGATGCCAGTGCTGCCGCTATAGCCAGGTAAGGGTTGGTATCAGAACCGGGGATGCGGGTTTCCAGGCGGGTATAACCGGCTGTAGTATTGATCACCCTGAGGGCTGTAGTACGGTTATCCATTCCCCAGGTAATAGTAGTTGGTGCCCAGGCGCCTTCAACAAGGCGTTTGTAGCTATTTATAGTTGGTGCGTACATAGGCAGCAAATGCGGCATACAGTAAAGCTGCCCGGCCAGATATTGCTTATGCAGCTCGCTCATTTTATTTATATCCGCACCATCATAGAACAGGTTTTGTGACTGATCTTTAGTCCATAAGCTTTGGTGAATGTGGCCGCTGCAACCCGGTAGATCGGCATTCCATTTAGCCATAAACGTGGCGCTGATGCCATGTTTACTGGCAATTTCTTTTACCGCGGTTTTAAACAGCACCGCTTTATCCGCTGCTTTTAAAACCTCGTCATGCATAATGGCTGCCTCATATACTCCCGGACCAGTCTCTGTATGCAAACCCTCAACCGGAATATCAAAACGGGTAAGCAGGTTAAACAGGTCGTAATAAAAATCGCTGTTTTGCGAGGTGCGTAATATAGAGTAGCCAAACATACCCGGAGATAGCGGCTCCATATTGGCAAAACCTTTTTGCTGCAGGCTTTGGGGCGTTTCTTTAAAGTTAAACCACTCAAATTCCTGTGCAAACTCGGCATGGTAACCCATATCCTCGCATTGGCGGGTGATCCGTTTTAATAAACTGCGGGGGCAAGCCGGGAGGTCTTTTCCATCCGGTCCGCTAAAATCAGCCAAAAAAAACGGAATATCATCCTGCCACGGAATGGTTCTAAAAGTAGAAAGGTCTATAAAGCACAATTTATCAGGGTAACCACTGTGCCAGCCGGTAAGCTGCACATTATCATAAGTAGCATCATTGCTATCCCAGCCAAAAACAACATCGCAAAAACCATAACCGGCCTGCATGCCATCCAATAGTTTCTTCTGACTGATAACTTTGCCCCGTAAAACGCCGTCGATATCGGCAAAGGCAAACTTTACCTTCTGAACATTATTCTCTTTAATATATGCAATTACCTGTTCCTGATCCATTGTTGTGAGATATAAAATGCCAATTTAAGCAAGATAAAAATAATATGAATGATATATTATTTACATCGTAAGCCTATCTTTAAATAATGACTCATCTCTTATTTGTTTACGGCACACTTTTACAGCCCGGTAGCGGGTTAGCACAATACCTTATAAGCAACAGCACTTATTTAAACACAGGTTATGTTAAAGGAACCTTATATGATATTGGTGAATACCCCGGATTAATAATTAATGAAGAACCTGGCCGGGTATACGGAAGTATTTATGAAATAAGCCACGAAGCTTTAAAGCAAATAGATGATTATGAAGGGTACGGCCCCGATCAGGATGAGCCTAATTTATATATCCGTTTGATGATGCCTGTTGAAACAACTAACGGCATAACATATGCCTGGGTATACGTTTATAATTTATCTGTTGATAACCTGCAGATGATCAGTTCAGGCAACTACATGGAATATATAGCGCAAAAAAAATCCCCCGGTTTGTAGCCGGGGGATCTGTAACAATATGGGGTATTAAACTTTTGCTGATTTTACAGTTTTGATAATAACAGCAGCAACTTTGTACGGATCGGCCGCTGAGTTAGGGCGACGATCTTCCAGGTAACCACTCCAGTCATGATCTACTGTGTATAATGGGATACGGATAGAAGCACCACGATCAGATACACCATAGCTGAAATCAGTTATAGAAGCAGTTTCGTGTTTACCGGTTAAACGTAACTCGTTATGAGCACCATATACAGCAACACACTCAGCTACTGCAGGGCGGAAAGCCTCGCATATAGTTTCAAATGTAGCTTTGCTATTTGCTGTTCTTAATGTAGTGTTTGAGAAGTTAGCGTGCATACCAGAACCATTCCAGTCTAAAGTACCTAATGGTTTGCAATGCCAGTTAATAGAAACGCCATAGCTTTCGCCAATTCTTTCTAATAAATAACGGGCTACCCAAATTTGGTCACCTGCTTCTTTAGCGCCTTTAGCAAAGATCTGGAATTCCCACTGACCTGCTGCTACCTCAGCGTTGATACCTTCAACGTTTAAGCCTGCATCTAAACATACATCTAAATGTTCTTCAACAATTTCGCGGCCGTAAGCATTGTTAGCACCTACTGAACAGTAGTAAGGGCCTTGCGGACCTGGGTAACCACCAGCCGGGAAACCAAGCGGTTTGTTAGTTTCAGGATCCCATAAAAAGTATTCCTGCTCAAAACCAAACCAAAAATCATTATCATCATCCTGTATAAGCGCGCGGCCATTTGACTCATGAGGCTGTCCTTTTGAATCTAATACTTCGCACATTACTAAGTAGGCATTTTTTCTTTGGGGGTCTTTGCAAATAAATACCGGTTTTAAAACGCAATCAGATGAACCACCCGGTGCCTGTTCTGTTGATGAACCATCAAAGCTCCAAAGCGGGCAATCTTCTAATTTACCGCTAAAATCCTTTTCAATTTTCGTTTTACTACGCAAGCTTTGAGTTGGTTTGTAGCCATCAAGCCAGATGTACTCGAGTTTAGTTGCCATTTTTTTTAATGATTTGTAATTTAGTTTTAAACTATAGTTTCTTTAAGAGTCTTTTATCTCAGTATTTACAGTGCGAATTTAAATTATTTTTATAAATTTCATAGTAATGTTAATAATATTTATAAAAATTAACAATAAATCATTGGTAAAATTCTTAAATCAATTAAAAATCTGCAAAATTATTCTGCATGCATAGTAATTTTCTTTCAAAAATATAAAAAACAAAAAAGCCGGGCATTCATTTACAGAACACCCGGCTTTTTATATTTAATACCTTAATTACCAGAAGCCACACCCCAATAACAGGCGTTTCTTATCTTTTTCAGTACAATCTCATTTGTTTTTAGCTCATTTTTCTCATTCCCTGATGCATTTTTAAGAAAATACAGTTTCGCCAGGCTATTATCATATATAAAGGATGATAATTTTTTATCGTTTACCCCTTTTTCCACAATATCTAATCTTAATGCACTGGTAGAACCTTTGCCATTTGTGGTATCAGCCACCTCTTCTGCTTTTACCCAGTTTACGTTGTAAATAATATTTTTTGCAATTGCACCAGCAACACTTGTCCGGTAATTATCAGTTGACTGTACCACTTGTATTAAACATTTTACACAAGGCTCAGAAACGGTAGCGTTGCCATAATTCTTTTTAGCATTATTAATTACACTATCTTTTTTACCGTTAACAACTACAGTTTGTTTAGTAATATTTGATGACACCGGCTTTGGTTTATTACGATTGCATGCGGCCAGGGCAATATAAAACATTGCGGCTAAAATAATTAAGGCTGATCTGCTCATTGGCTTTTAATTGGTTGTACTATATATACAGTTGTACAATTATTTTGTGTTGATTTAACAGCTAGCCGATTTGTTTTATCAGTTAAACATCAAATAATTTAACTGATTGTTATTTTAAGGTTATTTGATAGAGGGTTTTCAGGTAAAATTTATTAAAATTGCCTGATTTATTGGGTAAGGGTATTACATACTTGTGCTTTACCGGCAGAGTATTAAGTGTAAAATTTTTCTCATTTAAACAGTATATAACAAGGTTTCATCCTCAAATAACTATTTGAATGTATCTTAGCATTCAATTATATCATGAATAACGGCAATAAAGTTTCAAATACAACGGTTGATGTGGTTTTAGTAGGCGCGGGCATTATGAGCGCAACGCTTGGGGTAATGCTTAAAGAGCTGCAACCCAATTTAACCATTGAGATATTTGAACGACTTGATTCTGTTGCTGCCGAAAGTTCTGATGCCATGAATAATGCAGGTACGGGCCACTCTGCGTTTTGCGAGCTGAACTATACCCCGCAACGCGCCGATGGCAGCATCGAGATATCAAAAGCCATAAAAATTGCCGAGCAGTTTGAGGTTACAAAAGAATTCTGGTCGTATTTGGTGGAGCAGAACTACGTGGGTAAACCGCAAACGTTCATCAGCAAAATACCGCATATGAGCTTTGTTTGGGGTGCCGATAATGTTGAATATCTTAAAAAACGCCGTGAAGCCCTGGTGCAACACCACTTTTTTAAGGGTATGGAATATTCTGAAGACCATGCCCAGCTGCAAAAATGGATCCCTTTAGTAATGGAGGGCCGCGATGCTGCTGAAAAGGTATCTGCTACTTATATGGATATTGGCACCGATGTAAATTTTGGTACATTAAGCCGTGCTCTTTTTGATCAGCTTAAGCAAAAACCAGGTGTTAACCTGAGCCTTAACCACGATGTTGATGACATAAAACGCAACAAGGATAATACCTGGCGTGTTAAAGTTAGTGACCGTGCAACAGGCAATAGCCGCAAAGTGAACGCTAAATTTATATTTGTTGGTGCCGGTGGCGGCGCTTTGCCTTTGCTGCAAAAATCGGGCATACCGGAGAGCAAGGGCTTTGGCGGTTTCCCGGTAAGCGGCCAATGGCTGGTTTGCCACAATCCCGAAGTTATTAATAAGCACTACGCTAAAGTATATGGTAAGGCATCGGTAGGTTCGCCGCCAATGTCAGTACCGCATTTGGATACCCGGATGATAGACGGAAAAAAAGCATTGCTTTTTGGCCCTTATGCAGGTTTCTCTACCCGTTTCCTAAAAAAAGGATCGTTACTTGACCTGTTCACTTCTATAAAACTAAATAACATATTGCCATTGCTGGCCGTTGCCCGCGATAATATGGCGTTAACCAAATACCTCATAAGCCAGGTTATGCAGTCGCCGGCCGACAGGTTGAACGCGCTTAAAGAATACTACCCTGAAGCTACCGCTGATGAATGGACACTGGATATTGCAGGCCAGCGTGTGCAGGTGATAAAAAAGGATGCTAAACGCACAGGCGTATTAGAATTTGGCACCGAGGTAGTAACCTCTGCCGATGGTTCTATATCTGCCCTGCTGGGTGCTTCGCCGGGCGCGTCAACATCTGTACCTATTATGGTTGAGCTGATAAGCCGCTGCTTTAAAGCTCAGGCAAACTCAACCGAATGGCAGGAGAAACTGAAGAAAATGATCCCATCATACGGGCAATCCTTAATTAAGGACGAAGCGTTGAGTAATGCAACCCGCGAACGAACCAGTAAGGTATTGGGCTTGGTATAGTTAATTTTATAGCCTTTTCTCTTCTTTTTTGAAGCGCTTTTTCAAGCGCTTAGGTAACTCTTGTAATTAAATTATTACAGTTCCTGCTACCCGTATTTAAAACAAAACAAATACAAATACACTTGTGTGATTAAATTACAATTGAATATCAGCTACATAACCTGTTATATATGCCGCTGCAAAATAAATATGCGTTACTATTAGCTACCCTTTTGCTGGTTGGTGCAAATTTATGGGCACAAGATAGTACCCTTCTTAACCAGCCATTAAAGTGGAACCTGGAGCAGTGCATTACATATGCTAAAAAGAATAATATTCAAATTAACAGCCTTCGCTTAAGCCAGCAATTAAGCAGGCAGGAATATTTGCTTGCCAAAGCTGCCCGTTTACCTGATCTTTCTGCTTCGGCTTCACAAAACTTTGCGCATGGTAACAATACGGGGGGTACAGGTGCGGGGCGTTCCAATTTTAGCTCGTCGGGCAATTACGGTTTAAATTCTTCGGCAGTGCTTTATAATGGTGGTTCTATTAATAATAACATACAACAAAAAAACCTGTCTATACAATCTGCCAACCTTAGCATTATTGAGCAGGAGAACGATATTACCCTGCAAATTACCCAGGCCTACCTCACTGTACTTTTAGATAAGGAAAACATTATTTACAACACCGATCTGGTGAACACTTCTAAAGCACAGGTAGCGCTTCAGCAAAAAAGATATACTGTAGGCACTATAGCGCGCCAGGGATTGATACAATTGCAGGCCCAACTGGCGACTGATCAATACACACTTGTACTTTCGCAAAACGCCCAGCGCGGAGACCTGCTTACGCTTAAACAATTACTGCTGTTACCAACCAGTGCTACTTTTGATATTGTTAAGCCGGATACTATCATTACACCCACATCTATAACGCCATTGCAGGAAACGGAGCAGGCCGCCTTTACCACCCGCCCCGAAATTAAAAACAGCGAGCTTGGTGTACAAATTGCCGAATATGATATTAAAAAAGCGCTGGCCGGCTACAAACCAAGCTTAAGCGCGGGTGCTTCGTTAACATCAGGTTATACCAACGGGCAGGGCTATTTTTCGCAGTTAAACAATAACTTTTACCAGCAGGTTGGCGTAACATTAGCCATCCCGATATTTACCAAACGGGTGGTTAAAACCCAGGTGGAAGAAGCAAAAATAGCGGTTAACCAGGCCAAACTCAATCTAAAGGACACCAGGATCACCCTGTCACAAACAGTTGAGCGTACCTATATTAATGTGCTTAACGCGCAGCAGCAATATGACGCCGCATTGCAGGGATATAATTTTAGTAAAGAAAGCTACCGCATAGCCAGCGAACAATTAAAAGTAGGCGTTGCTAATTCGGTGGATTTTTTATTGCAAAAGAATTTGTTTGTACAGGCGCAGCAGGCATTTATACAGGCTAAGTATAATGTACTGCTTACTCAAAAAATATATGATTTTTATAAAGGGACACCTATTAAACTGTAATACAGGTAATAATGAAAATTAATTATAAAAAAACGGGGATCATTTTAGCAGTGCTGATCATAGCGGTGCTGATATGGTTTTTCTTTATCCGTAAAGAGGATAAGCCCATTGTATTGCAAACTCAAAAGCCCGCCTATGGCTATATTGCTCAAAGTGTAACTGCTACCGGCCGGGTTGAACCTGTTGATACCGTAACCGTTGGTACCCAGGTATCGGGCATTATAAAATATCTGTATGCCGATTTTAACTCGAAAGTTAAACAAGGGCAGCTGATAGCTCAGCTGGATAAATCATTGTTACAAGCCACTTTAGATCAGTTTCGCGGTAACCTCCAAAACGCTCAAAGTCAGCTTGTTTATCAGCGCCAGAATTTTGGGCGGCAAGAATTACTTTATAAAACAGATGCCATCAGCAAAGCTGATTATGACAATGCCCTAAATACACTTAATGCTGCAAAAGCAAATGTGAACAGTGTGCAGGCACAGGTACGGTCGGCCGAAAAGAATTTGTCTTATTCGGATATTTTTTCGCCTATAGATGGTGTTGTACTTAACCGTAACATTAGCACCGGGCAAACTGTAGCGGCCAGCTTTAGTACACCTACCCTGTTTGTAATAGCCAAAGACATTACTAAAATGGAAGTGCTTGTAGATGTTGACGAGGCTGATATAGGCGATGTAAAACCAGGCGAAAGGGCTTCATTTACTGTTGATGCCTTTATTAACGATAAATTTGGAGGTACAGTTAAAGAGGTAAGGTTGCACCCCAGCGTATCGGCCAATGTGGTTACTTATACCACCATTGTGAATGCCCCTAATGATGATATGAAACTAAAACCAGGCATGACAGCCAGCATTATCATTTACACCAAAGAGGTGCAGAACACGATGCTTATACCCGCTAAAGCAATTGCCTTTACACCAGATTCCAGCATGATGAAAGATTATGAAATTGTGGGCAGGATAGGCCGCACAGGCGGGCGCAAAAGAGCAGCGGGTGCAGTTGGTGGTAATGCTGCAGCCGGTGGGCAGGGCGGCGCACCAGATGCCGGACAAGGCGCTGGTACCCATACCCCTAAAAGCCGGAAGGATACATCGGGTTTAAATAAACAAAACGCAGTTGTTTGGGTGCTGCAGGGCAAAAAAATAGTAAGAAAGAGAATACAAACCGGCTTAAATGATAATACGCAGGTACAGGTGTTATCAGGTTTAACTAAAGATGACCTGGTAATTACCGGCTTTACCGGCGGCGAACTATCCGCTAAAACCGGAGCGGCCCCGGGCGGGAGTCCGTTTATGCCGCAAAGACGTGGTGGTGGCGGCGGTGGAGGACGTGGGCGATGAGCAAAAAGATCCTGGAGATAACCGAGCTTAAACGCGAGTTTATAATGGGCAGCGAAACTGTAAGGGCCCTAAAGGGGATCAGCTTTCATGTAGAGGCCGGTGAATTTGTAACTATAATGGGAAGCAGCGGATCAGGAAAAACAACCCTGTTAAACATTTTAGGCTGTTTGGATAAACCCACATTAGGCGATTATTTACTTGATGGCGTTGATGTAAAAAAGCTCTCGAAAGATGAACTTGCAAAGTTGCGTAATCATAAAATAGGTTTTGTTTTCCAGTCATATAATTTGTTGCCGCGTACGTCTGCATTAGAAAATGTAGAGCTGCCTCTTTTATATAATAAGGATATCCCGGTAAATGAACGCCGTGACCGGGCCATAAAAGCCCTGGAAGCCGTAAAGCTGGCCGATAGGTTTGACCACACTCCAAATCAGCTATCCGGCGGGCAGCAGCAGCGTGTGGCTATAGCACGGGCATTGGTAAACGAACCTGTAATGATACTGGCCGATGAGGCAACAGGAAACCTGGATAGCCGTACATCATACGAGATAATGGCTTTAATGCAGGATTTAAACAAAAATGAAGGGAAAACAATTGTATTTGTAACACACGAACCAGATATAGCATCATTTAGCAGCCGTACTATTTTGCTGCGCGATGGCAAGGTGCAAAAGGATACAAAGAACGAAAACCCGCGATCGGCCAGGCAGATGTTGGCTGACCTGCCCGATGCGGATGATTATTAACGAAAGCCATGGATATATTAAACCTGCTGCGGATAGCCTACAGAGCGTTACTGCGGAATAAATTAAGGGCTTTTTTAACTATGCTGGGCATCATTATTGGTGTTGCCGCGGTTATAGCTATGGTTGCCATTGGCCAGGGTTCAAAGAAAAGCATTACTGATCAGCTTTCAAGTATGGGGTCAAACATGATCACCATATTACCCAGCAGTAATGTTACAGGCGGTGTGCGCATAGCGGGCTCAAGCTTCCAGACGTTAACTGAAAAAGACATAATAGCCTTACAAAGGGGCGCTAAAAACATTACAGAACTATCACCATCAATAACTTCAAGGGGGCAGGTTATAAATGGCGCCCTTAACTGGCCAACAACAATACAAGGTGTTAGCCCTGAGTATATAGATATCCGTAAGCTGAGCCTTAAGGATGGGATACTTTTTACGAACGATGATGTAAGAAAATCTGCTAAGGTGTGCCTCATCGGTCAAACGGTTATTGACAATATTTTTCCTAATGGCGAAAATCCCATAGGTAAGGTTATCCGCTTTAATAAAATACCCTTTCAAATTATTGGGATACTTAACCCTAAAGGCCAAAATACTTTCGGGCAGGATCAGGATGATATATTGATAGCTCCCTATACTACCGTGCAAAAAAGGATCCTGGCTACTATTTACTTTCAGAATATTTACGCTTCGGCAGCAAGTGAGGCGGTATCAGATGCTGCCTCACAGGAGATGACAGACATTCTGCGCGAATCTCATCGCTTAAGAAATGATGAAGATAATGACTTTACGGTGCGTACCCAGGCCGAACTGATCAATACCTTAAGCTCAACCAGCGGATTACTCACCATATTACTCACTGTAATTGCGGGCATATCACTGGTAATTGGCGGGATAGGTATCATGAATATTATGTACGTATCGGTAACTGAACGCACCCGCGAAATTGGTTTGCGCATGTCTATAGGTGCCCGGGGTAAAGATATTATGATGCAGTTTTTGATGGAGGCTATATTAATAAGCATAACAGGCGGTGTTATTGGCGTTGTGCTGGGCATTGCTTCTACACGGATTGTTACGCTTACGCTGGCCTGGCCAACAATTGTTTCACAATCGTCTGTATTACTATCATTTGTAGTATGCGCCGTTACCGGGATATTTTTTGGCTACTATCCGGCACAAAAAGCTTCAAGGTTAGACCCCATTGAAGCATTGCGGTATGAGTAGTTAACTGATTATTTCGGCTGCTGATGTCAATTTAATCAAGTGCTGATTCCTGAACTCTTTAGGGGTCATGCCTGCAAACCGTTTAAAGAACTTTGTAAAGTTTGATGGATCGTAAGTGAGTGTGACGGCTATTTCGGATATTGTTTTATTGGTATTTAGAAGCAATTCTTTAGAAAGTTTGATCAGCTTTTCCTCATAAACATTACAAGGCGATTTCCCCAGCACATCTTTTATAGTATCACTTAAATGCGTGGGCGTAATAAATAGCAGGTCGGCAAAATCATTTATTTCGAGAGAAGTTTCCAGCAAACCGGCTTTCAGATCGGCCAGGTGCTTATCCAATTCCTCTATGTACCTGGTGGTGATCTCCTGTTTGCGTAATGAAATATTTGCAGTTAATTCTTGCGACATATTTAAAGTTAGGCAATAAGATCAAAATCTAATTACCCGGTTATAATTTTAACAATCAAACTACAATGTGGTTTACCGTCCCTTTATTTAAAATCATTGTCGCTTATATTACTATTTACCACCGCATCGGTAACTTTTAATTCAAATGGATACCCTCCTGCACTTGCTTTTTCGGTGAATGGAATTTTTATACCTGTACTAATATTTTGGTAATTGTCGTAATCAGTTGGTGTGGCGTTAGGCACGTCAGTTAGTTTTCTTACTTTATAACCGGTTTTTTGATTGTAATAATTTTTCACACGTACGCCATCCGGGTTAGTTACTGTTACAATGTATGCCAGTTCATCATTTATAACCTGCATGGTTGGTGCTAATTCAAGTTTATATCCGGCTTTGCTATAATCCAGTTCAGGGAATAGCTGGTATTTTGCTTTAGCCAGGCTTTTATCTTCTTTACTTACAGGTAATTGTTTGTTAAACTGTTCAAGCCTAATGCTATCTCCATTAATATTTACCCGCAGCACAACAAAGTTATTAAACGATGGTGCCAATATCTCCTGCAATGCTTTATCAGGTGTCTTATACTTTGTAACCGCTGCCAACTCTGTACCCTGTAGTTTAGATGTAGCTTTAATGGTGAGGTCTTTTACTTCTTTTAGTTTAGCTGCACCGCCAACGGCATTCAAATAGTTATTTATAACATTAACCGCAGTGGTACTTTTGGGGATCAATACCCCACTCATTGAGTTATTTTCCGGGTTAATATCAGGCAGTACATGATCAGGGTCTAACGTCACGTACAATATTTTCGATGTTGATTTGTAGGGGAACGTCCATACGCCGCCGCGCTGCCATATTTCGGCAGGTAGTTTAACCGTTCCGCTTTTACCGTTCTCCTCCTTTATTAATGCAGTTACCGGCAAGGCCATTTCTTCTAAATTTTCAATGGTAATAAGTGAGCCTTTAGTTGGGTCGTCATCTTTATAATCAATTCCTTTCACACCTTGGTCAAGCTTCCATGTGGTCATAAACCATTCGTTCCAAAACCAGCTCAGGTCTTCGCCTGCAGCGTTATCCATCGTATGAAAAAAGTCGAACGGGGTTGGGTGTTTAAAGGCCCAGCGTTTAATATAAGTACGGAAAGCGTAATCAAAACGGTCCTCTCCTAAAATTTGCTCACGTAAAATGGTTAACCCCAGCGCGGGTTTAACGTATGACGATGCACCCATGTTATCCGTTTGTATCACATCGGGCGTATTCATAATAGCATCAGAATGATCGTTGAAATTACCCTGCGCCGCCTGTTGCTCGTCGGTTTTTTCATAGTATTCGCCTTTGTTGAATACTTTGGTATCTACCTTATTAATAAAAGTATTAAAGCCTTCATCCATCCAGGCATATTTCCGCTCGTTTGAGCCTACTATCATCGGGAACCAGTTGTGGCCAAATTCGTGATTTGTTACTTCCCACAGATCACCGGCCTGACTTTTATAATCGCAAAACACTATCCCCGGGTATTCCATGCCGCTTACCGGGCCGCCCACATTTGTAGCAACCGGGTAAGTGTACTCAAACCACTTGGCCGAATATAGCTCAATAGCCGCCTTAACATATTCGGTAGAACGGCCGTAGGCTTTGTTGCCGCCACTTTCAATTGGGTAAATAGATTGCGCTAACGCTTTTTTCCCGTTTGCCAGGTTGATCCTCGCTGCATCCCAAACAAAAGCTTTTGAGGCTGCCCATGCTACATCGCGCGAGTTTTTGCAATAAAAATGCCAGGTAAGTGTTGGTTTGTTAACGTAAGCATTTTTACCAACTACCTCTGCCGAATCTTTTATAAAAACAGTTTTATCGCTGGTTTTAGCCAATACCAAACGTTTAAGAGCCGTTGGGGTAAGCACCTCTGTGGGGTTAAGTAACTCGCCGGATCCGGCTATTACCAAACTGGCCGGTGCGGTTATGGTGTAATCAAAGTTACCGTACTCCAGGTAAAACTCTGATGAGCCCATGTACGGGATAGTGTTCCAGCCGCTTACATCGTCATAAACCTCCATACGCGGGTACCATTGGGCAATGTCATAAATCCAGCCGTATTTGGTATTTAAACGGCCTGTGCGGTCGGTTCCATATTCCGGGACGGTGTAAGCATAATCAATTTTTACCTGTATCTTACTTCCGTTTGCGGGTAAGGTGTCTTTCAACCGTATTTGCATCCGGGTATCATTTATCAAATAGTTGGCTTTTTCTGCCTTTCCATTTTTTACCAGGGTTACTGCCTTTATTTCATAGCCCTTTGTAAAAGATGTATTTGCAAAACGGCCGCCTTCAACTACACTGGTTGCTTGTCCGCGTGAATCTTCGCGGTAAATGTTTTGATCTGTTTGCAGCCACAGAAATGATAAAGCATCCGGACTATTATTAGTATAAGTAATTATTACGCTGCCGGTTATGCTGTGTTTGGCGGTATCAAGCGCTACATTTATTTTATAATCGGCACGGTTTTGCCAGTATTTTGCACCGGGTGCACCAGATGCTGAACGGAACTCATTGCCTTTGCCGAAATAGAACAAAGGATTAAATACTTTATGCTGATCGTACTTTATTGGAGGCTGATCTGTATTTTGCGCTTTAGCATTATAAACAGCTATGGTAAGTATCAGTAAGAGGGCTTTATAAAATTTCATTTTGGCAGATTATTAAAGCGGCAATATATTAAAATTATGAAACCCAAATACCGATTAAAAAAACTAACCCTAAAACCGTTGTATGTTTTTTATATTTTTGCAGATGATGCAGGTTGCTGATTTGAGACACCCCGGCATTTTTTCCCAATAAATGGATATATCAGTTGTAGTACCACTTTACGATGAAGTAGAATCATTACCGGAACTTACCACATGGATAAGCCGCGTAATGAGCGAGAACAATTATACCTATGAGATCATTTTAATTGATGATGGCAGCAGGGATGGCTCGTGGGATATGATCGTTAAATTAAAAGAGAACAATCCTTTTATACAAGGCATTAAATTTCGCCGTAATTATGGCAAATCTGCGGCTTTAAACACCGGCTTTGAGGCGGCACGCGGCAATGTTGTTATTACTATGGATGCCGACCTGCAGGACAGCCCCGATGAGATTCCCGGCCTTTACCGCCGCATAACTGAGGACAACTACGATCTTATATCGGGCTGGAAAGCAAAGCGCTATGACCCGCTAAGTAAAACTTTACCTACAAAATTATTCAACTCCGCTACACGTAAAATGAGCGGCATCCCCAACCTGCACGATTTTAATTGCGGATTAAAAGCCTACCGCAAACCTGTTGTAAAAAACATTGAAGTATATGGCGAAATGCACCGTTACATACCCGTACTGGCAAAATGGGCGGGCTTTACCAAAATTGGCGAACAGGTGGTTGAGCACCGCGCACGTAAATACGGCAAAACCAAGTTTGGCTGGAGCAGGTTTATAAACGGGTTTCTTGATCTGCTTTCTATATTCTTTGTTGGCAAATTTGGCAAACGGCCTATGCACTTTTTTGGCATGATGGGCACTCTTAGTTTTTTTGCAGGTATGGTTATTGCAATTTATTTAATAGCCGATAAGCTAACAGACCTTGCAAATAATGTAAAGCCAAGGCAACCTACAGATAACCCTTTATTTTATTTTGCTTTGGTTGCAATTTTATTGGGGTCGCAATTATTTTTAACCGGCTTTGTTGCCGAACTTGTTTCGCGTAACTCACCAGATCGTAATAACTATCAAATTGAGGATACTATTTGATGTGCAGATGTGCAAATGCCTTATAATTCTATAATCGACTAATAATTTTCATCTGCATATTTGCACATCCGCATATCTGCACATCTAAAAATATGTTTTTTTCCATCATCATACCTTTATATAATCGCCCGCAAGAGATAAGTGAGTTACTGGGCACTTTAACGCATCAAACTTATAAGCAGTTTGAGGTTTTGGTTATTGAGGATGGCTCTATAGATAAAGCCGGCGACATTGTAAAAAGCTTTGAAGGCAAACTCGACATCCGCTACTTTGAAAAAGCGAATGAAGGGCAGGGTTTTACCCGCAATTTTGGTTTTGAACGCGCCAAAGGCGATTATTTTGTAATTTTTGATTCCGATTGCCTGATACCGGAAGACTACCTGCAAATAGTAAATGATTCGCTCAGTAAAAACTGGCTTGATGCCTACGGCGGGCCCGATGGCGCACACCATTCATTTACCCCGCTGCAAAAAGCCATCAGCTATTCCATGACCTCTCCTTTTACAACCGGTGGTATCCGGGGCAGCAAAAAAGGGATAGGTCAATTTCATCCGCGCAGCTTTAATATGGGTATATCCCGCCAGGTTTGGGAAAAAGCAGGTGGTTTTATCATTACCCGCTTAGGTGAGGATATTGAGTACAGCATCCGCATACATTCTTTAGGTTATAAGATAGGGTTAATACCCAATGCCATCGTTTACCATAAGCGCCGTACAGATTTTGTAAAATTTTTTAAGCAGATCCATTTTTTTGGTCGTGCCCGTATCAACATTTATAAATTCTTCCCATCGCAATTAAAGCTGGTGCATTTTTTTCCTGCATTTGCTACGCTTGCCATGATATTTACAGTTATTGTTAACATACTTAACTCACCTGTTGCAAAATTTTGCAATTTAATGTTAGCTGTTTACATATTGTTAATATTTTTTCACTCGTGGTGGCAAAATAAATCAGCAAAAATCGCATTTTTGAGCATTATAGCTGCCTTTACCCAGCTCACCGCCTACGGGTTGGGATTTATGCAGGATTATTGGAAACGAGTTGTGTTAAAAAAATCATAAAAACGTAGTATGTACCACCCTTTTTCTGTTGCAGAGACCATTAAAACTGCATGGGATATTTTCAGGAAGAATTTTGTAACCATTATTGTTTATTCGGTAATTGCGTTTTTTATGTTATCAGTACTTGGTTTAATAATAGGGTTTATATACTCCCCTACTGATTTTACAGGAACCATGATCGTATCTTTCCTGCTGATATGGGTGCAGGCTTACACAACGCTGGGCTTATACAAACTGATATTTACTTTAATAGATAGTGAATACTACGATTTTGAGTTTATGCAGGTTATCCCTACCGCTAAAATGGTGTGGAGCTACCTGGTTGTTGTATTTATTATTGCCTTTATAATAACCAACCTCACCATACTGATTGATAAATTAGAGAATAATCCCGATCTGGCTTTTGTGGTGGAGGTTTTAGCCGGGGTTTTTGGCTTATACCTGGCTTTACGGTCAATGTTTTTTAACACATTTATTGTAGATGATGCTTCGGGGCCGTTTGAGTCATTAAAACAAAGTTTTCAGCTTACTAAAGGGCACCTGCTTAAGGTAGTTTTAATATTAGGCATCATTATTTTATTTATTGCCTTGCCTGCAAAACTTGCCCAATATTATCCTGTTATATCCATAACCATATTATTCACCTATCCTTTTGTGAATATTATATTGGCTGTTACCTACCGCAAATTGGTTTACAGCCATAAGGATGTGGATGATGATATTGCCGAAACCAATTAATTATGGGTTTAAAAGCAGCATTGAGTAAGGTGTTTGCCGTTTTTGTGAACCGGCAACTGAACAATATCCGCCAAAATGCAGTTACGCTTCAGCAGGACACTTTCAGCAATTTAATTCATGATGCTAAGGACACCGCTTTTGGCCGGGATCATAACTTTGCCGGGATTAATTCATACGAAGATTTTAAAAAAAATGTACCCATACGTGATTACGAAGAGCTGCGCCCCTATATTGAACGCGTAGTACACGGCGAGGAAAATGTAATGTGGCCGGGCAAGCCTGTATATCTGGCCAAAACATCGGGTACTACATCTGGCGTTAAGTATATCCCCATATCAAAAGAAAGCATGCCCGAGCATATTAAAGCCGCGCGCAATGCTTTACTGAATTACATTCATGAAACGGGCAAGGCAGATTTTGTAGATGGCAAAATGATATTCTTACAGGGAAGCCCTGTTTTAGATGTTAAAGCCGGTATCTCAACCGGTAGGTTATCTGGTATTGTGGCACACCATGTGCCTGCTTATCTGCAAAAGAACCGCTTACCATCATACCAAACCAATTGTATTGAAGATTGGGAGCAAAAGGTTGATGCAATAGTGCAGGAAACGGCCAAAGAAGATCTGCGGCTGATATCAGGCATACCACCCTGGTGCCAGATGTATTTTGACAGGCTATCTGCCGTATCAGGTGGTAAAAAGATAAAAGACATCTTCCCTAACTTTAAACTATTTGTGCATGGCGGGGTTAATTATGAGCCTTATCGCGCCCGCATGGAAGAAAGTATTGGTGCTAAGATAGATTCCATTGAAACTTATCCGGCATCAGAAGGCTTTATCGCTTTTCAGGATTCGCAAAAGGACAAAGGATTATTGCTATTGGTTGATTCGGGCGTATTCTATGAATTTATTCCTTCTGATGAATATTTTAACGAAAACCCTGCACGTATCAACCTGAAAGATGTTGAGCTGGATAAAAATTATGCCCTCATTATGAACACCAATGCCGGTTTGTGGGGTTATAGCTTGGGCGATACAGTTAAATTCGTTTCAAAAAACCCTTATAAGATCATAGTTAGCGGCCGTATTAAACATTATATATCTGCCTTTGGCGAGCATGTTATTGGTGAGGAAGTGGAGCATTCCCTCATGAGCGTGGCTAAAGAAGAAGGTGTTGATGTGATAGAATTTACAGTAGCACCGCAGGTAGCACCGGGCGACGGAATCCCTCCTTACCACGAATGGTTTATTGAGTTTGGCAAAGAGCCGAAAGACCTAAAAGCATTCGCGTTAAAAGTAGATAAAGTGCTGCAGCAAAAAAATATTTACTATTTTGACCTTATTGAGGGTAACATTTTGCAGCCGCTCATCATCCAAAGTTTAAAAAAGGATACCTTTATAAACTATATGCGAAGCCAGGGCAAACTGGGCGGACAAAACAAAGTACCACGCCTGGCTAATGACCGGAAGATAGCGGATGAATTAAGTAATTATATTAGTAACAATTAGTGGTAACCATGCGTCATTACATAGTATGAGGTAATGACGGTTATATAAGTATATTGAACAAAGTAAAAAACATAGCCATCCTTGGCTCTACAGGTAGTATTGGCACACAAACACTTGATGTAATAAGGGATAACAGTCACCTATTCAGGGCTTTTATGCTTACGGCACATTCTAATGCATACCTACTTATTCAACAAGCTATTGAATTTGTGCCAGAATACGCTATTATATGCGATGAAAGCAAATACCAGGAAATTAAAGAAGCATTAGCTCACCTGCCGATAAAAGTATTAGCTGGTTATAATGCTATAAAAGTCCTGGTAACCCATTCTGATATTGACATGGTGTTAACCGCAATGGTTGGTTTTGCAGGGTTAGAACCCACCATTAACGCCATTAAAGCAGGCAAAGATATCGCGTTAGCCAATAAAGAAACCCTGGTTGTAGCCGGCGAACTGGTTACCGGTTTAGCTAAAGAACATAACGTTAAAATATTACCGGTAGATAGTGAGCACTCTGCTATTTTCCAGTGCCTTGCAGGCGAAGAAGGTAATAAGATTGAAAAGATCATCATCACAGCATCCGGCGGGCCTTTTAGAGGTAAAACGACAGATTTTTTAGCTGGTGCAACCCGTGAGCAGGCGCTTAAACATCCTAATTGGGTAATGGGCGCTAAAATAACTATAGACTCCGCCTCGTTAATGAATAAGGGCCTGGAGGTTATTGAGGCAAAATGGTTGTTTGGCCTGGAGGCAAGCCAGATAGATGTAATTGTGCATCCGCAATCTATTGTCCATTCTTTGGTTCAGTTTGATGATGGTTCAATTAAAGCACAAATGGGTTTGCCTGATATGAAGCTGCCCATACAATATGCGCTTTCTTATCCAAACCGTATAAAAAGCAATTTTAAGCGGTTTGATTTTATGGACTACCCTAACCTAAGCTTTGAAAAACCGGATATTGATACTTTCCGTAATTTAAAGCTGGCGTATGAGGCTTTAAACCGTGGCGGCAATATGCCCTGCATTATTAACGCAGCTAATGAAATAGCCGTTGCTGCTTTTTTAAATAATACTACAAGCTTTTTAGCAATGAGCGATATTATTGAAAACTGCATGCAGCAAATAGTTTATATAGAAAAGCCCTCGCTAAGCGACTATTTGAATACTGATAAAGAAACACGCATATTTGCGCAAAATTTAATAAAGAAAATGCCGTTAAAGGCTTTACAATCTTAATATATATAAATAAAGAATGAGCGTTTTAATAATGGTTGGCCAATTAATACTTGGTCTTTCAATTTTAGTGATACTGCACGAGTTTGGGCACTTTTTAGCAGCCCGCGCTTTCGGAATAAAAGTAGAGAAGTTTTACCTGTTTTTTGATGCATGGAACTTTAGTCTTTTCAAATTCAATTATAAAGGTGTTGAATACGGTATTGGATGGTTACCACTGGGTGGCTATGTAAAAATTGCCGGTATGATAGATGAGTCGATGGATACCGACCAATTGGCCGGCCCGCCGCAGCCATGGGAGTTTCGTTCAAAACCGGCCTGGCAGCGCCTTATTGTGATGCTTGGCGGTATAATTGTAAACATTATAGTAGGTATATTTATATTTTGGGTGCTTACCATCCGCTATGGCGAAACCTATATCCCAAATGCCAACATTAAATATGGTATAGTACCGGGTACTATTGGCCAAAAAATGGGTCTTAGGGCTGGTGATAAAATTATCGGCGTGAATAATAAACCTATTGTACGGTTTGAGGATTTGATCAGCTCGAAAGTATTGCTGGACAAAACTGTTTTAAATGTACAGCGCGGAGATCAAAAGCTTGACGTAAAGGTACCTTCTACAATCCTGAATGACCTGTCTGATTACGGCATTGAAGAATTTATTGGCCGATTGCCACGTACTACCTTTATGGTAGGTGTGGTTGTGCCAAAGAGCAATGCTGCCAAAGCCGGTTTACAAAAAGGTGATAGCATTATTGCTGTAAATGGTACCCCGATCAGGTTTTATGATGAATTTCAAACAGAATTAAAAAAGTTTAAAAATAAATCGGCCGGCTTAACTGTTAAGCGTAACAACGCTACCCTACCGCTTGTTACCCAAGTGAATAAAGACGGGATGCTGGGCTTTGCAGATGGCAAATATGGTATATCTGTTAAAACCGACCTGCCTAAGGATACTACTGTAAAATATGGCTTCTTTGGCTCATTACCTGTTGGGGCAACCAAAGCATGGGGAATGTTTACGGATAATGCGAAGGGTATAAGTAAAATATTTACCGGCGAGGTTAAGGCACGTAAGGCAATATCAAGCCCTATAGGCATCGCGGTAATGTTTGGAAGCCATGTAGACTGGATTCGTTTTTGGAGCCTTGTGGGCTTCCTTTCAATGGTTTTAGCGCTTACCAACCTGTTGCCTATTCCTGGGTTAGATGGCGGGCATACCGTATTCCTGATCGTTGAGATGATAAAAGGTAAACCCCTGAGCGATAAGTTCCTGGAGCGCGCGCAAATTGTTGGCTTTGTATTGTTGATATCATTAATGGTATTTGCTTTTGGCAATGATATTGTGAAACAGATAACCAAGCACTAAGTGTGTATTTAACCACTGAATGCTAAGATTAAAATAGTCTAAAGCAGAAAGGTTCCAGAGAATATTCTTTGGAACCTTTCTGCTTTTATAAGTATGCCGTGATCACATCTGGTATATCTGGATCAAATTCCCACAGGTATCATTAAAAACAGCGATTTTTACCGGGCCTGCCTCTGTTGGGGGTGTTACAAAACTTACTCCTAAAGACAAAAGCCGTTTATATTCCTCATCAATATCATCAACATAAAAAGCTGTCGCCGGTATTCCCTGCTCAAAAATAGCCTTCTGATAGTTTGATGCCGCGGGGTTATTATTAGGCTCGAGTAGTAGCTCAACACCATCTGGCAGAGCTGGTGATACAAGTGTTAACCATTTAAATTCCCCCAACGGGATTTCGTTTTTTTTGATAAACCCTAATACTTCCGTATAAAATTGCAGCGCCTTTTCCTGGTCGCTCACAAATACGCTTGTTAAAGTAATTTTCATGATGAATGTATTATGCGGCGGCTACTATTGATCCGCTATTATCCTTCTTTTTTAATATTAACGCGGCTATTATTGTTACAAGCAGCCCAACAGGGAAAATTTCCATATACGTAAATAACACAACCCATACAGGTGTATTGTACAGCTCTTTCATGGTGGCCATCTCTTTGGTTTTACTGCTGATCTCGGCTGCTGTCGCGCCGCTGTTTTGGGCATCTCTAATTATATGTGCCGAATACTTATCCATAAAATCGGGAATAAAAACGTAGTAATCTATTAACCATGTCACCACATACACGGTTGATGCAACAAGCGTTATTAATAACCCAATTTTAAATGCTTTGCCAAAACTAATAACACCGTTGTTAAACTTATCGCGATAGTTTTTAATGCCTACAAATACAAGCGAAAACGCCAATATCATTGAGGCATAGCCCAATAGCATACTACCACCAAAATTGCCGGTGGTATAGCACCGGGCTATACTGCCCACTGCCCAGGCCGATACGATAAATCCGGAGATCAGCCCAAATACAAGTACATTTTTTTTCATGTTTTTAAATTTTGTTGTAACAAAGGTGGGTTATCAGGTTATCTTTCCGGTCATACTTTAGGGTGATTTTGAAATTAGCCATTCATTTTCATACTTAAGTATGAGGGGATCAGGGTATCAAGCTCAGTTTTTTAGCCATATCAACAGCCTGGGTACGGCGCTGTACATCCATCTTCTCAAATAATTTTGATGAATGGGTTTTAATAGTATTTAGTGACACAAATAAATGCCCTGCAATTTCCTGGTTACTTAAACCTTGCGCCATTAGTTGCAGCACTTCTAATTCGCGTTTACTTAAACCAAGGCGGTTTAGCTCAAGCTCGTTTAAAACAAATTCGCCGTTATCTTTAATCAGTATTTCTTTTTCTATATAAACGGTAGCTGTTTTTGGCTTACTCAGTTTTAGCGCCAGCCATATCCCTAAACCTGTAAATAGTATGGCTATGAAGCCGGCATACATCTCAAAAGCGTAGTCAACTATTATAAAACGCCACTCCAGCCACTTTAAAAGCAACAGCAAGGCAGCTAACAAAATGCCATAAATTAAAACCGACCTGTATCTTGTCCAATAATAATTTAAAGTCATACCAAAAATTGCGATTGATAGTTAAATTTATAAAAAACAGCCGGATTTTACCGACTAAAATTTTTTACAGTTGCTGTGTCGTTTTGCTTTCCCAAAGCAAGCTTGTATCAAACAGGTAAGAGTTATTATGTATACAGCAGATATATACAATAAGTATTCAATTACTCTCCCCCGATGTTTATAGTAGCAATAAAATTATTTGTACAGGTATCAATATCAAATTCGTACATAAAACTATTACATGCCCTTGTAACTATCATTAACCCAAAATGTTCCGGTAGAGAAGTGATCGCATTATCCATTGTTTCGGTATCTGTATGCTCTTCTATAAAAAAGTTTATTTGACAATTATTTTCCACATTCCCTTTTAAGGTGCAGCTATCGTCACCATAAATACTAATTATCCGGCCTGCGTGATGTTTTCCGGGTAATGGCCACTCCAGTTTAATTTGATCACATTCAATGGCAAATGTATCCCCGTTATCTGTTTTTTTTAATTTAATGCAGTGAGCATCTGTTGATACCTCAATAAGGGTTTCGCTATTTCCTGAGTGTTTTATAGCGTTTGTTAACAGTTCTATTAAAACCATCTTTAATTTAAGGATGGCTGTTTCATGCGGGTTTGCTTCTTGTTTTACATGTTCAATTATATCCACAGTAAGTGGGTATAATGCATCGGCATTATTAGCGAAAATAAACCTTTTAGATAGTCCCCCGGGCATATTACAACGTTTTGCTTGCAGCCGCTTCATTGGCAGTGGTGTATATTTTAAATGCCTTATCCAGTCTTATTAATTGAAACAGGGCAAAAATATCTTTGTTTAAACCGGCAATAACAATATCGGCCTGGTTAGGGATAGCGTATTTAAGAGATGATACCAATGCCCCCAAAAAGGAGCTATCTACATAAACTACATTTTCAAAATTAACCACAATAAACCTGTTGCCTTTATCTATCAGCGCTACTAATTCTTCTTTAAAATCATCTGCAACGGTGAGGTTTGCTTCTTTTGCCTCAAGCCGGGCAATTAAAGCACTTTTGTTAGTTGTTGTTGTTAGTATCATTAAGCTGTTTTTTGTAAATAAATTAAGCTGCAATCATCAACATGCACTATTGTTTTTTCTTTTAAAAATTCACCTTTTTTAAATTCCGAAAATGATGTTCCCAAAAATGGCGTAATTGCCGTAATAAACGTATTATAATCGGTTCTTTTTCCTTCGGCCCCTTCAAAATCAATTATTCCATCGGTTAGCAGAAATATCTGGTCGCCGGTGTTTAGCTTTAGTACCAGCTCGTCAAAGTCTCCATCGGGCATTAAGCCTAATAACATCCCCGACGAGGTGACCTGTGTCGTTTTCTTTTCGGCGTAATTATAATATAACAAGGGCAGATCTCCCGCGCCGGAATATTTTACTTCGGCATTAACGGTATCAATCATAATAAGCGACAAGCTGGATAGCACATCATTAACCACCGGATCATGATATACCACCGCGTTTATTTTTTGGAGGATGCTTTTTGTAGAGAAATTACCTTCGGAAATACAAATACGCACGGCTGCCCTTATGTAACTTAAAAACCCGAACGAAAAATACCAGGCTCCCCACTTTTTACCCATTACATCGCCCAGTACAATAAAAGTATACTGTTCATTTATGGTAATAAAATCTATAAAATCGCCACCCGGGTAATTTTGAAAGGGCTTATGCCAAAAATCAATTTCAAAGCCTTTAACCGTTGGGTTTTTTTGAGGGATAGAACTTAGATTTAAAGCTACCGCGGCCTTACTTAACTCTTTAAGGGTACGTTCATGCTGCTCACGTACGGTATGTAAAAAGTTATTTATTTTAGATACTATCACAGGTATTGGGGTACCTTTTAAAATATAATCTACAGCTTCAAGGTTAATACCCTCCAGCATTAAATTATTGTCTCCCTCTGATGTTAAGAACATGAAAGGGATATCCTTATAATCAGGCGTATCTATCAGGCTTTGCCTGAACTCGAAACCATTCACATCGGGCATATGATAGTCTGACAGGATAATGTCGGGCCTGTCCTGCTTAAGCATATCTATAGCAGCGCTTGCCGATATGGCTTTCATACAATAAAAACCTTCTTTATCCAGCGCCCTGCCCATCATTTCTAAAACCAGCCGGTTATCATCAACCAATAAGATCTTTTTTGACAAGGGCATTTGGATAGGTTATTGGGATTGTTTTTTTAGTATCGAGCTTAAAAACAAATATACACCTGTAAATACAATAAGCAAGGCTATAAGGTCCATTAAAGTAACCCCATCGTTTTGGTTAAAATAAAAAACAGTGAACATTTCAAAATAAGGCGGTGCAGGCATAATGATCATGGCCATACCCAGGGTTATCATGATTATCCCTATAGTTATTATTAAGCCTTTTTTTAACCGCTCCTGTAAAAGGTATTTTTTGGAAGCTTTACTGTCTAACTGGTGATGCGATAACAGGAATTCAAATTCATTTAACAGTTCAAGCCGGTCATCAACAGCATCCAGTTCTTTAAAGGCTTCAATTTTTTGAGGGAGGGATCCCTTATCAAGCGCGTGATATATTCTTTCCTGTATAGCCCTTGCCCTGTCCCTGTCTACAACACCTTTTTGGAGTAAAACTACCAGTTCGTCGGCTTTAAGTTCAAGCAATGCAGCCTCGTCAACAATTTGTTTATTCTCCAATGTGCTAAATGGCGGTTAAGTGGCTAACTTTTATTAATATTATAACGTTTAAATATACTACGCAATATGACCAAAATCTCTGTTATCACTGTTAATTTTAATCATTCTCAAATAACGGAAGAACTTTTAACTTCTATTACCGAAACAAATACCTATAAAAATTTAGAGATAATTGTTGTTGATAACGCAAGTACAATAAACCCTGTACCCGAGTGGACTACTAAATATACTGATATTAAGTTTATACGTTCAGATATAAATTTGGGTTTCGCGGGTGGCAACAATTTGGGCATTGAAAATGCTACCGGCGATTATTATTTCCTGGTTAATAACGATACAGAATTTACCCCCGGCCTGGTCGAAAAGTTAGTTAACGTATTGGATACCAACCCACAGGTGGGCATTATATCTCCCTTAATTAAATATTACAACGATAAAAGCCTGATACAATACGCAGGCTTTACTTTGGTTAATTACTACACCGGCCGTAATACAGCCATTGGAAAAGGGCAAAAAGATAACGGCCAGTACGAAAACTTTATTGGTAGAACCGGTTATTGCCACGGCGCAGCCATGATGATAAAACGCCAGGCTGTTGAAAAAGCCGGCTTAATGGCCGAGAACTTCTTTTTATACTTTGAAGAAGTTGACTGGGGCGAACGCATTAACCGTGCGGGTTACCAGGCCTGGGTATGCGGCAGCGCGGTAATATTTCATAAAGAATCTATTAGTGTAGGCAAGAACAGCCCCATTAAAGAATATTTTATGAACCGTAACCGCATACTTTTTATCCGCAGGAACGCGCCATTTTTTAAGGCGCTGGTCTTTTATATTTACTTTATGCTGGTGGTATCGCCCCGCAACATTATCAATTACATTAAAGGCAAAAGATTCAACTTTATACCCCTATTATTGCGGGGTATCTGGTGGAACATTACCCACAGCAAAACCAGTAGTGACCTTGGTTACACACTTAATAAAACTTCATGAAAATAGCATTTTGGATTAGCCTCTTTATAGCATTTTACACATTTGCAGGCTACGGCATACTATTATATTTTATTATAAAAATTAAAAGAACATTCAAAGGTAAACCGGTATTACCTGTTGTTGCCGATGACCAGTTACCGGAATGCACCCTGGTTGTTGCCGCTTACAACGAAGAGCATTACATGGCCAGCAAGATTGCTAATTGCCTGCAGTTGAACTATCCTGCCGGTAAGTTAAAATTCCTTTTTGTTACCGATGGTTCTAACGATAAAACGCCGGATATTATTAGTCAGTACCCCCAGATACAGTTACTGCACCGCCCGGAGCGTGCGGGTAAAATTGCCGCTATACACCGCGCAATGGAGTTTGTAACCACCGAGGTGGTAGTATTCACTGATGCCAATACTTTTTTAAACCCTGAAGCTATTACCCGGATTTGCCGCCATTACGCTGACAGAACAGTAGGCGCCGTAGCGGGCGAAAAACGGGTGCAGATTGATGCGAATGCCGATGCAAGTGCTGCCGGTGAGGGTTTTTACTGGAAGTATGAATCGGCATTAAAAAAATGGGATTCGGAGCTATATTCTGTTGTTGGCGCGGCAGGTGAACTATTTAGCGTGAGGCGCAAACTTTATGAAGATGTACCTGCCGATACTATTTTAGATGACTTTATGATATCTATGCTGATAGCTGAAAAAGGCTACCGCATTATTTATGAACCGGATGCGTATGCTTTGGAGAATGCATCAGAAAACGTTACCGAAGAACTGAAAAGAAAGATAAGGATTGCCGCGGGCGGGATACAATCTATCCTGCGCTTAAAGCCATTGCTGTTTTCGTTTAAGTACCCAATTCTCTCCTTTCAATATGTGAGCCATAGGGTGTTAAGGTGGACGGTTACGCCCTTCTTTTTGATCATCGCTTTCCTTACTAATCTGGCATTAGCCCTTGCCGGCGATGGTGTTTTTTACCAGCTTATGTTTGTGGCACAGGTAGCATTTTACCTATCGGCTATTTTAGGTTTTATACTTGAAAAAAGACAATTGCGTATAAAGGTGCTCTTTATCCCTTACTACTTTTGCGTAATGAATTATGCGGTGCTGATGGGGATTATCAGGTATTTCACCAAAAAACAAAGTTCCATGTGGGAGAAGTCGCAGCGGAAGATGTAATGGTTAATTCCCATCATGTCATTGAAAAGCCCAGGCATGGGATTACGCGCTGCGGGCTGTGGCGTTCATGCATTGGCTACGAGATTGCCGCGCTCCGCTACCTATGACATATTTAGTTAATTGGGTCATGCTGAGCTTGTCGAAGCATTGCGGGGTGGGCCTTTACGCACGTCCTTCGACAAGCTCAGGATGACCCAGCAAATGTCATTTCCCTTTCAAAGGCCTCGCAATTACATATTGTTATAGAAGTGTCTACTCCACTCCTTTTACATTCATTTTCATGGTGTAAATAGCGGTTGATGCGGTAATAAAAAGCACATCCCTGTTCTTACCGCCAAAACATAAGTTGGCGCTCCAGGGTTCAGGAACATCAATGTGTGCAATTTTTTCGCCTTGCGGATTATAAATAGTGACACCATTACCTGCCAGATAAAGGTTACCCAGCGCATCAAGCGTCATGCCATCTGCACCTTGTTTAATATGGATGGTTTTATTGCCTAAAGTACCATCAGCCTTAATGCTGAATTTATAGATCTTATTATCTCCAATATCGGCTACGTATAAAGTTTTACCGTCAGGTGTGCCTACTATTCCGTTTGGTCTTTTCAGGCTATCTTCTAAAGCTATTGGCTGTGTTTTTCCTTTTGGCAGATAAAACACTTTCTGATGGTCAAGGTCAGGTTTGGTACGTGTCCACCATGGGCGTTGGTAGTATGGGTCGGTAAAATAAACATTCCCGTTGGGGTGTACCCAAAGATCATTAGGCCCATTCAGCAAATGCCCGCCGAAGTCTTTTATCAGCACTTTAACTTCTTTATTGGGTTTTACCTGCCACATCTGGTTGTGTTCATCGGCACAAACAATAAGGTTACCTTTTTTATCAAAATACGTTCCGTTGGCCCTGCCCGCACTATCCATAAATACCGATAATTTACCGTCCGTATCATATTTCCAAATTTTGTTGTTGGGCTGGTCGGTAAAAAAGATATTTCCTTTCTTATCAACCGCAGGGCCTTCGGTAAAAGCAAACTGTTTGGATACCAACTGTGGTTTACTTTGCGGATCGAACAGATTGGCTGATTGCCCAAAAGATTTATAAAAAGATAAAAATAAGGTACAATAAACTATTAGCAATGATGCGGTAACTTTCATATTAATTGGCTATTACTTTAGCAGGTTGATAAACTTTCTCTTTATATAATCCAAGGTCGCTTATTGGATTTGCTAATGTAAATATTCAGGTTGATTTTATTAACCGAAATATTTTAAACTACTTTGCACACATATTCCGCGTTAAATCAATAAAAATAGTTTTACCAACGAAGAAAACTAAGAATGCAGACTTATGATTCATTATTATCTCTATTTATGATCTCTGTGTTAACTGTAATTTTCCTTTGTGGTTGTTAATTTAAACAGCTTTGTCCTTCCCCCAATAATACCATGTATAGCAAAGAGCAGGCATCACAACTAAGACAAGCATTCTGGACTGCTTTTGGGCAGTACATGGGCCCGGTATTATCTGCCGAAGGATTAAGGACTAACTGGGTTAATTATAAAACAGGTGTTAAGCATATCTTTTTCAGGATGCAGGCTGATAATAAACATGCAAGCATTTCTATTGAGATAACCCACCCGGATAAAGAACTGCAACAATTATTTTTTGAGCAGTTTGCTACCTACAAAAATGTACTGCAAAATACACTTAACGAAAATTGGGAATGGCAGCTGCACACTACCGACGAATACGGCAAAACCATTAGCCGGATCTCCACAGAAATCGCTCCTGTAAGCATTTACCAAAAAGAAGACTGGCCCAAACTGATCTCGTTCTTTAAACCCCGCATAGTTGCCCTTGATGAATTTTGGAGCGATGCTAAGTATGCATTTGAAGTATAAATTCAGCTTGTTAAAGATCTTTATTAAGGAGTAATCATCTTATTTCTTTCCGTTCAGGATCACCTCAACCGCTTTATCTAACAGTTCATCTTTGTGTTCGCGGAAACCGTTTAAGGTTTGGCTAACCTTCACATCGGGTATAACCCCAATTTGCTGGGTTTCGCGGCCATCGGGATGGTATGCGCCTATCGCAGTTAACTGTGTAGTGAAACCGCCGGGTAATTTAAATGCGGGAGGTACACTACCATCAGCACCCGATGTTTCTGAGCCTACAACCACTGCGTTGGGTATTAATTTGATGAACAGTGCAAAAAATTCACCGCCGCTTTGTGTTTCCTGGTTCACTAAAATAGCAACTTTTCCTTTGTAATAATCGGGGTTATCAGCTCCAACAACAATTGGTTTGGTGAACCTGAACACACCCGGATAGCCTTTTACAGCACTCGAAAATTTGATAAACGGTATTTTATGGGGAAAGAATAATTCGCTATACAGATCGGCTTGCGCACCTGTGCCCGGGTATTGCCTGCCATCAAATACCACACCTTTTACTGTTTTCAGAATGGGTTTAAGCAAAGGGATCTGTGTTCTTTGTATTGCGCCAACATTAATGTAGAGCACATCGCTTTTCATCACATAATAGCTGGAATCTTTCTGATACGGAAAATCAATCCCTTTTGGTATGAAGGAACTATAGCGAATATTTTTAATAGATAAACTATGCTTCTGATTGCTATTATCTATCAGCACAATGTTTGAAACGGTATCGTTTGTACGTGTTACCAACCTACCTGCTTCACGTAATACGGATGCATTGGTTGATGCCGAAACGTAAGGTTTTACATTGTCAAGTATCTTACTTACAGGAACGCTATTAACAGATTCCAGAATATATCCCTTCTGTACATCAAGCCCCTTTACAAAGTTTGGGTTCATTGAATTAACAACCGCTTTGCCATCAAGTATTTTTACACTGAAGGGTGCCTGATATTTTCCTTTTACCTCCTCAAGCCCTACAGAACTTATAACCGCGTGCGAATCTTTAACGGATGCTGCCATGCTTTGTATAAAATGGACATATTCTGTTTCGTTACGGGTAGCTAAGGTTTCGTGCGTTAACTGCTTTAAATATTTATCCCAATCTTGTTTAGCGAGATGTTTGTATGGGTACCAATAAGCTATAATATTCCAATACCTGAAAGCTGCCAGCAGGCGGTACGAATAGGCAGGGAACCTCATTGTAGCATAAGGCAATTCGTTAATAATAAAAGGCATCACCACATCGTCGTCGGCCATAAATTTAACATAACGCTGATCTGCCTGCGAGTGGTTGTGTTTGAGATTATTAAGGGTACGAAGTACCTCTGGTGAAAAATTAGCGCTGCTGATCCATTCTAAATTGGGCTTTAGCTTTACATTGGTGATAACGCTATCAATAGTGGGGTAAGTTGGTATAGTCCCCAGGTCGTTGATCCATTTTAGCAAAACTTTGTCGCGACTTGCCCTATCCTTTGTTGCCATGTAAGCGGGCAACACCCCTATCAGTTGCTGATCCCAGTCGAACTGACCTTTGGTAACGTTAGGGTGATGGTATTTTAAAAAGCCCCATACTTTACCTAAAAGCGGCAAGTCTGCTTTTTCATTGTAATTATTTAGAGTATCGGCAGGTACCGTTTGAGCAACAACAGTATTGTTATATGATGAGGTACAAACGCAGATAAAGATTAGGGTGATGATTTTTTTCATTGCCCCTAATGTATTGAAATATCACTTAGTTTTTTGAACGTCTGAGTTTTAATATAATGTCATTAATCCGCTAATACACCACAAAAAACGGATCAGTTATATTGATCCCCCTTTTTTAATTCAACAGAATATTGAATGATTATCTTTTCCTGATATAGTAGCCTAAGCCAACATTAAACGTAACAAAAAATGCGCTGTTCTTATTGTCTGGCCCATTCTGGAGGGAGTGGTCTTCAATCTTCCAATCGCCCTGGTAAGCGTTAATGTAATAACCAACCCTTACCCCTATCGGGATGTTACGCTCCACCTCAAAGTTGTCCATCTGCTTTGATTTTACTTTTATCAGGTAATCAAAACCGGCACCCAGGTCTATCCCAAAATTTGGCTGATAAAAGGTTTTACTTGATGTACTGTTTAAGATCTCCTGCGAAAAATCATCAGTGTTTTCTATCCGGGCATTATCCTTTATACCTAATACCGCTGCCGAAAAATTTATCCCCGCGAAAGGATACAACCTGTAACTGGAGCTTTCTGCAATGTTATATCCAAATCTTAAAAAGGCCTGATACTGGTTATACTTTGCTTTTAAACCATTAACCTCTGATGAAGTTATGGGAGTAAAACCTATCCCATCTTCCACAATAAATTTCTTAAATATGTGGCTCATAGAGGCATTTATCCAGATATTATTGTGTGATAATGAAGGGATGTTGTTGCTGTTTAGTATTTGGTTAAGCTGATTCAGATCCGTTTTACGGTAGGTTGCCTGTAACTGTATGGCCCCGGCAATATCACGTTTAAACCAGCGCCCGCTCCTGGTGGTATCAGAACTTTGGGCGTTTACTGATAGGGCGCCAAATATGCTTACCGACGTTAATATAAGAGTAAATATTTTTTTCATAGTGATTATATAACGTTCAAAATCAGCTATGTGTTTGCCAATATTTAACTAATAGTATAGAGCCTGCACGAATAGACCCAGACTTTACATTAATTAAATATCATACTTTTCCCTTAACTGCCGGCTTACCGTATAAGCATCCTCAATAACACCAGGCGGATAACCCAGGCCCTGTAAAACAGCAATTCCGTTCTTGTTTTTTAATAACCCGGGTTTTATTTGATAATCAAATACCAACCGGTTATCGCCCATTAATTCCTCAAAAGAGTATACTGCAAAATCATCCCCTAAAAGTTTGGCCAGTTCAAGATCATGGGTCGAAACAAATACAAAATTTTCGTTTTGCACTAAATGCGACAACACAGCCTTGGCAGACGCTATACGCTCAATGGTGTTTGTTCCCCTGAAAATTTCATCAATGATCACCAGGCTTTTTACTGGTTTATCAGCCGTTGAGTTATCGAGTATATGCAAAACCGACAATGCCTCCGCCTGAAAATAGCTCTTTTGCTCCTCAATATTATCGCTCATATTAATACTGGTGAGTATATTAAGCGGTGGTGCCTGGTATTTTGTTGTTAAGCTTGTATGAATAGTTTGAGATAGCAGCGCATTTACCGCCATAGCCCGTATAAAGGTTGTTTTGCCAGACATGTTAGATCCTGTTATTAAAACACCCTGCCCAATATTGCTGTCAATTGAATTTGCAACACAGTTTTCAATAAGTGTATGATACAGGTCTTTAACTATTATTTTACCGCTGCCGGCTTCAATTTCGGGGATGCAATAGTAAGGTAAACCATCCCTTACTGATTGTACAGATATGGCAACATCTATTTGAGCTACATAATCGTAAACTATCTTTATGTCATCAAGATACTGGTTAACCTTATTTATAGAAGATATGAAAACCCTCGGCTCAAATAACAAGAACATTTTTATCCATTCACTAATTAAATAGGTTAGATCTGTGGGGTCATTAGCAACCTTGCTCTGGTAGTTTATAAAGCTTAATGATTTTTTAAGTTTTGATAATTTGGCCAGGCTGTGCGTAACCTTATCATCAATATCAACATAGCCCGTATTAACAATCCAGTTGCCAACATTATATAATGCAAGCAACTGTGGTAATGAATGAATGTAATTATATATCTTATTCTTATTGATAAAATAAATGACTGTATTGGCCAACAGAGCTGCAAAAAGCATAATTAAATATACCTGGTTAGGTATGATCACTAAAAGCGCTACCAGTGCAAAAACAATTAAGGCAGCCACTTTTATATACATTTCTACCAGCGGCTTAAATAGTGACTGATGTTTTTTAGCAAATAACTCGGGCAAATGATATGCATCGTCGTTATTTAAATCAAATAATTTAAGCTGAATTTGTTCTCTTGAGGCTTCATCCTGGTTTAAGCTTTCTATTTGCGCCTCTAGTTTTTCAAAATATTCAGGGTTGGTATGAATACTGTGCAGGTTCTTATAAAGGTATTGCTGCCCTACTTTTGAACTGGTACGGTCTATATAGCTAAACACACTATCAAGGTCGAGATCATTGGCGGTGTTTGTGGAGAGGCTATCTTCCCCGGGAAAATTAGTTTTATAACGATTGATCAGATTGAAGTTTCTCCTTACATTTAAAGGTTTACCCCAATTGGCTTTCAAATCTGCCTGCAGCTTTTTTTTACGTTGCGTTCTCCTGAAGTACATCAGCATCAAAAAATAATTATAACAATCAGTATTGCCTGCAGCCAGTAAATCATTCCTAAAATTAATTGTAATAGTTAAACAAGCAAGCATTAACAATATAAATAAATTGCTAAATTTGTTAGCATGAAACGTTCAGGAAGTGCTGATTTGCCTTTACATTATGGTTATGTGCCTTTATGGCTCGCCGAAAGAATGGGCAAGCTGGGCTTAGCCGTGATCGAGAACATTGTAATGGATTATGGCAAAGATGAGGTACTGCGCCGCTTGAGCGATCCATTCTGGTTTCAGAGCCTGGGCGCGGTAATGGGTATGGACTGGCATTCATCGGGCATTACCACTTCTGTAATGGGTGCTTTAAAGCGAACGGTGAATCCGCATAGCCGCGAACTGGGCATTTATATTTGCGGCGGCAAAGGCAAGGCATCTAAACGTACACCCGAAGAATTATTAAACGTTGGCAACAGTACCGGGCTTGATGGTAATTACCTGGTTAGGTGCAGCAAGCTTAGCGCTAAAATTGATAATACCGCCATTCAGGATGGATTTCAACTATACACACACAATTTTATTTTAAGCGATACCGGTAAATGGGCCGTAGTACAACAAGGCATGAGCGACCAAAGCAGCACGGCCCGCCGCTACCACTGGCACTCGGAACAGCTAACTTCTTTTTTAGATGACCCGCACACCAGCATTTATGGAAAAAACAATGGCTACATATTAAACATGGCCGATAAGCAGGCCCTTAGCAGCCGCACAGGTGTTATGCAGATAGCAGCCGAGCAGCCGGACAGGATGCTCAAAGAGATAAGCAAACTGGTAATGCCAAACCATCATGAAGTAAAGGCCAAAGACGTGGACCTGAAACGATTAGGGGCGGTATTATGGCTGGCGCATGAAAAGCAGCCAAAAGATTTTGAGGAATTGATATTATTGCAAGGGTTAGGCCCACGAACGCTGCAATCTTTAGCCTTAGTAAGCGAAGTGATACATGGTACGCCATCCCGTTTTAAAGACCCGGCAAGGTTCTCGTTCGCGCATGGCGGTAAGGATGGGCACCCTTTCCCTGTGCCTATAAAGGTTTATGACGAAACCATTGGCACCCTGCAAACAGCAATACATAAAGCCAGGCTGGGCCAATCAGAAAAAATTGAGGCTATTAAACGCCTGACCAATATAGCCCAGGCTGCCGAAAAGGATTTTACCCCCAACGCCAACTTTGATCAGGTTATTGAAAAGGAAAGAAATGAATCATGGAAATACGGCGGCCGTACCGTGTTTGGCAAAGCAAAACCACCGGTTCAGCAGCAGTTAAAATTATTTTAAAGAGGTAAATATTTTATTGGCTTCTTCTAAATGGCCTTCCAGTTTAGGAATATTTTTCCCGGCAAAGTTATTTACAGTTACATCGGTATTATTGGCAGCAGCTTTAAATACTTCAATGGCCCTTTTATGGTCGGCAACCATTGCCTGCATATATTCTTTATCAAACTCAGCACCGTATTTTTTTGAAAGACTTGTTATTAAGTGCATATGCTCAAGTGTTAAAGTATCACTTGTATTCACTTTTTTACCTGCGGCAAGCTTTTTCAGTTCGTCACCCATAGCAGTATGGTCGGTGATCATCATTTTAGCAAAATCAACCACCTTAGCATTTTGCGATTGTTTTTCGGCAAGCCGGGATAATTTTACCTCCGCGTTGCCAGACTCAACACCGTTTTTTATTAACGATATACCGGTATCATCAACCAGGGTTTTATCATTAAAATTCTTGGCTTTCCGGGTATCATTACAGGCTTGCGCCGCAAATAATACCACTAATGTAATAGCAATGCAGAATGATTTTTTCATCGTAAAATAGTAAGCTTATAATATTGGTACAACAAAGTTTGCACCATACGGTTTATAATATTTTACAATGTAATGATATTATGAGTTTAAGCCATTGGCGGGCTTAACCTACGCACGTCCTTCAACAGGTTTAGGAGTACCCCATTTTCGCAAAGTGTCATGGTGAGCCTTGTCCTGTCATGGTGAGCCTGTCGAACCACACATAGCGGACTACCCCACGCGCGTCCTTCGACAGGCTCAGGAGGACCCCATTTTTCGCAAAGTGTCATGGTGAGCCTGTCCTGTCATGGTGAGCCTGTCGAACCACACATAGCGGGCTATCCCACGCGTGTTCTTCCACAAGCTCAGGAGGGCCTCATTTCACAAAGTGTCATGGTGAGCTTGTCGAACTCTTAAGCTAAATTCCTGCCTGCATTAATAATTCCGTACACGGTGCGTATCACCAGCTTATTATAAATTCCAATTAACTCTTCGTCGTTAGTTTTATTTAACAGGGCAAGCGCGTAATGCTGAATAATTACTAAAGGCAAAACAATTTTTTCGCGTATGGCAATTGAACGGCTTTCTACCGGAAATTCTTCCATTAAAACTTTAGAGTCGGTCAGGTCCAGCAACAGATGCTTCGTCAATTCAAATTCATCGCGCAGGCCTTTCCAAAACTCGCCAAATTTGGCATCCTTTTCTAAATATGCAGTAACCCTGAAATCTGATTTTGACATCGACATCATACAGTTATCTACCATAGTCTTGAAAAATCCTGATGAGCGATAAAGGTCTTTAATTTCTTTCCAGCTCCCTTTATCTTTCATTTTCTTTAATGCCGTACCAACACCGTAAAACCCGGGGATGCTTTGTTTTAACTGGCTCCATGAGGTTACAAAACTAATTGCACGCAAATCTTCCAGTTTCATTTTAGCGCCTGCATTACGTTTGGTTGGCCTGCTGCTGATATTAATGTGCGACAATAATTTAAGCGGACTAAACCTTTCCAGGTACTCTACAAATAAAGGATCTTCGCGCAGGCTTAAGAAAAGCTTGTGGCTTTCATCGGCCATTTCAGATATCAGGGCTTTATGATCATTATCCAGCAGATCCTGATGATTAGGGTGCAATGCCGAAGTTATGCCCGCGTTTATCAGTTGCTCGGTATTAAACCTTGCCGTTTCTACAGACCCATATTGTGAACTAACCGTTTGGCCCTGTATAGTTAATTGAATATTTTCGTTAGCTATTTCTTTACCCATTGAGGCATAAAAGCGGTGCGTTTTACCACCACCACGTGCCGGCGGGCCACCCCTGCCATCAAAAAAAGCAAGCGCGATTCCGTATTTGCGCGCCATGGCGGTAAGCTCAACCTTAGCCTGGTATATAGACCAATTTGCCATCAAATAACCACCGTCTTTAGTACTATCGCTAAAGCCCAGCATTATAGTTTGCTTATTTCCGCGCCTTTTTAAATGTGTTTTGTAAAATGGATGGATGTATAATTTTTCCATTACCTCACTTGCGTGCTTTAAGTCGTTTACTGTTTCAAACAGTGGCATAAAGTCAACACTCAATTTATCCTTTTCCCATCCGCTCCATAAAAACAGGTCAATAAGCTGCAATATATCAGTTGCCTGCTGGCAGTTACTAATAATAAACCGCTGGCAACCCTTTTCGCCATTACTTTGCTGGATTTGTTTCATCAGCCTTATGGTATCCAGCGTATCGCGGGTCATTGCATCTTCGGTCTCAGGACATTTAAAATCAGCCTGGTTAAACGGAAGGCTTTTTATTTTGGCCTCTTCGCTTTGGTCATGATAATCTTTAGGTACACCGGTGTAGATCTTTTTAGTGCAATATTTAAATACATCGCGCAGCACGCGGCTGTCCTGCCTTATATCCAGTGTGGCAAAGTACGACCCAAATAACTGTACCTTTTGGATCAGGTTATCTACAATATTTACAAACAAGCTATCATGGCTGGTAACAAGCGTTTCCCTCATTGATTTTAGCAGGCCAAGCATTTCGGGCTGCAGATCAACCGGTTTATCCTGTACAGTAAAGGCATTTTCATAAAGCAGTTTTTCAATAGTGGCCATGTTATCGGCAAAACCCCTGAAAGTGATACGGCGCTTTATTACCCTAAAATCACGATAGTAGCAACGGAAAATCATCTGCCTTAATAAAAAGGCTACCTCACGTGTAGTTTCGGTATTCACATTGGGGTTACCATCCCTGTCGCCGCCCGGCCAGAAACCTAATTCTAAAACCTGGTGACTGCCATCTAATTCAAACTCTTCTTCCAGTTTTGATTGTATGCCGCCCAGTGCATGATAAAATATGTTCTCTAAAAACCAAACCAAGCTAACCGCTTCATCTACAGGCGTTGGCGATGTTTTATTAAAGAAAGGCGTTTTACCCAATTGCTGCAATAAAACGTCAATATTGGTAATATCATTGGTTTTAAGGGCTTCTATCAGATCGGTCATGATACCCAGCACCGCACCCGGATAAAACTGTGTTGGGTGCGCGGTTAATACCAGCCGCAGCGAAAAATCTTTTAATTGTTCGCTGATTTGGGTACGCGCCTGCTCACTTACTGATGCCTGCTGAATTAAGCTTTGCAGTGTTCCGGAATCATCAGACCGGCCTACTTTACCAAAAGATGAATCTTCAATGGCATCAAACAAAACTACCTGTCTTTCAATATATTGTATAAACCTGAATAAACGGTTTATTTGCTCCCTGTGGTCAATATCGGGTACATACTTTTTAAAGAAAGATTCAATTATACTTGCCGGCGATGAATTTTTTGCCGCCCCCTTGTCGCAATGCGAGCTAAAAAACGGCAATAATATACCGGTATCCTTAACCTGGTAAAAAGGCAGCGTTTGAAACAAGCTGTTGTATAATTCAAAACGTTTTACAACTTCGTAATTAAATGTTGTTTCTCTTTGAGTGAGCCTTTGAGTTGATGGCATAACAGTACAGGTTAGCAAATTTTAAATATTCCCGATTGCCGGGGTTTACGGCGTGAATTTAACTATCTTAAATCTATTTAAGGTTAATAACTAAAAAATTAATAACATTTAAAGCGCTTCAATGCAATATTTGTTATTACAACCCTAGCATGCTTTATTTGTTTATTTTTGCTGTATAAAAAACCTTTGCAGCATTACCCCTACATGAACAACCATAAAAGAGAAATAAAAAGCTTTTTTTACAGCCAGTATTTTTCTGACGGTTTGCGCATATCTGCAGGTATTTTGCTGCCATCATTAGTGATGATGCAGCTGGGTAATTTTAACCTGGGCCTTACCCTCTCCCTTGGCGCTTTGTGTATATGTACTATTGACAGCCCCGGCCCTGTAGCACAAAAACGTAATGCCATGGCCATTGGTAATTTATGCCTTTTTGCTGTCGCGATGATAACCGGCTTTGCCCGGCTTAATGTTTACACGCTTGGCCTGGAGATAACGTTGTTCTCTTTCATATTCTCCATGTTTAATGTGTACGGCAACCGGGCTGCATCTGTAGGTACAAGTTCCCTGCTCATAATGATATTTATGCTGGATAAGGACGTGCCTCCACCGGAACTTCTCTTGTTTTGTGCTACCATTTTAGCGGGCGGTTTGTGGTATATGGCTTTCAGCATGGTATTTTTTGGTATCAGGCCTTATCGCGCGGCACAGCAAACACTGGGCGAAAACGTTGCCGATATAGCCCGCTTTTTACGAATTAAAGCTGATTTTTACCGGGTAGAGGTTGATATTGACGAGAACTACCGCAAACTGGTATTGCAACAGATACAGGTAAGCAATCATCAGGATGCTGTTCGGGAGCTGCTTTTTAAAAGCCGGCTGATGGTAAAGGAATCAACTGCCGCAAGCCGGATACTGGTGCTTACTTTTATTGACCTGGTTGATATGTTTGAGCAGATAATGGCCACCCATTATGATTATGCCCATATTCGTGAAAGATTTAAAAATACAGGCATATTACAGGAGATAGCAGATTTTTTGCACCATGTAGCCGATGAACTGGACAACGTTGGTTATTCTATCCTTGCTAATTCAAGACCCGAAAAAACAAGTAACCTGGAGTTTAGGCTGGAGCAATTAAAACTGAAGATAGATGAGATTGGCTTAGACGATAAGGAAACAAGCAACCTGGTTTTAAGAAAGATCCTGATAAACCTGCGCGATTTAACCAAAAGCATATCCAACATTTATAAATATTATCACTCAAAAGCATCTGAAGGCTTAATTGGCACGCCAGATACTGATGTTGAGTATTCTAAATTTGTCACCCATCAGGATTATGCACCGCATATATTTTTTGATAACCTCTCTCTAAACTCAGCCACTTTTAAACACGCGTTAAGGGTATCATTGGTTTGTTTGGTGGGGTATATTACCTCTAAATATTTTTCATTAGGCGGCCATAGTTATTGGGTGCTGCTTACTATTATTGTGATATTAAAGCCGGGGTTCAGTCTATCAAAACAACGTAATTATCAAAGGTTAATAGGTACAATTGGCGGTGGTGTAATAGGTATATTAATATTAACTTTTATACCCGATAAAACCGTGCAGTTTATATTACTGGTTATATTAATGGTAGGCACTTACAGCTTTTTAAGATTAAACTATGTGGTAAGCGTTATTTTTATGACACCATATGTGCTGATACTGTTTAAGTTTTTAGGCCTCGGGCAGATCAACGTTTTTCAGGAGCGGATCATTGATACCATAATAGGATCAACCATAGCGCTAATTGCCAGCTATGTTATATTCCCTACATGGGAATTTGAGCAGATAAAGGAAACATTATCGTCGGTTATTACGGCGAACATCAATTACCTTAAAAAAATATCAGAAAGCATTGCGGGCAAGGAAGTAAGTATTACCGAATACAAGCTTGCCCGTAAAGATGTGTATGTAAACTCGGCCAATTTATCGGCCACCTTTGAGCGTATGACGTCTGAACCTAAAAGCAAACAGCGTAATATTAAGGATATCCACAAATTTGTAGTGCTGAACCATATCCTGTCGTCATATACAGCAAACATTGCCTCGGCCCTTATCCGTACAGGCCCGCAGAAACCGCATGCCGATACTTTAAAGCTGGTTAAACGCAGCATTGCTGTATTAAAGGAGATCAATAAAAAAATTAAGGGCGAAACCATTGAACCACCTGTTCCTAAACCCGAAACAGCCAAAGCTGATACTGCAAAACCAGAAACTGAAAAGATCCCGCTTACAGCAGATGATATACTAATGAAAGAACAACTGGGCTTTATTAATAAGATAAGTATTGATATTGCCAAGGTCACAGAGAACGCTCTGAGGTAGGTGCTTCTGGCAACATTGTCGTCGTTCGGCCGGAGGCCTTATAATAGTCATCACTCGGCTGGAGCCAAGCGATTGTTAAAATCATATATTAATATAAAGCCTCTTACAATAAATCATTAGCCAAATTTGCCAGTTCGCTTCGCTCCCCTTTTTGCAAGGTAATGTGGGCATACAACGGGTGGCCTTTTGCTTTATCTATCAGGTAAGATAAGCCATTACTTTCCGCATCCAAATACGGGGTATCTATCTGGTAAATGTCTCCTGCAAATATAAATTTGCTGTTTTCGCCCGCGCGTGATATGATGGTTTTCACCTCGTGTGGTGTAAGGTTTTGCGCTTCGTCAACAATAAAGAAGATCTTGCTCAGTGTACGCCCGCGGATAAAAGCCAGCGGTGTGATGGATATTTTATCATTGGCAACCAGTTCATCTATCTTGGCCTGCATCTTTTCATCCTCGGCAAACTGGTCTTTAATAAACTTAAGGTTATCCCAAATAGGCGCCATGTATGGGTCTATCTTTGATTTTACATCGCCGGGTAAAAAGCCTATATCCTTATTACTTAAAGGTATAATTGGGCGGGTAACAAATATCTGGCGGTAATGCTTGCGTTGTTCCAGCGCGCTTGCCAGCGCTAAAAGTGTTTTACCGGTACCTGCATTACCCTGTATGGTTACCAGTTTAATATCCGGATGCAGCAGCGCGTGTATGGCAAAGGCCTGTTCCAAATTACGTGGGTAAATGTTAAGGGCAGGCTGCTCGGTCACCTTCTCAACCTGCCCGCTTTGCGAGTTGTAAAAGGCAGATGCTGTACCGTTCTTGCTGTTTAACACATAAAACTGGTTGCCGGCGTTGGGTTCTATTTCAAAATCGCTCCCCGGCAAAAAATCATTTTTATTGAGCTTGCCCAGCAGTTTTTCGGTTACTTTATTTAATACGGTTTTGCCGCTGTAGAGCTCGTCGAGGTTTTTTACCTTACCGGTCTCGTAATCCTCGGCATTAAGGTTAAGTGATTTTGCCTTTAACCGCAGGCATATATCTTTTGAAACCAGAATTACTTTTCTATCGGGGTGCTCAAACTGTACACCCAGGGCTGCGTTTAATATGCGGTGATCAATCTTTTCTGAACCAAAAACAACCTCGGCGTCGGCACTGCTGTTCTTTACATCCATTATCACCTTAAAACAGCCTTTGCTTTTGCCATTAAGCGGAAGCCACTGATTAATAAGGCGGTTGTGCGACATCTCATCCATTAACCTGATAAAGCTGCGGGCCTCAAAATTGCGGGTATCATTACCGCTCTTCATATTGTCCAGCTCTTCCAGTACCTGTATAGGGATGGCTACATCATGTTCCTGGAAGTTCTCAAAAGCGTTATGATCGTATAGGATAACCGAGGTATCCAACACAAATATTTTTTTCTTCCTGTCCAATTTATCTGTAGTATCCTTTATCATAGAACACTAAAGTAGGGTTTTTGGTTGGGAGTAGTTGAAAATGTTATAAAAGTTGTAGGTGTTAGAAAGGTTGCGTGGGCTTGCCGGGGTGATGGTGTTAAGCAGCGATTTGCAGGCCGGAGGCCTTTTAAATAACAGCCACCCGGCTGCATATTATTAGATGTTTTATTATCTGCAAATAAAAAAGCCCATAAAATAGAAAACGGAAGCTTCCTCTTTCGATTCTTCTTCCGTTTCCTGACCTCATGAATAACCGTAGTCACTCAGAAGCTAACAAGTTTTGTGTAAATTAACCGACCCGCTCTCCTCTTTGTTAATTGCTAACGCTGATTCATCTTTATTACTTTGAATGCTGATATAATCAAATGCTTACATAATGCTGACTTTGTCTGTCTCCTTGCGAAGGTAACTCCATCAAAACCTTTCAATTCTGAAACCATCCATTTTCCTTGCGGCTTCCGGTAGCTCATTATATCTGCGGTAATTGATTTCGTCAATCTCCCTTGGGGAAGTCGACTCTGTCGTTATCTGTGCAACACCAATTAATCATATTCATAGTGAATGCTGATTGCTCATTGTTTGCTAACGCTGATTGCTTCGAGATCATTATTTTTCCTGCTGTTCTCCGTAGAGTATTGCAGTATTATAATACCTCTTTAATTAATTCCGATGTAAACTACTTTCGTCTTTTATTCTCTTCATTAATTCAGGCACTTCCCTGATCTTTAGTTTCCCCGAAGGTTCCCCCGATTCAGTTTCTGTAATCCTGTAAGGCTGTCAAAGTACGTCGTTCTTGTTAATTACAATATCGGAATTTAAACACATACATGTCAAGTACTTTTTTATTTTTCTTTTTAACACTTTATTAACATTAATCACACAGTTATTAACATCCGCAATGCTAATTTTTAAGCTAATTGTTTTAAAATGCCGGGGTTTATAAACAAGTGTTTTATTAACACTAAGATTCCTTGTCTTGTAATTATGCATCAAAAAAATAGTCTAAATATTAAAAAACTTAAATTTTTTCGGTTAAATGCTTCCAAATCTTTTAGGAATATGGCGTATATGCAGCTTCGTACGTTTGAGGAATATAGAAATGGATATATAACCACAGAGGCCACAGAGAGAAAATCACAGAGGAGCACAAAGAGTAATAAAGCATAGGTAAGAAAATAAGTCTCTGTATACTTTGTGTCTTATTACTTAGTGCCCTTTGTGGTTAATAATATACGCTCAATTTTGCAGATTAATGTTTTAAGCAATCATATTTTAGATGGGCAATTTGATAAATTCTTTATTAATTTTGATATAACACAGCACTACTATGATAACAGATGATTCTTCTTGCGAACACATAAACGCAATTACAAAGGTTAAATTAAGCGATGAGCAGGTTTGCGAAGAATGTATTAAAATTGGCAGCGATTGGGTACACCTGCGTACCTGCCAAACCTGTGGCGAAACACTTTGTTGTGACCAGTCCTCAAATCAACACATGACTAAACATAACCATAAAACACAACACCCGGTAATAGCTTCGGCCCAGCCTGGCGAACGTTGGTTATGGTGCTACCCTCATCAGCTATTTGTAGAATATTAATTGCCTAATTTTTTTGAAATTTGTATTCATTCTAAATTTCAAAAAATACTTTTTTAAAGGCTAAAAAGTTCAGTTAGTGCTACATAGTGGGTAACTTGCACCATGGATAATTTTTTAGCCGCGCGTTCACAAATGGCGCTCTCCCTGGGCTTTCACATCATATTTTCCTGCATAGGCATGGTGATGCCATTCTTTATGGCCGTATCACATTATTTATGGCTTAAAACCAATAACCCGGTTTACCAAAATGTAACCAAAGCCTGGAGCAAGGGCGTGGCTATCTTTTTTGCCACCGGTGCGGTATCAGGCACTGTACTATCTTTTGAGCTTGGCTTACTTTGGCCAACCTTTATGAAACATGCAGGCCCAATTTTTGGGATGCCCTTTTCGCTGGAAGGTACCGCTTTTTTTATTGAGGCCATAGCACTTGGATTTTACCTGTACGGATGGAACAGGTTCAACAAATGGTTCCATTGGTTTACGGGTGTGGTGGTAGGCATCAGCGGGATAGCATCGGGGATATTAGTGGTAGCCGCCAACAGCTGGATGAACAGTCCCACCGGGTTTGATTTTGTAAATGGCAAGTACACCAATATAGACCCCATAAAGGCCATGTTTAACCCGGCATGGTTCTCACAGGCGCTGCATATGTCAATAGCCGCGTTTGCTGCTACCGGTTTTGCTGTGGCGGGGGTGCATGCCCTCATGATATTGAGGAAAAAGAATGTAACCTTTCACCAAAAAGCTTTTAGGATAGCGGCTGTATTTGGTGTTGTAGCCAGTATACTGCAACCGCTAAGCGGAGATATATCTGCCAAGATGGTAGCCAAAAGGCAACCGGCCAAACTGGCGGCTATGGAAGCGCATTTTAAAACGGAAGAATATTCACCCTTAATAATTGGGGGTATCCCCGATGTTAAAAACAAAAAGGTTGATTATGCGATTGAACTGCCCGGCCTGCTAAGCTTTATGGTGCATGATGATTTTAAAACACCTGTAACAGGCCTGGACCAGATCCCCGAGAAAGACCAGCCGCCAATTGCTATCACCCACTACTCGTTTCAGCTAATGGTAGCATTGGGTATGCTGATGATGGCAATAGGCGTTATTTATTTCATAGCGCTCATTAAAAAACGCGATTGGTTTAATCAGCACTGGTTTTTACGTTTATTTATAGCAGCCACGCCTATTGGCTTTATTGCCGTTGAAGCCGGGTGGACAGTAACCGAAGTTGGCCGACAGCCCTGGATAATACAAGGCATTATGCGCACTAAAGATGCAGTGACCCCTATGCCGGGCATTGGTTATTCTTTTTACCTGTTTACGGCCGTTTATTTAACTTTAAGCATTGCGGTTATATTTCTGCTTTACAGGCAAATAAGAATGGTACCTGAAATTTACGATACTACTAAACCCGCTCACACTAAAAATTAATATATGTTGATGCTTTATGTTGTGATACTATTTTTATGGCTCGCGCTTTTACTTTACCTGTTAATGGGTGGTGCCGATTTTGGCGCGGGCATTATTGAGATGTTTACATCACACGCTAATAAATCGCGTACACGCCGTATTATGTACAACGCCATTGGGCCAATATGGGAGGCTAACCACATGTGGCTTATTATTGCTATTGTAATATTATTTGTGGGTTTCCCGGTTATTTATACCACCATGTCAACCTACCTGCATATCCCCTTGGTTATAATGCTGATGGGTATTATTGCCCGTGGCACTGCCTTAACCTTCAGAAATTATGATGCCGTTATTGATGACATGCAGAAAGTGTATAACAAGATATTTGTTTACTCCAGTTTTATAACGCCGCTTTTCCTGGGCATTATTGCAGGCAGCGCGGTGTCCGGCCGGATAGATCCGCAGGCCAGTACTTTTATGGATGCCTATATTTATAGCTGGCTCAACTGGTTCTCGGTAGCCATTGGTTTTTTCACCGTTGCGCTTTGCGGATTTTTGGCCGCCATATACCTAATAGGCGAAACCCATGACGAAGCAGAATGCAAAGGCTTTATCCGTAAAGCCCGCATCATGAATGTGGCCGCTGTTGTGGCTGGCGCAGGCGTTTTCATCGCAGCAATAACAGAGCGGATTCCGTTGGTGGAATGGGTATTCGGCAACGTTATTGGTATAACCGCGGTAAGTGCGGCAACCATTTCGCTTATTATGCTTTGGTACCTTATTTATAAAGGCAAGCGTTATATTATCCGTGTGCTGGCGGGTTTCCAGGTTACCATGATATTGCTGACCACAACCTATAAGCACTACCCAAATATCGTTATCCTAAAAAATGGCGGTTATCTTTCGCTCATTGGTGACAGGGGCGCCGATAAAACTATTGAAGCGCTGGGCCTGGCTTTATTAATAGGCAGCCTCTTCATTTTACCCGCGTTGATTTACCTGGTATGGAGCTTTCAGCGCAAGCCTAACGGCAGTACCAGTCATCATTAAGTGTCATTTTGCTCTAACATTATTGCCGTTTCAAAATTGATACAGAATTGCGTTTTATATTTGACGCATGAAAGTACTTGCCTTAGAGGACAATAAGGAACTGGCCAAGAGCATCCATGATTTTCTTACACTTGCCGGCTATGTTTGTGAATTAGCCGAAACGGTTGAAGAAGCAAAGCACAAACTGCTTTCTTTTACTTACGACTGCATCCTGCTGGATATTATGCTGCCCGATGGTAACGGACTTGATCTGCTTAAATTCATCAAAGCCGAAAAGATCCAAAGCGGCGTATTGATCATATCGGCCAAAGAGGCCCTTGACGATAAAATTAAAGGTCTTGAAGGCGGTGCCGACGATTACCTTACCAAACCCTTCCACTTGTCTGAGCTGCATGCCCGGTTACGCGCCATCTATCGCCGTAAAAGCCTTAACGGCAATAACAGCAACATGATAACGTTCAATGAAATAAGCCTGAATACCGATACTTTTGAGGCTTTTATTAATAATCAGCTGTTAGATATTACCCGCAAGGAATTTGAATTGCTGATGTATTTTATGGTAAATAAGAACAGGGTGCTTTCGCGCCAGGCCATTGCCGCCCACCTTTGGGGAGATTATACTGATAATTTAGCAAATTTAGATTTTGTGTACCAGCATGTTAAAAATCTGCGTAGAAAGATCAGCTTAATTAACGGCATTGATTATATAGATACAATTTACGGTTTAGGTTACAGATTTAAATCCACCGAAACAGAAATATGAAATTAGTTGACAAATTAACTTTGTGGTTGGTTGGCGTTGTGTTTTTGGTAACGCCCATCAGTATGGTAATATCATACCGCAGCATCAGGGACAATATCCGCACGGCAGAAATTGCCCGCCTACAAGATGTGACCAACAAAGTAGCCGAACAGATAAAGGCTGGCATACCCCCGCATAAATATTTGCTCGACAGGCCCATCGCTATAAAAAAAATTAGCGCCATGCCTGCTCAAAACACCAAGGCAAGCACCTATCGTTTTTATAATACCGAATTAAAGCGCGACGAATGCCGCCTTGATGTGGTATCTTATTACAAGATCAATAACCAGGTTTATAGCATATCAACCTATAACTACATTGCCCGTGGCGAACTGATCATTGAGGGCATGATGCGGGCCCTGATATGGAAAATGATACTGATCATTGTATTTGTAGCCGTTTCCGGCAGGCTTATTTCAAGGTATGTGTTGTCCTCCTTTCAAAAAACGCTCGAAATAATTCAGGCTTTCAGCTTAAGGCAAAAAGAAAAAATAGTACTGCCGGTTACCAATACCACAGAGTTTAAGCAACTTAACTTCTTTTTAAAGAAAATGACCGATATAGCGCTGGAAGATTATTCGCGCGTAAAGGAATTTAGTGAAAATGCATCGCACGAAGTGCAAACCCCGCTGGCCGTTATCCGCAGCAAGCTGGAACTATTATCTGAAAGCAATATAGCCGAAAACCAGGCCGTATTAATTGATGACATGCAAAACGCGGTTGACAAACTGGTAAGGATCAACCGTTCCCTGCTGCTGCTTACCAAGCTTGATAATTTTGAATTTGAGGCCAGTGAAAGCATCCTGTTTTGTAAAATAACCAACGAAGCGCTTGCCTCTTTTGATAACTGGATACAGATGAAAAACCTGTGTGTAACTACCAATATTGATAAAAAGGTATCACTGCAAATTCACCCTGTATTAGCCGAGATACTGGTAACCAACCTGGTAAGTAACGCCATTAGATATAATATGGAGAACGGTGATATTGATGTAACACTAACCAACAATGCACTTACCATCAAAAATACCGGCCTCCCTCCCGATGTTGAACCGGAACTGCTGTTCCGCAGGTTTAAAAAGAGCAACCAATCTGCAGAGAGCATTGGCTTAGGGCTGTCAATTGTAAAACAAATTTGCACCGTTAACAACTTTAAAGTTTCATACACTTTTGCAAACGGAGTACACTGTATACAGGTAAATTTTGCCAAAGTACAGCAGATCAGTAAAGAACCTCAGGAAAATACGGAACTGGTTTTTAATGAAAATATAGCACTTGCGTAATTTAATTGTCAAAAACTTAATACAAATGCCAATTTAGTATCAATGCTTCAAATTTGCTTCAAAATGATGTGGTAGTCTTGCTCAACGATTACTACATCAGTGACCGCAAATTTGGGGTTCTACATGAAAATACTACAACCGCTACTTTATTTATCTGTTTTACTTATTGCAGATAGTGCACAAGCACAACAAAAACTCACTTTAAAAGATGCCATACAACAGGCTGTTGATAATTATGGTATTGTAAAAGCCAAGGCAAATTACGCCAATGCATCAAAAGCAGGTGTAACACAGGCTAAGCGCGACTACCTGCCTAACTTAAACATAGGTGCACAGCAAGATTACGGAACGGTAAACGGCCAAAACGGCCCGCTTTATGGTTTTGGAGGATTAGCTGTTGCCTCGTCAGGCCCTGCACTTGATAAACAGAACTGGAATGCTGCCTTCGGGTCGCTTTACCTTACTAATGTAAATTGGGATTTTTTTGCTTTTGGCCGTGCCAAAGAGAAGATTAAAACAGCCCAGGCCGCAGCCACCAGGGATAATAACGATCTGCAGCAGGAGATCTTTCAGCAAAAGGTAAGGGTTTCTGCAGCTTATTTAAATTTACTGGCATCACAAAGGCTCACGGCATCGTACCGTAAAAATTTAAGCCGGGCCGATACCTTCAGGCAAGTGGTTATTTCAAGGACAAAAGGCGGGCTGATAGCCGGTGTTGATTCATCACAGGCCAATGCAGAAATATCCAGTGCCAAAATACTGCTTACCCAGGCACTTGATGCCGAGCAGCAACAAGCAAAAAACCTTGCGGTGCTCATTGGTGCTGATGATCATAATTTCATATTAGATAGTTTATTTATAGCGCGTGTACCTGCTAATATTGCCGCCGCAAACGCGCCTGATGCGGTAAACAATCACCCCTTATTAAACTACTACAAAAGCCGGATAGATGTAAGCGACAGGCAGGCGGCTTATTATAAAACTTTCAACTACCCGGTATTTTCGCTGGTTGGCGTTTTTCAAACAAGGGGGTCGGGGTTTAGCAGTACTTATGCTGCAGACCAAACCGCCTATACAAGCAACTATGCCGATGGTATAAAGCCAACCCGGTCTAACTATTTAATAGGTGTAGGCGTAACCTGGAATTTAACGCAACCATTACGCATATCACAACAGGTTAAATCTCAGCGGTACATTAGTCAGGGTTTACAAAATGAATATGACCAAACCAAGCTGGAACTGAACGCCCAGTTAAACCTGTCTGATGCTAAGATCAGGAATGCGCTATCCAACTACCGCGAGGTGCCGGTACAAATAAAAGCGGCATCAGATGCATGGTTGCAAAAATCGGTACTGTACAAAAACGGCCTCTCTAACCTGGTTGATGTTACACAGGCCCGGTATGCCTTAATACGTGCCGAAACAGACAGGGATATTGCCTACAATAATGTATGGCAGGCATTACTGCTAAAAGCCGCGGCAGCGGGCGATTTCAACCTATTTATAAATGAACTTTAATCTACAATAATGAATTTAATTCGTTTTGCGCTACGTAAACCTATTACAATAATGGTACTGGTTGCCGGCTTGCTGTTCTTCGGGATAAAGTCTGCAACAACTATAAAGGTTGATATATTTCCAAAGCTCGATCTGCCGGTAATCTATCTTTCGCACCCTTTCTCGGGTTACACCCCATCGCAAATGGAGGCTATGTTTGGCAAGCAGTATATCAACATATTGCTTTTTGTAAATGGTGTAAAAAGTATCGAAACCAAAAATATACAGGGCCTAACCCTGATGAAGATAAATTTTTATCCCGGCACCAATATGGCGCAGGCCGCTGCCGAGGTAAGCGCTTTTGCCAACAGGATCCAGGCTGTTTTTCCGCCGGGCTCCAACCCGCCATTCATCATCAGGTTTGATGCCTCTACATTGCCGGTTGGCGAGCTGGTATTAAGCAGTAATAAACGCAACAATAACGAATTACTGGATCTGGCAAACGTTTATGTGCGGGCATCATTTACCCAGATACCGGGCCTGGTTGCACCTCCCCCATTTGGCGGTAACGTACGTACCGTAGTTATAAAAGCCGACCCAGGGATGCTGCGCTCGCATAACCTCAGCATAGATCAGTTAGTGGAAGCCCTGCGTGTAAACAACCTTACCGCCCCATCGGGTAACGTGCGTATTGGCGATAAAAACTATATCACCCCAACCAACACAACCGAACATACCATAAAAGATTTTGAGAATATCCCGCTGTTTAAAGGCGGCGTGCAAAACCTTTATTTAAAAGATGTTGCAACTGTTGAAGATGGCGCTGATGTTACCGCAGGTTACGGCCTGGTAAACGGCAAGCGTTCGGTTTACCTTAATATAGCTAAAAGCGCCGATGCATCAACCTGGGAAGTGGTACAAAACCTCAAAAAGGCTATCCCCAAAATACAGGCGCAGTTACCCGATGATGTGAAGCTAAGTTATGAGTTTGACCAATCTACCTACGTTATCAACTCCGTTAAAAGCTTGTTAACAGAAGGTGCTATTGGTGCCTTACTTACCGGTTTAATGGTATTACTCTTTTTGGGTGATGTTAGAGGGGCATGTATCGTTATCCTTACCATACCTATCGCCATCATCTCTGCAGTATTGTTCCTGAGTTTGTTTGGGCAAACCATCAACATCATGACCCTGAGCGGGCTGGCTTTAGCTATCGGGATACTGGTGGATGAGAGCACGGTAACTATTGAGAATATTCACCAGCATTTTGATATGGGTAAACCCAAGGCCCTGGCCATTTGGGATGCCTGTAAAGAGATAGCATTCCCTAAGCTGCTTATCCTGTTTTGTATTTTGGCGGTATTCGCGCCTGCATTTACTATGGGGGGCATCCCGGGCTCATTATTCCTGCCGTTGGCATTGGCTATTGGTTTCAGCATGATCATATCTTACTTTTTGGCGCAAACCTTTGTACCGGTTATGGCCAACTGGTTAATGAAAATTAAACACCACAAAAAGCCAAACGGGCAGGAAATGAGTGATGCCGAAGAATTTAAAGCTTCAGGACTTAATTTGGAAGGCGAGCACAATACCTGGGCACAAAAAAGCACTTTGGTTGAGCATGGAGATAGTAACCACGATGGTAAGGTGAGCCGCTTTGAAAAAATAAGGCAAAGCTATATGCGCTTTATTGAACGCCTTATGCCCATGCGCAAACCTATTGTTATTGGGTACCTGCTGCTCACCATATTAGCGGCCGGTTTAATGATGGCGAGCATAGGGCGCGATGTATTGCCAAAAGTAAATGGCGGCCAGTTTCAGGTACGCCTGCGTGCCCCCGAAGGTACCCGTATAGAGCTTACCGAAGCCAAAACACTGCACGCCATTAACACTATAAAAGGTATTACCGGGAAAGAGAATATAGCCATTACATCGGCATATGTAGGTTCGCACCCTACACTTTTCTCTACCAGTCCTATATTTTTATGGATGGCACAACCAAGCGAGGCAGTTGTACAGGTGGCGCTTACCGAAGATTATCATCCTAATCTTGACGAACTTAAAGAAAAAATAAGGCATCAAATAGGGAAAGAACTGCCCGATGTTAAGCTTTCTTTTGAGCCGATAGAACTGACCGACAAGATCTTGAGCCAGGGTTCGCCTACACCGGTTGAGGTGCGGATATCTGGCCGTGACAAGAAGCTTAATGAGCAATATGCCAACAAGGTGATCAACCAGTTAAATAAGATAGATTACCTGCGTGATGTGCAGCTTGGGCAATCAACCAAGTACCCTTCTGTGAATGTAGAAGTTGATAGGGTACGCGCCGCGCAATTGGGGGTTGATATGAATGATATTTCGCGCTCGCTTGTTGCATCTACTTCATCATCGCGTTTTACCGAAAAAAATATATGGGTTGATGAAAAATCGGGCAACAGTTATAGCGTACAGATAGAGATACCCGAAAGTAAAATGGCAAGCCTGAGTGACATGGGCCAAACACCGATCCTCAAAAATCAAACCCGCCCGGTATTAAGCGATGTGGCCACACTTACACCCGGCACCACTTATGGCGAAAATGATAATCTTGGTGCTATGCCTGTACTATCTGTAACAGCTAACCTTAACAATAAAGACCTTGGTGCAGCTAGTAAGGATGTACAAAAAGCCATTAGCAACCTGGGCACACTACCACGTGGCCTGAATGTTGAAATGATTGGCATTAGCCAAACCCTTACCGCTACTATGGATAGTTTAGAAACCGGTTTGGTGATAGCGGTTATCGTAATATTCCTGATGCTGGCGGCAAACTTTCAGTCGTTTAAGGTATCGGCAGTGGTGCTGGCAACGGTACCGGCGGTAATACTGGGTTCGCTGGCCTTACTCATGATGTGCGGTTCTACGCTTAACCTGCAATCCTATATGGGGATGATCATGTCCGTTGGTGTATCCATATCCAACGCCGTACTGCTCATTACCAATGCCGAGCAATTACGCATGGTGAATGGTGATGCCACCTTATCGGCCAAAGAGGCGGCCGCCCTGCGGATGCGCCCTATTGTAATGACGGCTTTAGCTATGGTTGTTGGTATGATACCTATGGCCAGCGGTTTAGGCGAAGCCGGAGACCAATCGTCGCCATTGGGCCGTGCCGTTGTGGGTGGCTTAATCGCATCAACCTTTGCAGCATTGTTTATTCTGCCACTTGCGTTTGCATGGGGCCAGGGTAAAGCCACTACCCAAAGTGTATCGTTAGACCCGGAAGATGAAGAAAGCAAATATTATGTTAACACAAACCCTAGCTTAAAAGCCTTATGAATAAGTCATCAGCAATAAATTTTATAAAAATATTAATGGTTGCAGCCACGTTAGAGGCATGCGGTTCAAAAGCAGAAAAACCAGTTACGGTAGAAGAGGCGCCAACCCAGGAAGTTGTTTCCCTTAAAAAAGGTGTGTTAAGTACATCGCTTGATATACCAGGCGAATTGGTGGCTTATCAGCAGGTTGATCTTTATGCCAAGGTAAGCAGCTTTATCAAAAAACTGAATGTAGATATTGGTTCTGAGGTAAAGGCCGGCCAGTTACTTGCCACTATGGAAGCCCCCGAATACAACTCGCAGTTATCGGGTGCACAATCACGCCTGCAATCGCAGGAAGCAGTGTATCTTTCAAGCAAGGCTACCTATAAGCGTTTATTGGAAACCAGCAAAACACCGGGTACCGTGTCTCCTAATGAACTGGATCTGGCGCTCGCAAAACAAAACTCAGACCTGGCCCAGTTAGAATCGGCACGGGCGGCCTTCCGTGAGGTTGGCGATAACAGGAATTATTTACAGATCCGCGCGCCGTTTGATGGTATTATTACCGCGCGTAATGTAAGTGCCGGTGCGTATGTTGGCCCATCAGGCAAGGGGTCTGAATTGCCTGTGTTTACCTTGCAGGAGCAAAAGAAGCTGCGCCTTGCAGTTAGTGTACCTGAAAGTTATACTGGCGTTCTTAATAACAAAAATGAGATCAGCTTTAGCGTTAAAGCATTCCCCGGTGAGAAATTTACCGCCCGGGTAACCCGCCTGGCTGGTGCGCTTGATTCACGCCTGCGTTCGCAACGTACCGAAATGGATGTGATCAATAAAAACAAAAAATTACTGCCGGGCATGGTAGCAGAAGTACATATACCCTTTAACGGAGCCGACGGTACTTTCGTAATACCCGCTAAAGCAGTACTCAACTCAACACAAGGTGTTTATGTAATAAAAGTAACCGATAATAAAGCGCATTGGGTCCCTGTAAAAACCGGCAGGTCTGCTGATAATAAAACAGAAGTTTTTGGCCCGCTTACCGAGGGCGATGCCATTGTAAAGGTTGCCAACGAAGAGATAAGAGATAACGCTGATATTAAGGTTAACAAAACCAACTAAGCAAGAACCCTACACACTACCTATATATAAGTTAAGCCTGCGACTCATCATCGCAGGCTTTGTTATTTGTGCCGGCGCTTTTGCCGTTATTGGTGTTGTCACCAACAAGGGCCGACATCAAAACATAAAGCGCTTAAATTTGCAGAAACCGCCCTTATTTTAATTTTTCCTATCCTGTTTCCGTATCTTCTTGTATCAGTTCTATGTCTTTTGGCTAAAAACGCACAAAAAGCCAGTCACAAAGGTAAATTAGATATTCTTTTTCAAAAGATGTTTATCATAATCAGTACTTAGATACACATAACCGGCATTATTCTAATATTTTCATTATATGAGCTTTATTAGGATGTGTTTTTGTCGAATCATTAATACTTTACATACAAAAGCGAACCATTTTCTTGAATAATAATACGATTTGTGAAAATTGTATGAAATTATGTGAAATAAATGGACATAAAACGAGAATTTTAGTGATTTTTTCATGTAAAAACCACCAATAACGATTAATTAATCAATAAATTATACATATCGAATTAAAAATTTAACAATTTTTAACATTTTTTAACATTTATATGTTAAAAATCAATTAAAATTAACATCAATTTTTATAAAATCAATAAAAATTATGATAATTTAATATTAAATTTTCACCAAATAATGTTTTTTATGAATTTTAGTGCAAACAAAAACACTAAAATGGAAAAAAATTACAAAACACATCATTTACATCATTTATTTAGGTTAAAAGGCAAAGAAAAATTAAGCATTTCAGCGAAATCATCTTGATTATTCTTAAAAACCCTTAATTACTTAACACACTTAAACTAAATGATTAAAAATGAAGAAAAATCTACACCTAATTTTGTGCTTGCTTCTTTTTACTTCACAAGCATTTTCACAAACGCGATCAATTACTGGTACCGTAACAGATAAACAGGACGGTCAACCCATTCCGGGCGTAACAGTAATGATAAAAGGGACCAATTCTGGTACCCAGACAGACCGAGCCGGTAATTTTAAATTTAATAATATAAACGGCAATGCTACATTAGTAGTTTCCTTCCTTGGATACCTGTCACAAACTATTCCGGCGCCTACTAATGGCCGGCCATTAGTAATAACCTTACAAACGGATGCCAAGAGCCTGAATGAGGTTATAGTAACCGGTGCATTGGGTTTACAAAAACAAACCAGGGAATCGGGTTATTCACAGGCAACTATTAAATCCGGTGATCTTACACAAGCCCATCCTACCAATCTTCAAAACGGCTTGGTTGGTAAGGTATCGGGGCTTAATGTAAGCACAGTTAACAATGGCCTAAATGCTGATACCCGTATCACTTTACGGGGTATACGTTCACTTACCGGTAACAACCAGGTATTATTGGTAGTTGATAACGTGCCCGTTCCTTTAGACTTTATTAACTCAATTAACCCAAATGATGTTGAAAGCGTGAACATCCTTAAAGGTGCCAATGCATCTGCCCTATACGGGCCAGATGGGGTAAACGGGGTTTTATTGGTAACAACAAAAAAAGGTGTAACAAACAAGGCACCTGAAATTAATATAGGTACAACCTATCAAATTGAAAAGGTTTCTTACATGCCTGCCCTTCAAGACAGGTTTGGTAGCGGATCGGCCTATGACCAGTTTGGAGACGGTGTTTTTGACCCAATTGAAAATCAAAACTGGGGGCCAAGGTTAAATGGCGAAGTAGTTGAAATTGGCCGCCCGGATGAGAATGGCGAGATGCAAAAGGTCACCTATGTAAACCGTAACGATGAAAAACGCAAATTCTTTGAAACCGGTAAAAATTTCCAAACAGATTTCTCTATCAGGGCTGGCGATGCAAATTCAAGTTATTTCGCTTCATTCCAAAATGTAAATATTGAAGGCGTTATGCCAAGTGACAAAGGTTACAGAAGATCATTCCGGTTAAATTCAGATAAAACGTTAGGAAAAACAGTAAAAGCATCAACCTCCATATCTTACAGCGCAAGAGGAAATGATGTTACTACCTCAAGCTCAAGCATATATAATGCTGTGATCAACTCCCCTACTGAAATTCCTTTGACCGAGTATAAAGATTTTGAGAATTATCAATGGGCCGATCATAACCATTATTTTAATGATTATTATCCAAACCCATACGAAGAACTGGCCCGCAACCGTACAGTTAATAAAAGAGACGAGTTCCTGGGTACCATGAACCTTGCCTTTACCCCAACCAAATGGCTGCAAATATTGGAACGCCCAAGCTATACGTTCAGAAATACTACTCAAAAAGCTACTGTTGGAGCTATATTTTATTCGCCATTGGGTAAAAAGATATACCAGGGCGGTACAGATAAACAAGCCAGTGTAGGCGATGCTTCTTCTTATACTTCACGTTTCCAGAACGAGATCATCGTTACTGCTGATAAGAAGTTTGGAGATTTTGGTCTTAAATTCATTGGTGATAACCTGATCCGTGAAAGCTATAATAAATTTATCAGCACACAAGGCAATACATTAGGGGTACCTACGCTATTTAACAACAGTGTGTACACAGGTATACCCGGTGTAAGTGAAAGCAACTACCGCACCCGTTTATTCTCACTGGCAGGCGATTTATTATTGAGCTATAAAAACCTTGCGTTCCTGGAATTTACAGGCCGTAATGACTGGGATTCGCGCTTAGATGTAAACGCGAACTCTTATTTTTATCCGGGAGTAAGCGGATCATTAGTTTTAAGCGATGCCATACCATCACTTAAAGATATCAAGAATGTTGATATGATTAAACTAAGGTTAAGCTGGAACAAAACCGGTAACGTAAATACCGGTGGAAACAATGATAACCTTGGCGCTTACAGGCTGCAATCAACCTACAGTAATGCCGGTGGTTTCCCTTACGGTACTTATGCCTCTTACTCTGCCGACGGAACATTATATGATCCAAATTTAAAACCCGAAACTGTTGAATCTTACGAAGGTGGTGTAGAAATTGGATTGTTTAACAACCGGGTATTTATTGATGGTGCATACTATTACCAGAAAAATAACAACCAGGTAATTAACATCAGCGTATCTCAGGGTACCGGTTATGGGTCTGTGTTCTTGAACGCTGCTAACTTTAATAACAAGGGGTTCGACTTTGATTTGAAGTTAGTACCTGTACGGTCAAGACAAGTAACATGGAACCTAAGTGCTAATTATACTTATAGTGATAATAAAGTAACTTCTCTTTATCAGGGTGTTTCACAATTGCCTGTATCTAACAGTGCTTATGTAATTGTAGGCTATCCTGCTTATACACACCGTTTAACTGATTGGCTGCGCGATTCGCAAGGAAGGGTAATTGTTGATGCTGTAACAGGCTTGCCAACCAAAAACGCCGCAACAAGCGTATTTGGCCAAATTTTGCCTAAACACATTATTGGTATTAGCACCGATGTAAGTTACAAACACTTTAACCTGCGTGCCGTTGCTGAATACCGTGGTGGTAACTTCATATATAATGATATAGGTTCTTCATTAACCTTCACCGGTAACGATGAGCTTTCTGCATTAAATGGTCGCCAGCGTTTTGTATTCCCTAACTCAGTATATTCTACTGATGGTGGTGCAACTTATGTGCCTAACACCAATATTGTAGTTAATAATGCTCATTATGATTTTCTGCAAGCGTCTACATTCCGCACTACACAATCCAATTACTATACGAGTGCGGCATTCTGGAAATTGCGTGAAGTTACCTTGAGTTATGATGTGCCTTCCCAATGGCTAAAAGGTTCTAAGGTGATAAAAAGAGCCACTGTAGCATTGGTTGGCCGCAACTTGTTAATGTGGAGGCCAGGTACTAACCAATGGACCGATCCGGAGTTTTCAAACACTGTTGATAACGGTACAGGTACAACAACTATTGGGCAAACACCGCCAACAAGACTTTATGGTTTTAATGTAAACCTAACTTTCTAAAAAAAACGAATTTGAACAATTTTAGAATGACGAAAATGAAAAAAACAACAAAAAGAATCATACTTATAGGGTTATTGGCGTCTGTTATAGCTGGCGGTTGTAAAAAGTCCTGGCTTGACATAAATACAAACCCAAATGCACCGGTTGATGCTTCTATAGACCCATCCACCCTTTTAGGAGGTGCTTTAACTACCACCGCTACTAACGTAGTAACAGGCTATCAGTTTTTAAGCCATTGGCTGGGGTTTTTAAATACCTCATCAGGTGTATCGCCAAATGCAGAAGAGCAATCTTATAACATTTCAAATGGCTTTGGAGCTGGTTTTGGCAATATACTTGATAATAACTACGATTATCAGTTAATGCAGAATAAAGCTGACGCAGCAGGAATGACCTTTTACAGCGGGATAGCCAAAATCATGAAATCGTTAAACTATGCACGCCTGGTTGACCAGTATGGTGACATCCCCTACTCTGACACCTATAATGCACCGGCTGTTCTTACACCAAAGTATGATGATGCCAAGACTGTTTACGAAGATCTGATCAAACAGATAGATGCCGGGGTTACACAAATTAAAACCGCTGATCTTGCTACAAATCCGCGTTTAGCAATAGTAGATAAAATGTTTGCCGGCGATAAACCAAAATGGATCAGGTTTGCCAATACAATTAAACTGCGCTTGCTGATGCACCAGGCCAACCGTACCGACAGGCAAGCTTATATACAAGCAGAAATAGGAAAAATAGTAACCGAAGGATCTGGGTTTATTGGCTCAGCTGCAAGTGCTACTATCAATCCTGGCTATAGCCAATCGCAGCCTGGTCCTTATTATAGCACTTATCTTTTTAATACTACAGGTGGTGAGCCTTCGCAAGAAAGGGCTAACATCATTTTGGTGAATGAATTAAAAACCAATACAGATCCACGGATAGGTGGCTTTTACCAACCAATAAAAACAGCGGTTCCTGCCGGGTCTGCAGAACCAACACCAAACCTTACTCCACCAAATTACAGGGGCGGAATATACGGCAGGTCTATTGATAATGCAACCTATAAATATCAAACCAGGGATTTCCTTTCAAAAGTAGGTGGTACAAATATTGCATCTGCCGCCTCATCAGGCACAGTTGGCCTTATTAAAGGCTGGGATACGCCACTTTGGATAATTACCTCTGTTGAGAGCTTATTTTTACAGGCAGAAGCTATACAACGTGGCTATTTGGCAGGTAATGCAGAAACCGCTTATAAAGCCGCGGTTCAGGAGTCGTTTATATTTTTAAATATCGGTGGTTCGGCTACAGCAGCTACAAGTTCATTTAATACCTGGTATACTGCACAGGCGGCTAATACCAAAGTTAATTGGGCGCTTGCAACTGATAAATTAAAACTGCTTGCTTACCAAAAGTACATTGCGCTTTCAGGGGTTGATGAGTTGGAAGAGTGGACCGATTACAGAAGAAACGGCACAAGCTATTATCCGTTTATAACACTGTCAGAATATCCTGGCCGTACTTCTAACTCCATTCCTATAAGGCTTTTATATCCTCAAAACGAAATTTCTTATAATGAAGCTAACGTTCCATCAGCAGGGCGTAAAACAGGAGACCAGTTTACCGTTAAAATTTGGTGGATGCCTTAATTTTTTGATTGATTAGTGAATAATTTTAAAATTAAAAATATGAAAAAACACATAAGTTTATTAGCAGTATTTTCGGTTATAGCCATGCTATTTACATCTTGTTTAAAAGATGAACCGATCACAAATTATAATGAGATACAACCAATAGTTATTATACCAAATGCTAATTGGCCCAAAAACACAGCAACCGCGGCAACTTCGGTAACTTTTGCGGGCAATACGGCATATGAGGTACTTCTATATGCAAGGGTATCCTGGGAAAATACATTACCTAAAGAGGTTGTGGTAACATTTGTAAAAGATGAGGCTGCAATAACCGCATATAATGCAAAATTCGGCACTGCTTATATAGCTGTGCCAGATAACGCCATTTCTGCAGGTAATTTAAAAGCAACTATTGCAGCAGGCACCAATGATGCTTCTATTCCGGTTAAAGTAAACTTAAGTTTATTGGATGCTACCAAAAAGTACATTCTCCCTTATTCTATAAGTGACGCAAGCGGTGAAAACATCGGCACTAATTACAAAACATATTTGTTGCCGTTAACAAACAAATAAACTCTCTTACAGAAGGGAATACCTCAATTCCCTTCTGTTTTAACAATTTGTAATTATGAAAAACAAACTTTTATATATTTTACTTGCATCGGTTGGTTTAAGCTTTAGTGCTTTTGCCCAAACAAATCAAACCGGTTCTCTTAGTGAGGCGTATAGAAATTTCAATATACTTGCTACCAGCAGTTTAAATTATAAAAGTTTAAAAGATTTTAAAAGCATAGCAGGGAAAGATATTTTTTACGCAGATGAATGGATGTACGGTGGCGCGGTAAGTACAAGTAATTTGTCTGTATCCGCAGGGTATCAGTTCAATTTTAATTTTATGAATCATGAGCTTTATACAAAGTATAAAGATTCAGTCATCGTTATTGATAATAACTCCCTGAAATCTTTTTACCTGAGCGACAACGGTAAGAAAAAGCAATTTTATAAATATGCTTTTACCGGCGACATTAAATTTTACGAGTTGCTAAGCAGCGATACAACCAATACTAAAATAATGCTGTTAAAATTACGCACCGTAAAAGAACAGCAGGGTTATAAATCTGCCGGCTCAAATTACACAGGGGACTTTAGTAATAAATTTGTTAGCAATTACGAATACTACCTGCTCTTCCCTGATAACTCATTCAAAAGAATTAAGTTAAGTGCAGAATCTATACAAAAGAATTTAAGTCCTGATTATGAGGAAAAGGCAAAGTCTGTTATTAAAAACCACAAAAAGGTTAACGAAAAAACCGCTGGGCAAATAATTGATGAGTTAAACACTATAAACAATACCTGATAAGAATAAAGGGTATAATCAATTTAATAATACAGACAGTTAATAAGTAACGCAGGGTAGCGCGAGGCTACCTTGCGTTTATTAATTATAAGCGGTTACATCCGCCAGTTGTATTGGTTTAAGTTAGGTACAGGCCATCATCTGAATACAACTTTATCGCATAAATTCAACTTATATCGACTGCATTTGTGTCCTAAATATTAAGCTATAGTAAATAAGGCGTTATGTTATTAAAACTTTTAATAATTTAGCTTTTAATTACACCACCCTACTCATAATACTTTAGCTGATACAGATCATGAAAGGATCGATACCTTTTTTTAATTTCTCCTTAAAAAAGGTATTGCTGCAACAGCCAGATGGTTTAGAACAGGCTCGAATAAAAATCACCTACACCATTTTATTGTTCTCTCTCCTAAAGATATTCATACTAGTACCTTTGGTAATTAATAACATACAAAATCAACAACTGTATCGTATTAGTTTTTTCTTTTTGTTATACCTGGCATTAATTAAATACCTGTTATACAAGCCGTTTAGTATAAATATTATATCGCACATTATACTTTTAACAGGCGCTGCAGGCATTTGGGCAAACCTCTTTATTTTTGGGCTGCATATTAACCTGCTTACCATACAGTTTGTTTTTATGGTAACCTTTGTAAGTTACTACCTAATAGATAATCGTTACGCTTCTATTTATAGCGTTTTGGCCATCTCGCCAGTAATGCTTTACCTGGTAATTATAAGCAGGGCAAAATGGCACCTGGATATTATACCACAAGAATTGCCTTCACCGGGTTTTGAAGTGATTGTGCTGCTAAACTTTATTACCATGGTACTGGTTCATTATCTCTTTTACCGGGCGTTTCGTAATAGTGTTGACGAAAAAGAAGCTCTTAATAAACAACTTCAGGCCACTATAGCAGAAACTAAAGCATTGGCAGAATCACGCTCTGTATTCTTATCAACCATGTCGCACGAGTTACGCACGCCGTTAAATGCAGTGATAGGGATGACCAATCTGATAAAAGATACCGCAACAAAAGAGCAAACCGAAAACCTGGATGTGCTTGAATTTTCGGCAATTAGTTTGCTTACACTGGTTAATGATATATTAGATTATAATAAAAGCGAAAACGACAAAATTGAATTAGAAACTATACCTGTTCATTTACCTGGTTTATTGCATAAGGTATGTTCCGGTCTTCAGCAAAAAGCCACCGAAAAAGGCTTTGAACTGGTACTTGAAGTAGATGAAAAGCTGCAGGAACTATGGATAATTGCTGACCCTACAAGGCTTACGCAAATTATCTATAACCTGGCAGGTAATGCCATAAAATTTACCGAAACCGGAAAAGTAAGTGTAAAGGCTCTTGTCGGTCAGGAAGATGCGGAACAAATAACAATTCATTTTTCGGTTGAAGATACCGGCATCGGCATTCCTATTGATCGGCAGGAAGTGATATTTGAACCCTTTATACAGGCATCGGCAGATACTACACGTCATTATGGCGGTACCGGCCTTGGCCTTGCTATTGTTAAAAGATTACTTAAGCTTTTTAACAGCAGTATTCAATTAGAAAGCCAATCGGGTAAAGGCTCTGTGTTTTCATTTGACATTCACTTCAATTTATATAAAGGTAGTCTTAAGGTCTTGCCTTCACATAACACTATGTATGCCAATCTTGAAAGTCTTAATATACTTATAGCCGAAGACAATCCTATTAACGCACTGTTACTTGTAAAACTTTTATCAAAATGGCATGTCAAAACTGTTGTTACACACAATGGCCAGGAGGCTGTTGATAAGCTTTTGAATAACGCATTTGATGCCGTATTAATGGACCTGCATATGCCGGTTATGGATGGCTATCAGGCTACGTTATCTATACGCTCTTTTATTGACCCAGTTAAAGCAAGTATCCCTATAATTGCTTTAACCGCATCAGTATCCCACAATATTCATGACAAAATTAAAGAGGCCGGAATGCATGATTATCTTTCTAAGCCCTTTCAACCCGCCGCGTTATATGAAAAGCTTGAACTTTTAAATACTGTAAAACGTACCGAAGGCTATTAATAGCGGCCCAGGGTTATTAAGCCGGTTTATAAAAATGGGTAATTATTGTAAATATATTTATCGTTTTCATCTACATTTTTTGTAGTTGCTCTATAAAACTTTGCGCTTCCTTTAGTAATCCGTTATTTAGTAAATGCAAAATACTGTCAGCTCAAAAATAAGCCAACAATTCAGAACAAGGCGTTCATGGATCTATTTTGCCTATTGGGTATTGGTGACCATTATTTTTCTATATGACAGAACCTACCTGATCACAAAAGCAGGCCTTCCGAATTTTATTGCCTGTTCTGTTGTAAGGATTGGTTTATTGATTGCCCTTGCCTGGGCTAATATACATTGGCTGATACCCCGCTACCTGATGCATAAACGATACGTACCTTATTTTGTATTGGTAATATTGTTGGTTTTTGGCTATCTGATAATTCAGAGCCTTTATGATTATAATTTATTCGGGTTTGTATTGGGGCCTACCAGGAATGCCCGTCTTTATAGTTCCATTATATATAATTTCACGCATACTTCCCTGTATTTATTATTAACAGTTGCACTAAAATTCAGTATTGACTGGTACGAGCAAACTAAATTACTGCAAGAGATGCGGGTAGAAAAGCTACAGGCAGAAGTAAATTATCTCCGGTCTCAGGTAAACCCGCATTTTTTGTTTAACGCATTGAACAACCTGTATGCCTTAACTATAAAAAAATCAGACAAAGCACCCGATGTAGTATTAAAACTATCTGAACTGATGGAATACATGCTGTATGAAAGTGAAGAAACCTATGTACCCCTGGAAAAGGAGATCAAATACCTGAGTAATTACCTGGAGTTGGAAAAGTTAAGACAAGGAAACAATGCAGAGATAAGTTTAACGGTTACCGGCAACCCGAATAAGTGCCTGATACCGCCATTTTTAATTTTACCTCTTGTAGAAAATGCATTCAAACATGGTATTAGCAGGGCTATACATAATGCTTACCTGCACATCACTATTCGTATAGATACCGCGCTTGAAGTAACTATAACAAATAATAAACTTAATTTTCATCAGCCTGAGCATAATGGCGGTATCGGCCTTGATAATCTTAAAAAACGACTGGAGTTATTATACCCGGGCAACCATACCCTGCAGATCACCAATCAGCCAGATCATTTTCATGTATTATTAAAAATAAATTTGCCATGCTGAATTGCGTGATCATAGACGATGAACCGCTTGCCAGGGACATTTTGACAAGCTACCTGCAACAATCGGGATACGCTAGGCTGGCCGGGGCTTTCAGCAATGCCTTTGATGCCCATCAGTTTTTACAGTGCAATACAGTTGACGTTATATTTTTAGATATTGAGATGCCGGAGATGAACGGGATTGATTTTTTAAGATCATTAACCCAGCCGCCAATTACTGTATTTACTACAGCGTTTCGCAATTATGCGTTTGAAGGATTTGAACTAGGGGTTATTGACTTTTTATTAAAGCCGATCTCCCATGATCGTTTCCTGTTAGCACTTGATAAGATCAAAGAGTTCCTTGCTTTAAAAATGGAAGGCACCAATCTGGAAATGAGCCGGGACACTCCGGATTTTGTATTCGTTAAAAGTGGTGTGCAAAAGATAAAGCTATACTTTGCAGAGGTATCACATATACAGGGATTAAAGGACTATGCCATTATCCATACTCCCGAGCGGAGGATTGTTATTAAGGGATCGGTAAAATCTATGCTGGAAATATTCCCGGACACCCATTTTATCAGAGTGCATAAATCATTTATTGTAGCTAAGGATAAAATTAGGCGGATAGAAAAAAACAGGATCATAATACCTGACCACCAAATACCCATAGGCCGGAATTATAAAGAGGACGTGGAAAAGAAAATTTACGGAAATTAAAAATCATGATATGAAAAAGGCAGCACATGTTGTTTCATTATTTTTGATCAGCATACATATAACAGCTATAAATGCTAACGCGCAGGTAACATCCGCTGGTAAATTATCAGCTCCTGCTGTTTTCATGGCAAGTACGCCCTGCAGCCCAGGCACAAAACCTTTGCCCGGCATCCCTAAAGAAGCTACTTGCGAACTTATTAAATGGGAACTCAAACTTTTTGGGGACACCAAGAAACAAACATCCGGAACGTACACACTTAATTGTGTTTATGGAATGCCCAATCAAGGCACACAAGGACTTATAAATGGGGGCACCCCTCTTCACAGGGAAGGAAAATGGGTTATTACAAAAGGTACAAGAACAAATCCTGCCGCCATAGTCTATCGCCTGGATCCTGATAAGCCCCCGGTCTCCGTTTCATTTCTCCGGTTAAATGAAAATTTACTCCATTTATTGGATAGCCGTCAGCAACTGATGATAGGAAACGGTGCATGGAGCTACACACTTAGCAGAATACAACAATGAAACAGATTATTTTTATCCTGTCTGCCTGCTTTGGTTTCTTACTAACCAATAATGCAGAAGGCCAGACAGCAGCTCCTGACAATAAAATTTCAGAAAGCATTACGTTTAGAGAGATGCCAAAAGGCCGGGCCGTTTATGGGATATTTGAAGGCCGTACACCCTGTTTTGAAATCAGCAGGCAATTGGGGGCTAATTTGCCATCCGATTGCGACCACCTGAAATGGCAGGTTATTTTTTTCAGGGATACGCTAACACTGAAGCCGACCACTTACATACTAACAACCGAAATGTTTGGACGCCGGCCACTAAAGGGAAAATGGAAGATCATCAGGGGAACAAAAACTGACCCGGCCGCTACTGAATATATACTTGAAACCAACCTGCCCGGCAAATCGATCTATCTTTTGAAGGGCGACGAAAATGTTCTTTTTATCCTGGATGAAAACCATAAATTCCATACAGGCGATCAAAACTTCAGCTATACCCTCAATAGGGTTAATAAAGTACGGCGCTTGTCTGGTCAGTAACAACCGGCATAATTTAAGCCGGAAAATTCAATGTGCCCTGACCAGACATTTTCGGGTGGCTATATTGGTAGTTTATAAAAATCTGATAACCTATTTCAATCTGGCTTTTTTAAGTTTTCATCGTTAAGCGGTTTGCGGTGCCAATAAGTAGCCAACAAAGAGCCGGTGATGTTCATGAGCGGGCCAAATACTGCCGGGGCTAAACCCACAGTCGCCATTTTACCCATTTCTTTTGCTAACCCCGAAGCCAAACCTCCATTCTGCATACCAACTTCTATAGCCATGGTGCGGCAATCGCGTTCGGGCATTTTAAATAACCGGCCAGACCAGTAGCCTAATGTATAACCCAATAAATTATGGATAAGCACCAAAAATATCAGCATAAAGCCAATGTTTAATAAACTGCTTCTTCCTGCCGCTGTAATAACCACAATAATGAGCGCGATACCAAACATTGATACAAGCGGCATTACTGCCTCAAGCCACTTAACCTTTTTAAGCAGGTACCTGTTAAATACAATGCCGGCACCAATAGGTATAATAACCATTTTAAAAATATCCCACATCATATTTAATACATCTATCTCTATAAAACCGCCACCCAATACTTTCATAAGCAGCGGGGTAAAAAAAGGTGCAAGCATGGTTGATACGGCGGTAATGGTAATGGATAAAGCCAGATTAGCTTTAGCCAGATAAGAGATCACGTTAGAAGCCATACCATTTGGTGAACAACCTATTAAGATGATACCGGCTGCAATTTCCGGTGGGAAACCACTTAGTTTGGCTAAGGTAAAACCAAGCAAAGGCATGATCAAAAAATGACTAAACACACCAATAAACACACCTTTTGGCATTTTAATTACACCTGCAAAATCTTTTATGCTCATTGATGTGCCCATACCAAACATAATAAGCTGTATTAATGGCGTAATGAGTATGGATAGTTTGACCCCGTTTATCTGGATAAAATACTGCGGATAATACAAGGCTGTTGTAACCGCCGCGAAAATAATGAGGGTATAAGAGAAGCCCTTAAGCATTACAAAGCCCCTGAATGCAATGGCAAGTATAATGAATGCTGCAATAAGAAAGGGGCCGGCATTAGCGATACTGCTATTAAAAGTTACTGCCAATGCAGTAAGAAAGCATACTGCAGATAGGCCTGCCAGTGCTTTATAAATATAAATTGTTTTCAATTTCTTGAGTTTAATATTGAATGGTTAAATTAAATCACGAGGGTTTTACCAGGTACGTTTTTGCATAAATTCGTCCAACTGTGCCCGGGTCATTTTCACCTCTTTAGGATTTTGGCTCAACCATTTTAAAAAGGCATCTTTAATGGGGGCTGTCCATTGGCTGTCTATTTCGCCTGTAGTATAGGTGCCCGATTTAAGCATAGCCTGCCCAAATTTATCTCGCAGGGCTATAAATTCGGCAGTTACAACCACTTTTTCAGCTAAGTGGGCGGGTATAAAAAGTACACCTTCTTTTTCAGAAATTACCAGATCACCAGGTAATACAATAGTCTGCCCAATGCGGATCGGCGTATTGAGTCCCATTAAAACCATTTCTTCCAGATAGGACGGGTCAAAATCGCGCACAAAGGCATTAAAACCATTTATCTTGCTTAAGCCCTGCAGGTCGCGGGCCGAGCCGTCAAATATTACCCCATTGCCCGTTTTATTATAAATAGAATTGCCTAAATTATCCCCTATCAGTGTACCTCCTTTAATTTTACCAAAGCCGTCTGCCACATATACATCACCTTTGGTAAGTACATCAATAGGCCAGGCATTGGTATTCCCCTTACGCCCCTGCTTGCTGCCACGGTCTTTAATATTTTTTTCGATATCGGGCCTGCTGGGCATAAACATGGCTGTAACAACCCTGCCTACAACGGGCACATCATCATGAACCAGTTTCCAGTTCCTTTCAAACTGGTTATTATAACCCTCGTTTTTTAAAACGGTCCAGGCTTCTTCAATGCCTATGTTTTTAGCCCGCTGTATTAAATCGTCAGATATTTTGGGCCTGCCATCTTTAAAGCGTTCTCCCTTCCATTCAGAGGTATAAAATATCAGTTCGTCTCTTGATATGGTTTGTGCTTTGACAATGCCTGTTTGGCAAAAGCCAAACAGAAGCATGCCAATTGTAACAACTCTTAATTTCATAAAATCGTTGATAAAAGATTTATAATTGGTTTAGTAATACCGTAATTGGTTAAACGGTATTACTTCGATGCTGAATTTCTTGGAATTTCAATAGGGTCAACAATGCCGTTTAAATCATAAACTATTTTGCCGGCGCGTATAGTTAACTCACATTCCAGTTTTTTATCGGCTTCAACTTTATAGCCGGTATAGTCAAACAAACCGAATTTACCTTCTCTTACATTCAATATAGCCACATCAGCATCAGCGCCTACAGATAGGTTGCCTAATTCTTCGTGCTTTATCTCAAGGGCCGGGTTTGATGTTGATGCACGGATCACACTTTTGAGATCCATCCCCATAGCCAAAAACTTAGACATGGTGGTAAGCATATCCTTCATGGCATTGTTCATGCTGCCGGTGTGTATGTCTGTACTTATTGAGTTAGGGAAAAACCCTTCTTTTACTGCCGGTATTGCCTGTGAGTAAGCAAAACTGATACCGCCATAACCAACATCAAAGAAAATTCCACGCTTGCGGGCTTCCCAAACAAAAGGCTTAACTTTTTGGGTTTTCAGGTCTACAATATATTCCCGGCTTTTTAACTGGCCAAAACAATGTGTGAAAATATCGCCGGGGCGCAGGTGCTTCATAAACAATTCTTCTATTGAAAGAGGTGGCGTACTACCGCCAAAATCAATCATCACCGGAATCCCCCCTGCTAACCTACCTGCTTCAACCGCACGATCAACCGGCGCCCATTCATGGCCTTCGTAATGCGCAACTTTAAAACCCACAACGTATTTTTTATACTGCCGCGCTACCAGGGCCGACATTTTTGAATCCATATCGTTCAAATTTTGCTCATAGCCGCCGCGCATACCTTCACCTGCAATATTAATAAAAGCCAGCACCCTTGTTTGCGCCTGGTCAATAGTTTGCGCTTTAAACGTAGGGAACGTGCGCCAGCCCGAACTGCCGGCATCAACAACAGTGGTAACGCCGTTTCTAAAAGTGAAGCCATCAGGCGGTAAGGCCAGGTTGCCATTCTCATACTGATGATCTGGCTCGGTACCGAAGAAATTATGCGAGTGAATATCTATCAACCCCGGAGTAACATACAAGCCTTTGGCGTTAACAACTTGTACGGCTTGTTTACTGTCAATATTTTTTGAAACCTGAGCTATTTTTCCATCCTTTATGGCAATGTCCATGATGTCGTCAATATTGTTTTTGGGGTCTATTATATGGCCGCCTTTAATAACAATATTATAAGATTGTGCCCCGGCCTGGAAGGATAAGCATAACAGGCCGAGGATAAAAAAGAGTATATTTTTCATAGATAGATCGTTAAAAATTTAAAAAAAAGAATCCCCGTTAAGCCTTTGTATAGTAAAGGCCCTGTGAAAAAAAGGACAAATAATTAATGATTAAGCAGTGTTAATGCATAGGTGCTTTACATTATACCGCTGAAGCTTTTTGCAGGATGCTATGTACCTTGCCGGCTACAATATCAATCTGATCTGGCCGTAAAAGCACAACACCTACAACAAGCGAATCACCCTTTGAATTGGTAACAATGCTTGGCGTGCCATCTTTGAGCGCTGTCTGCACATCCTTTGGCGTAATTTTGATCTTGCTTTGATCCCATGTTACAAACAAACTCGGAAACGCATTAGCCGGACCAGGGTCAACAACTGTTTTTGTTTTTACTGTTTGTAATGCTTCCAGCTTGCCCCCAATTTGTTTCGCGCGCTGCAGCCAGTCTTCCCATTCTTTTTTATGATCTCTTTCGATGTAAGATTTTAACGCCGCGTACATGCCAAACATTTCTTCTTTGTTCACCTTCATTGGGCGGCCGATAGGCGCCTCATGCGGGCTGTGGTTTAACCTTGCGGCAGTTATCAGGTCTTTACGACCGAAGAGTAACCCTGCACTTTGCGGGCCGCGTATCATTTTACCACCCGAAAAAGTAACCAGGTCAAATCCCATTTTCTGGAACTTAAAAAGGTTTTCAACCGGTGGTACATCTGCCGCCGCATCTAAAAAGGTAGGTATGTTGCGCGCTTTGGCTACTTTCAAAAAGTCTTCATGCGTAATACTGCTTTTTTCGGCAGCATTAAAAAACAAAGCCATAACCGTATTATTGTTAATGGCCTGTGCCATTTCTGCCGCGCCATCTACCTCAATGATCTTAGCACCTGTTGTACTTACGGCCTGGTCAAACAAATACCTGTGCGATTTTTGCATGATAACCTCAGCCCGCGGGCCTGGTAAGTTGGGCAGCATTTTTATCTTTTCGGCATCAGTGCCGGTTATACAGGCAGCTGTACCCAAAAGCATAGCACACGCCGCTCCCGAGGTAACCATTGCAGCCTCGCAATGCAGCATTTCTGCAATTTTAGCGCCTACTTTATCCTGCAATTCAAACATGTTTGCAAAGTCATGTGAGGTTGAATTTATGGCTTCAAGTACTTCGGGCAGCATTAATGACCCTGATAAGAATGTCATGGTTACCGATGCATTTATAACAGGAGTAACACCAAGCTCTTTAAAGAGGTCCCGCTTTGCAGCGGGCGGGGCTACGGCGGGTGTATATGTTGTAGCAGCCTTTGCAACTATGCTCCCGGCAAAGGGAAGCATGGTAAGGCTCTTTATAACGTTTCTGCGTTTCATTATTAAATTTTAAGAGGTAAACTATATGTAAGCAATGCAATCCATCTCAACCAGGGAGTCACCCGGAACACCTCCCTTGGCAACGGCTACAGTAGTACGTACAGGTGGTTTTTTACCAAAACGGCCTTTATAAACTTCGTTCATGCCTTTGTAATCGGCAATATCATTTAAATACACATTTACTTTTAGCACCTTTTCCATTGATGAGCCTGCTTTTTTTAGCTCTGATTCAAGTTCTTTAAGTACAATCTCCGTATGTGCCTTAATTTCAAAAGGTTCAACATGAGCGCCTTTACCGGCTACAAAAACCATATTCCCAAGCTTGGTTGATCCTGAAAACAGGGGTACATCCTGATACTCGGTTACATTATTTACTTCTTTTTCTTCATTTTGTACCGGGGCGGCGTTTGCTAACCCAAATACGGAGATACCGGCAACCGAAGCCAGTACTTTTTTTAAGATAGATCTTCTTTCCATTGTAAATTGATTTATGCTTTTATTGGTTAAAATATATATTAGCTCTTATGTTTTAAATAGCCTGCCGGCATGTTACCGACAGGGCTATTTATAATCAACTAAAATTAACTATTTATTTACGGGCGGTCCCACCACATTCTGGTTAAAAATTCATCAGGGCCCTGGCGGGCGATAGTAGCCTGATAATTTTCTCCATTTAAGTTTTGTTCAGTAGCAGGATACAGGAACCTTCTGAAAATTTTACCACCTGTAGCGTTACCTACATAATTATTAGGTACCAGGGCCGGATAGCCTGTACGCCTGTAACTCGCAAACACTTCTTGTGAATTTGGATAAACACCCACCCAAAATTGAGTATAGATCTGCTCCATCTGGCTTGCAAATGTACCGGCCGTGTTAAGCGAATGATATTTAATATAAGTTTGGATCTGATTGTCGCTAATAGTACCCCCAGCTCCAAATAACGACCACTGGCGCATTGAGGCGCTTATACCATTTACATATGATGCACTGGCTGATGCACCACTATACCAGCCACGTAATGCGGCTTCGGCAAGTAAAAAACTGGTTTCGGCGTTGGTTAACAGAAGATAAGGACTATTAAGCTGAAGAATGGTAGCTGGATTAGGCTCTGAATAGGTAACAAAATTCGCGGGTTTAGAACTTAAGCTTGATGACATACCTTTTTGGGTAGCCGCTGTAGTATCTGCTTTACCGCCTACCCAAACTACTGAGAGCACGCCCAATCGGGGGTCTTTATTTGTTTTCAGATAATTAATAAATACATCCTGAAACTTGCCACCTTCGGGGTTGCTTGAACCATTTGCACCTATATAATCAGAATTGAGCATTGCTAAAGCAAGTGGGTTTTTGTTGATATCCTGACCTGCAGACACATAACCCGAAACTTTCGCCACATCTGCATCCACAGTAATTACACCGCCTGCAATTGCTTTTTTCGCCCATGTTTCGGCTAAAGCTATATCGGCCTTGGTCATGCGCATAGCCAGGCGCAGCATAAGCGAATAGGAGAACTTTTTCCATTTAGCCATGTCGCCATTATATATCAGATCGGCTGCGCCAAAGTTTGCTTTGGTTGGGTCAATAGCAGCTGCAGCCTCATCAAGCTCTTTAAGCATGTCTGCATATATAGCTTGTTGCGGGTCGTATACAGGTTTGTAGTTAGCACTTTCAAACCCCTTGCCGGCTTGTGAATAAGGGACATCGCCATATAGATCAGTAACGCGGCTAAAGCAATATATCCGCCAGATACGCGCACATGAAAGCAGGTTAACCTGATCCGGACTGCCGGATACCTGGCCAATTACCTGTTGTATCTCATTTATTTCTTTAGGGTATGCATTGTTAAACACCGTCCATGATTGCTGGCTTTGGCTAAGAATATACTTAGCACCAAAACCGGCAACATCATTATAACTGGTAGTATATTGCATAGTGCCCTGAAGAAGGTTGAGAACATCACCGGACCCATCTAACAATGCTTTGGTAAATACAAAAGCAGGAGTTGGGGTTGCCGATGCGTTTGGGTTAGTGTTCATTTCTTCGAATCCCTTATCGCACGCCTGTAAACCCATACAGACGGTTAAAATCAGTATAGAATATTTTCTAAAGTTTTTTTTCATGTTAATTGTCTTTTAATTGATGCATTAATGCACGTTTATAATTAAAATTTAACCGTCAGGTTTAAACCAAAGCTTCTGGTTCTGGGCAATCCAAACGATTCAAAACCCTGGCTTGACCCATTGGTAAAGCTCGACTCGGGATCGAAGTTGTCTGTTTGCTTATATATAGTGAGCAAATTGCGCGCAACAAAGGCTATAGATGCACCTTGCAGGTTTACTGCTTTAAGTTTTTCTACCGGGATAGAGTAGCTTAGTATAACCTGCCGAAGCTTTACAAAGCCGGCATCATGCAGGAACAGTTCTGAATATGATTTATAATTATCATAGTAAGAACGTAAACCTGAAATGGGAACCACTCTTGAATAAGGGTTGCCGCTTTGGTCAACACCGGTAAGTTGCAGTCCGTTTTCGCGGCCCGGCAAAGTAGTTTTCATTAAACCTAAGCGGGTACCATAAACTTCCATCAATGAGAAGATCTTGTTGCCAAACTTCCCGTCAACCAGCACATTCAGACTAAATCTTTTGTATTTAAAATCATTGGAAAAACCCATTGTTAACGGTGCTACACCATTACCTAATGTTTGCAAACCGGTAGCAACCGGCAAGCCTGTAGTTGCGTTGAATACCACATTTCCGTTGGCATCTTTCATCATGCGGGTACCAACAATACTACCATAAGGCTGGCCAACAATGTTGTTAATGTACGCCCATCCGTTTACAGATTGTGACACTTGAATTTGATCTAAACCGGCGGCAAGCTTAACTACCTCGTTTTTATTATAAGCAATATTGTAGCTGGTGCTCCAGGTAAAATCTTTGGTTTTTATTGGAGTGCCATTTACCAGGGCCTCAATACCCTTATTGCTTAACTCGCCAACATTAAGTATAACATTGTTGTAGCCGCTGGTACCGGTAATGGCGGTAGATACAATGTCATCAGTAGTTTTACGGTTGTACAGGGTAATATCAAATCCCAAACGGTTGTTCAGGAAACGCGCTTCGATACCGGCTTCTGTAGTAGTTGAGGTATAAGGGCGTAAATTTGCATTACTAATAGTAGTGCTTGATACGTTTTGTATGGGCTGACCGGAGGTTGGCAGCATAGTAAATGCCTGATGGATCTGGTAAGGATCTGGTGCACCACCACCTACCTGTGCCCATGATGCACGTATTTTGGCATAGCTTACAGCCTGTGGTAATTTAAATGCTTCTGAAAGTACAAAGCTACCTCCTACTGATGGATAAAAAATGCTGTTGTTTTGCGGGCTTAAAGTTGAAAACCAATCCTGGCGGCCGGTAACAGTTAAGTAAGCAAAGTTTTTATAACTGATATCAGCCGAACCCATTAAAGAGTTAATAGCTGTTTGGTTATTTTTGGGTGTAGTAGAAACTGTCGATAAGTTAGTTGAGCTATAAAAGTAAGGAATGATATAATTGGCGCCCGTGATATTTGATTCGTTGTAAACCGAACGCTGCTGGTTACCACCCACAAAGGCCGAGATACCAAAATCTTTGATCTTGCCATTATAATTCAGCGTTAATAAGCCGTTGGTTTCAGATGCATCAACCTTAAGCTCATTATATTGCCCGTTAGGAACATAAAGTGTCCCGGTTGGCAAAATGTAATTGTAGTTATAGTAATAAAAGTCGCGGCTTACCACACCTTTTAATGATAAGTTTTTGATGAATTCGTAGGTAACGCCGGCCTGCCCTATAAATCGGTTCTTAGTATCCCGCTGTTGAAACTTATTAACCACAAAATAGCTGTTAGAAGCAATAGAGGCATCGTTCCAGCCAATTTCGTTGCCTTTGGCATCATAACCTGGTTTAAGCCAGGTAATATCTGCGGTATTGGCAATCATATATGGCGTCCAGTTGGGGTTACCTAAAGCATCGCCCGCGGTAGCTCTGTTTTTAGCACGTTCTATGTTATACTGTGCCAGGGCTTCAAAGCTTACTTTTTTACCCAGTTTGCCGCTAACATTAAGGTTGCCGGTTTTACGGTCATAATCGCTGTTAGGCAAAACACTTTTACTGTTCAGGTCGGCTACTGAAAAACGATAGGTAATGGCCTCTGTGCCACCTGTAAATGCTACTGTATTAGTAAATGTAGAGCCGGTTCGGTAAAAGTTTTTGATATTATTTCTTTGTGCAGAATAAGGGTGTTCTAAACCATCGGCTGCTACATAAGTTGAACCATCTATTTTGGCACCGAAAGAACGCCTGCCGGTTTGAATGGCTTCGGCCTGGGTAGTAGGTTTTACACCACCATCACCCTGGCCGTACTCATACTGCCAGTCTGGGAAAACAGCCGGTGTTTCCATGGTAAAGGTTGAGTTGTAATCAATGCCAATTCCTTTTTGAATACGCCCCTTTTTAGTAGTAATTAAAATTACACCGTTGGCTGCCCTTGCGCCATACAATGCGGCTGCAGTACCACCTTTTAGTACGCTTATAGATTCAATATCATCCGGATTGATACCAGCAATACCATCGCCACGGTCAACATTACCTGCACTGCCATTAGTAGTTGCGCTTCCACCCGGAACTGAGTTGTCTATCGGCATACCATTTACCACATACAAGGGTTGGTTGCCACCAGAAAGGGAACCGTTACCACGAATGATCACACGGCTTGACCCACCCGGGCCGGTTGACAGGCCTGTTGCATTAACACCTGCAACTTTACCTGTTAGTGCATTGGCCACGTTATTTTCCCGGGCTTGCGTAAATTCTTCACCTTTAACTTCGGTTACCGAGTATGCCAGCGCTTTTTTCTGGCGGGAAATACCTAAAGCTGTAACAACTACTTCATTAAGGCTATTGCGGTTTTCTACCAATTGTACATTAACAACCGGCCTGCCGCCTATAGCTACTTCCTGGGTTACAAAGCCCATATAGGAGAAAATTAACGTAGCATTTTCATCAGGTACTGTTAATGCATAGTGCCCGTCTACGTCAGTTACTGTGCCGCTGCTGCTACCTTTTATTTTAACACTTACTCCTATTAACGCCGCTCCTGCGTTATCAATAACTTTACCGCTTACTTTTATTGGAGCCACCTTTTGGGATGTAATTTCTGTTGGAGTAGTTACTTTTTTGTCGATGAGGATCACGTTGCCTGATATGGAGTAATCCATACCCAGGGGCTCGAAGATCTTTTTTAGTACAAGGCCAAGTTGTTCGTTTTTTACATCTAAACTTACCTCCTGGTTGGTAACAATAGAGTTACTGAAGACAAAACTAATTTTAGTTTCTTTATTGATTTGCCTTAGCACATCTTTAACCGGCATATTCACTACACGCAGTGATATCCTTGTTTTTAAGTCTTGTGCTGAAATGTTTTTTGCTTGAGTTATGGTAAAGCATACAGAAAAAATAACGGTAAAAATGATTATTTTAACTAACGCTTTACATAGCAAGTGAAAAGACAATGATTTATTTGTCATATATTTGATCAAAAGTTTGTAGTGAGAAAATACCCTTAACAGGGGACTATGAATTTGCCGGGCTTCGGCTCAGAGGTTGGATGTGCTGGAACACATTCAACCTTTTTTGTTTTATTTTTTTTTACTCAATAGGCACTTAGTTTAGTGAAACATCAGTTAATATTTGTTAGTAGTTAGTATAGTATATAAGTATTATCCCGCACCGTGTAACTGGAGTGTGTAAGCTTTGTAATTGCATTTAAGATGCCTGGCAAATTTTGCCCCTGAAAAATAGCCGTGATATGCTGCTGTGCCAGTTTATTACCGGTTACTTTTACAGTTACACCATATTTGTTACTCAGCTTGAAAGCAATGGTTTCCAGATCCGAATTTTCAAAGATCATTTTATCATCCATCCAGGCAATTGCATCTTCGGGATTTGCCAGGCTGGTAATTTCAAAATCGTTTTTACCATTTTTTGTAGATGCCGATTGCCCCCTGGTTAATATGGCCAGCGCATGGGTCAATTCATCCTTTACAGCAACCTTGCCCGTAAGCACCGTTACATTCATTGGTTTTATTTGCGAATAAGCGCTTACCGTAAATGTAGTACCCAACACCTGCGTTTTTAATTTACCCGAGTGAATAATAAAAGGCTTGTTTACATTATGTATCACCTGAAAATAGGCCTCGCCTTTTAAATAAACCTCGCGGGTTTTAGCGTTAAAGTTTTGCGGATAACGCAAATCGCTATTTGCATTTAAGGTTACCCTGGTGCCATCACTTAGTACCACAACTTTCGTTTTAGCTGCGCCAGAGTGTTGTGTAAGGTATAAAGTATGGTCAGTACTTGCAGGGTTCTTATAAAGTATAAAAGTTAGTGTGCAAATTGCCAGTACTATTACAGCGGCAAATTTAAATTGCACCTTTGTTTTCTTAAGGGCCCAAAGCCTTAATTTGATATTATTATATATACTATCCCAATCAACTGCATGAGGAATGCTTTCGTAGCGGGCATTTTCCCATTGCTTTTTCATGGGGCCATCAAAATCTTCAAAATCCTGGGATATTTTAATAAGCTCCATGAATTCTTCAAACTCTTGTTTAGTACATGAATTGTTCATGTACTTTTCCAAAAGCTCTGATTTGCGTTGATTTGTATCCATTTATTCTGTTTAATACTTTAAAGACACAACAAAATGTCAAACAGACTAATCAAAAGTGAAATAAATTTATATTTATTAATAATTCACTAATTTTTGTGGATGAATATCAATAAAAAACCATCATAAATTGATAATTTATCTATTCTTTTATCAAATTTAGTGTAAAAAGTACACTTAGTTTGTATCTAAATATAAAATATATCAATAAAGTAGCTCTAAAATTAATAATTTACTCTATTTTTTAGATCAGAGTTGAATATTTGATATCAATTCAGATAAAAAATAGAGAAAATGGCGATAAGGGTTGGGTTGACGCCGTTCTTGGTAAGGTAAGTACCTATAAAACTAAGCGCCGCCATTAAATGGTTTTTAACGGTGTGTTTTGAAAGGTTTAAATGGGTTGCTATTTCATCATAATTTAAGCCGTCTTCTTTATTTAGCTTGTATACTAATTGTCTTTGTGGCGATAATTGGCTTACCGCCGTTGAAATAAGTTTTCTACATTCAGATACCCTCATACTAGCTTCTGTATTATTATCATTAGTAACCGCAACCCGTAATAGTTCATTAACAAGTTTGGTATCACTGGCGGCTTTTCTAAGATAATTTAAAGAATAGTTACGTGCAATAGTATATATATAGCCACCAAGATTTTTTACATCTTTTAACGCCTCTTTATTTAGCCATAATTTAATGAAGATCTCCTGTGTTATTTCTTCGGCAGCATACTCAGATTTGGCAATAGCAAATACCTGGGCATAAACCTGATGTTTATAGCCTTCAAAAACTTCTTCAAATCTTAAATTCTGATGTTGTTTTAAGTTAAAACCTCTCATTAATTAGCAACTGTTTAAATTATGCAAGTAAAACAAGTGGCATTTGAATTCTAATGTAGTTAAAAAATCACTTTTTCAATTAAAAGAAAAATAAAATGTTAAGATAACATTAAAAAATTATGCTTAATAATAATTTTTCAATAATGTTATAATTCCTGATATGATCGGCTGCACCGGCTTTCATAAAATTCAAGCAAATGCAAGCGGGTAGCATTAATATTTTCAAATTATTTAAACATTGAGCAAAACCAACTGTTGTTTTAATAACATGAATTTGCACTTATAGATCCCCGAACACCGGGCATCCATTAACAAGACTAACGTTAGGATATTTTCACATCTAAGTCCTATCATTCATGAGAGTAATTTCTACGTTACCAACTATTAACGATTTTTTTCAAAAATTTTAATAATGCTGATTATGGAAACACAAACCATGCAGGCAACCGATTCAAAACTCAAGGAGTTTTTCGTAGAGCAATTAAAGGATATGTACTGGGCAGAAAAGAAGCTCCTTAAAACCCTGCCCAAATTGCAAAAAGCCGCCACTACCCCAGCGTTAAAAGATGCCTTTGGCAACCATTTCTGGCAAACCGAAACACATATAGGCCGCCTGGAAGAAGTATTTGGCATGATTGAAGAAAAAGTGGACGACACCAAATGCCCGGCAATGGCCGGCATTGTGGATGAAGGAGCAGATATTATTGATGATACGGAAGAAGGTACCGCGCAAAGGGATGTCGGACTCATTTTTGCCGGCCAAAAGGCTGAACATTACGAAATAGCAACCTATGGCGGGCTGGAGACACTGGCCCGGATCATGGGGTATCCCGTAGCCGCGGATCTGTTGGCTCAAACGCTGGCCGAAGAAAAGGAAGCTGATCTTTTATTAACACAAATTGCGGAAAATGGCATCAATTACCGTGCAAGCAAGGAGCTGCAAGGTTAAGTATGCATAAATGAGGTGACTTACATGAGCCGGCAAAGAGCAGCACTTGCCGGCTATTGCTGTTATATTACAGATAAAATAAAAGTGATGGATATTCAAGTAAAAGACCCTTCAACAGGCGCTTTGCTCTTGCTTAACGCCAGACCGGAACGGCATAAAGGCGAACAAGGCTTTCGCATCCGCCATCCAAATGGATCCGGTTTTTTGATAGTAAACCGTTCAGGAACCTGGCGCACGGCAGACGATCATCATATTGATACGGCCTTGCTGATTAATATCGGCCTGGCGCTGGAGGGCCATCCGTTAAAAGAACAAACGGGGACAACCCCTCCGGAAGGTAACCAACCGCAAAAAAAAGAGCTGCCTGATGAAAGCTTACCCTATACAGATAACCAGCCTAATATTAACAGCGGCCTGGGAGATGAGGGTATTATCAACCCGAATGAATGCTGAAAAAAACTCAGCAAGAAATAATAGAACTGGCTGCGGCTTATATGAGAATTTCTTTAATCTGTTTAAAAATTGAATCATGGAAACTAATAAAATAAAACAACTGCAGGGCTTCGGTCAAAATGTTTGGCTGGATTTTCTTGACCGTAAACTCATCAATTCAGGTCAGTTAAAAAAACTGATTGAGGAAGATGGTCTGCGGGGCATGACCTCTAACCCGGCTATTTTTGAAAAGGCTATTAGCGGCAGCACCGACTATGACGAACAGATCAGGGAGTTGGCTGCTACTCATCAAAATAACGAAGCGATCTTTTACGAACTGGCGATAACCGATATTCAAAATGCCGCCGATTTGTTCAAACCCGTTTTCGAGCGCGGCCAGGATGGTTATATAAGCCTGGAAGTTTCTCCTCACCTGGCGCATGATACCAATAGAACGATCAGGCAAGCTGTAGAGCTGTGGAGAAAAGTTGACCGGGAAAATGTTATGATCAAAATACCCGCAACCACAGATGGCCTGCCTGCCATCCGCAAAACGATCAGCGAAGGGTTGAATATTAATATTACGTTGTTGTTTGGCCTGAACCGGTATGAGGAAGTCACTGAAGCCTATTTGTCGGGTCTGGAAGACCGGATAGAAGCAGGCCAGCCTGTTAATCATATAGCATCTGTAGCCAGCTTTTTCCTGAGCCGCATTGATGTGTTGGTAGATCCGTTGCTGGAAACAAAAGGCCATCCCGAAATGAAGGGTGAGGTAGCCATTGCCTGCGCTAAACAAGCTTATCAGATCTATAAACGGGTTTTTAGTAGTGAACGCTTTAAAAAATTGCAGGAGAAAGGTGCCAGGCCGCAACGCGTTTTATGGGCAAGCACCGGCACTAAGGACCCCTCCTTCCCTGATACCAAATATGTAGATGCCCTGATAGGCCCGCAAACAGTTAATACCATCCCACTGGAAACGCTGGAGGCCTATCGTGATCATGGGCATCCCGAAAACCGTTTGGAAAAAGACCTCGATAAAGCTATCCAGACCTTAGCGCAGTTAAAAAAGACCGGTATTAACATTGATGAGATCACAGCTCAGCTGGAAAGCGAGGCCATTGAAAAATTCAACAAGCCTTATGATCAGTTATTAGAGGCTATTGAGGATAAAAAAGGTCATACAATTGCTGCTATAGATGCCTAAAGCAATATAGGTTTGTTCCGGAATCAGCTAAAGTTATGCCATTGTCATATTGTTTATACTTTTTTGTATAAACAGGTAATGACCGTATCTTTGCAGGGTAATTATTACTGATTCCATTTAAAAGACTGGCATCATGAAAGACGAACTAAATACATTGGAACAAACCGTATTAAATGACTACAAATACGGCTTTGTTACTGATATCGATACGGATACTGTTCCGAAGGGGATCAACGAAGCGGTTATCCGCCTGATCTCGACCAAGAAAAATGAGCCGGACTGGATGCTGGACTGGCGCCTGAAAGCTTATGCGCAATGGCAAAAAATGGACGAACCTAAATGGCCGAACGTAACCTATCCGCCTATCAATTACCAGAATATTATTTATTATGCCGCGCCAAAGCCGAAAGAAAAATTAAACGGCCTTGATGAGATAGACCCGGAATTACGCCGCACGTTTGAAAAACTGGGTATCTCATTGGATGAGCAAAAACGCCTGAGCGGTGTAGCGGTAGATGTGGTAATGGATAGCATTTCCGTCGCTACTTCGTTTAAAAAGCAATTGGCAGATATAGGGGTCATTTTCTGTTCTATGAGCGAAGCCATACAACAACATCCTGAACTGATAAAGAAATACATGGGATCTGTGGTGCCCATGACAGATAATTATTTCGCGGCCTTAAATGCCGCGGTGTTTACTGATGGCTCATTTTGCTATATCCCCGCCGGGGTACGCTGCCCTATGGAATTATCCACTTATTTCCGCATCAATACAGAAAACTCGGGTCAGTTTGAACGCACGCTCATCATTGCTGAAGATGATAGCTATGTGAGCTATCTGGAAGGCTGTACTGCACCTATGCGTGACGAAAACCAATTGCATGCCGCTGTTGTAGAACTGGTGGCACTGAACAGGGCAGAGATCAAATATTCCACAGTTCAAAACTGGTACCCCGGTGACAAGGAAGGTCACGGTGGCATTTACAATTTTGTAACCAAACGTGGCATTTGCCAGGGCGATCATTCCAAGATATCATGGACACAGGTAGAAACCGGCTCGGCCATAACCTGGAAATATCCAAGCGTTATTTTAAAGGGCGATTATTCTACCGGCGAATTTTATTCGGTAGCGCTTACCAACAACTATCAGCAAGCAGATACCGGCACCAAGATGATCCACCTGGGTAAAAATACCAAAAGCAGGATTGTAGCTAAAGGCATCTCTTCCGGGCACAGTAATAATAGTTATCGCGGGCTGGTTCGTGCCAGCAAATGGGCCACCAATGCCCGTAATTATTCCCAGTGTGATTCTTTATTGCTGGGCGACCAATGCGGCGCACATACTTTCCCATATATCGAAGTAAAGAACACTACTGCTATAGTGGAACATGAAGCAACCACTTCAAAAATTGGAGAAGACCAACTTTTTTATTGCAGGCAGCGGGGTATTGATACCGAAACCGCAGTGGCACTAATTGTAAACGGTTTTGCCAAAGAAGTAATGAGCCAGCTACCAATGGAATTTGCTGTAGAAGCACAAAAACTACTTGCCATTAGTTTAGAAGGCAGTGTAGGGTAATTTTAAATAAAGAAACATGTTAAATATCAAAAACATACACGCGTCTATTGAAGGGAAGCAGATATTAAATGGAATTGATCTTGAGATCAGGCCGGGAGAAGTACATGCTATTATGGGGCCAAATGGTTCAGGGAAAAGCACGCTGGCACTGGTATTGGCGGGCAGAGAGGGATACGAGGTAACAGAAGGCTCAATTACTTTTGCCGATAAAAACCTGCTGCCCATGTTGCCTGAGGACCGGGCCCGTGAAGGTTTGTTTTTGGCTTTTCAATACCCGGTGGAAATACCGGGGGTAAGCACCACCAATTTTATTAAGGCAGCCGTAAATGAAAAGCGAAAATACCAGGGTGAAGAACCGCTGGATGCCGTTGCCTTTTTAAAATTGATGAAAGAGAAGATGAAGCTGGTTCATGTTGATCAGGCTTTACTGAGCCGTTCTCTTAACGAAGGTTTCTCCGGAGGTGAGAAAAAACGTAACGAAATTTTCCAGATGGCCATGCTGGAACCCAAACTGGCTATACTGGATGAAACGGATTCCGGTTTGGATATTGATGCCTTGCGCATTGTGGCTAATGGCGTAAATCAGTTACGCAGTAAGGACCGTGCCATACTGATCATCACCCATTACCAGCGTTTACTGGATTACCTGCAGCCAGATTTTATACACGTGTTATATAACGGCCGCATGGTGAGATCAGGCGGTAAAGAACTGGCCCTTGAACTGGAAGAAAAAGGGTATGATTTTATTAAGGAGGAAATAGCTTAATTAAACAAGATCATGGTGAACGTAAGTTATTTTAAGGATCGTTTTGAACAGTTGCAGGGTGCAAGCCCGGATGGCGAAATTGCCAGGTTGCGGCTGGAAGGATTTGATAATTTTAATAATTCAGGCCTTCCATCTTTACGAAATGAAGAGTGGAAATACACCAATATCAGCAGCTTGTTTGATAAAGAATATGAGTTGCCCGGAGATAATGAAAACCCGGATATTAGCCGGTCTGATCTGGATGCTGTTCGTTTACCGGGGCATTCTATCGCCAATGAACTTGTTTTTGTAAATGGCTTGTTTATGCCGGGGCTTTCTACTATCCGTTCTCCGCACAATCAATTAACCGTTACGCCATTGGAAGACGCGGCAAGGGGAATATATAAAGACCTGGTTAAGCAGCACCTGGGGCAAAGCAGCATGTATGTTAAAGACGGGATCCATGCACTCAACACCTCGTTCATTTATGGCGGTGTTTTTATTCATATAGCTAAAGGGCAGCAATTGGGCCACCCTGTTTATCTGTATCATCTTTCAGACGTGCGCGGGCATCACATGCTTTCCCAGCCCCGTAGCCTGATATATGCCGGCGAAGGGAGCAAATTGCAACTGGTGGAAACCTACCAAACGATAGGTACGGCCGATAGCTTTACCAATCAGGTAATGGAGGTGGTAATTAATGACGGTACTTATATGGAATATTATAAGCTCCAGAACGATACCGCTAATTCCAGCCAGGTAAGCACAACGCATATCCGGCAAACGGGCCGCAGCTATGTACATACGGTAACAATTACGCTTAATGGCGGCATGATCCGTAATAATATGAACCTGATACTGGATGCGCCGGGTAACGAGACACATCTGTATGGGTTATATATGCTGAAAGGTAACACCCATGCTGATAATCACACGTTGGTAGATAACCAGCAACCTAATTGTTTCAGCAACCAGTTGTATAAAGGGATTGTGGATGATACCGCCACAGCCGTATTTAACGGAAAGATAATGGTACGGCCACAGGCGCAAAAAACCAATGCCTATCAATCCAATAAAAACATCCTGTTATCTGACCGGGCCGGTATCAATACCAAGCCACAGCTGGAAATATTTGCAGATGATGTTAAATGTTCACATGGCTGCACTATAGGGCAACTGGATGAAACCGCCTTATTCTATCTAAGGACAAGAGGTATCTCTATGGAAAATGCACAGGCCATGCTGTTACAGGCCTTTGCCGACGATATTTTGGTACAGATAAAACCCCAATTGCTCCGTGAGCATGTAAGGCAACTTATTACATTACAGCTTTTTAATACTAAATAAAAGAATGACAGCCTATAGCACAATATCATCTGCTTTTGATGTGTATGCCATACGGCAGGCATTCCCCATTCTTGGCCGTATGGTAAAGGATAAGCCATTGGTATACCTTGATAACGCGGCAACATCACAAAAGCCGTTAAGCGTTATTAATGCCATTCATGATTACTATACCGGTTATAACGCCAACATTCACCGGGGTATCCATAGCCTGGCCGAAGAGGCTACAACGGCTTATGAAGCTTCACGTTATGCAGTAAAACAATTTATTGGCGCCGCTACAACAGAAGAGATCATTTTTACAAGGGGAACAACGGAAGGTATTAACCTGGTTGCCTATACCTGGGGAAGGCAAAATATAAATGCGGGAGATGAGATCATTATTTCGGGTATGGAACATCATTCTAACATTGTACCCTGGCAGATACTTTGTGAAGAAAAAAATGCCGTGCTTAAAGTAATTCCGGTTACAGAGGATGGCGGGCTTTCCTTAACAGCCTACAAGGAATTACTGTCTGCCAAAACAAAATTGGTATCTGTTGTACAGGTGTCTAATGCTTTAGGAACAATAAACCCGGTTAAGGAAATGATTGCACTGGCTCACCAGGCTGGCGCATTGGTATTAATTGATGGGGCACAATCAGCAGTTCACCTGGACATTGATGTACAGGATCTGAATTGCGATTTTTTCGCGTTCTCCGGCCATAAAGTTTACGGGCCAACAGGTGTTGGTGTGTTGTATGGCAAAAAAGCGATCCTGGAAAACATGCCGGTCTTTCAGGGCGGCGGAGAAATGATCAAAGAAGTAACTTTTGAACACACTACCTACAATGAGCTGCCCTATAAATATGAAGCGGGCACACCCAATATAGCCGATACCATCGCTTTAAAAGCAGCATTGGATTTTATTGCTGTAACAGGAAAGGAAGAGATCCGGAAACATGAGGCTCAATTGCTTCGCTATGCAACCGAACAACTGGAAACCATTCCCGGTCTTACCATTATTGGCAAGGCTATGGAAAAGGCAAGCCTGGTATCTTTTGTGATCAAAAACACCCACCCGCAGGATATTGGCATTTTGCTGGATAACCAGGGAATTGCGGTGAGAACAGGCCACCACTGCTGCCAGCCGCTAATGAAACGCTTTAATATTCCGGGTACAGTAAGGGCTTCCTTTGCTTTATACAATACGCGCGAAGAAGTGGATAAACTGGTTGCGGGTTTACATAAAACCATTAAAATGTTAGCATAATGAAGGGCAGCAATGAACAAATACAGGCTACTGAAGCAGCAATCGTTGAAGATTTTTCTTTGCTGGATGGTTGGGAAGATAAATATGAGTACATCATAGAGCTGGGCAAAAAACTGCCGGTATTAGAAGATAAATATAAAACGGAAGATAACAGGATCAAAGGGTGCCAATCGGCCGTATGGCTGGTGGCAGATTACCATGATGGCCAGGTGTTTTTTAAAGCGGATAGTGATGCGGTAATTGTAAAGGGTTTAGTAAGTATGCTTATCCGGGTATTATCCGGGCATGCCCCTGATGAAATTATTAATGCAAAGCTTAATTTTATAGAGCAAATTGGCATGATGACACATCTGGCACAAACCCGTTCAAACGGTTTGCTGGCCATGATAAGGCAGATAAAAAACTATGCCCTGGCTTATCAAACCATCAGGGCTTAAAAAATTACGATAATGAATGAGGAAGCATTGAAACAAAAGGTCATTGATTGCCTGCAAACCATTTATGACCCCGAGATCCCGGTGAGTATTTATGAATTGGGGCTGATTTATGAAACAACCATTATGCCGCCTTTAAATAACGTGCAGATAGTGATGACCCTCACCGCGCCCGGCTGCCCCGCTGCGCAGGTGCTGCCACTGGAAGTGGAGCAAAAGGTGAAACAAATTGAAGGCGTAAATGAAGTACAGGTAGCAGTAGTATGGGACCCGCCCTGGGACAGGGATATGATGTCTGAAACTGCTAAACTGGAGTTGGGTATGTTGTAAATAAAAGATATAAATTAGCAGCATATAAATATGAAAATTACTGCCCAGGAGGAATATGGTTTACGAATATTGCTGCAGATTGCACGATGCCAGGATAAGGAAGGAATGAACATTCCTGACTTAAGTGAAGCCGAAGGCTTGTCAACAGCTTATGTAGCCAAACTTACCCGCATATTACGTATAACCGGATATATTGACAGCACACCGGGCTATAAAGGAGGTTATGTATTGTCAAAACCAGCAACCGAAATCAACATTAACCAGGTGCTGAAAGCTTTAGGTGGTTCTTTGTTCAGTAAAGATTTTTGCGGCTCCTATCCCGGCACACATTCTTTATGTACCAATTCACTTGATTGTACCATCCGGTCGCTCTGGCAGATGATCCAGCTTTCTGTTGATCAGGTGTTGGATCAGGTAACGTTAAATGATTTGATCGGTTCAGAACACGGATCAACGCAGTTGCTTAATAGTATGATAGAGCAGACACATAAAAGCATAAAATAACCTTATCCCGGCGCCTGCTGTAAAACTCCAATAACTTTTTTCCATCCAGCCTGGTAATTTGATACCGTGTGACAACCCGGGTTACAGGAGAGTGATCGGGCAATCTTTTCGCCTTCCCCTTGCCCTCAAAATATTTTTTTACTCCAAAATCTGATAGTCCACGTATGCATCGCTAAGCTATTAGTGTGCAAAAGTGTATAGAAAATTTACATTATTGGGGCAACTTCACAAATTCAGTCCATCCCTCAATCAGTTGTGCCTATGTTTACTTCATAATTTGAACCAATTATGAAAGTATTAATGAGTAAGGCTATTAAGCATGTGCTTTTTATTGTAGTTACAATTATTGGGTGCATTTTAACAAAAGTTGGTAATGCGCAAACCCCTTTGAATTATAAAGCACCCCAGGATACGGCAATAAAAAAACGAGCGCAAAACGAATCTCTTACAACGTATCAGAAAAGTACGCAAATATTAAATGTCGATTCCCGCTTAAAAGGTGCTGCAGTAAAAGCCGCCGAGATACTTAAAGATACCAGTAAGTACAATACTAAAACAGGGATTGCCTTAGACCAACTCTTTGAAAAAAGCGATCTGGAATATGTTGCTGATAAAGGCATCAATGATGTTATCGTTCTCTTCGGGCTTATTAATGAGTCTCTTCCCAAGGGCCAATACATTGGTTTTAAAACCGAGCCCCAGCAAAATTCAACAATTGGCGAAAATCCTTTAGTGCTAAAAAACCTTAGAGCCATCATAGCAGCAAAACCTGCTACTATTACAGGCGATAAGCAACAATGGAAAGAAAATGTATACCAGGCCTACCGCGCACGTGACTACGGTACAAAATTGGAAAATACAATTACCATTACGTCTGCTACACGCGAGGTGCGCGAATCGCCTAAACTTACATTTATTGATTTCAATGGGAAACCTATCACCCTTGAAGCTATATTGCGGATGGAAACGGCAAAAATAAACAACCAACGTTTGGCAGAAAAAGCGGCGGTTGCAGGGTTTCGTAACCGTACTTTTCCAAATGATAAAATTTCAATGGAAAATGCCAACGAAAATTACAAACGCGCCCTTTATGAATTAATGCGCTTACAGGAAGGCGATATTAACCGCCATCCGCAAAGTCAGAAACTGATATATGATTTAACTGCCGATCTCAAAAAAGGCGATCAAAGCCTTTTTATGAACGCATTAAAAAACAGTACTTTTTTCGACGCTAATGTACCCGGGAATTTAGGGCCTGTTTTAGTTACCGAAAGTAACATCATCAGCCCTGATCAGGTAATGAACAACGCCGGCACAAAGGCCATGGAATTATTTATGCTGGCAGCTTTACATTACGGTGAACGCGATGCGATTAAATTAATCCGGCGGGTATTAAGTGGAAATGGTTCTGTTCCGGCAAGGCAGCAAAATGATTTTACGCCCAAACGTTTAAATGAATTAACCTATCACGGAGCAGAAAAGTTTAAGTCGCTGGGGTTTGGAGAGGATAAAACCCGAAATATGACCAGTGCAGATCTGCTACTTGTAGCTGTTGCGTCACCTGTTGCCCCGGTACAGGACAACACCCTAGCTTTTGTAACCCTGCAACAGGTTGGCTCAAGCATTATTAATAAATATGAAACACTGGATATACAAGAAACAAAAAACACTCTACTGTTCAATCCACGAATTAAATTAAGTAGTCGCCATACCGAATACCGCGCTGCCAATGATGCACTTGATTATGTCCCCGATTTTGTTGGCGGCAAACCAATAGGTCAAAAGGGTTCACGAGTAACACAAAACGGTGTTGAATTAAGGTTGGAATCTGACCTGTATTTCTCTAACTTAAAAAAGATCGTAGAAAAAGGTGTTAAGCCCACTATTTTCCCTGAATTTGGAATTATAGCAGGAACAGGAACACGCAGTGTTGGTTATGATAATAGTACCACGCCCGGTAAATTTGGTGCAGTGCCACAGTTCAGAAATAACTTTATTACCTGGGGTGCTCATATTGGGCTAAATGTAGGGCCAATATTATTAAGTCAGGATGCAACCATTATTTCAACACGAAGCAATGACGATCCTTATACCCGGTTCTTTGACCTATCTGAGGCAATGACCTATTACCGGTACTCGTTACTGGCACATGTTATAAATTTTGGTTTCGGTAATTTTGATCAAGGTAAAGGTGTTAATGTTACATTAGATGCAGAATTTGCCGGCGAAACAAACAACGAGTGGTATCATGATATTACCCATACGCAAAATACCGCCATGCAAATTGGCAGTAAAGAATGGGATCGCGACCATGCCCGGTCTCACCCCAACGGAGTATTTAACCAACAAATTGCAACAGAAATGATTGTTAACGGCGATGCAAAAGCCTCTTACGCGTCAAGTAATTTCGCGGCTTTACATTTTGGTGCCCAGAGATCCGGCTTTCAAATAAGGGCAAGTTTGGGCTTGTATAATTTATATAGTATCCCTCATGATAACAGCATAGGTAAAATTATATCTAATACAGCAAAAGGAAACTTGTTTGCAGCGGTGGGGCTTACCTACAATTTCGGTTCCACAGGCAGTTATGAAAGAAAGAGGAAAAAGGAATCTTATCAATCAATCAACGGGATTGAATCTCCTCATAAAATTGAAGAATCATCAAGCGCCACAAAATCTCAGTTCGGCCCAAGAGATCATGCGATCTTCACTAATAAAAAGTCAAGAACTATATCAACTATAAATGCACGAGTTATGAGTAACAAACCCAACTAAAGCAAATAAAGTTTAACGTTATATTCACTATTCAAAAGCGCCTGTTTCAACGGTTCGCTAAACTGTGCAGTTCAACGCACTGCTTCATCAAAAACCGATTTAGGGTGTGCATTCTTCTTCCGGACTAAAACAAAATATTTAGTTTTCCTGAAATGACGGGTGCCTGCAATCATAAGGAATGATGCAGGCACCTGTTTTAAACTTAAAAATTTAATAACTTTCAATTAATAACAATAGATTAAAATTGACTGAAAAATTCAACGACTCTTTTAACAGGGGTCGTGATGAAATATTATATTAAGTACATTAAAATAGGTATATCTGATTTAGGATATATTTACTACTCTGCCAGGCTAAGTTAGTTTACCCCCTGCAGAGCAAAACCCGCTACTTTCAGTTTAAAGGCTCAATAGTCTGTAAATGTTTAATCCCAAATTCAAAATGTGTTTATCTTACAAGTCGTTAAGCATCCTTATTACAAATGCATATTGTGTGATATTGCTGCTCTTGTCTGTAAATTGCACTTTAAATGTTAGTGCAGAAGGTAATTCGCCTTTTTAAATTCCGGGGATTGTTAATGAAAAGAAAAGCATTATTATTTTTTGGCGCACTTGCAGGGCTAATTATATTTTTATCAGTCACCAATACCGGCACTGATGATATTGGAGCAACAAATGCGGTAAACATTTATACTTATAATGCCCGGCTGTTCAATACATCGGTTGAGAAGCTGTATGCTGCATTAAAATTAATAGATAAGGATAGGGCGAGTGTACTAAATGCAAGGAAATGCCTCCGGGATTGCAGGATGCACTATAAAAACATTGCCTTTTTCACTTCTTATTTCTTCCCGAGTGAAACAATGATGTATAATGCCGCACCAAAATATGAAGTAGAAGAACCTGAACTGGAATTGATAGAACCAATGGGGCTACAGCAGTTAGAAACTTTATTATTTGAGGATGATGTATTTGCCCATAAAGCTGAATTATTAGTACAGGCAGATGCTTTATACAGTTCAACAAAAGACTTGCGAACGCTTTTATATCAGTTTAAAGCAAATGATAGACAAATACTAGAAAGTATAAGAATTGAACTTATCAGGATCATTACTTTATATATCAGCGGGTATGATGCCCCTCTTTTAAAAACCGGCATTTCAGAAACACTTGAAGCAAGTAAAACCATTCAAAAGATATTGCAGCCTTATTTAAAAAACGGGTATAACAGCAGCAGAAATTTAGCGCAAACCCTTCAGGGTTCTATTAAGTATCTTAATGCCCACCAGCAGTTCGATTCATTTAACAGGATGGAATACCTGCGTAAGTATGCACTTCCTTTGCAAGAGCAGTTAGCTGCGTTTATTAAGCAGCAAAACCTTGAATTAAATACTTCGGCCTTTCTTAATTATAATGCATCAAATATATTCAGCAGAAATTTTCTTAATACCTGGGATTCTATACCATCTGTAAATAAACCGGAACTTGCCGCTTTGGGTAAGAGGCTCTTCTTTGACAAAGCGCTTTCAGGTGATTTAAAGGTTAGCTGTGCCACATGCCATAAGCCAGAAAAATACTTTTCAGATGGGCTGGTTAGGAGCCCTTCTATTATAACCGATTCTGTTATTAAAAGAAACACGCCCACACTTTTTTATTCGGGAAGGCAACATTCGCAGTTTTGGGAAGGCCGCTCTGCAAATCTTGTTGAACAAGTAAAAAATGTGGTATTTAATCCCCTGGAAATGGGCGGTAAAGACAAGCTTCTGTATGAGAATATTGTACATGCCCCAAAGTACCGGCAGCATTTTAAAAAATTGTTCCCGGGCAAAGGATCAGATAAAAACTATGTTAATAATATTGCATTAGCCATATCTGCCTTTGTAGGTGGTTTAAACCCCTTAAACTCCGCATTTGACCATTATATAAACGGCGATAATAAAGCGATGACGCCCGTACAAATAAAAGGTTTTAACTTATTTATGGGGAAGGCGCAGTGCGGAACCTGCCATTTTGCACCTTACTTTAATTCGCTTACCCCGCCTTTTTTTGATAAGTCTGAATTAGAAATTTTAGGTACTACTAAAACAGACAATTTTAAAAAGCCGGAAAATGATACTGATATGGGCCGCTATAACCTTTACCAAATACGCTATTATAAGCAGGCTTTTAAAACGCCAACGGTAAGAAATGCTCAAAAAACAGCCCCATACATGCACAATGGGGCATTCAAGACATTAAAAAGCGTGCTTGATTTTTATAATAAAGGCGGTGGTAATGGCCTGGGGTTAACCATTAATGAGCAAACACTCGCATCAAAACCATTAAATCTATCGCCGGAAGAAATCAATCAAATTATTCAATTTATTAATTCTTTAACAGATCAGCACACCGCTAATATGCAGTACAGATCAAAGCGGGCTTTGCAACAGCGGCCCTTACATTTTAAACAACCAACAATTAATTATCTACATGAAAAAATTTAAATTAATTTTTCTTTTCAGCCTTGTTTTACCCGCACTGGTATTTTCACAGGGAAACCCGGCAGCTCCAACAGCAGTAAAACTGGCACCCACGGCACCGCAGGCCGAATTATTAAGAGGCCCCTATCTTCAGGTTGCTACACCAACCAGTATGACTATAAGATGGCGTACCAATGTTTATGACAGAAGCAGCGTTCGTTACGGTTTAACTCCCGGAAATTTGGATATGCAAGCCAGCGACTCTACCCTGGTTTCTGAACATATTGTTAAACTATCCGGATTAAAACCGCTCACTAAGTACTATTATTCTATAGGTAATCTTACAAAGAATATTATACAGGGCGATGAGAACAATTACTTTTATACGTTCCCCGAAAAGGGCAGCGAAACACTGATAAGGGTTGCCGGTTTTGGTGATGCCGGCAATAACTCTATCAATCAGCGAAATGTTAGGGACCAAATTGTAAAATATCTTGGTGATAATTATCTGAACGCATGGATCTTAATGGGCGATAATGCTTACTCCGATGGTACTGATGCTGAATTTCAAGCCAAATTTTTTAATAATTATCAAAACGCCCTGCTAAAAAGATATCCTTTATTTCCGGTTCCGGGCAATCATGATTACCATGATTTTAATTCTTCTTCCGTCTCCGATCAATTTAGAATTGCTTATTTCCAAAACTTTTCGGTCCCAACCAAGGGAGAAGCTGGTGGCGTACCTTCAAATACCAAGTCGTATTATTCGTATGATATTGGAAATGTACATTTTCTTGCCCTTGACTCCTATGGCCCCGATACTAAGGGCAAACATATTTATGATCAGATGGGCGAGCAGGCCGAATGGGTTAAAAAAGACCTCCAGGCAAATACAAACAAAAAATGGGTGATAGCTTACTGGCATCATCCGCCGTATACTATGGGGTCGCATGATTCTGATACGGAAGATTTGCTGGTTAAAATCAGAGAGAATTTCATAAAGACCTTAGAAGATAGCGGCGTTGATCTGATCCTTTGCGGGCACAGCCATGTTTACGAACGTTCAAAATTAATGAAAGGTTATTATGGCAAAGAGGCAGATTTTGATGCAACTAAATATAACCTTAGCAACTCAACGGCACTTTATGATGGCAGTAAAAATTCTGCACCTTATTTAAAAAGCCAAACAAATATAAATGGCACGGTATACGTAGTTAGTGGTTCGGCAGGTGCGCAAGGCGGGCATAAGGCTAACTGGCCGCATAATGCTATGTATTATTCCAATAATGAAATTGGCGGGGCCGTTATGCTGGAGATACAGGGAAACCAATTGGAGTTAAAATGGATTTGTGCTGATGGAAAGATTGGCGATCACTTTACCATGATGAAAGATGTGAGTAAAAAAGATGAGAAAATATTAAAGCTGGATAAGAAGCTAACTAAATAATTTAAGATCAGTTGGTTTAAAATAGTGGTTTGTATTTTGCAAACCACTATTTTTATTTAAGCACTTGCCGTAATTGATTATTGCTTTATATCCAGACTTTTTTAGGATCAATTTTTGCAAACGGATTAATGTGTAATGTGCCTAAAGTAAGGGACTGAAAATGGAAGTGGCAAGCAAAATGGATAGTGGATTCCAAAGCGTTTTTCGTATGCCGGGCACCCCTCCTACCTACTGGCTTACCCGCTTTGCCATTCTTCGGCTGTTGGGCATAACCTATGCTGTAGCCTTCCTTGTGGCAATCAATCAGATCGTTCCTTTGATTGGCTCTAATGGGCTCCTTCCTGTCGATGTTTATCTAAAGCAGATAAGTGCGGCACTGGGATCGAACGGCGCTGGCTTTGTGCGCCTGCCGTCGCTCTTTTGGCTTTGGCATTCTGATATGGCGCTTTTAACCATCGCCTGGATTGGATTCATACTTTCTTGTATAGTAGCGGCAGGTTACACAAATGCGATACAACTTGCTGTTCTTTGGTTTCTTTATATGTCTTTTGTTCATGTAGGGCAAGACTGGTATAGCTACGGCTGGGAGATCCAACTCACCGAAACCGGTTTTCTCGCTATATTTCTTTGCCCGCTACTTGACATGCGCCCATTTCCCCGGTACGCGCCGCCCATGCCCATCATTGTTTTATTCCGGTGGCTGGCTTTTCGTATCATGCTTGGTTCCGGGTTGATCAAGTATCGGGGAGATGAAATATGGCGTAATGGTACCGCCCTCTATTACTATTTTGAAACGCAACCCATTCCTGGCCCGTTAACCCGGTGGTTTCATTTTTTACCGCATGCACTGCTAAAAATTGGTGTCTGGTTCAATTGGCTGGCCGAACTTGTAGCGCCATGGTTCGTATTTTGGCCCCGGCTTGCGCGTCACATTGCAGGATCGGTAATCGTTTTATTTCAGATCGCTATTATTCTCAGTGGTAACCTCTCGTTTTTAAACTGGCTTACTATTATCCCTGCTTTAGCCTGTTTCGATGACAGCTTCTGGTCAAGGCTCCTTCCCCGAACGCTTGTTCATAAGGCCGAAACTGCTGCTAACCGCGCCAAAACATCCAAACCTATGCTAATAAGCGCCTGGGTTGCTGCAGGTGTTATTATACTCCTTAGCATCCGTCCGGCACTTAACATACTGTCACCGAGCCAAATCATGAATACTTCTTTTGATCGGCTGGGCCTCGTAAATACTTATGGTGCATTCGGATCAGTGGGGCAGGAGCGATTTAATGTGGTATTTGAAGGAACAATGGACAAGATGCCCAACGATAAAGCCAATTGGAAACCCTATATCTATAAAGGCTTGCCGGTGTCCCTTAACAAGCGGCCGCCGCAGATAGCCCCCTACCAGTTGCGTTTAGACTGGCAAATGTGGTTTGCTGCTATGTCATCCCCAAATGAATACCCGTGGACGCTATACCTGGTGTGGAAACTTCTTCATAATGACCCTGGTGCTTTAAGTTTATTTGCCGGTAACCCTTTCCCCGCCGGGCCGCCGCGATATATCCGGGCAGTTCTATATCGTTATAAATTTGCAAGTCCCGGCAATCCGCAGGGCCGTTTATGGAATCGCGAGCAGATCAGCATCTGGCTTCCGGCTATGTCTGCCAACGATCCAGATCTGATCAAGTTTCTAAAAGGTGCGGGATGGGTGCGCTAAATTTGCGCAAACGGATGAAAATATAATAAGCAATTTTAATTTGCAGGAGCTAAATTACCTGCTTTGCATCAAATATATATGAGTAAAGCATTACTCTATATGGGTTATATTATACCCATCTTAAAGCCAAATTGTACTAATTAAATATTTTATCGAAATTACAATTAGGTGACTTATATTTGCGTTAAATCATATTATTGGAAGATTTAGGTCCGTTTTTTATTAATTTTATATTATTTGGCTGGTTAATTGAGCTACTTTAACCCCCAATAACAAAACAATGAAACATCACGGTCAAATTGTTGAGTACCTGATTCGTCGCAATGGATATAATCTCAGCGACTTAGCTAAATCATTGAAGGTTAATAGAAGAACCATATACAACTGGTTCAAACAACCTCAATTAAAATGCGATATTATATTTCATATCGGAAGAATTATACGACATGATTTCTCTGTAGAATTTCCTGAACTATTTTTACCAGAGCAATTTGATCTGATTCAAAAACCGACTTATATAAAACAGCAGTTAGATATTAATGACTGGAAGGATAAATATTGTAATTTATTAGAAAAGTACAACCAGGCGCTTACAAAAAGTTTGCTAGAAAGCGTTAAAAATGCAAATGAGTTATTCAACACCTCGGCATGTATATTTTTACAATTGGCCTTTGCTGGCAGCATGTTCAGCTCAATAAATATAGTTGCTTAATTACAAAAAAAAACAGATTAGCGTAACAGATTCAAGAAAGGTTAAAATTAAATTAAACAATAACATAAGCCTGAAAGATGGCAGTTAATAAAATCATTCTATCTTTATTTAAATATAAAAGATCAATCTTTTCCATTTCTTATCAGAACCTCTATTTTCATACTAAGCTCTCCGATCATTTTTTTATATAAAATACGGCGAAATAATCACCAGGAAAAGTCCTATCCCATAATGGCGCGCATCTTTCATCGTTTTCAGTACTTATATTTGCATTGATAAATTAAATTTATGGTTAAGATATTCGTCGGGGGATTTCCGCTGGAAATGGAAGAAATAGACCTCGTCAGGCTGGTTAGCCCATATGGGGAAGTAAGTACAATTAAGATTGTGCGTGATAAGGCTACGCGCATATGCAAAGGTTATGCGTTTCTGGAAATAACAGATGAAGAAGGTGCTATTGCCGCTATTGCAGCATTGGATGGGATGCAGCTAGGGAAAAGGCAATTAAGTGTCAATTTAGCTGACCCGCCGCAAACAACGCCGCCACGCTATGAAAAAGTTCAGGGACCCATCACACCCGTCAAAAAGAAAAGACCCAGGATATAAGTTCACTAACTGCATCCACATTGCCAGATGTTATAAATACCCATCATCTCATCGCAGCTAAACTAAAAAGCTCAGTATCAGTATATGTATCAGATAAAGATAATATTGGGCGATTAAAAGTTTTGGCTGAACTACACGGTTTAAATTGGAAATAAAATTATACTAATACCTGCATGAAAAAATTCATATGTTTTTTGGGACTACTGGCAACCGCGATTTGTGGTAAAGCACAAATTATAAGCCTTAATAAAAATGAGGTTGCGTTAATGCGTAAAACAATTAACAGGGATGTAAAGTATCAAAAAGCATTTGAACCGTATCAAAAGGCAGCAGAACGTGCCCTGACAGAAACAGCAAACCCTATTACCGAGATATTATCACAGGGCATATTGGCCGGCGACCCCAGGAAAACCGCCAGCTTAAAAGCTGTTGAAGATGCTTATAAAAGTTATGCGTTGGCACTGGCATATAGGTACTCGGGCAAAAAGGAATATTTGAATAAGGCTACCGAATTTCTTATGGCCTGGGCAAAAGTAAATAAAGCCAGCGGAGACCCCATTAACGAAACCAAACTGGAAGACATGGTTACCGCATATGATCTGGTAAGGAACGATATAAAACCGGATGACAGGGCGCTGATAGATGACTGGATGCGTAGCATTGCCGAAGCGGAAGTTAACAGCCAATCTGCCAAACCGGGCAAGGGTACAGCCATTAACAACTGGAATTCGCATCGTATTAAAATGATAACGCTTATCGCTTACACTTTACATGATAGCAAGTACGATAATATTATTAAAGACGAGCTTGAAAAACAACTGAACGTTAACTTGAACCCTGATGGCACCACGCATGATCTTATTGAGCGTGATGCTTTTCACTACCATACTTATGATCTGGAACCGTTGCTATCGGCTTGTATTGCTATTTACAGGGCAACGGGTAAAAATTATTTTATCTGGCAAACCGCCAACGGCTCATCTATAAAAAAGTGTGTTGATTATATGACACCTTTTATGACGGGTGAAAAAACACACCCGGAGTTTGTGAAAAGCACAGTTCCGTTTGATCAAAAACGTGCAAAAAACAATGAAAAAGGCTATGCTCCCGGTACCTTATTTGAGCCAATAAACGGTATTGGGGTGTTCTCATTAGCTGCTTATTTTCAACCTGATTATTTAAAGGTTATTTACAAGGCAACGCAAAACAACAACTATATAAACTGGCGAACAGCTGTTGATGAATTTACGGCAATATAAATTAAGGCAATTCAAATAATTGATTTGTCTTTTTTCTGCCTGTATATGTAAAAAATGCAATTCCTAATATGTTTGGGTCTTATGCTTTGATAGTAAAAGCATACTTTAAGCGTTATATTTACATACATGCTTTTTAAATGGAAAACCTAAAGATAGCGACAGCACAATTCGAGCATAAAAGCGGAGATAAAGCTTATAATTTATCGGCAATAAAAAAATTATCTGCAAAAGCAGCTGCAAAGGGAGCACAGGTTGTGGCTTTTCATGAATGCTCAATAACCGGGTATACATTTGCCCGCAAACTGAACAAGCAGCAGATGCTTAAAGTAGCCGAATTTATTCCTGATGGCCCGAGCATTAAAAATCTTACGGAGATAGCCTCCGAATTAAACATAACTATTCTCGCCGGCTTGTTTGAAAAAGACCTTGATGATAATTTATTTAAGGCATACGTTTGTGTGGATAAAAATGGGCTTGTTGCTAAATACCGCAAGCTTCACCCTTTTATAAATCCGCACCTTACACCGGGGAATGAATATGTGGTATTTGATATTCATGGCTGGAATTGCAGTATCCTGATCTGTTACGATAACAATATCATAGAAAATGTAAGGGCTGTAAAACTACTGGGTGCAGATATTGTGTTTATGCCGCATGTAACCATGTGTACACCCTCTACCCGGCCGGGGGCCGGTTTTGTAGATCCGGAGCTTTGGCAAAACCGCGAAGCAGACCCAACCACCTTGCGACAGGAGTTTGACGGATTAAAAGGCCGTGCCTGGTTAATGAAATGGCTGCCCGCGCGTGCATATGATAATGCCATTTATGCCGTATTCTCTAACCCAATTGGTATGGACGATGATCAGCTAAAGAATGGTTGCTCTATGATACTTGATCCATTCGGAGATATTATTGCTGAATGCCGCACATTTGATGACGATATTGCTATTGCTACCGCCACTCCCGATAAACTTACCGATGCAGGCGGCTACCGGTATATTCAAGCCCGCCGCCCTCATTTGTATAGTGAGATCATTGCCCAGCCACATGAGTCAGAGCAAAAAGTTGTTTGGCTTAATGATGCAAAATAAAACTTAAACAATCGCCGCCAGTGCCATCAAAACATACCATTTCCTTTTACGATAAACTGAGCCAGCAGGTAATTAGCATCCAGGTTGCCGAATCATCAAAACTTCCATCAGATGGCGGTTACTGGAATACAGAAACCAATCAAATACTACTTGGTAAAGAACGTTTTTCTGAATGGGACAGTTTAACCGGCCATTTAGAAAGGCAGGTTAACTTTATCTTAAAGCTTAAAAAAGTTAACCGGCCATTATTGTTTTAGATTATTTATATACCGCTAAACGGTTAATTTTTTTGCTGAGACAGAAAGGTTACAAGCGATGCAAACTCTTCATAAGACAATGCGCTGGCCAGGCCAGTAGGCATCATCGAATTTTTCATTTCCTTTCGTGAAATAATATCCGCGGTTTTAATAGTAAAAACATCCCCTACTATATTGCGCATAACAATCTTTTGGGCAGATTCTTCAGTGATGAAGCCCATATAACTCTTATTTCCCTTCGCTGATATCATCACCGTGGCAAACCCCTGAGAGATAGATGCGTTCGGCTTAAGAACCGATTCGGCAATTTGCTGCCGGGTCATAATAGACCCTATCTGTCCCATAAAAGGTCCTTTCTGTTTTTCACCACGCTTAATACTGTGACAGGCGACGCAACCCTGCTGAGAAAAAAGTGCTTTACCTTTAAACGGATCTCCCTTAATTTTTGCGATGGCCAGCATTACATCTTCAATAGAAGATTTCCCAATCTGCCCTTTTTTATTCCGGATCTTTTCAAGGTCGACTTTAGCTTCTTTAGCTACGGGTGGTTTTTCTTCTCCGCCAAACGCAGTAATTGTCATTTGGTTGCGCGCGTTCAAATCAGCATAGAACTGTTTGCCCGTTGTTGTCGCTTTGCTACGCTCCTTTGTCAGAAACGTACGGATCTTGGGAGAAGACTCCCAAATAACCGCCTTATAATATGGGCCATGCGAATCTGGCCGGGTACTCCACCACCAGGAGCCATCATAAGGGGCTTCTTTTTTGTAAAGCCTGGCAAGTGTTATCAGTATTTGCTTTTTTAGGCTTTGAGTCTTAGCTTGTTGATAGGCCGATATTAAACCGTCCACGGCCTTTGCATCATGCATGTTTCTGAGGGCCCAAAGCGCCAGTGTTGAGTTTTCAGTCCCTATTGCATTAACGCAAGCACTCACCGCGTTGAGGCCTACAAGTGCCCGAACTGCTAAATGGGCAGGAATTATGCCAGAATTAGGAGTAGCATGAGCTCCTTCAGTACCTTTGGCCGGGGCAACAAAAGATGCCGGGACATGTGTTTGCAGTAATGACTTGGCAGCCTCTATCCTGCCTAATCGCCCCAGGCCAATTATAGCAGCTGCCTGTACACGCTCAGACTGATCTTTAAGACCTTTTAAGAACGGTTCTATCGGTACATTTTCAAGGCGGCCTTTCCTGTCAGCCAAAGCCTTCAACGCAAATTCCCGTAGTGCGCTTTCTTCGAAAAGCTGCACCAGGGCAGGTATGCCGCTATCCCCTGCTATTTGCGTATAGGTGTATAATCCTGCCACACGGGCAAATAATGGCAATGTGGTATCTGATGCTATACCGAGCGCCACTTTACCAGCTTCTCCGGCAGGGCGCAAAATAAGTTCCTGAGAGGCATACAGGCGGGCCACAGCACTGCCTGAAGTAAGCATAGCGGCTAAGTCTTTAACTGATGTGGCTTTGAGGTTAGGGAACGCCTTATACGTCCAACCGGCGGGCACTGCCCTTACAACGTATCCTTTGGCCGGGTCGCCTGAATAGCCTGCGCCATCCCATGCAGATAAGTAAAGCCTTCCTGATCCGTCAACATCCAGATCCGTAATTTGCGGCAGCTGGATAAAATCCTCCTGCTTTTGCGTAAAGCTGGCACCATCAGGAGTAACGCGGTGAATATAAAGCTCGTTTCTTCCCCAGTCTGCCATCATTGGCACATGGTTGTATTTTTCGGGCCAGGTGGGTTCATCCATAAATAACGCGCCCGTGCCCGATCCCCCTCCCAGGTCTGCCAGTGCAGGCAGTATCTCATCGGTAAAATGCTGAAATAACACCGGATAGCCGTATTCTCCCGACTGGATATGGTGCGAAAAACGAATATTCCAGCCGCCGCCATCGTTTGTATTATCCCTTGTAAAAATATTCATATAAGGGTCTATCGCTACGTCGTAAATATTCCGTGTGCCGTGCGAAAAAATTTCCATTTCCGTCCCATCAGGCCTTACCCGTACAATACCACCACCCAGCATGGTCAGTTTTTTCCCTGAGCGGTCAATGGCATCATGAAAACCAAAATCGCCCACGGCAATATAGATCCAACCGTCAATACCCATACGAATACCGTTGGTTGCATGATCTGTTCCCCTATCCGCAAGCATATTTGGGTTACTTAGGTGTTCAACAACCGGCTTGGAAGGCCCATCAGCTACCCCATCATGATCCTTGTCTTCAAATACCACCAGATCCATACCTGTTGCCTTTTCTGTCTCTTTCGAGAATATGGTATGCAGAACAAAAACTTTATCATCCAATACAAAAATCCCTCTGGGATTATCGACACGGGCAAATTCGGTATGTCCATCTATTTTGCCATCGTTATCCTTATCAACCAATCTTAAAATCCTTCCTTTTCCGGGCGCTTTTCCCAATGAGCCCATCATATCTACACCAACGTAAACTTCGCCGGTTGGTGCCGCCGCGATACAGGCAGGGCTTGGTGTAAGCTCCGGCCCGGCAAACGTGGTTACCGTTAAACCGTCAGGCCATCCTGAAAGCTTTTTCAATTGAACAGGCGGAGTTTGCATGCGCGTATGAGCCGAATCAACACCCGTAACCGGTGTATGGTCTTTTCCATCAGCACCGGCAAAATATTTAACAGTTACTAAAAAGATGAGGACAAAAAACAGTGTAAAGGAAAGTTTTAACATAGTTGATATTGTTTAGATCAGAGCGGGGCAATATAAAACATAATAAGTTTATTCAAAAGGGGGGTGTTTGTAAAAAAGTTATAGCAATAAAACCGAAGCTGTGAGTGTTAAAGCAAACGCTTTTCAATTATCTATTATCCAATAGAACAAAAGCTTCTTTAGTTTATTTACAGCGGGCGTGCTCCTCTTATTATAAGGCTACAACTCAATAATGGAGACGATGTTCCTACCGTGTTATCAGAAACAGACGGATAGGGCCCGGCATGTTGAACAGGGCAATATTCGGCCCCTTGTTGATTACTGGAATGTAAATATTAGTATCAAAAAAGCTAAGGTGCCACTTACATGGCACCTTAGCTTTCTGTTATTATTTTTTTATTAATATCCCGGGTTCTGTTGCAAATTTGAATTTAGATCCCGTTGTCGCTGCGGTATAGGATAAAGAGCCTTGTTTGGATTAGTTGGCGTATGATCCCACCAGCTTCCTGTGGCGAATTTCCCGAAACGTATCAAATCATCCCTTCTAAAGCCTTCAAAGATAAATTCCCTGCCCCTTTCTGCCAGCAGTTCATCAAGCGTAAGGGTTGCCGGGGTATAAGCCCTAGTAGCCCAATCCGCGTCAGAAAAAGCACGTTTTTTACAGTCGTTAATTAACTGCACAGCGACAGCATTTGCAGTACCGCCATTTTTACGCATAATGGCTTCTGCTTTTGCAAAATAGATCCAGGTTAACCGGTAAATATTCCAGTCAGTATTATTATAATTCGGATCTATTCCAGGCACTCCTCCAGGCCCGGGAAATTGATTGCCGAGTTTATACTTATTGAAGCGCACGCCACTGTTCTCTTCACCCTCACTCATACTAGATAAGGTAGAACCCGCTTTGTTTTTTTGAATATTATCTACAAATACCAACTGTTGCCCATTGTATTCTTCAGATGCAAGAACAGGTGTTTTGCCATCAGTGAATTTAACCATGGGCCCCATTAACAGCCAATTTGATCTGCGCAGGTCGGCCGCATCGTAAGTTGTATAAACACCCGGAATTACAACAATTCCATCGTTACCATTACGCCCGCCACCATATATTTCCTGCTGTTTAAAGTGAAAAAATTCTCCCGGCCATGATGGCTCAAAATTAGCAACCTTATAATCATAGGCAATTGAGAATATCACTTCTTTGGATAAATCATTTGTGGTTTTGAATTGATCAATAATATTCGGATCCAGCGCCATAGGGCCATTCTGCCCGCCGCCATCATTGTTTATGAGTTTATCTGCGGCGGCAATACAATCGTCCCATCTTGGAGTACCTGTCCATACTTCAGCATTTAAGTAGAGCTCAACCAGCATGGCGTAAGCCCCTGCCTGAGACATGCGGCCTAACATTCCGCGTGATAATTTGGGAGCCTTGTCAATGTTTTGTTTTATTTCACTTTCAACAAATTTAAAAACCTCGGCTCTTGGTAAGGTCTCGGGCTTGGCCGGAGTACCAACCTGAGTGACTACGGGAATATTACCAAAAAGGTCCATCAGTTTCAAATAATGGAAAGCCCTTAGCAATTTGAGTTCAGCAATGTAAGAATCCTTTTCAGTTTGTGTAATCCCCATGGCTGCGATATCTCTTTTCCCGATATTTTCAATGGGGTCATTACATAAACCCATTCCCCAGAACATAAGCGACCATGCGTTGTTTAATCCGCCCTCGTCGGTTGTCCAGGTGTGGTAATGAAACCTTTTCCACTTACCGCCATCCTCTCCGTGCCTCCCTTTTGTAGGCCAGGCCAGTTGGTCTCCTGAAAGCTCCGCCGGTCTCCACCAGCCATCCTGCCCTGATGGGGTGACCCATGCATTCGCATGTGTATAAGGCCGCAATACGGCAGATAACACCTCCGTTTTATTGTTGTAGAAATTATCAGTTAATAATTGATCATATGCATGTTCTTCCAGCTGCTTTTTGCATGCTGTAGTACATAATATTAAAATAAGTGCTATATATCTGAATGTTTGGTTTTTCATTTTCTTGATTTTAAAATCCACAATTCAAGCCTATTAAAAATGTCCGTGTACTTGGGTACGCCCCCCTGTTATCTACACCAGGCCCTGTACCTGTGTCCTGTATAAAATCAGGGTCGCTGCCTGTGTACCCGCTAAAGGTTGCCAGGTTTTGGCCCGTTACATATAAACGTATCCCACGAATCAGTTTGGTTTTGAACTTGAAATTGTAACCTAATGTTACCTCATCCAGCTTCACATAGGTGCCGCTTTCTATATAATAATCTGAATACTGATAAGTGTCGTTTATTTGACTGTATTTGCTAAACGTACTTTGCAACAAATTTCCGCTCCAGGTTTTGTTTGCATAAGAAAGCGCAGTGGTATTTAAAACATCAAAGTCAAACTTGCCCCTTAAAAATATTCTAAGATCAAAGTTCTTGTACACAAAACTATTTGTTAGTGAGGCATAGTATTTGGGTATTGCGTTACCAAGCATTGCCAGATCAGTTACGTTCCGATCTTTAGAATTATTAATTACATCGTTTGTTACTTTTTCGCCATTTCGGTTATAAAAAAGCCACTTACCGTCGGCCGTAAAGCCTGCAAACCGTTTACCCCAGAATTCGCCAAGGTTGCCACCCTCATAAGTAGTTATGGCATCACCCAATGCCCCTGCCCCTCCAATTCCGCCAAAGGTTTTATATAAAACCTTATACTGATCATTGGAGTAAGAATCAAGTTTATTTCTTAACGTACTAAAGGTTGCATCAGCGCTCCATCTAAAATTCTGAGTTTTAATGGCCGCGTAACTCAATCCAAGCTCTATACCTTTAGATGATATTGTACCAACATTGGTATATATGCTGGATTGGATAAATGGCGGCTGCGGAGATGTGTAAGTGTCTAACAGATCTTTGGTTGTACGATTGAACAAGTCAAGCGTGCCCGACAGCCGGTTGTTTAATAAAGTAAAATCCAATCCAATGTTTAACTCTCTTTTAGTTTCCCATTTGAGGTTTGGGTTGGGGTTTCTGTTAGGCCCATAGGTTTCCAGATACTGACCATCGGGATATAAGTACCGGCCGCCGCCGCCCAGGGTAACCCGTGACGCATTATTTGAAAACCCGCTGTTGCCGGTTACACCATAGCCCACTCTTAACTTCAGGTAGTTAACAAAAGCAACATCCTGCATAAAGCTTTCTTGTTTCACATTCCATCCCGCAGAAACCGCAGGGAAATATCCAAACTTGTTGTTGTCCCCAAATCTGGAAGACCCTTCTCTTCTAATAATAAATTGCAAGAGGTATTTATCATTATAGGCATAATTTAACCGCCCAAAAAGTGCAATGAGTGTATTATCATTTTTGAAACTTCCCATTGATGCTTTTCCGAGTGCAAGGGCAGATCCCTGGGCAAGATTATCCTCATGAAAAAGATCATTTATAAAGCCCCGGTTAGATGCGCTTGCACCCTCTTCTATATGATAACGGTAACTGTAACCTGCCAAAGCTGTAAGATTATGCTTTTTAGCAAATATCCTATTATATTGTAAGGTTGGCTCAAGGGCAAAATCCTGGTATAACGAGGTGCCTCTGTAAGCATATCCACCTCTTGGAAAGTCTGTATTTTCAACAGAGTTTTCACTTGCTTTAAGCCGGTATTGTCCATCCAAATAACTATCCCTTACTACAGAGCCAAATACAGATGCTTTTAAACCTTCAATAATTGTAAGATCAGTTTTTGCACTGGCAGTAGTTGTTTGCTGCTTGCGGTAACTGGTCTCCTGAATTAAGCGCGCATATTCATTAGTGCTGGTCAAATCAAACCGGTAACTACCATCGGGGTTAAAATTAGATAGGGTAGGATTTTTGGTAGCCTCGCTTTCCCATCCTCCACCGCCTAATAAATTGGCGTTGTTAAAGTTAGTTGCCAGGTTTATCTGCATTTTTAAACGGTCATTAAGGCCTGTTTGATCTACACTTAACCTCAAGTTATATTCTCTCCGTCCGTTTTCTCTTGCAATACCTTGTAAATCGCGATAATTAATACTCGCTCTATAGCTGGTTTTATTAGTTCCTCCAGACAAAGCCAGGTTATGGTTTTGAGAGAGGTTATCATGATTGATCAATTGATCATAAAAATCAGTTGAACTGCCAAAGTCCTGCTGCTTAATATCGCCGGCAGCAATTTTTTGCCGATATTCATCTGCCGTAAGGAAATCCTGCCTTCGTTGAACATATTCTTTCCTGAAATAAGTGGAATAATCAAACTGCGGCGGGCCTTCTTTACCTTTTTTAGTGGTGATTAAAATAACGCCCGCATTAGCACTTGTTCCGTAAATTGCAGCCCCAGATCCATCTTTAAGGACGTCAATCGACGCGATGTCATCTTGTTGCAAAACATCTAATATATTGGCATTTGAATAAGGAATGCCGTCAATTACATATAAAGGACTTGAACTACCGGTGACGGTAACTGCTCCTCTTAATTGTACGGAAACACCACTATTAGGATTGGAACCGCTGGTACGGGTTAAATTTAACCCCGGAACTTTTCCCTGTATCAGGTCAAGCGGGTTTCTGGATCCGCTTTGCCTGAATTCGTCAGGTGTTACGTGAGCTACTGCTGAGGTAATTTTGTTTTGGTCTTGTGTGCCATAACCAACAACCACTACTTCGTTCAAATTGGTACTTGAGGGAACAAGTTTAATGCTTAACACATTTGTTGAACCGGCTTTTTGGTTTTGTGTTATAAAGCCAACAAAAGAAAAGCTGAGTGTATCATCATCCCCGGCTTCTATACTAAACCGTCCGTTCACGTCGGTTACGACAGCTTTTCCGGTGGCCAAATTTTTAACGGTAACTCCGGGAACGGGCAGGTTCTTTTCATCAACAACTGTACCCGATACATCTTTTTGCGTTGCAAAATATAACCCTGGTAACTTGCTCAATGGTTCAGGCCTTATCCACTTTAAGTTCTTTGATAATGCTGGATTACTGAACAAAAAACACACAGATATCCCAGTAATTTTAAGTAAATTAATTTTCATAAAACGATTAATTAAATCAACTGATTGGTAGGTTTTTTATATTATAATCTTAATGCTTCGTAGTGAGCTGATCATAATATGCGATTTACTTTAGGACTAAAATTGTAAATCAATTTTAACTTAACTACAGCTACTGCGGCTAAGTTGGAGCGGGTGTTTAACTTTCTGAAATAAATTTGCTTTTGATTAAAGATTAATAATTAATTATTAAGAAATGAACTATTTGAAACACCGGGTGGCTTTCAAATTAATTCATAAATCTTAATAATTAAATAAAGTGCTTTTAATGCAATATTTAATCTTTCGTTTAAATTATCCAGGGACTTTTTATACGTTTTCTTCCGGATATAGGTTGTGAGACAGCAGCAGCATATTCACTTATATTTGGCGGTAAGCAATAATATAACATCATTCTCAACACACGCCCCCATCAGGAGCACGGCTCGTTTCCAGGCGAATGAAATCTTATTGGTAATTGATTAACAGTTGTTTGAGTTCGGCAAATTCCCGATAAAATCATCGTAAGTAATTTACTTTCCAGGTCTAAAAAAAATATTTCAATTAATTATATATCCCGGAATTATTGGTTAGCAAGTACCCTGACCAAACGCATTAAAGACCTAAAACAGCTTAGCTCAAACATCCATTACAGATGTTTGAGCTAAGCTTTTTTGTTTCGGGATATGATACATCTTACGGATGTTTCTACCATTATTACTGATTTGAAGTACCTTAGTGTCAATCCATTGATTATTAGCGTAAATTCGAATTAAAATAATGAGTTATGGATACCATGCGCCGTTTTAACACTATTAGTGATTACAATGTATTCAACAACAACGAGACTAAACACCCCTTAATTACTATAGTTGACCTCTCAAAAGCCGCCCCGCGACAACTGTCACGCATGTATTTCGGCTTTTATATCGTTTTTTTAAAAGATGTAAAATGCGGCGATCTGGTGTACGGAAGAGATACTTATGATTACCAGGAAGGAACCCTGGTTTTCCTTGCTCCAGGCCAGGTAGCGGGCGCGAACAGTAACGGTGATACCTACCAACCTAAGGGCCATGTACTGGCATTTCACCCGGATTTAATACATGGAACTTCGCTCGGCAGGCGTATCCAGGAATTTACGTTTTTTGGCTACCAGTCCAACGAGGCACTACACTTATCTGAACGTGAAAGGAACATTGTTTTGGATTGTTTCTCAAAAATAGACTATGAATTGGAACGAGGTGTAGATAAACATAGCAAACGACTGATCGTGTCTAACATCGAACTGTTTCTGGATTACAGCGTCCGTTTCTACGACCGGCAATTTATTACCCGCGACCATGTGCACCAGGGGGTTTTGGAAAGATTTGAAAACCTGCTGAACGAATATTTTGAATCTGAAAAGCCGCAAACCATCGGCCTGCCGTCTGTTACTTATTGTGCTGAACAGCTTAATTTATCATCCAACTACTTTGGAGACGTGGTAAAAAAAGAGACAGGCAAAACTGCCCAGGAGTATATACAAGCCAAATTAATTGATGTGGCTAAAGAAAAGGTCTTTGACGGAAGCAAGACTATCAACCAGGTTGCCTATGAACTGGGATTTAAATATCCGCAGCATTTCGCCAGGCTATTCAAAAAGCGTGTCGGACAAACGCCCAATGAATACCGTTCGCTGAATTAAAGAGATAAAAAAGTCGCAATAAGTACTGCTCAAACTTGTTGACTGATGTAAGGTTAATCAATCTGAAACAGATAAATAGCAATAAAGCTCAATTGATTACAACACGGTGAATTGAATAACTCTTGAAGTAAACTACCCTCCCCTTCCCGCATACTACCATCACCATCTGCCAGTTACTCAATTCCGGCTTGTAATTGTTTATTTATCCCCCATGAATAATACAGCAGTGTTAATAATGCGTAACTTTATAATACCAACTATTTATGCCTTTACAAACCTACTGCCGGTTTATTATTGCTTTTTTGGCGTTTTTTTGCCAAAACATTTGTTATGCACAGCAAAACAAAATAGATAGCCTGAAGAAAGCTTTACCCGGGTTGAACGGCAAAAAACAGGTCGATTGTTTGAATGATTTAAGTTTGGCATACCGTAACCTACGGATATTTCATGCTTCGCGAACGTTTGCTTTACAAGCAGCAGTGAAGGCCGATCAGGATAATTATTGGTTAGGCGGCGGTGAAGCTTATTATAACCTGGCGGCAACAGGCTTTGAGGTAAGGGATTTTGCCGCAGTTGAAAAAGATTGTCGCACATCGATTACCTTTTTTAACAAAGCACATAACAGCACACAACTCACAGATGCCTACGTTTTATTAGGACAAACAATATGGGCGCAAAGCAAATTTGACCAGGCAAAGGAAGCCTTTAACAAGGCCAATCAGCTTTTTACACAGTTACGCGATTCAACTGGCATAGGCAGAACTTACAGTTTAATAGCTTTATTAGAAGAAGAGCGGGGCAAATACGAACAATCTTTTCAATATGCCGCTAAGGCCTTGAAATTTGGCGACGGCAACGCTTTTGCCGCATTAGGTCAACTTTATGCAGATGTAGGCGATTATGAAACGGCTCTGGATTATTACGCAAAAATAAGAGACAAAGACTTAAAGGTGTATTCCTATCTTAAGGTTGGAGAAGCATATTACCTGCAAAATAAGTACGATTCGGCAATCTATTATTACAAGTTATTCATCAAAGATGGCGGCGGGATCTCAAGGAAGTTACTGCCAAAGCCATACGCTCTTTTGGGTAGCGTTTATCTTAAATTAAGAAAATATGATACAGCTTTTTTTTACCTTAATGCAGCTTTAAAAAATTTCAAAGAGGAGCATAACCGTAATTGGACAATGCGGGTGTTATTGGAATTAGGAAGAACCTTTAAGGAAACCGGTGATGTTAATGCAGCCATTAAAAATACCAGGGAATTATTGAATGCTGCCGAGCAATCCGGTGCAAGACAATACATCCTTGATGGCAACTTCCTGCTGTTTCAATTATATGATGGCTCGCAAAATAAGGATAGTGCTTACCTGTATTTAAAAAACTATACGGCGTTAAAAAGCCAAATAGATATCGATGTATCTGCCCGTAAACTCGCCTTCTACAAAACATCAAACGAGCGTGAACAAGCACAACTAAAAATTGATCTGCTTAATAAACAAAGGCAACTACAACAGGAGGAGTTGAAACAAACATCGCAACAAAGAAAATTTCTATTTATTGGCTTATTGGCACTAATGCTCTTTGGGGTAGTGATGGTACGAAATATGCTTTTGAAAAAAAGGAATGAGAAACATAAGCGTGAATTGGTAGAGAATGAATTGCGCATTCAGAAACTCGAAACAAAAAAGCAACTTGGAGAGCTTGAAATGCAGGTTCTTCGCACACAAATGAACCCGCATTTCCTTTTCAATTCTTTAAATTCTATCAATAGATTCATCTTACGCAACAACAGTGTACAGGCTTCAGAATACCTTACTAAGTTTTCACGGCTGGTAAGGATGATATTGCAAAACTCACAAAGCAAACTAATAACACTGGAGCAGGAGTTGGAGTCACTGGCACTGTATCTTAGCCTGGAGGCACTTCGTTTTGATGACCATTTCTCTTACAAGATCACAGTACACGGTGATCTTGATGTATCTATGCTAAAAGTTCCACCACTTATTATTCAACCTTATACAGAAAATGCTGTATGGCACGGTTTGATGCATAAAGATGAAAAGGGAGAATTACATATAGAAGTTTTAGTTGAGCACGATTTTCTGTACCTGAAGATAACGGACGACGGTGTTGGCCGCGAAAAAGCCTGCTCACTGACCCATAAACCCGATCCAATTCACAGATCAATGGGTTTGGGTATCACATCACAACGGATTGAAATGATACAGGAAGCAAATTCACAGGACCCGGCAGTTGTTATTAACGACATCGTAGATATAGCCGGCAATCCTTGCGGCACCGAGGTTGTACTTAAATTACCTGTTATTTATGATTAAAGCAATCCTTGTAGATGATGAAGCACATTGCCTTGATACTTTAGGCATTCTGCTTAAAGAATATTGTCCTGAAGTTCAAATACTGCAGGCTTGTAGCTCTGCAAAAACGGGGATGGATGCTATTTTAAATTTAAGCCCTGATATAGTGTTCCTGGATATTCAAATGCCTGGCATTAGTGGCTTTCAGCTTTTGGAGCAGCTTGGCCATGTTTCGTTTGCTGTAATATTTACTACCAGTTTTGATCAGTACGCCATTAAAGCGATACGTTTGAGTGCGCTTGACTATCTGCTTAAACCAATTGACCCAAAAGAGTTGATCGCTGCAATAAATAAACTGAAACGCAAAAAAGAGTTGCCGGAAGCTGAACAATTTGAGATGCTTTTTGACAGACTGAAGCCCAGGCTCAACACATTCAAAAAAATTGCTATACCAACCCTGGAAGGTTTTGAACTAATACCTGCAGACCAAATCATTCTGTGTGAAGCAGATGATAATTACACGCACATATTACTAAAAGATAAAAGAAAGATTTTAGCATCGCGTACGCTCAAAGCCGTTGAAGAGCAACTGCAGGATTTTTCATACTTTGTTCGCGTACATCATTCTTTTATTGTGAGTATAAACGAAGTAAACCGATACGTACGCGGCGAAGGTGGTTACTTAATTATGAGCGACGGCTCTACCGTAAATGTTTCGCGCAGCCGTAAAGACGCCTTACTTAAGTTGTTTTAATACCCGGCTAAATCAACCTATACCTATACTTTAATCTCCCCTCCTGCACGGCTGCTGTGCACCTGCGTTTTATTCACGCATCCTTCAAAGCAGGCTTACCTCAATGCCATTAGTGCCGGTTTATACATAGGCTAAATACAGCTACCGGCCATTCCTATTACAATTACCCAACAAACACGCCAACTACTCATTACCGCTTTGCCGCACTGCCTGGCTACAATAAATTTGAATTCATAACCGAAATAAACCAATTAACCATTATGAAAAAAAGGAATTTATTTGTGCAGACTTGTTGCCATGCGCTACAAGTTTTTTCGTTCCGCTCCATCCTGGCATTTGCCGTGATTTTATCTTTTGCGGCAAAAACCGGTGTTGCTGCAGATCATCCTACACTACCCATTGGAGCTAAAGCGCCCGATTTCTCTCTTAAAGGTGTGGATGGCAAAATGTACTCACTGAAAGATTTCAGCAAGGCAAAAGCCCTGATGATAGTTTTCACCTGTGTGCACTGCCCCACAGCACAAGCTTATGAGGATGCCATCATGCAAATAGTTAAGGATTATAAATCTAAAGGATTAGCAGTGGTCGCCATTTCGCCAAACGATCCAAAATCTATCCGTCTTGATGAACTGGGTTTTACCGACCTGGGGGATAGTTATGAAGACATGGTTATCAGGGCGAAAGACAAACAATTCAATTTTCCTTTTCTGTTTGACGGGGAGACATCGGCAGCATCTCTTAAATATGGCCCGCAGGCAACACCGCACGTTTTTATTTTCGACAAAGACAGGACATTAAGGTATTCGGGCCGTATTGATGACGGATTAGGTGTACCAGGGAAAGCAAAATCATTCAACACAAAGAAAGCACTGGATGAGCTTTTGGCAGGCCAAACAATCACCGTACCCAAAACAAAAACCTTTGGATGTTCTATTAAATGGCCTGAAAAACAAAGTCTGACAAATGCCGAAGAGTTAAGTTGGGCAAAGGAAAAAGTGACAATTGAGGATATTGGAATTGATAGTGCAAAAGCATTACTGGGAAACAAAAGCAATAACTACAGGCTCATTAATGTATGGGCAACCTGGTGCGGCCCCTGTGTAACCGAATTTCCAGAATTTGTAACGATAAACAGGATGTACCGCCAGCGCGAATTTGAACTGACCACTATCAGTATGGATGACCCTTCGCGCAAAAAGAATGCCCTGGCCTTCCTTACAAAGAAACAGGCTTCTACAAAAAACTACATTCTTACAGGCGATAAATACCAATTCATTGATGTATTGAACAAGGACTGGGAAGGTTCATTACCTTATACAATATTGCTTGCCCCGGGGGGTAAGGTGCTTTATAGCAAACAGGGCTTGATAGATCCTTTGGAATTAAAAAAGCTGATCGTTAATTCAATGGGGCGTGTTTTTGAACTCCCTCCCAATATTAAGATCCCGGAAGAATAAGCCCGTAGCTCATACCCCTACTAAACACGTTCCTCAACAAACCAAGAAAAAAAATCATGCAAAGCAGAAGAAAATTTATAAAAATAACCTCGGGGGCCTTAGCCCTTAGCAGCCTGTCGATACCTAATTTAATTTACGGATTTCCCGCCGGCAATATCCCGCAACCAGGGGTACAACTATTTACTTTTTACAATTTCATAGACACCGACGTTGCCGGCACACTTAAAAAAGCGGCTGCCGCAGGTATTAAAAATATAGAATCGGCATTCAGCCGTAAGGGCGATTATTATGGTTTGTCGGCTAAAGATTTCTCGTCCCTATTACAAAACATGGGCATGAAGTGGCGTTCGCATCACGTATTTGGAGCGCCTGTCAAAATGCCGGCGGGCAGTACTCTTCCTCCGTTTAAAAACCTGGTAGAAAACACCCAGCAGATCATCGATGATGCCGCCCAGGGTGGATTGGAATACCTTGTCGCCGCCCATCTTCCTATAAGTACGGGCAAGGAAATCAGTTCGGCTCTTGAAATTTTAAATAAAGCCGCTGAAGCCACTAAGAAAGCAGGGATCCAGTTAGTTTACCACAATGAGCCTGCGGATTTCGCGGTAGTCGATGGTAAAGTACCATATGAAGTATTCCTGACCGAAACTGACCCGGCCGCGCTCAAGTTTGAATTGGATATTGCCTGGGCTATCAAAGCCGGTTCTGACCCGCTTAAGCTGATTGAAAGATACCCCGGCCGTTTTCCTTTATGGCATATCAAAGATCTTGATAAAGAATATAAGACTGTTTTACCTATAGGCCAGGGGATTTTGGATTACAAGAAATATTTTCAATATGCCAAAGCAAGCGGGTTAAAGTATTATTTCATAGAGCATGAAGCAGCTGCTGATCCTTTTACCAGCATCGCGTCAAGCATAGCTGACCTGAAAAAAAACGCTAAATAATTTTCTTTAAAAAAACGAAAATGAAAAATATACTGATCGTATGCACCTTTCTCTTTGTATCGCTTAACGTATTTGGCCAAACAAAAAGTCCGGTAAGCTGGTCCTTTACCAGCCATAAAAAATCAGACAAGGTTTACGAAGTTGTCATGAGCGCCACTGTAGCCAAGCCATGGCATATTTACTCGCAATTTACGCCTGATGGCGGGCCGTTACCCACTAAAATAACTTTTTCACCAAATCCGCTTTTGCTGGTTGAAAAAATTGACAGGGAAACCGGTAACTTAAAAACAGTACATGATAAAACTTTTGATGTCGATGTCAAATATTTCTCTGATAAGGCCCAGTTTGTTAAAACCATAAAAGTGAAAGGAGCGGTAAAAACTAATGTACGGGGCACGATAGAATATATGGTCTGCAACGATGCTAAATGCCTGCCGCCTGTAAAACAATCCTTTGATATTAAGTTACAATAACTATAGCGCCATGTTTAAAATATTAAAACCGATCTTACTTTTAGCAGTGATGTTTTCACTGGCTTTAAATGTCAATGGGCAACCCTCTGTAAAATGGTCATTTACTTCAAAAAAGATAAATGCATCTGTATACGAGCTAACGGCGAAAGCAACCATACCGCAAATGTGGCATATATATGGGTTAAACAGCAATATAGAAGGGTTAACACCGCCTCTGTTCAATTTTGAATATGAGCAGGTAGCAGCCGTAAAAGCACCGTCATTCAGCACATCGCCCCAATATATTACCGACCCTGTTTTTGACAATAAAAAAACAGCTGTATACGAAAAGACTTTTTCTCTTACTGAACAAATCCGGATCAACGGAACCGTCCCAGCAACACTCAAGGGAGTTTTAACGGTTTATGCTGGTAATGCTAAAGAGTTCTATCCGGTTGAAGAAGCATTTGATGTACCACTTGAAGGTGGTGCTAAATTCCTGGCCGGCAATGCTAACATCAGATTAACTTCCATTGACCTCAAAAACCCGTTGGCCAATTGTGGTAAACAAGAAGAAAAACAAAGCAGCATTTGGGGAATCTTTTTATTAGGCTTTGCAGGGGGGCTGGTTGCTTTACTAACACCGTGTGTTTTCCCAATGATCCCTTTTACCGTATCGTATTTTACCAGGAGCTCGGCAAACCGCAAAGCAGCTATACGCAATGGGTTTATATATGGCTTTTTTATCTTTTTAATTTACATACTGCTTAGTGTTCCCTTTCATATTGCAGGCAATGTAAACCCCGAGATATTTAATACCATATCCACAAACGCGTATTTAAATCTCGCATTCTTTTGTGTTTTTATGTTCTTTGCACTGTCTTTCTTCGGCTTCTTTGAAATTACACTGCCCGGCAGCCTAACCAACAAGGCCGATGAAAAAAGCGGTTTAACAAATATCGGGGGCATATTTTTCATGTCGCTCACACTGGCGTTGGTATCCTTTTCATGCACAGGGCCAATATTAGGCTCGCTACTGGTTGGCTCATTGGGTGGAGGGGTATGGCAGCTTACCGCGGGGTTAGCGGGTTTTGGCGTGGCATTGGGCCTGCCATTCGGTTTATTCGCCATTTTTCCAGACCTGTTAAAATCCCTTCCAAAATCCGGTGGATGGTTGGATACCGTTAAAAAAGTTTTGGCCTTTGTTGAAGTAGCCCTTGCTTTGAAGTTTTTATCAAACGCAGACCTGGTTATGCACTGGGGTATTTTAAAACGAGAGGTATTTATAGGTATCTGGTTATTGATCAGCGTTGGTCTGTCTGCCTATCTGTTTGGCCTGATCAGGCTACCTCATGACACCAAAGGTCAAAAGATCAGTCCGGTGCGCAAAGTGCTTGGCGTGGTTGCGTTGTTGTTTTCGCTTTATCTTATACCTGGTGTAACGCCTTCCAGGTTTATCAGTTTAGATCTGCTGAGTGGCTTCCCGCCCCCATTATCGTATAGTATTTACGAAAAAAACAACAGCGATGGTAAAACGCTTGAAGCAAACGTGATAAACGATTATGAAAGGGCGATGGTATTATCTGATTCGTTAAACAAGCCTTTACTGATAGATTTTACAGGCTGGGCCTGCGTTAACTGCCGTAAAATGGAAGAGAATGTATGGAACAAGCCTGAAATTAAAGACTACATCAAAGAGAATTACATCCTCGTCTCGCTCTATGTGGACGACAGGAAGAAGCTGCCGGTGCTCGAAAGGTTAACATATACCACAAAAGATAATAACAAAAAGGAGCTTATTACGCTCGGCGATAAATGGGCAACTTTTGAGTCGGAGAACTTTGGTCAGGTTTCACAGCCTTATTACGCTGTGTTAAATAGCAACGAGAAGTTGCTTAATGCCCCCATTGGGTACACGCCGGATGCAACAGAATATTTAAGCTGGCTAAAATGTGCTAAAGCAGCGTTTGATAAGTAAAAAGCTTTCTATTCATTAATTCAGGATCATTATTTACTACTATATCAAATTAAAAAGACCATGACAAACGATATACCAGAAAAAGTTCAATGCTTAATAATTGGCTCGGGGCCAGCAGGCTACACTGCTGCAATATATGCGGCAAGGGCCGACCTTAAACCTGTTTTATATACCGGCTTGCTCACCGGTGGGCAACTAACTCAAACCACCGAAGTGGAAAACTATCCCGGATACCCCGATGGCATACAAGGGACCGAAATGATGGAAAATTTTGAAAAGCAAGCGGCCCGCTTGGGTTGCGATATTCGTTTTGGTTATGTAACCTCGGTAGATTTTTCGGTTTTGCCACATAAAGTGGTAGTAGATGAAACAACAACGCTATTGGCCGATACCGTAATCATCTCCACAGGAGCATCAGCAAAATGGCTTGGCCTTGATTCTGAACAAAAATATAATGGCTTTGGAGTTTCAGCCTGCGCAGTGTGTGACGGTTTCTTTTTCCGCGGACAAGATATAGCAATCGTAGGTGCAGGCGACACGGCGGCCGAAGAGGCCACTTATCTTGCTAAATTATGCCGCAAGGTATATATGTTGGTAAGGCGTGATGAGTTTCGCGCGTCAAAAGCGATGATGCACCGTGTTGAAAACACAAACAATATTGAAATACTTTATAATACCGAAACAAAAGAAATACTGGGAGACGGGCAGGTAGTTACAGGTGTTGAGGTATTTAATAATAAAACATTGCAACACCAGGTACTTGATATTACCGGTTTTTTTGTAGCCATAGGCCACCACCCTAATACCGAATTATTTAAAGATTGGCTGGATATGAACGAAACCGGATATATTTTAACCAAAAACGGTTCGACCCAAACTAACATTGAGGGCGTATTTGCCTGCGGCGATGCACAGGACCACATTTATCGCCAGGCAGTAACTGCAGCAGGTACAGGGTGCATGGCAGCCATTGATGCAGAACGGTACCTGGCGGCAAAGGAACATTTATTGACCGCCGTCTAATTATTTAACTTTTATTTGTTGCCAGATTAGGTTAGCGAACACATTAGTTTTTTTAACCGAAATGCTCTGTAATTACTTAAGAAGCCCCTTAAATAACTATTTAAGGGTAGAAAACAGTTCTGAACTGCATTTTATTCACCAATCAGGGCTAGATATTTATCAAGCTAATATTGCGCATTTTAATTTTTCCCGGTAATTTCCTTTCGGTGTTCTATTCCCCAGGCTGTCAGATTGTCAATTATGGTCTGTAACGTTTTGCCGTGCTTTGTGAGTTCATACTGTACAGTTACCGGGTGCGTGTTTAAAACTGTACGTTCAACCAATTTGTTTATTTCCAATTCCTTTAATTCCTTGCTCAACATTTTGTTGGAAATACCGACCACATCATTCAAAATGTCGGAAAATCTTCTTTTGTTATAATGGCAGATAGATGAGATGATATAGATTTTCCATTTCCCGCTCAGTACGTCCATAGCATCGTGGACAGCCATCATTTCTTTTTTGCGATCTGTTTGAAACTCTGTTTTACACTCCATATGTTACTTTGTTACCCCAAGGTTACTGTTACTTTTTGATACAAAGTTACTAAAATATATATCACTAGGCTAACTTTGCAGCTCAAACATCTAGTAAATAAGAAAATGAATAAATTAAAAAACAAAGTGGCCGTAATTACAGGCGGCAATAGCGGCATTGGGTTCGGCATTGCGGAGGCATTCAGAAATGAAGGTGCGGTTGGTACGATTACCGGAAGAAATCAGGATACACTTGACCAATCCGTTAAGGAACTTGGTGCAGATTTTATCGGCATTAAAGGTGATGTCACGAATATCAATGATCTGGAAAATACATTTAAAAAAACCGCTGATAAATTTGGGAAAATTGATGCATTGGTAGTTAATGCAGGCGGTATTGTAGACGGTGTACCAATGGCTGCAATAAACGATGTTACGGAAGAAAATTATGACCGTTACATGGATCTGAACTTGAAAAGCGCCTATTTCACTGTACAAAAATCACTTCCTTATTTAAATGACGGCGCTTCCATCATACTTATCGGATCGAGCGCTGCACATCGTGCCGCACCCGGAATGACGATATATGGAGCGGCTAAAGCTGCGGTTATATCATTGGCTAAAGGTTTATCGCTTGATTTGTTAGAAAGAAAAATCAGAGTAAACACACTGTCGCCCGGTTCCATTGATACACCGGTATTTGGTAAAATAGTACCGCAGGAACAAGTAGAACAGGTAAAACAAATTTGGATAGATATTACACCTGTAGGCAGACAAGGACTTCCCTCTGACATTGGAAAAGCTGCGGTATTTTTAGCATCAGATGACTCGGCTTTTATTGTTGGTACCGAAATCCTTTCAGACGGAGGAATGACAAATATCAGCCTGATGAAATAATTTTCAATAAATAAATGCACAACAAAAACAAGCAAGGAGTTTGAAGAATAGCGAGAGGTTTAAATCATTTACCATTGCTTTAACAAGAAAGTCATCAAAATGAAAAAAAATAATTATAACGGAGCGTTACAGAAACCAATTGGTTCAGGGTTTAACGCAACATCAACTACCAATGATGTAATTAAAGGAATTGACCTGAAAGGAAAGATCGCCATCGTTACAGGCGGTGGCACAGGCATTGGTTTGGAAACGGTTAAAACCCTATCAAAAGCAGGGGCAACAATTATTGTACCTGCAAGAGATGTAGAAAAAGCAAAGGAAAACCTGAAAGGAATTACCAATGTTGAAATAGAAGAATTGGATTTGATAGATCCTGCTTCTATTGACACTTTTGCCGAAAAGTTTTTGGCTTCGGGCAGGCCATTACATTTGCTCATTAACAACGCAGGAATTATGTTTGTGCCGTTACGACGCGATGCAAAAGGAAATGAATCGCAGCTCGCCACCAATTATCTCTCGGTTTTTCGGCTTACTGCCAGGTTATGGGAAGCGCTAAAAAAAGCGAATGGCGCAAGAGTGATCAATGTTTCTTCTTTGGGCCACCAATTTGCACCTTTCAATTTTGACGACCCGAATTTTGAAAATCATGAATATCAAACATTACAGGGTTATGGGCAGTCAAAAACTGCTGTCAATCTGTTTTCGCTTGAATTGGACAACCGTGCTAAATCATTTGGTGTAAGAGTATATTCAATACACCCCGGCAATATTTGGGGAACAGAATTAGCCAGAGAAGCTCCAGTAGAAATATTACAGCAATTTGGTTTTTTGGATGATAAGGGAAATCCTGTACAGGAAGTTATTGATTCACTTAAAACCATTCCGCAAGGTGCGGCTACAACCATATGGGCTGCCACGAGCCCGTTACTGAACGAAATAGGCGGCGTGTATCTTGAAGATGCAGATATCGCTGAATTGGCTGTTGAGCCATCAATACCCAATGGCGTAAAACCGTATTCTTTAGAAGAAGCCAGTGCCAAACGATTGTGGAAATTGACCGAAGAATTAACAGGCGTTACATTTAACGTTGATTAATTTTTATCATGTATCACGCAAGCATGTGGCATTTCACCATATGCTTGTGTGGTTCATTTGGTTCGGGCCCTACCTACACCATACGGACTAAACCCGAACTATTTAGTTCAGGATTTGAAAATTTTATCGAATTTATGTCGATGATTTATTTTTACGTTTTTCGAGCATCGCAGCGATACTAACAGCAGAACAATCAGCAATAAGCTTGGCCAGGACTGCTACCGGCATAGCGGCTTCGTCTTTAAAATTGATACAGCCTTTCTGAAATTTAGCATCAGGCAACAGCTTTTCAAATTGCTGATGCAATGCCGGGTTCATATACATTGGCAAGCAATGCAGCGACATATAATTCTTTGTACTGGCCAGCCCGTACTTCATATAAGAACGTTCCTCGTATAAAATCATTTCCTTACCCATCATCGGCTTTACAACCGGGATAACAGTCGGGTCGTTCGCCATAATTGCCTCGTGCATCGCGTTAAGGACGGGCTGTCTTTCTTCAGGCGCTCCGCTGATGAATTCCGTTATACTCATAGACCAAGATAAGCAAATTAACTGATCACTTACCATCATAAGCACGCTGCAGAGTTTCGATATCAACTTTCTTCATTGTCATAAAAACTTGCGTAACGTGCGCAATCTGTTCAGGGCTGCCGTTCTTCAGCGCATCAAACATGACGGTAGAAGCCACCTGCCAGGATACACCGTATTTGTCCTTCAGCCAGCCGCATTGGCCGGCTTCACCATCAGCCGAAAGTGCCGACCAGTAGTAGTCTATTTCTTCCTGGGTTTCACATGGGATCAATAGCGACACCGCGTCGTTAAAACCGAACCCATGCGGATGCGCGCTATCCATAGCGGCCAGCCACGTTTTATCGATGTAAAAATCAGCGTACATAAGTGTGCCCGCTTTATCCGGCCCCATATCCTCTGTGCGCGGGGCGGTGTTACCGCGTTTGCTGTTTTTAAATACCGAGCAGTAAAAGTCGATGGCTTCATCAGCTTTACCGGGCACCGGTTCGGTGAACAGTAACGATGGAACGATCACGGGCCTTTCCTCTCCGGACGGGTTAGTCAGGATGAGTTGCCAGGATACGCCATATTTATCGGCTACCCAGCCATAGCGTTCACTAAAAGGATAGCTATCCAGCGGCATCAATACTTTTCCGTCCCCAATCAGCTTGCTCCAAACCTCGTCAATATGCTTCGCGGCATCCGGGTCACGCGAGGGGTCGAAGTTGATCATGAATGAAATGGATGGATTGATCCCAAGCTTGTGCCCGGCGCTGATACCCAGGAACGGCTGGCCGGCGACGGTAAATTCGACTACTTCGCATTCGCCGCCTGGCATTGGAAAATGATTGACATAGTTGACAGCCGAGTCAGGCATTAAGGTTGCGTAGAATTCAGCTGCTTGTTTTGCTTCCTGGTCGAACCAGATGTGTGGTTTGATGGGTAACATTGGTAAATGGTTTTGATGTTATATAGTTAAAGATCGTAAGCGTTAATTGTTTTTTATCAAATTATTTAGCTACCTCAAAATTAAATGATTTTTTTCCTCCGGGTTAGTGCCATTCAGGCCATTTTAGAGGCATATTGCGACAATATTTCACTCGCTGACAGATATTCAACCTGCATGAAAAGCTCTTTGTTTTTCATGCAGGTAAGCTATATTGCATATTCATTGGAAAATAGCATTAATTCCTGAGCCATGAAAAAGCCTATGCCTTATGATTTCCTGCTGGATTATCTGCCTGCCGGCGTGATCGTCAAGCCGGCTATTGGTATGTTTTATATCTATTTCGATAAAAAGATCGTATTGATTTTCCGGAAGACCGGCAAAAACCCGCAACACAATGGTATTTGGATCTCCACCAAACGGGAAGATCACGCCAGCCTGAAAGCAGAGATACCGGCAATCACTGACTTTGTATTGGACGAGGCCTTTGATATGGCCTGGCTACTGCTCAGCGACAGCCACGATAATTTTGAAAGTGCAGCCATACAGCTCTGCGAACTTGTTTCACGCAAGGATAAAAGGGTAGGAAAAGTAACGCCTACGAGCGCAGCGATGTTTGGTCATTAGGCTAATTACTTGGCTAGTTTAAAATGCTTTAAGATTGCACATGATTTTCTTTTATTTTATGGTAAGTAATGTATGATCCGGCTAAGAGTACTAAAAAAATGATCGGGAAAACACGCATGACCATAGGATCCCCTACTGAAGAGTGAGCTATAAATGCCGATACAAAAACGATGGTGAATGCTGCATAAGTCCATTCCTTTAACCGTTCTAACGTTCCGGTTAAAGGAGCCAGCAATACGATGACGCCCAGGAATTTGGCCACGGCAAGTTCTATCCGGAAATAGGAAGGAAAGCCAAGATGTTGAAATGTTGCAACCATTTGCGGCGATGTCAGGTACGAATAGGACGAAAATAAGCTGCCCAATGCTATAATGCCCGTTAACACCCAATAGGTGATTTTTGTAGTTTTCATGTGTTTTATTTAATTAGGATTTGCTGTAAACAGATTTCAGATAATTAAAGACCGTTTGGGGCTTGCGTCCCAATATATTTTCTAAGTCATCCGTAGCTTTAGCGAATTCTCCATGAGCTATAGCCTGCTGCATTTCGGCAAGCGCAGGACCAAGCCATTCCGGTGTTCCGTTTTTTTTCATAGTTTCCAGAAATTCAGGTACTTCAGGCGAGATATATTTAAATGTTTCCCCTGTTATATCACTAAGCATGTCAGCAATGGTTGTCCAGGAGATTGCCTCAGTGCCGGTCAGCTCAATAAATTTGTTATCATATTTCCCTGTTTCATCAATGGCGATGATGGCTCCGGCCTCCCCAAATTCCGAGCGGAGGGCATAGGACACTTTTCCATTTTCTGCAGGCAGGTAGATCGTTTTTGTTTCTTCTATTTGTTGCCCTGCATATAGTGGGATCATGTCTGAATAAAGGCTTACCTGTAATATAACGTAAGTGATACCGGATGTTAGGAGTGCTTTTTCGGTTATCATGTGGGCAACCGTTTTGTTTCCTAATAAGCCGCCATCCTCCCTGTCATCTTTACGCTGCAAACTGTAATAAATGATTTTTTCAACACCGTTTTCTTTGGCTGCCCGAATTACATGGAGATGCTGGTTTGCCCTGTTTTGAAGATCATTACCAGATATCAACACTACTGTCGCAATCCCTTTCGTTGCTTCAACAAGTGAAGGATAATCATTGTAGTCGCCAATGGCTATATTGACACCCTTTTCTTTTAACGTTTTGGCTTTTGTCTCATCTCTTACCAGCGCTCTGACAGAGGATGCATCTTTCTTTTCTAATAAAGTGGTGATAACTGCTTCACCTAACGGTCCGGTCGCGCCGGTAACTAATATGGTTTTCATCTTACTTTTAATTAACTTTGTCTATTAACTTACTTAAAGTAAGTCAAAGGTATTTGGTAAGTTGGTTAAAAACAATAAGGCACCTGTAAATCAGATACTTACCGCGAGGTAACTATTACTGAGAATCAAAGTGATATGAAAAAAGAAAATTTAAGAAAATGTGATGAAGGCCGGGAAAAAGCACCAATTACGGATGTGCTGTCCCGCCTGGGCGACAAATGGTCGATGTGCACCGTGATCATGCTGGCGGATCATGGGATCTTACGTTTTAATGAACTGCACCAAATGATAGAACCAATTTCTCAGAAGATGCTAACGGTCACTTTGAAAACCCTGGAATCAGATGGATTAGTAACCCGGAAGATGTACGCGGAGATTCCTCCTAAAGTGGAATACTCGTTAACACCGCTTGGTGAAACGCTTGTCCCTCATTTAATAACATTGTACGATTGGGCTAACGCCAACATGCCCGCTATTAAAGCATCCCGGAGTCGCTTCCAGCGCTGATAGGGAAGTTTTGCTTTGCGCTTTCTGAACGGCTTTCTGTGTGCCCAATCCCGAATAGCATTTAGAAAACTTATTGAAGAATCCCTTTCAAAAAAGGGTTCGGGTGAATCTGCATCTCCTGCCGGATAATTTTATTCCAACTTTAATTTTATTAATTTTTCAGGATCAAAAAAGTGGTTCAATGGCCCGTGTCCATTGCCGGTTTTTACATCTTTACCATGCTCGATAGTATTTTGAACATATAGTTTACTTTGCGCTATTGCTGTATTCAAATTGTTTCCCAACGCTAAGAAAGATGCGATAGCAGAAGATAAACTGCACCCGGTTCCGTGTGTATTTGGGGTATCAATAGCTGTTGACCTAAAAATGCGCTCATCGCCATGCTTATCCAAGTAAACATCAAACAGGTCGGGCCCTTTTAAATGCCCGCCTTTAACCAATACTGCGTTACAACCGTATTGCATAATCAGAACCGCTGCCATTTTCATATCGTCAAGCGTGCCAACCTCCATCCCGGCCAGTATGGCCGCTTCATTCAGATTTGGCGTAATAATTCGAGCTAATGGAAAGAGTTCTTTTTTCAGTGTTGCTACCATATCGTTTTCAATCAAACGGTCGCCACTGGTGGCCACCATTACCGGGTCTAAAACAATGGGCACATCCGGGTATCCACTTAACGTATGGGCAATGGCCGTGGCCAGCTCCGCGCTGTGCACCATACCAATTTTAACAGCCGATGGTTTTAAATCATCCATTACTGCTTTGATCTGTGCTTTTACAAAATCAACCGGGATGGGATGTATGCCGGTAATTCCTAAAGTGTTTTGTACAGTAACTGCTGTAATGGCCGTAGTACCAAAACAGCCCAGGGCGCTCATGGTTTTAAGGTCTGCTTGTATACCGGCGCCACCGCCGCTGTCCGATCCGGCAATACTGAGCACTACCGGGTATCTGTATTTACTCATATATAAAACTGAACTGCTGGTTAAATAATGCCATCTTTTAAACTGTACATTTGGCCTTTGTACAAGGGTTTTAGTAGTTGAATAGCCATTTTACTGCGTTGCCCCGTTTGGCAGCAGAACACCAGCTTTTTATTGGGGAGCAATAGCCTGATATGCTCTTTTAGCTCGTATAATGGGATATTGATCCCACCAATATTATAATCTTCAAACTCATAAGTTTCGCGTACGTCAATAAGCTGTACTTCGCCGGGAGATCTGATTAGCCAGTTATTCAATTCATCCATGGTTATTTCAAAATGAATGGCCGGGGCATCTTCCGCAATGTTGATATCCGGCGATGTTGCAATTTTTTGCTGCTTTCCTACTTTAAAAACACGGGTGGTATTATCCAGCGCGTTTATCGTCATTAATTTACCGGATAAAGTTTCGCCAATACCGCAAATTATCTTGATGGCCTCGTTAGCCATATAGGTGCCGATAATTCCGGGCAATACACCCAGTACACCTGTCTCCGCACAATTAGGCGCTTCATCAGCCGGTGGCGCTTCTGGGAATACATCCCTGTAATTTGGGCCCTCCTGGTAATTAAATGCCGCAACATGCCCCTCAAATTTGAATATTGAACCAAATACTAATGGCTTATTTAGTGCCACACAGGTATCATTAACCAGGTAGCGGGTACCAAAATTATCCGAACCATCTATAACCAAATCATAGTGATTGCAAATGCTTAGCGCATTGCCGGAAGTAAAACGCTCATTGTAAGCCGTAACCTTAACGTAGGGATTGAGCAATGCAAGCTTCTCTTTGGCTGTATCAGCTTTATATCTGCCTATATCAGCTGCGGTATATAATATTTGGCGGTGCAGGTTACTCAGGCTTACCACATCATCATCCACAATACCCATCTCTCCCACACCGGCCGCCGCAAGATATTGTAATACCGGGCAACCCAAACCACCCGCGCCTATCATAAGCACTTTGGCGCGCTTCAGTTTTTCCTGTCCGGGTAAACCAATTTCGGAGAGTGTGGTCTGCCTGCTGTACCGTTTTAATTCTTCGCCTTCAAACATAATTACAGGGCTAAACTGTTATCCCAATCTTTCCAAACCGGCTCATAACCCCGGGCGGTAATTATTTGCGCAATTTGTTGCGGGCTACGCTCATCGCTGATCTCAAACTGTTCCAGCGATCCCGGTTCAACGGCATATCCGCCGGGATTGGTTTTAGAGCCCGCGCTAATATTGGTAATGCCCAATTTGATGATGTTGTTCCGGAAGTTTGGCGATTCGCGGGTTGAAATGGAAAGCTCCACTTCCTGGTTAAATATACGGTAAGCACATATCAGCTGTACCAGTTCGCGGTCGTTCATTTCTACTTTAGGCTCCAGGCCACCGCTAAAGGGCCGTAACCGCGGGAACGAAAGACTGTATTTGCTTTGCCAGTATTTTTTTTCGAGGTAGCTGAGGTGCAATGCGGTAAAAAAGCAGTCGGTCCGCCAGTCTTCCAGACCTATCAATACGCCTAAGCCCATTTTATGGATCCCGGCCAGGCCCAACCGGTCGGGAGTTTCAAGGCGGTAATCAAAATTTGATTTCTTTCCTTTGGGATGATGTTTTTTGTAGTCTTCCTGGTGATAGGTTTCCTGATAAACCAGCACGGTATTTAAACCATAAGGCGTTAGTTGCTGATAATCTGCCAGATCCAGCGGCTGCACCTCCATAGAAATATGTGCAAAATGAGGACGGATGAGCTCGAGTACTTTTTTAAAATAGTCTACGTGAACGTTCTCATTATCTTCTCCGGTAACCAAAAGCACATGATCGTAACCCATATCCTTAACAACGCTAACTTCCTGCATGATCTCCATCGAAGAAAGCGTTTTACGTTTCACCTTATTATCATAGCTGAAACCACAATAGGTACAAATATTTTTACACTCATTAGATAGGTAAAGGGGCACATACATCTGTATCACCTTGCCAAAGCGTTTCAGGGTTAATTGCTGGCTAATAGTAGCCATTTGCTCCAGGTAAGGCGCCGCCGCCGGCGATACCAGTGCCTTAAAATCTTCCATTGTCCGTTTTTCTGCCAACAGGGCCCGTTCCACATCCCGGCCAGTTTTGGCATAGATGCTCGCCTTGGTTACATCCCAGTTATAGGTTTCAAAGATATCTTTAAAGCTATTCATCTAAAAAAGAGGTTAAGGGGCTGCTTGCCACAGCATGGGTTACAGGCAAGGCCAGTTTGGCTTCGTAGGCCATTCGTCCGGCTTCGACAGCCAATTTAAATGCTTTTGCCATTTGTACAGGGTTGCCCGAAACAGCGATGGCGGTATTCACCAATACAGCATCAGCCCCAATCTCCATCGCCCAGGCGGCATCAGATGGTGAGCCGATACCGGCATCCACAATAACCGGCACATTGCTCTGGCTGATGATGATCTCTAAAAAATCAATCGTTTTTAACCCCTTGTTACTGCCGATAGGCGAACCTAAAGGCATTACGGCCGAGGTACCTGCATCTTCCAGCCGTTTACACAGCACCGGATCGGCATGAATGTAGGGTAATACGATAAAGCCTAATTTTGACAGCTCTTCGGTCGCTCTTAAGGTTTCGATGGGGTCGGGCATCAGGTACTTAGGATCAGGGTGAATTTCCAGTTTGATCCAGTTGGTTTCCAATGCCTCCCTTGCCAGTTGAGCCGCAAAAACAGCTTCTTTTGCGTTGCGCACACCCGATGTATTGGGTAAAAGGTTAATATGAGGATATTTGAGGCGGATGAGCAGATCGTCCTGATCGTTATTTTTAATATCCACACGTTTTAGGGCGACGGTTACCAGTTCTGAGCCAGAAGCAAGCAGAGCTTCTCCCATTAAAACGGAAGAGCTGAATTTACCCGTTCCGGTAAATAAACGTGAGGCAAAGGTTTTATCGGCTATTTTTAACATCTTCTTTTTTTATCTACAGCTTTAAACTACCCGCTTAAGGGATGAGGCATTTAATTGCTGATACATTTGTTCTACAATTCCTTCACGGTTTTTGGCGTAAGTGATACCACCTGATACAGCTACACCATAAACACCGGTTTGCATAATAGCGGCAACATCATCGGCCAATATCCCGCCTATGGCAATAACGGGTATATTGATATGCGCGGCATTTACCTGCTGCATAATATTTTGATACCCCGGCAGGCCTAAAATAGGGCTTAGCTTTTGCTTGGTTACCGTAAAGCGGTAAGGCCCAAGGCCAATATAATCGGCCCCTTCGGCTACCCTTTGCCGGATATGCTGAAAGGTATTCGCCGTGCCGCCGATGATCATTTTTTTGCCGACTATGCTCCTTGCCCGGGTTACCGACATATCCTGTAAACCCAGGTGCACACCGTAAGCACCCGCCTTAAACGCTATTTCGGGGCTATCGTTCACTATCAGTTTAGCGCCATATTTGTTGCATAACCTGTTAGCTTCTATCGCATATTCCAGGATAAGATCATCGGACTGATTTTTAACCCTAAGCTGTACCCATTTGCACCCAGCCTCTAAAGCCTGCCGGATGGCGCTGAGGTGCGATCCGTTTTCGGGTTGCTGTGAGATATAGTGTAGTTTATCAATCATTATATTTAGTTTAAACAGGCAGGCTTTCTTTTAATTCAGTAAAATGGGATATCGCTTTATCCGGGTCATTCCATATGGTACCCAATATTGCTGCACCATCAAAACCCATTGCCCTTACCTTAGTTAAATTGGATCCATCAACCCCGCCCAAAGCAATTACTTTGGTTTTGATATTGCTCCTATCCAGTTTAAAATTTGCCGGGAGCGTGCTTTGGTAGCCGGGTTTTGATATGCTGTTAAATACAGGCCCGTAAAAAGCATAATCAAAGTGTGCCAGGGTATGCAGTGCTGTAATATCATGAACGGAAGTGCTTAAAGTAAAGCCTTCCTTTGCTTGCACCTGCCATTTTTGAGCGTTTGATAGCATACGTGCCTGCCCGGTATAATGCAGCCTTTGTATTCCATATTCATTAGCAATTTGATGAAACTGGTGCAGCGAGATACGGGCATGAAACTGTGGCGCGATCCTATTCAGCAACTGCCTCACCATGTTGATGTCGTTATCGCGTTTCCGGACATGAAAGTATTTCAATCCCGCCTGAAACAGGTTGTTGATGATGGTACTTTCATCATCAACAACAGTCGGGCTCGAAATCACGATCAGGTCCATATTTTACAAGTAAATTTCGCTGCCTTTTTTTAAAAATTCTTTTGACTTTTCTTCCATTCCTCTCGCCAGGGCATCATCTTCGCCCATGCCTTTTTCTTTAGCATAATCGCGTACATCCTGCGTAATTTTCATAGAACAGAAGTTAGGGCCGCACATCGAGCAAAAGTGAGCTATCTTGGCCCCATCAGCAGGCAAAGTTTCATCATGGAATTCTTTTGCCGTATCCGGGTCGAGCGACAGGTTAAACTGATCTTCCCAACGGAACTCGAAACGTGCTTTACTGAGGGCATTGTCCCGATACTGAGCTCCGGGATGGCCTTTGGCCAGGTCGGCAGCATGTGCGGCAATTTTATAGGTAATCACACCATCTTTAACATCCTTTTTATTAGGCAGGCCCAGGTGTTCTTTTGGTGTAACATAGCAAAGCATAGCAGTACCGAACCAACCGATCATGGCTGCGCCAATAGCAGAAGTGATATGATCATATCCGGGTGCAATATCGGTAGTTAAGGGGCCTAAAGTGTAAAATGGCGCTTCGCCGCAATGCACCAATTGCTTATCCATGTTTTCCTTAATCATGTGCATTGGCACGTGGCCGGGGCCTTCAATAATGGTTTGAACATCGTGTTTCCAGGCTATTTTGGTGAGTTCGCCCAGGGTTTCCAGCTCACAAAACTGCGCGGCATCATTGGCATCGGCAATACAGCCGGGGCGCAAACCATCGCCCAGCGAAAACGCCACATCATAAGCTTTCATGATCTCGCATATCTCTTCGAAATGCGTATACAGGAAGTTTTCTTTATGATGAGCCAAACACCATTTGGCCATGATAGAACCACCGCGCGACACGATACCTGTAATGCGTTTGGCGGTAAGCGGCACATAGCGCAACAATACCCCCGCATGGATGGTAAAATAATCAACCCCCTGCTCCGCCTGCTCAATCAGCGTATCTCTGAATAATTCCCAGGTAAGGTCTTCGGCTTTGCCGTTCACTTTTTCTAAAGCCTGGTAAATAGGTACGGTCCCAATTGGTACCGGTGAATTACGGATGATCCACTCACGGGTTTCGTGAATATTTTTCCCGGTCGACAGGTCCATAATAGTATCGGCGCCCCAGCGGCACGCCCATACTGTTTTTTCCACCTCTTCTTCGATACTGGAAGTAACGGCAGAGTTGCCGATATTGGCGTTTATCTTCACCAGGAAATTTCGCCCGATGATCATGGGCTCGCTTTCCGGGTGATTTATGTTGGATGGTATAACCGCACGGCCGGAGGCCACCTCCTGGCGAACAAATTCCGGTGTGATGTATCCTTTTGGTGTATTGGCGCCAAAGCTTTGGCCGGGGTGCTGGTGCGACATTACATCGTACTGGCCGTTAAGCTGTTCTTTTAAGAGATCGATACGCTGGTTCTCGCGGATGGCGATATATTCCATTTCGGGGGTGATGATGCCCTTTTTGGCATAATGCATTTGCGATACATTCATTCCCGGTTGAGCACGGTAAGGTTTGCTAATATGAGCGAACCTTAATGCATCGAGGTTTTTATCATTGGCACGCTGGTTTCCGTAATCTGAGGAAATATGTCCCAGTCGCTCTACATCGCCCCTATCAATTATCCATTGTTCGCGCAGGCGCGGCAAACCTTGTTTAACATCTATCTCGATATTAGGATCAGTGTACGGCCCGCTGGTATCATAAATTGTTACCGGCGCATTGTGTTCTATTTCACCAAAACGACCGTGCAGTTTGGTTTCGCTCAGGCCTACCTCGCGCATCGCGACCTCAATATTATGGATCAGCCCTTTGACATAGACTTTGCGCGACGCGGGGAATGGCGTGCGGCTAATTACTTGTTCTCCTGGTGTTTTTTCAGTTTTCATATGGTGGTTGTGTATTTTATCCGCCTTGGGTTGCTTTAATGATGGTAATATCATCGTCGGGATTTAAGAGATAAGTAGCCCAATTGGCTTTAGGGACGATTTCTTGATTAACTGCAATCGCGATGCCTTTGGTCGGCTGCGTAAGAACAGCAGAAAGCATTTGCTGCAAAGAGCAAGTATCGGAAACGGAATAGTTTTGTTGATTTACGGTAATTTCCATCCTGTTTAATAATTAAACTGTAGGAATGGACCCGTTAGAGGATTGGTAAACAACACAGAGGTCGTTCTACTTTTCCCTTCGGCAGTACTAACTGCATCAGGTTCAAAGGGTATTTCTCAGCACAAGGCACCCCTAAAGTTTGTGCTAAATAAGATAATATTTACCGGATTCCAAAGTGGAAGTGACAAAATTTATTATAAACCAGCCTTTTTGTTTTTTAAATGAAATGGCTCTGATATAAAAATCGCGCTTTTTTGGGAATGACCTAATCGATCACATCGTCATTTTTGGATCAAGAGCTTTACTGACTTCTCAGAAAACACCCAAAGGCAGTGTTACCTAATTTATTGGAAGTGTAAACTTGAATGTGCTCCCATGACCGGGTTCACTTTCCACCCAGATCTTGCCTTTATGACGGTGAATGATCTCTGAACATAGGTAAAGACCGATACCAAATCCGGCAATTTTTTCTGTTTCCCTGGTTTCTGCACGATAATGCGGAAGGAACAGCTTTTCAATATCATCAGGTGAAATACCCATACCCTGATCGTGGATGCTGACAGTGAGCGTATTTTCTTCCTTCGTACAAGCGACCTCAATGGGTTCCTCCTTACCGGAATACTTCGCTGCATTGCTAAGCAGGTTCACCATCACCTGCTCAATTTTATCCCGATCAGCGTTTACCCTGACACGGTCACCCGGAGCTATAGTTATATTGTGGGAAGAAGTAATAAACAACGTTTCATCAATTACCTCACGGATCAATTCGTCCATATCAAACTCTTGCTTATTTAAATGGATCTTTCCTGCCTCCGCGCCGGATAGGTTAAGCAGGCTGTTGATCATATTCAGCATTTTTTTAACCTGTTTCTCAACTTTAGACAACGCACCTATCGTAAAACTGTCTTTTTGCTTTTTAGCCCAGTTATTGAGCATTTGAACATACGCTTTCAAAGCGGTTAGCGGCGTTTTCAGTTCATGACTGACCATACCGATGAACTTGCTCCGCCGCAAATCGTTTTGTTTTTGTTCTGTTATATCCACTACGATCCCGGAGAAATAGCTGTTAGTAAGATCGGATGTGCTAAATCCGCCGGTGATGCTTAGCCAGCGATTTTTCTTTTCGGTCGGGCTGATCACCGGGCATTCCACATATAAATTGCTATGTTGTTTGATCGCCTTCTCCACGGCAGCCAAAACCGCCCGCCGGTGTTTGTCGTCTACTTTTAACAGGGCATCATCAAAGGACATTTCTTCTTCCGGTAAAAACCCGAATAAAGCTTTAGTGCGGGTAGAGGGAAGGAAATTCCAAGATGTTGCATGCAGTATCCAAATTCCTACATTGGCAGAATCAAGTGCCATTTGCGCTATATCCAGCGTGAGGAATGGCTCATTAGTTTCAATTGCAGGTTGGTTTCCTGTGGGCTTATTCATCATTCTGCTCGATCCATTTCAAGCGTAAAAATACAGTATTTTACTCATCTATTTAGCCGCCGGATTGGTGTTCCAAATAATGTATGAATAAAATAAAAAGATGATTTTTGACTAGTTTTGCCACGCATGCGTTAAACCAAGGCGCAACCAATATTAATATTTCAATCTAACCTTGATTTTTTGAATGCTAAACACCAACTATTTTAATGCATATATGGAACATTCGGCATTGATATGCAACCAATTCATGCCGATGATGTTACCAGATGTACGTCAATAAATATGCTGCAAAATAGAGTTGATCCATATGGAAATATTATCAGAACGCCGGCGCGGGGTGCGTGGCTCGGTAACAGGGGTGTTTTACATAACGCAAAACAAGAGATAGTAAGGCCTTTTAAAGTAAAAGCTTGGATTACCTGCGTTTTGGAATTCCGGGGAAGGCACCGGGAGGTCATGCAGCCCGATCGCTGGACGGAACTTTTCTTCCTGGACGAAGCAACTGCTTTTTCCGCGGGCCATCGCCCCTGTTTTCAGTGCCGGTACCAGGATCATCAACGTTTTAAGGAGTATTGGCTCAAAGGAAATCCGCAATATGGTTTTAACATGAAGACGCCGATCACAAAAATTGATGAAATTATCCATGCTGAACGGATCACCAAGGATAAATTGAAGGTTACTTATGAAGAAACCCTAAAAAGACTCCCGGACGGCACATTTGTGACATATGGAGATAAGCCGTATTTGATAAGGGATGGAAAGATGCATTTGTGGTCAGCAGCTGGTTACGGCCAGCCCATCGCCTTTCCCTCGGAGCGCCTGCCTGTATTGACGCCCTGCTCTATTGTAAATACGTTCTCTGCGGGTTACCGGCCCAAATAGTTTTTCGGACCAATTTATTGAGAAATTGCGAAGAATCAGAAAATTGGGCGAAAACTTTACAGATCTAAATACGCATACATAGCTTAAAAGGGTAAAATTACCCTGTCAAAAGCAGGTAGAAATACCTGTTTTTCAAATAATTACAATTTACCGGTAATGTTATGATTACATTTAGGAACCTAAACCGATATCATGACAACAGCCGTTCCACAAAAAGGCGCGGATGGATTTTACCATCCCACCTCCGAAGCACAGATCATTGCACTCGTTAACAAAGCCTCACAGGAAAATCTGGAGATACGTTGCCGCGGCGCCGCCCACTCGCTTGCAAGGGCAATCTATACCGACCCTGGCGCCGGAGAGCCTCAACTACCAAACGAAGTGTCTGAACAGAAGCCACCCATTGGGCCAAACCTGAATATCATGTTTGACCAATACTTGAAACTGGAATGGATAGACCAGGCAAAAGGCATCATCGAGGTCGAGGCCGGCATTCACCTGGGCTACGACCCGGAAGACCCTACAGGCACATCTACTTTGGAGAATAGCCTGCTCTACCAGGTATTTGCCAAAGGCTTTACCCTGAGCGACCTCGGCGGGATCTCGCACCAAACCGTCAGCGGCTTTTTAATGACCGGTTCTTCGGGCGGGTCCCTGTGGTATGGCATAGACGAAAATATTATAGGCATCTCCATTATTGACGGCAACGGCCATGCCGAATGGTTCACCAAAGATCAGGATGAATTCGGTGCCGTTGTGCTCTCCCTGGGGCTTTTAGGCATCGTAAGTAAGATCCGCCTCCAGCTGGAGCCTAACTATTTTATATACGGGCAGCAGATCACGTATCCTACCGCGCTGCCGGATTGCCCGATAGACCTTTTCGGTGAGGGTTCACCGGAAAAACCCTCACTGCAAGATTACTTGCTAAAAACCCCCTACTCGAGAATACTATGGTGGCCGCAGGAAAAAGTAGAACGGGTGGTGATCTGGGAAGCTTCCCGCGGCGCAGCAATGCCGGTATTTGACCCCGCGCCATACGAAGAGTTTGCCGATAATAACCTTGTCAGTAACGTAGAGCAACTTGGCGCATCAATGCTTTTCACCATGCTCGGTAATAGCAAATTCACGACAGTTTGGCAAAAACTTAAACCCTCTTTTTCCGAGTTCCGGCATCTGACGGAGCTTTCCTGGGGAGGTGGTTTTCTTGCTAAAGTTTTTGCATACATCCTCACCTTTATTTTAAAGGCCCTCGGTTTCCTGCTTACCTTTTTCCTGATGGCCTTTCCATCTATCCTGCGGGCGCTCTACCCGGTGGTCGTAGATATCCTCCAGCCTTTAACTAAGAAAGGCAAGGCGCAGCTGTTTATGGATTATACTTATAGCAGCCTGCCTATGGACAATGGCGCAAATGATATCATGATGGGTACCGAATTCACCGAGATCTGGATCCCGCTTACTGACACCCGTCGCGCAATGCAACTGCTGGACACAATGTTCAAAGAGGACAAATTCAAGGCGACCGGTTATTATTCAACGGAACTATACGCAGGCAAACAAAATAATTCCTGGTTGAGCCCGGCTTACAAGCGTGATGTGTTCCGAATAGATTTTTTCTGGTTCAGCACAAATGAAGGTAACCCTGCTGCCCGCGACGGTTTCTTTAGCCAGTTCTGGGAACGATTGGAAAAAGAAAATATTCCTTTCAGGCTGCACTGGGCCAAATTCCTGCCCGAATATGATTATGGGCACTGGGCTACGTATTTTCGTTCACAATATCCCCGCTGGGATGATTTCATGGCGCTGAGAGCGAAGAGGGACCCGCAAAATATCTTTCTGAACGATTACTGGTCACTGCATTTATTTGGCCAGGCTAAAAACACGCTGCCGAACGTGCCGGAAAAACAAGCAGATACCAATCAAAATGGCATTATGCAGGTAATTAATTAACCCTTCCATTTAAAACAGACTAATGAAAAAAGCACTTACCATTTTAGCTATCTGCCTGGCATTTTTTTTACTTTTCAGATGCGATAACAAAACGAAAAAATTCACAGCTACAGCACCTATCGATACCAATTTCAAGATCAATTTTAACCCGATACCACCAACTGACCTTGACACCGGCGCCGGTGAGCGCGAACTTTCACAATTTGCCTGGGAAGAATTCCTGGCGCTGAACTGGAAATCGAGCTTTAATATAAACGGCAAAAGGGATTACCCGGACAGTACCTGGTCTTATCAGGATAGCAGCGCCGCTTACCCCGAGCTAAATGTTTGGGAAACGTTTGCTCACCGGACAGAATTAAGGCCATACAGCGATCAAATGCAGCCGTTTAATAACGCACCGCATTACAGTTTCGGTAATGCTCCGGCACCGGCTACCCCATCTACAAGTTTTACGCTATTTAACAACCTCGACGAAAATAATGAGATCGGATCATGTGATATGTATGCACGTGTAAACCTATATCAAAAGCGATACCAGGTGCTGTATGAGGCTAAAGTAAACAGCAGTGAATACAACTATATTTTGAATAACTATCCAACTAAGGCCCGGCTACTACAGGCTACAAGCAGTACCGCGCAGAATATCGCCAGGTACCACGCTTACTATCCAAACCCATCAACCATAGCTAACGATAATAACACCTGCGATTGTCCTGCTTCTGCAAAAGTAGTTTGTTTGCCTTGCAGCAGCGGTAAAAAGACCGGTGCAATTGAGATAAAAGCAGCCTGGCGGATGCTAACGCCCCAGGATGACTCATCGAAATTTTTTACCCGGAAGGTCATCTACTATACACAAGGCCCGAATAAAGCTGTTATTTATCATAATGCGACCTATGCCCTGATCGGTTTACATATCATTCAAAAAACAAGAAACTACCCCGCGTTCATTTTTGCAACGTTTGAGCATGTCAATGTAATCCCGGATAGCATGGGTTATGTGCTGTTGAAACAAGGCAAAGAAACCGGAAATTTGATTACCCCTTCCAGGGACCCGATCCGCCAGGTGACCCAGTCCGCCACGGATTATGTACACAGAAAGCTCCCGGCCAACTCTATCTGGCAAAACTACAGGCTGGTGGGTGTCCAGGCCAAGCCCGTAAATTATCCCGATACAGCCAACAAGGCCACCAATTTCTTTCTTTCCAATTATGTTGTCGAATCAGATATTACCTTAAGTCATTTCAACGGCGGCAGCATCGACAGTCCTCATAATCACCGCCCCAATTTGCTTTATAAAGGTAAACTCTTAAGTATGGGTGGTTGCCAGGGTTGTCATGGAGCAACGCAAAAGACAGCAGGAACCGATTTTTCATTTTTGTTGGATACAGTAGGGAAACCGATCCTTAACCCTGACATAGGCAACGTAAACGCCCTGCCAAAATTAACGCGTTATATCAATGCAGCTAAAACTGCTGAGGCCCGTATCAAATTAATCCAGGCGTCCCTGCAAAAAAAGAACGGAAAACGTTGATTTTTTCACATTGGAAGCAAGCAGTCGGATTTTTTGCAAACAAAAAATCCGACTGCTTGACAATACTGTTTGTTTACTCAAATTAAATTGTTTTGTGCGAAATCTGACCTGATTTAGTATTACCGTTATTATAGTTCATCTCTTATCATTAAAAATGCACAAAAAGAGATATGAGCTATCCAAAAGCAAACCAACAGAATATAAAAACTATTTTTTTTAATATTTAAATACCTTTCCATTAACCATCACTTCTTGCCTGAGATCATCAAATGTAGCTTTCCCGCCAGTATGTACGGCTGCATTGCACATGATATTTGCAATGGAATGATGATAGCCAGCTTCAACTGGTGCGTTAGGTTCATTACGGCTGCGGATACATTCCAGCCAGTTGCGCATATGGTTTGAACTTAACACATCTGCACCGGTATTGGCCGACGCTACAGCCTGCAGGGTTGGCACCGCTAACTTAATTTCCGGAAGCAGGTTTGGTGGCATTTTCATGGCAGCGGCTGCCTTCGGGCCAAGCCCTCCCTGAGGAGATACGGTGTTTGTAATCAGGTTGAGTTCGCCCCCGTTTGAGTAGTAGATCTCTGCCGGCTTTTCTTCACCGTTGTGCATCCGGGAGGTGAATACTACCTGAAAACCTTTGGTCATATCGTCTAGTGGCCCGTAATCAAAAACCGCTGTAGTGGTATCCCAGTTACGACGGCCATCTTTCCATTGGTAAATGCCGCCGTTCGCCGTTACGCTGCGCGGATGCGGGAGACCGGTAAACCAGTGCACGGTATCAATTTGATGACTCATCCATTGTCCCGGCATACCAGATGAATACGGCCAGAAAAGCCGGTACTCCAGGTATATTCTCGGATTAAACGGCTCATAGGGGCGGTTTAATAAAAACCGTTTCCAATCGGTATCTTCTTCCTTCAACCTGTCTACGAGGTCGGGGCGGCGCCAACGCCCTGGTTGGTTTACATTCCAGCTTAATTCAACCATGGTAATATCGCCAAATTTACCCTGTTTGATAAAGTCGGCGGCGGCCTGGTAATTTTGACCGCTACGGCGTTGCGACCCTATTTGCAAAATTTGTTTTGATGACCGTACGGCTTTTAATGCCGCGCGGTTGTCATCCATTGTTTCAGCGAAAGGTTTTTCGCAATACACATCTTTTTTGTTGGTTACAGCTTCAATTGCATGTGAAGCATGGGCAAAGTCAGGCGAACTGATAATTACCGCGTCGAGATCCTTTAAAGCGTAAAGCTCATCGTTGTTCCTGCAGGGCGTAATATCATGGCCAATTTTGCTTTTGATATGATCGACACCTAAAGCCCGGCGATAGTTCCACAGATCAGAAAGGGCGACAATATCAAAATTCAACTCTTTGTTATGGTTCAAAAAGCATGGGAACAGTGTATCTTTAAATCTGTCAGAAAAACCCACTACACCAACCCTTACCCTATCATTGGCACCAATTATACCGGCATAACTTTTTGCAGACATGCCGAGCGTTCCTGCATAGGTGCCTGCCGCTACAATTGCTGTTTTTTTAATAAAATCCCTTCTTGACTCTTCCATGGCGGCTGTTACTTAAGTTCTTTGATTCTGATGTTTTTGTACGAAACAGTATTGCCGTGATCCTGCAGCAGAATATGGCCTTTATCGGCCTGGCCAAAGTCTTTCCAGTTTTTATATTTACTAATGGCTACCAGGTCCTTAAATTCCTTTGATCCACGCTCATATTCTATCACCTTAACCCCGTTTAGCCAGTGTTCAACGTGGTTATTAGGGTACACCCTAATCTCTCCCGAGTTCCACTCACCGATAGGTTTAATAACAGAAGCAGGTTTATTAGAAGGGATCAGGTCGTAAAGGGAAGCCAGCTTTCGGTCGCCAGCTTTGCCCAATTTAGCATCGGGGTGGCGGTCATCATCTAATACCTGGTACTCCAGACCAATGCCTGATTTCTCGGTTTTTTCCTGTTCGGTTACAAAATACTTTACACCGCTGTTAGCGCCATCAGTTAACTTAAAATCAAACTTTAATATAAAGGCCGAATATTCTTTAATCGTCACAATGTCGCCGCCTGATCCTTCTTCCTTACCGTTTGATGCTTTCACGGTCAGTATCCCATCCTTCATTTCCCAGCCCTTATCAGGGAAGTGCTCTTTAAATATAGCACGCCAACCGGCAGCGTCTTTGCCATTCCAAAGCAACTTGAAACCATCTTTGCGCTCACCCGGGCTAAGATTATTTACCCCGGCCGGTGATTTTTTTGAATCATTGGTTTGTGCATATGCTATGTTAACTGCTAAAACTGCTGCTAAGGCAGCGGAGATCAATCTGTATTTTTTCATCAACTTTGAAATTGGTAGTTATTTTATTTGTTTTATATCGCCCGGGGTACTGAATAATAAATTCATACCTTCCGGTTAAATGTTTCGTCTGATTCAATACTATCCGTCAGTGGATAGCTTATTGTTTAGCATCCGTCAGTTTCTTAATCAAATCTGTCTCCTCTTTTTTGTAAGGTGTTCCATCTGCTTTTAATATTTCATGAAACCATACCCCGGGTTCTCCACCATCTTTCATTGGGGTATCCCAGGCATATTTGGTATTGGTTTTTCCATCAACAAATCCCCAGTTTATAGCCACTACATTTTGTTTTTTAAGAACCGGTAAAGTATTTATAAAAGTGCTGTTACGGGTACGGGCCATATATTCGGTACAAACCAGTGGTTTGCCAAAAAACTTTAGAATCTCAATGGTACGCAAATGTCTTTCGGGGTCATCATAGCAATGGTATGAAATCACATCTGAGTTGGCTAACTGAAACCTGTTGAGTTCATTAAATTTGTCGCTCCAGTTCCAAAGACCCGCAGTAATGGGTTGGTCAGGATTTACTTCGCGAGCCCAGGTAAAGGTTTTAATCAGTAACGGAAGACTGCTGCCTATTTTACCGCTGTTTCCCGGCTCGTTGTAAAGGTCCCAAAGTAGTATGCGTTTATCATGCGCAAAAGTTTTTAATATATCTTTTACATAAATTTCCAACGCCGGGTAAGTCGAGGTTTCTTTATAGGCAGGGTCGCCCGGATCCTGCATCCAGCCCGAATTGTGTATGCCTAACTTTCTCTCCGGCTGTTTGCCCACTTGCGGAACTTTATTCCAGCAATCGTCAAAAAAAACAAACATTGGCTTAATATGATGTTTTTCTGCAATTGATAGAAATTGATTGACTCGCGTTTTAAAGCCTGCCGGATCTGCTTTATAAGCCAGGCTATGTAAAAACACCCGCATGGTGTTCATTCCAATCCCTTCTGCCCATCCCAGTTCTTTATCAATGGCACCCGCGTCAAAAGTGTCAGCCTGCCACATTTCCAACTGGTTTATAGCGCCGGCCGGTATATAGTTAGCGCCAACCAGCCAAGGCTGTTTCTTATACCATTCGTTCGCTTTTTCGGTTGACCATACTTTGCCCGGATCTATTATTTTAACCTGGGCAAAAGTGGCCGCCGTTAAAGTTAGGCCCGCAATAATTAAGGTAAGTAGTTTAAGTTTCATAAAAGTTTATTGTGTGCTGCAAAAAACAACTGACGGTATTACTAGTAAAATGATTTACAGTACGGATTATTATTTGGCTTTGTTACACACCAAAGTAAACCAATGGAATTTGTAAAATCTGTTCAATTTTTTGCCGATTTGTCTCTATTAATAAAATGTGAACGGGGCTCAGGGCGTCATACGATCAGAAATAAAAAGCTGTTAGCGTATAAATGGCGTTCTCAATCTTTTCAGTTTATTTATTAGGAGTTTGTATTCAATTGAGCGGGTAAAGACAACATACGCATCGCTGCGTATGCTGTCTTTTAGAGTTTGCTATTGTGCAGGTTAATTAATATCCCGGATTTTGAGTTAGTTCTCCTGTATTGTTGCGCTCAATTTCTGACTGCGGGATAGGCCACAGATTGTATAACGGAAGAGCGTCGCTATAATACGGGTTATAACGCTTTACGCGATCATACCATAATCCTAACCGCATCAGGGTAAGTCGTCTTTTTTCTTCATAACCTAATTCGCGCAACCTTTCATCCAGGATATAGTCTATATTAATGCTTGCCGGAGCGACAGGTTTGGCATTAGAACGTGCCCTTACAATATTAATATCGGCAGCTGCCGCGGCAAAGTTATCCAACTTCATATAAGCCTCGGCCCTGATAAAGTATGTTTCTGCAAGCCTGACCATGTATTGATCAAGGTAAGTACCACCGGCCGTAGATTTTAACAAGCCGTTAGTAGCATTTGCGATTAGGCCAAGCGGATGGCCGCCCGGGGTGGTACATTTGGCTTGATAAGCATAAAACTGCCTGGACGGAACGGTAAGACCAGCTATTGGTGCCTGGGTTGAAATAACCTTTCCATAAGATGATGAGGCAGGATTAGTTGCCGTAAAATTTCTTACAAAATTGATATTGGCATTGCGGATATCGTTGTTAAAGTCGCTTGCCCATATCTCGTCGCTAAAGTGTTTGGTTGAGATGGCCCAGCCAATTCCGCGTCCACCTGTCAAATCATTCATCGGCCACAGGAAGGGATTTGGATTAGGTGATGTAATCAGAGACAGATTTGGCCCGCAATGACGTTCAAGAAGGTAGTTGCCGGCCATTCCCGTTGATGCGGCAGAGCCGCCCGGAACATCGGTTTCAAGCTGTATGACCCATAGGCCTTCGAAATTCCCACCCGTTTTCCGGTTTTGATTGCCCGGCTGAAAAAGATCCCAGTATACATTTCCAGTGGCTACATTTGCTTTGGCGCCAAACCTCGAAGTCATAAGGTGCACGTTTGGATCGGTAATTACTTTAGTCGCGGCATCAACCGCGTTTTGATACTGCCCCGCCGCCAGATAAACTTCTGCTAATACGTGGCCAGCAACCTGACTGTTTATTTCGCCATCCAAAACCGTATTGATAGAGGGCAGATTGGCAACAGCAAATTTCAAATCGTCAATACTTTGAGCATAAACAGCTTCTTTAGTAGCTCTTGTAAAGTCTGTTTTAGGGCTGGTGACTTCTTCGACAATCAATGGTACCCCTCCAAACAGATACGCCAGTGAGCGATAGGCAAATCCCCGGAAAAACCGGGCCTTTGCAATTACGAGCATCTTTTCCGCATCAGTCATAGTTGAGGTGGGCGCACGGCTGATAATGGCATTTGCTTCAGAGATGATCTTATAAAAGGCAGACCAATGTGTACCCGGAATACTTCCGGTAGGTCCATAAGCGGATATCATAGGGGTATGCCGGGCTGTTGCCGGCTGCCCGTCATAAACAATATCGCACCCATACATGTAATCAAAAGGGAAGTTCTCATCCCGGGTATAAAACTCTACGCGTACAACCCTATAAAGATCGTTAGCGGCAATGTTGAAATCCGCATAAGTTGCATATGCATTTGAGCCGCTTAAAAAATCCAGCGGTTTTTCATCCAAAAATGACTTTTTGCATGAAAAAGTGGAGATAAGGATAAGCAGTAAAATGGTTTGGAAAAATATCTTCTTCATAATATTTGAATTATAGCGTCATGTTAAGTCCGATTGAATAACTAAGCAGCAATGGGCGTCCGTTAACGGTGAGGCCACCGTTGGCTATTTCAGGATCCCATCCCTCCCATTTGGTCCAAGTGTATAAATTTTTGCCGCTGGCAAAAACATTTAAGTTCTGTAAATGAAGGCGTTTGATAAACTGACCGGGCACTTTATAAGACAGCGTTACATCCTGCAGCCTAACAAAGCTGCGGCTAAAATATTGCGATGGGTTAATAGTTGGAGAGTTGGTATACATCGGGTATTTGCCGTTAGGATTGCCCGGGTTCCAGAAATTGATACCGCTCATATAATTCCACCGCACCGAGTTATCATTTAACTGTAGTGAAGGTGAGTTGTTACCCAGATAACCATTTGTGCCGCCCTGTACAGCGTTAAGGAATACATTGAGGCTGAAATTTTTATAGGCAAATGAGTTGAGGAAGCTAAAACGGAAGGCAGGGTCCGCACTACCCAGTATGGTACGGTCATCTGTATTGATTTTTCCGTCGCCATTAATGTCGAGTACACGCAGGTTGCCGGTATAAAAACCTGCAGGCGGCGTTTCGCCAACCTGGTAGATACCGTTAGTGCGGTATCCGTAAACAGCGTTAATAGACCTGCCAATAAACAAGTTGCTGGAGACAAGATCACCGGTGCCCAGCAGGCTGATTATTTTGTTTACATTTCTTGAAAAGGCAAAGGTGGTGTTCCATGCAAATGCTTTCCCCGAGATATTTTTTGATGTAAGCGATATTTCAAAGCCCTTATTTGAAATTTCACCTACGTTTGTATTGATACTGCCGAAGCCTGTAATAGTTGGTATCTGTACGCTGAACAACAGATCCCTGGTATGCCGGTCATAATAATCCAGTGTGCCGGAAAGACGCCCCCTGAACAGGGAAAAATCAAGCCCTAAATTAGTTTCGAAGGTACGTTCCCACTTCAGGTTCGGATTGGCCAATGTAGATACGTATTGGCCATATTGTGTTGTACCGCCATCGCCGAACACGTAAGCAGGTTGAGTTGAAACCTGATCGAGTGAATAATAGCGGGCAGTTTGATTACCGGTTACACCGTAGGAAACACGAAGTTTACCATTGTCCAGCCATGGCAGATGCACAAATGGCTCGTCAGAAAATATCCAGCCCAAAGAGACCGACGGGAAAACAGCAAATTTATTGTTAGCCGCAAACCCTGAGTAACCATCGCGCCTTACAGTGGCAGTAAGCAAATACCGGCCATCATAAGCATAGTTGATGCGAGCCATTTGATAGTTAAGCGCTTCAGACCATGCATTTGAGGTAGTAAATTGATTAGTACCCAGGCTTAAATTGTTATAACCCAGTGTAAGACGGGTAAATCCGTTGGCCGATGCACCTGTAGCGTCGTCTTTACGCTGGACAGCACCATACAGTAATGTTGCTGTAACGCTATGATTTTTAAAGCTCTTATTATAAGTTAAGATATTATCTAAGGTATAATCATAATATTGCTCAGTGTTTTTATAGGCCGAACCGGTTAATCCCGCACCATAAATGCTGGCATAATAATGCTCATCTGTACGTGCATTATTGCCAAAATTAAGCCGGTAACTCAACCCTTTGAGAAATGGGAAATCAACCTGACTGTAAATATTTGCGAATAAAAAATTATGCCGCTCAAAATCATTTACATCAGAACTCATGAAAGGATTGGTTTGATTGGTATTAAAGGGATATGGATTTAAACTTCCATCAGGATTGTACGGCGTGTTTAATGGCGCAAACTGGTACAGATCAGATAAAGAAGGTTCCGCGCCATCGTTATTAACAAACGAGCCAAAGGCCTGCAGCCCCACCTTCAACCAGTTCTCCGGCTGAACTTCAATGTTTGCCCGTAGACTTTTGCGCTTAAACAGATCATTGATAATGTAGCCTGCCTGATTAGTGTACGCGCCTGACAAAAGATAGCTTACCTTGTCACTACTGCCGGAAACACTTAACTGGTTATCGTTAATAAATCCATTCTTTGTACCTTCCTTGTACCAGTTAAAATCCGTTGGCACCAGGTTATTGGACGCATCCCGCTGGGTACGTTCAACGTATAGCGCAAGATTAAAAGCAGGATCGGGGGTAGTATAATCTGGCGCCAGGAATGCTTTATTATAATACAAATTTCGCACATGTTCCAGGTATTCATCCCTTTCCATCGGGTGAGTATTGCCGGCCGGGTTTTGGGTAGCATAGGAAGTGGAAAAATTTATCCGGGGCTTATTTGAACCTTTGCGGCTGGTAATCAACATCACACCGTTGGCTGCCTGGGCGCCGTAAACAGCAGTAGAACTGGCATCTTTCAGGATATCTATTGACGCGATGTCGTCAGCATTAATAGAGCTCAGCGTATTATTATACTGAACACCATCTAAAATGATCAATACATTTCTATTGCCGCTGATGGTATTTTGTCCACGTATAGAAATTGAAGGTGTAGAACCTGATATGGTTACCGGCCCCACGTTCAACCCGGGAACTGTTCCCTGTAAATTTTGCACAATATTTGTATTCGGCGCATCACGGAAAGCATCCAGGTTCGCCCTTACAACAGCCCCTGTGATATACTGCCGCTTCTGTGTTCCGTAACCAACTACAACCACTTCGTTCAGGTTATTTTGAGTTGCTTTTAACGTGATATTGATGATCTGGTCACTGCCAACAGACTTTTCTTTTTCGTCGTATCCAACGAATGAAAAAACGAGCACTGCTTCGGCATTAGGCACATTAATTGTATACAAACCGTTTACATTTGTGGCAGTTGCGATGTTAGTCCCTTTAACTTTCACAGTAACTCCGGCTAAAGGTCCTCCGTCTTTATCATCAACTACTTTTCCTGTAATGCTAATGGCTGCAATTGTATTGCCATGTGCGAACAGGAGGTTCGTTCGGGGTTCAGCATGCTTATTGATGGTTTTACCTGCCGAACTACCTGGCAGGAAGAATAAAATAACTAACTGTAAAAATGTTAGTCTCATGATTTTTAAGAGTAGATCTTTGTGTCTCATAATTTTAATTTAGGTTATAATCACTTTGTAACACGCATAGGGCATTCCCGTCCTTTGTAGGTGCGTTTAAAACACTTAACTACAGAGGCTTTTTAACTCGGCCGGTATGTTGCATTATTGCCTGTTTGGTTGGGCTATATTTTTCTTCATTGGTTGGTTTGGTCTTAATGATCAATCAGTTTTGTCCCTTAAAAAGTTCCGCTTTTGCATTGCGTACAATATTTTTTTCATAAAACATTGTACGCCGCAAATAGCGATGATGGATCTGTGCTGAAGGAAGTTTTAGTAAAAGTTTATTCTTTGGTTTATTGCAGGTCAAAATAACCGAATGGCATCTGCATAATCTGTTCAACTTTTTGCCGATTTGTCTCAAATTACAAGTCACCACGTAACGCAATGCCCCGTAATGCGTTGATTATAAGTTGAGAACAAATAGTTTAGCTAAACTCACCCTTTTTTTAAAGTTAGAAATGGAGACTTTCGCCATACTGTTTATTTATATTTGGTTTAACTAATTATGCGCCTCTTCTATTATTTGTCTTTAGTAAGTCTAATGTGGCTGCTTGCCGTTTCATCTTCTTATGCGCAATATTATTTTAAACATTACCAGGTTGACGATGGATTGATACACAACTCCGTTACATGCGTAATACAGGACAGTAAAGGATTGATATGGATTGGGACCCGGGGAGGATTAAACCGTTTTGACGGCTACACATTCAAAACTTTCAAAAACAAAAACAACAAATTTGGCAACATTGGTAATAATATTATTACCGCTCTTGCAGAGGATAAAAATGGAATGCTATGGATTGGTACAGGGAAGGGCATTTTTAAGTATGATCCTTACAAAGAAGTTTTTACCGCGCTTGAAATTGCCCCACAAACATATATAAGCCATCTTTTAATAGATAGCAAAAATAAGTTATGGTTTGCGGCCAATTTTTCTCTATACAAGTATAATCAGGCAGATAAAAAGATCGAGAACCTGAAAATACAGGTAACGTGTATGGTCATTGACCGCAGTAAGAATTTATGGGTGGGAAATAACGACGGTGTCATCAGCATCTATAACCCACAAGGCAAATCAATTGCCAGCGTTAGGATAATTGACCAGGGCATTCCGGCAAGTTTGCGATCTATCAGCAAAATATTCCCTGTCAATGAAAACGAGGTATTGGTAGGGTGCTTTAAGCAGGGGCTAAAAAGTTATAATATTAAAACCGGCATAATCAAAACTTTATCCCTTCGTAATAATGATAATACCGACGTATATGTGCGTGATATTACTGCGGGCAATGATCAGGAATACTGGATAGCAACTGAATCAGGTATTTATATTTATAACTTATCTACCAACACAAGCCAACATCTGCGCAAATTGGCTGGCGACCCGTATTCTATAGCAGGTAATGCCGTTTATACAATATTTAAAGATAATCGTGGTGACATGTGGGCCGGCACCTTTTTTGGCGGGCTAAATTATTATTCAAAAGAGAATGCGCAATTTGAAAAATACTATCCGCTATCGGGCAGTAATTCTATATCGGGCGATGCCGTACGAGAGATTTGTTCTGATAACAAGGGCAACTTATGGATAGGTACGGAAGACGCCGGCATCAATAAACTTAACTTAAAAACCAAAAGATTTACCAATTATACCGCAACCGGGAAGAAAGGAGATGTATCTTATCCTAATATACACGGTTTACTGGCTTTAGGTAATCAGTTATTCATAGGTCCATTTTTTCATGGTATGGAAATAATGGACATACGCACCGGCTTAATAACTGAACGTTTTAAGCTCATTGGTGACAAGAAGGATAAGGTTAGTGACTTTGTTCTATGCATTTATCTTACAAGGGACAGCACCTTACTTATTGGTACGGCATACGGCGGTTCGGGCTTATTTAAGTACAACAGGAAGCTTAAAACATTTAGCCGGATTCAACAAATACCTTATAATTCGTATGTTTTTGCCATCAAAGAGGACGTTAAAGGGAATATCTGGACCGGTAGCGTAGACCAGGGGGCTTTTTATTATAACCCTAAAACCGGCCAACATGGTAACATCCGTTTTGGCGACACTGTTAAGAATAAAATCATTAACGAATTTGCGGTGCGTGGTATTCTGGAAGACAGTAATCACTTTATGTGGTTTGCCACAGAGGGTGGCTTAATAAAATTAGACCCGGACCTGAAAACAGTTAAAAAATTCACGACGGAACATGGGTTACCCACCAATACCGTATATTCCATTTTGGAAGATGATTCGAAACACTTATGGATCAGCTCGCTCAAAGGCCTGATCTGTCTTGATTTGCGTACCGAACAATTTAAGACTTATACCCGATCAAACGGCCTCATAACAGATCAATTTAATTATAATTCGGCTTACAAAGATGTTAATGGCAAAATGTACTTCGGATCTTTTAAGGGGATGATTGCTTTTAACCCAGCGGAATTTGATCAAAAAGATAGCTGCCCACCAACTTATATTACCGGGTTTCAAGTAAACGCCAAAGAGATAGTGCCTAACGACAAGGAGGGGCCACTCACCAAATCTATTTTATATACGGATACAATTGTAATGACCCACGATCAAAATAATTTCAGTATCGAGTTTGCAGCCTTGAATTATTCTTCGCCCAAGGTAACAAGGTATAAATATTTAATGAAGGGTTTAGACAAAGACTGGACATACCTTAACAGTAACCGCAACGCTTATTTTACAGGCCTGGCGGCTGGAAACTACACCTTTATAGTTCGGGCTGAAAGTAACATTGGCAGTTGGACCGGTAAAGAGCGGCGGCTCTTCATTAAAATTCTGCCGCCATTTTGGAAAAGCTATACTGCCTATTTTTTATACCTGCTGGTATCGTCTATCGGTCTGTTCCTATCAATCCGCTATTATCATCGGCACCTGGAGCGTAAAAATTTAATTAAACTCCAATTGTTTGAACATGAAAAAAAGAGGGAGATTTATGAAGCCAAAATTGAGTTTTTCACCAATATAGCGCATGAGATAAAAACACCTTTAACTTTAATTGCCGGCCCGGTTGAATGGCTCATTGAAAAAGCGAAGGGGCCTGACGTTAAAAGAAGTTTACTTATAGTGGATAAAAATGCCAAACGTTTAACTGAATTGACCAGCCAACTACTTGACTTTCGCAAAACCGAAATGAATCAGTTCGGCCTCAATTTTGTAAATACCAATATTACCAATTTGCTAATGGGGCAGATTGCCAACTTTAACCAGGAGGCCAAAAAGTGCAACATAAGTTTAAACACTGACATGCCTGACGCTCAATTGATCGCCTTTGTGGATAGGGATGCTTTGGTAAAAATATGTGGTAACCTTATCTCTAATGCCATTAAATACGCGGCATCTGAGGTGACAGTAAGCATCAAGGCATTTAACATCTCCGATAAAAATTTCTCGATCAGGTTCATAAACGATGGCAAGGGTATACCCGCTGAATTTAGCGAGCAAATATTCGAGCCTTTTTTCAGATTGCACGGTGATAACAAGGCCGGTACAGGCATTGGACTTTCACTGGCCAAATCTTTAACTGAATTGCATAACGGCTCGTTAAGTTTGGTTTCGGGAAATACTAACATGATCATTTTTGAATTAACTTTACCTGTGCATCAAAAATTTGAGTTTGAATTGGGCAGTTGGAAAAAAATAGACTAAGCATGAGCGAGAGGATATTAATTATTGACGATAACGAAGATATCCTGGATTTTTTATCAATCGTTTTGAGCCATACTTATAAACTGCATTTAGCCTTAAACGGCGAAATGGCTCAAAATATACTGGATAACGAAATGGTGGACCTGATTATATCAGACATTATGATGCCCGGAATTGATGGCTTCGAGCTTTGTGAACTCGTTAAGTCAAAGGTAGAATATTGCCACATTCCGGTGATATTGCTAACTTCTAAAAACACCTATAAAGCCCGTATTGAAGGCCTGGAGGTTGGTGCCGATATCTATATTGAAAAACCATTTTCTCCGGAGTTACTAAAATTGCAGATCGCCAACCTGCTTACCAACCGTTCTAAAATAAAAACCCATTTTGCAAGTTCACCCTTCGAAGATGTACGGGTGATGGCCCATTCGAAAACTGATGAAGCTTTCTTGAAAAAGCTGGACGAATACATTAAGAAAAACATAAAAGATCCGGATATGGATATCGATAGGTTGGCCGAACATATGAATATGAGCCGTCCTACTTTCTATCGCAAAATCAGCTCTCTTTCCTCATTATCACCCAAAGAACTGATCGACTTTACACGCCTTAAGAACGCCGCCCGGCTAATTGCGCAAAATGAATTTACATTGTTCGAGATTGCTAAAATGGTAGGTTACAGATCGCAAAGCCGGTTTAATAAAAATTTCCAGAGGTACTTTAATGTACCTCCTTTGGAATATATCAATTCGTTGCGCAAAAATATAGCGGATCAATAGTTCAGCTCAGCCTTTTTTTCTGTGTATTACAATTGAGTTTATCCTGCGTGAAATCATGAGTGCCACTTGGCCATTTTATCGATAAAAGCCCCTGGTTTTGGACAAAGAATGAACCTGCTGAGACGGAACATTCACTACTCATTTATTTCCGAGTTGTTCTGCCAACCCGATGAGAAGCCCTTCCGTTCCGCGAATGTAGCAGAGCCGATACGAGTCCCCGTACTGAACCACTTCGCCAACGAGCTGAGCGCCATGCTTGCTGAGCCTGGATACCATCTCGTCAATGTTTTCAACAGTAAACATGACGCGCAGGTAGCCGAGCGCGTTCACAGGCGCATTACGGTGATCTGAGATAGTAGGCGGTGTAATAAATCGCGAAAGCTCGAGCCGGCTGTGGCCGTCAGGGGTAACCATCATCGCAATCTCCACGTTCTGAGAACCCAGTCCGGTAACACGCCCGGCCCATTCACCTTCAACTGTGCCTCGCCCTTCGAGCTTCAGGCCTATCTCCGTGAAAAAAGAGATGGCGTCATCGAGTGATTCTACAACGATGCCAACATTGTCCATTCTTAGTAATTTGCTTTTTGCCATAGTTTTTATCTCCATATGTATACAATTTATTAGCTTAAAGTGTTACAAATTCATTTTTTATATTTTGTAGCGTACAGGTTAAAAGAATGAAAGGATTCTTTATAGAAGCATAAAAAACCTTCTTATGATTTCTCACCTGACTGTTAAATTGAAGACTGGCTCATTAAACTAGGGAGCAATAGGTGCACTTGCCCAAATGCGTACAGCCATCCAATTACCCATTGCCGTTGCGGGAGCTTTAATGCCCGATGCGCACAAGGGTTACGGCCTGCCTATTGGCGGCGTTTTGAACAGCTCAAAAAAACTTTTCCAAAACTAAAAGAAGAAACCTTGCAGGCGGGCTTTGATTTCCTTGCGGATGCTGCGTTAATGCCTGACCCTAAAGATTTACAGCGATTTAGCTGAATTTTAATAATTTGTCAGGCTAAGGAAGAGCGCCGAATTTAAATACCTTTGTTTAAATCGAAATTCAATATAATGGAAGTTTTTCAAAGCATAAAAGTACTATTACCCAATAGCAAGGCCGGAGATTTTAAATCTGAGGTAATCAAGAAAGCGGCCACCATAGGATGGGCTAATAAAGTCGAATTTGAGCGTGATTATTCAAAAAACACAATGAATGACGATGTGGTGTTATGCATTGAAACACCAGAATTGCATTTAGGAAGTAAAGTTTTAAAAGCTTATCTATGGATGAGAAGTGATGACAATTTATTTGAGATCTTCAATATCATACCCATAAAAACGAGAGTGCTATCGTATGCGGAATACAATTTCATCCTTGGCGAATTTTATCGGCTCGTAATAAAAGAGGTGACACGGCAAATGGGCATTGATGCGGTTATTACCAGTCCTGAAAAATTGATGCAAGACATTGTCGGCGATGATATCTATACCTTGCTATACCGATTTTCGAAAAGTGCCAACAAGTCAACCGGGAACACAAACCCGCACGATTTTGCACGTTGGAGCGATTTTGTGATTGCGATCTTTAGAAATAAAATTGAACTAAGCGCAGATGAATTGGTCAGATGGTTGGAAGAAGACGAGAATTGGGATAATGATATGGCCTGGAAATTAGGTTTGGATTTTGAATATGCTTTACAAATCTTGGACAAGTATGAGCAGTCTCAGTAAAACACCCATCTCAGCCGAGGATTTTATCCAAACTGTCTTTACACCCGATCCCAAACCGATTTTCTTTTGGGATTCTTGCTCGTTATTAGATCTGTTGCGTCTGCCATACCGCAAGGGTACGTTAAGCACCTTGAAATCCTATATTGCCATCAAAGTCCTTATGGATAGTTCGACGATTTATTCAGTTTTTAGCGAATTAAGTATAAGAGAATGGAATGATCATTTCCAAAAAACAATAGACGAAACCAATTACAGTTTAAATTTGACTTCCGATTATCATGGCCATAGTATTGACATGATCAATCATATTTTTTCCACCGGTTTGGCATCGGAGCATATTGGTAACAAGGGGCTAGTAAATGAATTTGAAAGCATTGCAGACGGGATTTTAGATAATAGTATATTTCTAAACACCGAAAAAATAGCTAATGCTGCGCTAAACAGGGTTGCCGCCAAGTCACCGCCTTCGAAGAAAAAACCTGAGTTTAAAGATTGTGCGATCTGGGAAACTGTATTAGACCTCGCCGCAACGATACAACCTTCCGGAAAAAAGGTTGTCTTTTTTACCGTCAATACGGAGGATTACGTTGATAAAAGCCGTGCCCCGCAGTTGGTTATTCATAGCAATATCATGTCAGAGGCCGTAACTTTTGGAATAAATGTTGAATTAACATGTGAAGCGGCACATTTAGTTATCATTTAACAACAACCTAAATAATTATGAAGATCGAAGTTTTTTCCATAGAAAAGCAACCTACAGGAGTTGATGCCTATGAACTCAGTGCTAACAATCGTTCATTGATTGATGCAGCTTTTCAAATACAAAATGTGCATTTAAGCCATTTGACAACAACTGAACCTGTCAACGAACAAGTTACAATCAACGTTTTTCATGATGCTTCCGGCCTTATCCGTTGGGCATTCAGCGGAAATCCAAGCGAACAAGCACAAGAGGCAGTAAGGGAAGCCATGAAAAAGCCGAACAAGCTGTAGCCGTTATCAGTATCAATTAATTTAAGTTGACCGACTTCAAATTATTCAAAAGCCGTTCAAACTTTTTGCTTTCTCGGTTACTACGGTTGAATTCGCGGTAGTAGCCGAGCAGGCTGTCCATGGTTTCGGCACATTGACGGGTGCGGTCCAGGTCAAAGTGGCCGTCCGAAATGTAGTCTTTATCAGCGGGATTGCTGTTGATGTACCAAAACAACAGCTTTAAATCTCCCTCCGCAATGCGGGGGCCTTCTAATCTGTTAATACCTACACTATTTTCATATACCACGAAGTTGATATAATCAAAACGCATTAGCATACGGCCGCCTTTGCTTTTTCGGAACTCCTTTTTGCCTTTCTTTCTATCGATTGCATCAGTAGTTTCAATCCACCCCTGTTTCAGTATTAATGCTTCCAGCTCTTGGTCGCATTGATAAATTTTCTCTTCCATAATATCGTTTTATCAAAGATAACAAGGCTATATTTGGTATCCTACCGTTGTTGAAAACGTAACTTACTTTTGTAATAATTTAGCTTATGGTTGGTGTTATCACCGCACCATATTTGCAACCATTCGTTCTATATGCCGCCACGTTATCCAAAATCCGCAAGGTTATTTATATTCACAAAATATTTACCAACCTTTTCACCATTAATGAGAAAGCTGTTTACATTGATTACCCTATTTATAATGGCGCAAAACGCAACAGCACAAAAAAATGAGCTGAGACAGATTGCTGATAGCATTAGTGCAGAGGGGGAAATGCTTTATCATTACGAATGGGCATCGGGTCATAGTACACAGATTTTCACCTCCAATTTCGGCGGGAAGAAACTTCTATCTGGTGGATACTTTTCTTATGAAACTAAAAAAGGAATGACCACTATCTTTTTTTCTAAAAATGAGGATCCAGTAGTATTAGCGACAGTTAAGTTCGATCATGGTTTAGACTCGTCTAAATACAGTATAGACACTACAACAAGAAAATTTACCGAAAATGAAAAAGAGTTCTATACCATCCGGTCAAAAGCTGCACAGGCTGTTTTAAACGACACGCTTTTTAAATCTTATCAACATACCAGTTTAAATCTTGTTCCTATTGTAAAAAATGGGGCAAAAAGAGTATATATCATCACTGCGCAAACCGCACCGGATGAAGTATTATTAGGAAATGATTACCTGATCAATTTCGATAAAGACAATGATATAATTAAAAGAACAAAGCTTCATAACAATCTTATCCCCCTGGGAACTGGCGGTAAAGATGCGATAAAAGCATCCTCACACCAACATTTAGGCGAAACAAGTCCTTTTATAACCGCGACAGATATTTGTGCCTTTAAATTATGGAAGTCAAAGACCACTTGGGTAATTAGTTTCGTTGTCTCAGCCGGGTATGTATCTGCATGGCACTTTCGCGATGAATTTTTAGAAATTCTAACCCAAGCCGAATGGGGAAAAATAATGAAAAACAAATAGCATAACTATTCATGCCTTCTAAATCTGCCGCGTGTGTCCAAATTTTGTATGGGTGTTTCTACTAATTAGCCATTCCCAGACTGTTTTTTTGATGGACATTGTAACTCCTTTCTTATCTATACTCAAAAATCAAGTTCACTATTACAATCGAAATGTTAGCTGTAAATGGCCATTCAGGCCCTTTTCAACAATATTCTGAAGTGTCGAAATCCGTACATCTTATCAAATATTATTACTTGAATTGTTTGGCTTTAAAGCATGGTAATAATAATATCCATTGATACACTCTTATTGTCCATTTTTTTATAATAATAGTTATTTTAAATTAAGCCGTTGTACCAGACCAGGCACATCCTGAATAATGATGTCCCGTATTTATAATCAACCAATGAAAAAAAGATCTGTTTATTACGCTTTAAGCTTTATAGCGCTTGAAGTATTTTTTTTAACCGCGAATTGCCTTGCCCAAACAAAAGCACTCTACGTGCAATCCGAAGATCAACTGAATAAAATTACCTTATCGTTAACCGGCGATGGGAAACTATCTTATAACGTAACCCGGAGAAATAAAACAATAATTGCCAACTCCCCTCTTGGCCTGAACTGCGATGATCAGGATTTCACATCCGGATTATCAGTTGTTAAAATTTCGCCCGTTCAGAAAAAAAGGGAACAATATGAGTTAAAGGTAGCCAATAATAAAAGTGTAGACCATGTTTTAATACACAAGAGTATAACTTTTAAAAATGCACAGGGGGCATTGATGATACTTGACCTGGTTGCCGGAAAAGAAGGCGTGGCCTTTCGTTACCGGTTTCTGGATGGCGACAAGAAAATGCGCGTGATAAAAGATGAACTTACAGGTTTTCATATAGCGCAAAATGCAAAAGGCTGGCTGGAGCCGTACAATAAGGCGGGCAAGTATGAACCGGGGTACGAAGATTTTTACGTCAATGTAAATTCGGGCGACCCTATCGTTGGCTCACGTAATCCTTCTGTGGGTTGGTGTATGCCTGCTCTTTTCAACGTAAATGATAACAAAAGCTGGGTGCTGATCGCCGAGTCTGGAACAGATGGTTCATACCCCGGCTGTCATTTAAAGCCGGATTCTAAAGGTGGCATCTATCAAATTGCATTTGCCGAAAAAGACGAGAAATATACTCTTCCATTAGCCGATAAAGAACATGCTTATCCCGAGTCAACCCTGCCATGGGTTATGCCATGGCGGACTATTATTATAGGCGATGCGGCCGGAGATATATTACTATCAACCTTGATCACCGATCTGGCGCCTGCTTCAAAAATTGAAGACGCTTCGTGGATAGAGTCTGGTAAAGCTGCATGGTCATGGTGGTCGCACCCGGACGATCATTCGCCCAAAATTTATGATGAGTTTACAGATCTTTCGGCCGCATTTGGTTTTAAATATACGTTGTTTGATGCCGGCTGGGAAAAAGCCAACAGGGAAGGCAAGATCATTGACCATGCCATAGCTAAAGGGGTACAACCATTGGTTTGGGGTTATTCATCAGAATATTTTGATCCCGAAACAAGGAAAGCACGATTCAGGCAGCTGGCCGAAATGGGGGTTAAAGGGGTTAAAATAGATTTTTGGTGCTCAGACAGGCAGGAAGTATTAGCAGCTATACAATCGGTTTTTGAAGATGCTGCTAAAGAGCATTTATTGGTAAACCTTCACGGCACTACCGTTCCGAGGGGCTGGCACCGTACCTGGCCAAATTATATGACAGCCGAAGCCATATTGGGAACAGAGAGCTATTTTTATGAGCCGAGATTTCCCGATAAAGCTGCAGAACAAAACACGGTGTTGCCTTTTACCAGGAATGTGGCAGGCCCTGCCGACTATACACCTTTTGCATTAACCATGAGGAAGTTCCCGCGCGTAAATACAGCAGTGCATGAGCTTGCTATGGCTATGATCTACACATCCGGCATTATTCATTTTGCAGATTCAAAAGAAGTATTTGATTCGCTTCCTGCTCAGGTTAAGAATTTGCTGAAAGAGATGCCTGCCACCTGGGATAAAACTGAATATATTATAGCTGAGCCAGGGAAGTCGATAGTACTTTCCAGGCAAAAAGGCGCACTTCATTATATTGTGGGTATAAATGGCACCAATAATAAGCTGCCCGTTAGCCTTGATCTTAAAAAATTAGGCAAAGGCTTTTCTAAGTTCAGACTCATATCAGAAGGAAAAGATCAGTTAATGGAATTTAACGTACAAACAGCCCCTATCGGTTCCAGTTGGCCATATACACTGGCTCCTAAAGGCGGCTTTATTATTCAATTTATTAAATAAGCACATATATCCGTACATTCGGTAAGAGCCGGGTTATAAATTGGTTTATCGACGATGAAACTCTCTTTTATTTTTTTCATACTTCTATTCACTTTCGTTGTAACCGGAAGATCTCAGACAAAAGAGGCTGATGTCAGGAATGGACAAGTTGTTTTAAATTTCAGCCGCCAATTCCTTTTCAGATAACTGCTCGCGATTAACTTTCAGAATCTTCAACTTGTAAGTTGCAAAAGGGTCGTTGGTGATCCATTGTAGATTCAGTGCAAGATTTACCATTTTTTTAAGCCGGATGATATGTTTCATCCCCCCGTTATTATTTAATGGCTGCTGATGATCTTTAGGTTTAAAGCAATGTAAACACGTTGACGGTTTACGGTCACGCAGGCATAGATAGGTTCTTTTCCGTCTTTCGCTTTGTCCGGACGGGTTGTAAAATGAATACCAAATGACTGTGATGTTTGCATAAAACTTAATTGTTAAGTTTAAATGTTTCATACTTCATCCCGTTTTTAGGTAACACAACAGGTAACAAAAACACAATAAAAATTGGCTATAAAGAATCAACTTTTAACGTTGTAATAATCTGTATTTCAGTTCATTGAAGCGATTTGTGTTACCTAAGTTAAAAACAAAAAACAGGTAGTCGGATAGGTAACGAGAACTTTGGCTTTAGGAAGGGTTATTCAAGGTATAATTTATGAAAAAACCCCCTAAATCAGCGATTTAAGGGGTTTTTTAGGTGTAGAGATTGTCTACTTTGTGCGCCCACCTGGGCTCGAACCAGGGACCAAAAGATTATGAGTCTTCTACTCTAACCAACTGAGCTATAGGCGCTGAAAATATTTACTATTTTCGAGATTGCAAATATGTAAAATTGAAGCCGGAATTACAAAAATGATTTCATTTTTTAAAACAAGCGCATAACAGCCTGTTTTATAGCTGCTTTATTTTTTATCTGCTTAAAGGAAATTATCTGTGCCGGCATTTTTACATATTTGCCATATATAATTATCCAATGCAAAACATTAAAAACGTCATATTCGATTACGGTAACGTAATATTTAGTATCGATTTCCGCAAAGCGCAAGAGGCTTTTAAGCAATTGGGCATTGCTGATACCGAAGATTTCTTCGGTCATCGCCAACAGGACCAAATTTTTGACAAGTTTGACCGTGGAGAGGTAACCGAACATGAGTTTAGGGCTTACGTAAAGGAAAAGATAGGCAACCCCGCCGTAACCGACCAGCAAATAACCGACGCCTGGAATAGTTTACTGTTAGGTATTGCCCCCGGCAATCACGAGTTGTTATTGAAGTTCAAGGCCAAATACCGCACTTTTTTGCTGAGCAATATTAACGCTATCCATTATACCTACATCATGAATTACTTAAAAACCGATTTCGGTTTTGATGATAATGAACACCTTTTTGAGCGCACCTATTACTCTCACCTGGTTGGCAAACGCAAGCCGGAAATTGATTTTTTTGAAAAGGTATTAAAAGAGAACGATCTTAAACCCGAGGAAACCTTGTTTATTGACGATAGTCCGCAGCATTTGGAGGCGGCCAAAACCCTGGGCATACAAACCTTCTTAATGACCGCGCCCGATACCATTGCCGCATTTGCCGAAAGGGAACATCTGGTTTAGTAAAAAAATAAATGTATCTTACATTTAAATACCAACCAAAAAATCACAGGTTTATGAATCGCGCAAGTATTTTAATTGTATTACTGTTTGCTTTAATAAGCACATCTTGTGTAAAACCGTCAAATAAGAATAAGATCTTCGCCGGTTTTGACCCATCCTCAAAACAATATAAGCAAGAGTTAGCCAGGCAGGTAACCGGTAAAAACGCCCGGGATATGACCTTCATCTTTAATCAATTGGTAAAGATAGAGGGCAGGGATTACCTGGATATCAGCATCAGTGCAAAAGATATGCAAGCGCGGGGATTTGTTTTAGTTAACAACTGGGCCAAGCTGGAGGGGCTAAAACGCACCTGGGGCAAGGGCTATGGCGGCGCTGAGCTCAGAAATTTAAAACTCGAAATTGATAATTCAACAACCGGACCAACCTTAATTTATAAAGATCTTGAAAAAATAGTGGATTAATTTTTGCTGTCGTTTCAAATGGATAACACATTACTACATCAATACCAATTTATACTTGGGTCGCGCGAAGCGCTGTTTAATTACTGCGAAAGGATTAGCACAGATAAGCTTTTAACGCCATTAGCATCATTTAATAATGAGAGCATGATCACCCAAATGATGCATGTGGCCAATTGCTATGTTTTTTGGCTGGCACATTACGCCATGCAGGATCAACGCCCATTTTTCAGGAATAAAGATCAACATGACCTTTATGCTGTAAAACAAGCCTTTGAGCAGGTGAATATATTAGTAAATGATTTTTTACACCTTTTTAGCGCTGTGCTGGATGTACCCGTTACCCTTCCCCGGAAAGGCGATATGGTAACCACTACCCCGCTACAAGTTTTCACCCATGTAACCACGCATGAATTTCATCATAAAGGGCAGGTGGTAAGCATGAGCAGGCAACTCGGCTACATACCTGTAGATACTGATGTAATAACTTATTAATTTGCCCTTCGCTTCTTTTCTTTTACTATAAGGCTCAGCTCACGGCTCATTTGCCCGGCAATGGCTGTGTTTTCCTGCGCGCGCCTAAACAGGTATGGCAATACCGCTTTTATTGGCCCGTAAGGCACATATTTGGCCACATTGTACTTAGCATTGGCCAGGTTAAAGCTCAGGTTATCGCTCATTCCCAGCAATTGCGAAAAATACACATGCGGGTTTTTGTGGTTAATATTTTTCTTATCCAATAAGTCGGCCAGTAAACGGCAGCTATCTTCGTTATGCGTACCGGCAACAAAGGCTATCTGGTCTACATGGTCGGCACAAAAAACAAGGGCGTCGTTATAGTCGCGGTCTGTTGCTGCCTTATCCGGCTGTATAGGCGATGGGTAGGCCCTTTCTTCGGCACGTTTACGTTCTTTTTCCATGTAGGCGCCGCGTACAATTTTAGCACCTAACAAAAACTGCTCATCCTCGGCTATGCTGTAATCTGTTATTAAAGATGCCAGCTTATCATGGCGGTATAGCTGGTAAGTATTATAAACTATGGCTTTTTCTTTATTAAAAAAACGCATCATGTTTAAGGCAAGGTTGTCAATGGTTTTTTGGATCCAGCTTTCCTCGGCGTCAATCATCACCGGTACACCTTCAGAATGTGCCATTTCGCAAATAGCTAACACCCTGTCCTGTACCCGTTGCCATTCCATTTGCTCATCCACATTTAATTTCAATCCCTCATCCAGTTTTTCTAATAATGAAAAGCGGCCAACCCCGGTCACTTTAAAAACAGTAAGCGGGATGGCTTTACCCTGCGATGCACGTTCAATAGTGCGGATGATCTCGTTGCGGGTGTTATCAAAAACAGTTTCGTCATCCTCTCCCTCAATAGAATAATCTAATATTGTGCCCACACCTCCATCTGCCAGGTTTCTGATGGTCTGGTTGCATTCGGCAATGGTTTCGCCGCCGCAAAAGTGTTTAAATATGGTAGCTTTTATAAGCCCTTTAATGGGCACGCCTATTTTTATGGCAAAATTGGTTATCGGCGGACCAATCTTTACTAAAAAGTTTACATTAATAACCCTGAACAGCCAATAGGCCCGGTTAAGATCAGTGTTAGTAGAATGGCGGAAAGCGATCTCGGTATTTTCGAATGATAATTTATCTTGTTGACTCATGTGTATATTTTCGTTCATAGTTCAAGTTGATGGTTAACAGCAGAAATGTATTACTTATAAAATGCTATAATCATGTGCCATGAACTATTAACTCTGTGAAGCGTGCAAAATTATAAAATGATAACTCATTAATTCCATGAATAGTTTATTTTTGCCACCCATGATTGAATTTAAGGTAACAGGCGACTATATACCAATGATACAACTGCTTAAAGCGGCTGGTTTGGTACAAACCGGTGGCGAAGCGCAAATAGTAGTTGAACACGGCGAAGTAATATATAATGGCCAGGTAGATTACCGCAAACGCCTGAAAGTAAAACAAGGCGATGTTGTTGAATTCAGGGGTCAGCAGATCAAAGTAATATAATATGGATACGATACAGAGCAATAATTACCCCATATATTTTGACAACAGCATTACCGAACTGGTTAATTTTGTTAAAAAAGGAAATTACTCAAGGGTTTTTATTTTAACGGATGAGAATACAGGCGAGCATTGCCTGCCATTGGTAAAGGCACAGTTAGATGTGCTGGATAATTTCGACATTATTGAAGTAAACGCCGGTGAAGAAAGCAAAACCATTGATTTTTGTATCGGCATATGGAAAATGCTGATTGACTTTGGTGCCGACCGCAGCTGCCTGATGATAAATTTAGGTGGAGGTGTTATTACAGATATGGGCGGTTTTGTGGCCTCAACTTATAAAAGAGGGATTGATTTTGTGCACATGCCTACTACCCTGTTATCACAGGTGGATGCATCTGTTGGCGGTAAAACCGGAGTTGATGTTGATGGTATAAAAAATATTATCGGCACTTTTACGCAGCCTAAAGCTGTGTTTATGGTTGATGAATTCCTGAAAACACTTCCTTCAAGGCAAATCTTGTCTGGCCTGGCAGAGATGCTTAAACACGGCCTGATATGTGATGCCGCATATTGGAACAAGCTAAAAACAAGTGACCTTACCGTTCCTGCTCCCGAGCTGGTACATCGTTCTGTAGAAATAAAAAATGAGGTAGTTATTGAGGACCCGAATGAAAAAGGCATCCGCAAATCATTAAACTTTGGCCATACCGTTGGCCATGCAGTTGAAACCTATTCTTTATTGAATGATGACGACCACCTGAGCCATGGCGAGGCTATAGCCATAGGTATGATCTGTGAGGCCTGGTTATCAAATAAAAAAATTGGTTTACCTGATGCAGAGCTTGCAGAAATAACCAGTGTGCTAAGTAGTTTATATCCAAAACATTTAATAGAGGATAGTTGTCATAAGGTATTATACGGACTAATGCAGAAAGACAAAAAAAATCAAAACGGCCTGATCAACTGTACCTTATTGACACACATTGGGCAATACAGTATTGATAATATCTGCACGGAGGACGAACTTTGTGATAGTTTAAGATATTACGCAACATTGTAAAAAAATGCCCCGGTTAGATGTACGTAACGAAGCTGTAGTAGTACTGGTAGGTTTGTTAGTACTGCTTACCCTGGTAGAGATGTGGTTAAGCTACCGCGAAAACCGCCACTATTATGAAAAGCGCGATACCCTTACCAATATCTATTTAACCACGCTTGCCTTTTTCCTTAACCTGGCTGTTAACGGCAGCGCGTTTTTCATCTTAAGTTTTGCCTATCAGTACCGGTTATTCCATATTAGTAATGTGGTTGTTTACTGGTTTGTGCTGGTTGTTACGCAAGATTTTTTGTACTGGGTGCTGCACTACACCGGGCATTATTGCCGCATGTTTTGGGCCATGCATGTAACGCACCATTCATCAGAGCATTTTAACTTTACTACAGGTTTCCGCTCCACTGTATTTGAGCCTTTATACCGCACCTTCTTTTACCTGCCCTTAACCTTAATGGGCTTTACTCCGCTTGATGTTTTATATGCTTACCTGGTAACCCAATTGTACGGCAACCTTGTACACACACAATATCAAATACCGCTTCCAAAATGGTACGCGCTTATATTTGTTACGCCATCTCACCACAGGGTGCACCATGCATCAAACATCCCCTATCTGGATAAAAACATGGGCATGGTATTGATACTTTGGGACAGGATGTTTGGCACCTTTTATGAAGAAGACCCTGCCGAGCCTGTAAAATACGGCCTTACTCACCAACCAGAAGATACAGGCCCTGTAAATATCCTCTTCCATGAGTGGAAAGCCCTGCTGCATGATGTTAAGCACGCGCCCGGCATCAGCAATAAAATTAAGTACTTTATTAAGCCACCCGGCTGGAGCCACGATGGCAGCACGCAAACAGCAAGGGCAATGCAGCGTGAGTATAAGGCGATGCATGGTTATGAAAATGGCGTATAAAACAGTGTAACACTTAAAACGGCAATTAGGATAATACAGAAGTAAGTCGGGTAAAAACGTAATATTTTTCGTCTCTCAACGCAGGTAACCGAATTACTAAACCCTTACAGCAGTTCACATATTTTATTTATTCCTCAATACCTTCACCGTTACAATCAACTGCCCCAAATGCCGCATGGTATGCTCTGCGCTATGCACATACAGGCCCAATACGGTTGAGGGTAATTGCGCACGGCCTACCCCTCTAAAATCAGTTAATACCCCCTCTTCGGTACCACGCAGTTGCGTTATTGCATTATCAACCTGATTATTAAAATTACTTACTAATTCAATTGTAGTGTATGTTTTATTGGTCGGTTTGCCTTCTGCAGTCAAATAATTTAACTGTTCTTTGGTTAAAGGCTCTGCACGGGCATAAGTATAAAGCCTGTCTAAAACGCCGGTTAAATGCTGCAAATGAAAGCCCGGCGATGCCATTCCGGCAACTTTTTCCCATAGTAATTCATCCGGGAAACCATTCATTAATTCATCCAATTCCTCCCGGGCCTGCAATAAAGCATGCGCAACTGGTTGTAACAAAGCGGGTGTGCCTTTTAAAGGGCCACGAAGCCATACTTCGGGCAGGGTACTTTTAGCCATAATCAAATATAACCGATCTGGTACCTCAACCGTATCAGAATAAGGTAATTACTTTCCATTTTGGGTTTGTGGTATAGCTATTGCTATTATCGTTTAAACTGATATTATAAATGACACGTCCCCATATTAAACAAGTTGCATTGCCGGTGCTCTTTTTCCTTTTTTGCGTGCTTACACTTACTATCCAAAGCTGTAAAAAAAAGCGGTCGGACCTGGGTAAACAACTTTACCTAAAAACACAAAATAAGGTCTTTAAAGATGCCACTCCCGAAGGCCTCGCCGAAGTATTTAAAAAAGTACTGAGTGAAGAGAAAGCCAGGATAAATAATCCGAAACTGATCAACGCTTTTTACGAGCATAATAACTATGACCCGGTTTTTGTAATGGACCACATCTTTAACGGTGATGTTGACCTTACGGCTAACTATTTTGAAAAAGCCAATGAGCATGGGCTTGATCCTAAAATGTTTAAAGCAGATCAGATTAAGGCCCTCGTTGATAAATTCCAGGATAAAAAAGCTATCAAAAACCTTGATGAAGCTTACCGTGATATAGCCGAACTGGAAATATTAACCGCCAATTCGTTAATTAACTACTCAAACGCCCTGCAATACGGAATTTTGAGCCCGCGGAAAATTTACGCCCGTTACTATACCGCAACCAAACGCCCGGATAGCTCAAGCATGTCAAAGATCTTTCATATAAAAAACATGAAATCGTACCTGGATAGCATTCAGCCTAAAGACCCGCAATACCTGATGCTGCAAAGAGCATTGGCTGGCGGTGGCCAGGCAAAAGGTATAAGTAAGGAAGAAACCATGCGTTATATAGTGGTTAACATGGAACGTTTAAGGTGGAAGAACAAACCGGGAGAGCCTGAATACATTATTGTTAATATCCCCGATTACCGTTTAGATGTAATGCAAAATGGCAAATCTATCCTCAACATGAAAGTTGTGGTAGGCGAGGGCAGAAATATGGATAATGCCAACACCCTGGCCGTATATGATGAAAGCGACAAAAAAGACCGTCCTTTCAGCCGTGAAACACCGCAGCTTAACAGCATGATACACAGCGTACAGGTAAACCCGGTTTGGAACATACCGCAAAGTATTGCCAGTAAAGAAATTATGGTAGAAGCCGCTGAAGACCCTTATTATCTATCAAACAAAAATATTGATGTTTACGAAAACGGCAAAAAGGTAGAGGACCCCGAAACAATAGATTGGGCTACCGCATCAAAAGACAAATATGAATTTAAGCAACGCCCCGGCGATGATAACTCTTTAGGAAAGATCAAATTCCTGTTTAATAACCGCAGTAGTGTTTACCTGCATGATACCCCTGCAAAAAACGGGTTTAATCAAAAAATGCGTGCTTTAAGTCATGGTTGTGTACGCCTAAGCGACCCGCAGGCTTTAGCCAAAGCAATATTTGGCGAAGGTGCTACTTATGATAAAATTGCCAAGGCTATGAGCGAAGATAACCCTGAGCCGACTACCATAGATGTGCCCAAAAAAATGCCGGTATATATTACCTACATAACCTGCTGGGCAGACAGTACAGGTACATTGCAATATCGCCCTGATGTTTACGGATTAGATGTTATATTATATCAACACCTCCAAAAATTTTTGGCCACAAATGATCAGTTGGCAGCATTGTAATTAATCATAGAAAAAAGTTAATAAACAAAGATTTTTAGAAATAATTAGAGAAAAATTGTGATTTTTCGTGATCAAAAAAAGAGCCCGGTATCAGAATTGACACCGGGCTCTTTATATATAGTTTATTTTTGTTTTACAGTTTGGCTACGCTTGTGCTATCCGTATGAAGGGTATCAGCACCCAGGGCTAAGTAATTGGCAGGCGCTGTATCATCTAAAAGCTTCGACATGTAGTTACTGTCGTTACCGTTAATGTACAAAACAGTTTTGCCCTTAATGGTATTAATAACCTGATTTGATACCTCCGGCGACACTGCAGGGCAACCAAAACTACGGCCTAAACGGCCTATCTGGTTAATAGTGTTCTGGCATACATAATCTGCAGCGTGAATAACAATACAGCGTGCACGCGCAGCGCTGTTAATGCCGCTATCCAGGCCATCTAAACGTAACGAACGGCCATGTTTACCTACATAAACATCATCAGTAAGGTAAAAACCCAAACTGCTTTGGTGCGAATCGTTGTTGTTTGAAAAACGATTAGCCATATCATCACCACTACCCTGCCCGTGTGCAACCCAGGTATTGAGTATCAGGCTTTTATTCATCATATCAATTATCCACATACGTTTTTCACGGCTCGATTTTGTAAAATCTACCACGGTAATAACGTTGCTGTTAGCGGGTAATTTATTAGCCAGTTTAAGGTTCATATAACCTGTAACGGCTTTTTGGAATACATTAACATCCAAACCTGTTTGCTGTAAATTAGCGGTTTGGTATATATCAGACACGTATTGTGCAAAAAACTCCTTTGCAGTTAATGTCTTTGTAATTGTAGATTTTGTTGCGCTTACCGGTCTCCAACTGATAACCGTAATAGAAAATAAAAATAAAGCGCCAATAATCCACCACAAGTGTTTTCTCATAAATACTGGGTTTAATATTTTAGTTTAAAATGGGTAACAACCTAACTAATGATATATTATTAGTTAATCTTGTAAAGACAAATATACGCAAAAAAGGCAAATATATTGTCACACCAGTCTAATTACGCACTTCAATGAAAATTATTTTCAATAAAGTTAATATTAACCAGTTATTTAAGAAAGAAATTTATCAGAAATTAACTACTTCTGCCAGGTGATCTTTTCCGCTATCGGAGTATTCCTTTTGCCTTCGGGCTGCTGGTCGGTGTAGCCTAAATACAAAACACCTAATACCTGATCCTCAGCCCCTAAACCAAAATGTTCGGCAAATGCAGGTTTCAAAGCCATGCCGCCTGTACTCCAGAATGCGCCTATATTTAAAGCTGTAGCACCTAATAAAAGGTTTTGCACCGCGCATGAAGCAGAAATTACTTCTTCAAATACCGGTATCTTAGGCAGGTCGCCACGTTTCATGATGGCTATTACCACATGAGATGCATTGTTGCCCTGGTTAGTTAGGTTAGTATAAGTTGTTGGATTAAAGCTTTCGCCGGGATTAGCCTGCTTATAAATTTCGGCATGCTGAGCACAAAATTCGGTTGGGGTTTCAAACACAATAAAACGCCAAGGCTCGGTTAAACCATGTGTTGGTGCCCAGTCTGCCAGTTCTAATATAGAAGCGATATGCCCGTTTGGTATTTTATTACCATTCATGGTTGATGGCTTAATAGTACGACGGGTTTTTATGTTGTTTGCTATTGCTGAAAAAGTAGTATCCATAATTATTAAATATATAGCCTGTGTAAGGCATCCGCAAAAATAGAGAAATAAGTTACATGAATGCGGCGGAAAGGAAAATCTTACAAAATTTACACCTACGGCCACGCTTAGTTAACCAGGGATGAATATTATTAATTAACTTCCCCGGTGAATCGTTTTATAACACATCAGCTAAATAAATGAGTAACTGGATAAAGAATTATAGCGGAATGATATGGCTCATAACGGGCATTATTGCCGGCACCCTTGCGGGCATACTGCTGGGCAAACGTGCCGAGATATTGAAACCTATAGGCGATATCTTCCTGAACTTACTTTTTGTTGCTGTTATACCCTTAGTATTCTTCGCGATTGCGTCGGCTATCGGCAACATGCAGAGTTCGCAAAAGTTGAGCCGCATTATGGGCGTGATGTCGGCAGTTTTTTTGGTAACGATCATTGCTGCAGCTTTGCTGACGATCTTCGCTTTGTGGCTGTTCCCTGTCGGACAAAGTGCTTTTACCTCTGGCGCTTTGCCTGCGGATGCGGGTAAGAAACTATCGGGCGATGAGATAACCCAACTCTTTACCACCAGCGAGTTTTTCAACCTGTTATCGCGTAAGAATATGCTGGCCATGATCATCTTTGCCATACTGGTGGGCTTTGGCGCACTTAAGGCCGGCGAAAAAGGAAAAGCCTTCACCCAGTTTTTAAACGCCGGTAACGAAGTATTTAAGCAAGTGTTCGGCATTATTATGAAGGCAGGGCCTATTGGGCTTGGCGCTTACTTTGCTTACCAGGTAGCCGTGTTCGGCCCCTCCCTGTTTGGTACCTACGCTCACATATTAGGCATCGGTTATGGTGTCAGCCTATTTTATTATGCGGTATTTTACAGCTTATATGCCTTTATTGCGGGCGGTGTTAAAGGCATCAAAAGATACTGGGAAAATAATATCATACCATCGGCAACGGCAGTAGGTACCTGCAGCAGTATCGCCACTATCCCCGCCAACCTTGATGCTGCCAAAAAAATGGGGATCTCTGATGTAATTGCCGGGATAACCATACCGCTCTTTGGCACTTTGCATAAGGATGGCTCGAGTATCTCTTCCATACTAAAAATGGCAGTGGTTTTTGCCATGTTCGGCAAAGGCTTTGACAGCGCCGAGATTATCATCATTGCCCTGGGCATGACCATTCTGGTAAGTATTGTTGAAGGCGGGATACCTAACGGTGGCTATGTTGGGGAGCTGCTTTTTATATCGGCCTATGGCTTCCCTCCTGAAGCGTTGCCCCCGGCCATCATCATCGGCACCTTAATTGACCCGGTAGCCACACTGTTAAACGCAACCGGCGATACCGCAGCAGCAATGCTTGTTAACAGGTTCGCAGGAGAAAAGCAAGTTAAAGAGTTAAGCGGGCAGTAAGAAGCTATCGCCTATCCAAATGTCCACACTTATGTAATAAGCGTTTAGCTTAATTGAAATTTAATCGTTTGCTTATTAAACAAACAGCTTTGACAATTTTTAAAAATTGTCAAAGCTGATGATCTAATATATCGCCGGATATTTGCCCGGGTTTGCCTCGTTCATCATTTTGTAAACCGTTTCAATCACATCATCTAACGATGGTTTGCTAAAGTAGTCGCCGTCTGACCCATAAGGTGGCCGGTGCTCGGCAGCGCAAAGTGTTTTTGGTTGCGCATCTAATGAATAATATCCATTTTGTGCTTCTATTACCTTTTGCAGAATATAAGCTGAGCCTCCACCGGGGATATCCTCATCAATCACTAAAAGCTTATTCGTTTTTTGTAAAGATCTGCCACAAATATTCTCCGTGTCAAAAGGATATAGGGTTTGTGGGTCTATAACCTCTATATAGATGCCCATTTTCTCCAGCTCTTCAGCTGCTTCCATCACAATGCGCAGGGTTGAGCCATAGGTAATAATAGTTACATCGGTACCTTCTCTTAATATTTCGGCTTTGCCTAATGGTACGGTAAATTCGCCCACATTGGCAGGCAATTTTTCTTTTAGACGATAACCGTTAAGGCATTCAATAACAAGCGCGGGCTCATCGCCACGTAACAGGGTATTGTACATACCGGCAGCCTGTGTCATATCGCGCGGAACACAAACATGAATACCACGCATCGAGTTCAGGATCAAACCAAGTGGTGAACCAGAATGCCAGATCCCCTCTAAACGGTGGCCACGGGTACGCACTATCAGCGGTGCTTTTTGTCCGCCTCGTGTACGGTAGCTTAAGCTGGCCAAATCATCACTTAAAACAGTGATAGAGTATAATAGATAATCTAAATATTGAATTTCGGCAATGGGCCTGAAACCTCGCATAGCAAGGCCCATGCCCTGTCCAACAATAGTGGCCTCGCGGATGCCGGTATCGGTGATCCGCAGATCAGAATATTTATTTTGCAAACCGGCAAAGCCCTGGTTCACATCGCCAATTGAACCTACATCCTCGCCAAAGGCAACAATGCTTTTATCGCGCTCAAAGTTGGCATCAAAGCAGGCGTTTAATACTTCCCGGCCATCCAAAATACGGGCGTCATCAGCATATTCTGCTGCTACAACCGGCACATATAATGGCGATTGCGGTGTATCACTAAATAATTTGGAATTAAAACGCTCTTTATTTTTTACGTTCTCTTCATTCAACCAATTCACCAGTGCCTCTCTTTCACCTGTATTTTCGCCAATGGTTAAGCGTAATGCTTTACGCACATAAGCAATGGTATCCCTCCTTCCGGGATCAACACAAGCATGCAGCAATGAAATTATAGATTGAAGGCCTTCTTTGTGTGCTGATTGCTGCGACATCTGGTTTATCAGCTCAACAGCTATAGCCATTTCAGCTTTAATTTCGTTCTCCAGTTCATTCCAGGCCTCACGCTGGCATTCACGAACATATTTTTTCGCGTTGCTTTCAAGCAGATCCATCTCTTCGGCGCTAATAATAGCCGATTGGATCATCCATTTACGCATCTGCACCAGACAATCATGCTCATCTTCCCAGGTTAGTCTGTCTTTTGATTTATAACGCTCATGTGAGCCCGATGTAGAATGGCCTTGCGGTTGGGTCATTTCGGTAACATGTATCAGTACGGGCACATGTTCATCCCGACAAATTTTTATAGCACGTTCGTAAGTTTCGCAAAGGGCAACATAATCCCATCCGCGTACTTTAAATATTTCATAACCATTAGTTCCCTTATCACGCTGGAAACCTTTTAATATTTCAGATATATCTTCTTTTGTGGTTTGCAGCTTTGCGGGTACTGATATGGCGTAAGCATCATCCCAAATAGAAATAGCCATTGGCACCTGTAATACACCGGCAGCGTTAAAGGCTTCAAAAAACAATCCTTCGGATGTTGAACCATTGCCTATTGTACCAAATGCAACCTCATTACCATTTATCGAAAAATTCTTTAAATATTCCAGCTCTTTATTCTGGCGATACAATTTTGATGCATAAGCAAGCCCTAACAAACGGGGCATATGCCCGCCTGTGGTAGAGATATCTGCAGCGCAGTTCATGGTTTCGGCCTGGTTTACCCAACTACCGTCGGCATTTACATAACGCGTTGCATAGTGGCAATTCATTTGCCTGCCGGCAGATGCCGGATCCTTTTCAATATCAGGATTAGCATACAGCTGCGCAAAAAACTCCTTTAAGTTGCTCATACCGGTAGCAAACATAAAAGTCTGGTCGCGGTAGTAACCTGCGCGCCAGTCGCCTTTACGAAATGCTTTGGCCATAGCCAGTTGGGCCACTTCTTTACCATCTCCAAAAATGCCAAACTTGGCTTTTCCGGTTAGTACTTCGCGTCGTCCAATAATACTGGCCTGCCGGCTTTCAAAGCCAACACGATAATCATTTATCACAATTTCCCTGAAATCGTCAAAACTGAGTTCGGCAGCATTTGATGTGTCGCCATTGCGTAATACAGTTTCGGGCATACAAAATTTTGTTTAGGCGGTAAAATTATAAAATTCTATTTTGTTTTCGGTATTGGTTAATGTAAACATATAGTTTTTACATTAGTTTTGAATATACATTAAACCTTTTATATTTGTATTAATCAAACAGGTAACCATGAAAAAACTAATATTACTTTGCACCATTATTTTAGGTTTTGCTTTTAGTGCATCGGCACAGGATGACCAAAAAGCTGAATTTAAATTTAATGAAGAAAAGCACGATTTTGGTAAAATACCACAAGGAACACCGGTAACAACTGTTTTTGAATTTACTAACGTTGGACAGGAACCACTTATTTTAACCGAAGTAAGACCTACCTGTGGTTGTACCATTGCTGATTATACCAAAACCCCTGTTTTAAAGGGTGCTAAAGGAACAATCAAAATTACTTACAACGCGGCTGTAGTATCAGCATTTAATAAAACCATTGTAGTAACATCAAATGCTAAAACACCTACAAAATACTTAAATATTGTAGGCGAGGTTGTTGCAAAACCGGCTGTAGCCAGTAGATAAACGCTCACCCCGTCCTTCTTTTAAAGTAGGAAATAAGAATTTCAAGGCATCGGTTTTACCGATGCCTTTTTTGTGCCTATATTTTAAGTAACATTATCTATACGATGGCAGGTTTGGAGGGGGCTGTTATTTTTTACTAATTTTGCATATGCCAAAGATTTCACAAAAAGGGCAACGGATGCCTGCATCTCCTATCCGTAAACTAACACCATTTGCTGACAAGGCTAAGCTTGAGGGTAAAAAAGTTTACCATCTTAATATTGGCCAGCCAGATATTGAAACGCCCGAAGGCATGCTGAATGCCATCAAGAATATCAGCTTTAAAGTTTGGGCCTATACCCCATCTGAAGGTACTTTAAGCTATCGTTTAAAACTTACTGAATACTATAATAAGCTTGGATACGATATTGGGCCCGAAAATATTATTGTTACCACCGGCGGATCTGAAGCCATAACCATTGGCATGATGGCCTGCCTTGACCCGGGCGACGAGGTAATTATTCCTGAGCCTTTTTATGCTAACTACAATGGTTTTGCTAACCAAAGCGATATTGTAGTTAAGCCAATATTATCATACATAGATAACGGCTTTGCCCTGCCTCCTATCAGCGAGTTTGAAAAGCTGATCACTCCAAAAACAAAGGCTATAATTATATGTAACCCTAATAACCCTACAGGTTATCTGTACTCGCAGCAAGAACTGGATGCCTTAAAAGCATTGGTATTAAAATACGATCTGTACTTATTCTCTGACGAGGCATACCGCGAATTTTGTTATGATGGGCGTACATTCATATCGCCAATGCATTTGGCTGGGCTGGATGAAAATGTGATTGTGATGGATACTGTGAGTAAGCGTTACAGCGCATGCGGCGCCCGTTTAGGCTGCCTGATAACCAAAAACAAAGCTGTACTGGCCGCCGGGTTAAAATTTGCGCAGGCAAGATTATCTGCAGGTATGGTTGAGCAGATTGCAGGTGAAGCCGCGGTTGATACACCCGATGAATATTTTGAAACCGTTAATAAAGAATACACTAAACGACGCAATACTTTAGTAAGTGCGCTTAATAAGATTGACGGCGTTTACTGCCCTAACCCAGGTGGCGCATTTTACGTTGTGGCCAAATTCCCGATAGATAATGCCGACAAGTTTTGCCAATGGATGCTGGAAAGTTTTAGCTACGAGAACCAAACAGTTATGATGGCACCCGCCACAGGTTTTTATAGCACACCAGGCGCTGGTTTTAATGAAGTACGCATGGCCTACGTATTAAATAACGACGACCTTAACAAAGCAATGATTTGTTTGGCAGAAGGGTTGAAAGTGTATCCGGGCCGTACAGTTGACAGTGTACAGTTTGCAGAAGGCAGATAAAGCCTTTGGCAGGGAATTTGTTAACCTATAAACTGGATACTCCAAACTAAAAATCGTACCTTTGTATTATCTGCAAACTGGTAACTAAAAACTGCCAAATCAAAAAATGGGGTCGACCGGAATTGACAGGATGGAGATAAATAAGTAAGCATGCAGCGCGTTGGGTGAATTAGCGCTTAAATCTGAACGCTCAAACTTACAAATGGCGAAAATAACTACGCCTTAGCTGCCTAATTTAGAATTAGCATAGCTTTTGTCCCGCCGGTTTTCTGTTCTGTTGGATCGGCAACCGGGGCATCGAAAAACGGAAATAGCCTGCTTAAAGGTGTGGTAAGCAAGCGAAACAAAGCACCTAAGGATTAAGGTACAGGTAAGCGGTTAACCTTCCATAATCCCTACAATTAAATAACAGCTAAGCATGTAGAAAGCTTATCTTATACCATGTTTGGACGAGGGTTCGAATCCCTCCGGCTCCACCCGAAGGGATAATCGTCAGATTATCCCTTTTTTTTTCAATCTCAAGCAGTCCTTTCTGTTTCATTATCAGGCAGTTATGATCCAATCCGGGGAGCATAGACGGTGTTCGATAGATACCATTTTGGTAGTACAAATTGCTGTCGAACACGGTGGAAACCAATGCGCGTTTTTTAATTGTATCCGATAATTCATAAATACCCTTCATGTCATTAAGTTTGTGGATATGGTCCTGGAACAATTTAAATCCTTCAGACATATTTATGCTCAATCGTTCAATGATGGCCCGTAGGGTGAATATTTCGCCATTGTAAGTTGATGACCAACGTTCATAGGTGTCACGACCAATTTCGTTACTAATCCACTTTTCCTCCAATGCATAAAGCTTCTCCTGTACCCGCTCCAAATCTCCCTTTTTTTGCTTAGCGGCCTCCTGATTCTCTCGAAATTTATTGTTCAAAGAGGCTTCTGCGCTTTCTTTAATAAACCGGATGTCATTCATTGGCAAACTCATGAGTTCGTAAATTTGAAGAAGTTGATCATGTGCCTTTACGGCGCTGAGATTAAGGTGCTTGGAAAACTTACATTTATAATAATAGTACCAATGATTTTTTCTGTTTCGGGATGGGGCTCCGGTCAAAGGCTGACCACAGTGGCATTTTAACACACCTCTCAGTGGAATTTCATCATCAAGAGTTTTTTTACTTCTGTCCGGTTTTTCCATTTTTTTCTGAACGGTGTCCCAGGTCAACTTATCGATAATAGGTTCATGTCTTGCCGGAAAAATTCCACCGGGGTACTCCTTAAACGGTTTTACCTTAACCAAACCCGCATAGGCAGGGTTTGAAAGGACCCGTTCAATTGCCATATTGCCTTTGCGATTGAAGCCCATTTCAAATACTTGTTCCTTTATGATGTTTAAAGGAACATTCCGAAGAAAATTCTGAAAAATAAAGAGTACGACTTTAGCCTGTTCCTCTACGATTTCCAGTGTCCGCTCTTTACCTTCACCAACTTTTTTGTAACCGAATGGTGGAAGATTACTTAAAAACCTACCCTCTTTCGCACGGGCGGTGTAATTACCCCCACGAATTTTTATACTTCGATTAATATTATCCTCTTCAGCAAGTAAGAGCTGAAGGCCAGTTCGGAAGTAACTACCGGGCGTATCATAATCAAAAATAATTCCCTCCGTAACGCTCACAATTTGGATACTGTATTTACGCTGAAGCTTTTTGACAAGGGTCATGGCTTCACCGGCATCGCGGCTGAATCTATCCAATTGATCGACAATCAAATAATCCACATCCTTCTGATGTTTATTTATAAATTGCGTTAATTTATTAAAATCGGGACGATCAAACGTTTTTGCACTATGCCCCCGGTCGATAAATGTATCAACTAATAAAATTCCATTATATTCAATATATTGGTCAGTGTAAAGTTCCTGACGCTCAATTGATCCATTACTTTGTCCAAGATTACTGAATCTCAGGTATCTAATTGCTCGTTTCATACAAATCTCTTAGTGTTGCCTCAACTATTATTTCTGCTATTAAATTTAGCAATTTTAACTTTCTTTCCCTATCATTCTCAGAATTATTTTCACTTATTTGTTCATCGAGTGACAATTTCGGGAACTTCTTTTTTTTTACCTCATTGTTTTGTGTGGTTGATTTTTTGACTGTTTTATTGGCCATAAAAATGGTATTAAAGTTCGGACCGCAATGCTGACCTTTAATTTCATTGCGGAAAAGTGATTTTTCACTAACAAAAAAATCCCTGCCGGAAACGACAGGGACTATATTTATGTGAACTGTAAAAAATAAAAGTCCCCAACACTCGCTGCCGGGGACTTTCAACCTAAACCTTATCACAATTGCGCAGCAGGGTTGCCGGCTTTTAAGATGTTGCCAAATTAATAATTAAATTTAATAATGCCTGTTGTACGCGGTGTTACGACTATAATCAATAAACCTGCGCCGGTACTCCCGCTCTTCATTTAACCTTTTATAAAGAACGTTACACCTCCATGCACAGGCACCGCAAGCTATGAAAGCAACTGCCAGGCAGGTTAATGTTTCCTTCCTCGCCTCCGCCTTTTGAGCATCAGTCATTTTATCCCTGGTATGTTTCCTTCCAACAGCCCCGAAAAAGGCGAACGTTGAAATGATACAGGCTAATAAGATATTACGGACAATGGCTTTCATGACATTAATTTATTAATTAAAATTACTAATTGGATTAGTAATTTACAAGCGTTTAATCAATTTAATTCGTAAATATTGTTGTTTTTACGGGCCGCCAAAACCCTTTGGCGAATGGTATCAAGTATCCCGGATTCCGGGATACCCTCAAAGCGGATAACTTTGTTTTCTTCATCCGTGCTTTTTAAGGTCAGGTACATCAGCTTAAACATTTGTAAAATAAAAGGCTGTGTAATAATATAATCCTTCACCCGAAACATCTCTACCTGGTCAATGCGTTTAAAGAATATCCCCTTAGTGATCAGGATATACTCTGCGCTAACCAAATATTTAAAACTACGAATATAAAGCAGCCGGTACCAGGCCACGCCGCATATGGCAAGGCTAAACAAAATAAAATAAGGCGAGAGGTACCAGGCCAGCAGGAGAAACGTCAGGGCCAGCATGACCAGCGGAAGCACTTTGAAAAAAGCGTACAGCATGGCCGGCCTTAATAGAATATCATCGTTCTGCGTCATGTTTTAATTGGTCTAAAAAGGTTAATGATCGGGCCGGTTTGCCGGTTCGGAAACGCGGACGAATACCGAAGGCATCCTGGAAGGCATGAAGTGAAATCTGCTCCTGATTGAAAACCCTTAACTGCTGATCACGGTAAACATGAATTTCGTTGTCCTTATAGCGTATCCGAATCGGGATATTCTTAATTGCGGCTGCTAATTTGATATCGGTGATATGCCCGACCAGGTCTTTGCCGAAAACCAGGGTAACTGTCCGCACAGGAAAATTCTGCCTGATCCAATCCCCCTGTTCTACATGCAGCCTGTTGCCGATAGCCACAAATGCCAGTGCCTCCAGCCGTGGAAAACGATGGCGGTTAAGCGTGATAAACGCCATCGCTTCCATAACTGAATAAGTAATGATCAAATGGGTTGCATTAGGCAGCCCGGCAACCCAGAGATTTTGGGTGGAGGGCACAATATGAAAACCTGAACCATAACGTTCAAACTGATCACCGTAACTAAAGGAAAGATTGGCCGCTCCATCAAAAAAGGTTTGAATTTCCGAAGGAATGCCCAGCCCTGTTAAAAGATGATTCATTGTCCTTACCGTCCTTTACCGGATTGGGAACGTTCAAACTCGTGCGGCTTAAACCCATGCTGGTTCTCGATATCCTTGATCGCCTGGTAATACCCGGGGCTTAATTTCTCAGCCGCCGCTTGGTCGCGCTTCTTGTTGAATAAGGCATTCAGCCCTTTAAATACCATATAGGATAAGCCACCGTCCATCAGGATAGATGCCACCAGGGCCAGTTTATTGGACCGGATGCCGTGTTTATCAGTGGCCGAATAGCTGAAACGGGTGCCGTCCGGTATCTGCACTTCCCTGCCCTTCCTGTAATTCTCTTTTTGTGCCTGTGTAAGAAATTCATTATTGACCATATCCGGGGCGAGGATCTTCTCCGTATCCGAAACGATAAACTCCTTTGTTTCCGGGTCAAACTCGATCAGCATTTCTTTTTTATGGCCGTGGTTGTCGAGAGCGATCCGAAGTACGCTGCCGACTTCACCTTTTTGTAGCCCGAGCGCTTCATCATTAGTCAGCAGGTCAGGGATTTCCGCATCGCGGTAAATCGGGTGGATCAAAAGGTCAAGCTGGCCCTTTTCGTTTGGCTTCAGTGATATTTTGGCATTAATAGATTTGATCTTGATATTATCGGCTTCCAGGTCATGCAATTCCATTAAGCTTGTCCGATGACCTGAAAGCAAAGCTTTCAGGTCATCGACATTTAACAGGAGCTGACCGCCTGAGGCCAGCCCGATAGTCTCCAGGTCCCTGACCGGGAGATCATTTTCTTTAAACATTATCGGGTTCATTTAACGGCCTATTTTATGTTGCTGACCCTGTTCCTCGGACTGACCCTGTTCTTCCTCTATTACCATTTCCGGCTCACGAGGGTTGGTTTTGGCCTCCAACAGGGATTTATAAAGGCCATAATCCGGCTTTAAAACCTTGCGGGTGCCATCGGCATCTTCCACTTTGATGCTTTTGGTTTTATAGGTTTCGAGGACTTTATAAGTGGTGTCCATGTAGGCGATCTCGTCACCTTTTTTAAACCCCGGTTCCGAGCTTTGTTTTTGTTCGCGCTTTTGGCTGGTACCTAATAAAAGATTGGCAATCTTTTGTGCGTCCCTTGTCGCTTTGACAATTTCAAAAGGCTCATCCTTTAAGATCTTCGCAAAGGTGCTCATATAGGCAGCCTGCTGGCCAAAGTTATGGCCGATCTTTAGTTCCCCGCCGATCAGGATGCCGGCAATTGCGGCACGCATTTCCTCGCGGGCGTAATCCAGGGAACCAAATTTGCCTTCCATCGGGCGGTTCAGACGGTCTTCATGTCCGCTCCAATGCGCCAGCTGATGGATAGCCGCCTGCAGGTATTTGGTTTCGTTCTCAAAATGTTCCGGCTCGGGCATAATGAGGGCGTCCCGATGCTTGTCATAGTAAGCCTCCTGACCACCGTGGATGATCACCGCTTTGCTGTCTTCGATCAGCTTTGCCCCACGCTCGTTTGGTGACAGCGTTTGCCCCTCATCTTGCTTAGCCAGAAATTCTTCCAGGGGCTGCATATCCTTTAACTGGCTCCCATTGAAAAGGAAAGCCTGGCCACGCTGTGGTTTGTCAAATTCAACGGTTTTGGTTTGGGTTATGCCTTCTTCGTTTTTAATTCGCTGACCGTCCGCGGTGCGAATGGCCTGGATATCACTGGTCTTTGGAAACTCGATCAATGTCCCCTTCTCCCCTTCTTTTACCCAGGTGCCGGCATATCGCGCGGCATCTGCGGACATCCAGCGGGGATCGTCATGGCGCTGCATACCGAGAATTAGCGCATTCATGGCGCTGTAGCTTTTTCCGGTGGTGGGATTGATCGGTTTAACAAAGGCAGGCATGCCGTTTTCTTTAACCGGTTTTTGAAACAGGGAATTACCCTCTTTGATTTCACCGATCAGCTTGTCTGAAAGCTGGATCGGCAGTGCTTTGAAAGTTTTGCTCATTTTCTTGTTTTTTTAGCAGTTTGTATAAAAATTTAATTGGATTGATGTATTGATGCCTGTAGCAAATGCTGAAGTGCAGGTGCTCGCCGGTCACGTGCCCGGTAGCGCCGGTGATGCCGATAGGCTCACCAGCGGTTACACTATCGGCGGGTGTTACAAAAATTTGGCTGAGGTGACCGTAAATGGATTCGACCGCGCCATGATCCAGCCGGATGTTTATGCCAAGGCCATTATCGTAGCCGGAGGATCTGACAAGACCACTAAGGATCGCATAAACGGTATCATGCTGGGCTTTGAGGTCAACACCCGCATGCATGGCGTATTTGCCGGTAAGCGGATGAATACGGTAACCGTATTCGGAATTTATTTTAAGGTGTTTAAGGGGTAGGCAGACCAGGCAAAAGCTGATCAGTAGTTTCATCTGCTATAAGATTTCGCCAATTTCTGTTTTTGAGCAGGGCTGATGGAATCCAACACTTTTTCCTGTAAACCGGGATGATCGCTGGCGATGGCTAAAGCAGCGTACAAGGCCTGGGATGTGCCCCTGTCCTGCAACAGCATGATCTTGTACATCGCCTTAAAATCATCGAGTGGCATGGACGAGCCGTTGCTGGTCAGGTCATTAAAGATCTCCTGTTTATCTTTAAGCATCATGACCTGCGCGGCAGGGTAAAATGCTTCCCCGCCCCGGGGGAACCGTACATAATTTTCTGTTTCAGACCTGGCATAGGTTAATACGCCGATCTGGCCCCGCTTCGCGCCAGGGTCAATTTCCAAATCCGGCTTTACCAAAACGAGCGTGCCGGCTAAAGTTTGATTTTCCATAATATTAAAATGTTTAAGATTTATCTGCCTGTTTTTCGGCTTTGGGCGAGGTCAATGGCCTCGTTCAGGCGGATCGTTGCCTCCCGATGGAGTTCCGGGTCGTCCTGAATGAGTATGTAAGCTTTTTTCAGTTGTTCGGGCGATCCGGATGCCTGCAGCAAAGCCAGCGTTTGCAGATTTTGAGCTACCGGGGGCCATTGCAGGGACTTGTATTTTTCCGCCAATGACTTTAACTCTTCGGTAGTTTTCAGGACAAACAGTGTTTTAGCGCTGAAGAAATCTACTTCCCCGTCCTCAAACCCTACTCCTATTTTATCTGCTTCAAAGTCTGTATATTCAATAATGCCGATCTTGCCGGCGTGGTCAGAAGTCCAGAGTACCGGGCTGACCATGACCATTAATCCCATGATTTCTTCCTGTTTCATGTTCATTGCTTTAAATGTTTGTTTGATTTTGCAGGTGGCCGGTCGGCCAGTAAAGGCCTATCTTTTAAGGCCCCATGTTTGATCTATTCCGAGAAACCGGTCTAAGCCAATGGTCACGGCATCGTGAATGTTACCGTTCTTTTTCACCAGCTCCATTGCGGTTCGAATATGTTTTTCCGTTCCATGATCTAATAAGAGCGCGATGTTTTTCAAGTCTTTAAAATCGTCAACGGATAGCGTCAGCGCGTTTTCATGCAGGAAATCATAGATGTTGCCGGGCTCTTTGAAGGTGAGCAGGGCATCAGCGCTGTAGAATCCAACCTGATGGTCGTCAAAACCCACATAAAATTCATCGGTGTTGAGGATGGCGGCCGTAATAAAACCGATCTCGTTCTGTTTATTTACCGGGTCATCTTTCAGGTCAGGGTGTACCAACAAATAGTGGGGTAACTGCATTTGCTTTGGTTCTTCTTTCATTTTCTCATGGTGGCTTTAGCGGGTGTAATTGGTGCCGGGGGCTTGAATGCCAGTACCATTTCCTGTATTTCCTGGCTGATATGGTTAAAGTTCTGCCGGAGTTTTTCATCGAGCTTCCCGCCGAAATCATAAAAGGACGGCAAGGGCTTATAGCCTTTTTCTTCCCGTTTGATGACCTCCATATCGAGATTGATCCGGCAGTTTACAGCGGAGGTTTCAAACTGCCCGGTAAACTTTTCCTGTGCATCGGCGGCGATCACGCCAACCATTTCCCCGGAATTAAGCGATGCGATCTTTCCTGCCGGGATCAGGGCTTCGAGCTTTTCGTTCAGGGAAGTAGAAGTTTTATTGCGGTCGATGGACAGGCCTTCCCCGATCTGTTTGGATTTACCAAAGAGGCGTTCGAGCCATTCCAAAGTGTCCTTATTCCTGACAGAGCCGGAAAGCACGGTACCCACAACAGCTGTTATGGTCGCCGCAGTATCTTTCCCATATTGCTGATTGAACTGCGGCAATTCCTGCAAACCCATCAATACGGCTACCTTATTCGACCTGGCGGTTGCAATGAGGTTTTCCACCCGGTGAACGAATAAAGTAGGTACCTCATCTATGATCAGTGCAGATGGCAAATTGCCTTTGGTATTGATCAGCTTAGTCAGGCGGTTGATGATAATTGAATAGCAGGCCGAGTTGATGTTCTGGGTATTCGGGTCGTTAGCCAGTACCAGCATCCCCGGATTTTCCTTCTCGGATATTTTCAGGTCAAAGTCATTGCCGGAGAATACCCAATAGGTTTCCTTTGTCGCCAAACGGCTGATAAAGATCTTCAGTGTACCGATCTGACCCTCCAACTGGTCGAAGGCCTTAGCGTTATATGCTGTCATAAATGGGGATAGCAGGGAACGCAGTTCCGGCTCGGAGGTCAGCGCATTAAATATTTCCTCGTAAGAGCGGTTCAGCAAAGCCAATACATGAGGGAAGCTGGAATAGATACCGCCTTTGTATTTGCTCATGAAATAAACACAGGATGCTAAGAAATTAATGGCAGACTGCGTGAAAAACTGGTCGCTGCCACCGGAACGGTCGCCTTTTTTCAATGCCTCTACCAATGCCTCGGCCGTTTCTGCCGCATCGGCCAGTGAGCGGATATAATCCGCCCGCCAGGGGTTGATCCTTCGGCTTCTTTCGATATCGTTGAGATTGACAACATGAAAGGCAAAGCCTTTCAGTTTACCGTTCTGCTTGGCCAGCAGGTAATGGTAATAAGCGATATGCCCGAGATCGGGGAATTTGAAATCATAGAGACATACCGCGAACTCTTTAGCGATGAGCTGACGGATAAAGGGATTGACAATGCTAAACGATTTACCTGAGCCGGGTGTGCCGATCACCATGGTACCGCGAAAAACATTACAGATATTGATCCAGCCGTTTCGCACCTTTCCCTTGTAATAGAAAAGCATGGGGATATTGACCGAATAAGGGGTATCCACCCGCTTGACCGGCTGCATGAAGCTTTCTGCTTCCGTGTTCCATTTATCCTTGCCCAGGCCTGATTTGATAAACTTGGAGATGTTGTCCATAGACATGCTCACCATAAGCGCCCCGGCAAAAGAGCAAGCGAGGTAAAGCAGGTTATACCAGCTGGTATAGGCAAATGCCACCGGGGAGGCACGACCCGCAAAAACAAGGCTGCCGAAGAATAAAAACAGACCGATTGCAAGCGGATAGATGATATGCTTTTTAGGGTCGAGGTCTGTTTTCTTTTTTGCCAGCGTACCGATGCTGACCAGGCAGATGAGGCCAAACGTGGTTAGCTTGCTATAAACCAGGGCGGAGTAAATGACCAGGTGGCTGATCTTATCCAGTGGCGTAAAAAAAATGCCCCAGAAAGGGGCATCGTGGTAAATAAAAATGGCAGCTTCCAAGCCTATGGATATATAGATGGCGCATTGCAGAAACCCATGGAGTTTTTGCTGCTCTCTGGTTTCTTCCATAAATGAAGTTTTTAAAATGAAAAATGCCACCGGCTTTTGTGGGTGGCTTGTAGAGCTTAGCTACAGCAGTATGCTGTTAGCGATTCTTATGATTGCGCCGTAAATAGCGGTTTACTATTTTATGCACTTTAGCCCCTCCGTTGATCGGAGCAAAAACGATATGCTCCGGCCATATCGGTGCCTTCGATGCAGCAGCCATTTCGTGTGGAAAAGCGGTATTCTGGTAAGTCTGATTGATAAAGAAGCCCTTGGCTTTTTTACGGCAAGTAATCTCCTGGAAACTAATTGAGTTCCAGCAGTTATTTACTTCATAAAAGCAACTATACTTTTTATCTACAAAAAAATACCTGCCTGCTATTTCAGCTAAAGGCAGCTTGATGTCTGATTTCACCCGCCATTGCGGATTGAGTTCATCGAGCTTTGCGGCCTCACCCACAGGGTCTAAAGCGCTAAAGGAGTGAAACCAATAGACAAGGATGTTTTCGGGAGGTGTCTCGACAATTGGGCCGTTATAGCAATTCTTAATCAATGGATCATACCATAATTCGATGTGGTCTTTAAAAGAACGGGCCTCCCCCATATCGATCTTATTTTCCGGATTGGCGACTTCGATAAAATAAAGCCATTGCGCGTCAACAAAAAACAGTGTGTCACCCAATTGGATCACGGGGCGAGGTCTGGTGTAAGCTCTGATCTTTTTCATAAAAAAGTTTTAAGGATGTGTTAACGTTTAATTCCTACCGAAACTTCCTCCACGGGTTCGTCCGCATCTACAATGGAAAGCTGTGCGGCCTGTGCCTGTTTTTCCCTTTCGGCTATGTTTTGGTTGATCTCCATGTCCAGTTTTTCAACTTCTTTTTTTAAAGAAGCCAGTTCATATTCCTGGTCAAAAGGCCTTAGCGACAGCTCGCGTACTTCAGGAATCTGTTTGTTGATCCCATCCAATTCCTTTTCGTAACGCTCCGCCATGCCAACCACCCTGTTGATCGCATCCAAAAAATACCTTGCCGCGTGTTTAGGGTTATCAATATTTGGTGCACCGCCATTTTGCATATATTTAATGCCTGTTGACCGACTCTCTGCATAGAGGGAGGTAACATGAGTGATCCTGCTGGAGAAACCTTCTTCAACAGTTTGCAGCTTACGCCTGATAAAAAGATCAAAACTGTACAATTCTCCTAAATGAAGATCAGGCTGGCTATAATCAGCAGGCGACCAGTTTTTATACAAGCCGATCAGGTGATTACCGATGGCAACCGGATCTGCTAATTCGGTATCTTTTAATTTAAGCGGGTTCTGCTTGGTGCCGTCCTCGTCGAGTTTCAGGACTTTCTTGTAGCTCACCTCATCCTTACGAACCAGCTCCAAAGTGGATCGGGTTTCCTGGCTTTTCTTTTCCAGGTCTTCCAACAGGTAGCGGCTGCGGGACACTTCCTTGAAGTGGGCACCTTTATAACCTTCAAGTTCGGCTACCTTTTTTTCGAGGCGGGTCTTTTCCAAGAGCGAGGTATCACCTGATAAAATGGCGATATACTCTGAAAAACTCATGCCGCTCTGTTCATCCATGGCCCCTTCATCCAATGTGCGCACGGACAATTCATTGTTTTTCATCTGGCTGATGAAGATCTGTTTATTCTTCAGCAGGTTGAATTTGTAATTATCCAGTGATTGCTCTACCGCGTAAATGAAATTTCTAACCTTATTGCCATAAAACATCTTGGCTAACCAGTTCCCCTGGCGGGCACCACGGCCATCGCGTTGTTCGAGTTCAGAAGGTTTCCAGGGGATATCCAAATGGTGCATGGCAACGATGCGTTCCTGAACATTCAGGCCTGTTCCGGCTTTTTCGGTGCTGCCAATGAGGATCCTGATCTCCCCGGCGTTCATTTTTTTAAACAGCTCTTTACGCTGTTTATCAGTTGCCCAGTTATGTATAAAGGTGATCTGGTTAGCCGGGATGTTGAAATCACCAGCCAGCTTATCCCTCAGGGCATCATATACATTAAATTCATCGGGCTTCGGTGTGCCGATATCGCTGAAAATGATCTGCGTCCCTTTATGCGGCGTGCTTTCATGATAGATATCTGCTACATTCCGGGCGCAAACATTGACCTTGTTGCCAGGATGGTCGCCGTACTTATCCGGGTTAACCAGCCGCATATCTACGGCCATTTTCTTGGCGTAATTGGTGGCGATCAACATCCGCCCCTTGTCCTCATCCTTTGTCAGGGGATGCCTGCCAATAATGGTGGCGTCACCCGTTTTGGCAAACTGCATCAGGCGCTTGATGAAGTCCTGCTGGTCAGGCGTTGGTTTGATATTGACCAGTGTTTCTTCAATTTCGGGTTTATCGAGATTGATATGTTTGGCCGTTTTATAATCGGTGATCTGGTTATAAAAAAGCGCGAGCTCCGGGACTTTGATAAAATGGCGAAAACGTTCCTTCGCCCTGATCTCATTGGTAACCGTAAATTCAAAATCTACTGTTTTTCGCGCATAAACCGCGGCCCAGGCGTCAAAATTAGAAATCCGTTGTCGTTCCAATTCCCTCGGGCGGAGGTATTTGAAGATCAAATACATTTCCGTCAGACTGTTGGAAATCGGAGTACCGGAAAGAAAAGTCGCGCACAGATCAGTATTAAAACGATCCTGTAAGGTACGGATGGCAAAGAGCATGTTAAGCGCTTTCTGACTGCCTGCCATGTTCCCCAAACCTGCAACTTTAGTATGCCTGGTGGTAAACGTGAGGTTCTTAAACTTATGGGATTCATCAATGAATAGATGATCGATAGCCATTTCCCGGAAATTGATACCGGTATCCTTTCGGTTTTCGATGGCATCGATCACGCTTTTCAGCTTGGCCTCCAGGTTTTCCTTCCTGATTTCTAAGCCTTTCAGCTTCTCTTTGGTGATCTCTTCACCGCCGCTTTGCATGGCCAATAGATCAAGTTCCGTATTGTCCAGCTCGATCTCTAAGATCTGCCGCTGAATTGCAGGATCCTGCGGGATTTTGCCAAACTGGTCGTGGGTTAAAATGATGCAGTCCCAATTGTTGTTTTTGATCTCGTGAAAGATGCGTTTACGTTTTGCCGGCTCAAAATCATTTTCGCCCGGTGCCAATATTTTGGCTTTTGGATAAGCCAGCCGGAACGTGTCCGTGATCTGCTGTACATTAGCCTTTAAAGCCAATATCATCGGTTTATGAACGATCCCCAGCCGTTTCATTTCCATGGCGGCGATGATCATGGTCAGGGTCTTACCGAGCCCAACTTCATGGTCGATCAACCCACCATTGTTTTGAATAACCCGCCAGGCAGCATTTCGCTGTGAGGGATAAAGGTCTAAGATCTTTAAAGTCTTGAAATCAAGGCCCGGAAAGGTCAGGTGGCTGCCGTCATACTCACGCAGCGCATAACAGTTATACGTGTCATTGTATAACGTCTCTAAGTACTTCTTGTCCTCATTCGGCAGTTCGAGCAACCAAAGCAGGTACCGTGCCCTGATGTTATCGACTTTCCTGTGCGCATTTTGTATGGCTTCGGTGTCCGGTACCCGTACCAATTTGCCATACTGTTCCACCGGGTAGGTAAAATGAGGATTCGTATTGAGCAGTGCATATTCCAGCAAAGTCCGGCCGGTGATCTTGTTGCTTTCCTTCGGGGTGACCGAAAACTCTTCATTGGTGATCGTATTGCCTTTTTTGGCATAGCTGACCTTATAGTCGTCAATGGATGCCAGGTAAGAAATTTTGGTATCGAGTTTAAATAGATCGGTGGCAAAACGCTGGTAATACGCTACGGGCACCCAGCGTTCCCCAAGGTTAAAATCAAGCCTTTCAAATGGTATGCGTTCCGGCTGTACACGCCGGATAGCGGCAAGGCTCCTGGCATACTGTAAGTTCTGCGGTTCTTCTTCGGCCAGCCTTTCTGCCGCCTGAAGTTTCAACACAACGTTACCTGAAAGGTAGTTGTCCGTTGTTTCCCAGTTCAGTGTTTCCGGGTTTTGCAGGATCTGCTTATCCAGTTGCAGGATGATCTCATCCACGGTTAAACCAGTGATCTGCCCGATGATAGTCAGATCAACACGGCCGGTGTCGTTGAGGCAGCGAGCCAGCGCCTCGGTAGGATCATCGGTCTTCAGCATTTCTTTTTGCTGAAAAAGCGGCCCATAAAAGATATCGGAGCGAACAAATTGTTCATTCTCCCTGACTTCCAGGGAGGACAGTACCTTGAAGCCTAATGCCGCATCATTTAGGATGCGGTTCAGGTTGGCATTTTTATTCAGTTCACCGTATTTGGCTACAAAACCCTCATAATAAAAATTGAGGGATTTACGCAGTTCGGGAAACTGGATCTCATGCTCATTTTCATACCCGGATAATTCCAGGTATATATCCCGCAGAGTCAGGTAGTCCTCGTAAAAAGGTAATTCGGGCTGCGGGTCAAGGGCGGTGAATTTTGCCTCGAAGTTTTGAGGCTCCCCGATCAGGCCCAGCTTGCCGTTAAAAATGACCAGCGTATCCTTGATATAAAAGGGTTTCAGGTCTGTGAAAGCTTTGGGTTTGTCAGATTGTAATTTAAAAGCCGGTTCCAGACTGGTATCCCCTTCATAGCGGTAATCATGGCCAAAATGTTTCAGCTTCACCGATAGCGCATCCAGTTCCTGTCCAAGGGTAACACTCGTCATCCATTTTCCGGGAAAAGAGATCTCCGACAGGTTGCTGTACAGCTTATAGGCATACCTGTTATTTGTTTTGGCACGCGCGGTCAATAATACAATACTATCATGCAGGGGTTTGGCAGTGGTGCGGATCACGCTGATCTGGCGAACGGTAGCGGCATCCACAAATTGTTTATCCAGATCATCCAGATAAGCAATAGCTTTATTATCCTGCTCTGTTTGAAGTGGTGCGTCGAATAAACCTAACTGGCCAAAACTCAAACTTTTTGTATCGACTGATTTTGGCGGTTGCGGTACCGGTAAAAAGGTAAACTGTTTAAGCTGCGTTGCCTTATGCTCAAAAGAAATTGATTCCCACCTGGCGTAATCAAAATTGGCAAAGCCGGCTACCAATTGCTCCTGAAGGGCAGGAACGATATCCTGCATTTCGCCATTTTGCCAGGCGACCCTGGAGGCTTTACCCCGTGCGTTGGTGCCCTCAATAATTTCGTCGGCATACACCAATTCATTCTTATCGGCTAACCAGGCATTCAGGTGATATTTACCAAAAGCGTTTTCCACTTCTATAGTATCAATCAGCAGGCTTTCTGCTTCGGTGAGGGTTTCCTTTAGGTCATTCTTTTGTACCAGGATCAGGTGCATGCCAACTTCGACATTGGCATTTTCCTTCATCAGGTTGGCAGGCAGCACAGCTACGCTTAAAAGGTCGGCGGAGGTAAACAGGTATTTACGGGCCGTTTCATTAGATGGATTATTGAGGAATGCCTCTGTAACAATATAGGCTAAAATGCCACCATCCTTAATTTTATCCAACCCCTTGGCGAAGAAATAAGTATGCACCTTTGATGAAATGCCGCTTTTATTATAGGCCGGGTCATGAACCGCGATCTTACCAAAAGGAATATTGCTGATAACCACATCGAATTGCGCTTTTTCTGTCGCAGCAGTTTCTTCAAGCTTTTTGATCTGAACGGCTACGGGTACGGGAGATACCGAACATAAGGCGGCCAGGATCTTACCGGTGAGGATATCCTTTTCGACCGCGTTGACCTGCTCCAATCCTTCAAATGCAGCCACTGCTTCCTCTATGAATACGCCCGCCCCGGCGCTTGGTTCATATAATCGTTTTGGTAAAATACGGGCCTCCTTTATAGCGGCATAGATCGCCCTAGGGATATAATCGGGCGTATAATAAGCCGTTTGTGAACTGCTTTTAAGTGCATCAATAGCGGATTTGTAATCCTTTGATGTCAGTTTTTCCTGCAAAAGGCCATGGAGTTCCATCACTTGCGGGTAGAGCTTAAGGTCGGCCTTTGATGCTCCCAAATTTCCCCAGGTCCAAATGTCCCCGGGAGGAAAAAGGACCGCTTTGAGACCGCCGAAACCGGCATATTTCTTCAGGGTTTCTAATTCTGTTTCGGAGAGCTGCTGGCCGGAAAAATCCAGCGCGATTCGGATGGCCGATATATTATCTGCCATCTTCCTTACCGGATTAAATGCCATACTAAACCTCCTGTAAATAATTTGCGATGGTGCCGATCACTTCATATTTTAAGAAGCGGTCGTCCTCGTCGAGGCCCAGGATGAGGGGCGCACAGACTTCGAGGATATTCGTAAGCTCGTAGTGGAGAATCCCGTTGTTGGAAAAGCGCAGGTAGGCCCTGTAAAATTCTTCTTCCAACACAAGCTTTACGTAATCGTAGGCTATGGAATCAGTCATGATAATGATAATAGGATTAGTTTGGGAGCGTATCCGCATCCAGTATGTCCTGGTAGGAAATACTCAGGGTAACGATGCGGCCGGAAAGCTGCTTTTCGCTTAGCTCTGCATGAAGTACCTTATTACCCGGAAAGGACATCTTTTTAAAGACAAAGATGTTCCGGTAATTTTTGGTAAAGGTTGGCGGGCTCAACAGTACAAACACCGGTTTAATTTCAACAGACTGGTTATTGGCCGCTTTGGTGACTTTCTTATCATCCACCTTAAACCGGAAATCTGCAATGTCATATTTCAGGTTTGTTTTATTGTGATAGCTGATATCAAGAAAAATATAGTCACCAACAGTATATACATGATTCAGCTGTCCTTTAATACCGAAGGCTTTAACCTTTTCCATACGTTTATCCGGGCTTTTGGCGATGAGGCTAAGGGCCAAACCTTTCAGTTGATTTTGGGACAGGCCGATTCCGGAAATGTCCAGCGGGTGCATGTCATCAGGAACGATATTGATCTCCGTAGGTACACCCGGAAAACCCGGTAACAGATGGTATTGCGCAATGAACTTTTCACCAGCAATTGTAACCACCGACCCTAAATAGGTTTTGAGGGAATCCCGTAGTTTTAAACGTAATACGTTTTTAAGCGGCAGGTCGCCAACGAGGTCTTTGGTGGAAATATCCACATATTGAATAGGCTCAGGCGAGACAAAGTGTATGGTCAGGTTTTCCGGCAGGTAAACTACGGGCATTTTTTCCTGGGCATAAAGGGATGGGGCGCAGAGCACCAATAGATAGCATAAGATCTTTTTCATGTTTATTAGTTTTTAATTATTGAAATCCGGCAGGCCTAAATGCCGCGTTTTAACTGGGCGCTGTGAAACGTTTTATTTTTGTTCACCGCTCAATTGTGCCTCTCCGCTCTGCGCGTTTTGCAAAGCATCGGGGTCAATGAGATAGAGGTATGAATTGTATTTAAGCTTTGCCTTATTTTTGCGGATGAGGTCTGCGATGGCCGATGAGGTTGATTGAAAGACCTTGCTTAGCGAGCTCATGATAAACTGGCTGTTCCCTGAACTGCCGTCTATGGTTACACCCTGCATGGAATTACTGCCCAGGTCTTTCGTGAAATCCCGGAATGCGGATGACGGCACGTACAGGCCGGGCAACCCGTCCATGTCATAAATATCCAGCTTAACCGGAAGGATCTTCCCATCATATAAGATGGAAGTAATGTTGAGCGTTACCCGCTGCCCGGTAAATCCATTGATCTGCGCGAAAAGGTAAGTGCCTTTTTTGATCAGGTTATTTCCTGCCTTAATATCTTCCAATAGTTTCAGCCGTAAGCGTGACCCTGCAAACCCGGTTACATTTTCATCGATCACCGCGCTAATAAATGCGGGTTCCTTTTCGGGTAAAACGGTATTAAAGTCTGCGGAAACCGCGTCGGCTTTTGCAACCGAAAGTTTGACCTGGTTTTGTTTAGTCTTTGCAACGATATCAGCGGCTTGTTTTTTCTTTAGTTCCTCCTTGTATGCGGGATCATTTTGTTTATTGATGCTATCCATAATGGCCATTTGTGCCCTGAAAACATCCATCGGATCTTTTTCTTTAACAACAGGAGCTACCTGATGAGGCGGATTGGCCTGTCTCCTGTTCATGGACTCGATCGCTTTGGCAACCTGCCGGTCCTGGGATAAGCCGGTTATTGATTCCTGTCTGCTATTGGGATGGTTCCCGTTGCCAAATTTTAATTTCATGGCTTGCTGAATGGAATCCAGCTTATTTTTTTGCCGGTCCGAATAATCGTTGTTAAATGCGGGGTTACTTGAAGTCTCACGGGGGATCACGTTTACGGCTGTCAGGCCATCGGCTTCTTTGTAGGTACTGCGATAAGCATCGAGTTTATCCGCTAACTGCTTTTTGCGCACATCAGCCGAAACCTGGCCTACAGACCCGTTCAGCCCTATGGTTTCTTTAATGGTGGCCTTTGGTTTTGAAAAACCACTGTTCCAGACATAAAAGAAAAGGCACAAAAAGGGCAAAAAGACGAGCGGCAGCACATATTTGGGCTGCTTAAAATCAATTTTCATAAGTTCTATTTTAGTGATTGGTGAATTTTGGACAGGCGGGAAAGAGCGCTATCCAGTAAGGTGCTATCATGGGCAGAAAGCTGGCTTTTAGCGGTCAGGCTATCCACCAGCTTTTTAAGGTTCATGGTTTCGCGGATATTCCCGGTGGCCTGTGAGATCTGGCTAAATCCATCCTCCACAGGGTTGACTTTTTTAACTACTGTTACCCTGCCTTTTTCGGGTTTCCGAAAGATGGTAAATGACAACACAAATGATAAAGCCAAAAGGAAGATCATGCAGCCCCAAAAAAACTTTGGATAGGCAGCCACCAGCCTTTTGGCCGCGTTCCCGGCAATCGCGAAATAAGTGCCAAATTCCTTATGTATTTCGCTGTACAGGGTATCCCTGGGATCCCTGTTAGAATGTATTCTTTTCCACATCTTGCAGGTCTTTATTTTCAAGGGTTTTCCAGTTCAGGATCAATACGCCGTGGGGATTATTATCACTTCGCGGAATATCTTTCAGGTAACCTTCAGTAATCAGCGAACGAACAACCGTGGAGCTTCGGCGGTCAATTTTAAGTTTACCATAATACCGGAAATAGTGCCTGGGCATATCCACCGAGATGGAATCCGTTTGTAAGGTCAGTACAGAGCTGGAAGAAAGGATCGAGTTGAAAAACCCATTCTCCTTCAGATTATTATACTGCTGCATCCCCGATTCATCTACGAGGTACATGGCCTTTTTCATTTGGTATTCCATATAATTATCATCCGGTGTTAAGGAAAAGAAAAGGGAATGAAAAAGGTCAACATCTGCCCTGTATTCAGCAGGGCGGTTCATCTGTACATCAGTTTGTTTGGCCAGAATGGGGATATTGTTATCCAGGATATAAATGCTTTTTTGTGCATTGGAAACCATCTTATAGGCATAAAGGCAATTCATACCGACAATGACCAGTGAGGTAAGCAGGCTGCCGGCCGCGATGAATGTCGCCAGCCTGATTTTGGCTTCAATATTTTTAATGATCATAAGAAATGACGTTAAATAAAAAGGCCGGCCCGCATTTGCGGGTCAGCCTGACATTAGAGGAAAAGGAGAAAAAGAACCTGTTAGAAAAAACTACCGGTGGCTTTGCGGGCCATACTCGCAACAGTTCCCGCGCTACGGCCAAAAGTGGATGTGGCCGAGCTGATACCGGAGGTAGAGATGATCCACGTGGAGATACTGGGAACGGTGGACATACAGATCGCGCCGATCAGGAATACAATGATCACCGTTCCAAATGAAAGGATACCGTTTCCGGCAAACCATGCCATTTTTTCCAGGTTAGCACTCATCCCGTTTTCGCCGACCAACTCTTTGTATTTACTGATTTCCGAGGTCAGTGCATATTCCTGCATCAGTCCCGTCAGGTACATGATCAGGTAGCCGATGCCGCTGTATAAGTTGACAGATATGAAACGGGCGATCCATGTGCTGAAACTATCGCGGAAGGCCGGCAGTATACTTACGGCTACGGCAAACGGGCCCAGGATAATAAGGATGGAGGAATAAATGATCTGTATCATAAAGATGATATACACCGCCAAACGCAAGATCCATATTCCAAGCAGTTCCAGCAACTGGGTAAAGAGTAATTGCATGCCTACGGTAAGCCGGTTCTTTAATTCCAATAAGGGGGAAACCACGCTGCTGATGCCTTCCTTGACGGTGCTGGTTACGGAATCCCAGGCCTGCCCGTACCACGTGTCGCTTTCTTTTTCAGCCACTTCGGTTTGCGCCTGGTAGATATAAAGGGAGTTGGCAACGGCGAGCATCAGGCTGGATCGGTTCAACCTTAAATTATTGACGATCGTTTGCTCACTGTTAAACATTTGTTCCGTCTGATTGGTCACTAATTCAGTTGGAAAAGCGATCATTTTAACGAATGGGCCCCACCACAAAATGATCATGGCCAAACCAAACGGTCGCATAAGGGGCATGATCTCCAGTTGCTTGTCACCTACCATCATTTCATAGGATTTGATCGCAAAAAAAATGATCATAAAAATGGCGGCAAGCGCTTTAGCATCGGTAATAAAGAGGTCAAAATGTGTCCATACGGAGTCTTTCAGGCCTTTTAAAAACACCATGATCCCGGCCTCGTAAACACCGTCACCCTGTAGGAACTGCAGGGTTTTGGTATTATCCGGATTGGGGGTGGATTGGGCGAACAAAACTGTTGTACAGAGACAGAGCAGAATAGCTAAGGATATTTTCTTTTTCATTGCAGGTGTTGTAAAACTTGTTTGGCGATCTGGATGTCCGTTTGCGGCGTCCAGTTGCTGACTGCCACCTGACCGGCTTGTAGCTTTTGCTGCTGTGCGGCCATATTTATGGTGGTTTGCGCGGATGAAGTACGGATGGCCCAGACGCCGGCAAGCCTGCGGTATTCCATCAGGTACCGGTGATAAGCCAGAATGCGCGCGCCACGATCCATAGTGGTTAAATGTGCGGCATCGACCCGTTCTTTCAGCATATCCAGTTCATTTTTGTACCAGCCATATAAACCTTCAGCAACCAATTTGGTACTGACCTGAGGGGAAAGGCCGGCTAAAATGGAAGCCATTGAATTATTCAGCACCGGTTTCAGTTCATTTTTGTAGTACAATTGCCATAAGGGATCGACATCCGAAACAAGGCCGGTTTGATTGGCAATTTCAGATAAGGCCGTATTCCGCACGGTATCGGACTGCAGTTTATATTTATTATCCGTGGTGGTCATAGCGCCAACTAACGCCAGGCGCTGGGTTTGCGGGCCGGTAGCACTGAGCGGACGCAAATCCTTTTTATGATAACTCGGATGAAACAAGCCCCAGGTCAGCCAGTAATATGGGTTGAGACTGAGAAAGCCCGCCTTAGGTTCAAATTTATTTTTGTCCCATTGCAGGTAAACCATGCGTTCCTGCTGGTAACGTACGGCCTTATCCTGCGCGGGCACCTGCCCGGAACAATGCCGTATCAGCGAAAAAAGTATAAATGGTAGTGGTATTAAGAAGTTTTTCATAATAATGATGATTTTAAACGGCAATTAAGAAACACAAGGGTATTCCGAGTTGATAATCATTGCCTTAAGTATTTTGCGTTTTGAATAATCTGATCAACGATCCGGATATCCTGACTGATAAAATTGGCAAATGGGTTTAAAGACGCGATAACACCCCGTTCCTTCGCCCAATACATGGCTTTCCAGGTACCATAGGCTAAGCCATCCAATATTTGCAGCTGGGTGATTACCTTACGTAATAACTGGTCACGGGCGTTATAGTCTGCCAAAACATTATTGCCCTCCTTGAGCACATAACCCGAAACATCCGTCACTAAAGCCAGGGACCTCGTTCGCATTTCTGCAGCCATGTTCCCGGCAAAGATTAACAGATGGGGTTCGGTTCGTGCCATTTGCAAGGCCTGGTTGATATAACCGGTCATATCCGCAATGATCACCGCTATGTTTTTAACGGCAAGTCCATCTTTTAAGGCGGAATTAACATTGGAAAGTCCCTGATAGATCATGGATTGCGCCAGTACCACGGAGCCAACATTGGCATTGAGATCGTTGATATTGTTATTGATCTTGCCGAGGTACTGGTCATGGGTAAACTCTGCACCACTTCTGACCGAAGCATTTTGAGAAACGGCAACAAGGTGCCGGTAATCGATCACATATTCCTGGGCCTGTACCCAATGAAAACACAATAGCATCAAGCCGGATATAGATAAGTTTTTCATTTGAGGTATTTGGCATTTTGAATGATCTCGCGGCTAATAGACTTATCGGCATCAATGAAATTCTGAAAAGGGTTTGCAGCCCTTAACAGCAAGGCGAGGCTGGAATACTGCATCATATTCAACATATTGCCTGACAGATCCTGGATATTGCTTAGTTCGGAGATCACATAATCAAAGAGCATCTTCCGGTCGGCTGCTTTCATTTGATTAACATCGCCAATCGCCAGGGTGAGCCCGGTCACGTAGGCAACCAGGCTCCGTGCCTGGCTGGTAAATTGAAGGGCGGATTGGTAACCGATAGCTATTAACGCTGGATTTTGCTGAACTAAGCGGATAATCTGCGCCTGGTTGTTAATGATGCGGCTTACCATTGGTGTTGCATAAATACCGATGTCCGCGATATTTATTGCGGTGCCGAGTGTATTATACCGCTGTTGCAAAGTGCGGTACATGTTTTTCGTTTTCGTTAATAAGATAAGGTTGGCCTGTTCGTTGGCGGTCGCCAGCGCCTGTTGGTTCTTAGCTTTTACCTGCAGTTTGTTTTCGGATTCAGATTCATTAACCAGCTGATGCAGGGCGGGAATGTTCAGTATTTTATGCTGTGCAAAGGCGGTAGCCGCACCCAAAAGCAAAGTAGTAAATAACAAGATTACAGTCTTCATGACACTATTTGATTTGTTTAAGGTATTTAGCGTTTGTTAATACGTCATTGGCAATCCTCACATCCTGGTTTTGCCATTCTGACCATGGGTTGAGTGAACGAAATATGCCGTTGATCTTAGCCCAATACATGGCCCTGTCCATACCATAGGCAATACCACGCAGGATGCGCATTTCATCGGCGATGTGGTTAAGCATTCTGCCGCGCTCGCCGGAGTCCATCAGGTTATTGCCGCCTTTAAGAACAAAGGCGCTGACATCTCCGGCAAGTATGGTTGCCCGCGTTTTGAAATCACGGGCACCCTGTTCGGCAAAAAGCAATAATACCGGGTCCGATTTAGCCAATCTAATAGAGGCCTCCACATCCTTAATAATGTCGGTACCGCATTCCGCGATCTCTTTAATGGTGGCCAGGTTATTAATGACCGAGGCTACCTGGCTCAGCCCCTGATAGATCTTATTTTGCAGGTCGTTAACGACCACCAACTGACCGGTTACGGCCAGCTGGCCTTTCTGGATGAGATCAAGTTTATTATTTGTGGTATTCAGCTGCCCGTTGATCACACCTGCATTAACCGCGATGGCAGCGGATACGGCAGGGTCAATCGTCAGGGTCTGCGCATGGGCGATACAAAAACCCGAGCAAACGATAATAGTTAAAATTGAATGTTTAAATAAGTTGATTTTCATGGTTGCTGTTTTTGGTTAACCTGTGAGATGAAGGCAGGTAAGGATTTCCCGCTTTCTTTAAAATCGCTGATAAAGACATCAAGGCCATCAGGATAAGAATCGAATCGGCTGGTGTAGCTCTCTACGGCTGACTTTTCCGGCTTTTCTGTCGTATAGGTAAGATACTGATGCAAGGACACTTCTACGCCGTACACCTCGCCGACTGCACCTCGCCGGATATAGACTTCCTTGAACCGGCCACGATTTTCGGTATTGTCAAGCTGGTTAATGGTAAATATCTTTCGCCTTTCGGTTTCATTAATAGAAAGCAAGGCAGCGATATCATTGTAATTATCCCTGAACTTGGTTTGGTCCAGCAAGCAGATGGTATCGGAATTGTTGATGATACTATCTTTTACTACGGCATTGCCGATAATATCACCCAGTTCCTGCGTAACGACTATGGCTTCGCCCCAGAATTTCCGGACAGTTTTGTAGAGGTACAGGAGATAGCCTGCCATTAGCGGGCTGGCGATGGCCTTCCATGCTTCCTCGACCACCAAAGCCTTTCGCCTGTTCGACCGGTACCGCATCTTCTGGATGAATACATCCATGATCGATAACGTGACGAGTGGAAAGAGGGTCTTGTTCTCCTTGATCGAATCAATTTCGTAGACAATGAATCGTTCGGTAAACAGTGATTTATCAGTGTCCTCATTCAGCAACCGGGCAAACTCACCGCCCTTATAGAATTTTTTAAGGACATATTTAAACTCGTCAAAATCAAACACGATCTTCTCTTCGGTTTTGATCTGCGGGATCTTTTCAAGAGCAAACTCATAAAAGGTATTGAAACTTAAATCGCCATTATCAGTAAAGAACTGACTATAATAAGCTGATATTACGTTGGCGATCACATCGCGTTCCACCGGGCTTAAAGTTCCTTCGGCACCCTTCCAGGTTACCCCGATCAGGGTACAAAGGAAATCCTTCTTTTCTATGTTATATTCCGCCTCGCTGATGCGGAACGGGTTCATGGTTATTGGATTCTTATCTGTATAGGTGATATATTTCCCCTTGTAATAGGAACACAGGCCCGAATAAGAGTGGCCGGTATCCACGATGACCATATCCATGTTATAAAGCATGTATTGCTCGATGAGTGAATTCATGAAAAAAGACTTGCCGGAGCCACTGGGGCCGAGGCAAAACCGGTTCCTGTTATTGATCCTTCCGGAGCGCATTGGTAAGTCTGAAGGGTCTATACCAACAGGTATCCCCTGCCGGTCAGTGAACCTGATCAAAAAATCAGATGGTTCATCCCTCGGCAGGGATTCCTTAAAGAAAAAGCAGACAGCTGCATCGCAGGTTGTGAGAAACCAATCATATTCCTTTAACTCTACGCTGTTTCCCGGCAGAGCAGTCCGGAATAGTTCCAGCTGGTTATAGGCATTTTTACTGGGGATGATCCCTAATTGAAAAAGCGAGCTTTCAATAAAATTGATCGCCTTTTGAATGGCGGTAACGGGAGCTGCCACCACGATATTAAAATGGCAATTGACCAGCAGCTGGCTTTCGCGGGCCACATCATTCAGCAGGAGATCGATGTCCTCTACGCATAATTGATTTGCCGGGTCGGGAATCCCGGCGTGCCTTTTCTTTTTTTGCTCCAGTTTCCGGAGCGTTACCGCCTGGTTTGGTATTTCGATGACCTGGTTGTAAACGATTACATCCACGCCGGGCACCTTAAAAAGGAATGAAAGGAAATCGACGGGAAACCCGCGCATACTTTCCTTATCGTTTAACTCAATATGTGAGGAAACATCTGATGGTAAATCTATACTGTCAATGTTGACCAGGCTGATACAGCGGACCGATCTGTCGCCCATCCTGATCTCAGTTTCAGATGGGGCAAGATTATCAAGGACAATATTGGGGCTGCCAAAGTCCATGCTCAGCACCTGTAAGACCAACTGGTTTAATTGCCCCTCGTTAAGCGCATTGGCTGATGGCAGCACATCCAGTACTTTGCCGATGGCCTGCCTGAAGTCCCGCAGTACGCGGCCATCATAAACATAAAACGCGCCTTTTTTTACCTGGCGCGTGATGGTTAGGTAAGTAGCTACCTGCATACATTCCCGCCCGTTAAAATGAGCGTTGTACTTTTTCTGCAGGTATTCCGCGGCAGGTGGGCCTTTATAGGGGGACCGGCTGATGATGTCCTGCTTTTGCAGCAGGTAGCCATCGCCTAATATTTTTACGACATTAATGAGCAGGTGGTGAAATTCCTCGTAACCTGCCGGATAAGCGGAGTAACGGATCACGGGGTTCACCAGTTGAATGACAACGGAGCATTCGCCGTTAAGGCCAATGAGCAAATCGTATTCCCCATCTTTATCCACCCCCGCATAGGGGATGTTAAACAAGGTTTTTACGGCCATAATGATTAAGGATGTAGATGTTTGAAGAGCGGCTTTTAGAGTGAAGGCCGCCTTTTTGTTTGCTGGCAGTAAAGAGCAATCCGCCGACAACAAACCCGATCAGTACCATGGCGCCAAGCCACATATTGACCAGTGACATGGTTAAAGCACCAAAAACAAGCCCGGTCAGCAGGGAGGCGATTCCCCAATAAATAAACTTGCCTTTGAAGCCCTTGAATATAAGGGGCCGTTGCAGCCCCTTATAAACAGGATACTTCCTGGCCATGATTACAAGCCGAAGAAAGCTTTGATCACCAAAGCAGACACAACGAGAAAGACACAACTGCCTCCCCAGCCCATCAACTCCTTGTTGATGTCCTGGTCGCCCGAATTCCACTTGGAGTAGACACGGATGGCACCCACAATACCGACGATACCGCCGATCACCAAAGTAATATTGGTTACGGGTGCAACGTAAGTTTTCAGGGTAGTGGTTGCAGTGTTCAGGCCGTTAACGCCGCTTTGAGCGAACACGGGAATGGATAGGGCCAGCAAAACGGCTGAAGCCCATAACTTTTTTGTTTTTGAGGACATTAAAATGGAGAAAAAATAAAGGCGGAGATCTTTTAGAGCCAGCTGGGAGCAGGCCGGTTATATTAAAAAAGCGTTCAGATCACGAACAACGCCCCGGTAATTTCACCCGATAGGGACGGCAGGATAAACACTGCCGGACAGATCCATATTGAATCTGAATTCTGAAGATTTATAGACAGGAATCTTTTAGTGCTTCGTGGGATGAAGCATTTTGGAAAAACAGGCATTCAGATCCCGAACAATGCGCGTAAAAAAGGGCCCGACAGGACCATAAAAAATGATGCAAAAAACCATGCGGCAACGGCCGAATCTATCCGATCCTTACCCATCTGCCAGTTATGGTATATTCGAAGGCCGCCAAACAGGCCGAATAAACAGGCCAGGACCAAACAAAAATCAATGGCAGAAAAAAAGGATGATGATAGATCCTGTTTAGCCTGTTGCATCTCGGCGATGCCGGGTTGAGCGAATGCCACTGCGCTTAAAAAGCAGCAACATGCTAACAGGAAAAATTTCATTCATTAGAAGCTAACGGATTTGATGTACTCGACCGATTCCTCACGGGCGAGATTGAAAAGCTGTTTAAGGCTTACGCCACCTGAAAAAGCAACGGAAGATTCCTTTCCGGAACCGGTTAATTCTTCTACAAGTGATTGAATAGGGTTAATTTCCTCAACAAAGGTGAGTTCATGTTTGTCACTCCCGGTTTCCCCGCGTTTAGTTTGCAGCTTGTCCCAAAAGATGAGCGCGACATAATATATCGAGTAGATACTAAGCAGCCAGAGGGCAAATTTTAACCAAGTCATAATTCTGAGTTTTGTATAAATTGTTTGATAATTGTTTTGAGTTCCGGGTTGGTTTCTATGAGGTGCCGGACGGAAAAGGCCGCAAATTTGGTGGCGTCAATACCCGTTGCGATTTTAAATTGATTCAGGAAATCGACAGTCGGCTTATTAAACCGGAAATGCACCAGGGTTTTATGATCAGAATTGTCATACTCGCTCAGGGCTTTCAGTATGGCTGAATCAATAACTTTGGTTATTTTCTTCCTGGGTTCATCGCTTTTTCCGTCGGCTTTCTTCGGTTTAACTTCTTTCGGTTTTTCGCCGGGCTTAACCATTTGTTCGCGCAGCTGGTCGGCTAATGATTTCATTTTTTCCATAAGCGGTCGGCAAATATTTCTTCAAAAACCGGGGTGATGATCCCATACAGGGACAGGGGTGTCTGAAAGGTGGTGATGCGTTGAAAATCGATCCGGTCAGGTAACATCGCGGTGATCTTTCCGAACCTGGAAAGCTGCTCATTCACTTCCGTCATGATCTCAAACTTTACGTTGGCCTTGATACGGTTAGGAATAAATACGACCTCCACACTGGGGTTTACCTTTTTAAGGACGACGGTAAATAAAACGGTGGATTCAAAAGTGAATTCATCATAGGCAAACGGGCAAACCACAAGGTCAGCGGATCTAAAAACCGGGATCAGGCCGTCATCATCCAGTTTACCCGGCAGGTCGATCAGTACCGTATCCTTTTTATTTTTGGTGAGCACCGGAATTAACGGCGGGAAGCTTTCCAGATTTGCCGGCAATACATCATATGGTTCTTGATTTTCCAGCACTTTCGCCTTTTCAAATTTCTGCGAAATGGATTGCTGGTAATCCATATCAATGATGGTTACGGGCCAGTCTTTAGCTAGGCTCAGGTAATTCCCTGATAGGACGGTGAGCGTACTTTTTCCAACGCCACCCTTTTGGTTGCCAAATAAACAGATCATAAATTTTCATGGTTTTGTCCCTTATCGGGTATTAGTTCTTGCCTTTCTTTGCCTGCGGCGTTTCATGCCGTATACCTGCTGGTCGTCCACATCATTGGAGATCATCACCGGGCTGATGTGCAACGGTTCCGGGGTATATTCAGAATAGTAAGTAATAGCTTCCCGACTCAAATAGCCCTGGAGACCTGTATCGGCCGGCTTTTCAGGTAAATCATAATGGACGCTCTCATCCAGCAAATGTTTCAGATTAAGGATCTCACTGCCTTTAAATACCTGTTTGGTAGCGTGGTCGATCACCGTATAACCATATGGCTTTTTCCCTTCGGAGCCATGGAATACAAGATCTATCTTATATTGTGCCTGCATCATAGTTACAAATGCCGTGGTAGCCTTGTGTTTAATGAACAATTCTTTTAGTTCTGCTATCCTGCCTTTATCCGGTTTATAAGCATTGATCCTTTTCTGAAGTTTTTTTTCATTCAGGTAATCACGGCCAAGAAAGCCCTGATTTTCCAGGATCAGGTAAAACTGGGCTTTGGTACTGAACCGGTATTGCATGGCAAAGTCGTAGCCTAAAACTTTGTTGATATTTTTTACCGCCCGAACCTGTTCATAATCGCGGTCGATCTGTTTACCGTCCTTACCTACCCTTGAACTTACGATATGTATATGGTTGTTCTCCGTGTCTTTATGAAAAACGATGAGGTACGGCTGAAGCCCGTATTTCATTTCCTTCATCCACATGACTGCGGCTTTTGTGAGTTCCTGCTTGTTATAATTGCGGCCGGACGCCGATACCACGGCATGGAACTGGGTATTTTTAATCACCTTGTTCTGGGCTGATACCATTAACAGGTAATTCACCAAATCCTGGAGGCGCGGATTTGCCAGGGCCTGTAAGGCTCCAAAATTGGCGATCAGCATGAGTTCGCCGGTATTACGATCAACCTTATCCGTATTGTATTTAACGCCGGCAAATGACCTGGAGGGTTTCTCAAGAATATGGGCGATCATAAAGGAGGGGGATATGAAAAGATGTATATCTAACTATCGGTGTAGCAGTATAACTACAGATCTCGCGAGCTATAAAGCTTAAGAGCAGTATATCGTTAGAACAGGTGATCCCTGTAACAATGTAGCCACCGATCAAAGTATCAACCTATCGCTATAGCAACCGATCATTAGATCAGGTGATCGCTGGAACAATGTAGCTTTAGAGCAGGATACCTTTATAGCTGGAGATCAGCATATCTTTGGATCAGCCTATCAGCATATCTTTATAGCTCTGAAGCTCTGAATTAACCTGGCCCGGAAACCGGTAATAATCTTTCGACACTTGCAATCGTATCATGAATTGCGCCTCCATGGCTAAAAAGCGCTAACCGTTCGATCTGATATCCCCGGCCTTTCCCCATAACTACAGAATGGTACCCAAATGTGATAACGATTCCTTCAGGCTGCAGGCAATCCCCGATGGCGTCCTTTAGTTGCCTAAAGGGGCTACATACGATTCCCTTATAGAGTTCCATGCTTTTGCGGTAGGCATAAGGCGGGTCTAACAAAACTGTTTGAAATTTCGGTCCCGTCCAGCTTCGGAGAAAGTCCAAAGCATCGAGATGGTAATCAGCAGGCATAGCCGGATCAAGGTCGTTCCTTGTTTCGTTTACCGCTAACCGGGTGTTGCCCGCAAAAAGATTTAGAACGTTCCCCTCGCAGGTGCGTTCCACCCAATTACGAATTGGCTTTACTGAAAAGGTGTAACGATGCAAAGGGCAACGGATATGATCGATAGGAATCATAAAAAGGGAAAGAGTGGGATTCCAGGCCATTACCATACGTGGTAATAGCTATAAAAACAGAACCGGACGGGATTTAAAGGCCCATAGCCCTGATGATCTTGCGAAGTGAAATCTCCAACAGTTGCTGGACTTTGATATAATCCTCAAGCAGTTCATTGAATTTCAGGATTATCCCAGGATTTAGCCCTCCCTTTAATCTCAGCACATTGGCGTGTTTGGCTAACTGGTTGATATTATTACCAATCCTGCCCAATTCGGCGCCCACCTTATCCAGGTGACGGATCAGTTCTTTCGAGTTAATGACCGTTTTCTTCGCATCGGATAAAATCCGCATCCTGATCAGGTCAGTTTTGTTAATACCCAATTCCTTTTCCAATTCAGCAACGTCTTTATATTCCACTTCAGTGAACCTGACATTGATAAATTTAGTCCGCTTACCTCCCGCTAATTTGGGCCTCCCATTCAGTTTTTTAAGACGCTCCATGAAAAAACGAGTTGCGAAGTTTTTTTATCTCCCCCCTGGAAGGGCAAGAGACTTTTTGTGAAACAAAAAGACATCTTGCCGTTGCAAAAGCAACGGAAATCCTGATTATAAATTTGGGATTTACCCACCAATTATGAAGTTGAGTGGCGGCACTGCCGCCAATAGTTACCTCACAAATGGAACCCGGACATTGGCAAAGAAATTCGTTTTAGTTTCTTGCTCGGTGGCCACAGTTTTTAACTGCGCTTTTAATTTATCGTTATAATCATTAAACCCTTCGTATATAGCTGACCGGTCTGTTGCATAGGGTAATGCTTTTATAAAATCCCTGCTGGCACCTTTACCTGCTTTATCACGGTCAAAGTAGATATCCAATGAGGAATAGGCCTTTGCCTTATTAATACCCTGGTGCAATAATGTCAGGGTATTTAATACGATAATTGTGTGGTCGGCCTCCGGGTTATCATATCGCCAGCTTAAAAAGTCCAGGAAACCTTCAAATAAAGCTGCTTTTTTAGGATGCCCCGGAATAACGGTAATCCCTTTGTGCCCCATACATCCTTTAAAATAACGGTTACGGACTTCCCAGGAATTATGCTCATTCAGCCAACCCGCAGCGAAATAATGTTTGCGTACATCATTTTCATCCTCTATAAAGTAATAGACCTCGCTGAGGTAAAACCTGGCGACCTCGAATACGCCGCGACTTTTCAGGTAATCAGTGATCGCCGGATGGGCACCCAATGGCCGTACCTTTTCAACAACATGCTGGACCTTTACAGGTTTTCTCGGCCGCCGAACCCTTGGCTCCGCTATTTCGATGGCACAAACGTCCTGGATCTTTTTTACAACCTCGTTAAAGCTTAAATGCTTCCAATAAGCCAATCCGAAATCAATAATAGTCCCTCCTTTCCCGGCACCATGGTCGAACCAAACACCGAGATCGTCATTCACACTAAAGGAGGGGTTGGTATCACTATCCCGGAGCATACTGACGTACATTTTTTCACGGCCTCGTTTGGGGACTGGCTGATACCCTAAACGGCTTAGGAGGTCTACCAACGAGGCTTGTTCCTTCAGCTCCCTGGCAGTTAATAACTTTGACATAAAAAATAAATTTGAGTTAAACAGATAGCCGGTATCCGGCAATAATAAAATGGCACCTGTTCATTGACGAAAGTGCCTTAGCTACAGTTAGCTTTTGTACCGGCAGCGGGTATCGGTCCCGTGTAATTCACTTCTGCCGGTAATATATTTCGGGACTACTCACGTCGGCATCTACATGCCGGGCTCTCGCCTGCCTATGCGTTTTCGGAATTTTGATATGATCTCACCTTCGCAGAATTTTCCGTTTCTCCCGGAATAATGCTTTGTCCCCCAATGTCAAAGAACCGTATAAGGCCTGAGCCTTATGGTTTCGTTGATACAAATGTGGGGGTAGAAAAAACGGCAACTACAGTAGCTTTTCGGTACTACCGATAAAAAAAACACAGCGAATCGCTGTGTATCTGAAAAACATCTCAATTCATCCTTATGAATTGCCCTGATCTATTTTTTCCTCTATTTTTTCCTTCATCTGATCTATATATTTGGTTTGACTAAGGCGCTTTCTCCTACCGATTTCGGTAAATCGCCGCTGAATAACGCCTATTTTAATTTGCAGGTTTTCTTCCAGCCATCGCACGATCTGATTTAAACTTGCATTGCCATTGTTGAGTTGCCCCGTGAGGTATAAGCCATATGCTAATTCAACAATATTGATTGAATCGCCTGTCCATTTAAGACTTTCTCCCGAACCTTTCTTTGTCGGCTCATCACTTGCACGTGCTATTTGATCAAGGGCAAATTGCTGGATTGATTCATAACCTTTGAATTTTGAAAAAAGTAAACTCATTGGTGTACTGAAATTTGGATCAAGATCATTGATATCATCCGTTGGCAAATCAAGAGGACCTTTATTCCGGAGGAAATAAGTGGAATCCATATGGGTCAGATCGTTCTTATAGTACTGGTAATGGAATGAGTTAATCCTAAAAAAGCTTTGGATGCTTTTTATTTCGGATTCGTAATATTTTATAATAGTTCCGGATGTTCCGACCGGTTCATTCAATTTCAGGTTGTACCGGTATATTAGCCCGATCTTTAGCGACAGAATCGCGGGCTTAAAATTTTTAAAGAATTCAATTTCATCGTCCTGGCTTTCAAAGCCATCTTCCGAAATATTGAACTTGATTGTAAATAGGGCTTCCTGAATTAATGAAGTACCTTTATGAAGCTTATCTGCCGAGTTTGTGAATGCATTATCATCAAGCAGTGCGTCTTCGAGCTCCGATTTTATTTTATTGAATTCAGTTTTCATAGCAATGATTTATATGATTAAATAATAGAATTGAATAGGCATAGCAGTCCCGTCCCGATTAAGACGGGCTGTTATTGGAGTAAGCTGTTCTATAATTGCTGCAAAGAATGCGCAGCCTGTGCGCCATCAAAAATGACGGGTAAAGAAGTGATTATACGTTGCAGTATTATCAAAACAAGGTACCCGAGAATGGTTAAGCCGACGATAAAGGGTGCTGAATGATCGCCGGTGAAAAATCCAAGGGCTATAAGAACAATAATATTAATCCCGCCGAGAACCTCATTGTTAAACATCGTTCTACTTAACTGACGGGCATTTGCTGCTGCTTCATTAATATACCTTTCATAAAATGTATCGAACCGATGGCTGTCATGAGGCGCCCCCCGTTTCGGAAATGCGTTGGAATTCATTAAAACTTGTTCCGACTCAGCATGAAGGTCACTTAAATATTTGGCAAAAAGCAGGTCATCAGGAAGTCGTTTTATGGCCACACATAAGGCAAATGCCGAAAAAAACAGCGTCACAGACGCAGCCAGCAGATCAAGATATAACAGGCAGCCCAACAATGTAACCAACAATAGACCTTCAGAAAGGGCGATTGAAAATACGCCATTTATAGAAAGCTGATATTTGGAGATGATGATCAGATGTTTTTGAATGCTTTTATCAACGGGTCTTGAAATGTTACTGTGATGAACGGGTAACGACGCGAATTTATTTATTAGCTGCAAGTTGATGATCTTGTTCACCCTGATTAGGAGTTGTTGCTTGATATGGTTGAGAATCCCTTTGCATACTATGCTAATGGCAAGAAGAGTTAAGATCGCGATTCTGAAGCCGAGCTGTCTGATGGTTTCCTTGCCGGTTAACAGTTGCTGAAGCAATGCTGATAAACTTATGCCCATTATGAAACTTAAAAGATGGATGAGGGGAATGAAGAACCATAGGGGTTTGGGGATCAAATTCCAATTGAAGGCTTTCCGCCATAAAAAGAAATCACCTTTTTGATGTCTTTGATCAATATCTACAATGTATAACGCCGACCTCGAAACGCAGATGGATAACAGGTGCGATTCATCTATGATTTTAATGTCGGTCCCGGGGTCACCGATCACGTAAAAATATTGGCCATTCAGTTTTTTGGCCACGAACAAGGTAACGAAGTGAAATGCGCCATATGGATTTACGGTATGTAGTATTACCGGTGAGGTAATACATCTAAAATTGGCCGCTTCAATGCGGACGCATCTGCTTTTGCGATTATATCTCTCCATTAATGTTTTTAGTTCCAGGAGTGACAATTCTGAAAAATTGGTGTCCATCAATTTTACCAATTCATGAGATACTTCATATTCCCCTGTAAACCGGAAAATCATCGCCATGCAGGCTAACCCGCAATTGTTTTCGTTTGACTGCCTGACATAACAGCTTTGGTAAAAACCGATATTCTTCATAGTAAATGGTATTTGGATGAATGTTAAGATGTCGCCGGAAAATAGATGACCGCTGAAAATGTCAGCAGGCAGATCCAGATCAGAAAGGCAGGGAGATAAAATCGAATTACAACTTTAAGGCTGGAGTCGTAGTTCATACCGGTCTCCTTATGGATACCTGCTGCAAGTAAAAACCAATATGCAACTTCAAAAATATTGATAGCCTGCAGTGCATAATGCCAGTCTGCCGGAATTTCACTCACCAGCATCAGGGCGGAGAGCGCGTAATACCGGTGCCAGTCTTCCAGTGTAAATACTGGTTCTAAAAAATAAAAATGAAGGAACTTTGTAGCGGCGGGTAATAAAAAGACGTACTCAGAAAGCGTTACTATCCGTAGCACTTGTTGAAAAGAAACAGAAACCTCTAAAAGGTAGAGCGCCGTATAAAGAATTAAACTGACTGCTATGATCCTCACTGCGAGGTAGGTTATTGCTGATGCATAGATCCATTTTTGTAAAAGGTTATACACCATTAATTCCTGATCAGGTGAGCCCGATAGATATTGGCCATTACGGCTGAAAAATTCACTGGTTAAAATAAATTTATCTGTAAGCCAGATGAGTATGCAGGAAAGAAGGCATAGCACAATAAAATTAAACAGGTAGTTGTTCCAGATTTTCATACAATAGAATTTTTGGTAAAATTCTGCTGCCATCGTGCAACTACCTATAAGTTGAAATGATAAGTTATTAGTTAAAGTAATTGTGAATTAACTTGGGAGAACCTATGACCCGTTCAAATAATTTCAATCCGCAGGAATCTCCTGTTTGCCTTTTATTAATCGCCACGATGACTGCATGCAGCTTGTTAGCACTAAAAAATCAGCGTTTGTTTTTTGCAGCGATTTTGCACCCAGTTACTGTAAATAGGAAAAAAGAATACTACAGGCTCTTTAGTTCAGATCTGATACACAATGATGTGGTGCATCTTTTCGTCAATGTATTCGCCTTGTTTGCCGTTGGATCCCAATTGGAAGAATACTTGAGAAGCGTAAATACAATGGGGAGCTTTTGGTTCGCTGTTATTTATCTATGCAGCTGTGTCTGCGGGACATTTTTTACCTTTCTCAGGCACAGAAATGATATCGAATTTTCAAGTGCGGGGGCCTCTGGCAGCGTTCTTGGCTGTATGATGAGTTTTATGATATTGCAACCTTATCACATCGCATTTTATATGCCGCTGATTGGGGGTGTGATAAATATGTACGCCGCACTCATTTATATTGTGTTTTTAATTCTTTACCAGATAAAAGCGGCCAACCCGCTTGTGAACAATGAAGTGCATTTTTATGGAGCGCTTGGAGGTATGGTGTGCGCTTTGGTTTTTAAGGCATGAAAGTGCCGGGTTTGGCCCCGGCACCTGATTTACCACCAGCCGAGGCAGGACGGGCCTGTTGCCGCGGCGATCGCGCCTACTGCAGCGCCAACGCCGCCGAAAAGGCCTCCGACTGAAGCGGAAACTGCGATGTTATAAGCGCACTGACTGGCCCCTCCTTTTAACTCTGACGCAATGTTGTCTGTTAAGTCTTCCATTGTAAAACAATTGTGTTTCTTCACAGTATTATGAATTACACGAAATTGTCGTAATGCAATACCGATAGCTAAAAGGTTAACTTGTATTTTATTACCTTAGCTTATAGGAAACCCTGGCAAACTTTTATATGGATTCGATTGGAGAAAAAATACGGATACAGCGCTTAACAAAGAACTACAGCCAGCAGTATATGTCTTTTATGCTGGATATATCACAGGCTGCCTATTCCAATCTTGAGCGGAATGAAACCGACCTGACGATTAAGAGGATCTATGAAATTGCCGAGATTCTTGAGATCTCTCCTTTTATTTTACTGCCAAAGCCGAAGTTTGGTACCTACATCAATTATCACAATTTTATGCTTACGATCAGGAAGATCGGGCGATTCTGGTCTGACGCGATCAAAAGGAAAAAAGAGAACCTCCCGGAACATATCAATGTCTACAACAGTGACATTGAAAAGCTAAATATCGAATAATTTATAAGTTTAACTAATAGCTTACTTCCTGTAAAACAGGCAATTTCATACTGTAAACCGGCAGCATGAAAAATGGACTACAGGACCTACGAACAGCGATTAGCATATATATTAGAACAGATACGGAAGAATAGGTTCCGTTCGCTCGAGGTTACGGCGGACCGTTTCAGCTGTAGTGTCCGTACGGTTAAAAGAATGATTGCACATCTCCGCGATCAGGGTCATGAAATCACTTATGACCGTCTTCAAAAAAAATATATCATAAAAAATCCCGAGTGACATTCTATGTCATTATTGCTCCTACACCTTTGTTTTATGATATTCCAAAACTCCAAATGGCTGGCAGTAATTGAGTTTTTTTTGATTTTGCTGTGGGTTTATGCAGCATTAAGCAAATTGCTAACATTTGAAGAATTCAAAGGTCAAATGCATAACCAAACATTTCCTCTATGGGTTGCCAACACGCTGATTTACGCGTTGCCAGAGGTAGAGTTAATTGCCGCTGCAAGTCTTGTTTTTGATAAAACGAGACTTGCCGGTTTAATCATTTCATTCATCTTAATGGCGCTTTTTACAGGTTATATTTCCCTTGTACTCCTTGGTTATTGGGAAAGATTCCCTTGCTCTTGTGGCGGAATACTTAAGCACATGGGGTGGAAGACCCACTTAATTTTTAATATTTCTGTTTTGGCCTTGATTTCAATCGCGATAAAATTATTCACTAAAGAAAGGAGAACTGGTGACAATTAAACTAATGAATGGTAACCATGGATCGTGCCGGCAAGGTCGTGCACGATCAACCAGGAGATGCCGAAAACCCGTAAAATAGAGTAGGCAGTAATCACATTTTCAACTAAAGTTTTTTGATGTTTTTTGATTTATAAAAATGTCCTTTCAAAATGAAAAGATTAAAAATCAATCTGGCTGTTATCGCTATTTTATTAGGTACCGGTGCAGCTTACGCTACAAATTTCCACAAAGATGCCACTGTTTTTTGGGGGAAACGTGCAAATGGTACTTATGTTATTGCTGATAGCAACGATTTATGTAACAACCTTACGCCGCCTGTTTGTAAAGCCGAATACCCGGAAGGCCAAAACCCGAATATGGATCCATCTGATCCGATTAGCACAACACCAGGCACATTTGTACAGGTGCCTTAAAAAAATAAAAGGGAGGCAATTGCCTCCCTTTTATTTTATCGTGGATTTTGCGGTATGCCGCTACCGGCTATCTCATTGTCAGGTATAGGGAATACATATTTATTATCGTTCGGCGGCAATGACAAAAGCCTACCATTTATCATACGTGATAATGTGGTTTTATATTTATCTTCCAGGTTTAAGCGCCTAAGGTCCGACCAGCGAATCCCCCTTGCTGTTAATTCTTTACGCCGTTCTTTCAATATAATTGAAATGACTTCGTCAGCGTTGGTTGACATTATCGGAGTAAACGTTCCGGTTTTATATCTGTTAATCAACAGGAAGTTTAAGTCTTTGAGCGCAGCATTTAAATCGTTGTTTCTCGCCAAACATTCTGCCCGGTTCAGGTAAACTTCATCGGTGGACAGTCCTCCAAATAACCGGTATGCAAACCCGGTATAATCACCGACGAATGAATACTTCCCTGTACCATCATCAGCAAACAAAAGCGATTTTCTAAGGTCGTTTTGATCGTAAGAATTGTAAAGATCAGGATTGATGTAAGGAGAGAAAAAGTTAAAAAGCGCACTAATCAAATCTCCGTAAAAAACGACCTCTTGATTTCCATCTTTTATGGATTGTGGAAAAGGGTTGATGCCGGCCGCTGTTAATGTGTTGTAGTTTATAAGTTGATTATTCACGGCGAGATAATCATCGGCCGCTTTTTTTGCATTCGTGTAATCATTCATGCTTAGATACATCCTTGATAACAATGCATTCACTGCTAGTTGTGATGCCATAGTGTTCAGCGCTGGTTTTTGTGGAAGCAGGTTTTTTGCAGCATTGAGATCTGTGATAATTTGATCATAAGTTTGCTGAACACTTGCCCTGACTGACTTCTCATTTACATCGCTTTTTAGTCGTAATGGGATTCCCGGATCAGTTGAAGCAGAAGCTTTAATGTATGGTTTTGCGAATTCCTGTGCCAGGTTATAAAAGGCTCTCGCCCTGAAGAACAAAGCATTTCCTTTTATCTGATCTCTTTGCTGTTGTGATGACTGATCGGGCGAGAGTTTTTCCACTCCTTCCAGTATGACGTTTGCATAAAAAACCTGCTGATAAGGTGTTTCCCAGTCCAATAGCCGCGCGCCTAAATATGGATTCCAGGAATAGCTGTTTACTTCGGAGATATCGAGGTATTCTAAATTTTCGTCAGGCAGGAGAAATTCGTCACCTGCTATCATGTTCAAAGACGGAGCCGCATTCATAATAGTGAGGTTGTTTAGCAGGGCTTGAAAGTCTTGCAAAGTAGTGGGCACCAGCAAAGCCTTATCGGGTTTTTTGTCCAGAAAATCTTTTTTGCAGGATATCAAAAGTGTGCATAGTATGATTGGTATTATATAGCAAATGATGCTTACCGACCTTTTATTATATTTAAGTTTCATGATGATCGTGTTTTATGATTTATAAATCAGCTCTAATTCCGAAAGCATATGTTTTCACTGGAGGAAACTGGGCGATAGGATAGTCCGGGTCGAGTGACGTTTTTGTCGCTTTCCATAAAATGCCCAGGTTGTTAGCGTAAGCATATACCTGAATGTTTGTTACCGGAAGCCATTTGAACTTTTCTTTGCTAAGGGAATAACTCAGATTAATATCCTGTAAACGGATATGATCGGCTTTTTCAATCAGCGAGGATGAATACATATAAAAATTATTCCGGTTGCCGTTGTTTGTAGCCGGCATGGAAGGTATTTGCGTGAAAGCTTCATCTCCGGGTTTCATCCATCGTTTTTCAAAATCACCATGTCCCCCCTGGCCGGTAAGTATAGTTGCGTAATTCACGGAACTGCGCCTGAAGTAGTAACCAAATCGATAACTTATATTTGCAGAAAGTGTAAAACCTTTATAGCTGAAAGCATTTCTTAAGCTACCGAAAATCGTGGGCCTTGCAGGTCCGTTAAATTTCAAACTATCCGGTGTTGTCGCATTGATTATTGCCGTGTAATCTTTACTCACTTTACCGCTAAGGTAACCTTGCGGATCTCCTGTTGCAGGATCAAGCCCGGCTGTTTTGAAACTGTAAATTCCGTAGAGCGGTTTTCCTTCGAATGGATATACTAATTGTAAAAATGTTAATGCATCGGCCTTGATCTTATAGTTAGTTACTTTATCTGCAGCTTTACTAAACAAAAAATTTGTCGTCCATTTAAAACCACCGGTCAGATTTCGGCTTTGGATCGAAACATCATATCCATACCCGCTATTGTTTGATACATTTCCACGGAATTCGGTAATACCTGTCGATGGCGCAAAAGGTGCATTGCCAATGAGGTCAATGCCATTTTTGTGGTAATATTCCAGCGTTCCGCTTATTCGCCTGTTTAGTGCCTGGAAATCCACACCCAGGTTGATGACCTTGACTCTTTCCCATACAAGGTCCTGGTTGGGCGGGTTTGTGATCGTTGCGTAGGGCAACCCCGAAAGGTTATCGATGCCGCTGTTGTAACGGGCTGTTGTGTAAGCGGTAACCGATTTGTTAACGTTGCCGTTGTAACCATAAGTTGCGCGAAGTTTCAGCACAGACAGCCAACCAACATGATAAAATGATTCATTGGAGATGTTCCATGCGACACCTGCAGACCAAAGCGGAACTCCTTTTTGATTTGTTTTTACTCCAAATAAATTTGATTGATCAATCCGGCCACTTGCAGATACCGTATACCTGTTATCATAATTGTAAGCCATGTTTGCATAATAAGAGCGGTAACGGTCTGTAAGATCTGACAGGAAATCACCATTTGGAATCTGCAGGGCGGAGCCGCCATTGTAATAAAGCGGGTAAAAGTTTACATAGTCAACTTTACCGATTGTCGCATGTTCCGGATCATAACCGTATTCGCGATGCTGATCGTTCGATGTATGGGTGTCACGAATCTCATAACCTGCAATAGCGGTTAAGTCGCTTTTGCCATTCCAGTTTTTCGCATAGTTGACCTGCCCCCTAAAATTTTGTGCAATAGCAATAGAATTGCCAAAATTGGCTATGCCGCCTAATGGCACGGGATAAATAATTGACCCGGTTCCGGTTACCCTGGAAAATTTGTTGATGAGATCACGCGTGAAATAGCTATCCTGGCTATTAATCGTACTGTTAATTCCGGTAGTCCGGCCATAATAATAAAGAGCGCTTGCATTTAGCCCGGGTATGATCTTATATACGAGATCTAAATTGAACCTGTAGTCGGTTGTTTTGGCATGGTTATCAGCAATTCTCACTTCCTGAACCGGGTTATATTCCCAGTTTAACAGCCCTGCTTTATTTGCGGTTGTGATAAAAGATGACCGGTAATCATGGGTTACGGGTAACAGATTGCCCGATTGATCGGCAAGCTTCGCATAAGGATACAATGGCGATCCGCTTGCAGATGAAAAGTATATACCGGTTGTTCCCTGATTGTTTACAATATTGTCGCTTTGAATGTAGGAGATTCCAGTACCTACGTCCAGATGGTTGTTAAAGAAGTTGTAAGTATGGTTGGCATTGACTGAAACCCTGTTATACTGATTATTTACCAGGTTAGCGATGTTTTTATCGTAACCGGCCGATACATAGTAGCTTTGATTAGTAGTCCCGCCAGACAGATTTACGCTATATTGTTGTTGTACGCTCTGTTGGAACAAATACTTTTTATAGTCATTTCTAACGTCCAGGCCCTTCAGTGATTCAATTTGTGCATTTGCTTCCGCCGCGGATATTTTCCCGTCCCGTGCTGCGATCAATAATTCCACGACCGGAGTAAGAGGGTTTTTATTGGCTGAAGTTTCATCCCGTTTATAAAATCCTTTGCCAAAGAGTAGTTTTTCCTGTTCAATGTATGCCTGAGTGGATATTCTGGACTGGTAAAACAAGTCCGGTTTTTCCCCGATGGTCACGTTGCTGTTGAACGATACTTTCGGAGCCTGGCTGTACCTGCCTTTTTTGGTGGTGATTACGATAACGCCATTTCCGGCTTTTGCACCCCAAATTGAGGCCGCGGCAGCATCTTTCAGAATAGTTATACTTTCAACATCATTGGGATTGATATTGTTAATATTCCCATCGTAAGGAAAATTGTCAATGACAATAAGCGGATCAGCTTTGCCAAAGATGGTACTTTGCCCGCGTATGCTAATTTGTGTTTGGTAAGATGCATTGCTTGTCGAACGATTGAACACCAAACCCGGGACGGCATCTTCCAGCCTGCTGATGATATCGGTACTAACCCTGCGGTTAATCAATTCGTTATTAACCTTTTCGAATGAACCGGTTGCCCGCTCTTTTGGGATATTTTGATAACCGGTCGAAACGACGACTTCTTTCAGTTCATTGTTCGTCTTTTGCAATCGGATAATAATAGAATCTTGCCCTTCGCGGTTAACTGTTATGGTTGAAGGTGCATATCCGATATAACTGACAGCAATCTTTAATTCACCGCTGCCGGGTGTAAACTGAAAATTGCCATTCTTGTCAGTCGTTAGAGAAAGGTTGGCTTTGCTGACTTTTATTGTGGCGCCAGCAAGCGGTTGACGACTTTCACTGTCAACCACTTTACCAAATACCGGAGATTGCGCCCGAATTTCAAAAAAGGTAAAAGCGAGTATAAAAGCGATTATAAGTATTTTCATTATTAATTTTTTAAGGTTTAAATTGATTGGTTACTTACTCGGATAACCGGGCCTTATCCCTGATCACAAGGATGTCGATGTCACCGGTTTTTTCGACAATCCGCAAATCATAATTTGCGAGTGCCTTATTCAAGGAAACCACATTGCTCATGTTTGCCTCGAGCCGAATATCAATTGCGCCTTTGATACCGGTTTCATCTACCAGGGGCAAAGGAGATAAGGAAAAAAAATAGTTATCAAGTTCCCAGTAGAACCTGGTGAAATTTTGATAATGCAGTGTCATCCCGAACTGATCTTGTGTCCATACCTGTTCGCCGCCTGTTGATTTTAGTTTGTCTACAGCAGAGGTGCGCTGCAGGGCAAGGTATTTTCTATTCTGCCTTTCAATTTTCGCTTCATAGTCAGGAAAGAATCGCCTGAGGTCTTCCTTAAAAATTGCGAACTTGTTTTTAGCCAATTTTGCAGGCAAATACAAATCGTAGCAATAACTATGCTTCTGGAACCAATCCATGACCGGCTCATTGGAATGGCACATAATGATCATAGAGTCTTTGGAAAGTAACTGTACCCGGTTGCGGTTGAACCTACTCCTATCCCGGTATGCAAGCTGAAATAATGTCAAAGGCTCTCCGTTGATCATGGTTACCTTTTCCATTTTATTACTATCGGGCAGCGGGATGTACCAGCCTAAAGGAAGCCCCGGGGAGTAACCGGCAAACATAGAGTGATAAATAAACGCGGAGCCATTACCTCCATTCGTGTTAATGAATAATGGTTTGTCCCTGTTATACGGGATCCTGATGTCAGTTTTTACAGACAGCTCAACATGTTTTTTGGACAGCAGATTACTAATATTCTCAGCGTTAATATTTCTGTCGTCAGTTATCGCAGCGACAATGCCGTCCCCGTTTATCCATACATAGTGAGGTAATGCGAAGTGAGGAAACAATTTTCGAATCTCCTGATCTCCGGCAACTTCAGGAAGATCGTTTTTTAGAGCTTTATTTTTTCGGTAACGAGCCATAAAAGAAGTGACGATCTTTTCAGATTGTGAAGTGACTGGTATAAACTGGATACTACCCGCGAATTTTGTTTGCAGCGAATCCATTTTGGAAATCATACCGACACATGGTGAGCACCAGGTCGCCCAAAAATCCAGTATCACGAGTTTACCCCTGAAGTCCGATAATTTTGGAGAGGGGCCTTTTTGATTTATAACATTTATAGTAAAATCGGGAACCTGATCGCCGACTTTTAAACCGGCAGGAGGTGGCATATTAGTTTGGGCTTTGATCAATCCACAAAACAAGTTAATGGCTGACAAAATGATATACTTTTTCATTGAATACGTTTAAGGTTAATAATCAGCAAGAAACCAGCAACCAGGCGTTTCATAAAGCCATGGCCGAAAAGTTCGGCCAGTGATCTTATCTGAATTAACTGATCTCATTTCAGGTTTTAATCGCTTTAGAAAAGGCAATAGAAAGCCCGGAAGCTGGTTTTTAGCTTCAATTTTATGGTGATTAAATAATTAGATTATTAGTTTGCCTGATAAGGCTTGGAGCGGTTTGCTTTACTCAGCTGGTGAGATCAGCAGAACCCATGATTGAACAGCATGGTTATTCACGATCCTCTCCTTCCTGTGGCCTTGGCATGGCCACATTCGCTTCATATAATTTATGAGTGGCAGTGATCAGCTCCATCAATTGATCATAGAACTGAGCTACTTCCTCATCAGATAGGTTCGCTTTGATATTGCAATCCCGGGTTACCCAGCATTGAAAAAATTTCCAGAAAAGCAACTGGATTTCTTCAGGCGTATGCACCTTGAAAAATCTTTCCATCACTTGTTTGAAAGTGAGGCTTGAGCTAAATTTTGGTTTTATAATGACCGCTTCCATATTCTTAAAATTAGGTGTGCCAGTCAAACGCAAAAAACCATAGGCTGGACTCAACTTAGCGCGTTTAGAGGCCGTCGGAGGCCACCCCACGATAAGCGAGCCCACACCTATGGCTATAGATATGGGCATTCACTTACGTCTCGTGGGTATGAAATTTCCGACGTTTCTAAAACGAGACAAAAGCGATGCTTCAAATTTTATAGAAGTATCGCAAAACAAATATAATAAAAAGAATGATTTGCGGTATTTTAAATCCGCAATTTTTGATTTTTATTCAAGGAAATTTAGAAAATCATTAAATAAAGGACTTGAAAGGCAATTACGAAGATTTACAATTAACTTTTGGTGAACATTTAAAACGACTACGTGAAGCTAAAGCTCTTTCACTTAGATCGTTGGCTATGAGATGCAACCTTGACGATAGTCAAATTTCAAAAATTGAAAACGGTAAAACAAATATTCAGCTTTCTACAATATTTGAATTGGCAAAGGGTTTAGATTTGCAACCAAAAGAACTTCTGGACTTTAAATTTCAATAAATATTTATGCCTAATTTAATCGAGGCATAAATTAATAGCCATAAAAATATCAAAGCTATGGCAAAATACAATTGGCTCTTTTTCAATTTAATAATAAAGTGACATAATAAACTTTGTATGCAAAGTTAACGCGTGTTGGGTTGAAACCCAACACTATTTTTTATTAAAACAGCCAACTTTCCGCAGTTCTCCCGATCTGCAATGGCAAGTGAAAATTATAAAGCTCATTTAATTAAATTCGGTATTCATTTGCAATCACTCCGCAAAAGTAAAGGCCTGTCATTAAGAAAGCTTGCAGCAAAATGTAATATCGACCACGCTGACATCCAGCAATATGAAAAGGGTGCCATTAATATGTCTTTTAATTCGCTTATTGAATTGTCGATAGGATTAGAAATACCGCTTAAAGACTTGATGGATTTTTAAAAATATATTCATTTCAAGCTAAAGCAAAACGTACTCGACCCGCCATCATTGCTTTTACATTTTGATTATTAGTAAATCTAAGCCCCCCCTTTTAAAAGTTTTTCACGGATTACTGTTCCTGGGGATTTACCGCAAATTTCGGCGGCCCGGTTAATACGTAGAAGTTCCGCTTCAGATAAACGGAATGTAAACCGCTTTGATAATTTAATGTCCTATGCTAACCTTGGTCTTGCCATACAAACCCTCCCGGCAAAATTAATCGCCACGCTAAAGGTCTTTTTTGTTATTCCGTCTTTTAGACAAGTGTATCGGTACTACCGAATAATAACTATAAGCAAAAAGGCCATGTTGTTTTCAACACCATTGGGAATATTGCGTCAAGCAAGTTACTTTAGTACAGGCATCATATATAAAACCTATGGCAAACCATCACAACCTATCAGACTTTGTTACTTTAAGAAAGGGTAGAAACTTCCGGGCAGACGCAAAGTGCAGTCCGTCTCAGGAAGCTTATATCTACCAATGGCTAAAAGAGGGAGGATTCGGAATAAGTACAATTGGTAGCAAAACAGTCATGTTCAAAAGGAACAACGATAAGATTGAACCAACCTCCGTTATTGTGATGAAACATCACTTTCAAGATTTTCTTGAAACGGCTCAGTTCAACGATTGGCCCGAGGGCGTTGGCAGGCACGATTTGCTGGAATGGTATTACAGGATGTCGCCACTTAAGCAAAACGGATTATTCCGGCATTACCTGAAAGATACTCTGACCGAGGATGAGATTCACCAATACAAAATGGCTGATGATGTACACTACCGTCATACTTATGAGATGAATCAAATGCTAACAAAGCTTAACATATGGGGATTCAAAAAAACTGAAGATATTAAGGGCACGATCAATACAGGCTGCCCGCTTTACTACAAGAATGTCAAGGGTAATCTTTACCTTGTATTTAGCCACTATGAATCCCAAAGCAAGCAGAGTAAAAGTGGTTTTGATTGTTGGCTTGCACCTTTTAAAAACGAGCAGCAAATCGGTATGGTAAAATTTGAGGGTTTAAGGAAGGACGACCTAAAGGGCATCAGTTATTCATTCAACCTGGAAAGGGATTACCCGCTGATACAGGAATATATTTCCAATTAGCAATTAAACAGAAAGCACCTGACAGGGTGTTTTTCTTTTTTAAACTGTTTGAACGAAGTGAAGCAGCGCTCCCGGGTTTACCCAGCAAGCCGTTTTGGTTCAACCAAAACACGGCTTGCTGATTTCTTTTAAATTGTTTAATCTAAGCCGATTAAACGTTATGATAGAAGATTTCAAAACTGTTCTATCGTCATTCGTAGAGCGTTAACAGATTGCAAACGCAATCTATCAATAGTCAGTTAGTAAACAATGAGGTTCTGAACTCTCCCTCTCCTTGACTAAGCACAAAACCTACAATATGCCCAACATCTTAGCAATAGAGCAACCATCTTTAATAATTGATATTGGCAAATATATTTTTTATATATTTGAATATAAATTGCAAAAACAAGTGAAATAATGATTAACCATATCAAAATAAGAAATTTCGGACCGATACGAGACGAAGTGGAACTTAATTTTGAATCAGCATTGCCGAAGGACGATACGGATGAGGCTTATGTGACCGTTATGCCGGATGACAGGCGGCTATTGAAGCTGTTGTATATCTACGGTGCGAATGCTTCGGGTAAGACAACGGTATTGCAGGTGTTCGAATTTATCCGCCTGCTTTGGCTGGAGCCCTTTTTTAATAAATCGGAAGAACTTGATTTTGAGCCTTTCTTATTTTGTGAGGCCCCCCTGGAGCAAACCTCTTCACTGGAACTGGCTTTTTACGCGAATAATATCCGGCATATTTATACGCTTGAATTTACAAAGACGATGATTCGCAGTGAACGGCTCGTTTTTTTCCATTCGGCGAAACCAACCTTGCTGTTCAGCCGGGAAACGGATGCGGAAAAACAGGTGGTAAAACTACAGTTCGGTAGCCAGATCGGTGTTCCCGCCCGTGAACGTGACCGCCTGGAAAGCAATACCTTGTACAATAACAGTGTCATGGGTGCATTTACCAAGACCAATGTGGATATACCGGAATTGAATACCTTGCAAACCTGGATGAAACGTTTTTTCCTGGGTATGATCACGAGCGACACGGATTTAGCAGAAACAACCGCGGATATGATCGTGGATAACCCGGCTGCCGCGGAATGGATAGCGGCGTTTATGCGTAAGGCCGACCGCCAGATCAGCAAGGTTGCTGCCGATCCGGAAAAAAGTTACCAGCCTAGACTCCGGCCTAATTTTGTCTATGAGCATCTGTATCCGGCTCATGTCAATACGCCGTTCTCGACAAAAAAAAGAGATGGTATCCTTTCCGGTTTAGACCTTTCCGATTTTAAACGTAAGGTGGCTTTTACCCATGAAACGGGTACCGGGAATTTTGAACTGCCGCTAAGTGCGGAGAGCCGTGGCACCCAGCGTTATTTCGCCTTGGGTGGCCCGATGTACCGTCTGATCCATGATGAGGCTTTATTGCTCATTGATGAATTGGAAAGTTCGCTGCACCCGGACCTGATGAAACATTTCCTGCAAACCTTTTTGGCTAATGCGACTTTTTCACAGCTGCTGATCACTACACATAATATCGCCTTACTGGAAGAAGAGGATTTCATCCGCCGGGACGCGCTATGGTTTATTGAAAAAAAGGACGATGGATCCGCTGATCTGTATTCCGCGGCTGATTTCGATAGTGCGACTCTACGTAAAGGAGCGAGCCTGATCAATGCTTACCGCGCGGGGCGGTTAGGCGCAAAACCGAACCTGGGCAGCCCATTGATGAATAAATAATATGGGTAGACCAATCAAAAAAAGGTCCGGCAGGTCCACGGTAGCACTGGTGGGTGACGGCTTTACGGAAAAGATCTATTTCAGCGACCTCAAGGATACCGACCGGCCGGAAGGGCTTGATATCAAGCCCGATTATCCGCGTAAGGCGGGAAGTTTCAAGGGGGTACTGGAGCGTGGGATCAGCTTAAAACAGGATTATAGCCGGGTTTACGCCTTGATCGATATGGATGCGATCATTGCCCAGGGCCAGCAGGCGGTTTACCAGCGGCTAAAAATTGCCGCAGAGCGTAAAGGGGTGATCGTTTTAGAAAATAATCCTTGCTTTGAAATGTGGTTGCTGCTGCACTTCCGCCCTACCGGCCAGCACTTTGGCGACTGTGATGAGGTGAGTGAGCAATTGGAGCGGTATATTCCAGGTTATGATAAAAGCCAGCGTTTCCAGGCGGCGGCGAGGCTATATGCCAATTTACGGGAGAATATCCCGCAGGCGATCATCAATGCGCGGTCACTGGAGACCGACAGGGCGGATCGGGACGAGCATTACCCAAGGGCCGAGACCTTTCGCTTTTTCGAATGGTATGAGGGAAAAAGAGCACGTTAACACTGGCGCTGGTTGCTTTAGCTAAGCGCATAAGGAGGATTACACATACTGATTAAGCAGAAGTAAGACTAAAATTGTAGACCATGCTTTTTTTTATTCAGCCTTCTATTTTGTTGAGGTTTATAATATTTGAAATTTGCTCAATTTCGGTATTGTGTATTGCAATGGGCATCTCTATGTGTCCGAGGAGGAAAGTTATTTTCGTCCGATGCCTTCCGTCGGATAATGACAGCTTACCCTTAAAATTTACACAAAAATCAACAGTGGGTGGATCTACAAATTCATCCCAATCCCAGCGGTTTAATATTCCGGCAACCCGGCTATCATTTAGTAATACCCCAGTAAATAATTTATCGATACTCACTTCATAAAATTCCGTGCTTCTCACTAATTCGGAAGGATAGACATGAAATATAACATATTCCTGATTTTTGGGATGTAGGGCATAATCTAACATTTTATCAGCATTTTCCCCATACGCCCAAAGGGGTTTTATCATTCGGAGTTCATCAAGTGATTTTTGTTGGTAAAGGGTTATTTGAGCAATTTTATCACCTATAGCAGGCCTTTGGAGTTTCATTAGTTAAAGTTAATACTTAAAAAGATAAATTAACAAAGCCCAACCTTGGAAAACAAAGAATATTTCAGACCTTTAAAGTCAGGATAAACTCACTTTCAGATGACCAGCAGTTGAAAATATTCCGGGTTAACTGCGTATCCTTCATCCATAGTTTCATCAATCAATACATCATCGATCAGTTCATACAACTGTTCATTTACCGAGTCGATCAACGCGCCTTTCATTAAGCCGTTGTCCCGGCAAAAATCATTAATACGTATCGCACTCAATTGCAGGTTATTAGACCTGAAAAGTTCCAGTAATTGTAATCCGGTTTGATTCAGGGAGGCAATTACTTCCTGTTTATAGGCTGGTGTATCCGTTTTTTCTGTTTCGGTTTTTTCTGTTCCGATCTTTTTGGTTTCAATAGAACCAGGGCCGGTTAAATGCGGGACAGTCTGTGCTTGTATAACATCCTCCTCGTCTTTCAGATATTCATTCAGGACCTCGACGGTTTCTGAATGCTCTGCGACCACTTGCCTAATGGCTTCGGTATCCAGCAGGATCTTTTTTCTTACAGGCGTATAAATGGCTGATACAGCTACCATTGCTGTATCCAGGTCCATGGTTTCCCCCAGTTTTTTTACAATGGCTTCAAAGCGCTGGTATTGCGTTGCTGTTTCAAAAACAGTTTTTTGTACAAGCTTGGATACTGGCTTGAGTACCAGCTTTTTGGCCAGTGCGTTTTGCAGCACATAGCGGAGGTGGTATTGCAGACGAGTTATTTTATCCAAAGGTGCCAGAAATTTGGACAACTCCAGGAATATTGTTTCCAGGGATGGGTTATCCCTGTTCTCCATGATCACCTGTTCGACCTGTTGCAGAAAAGCAGTTTTACCGACGCTGGTAAAATGTGCTTCTGTTAATTCAATGTGCTCTTTCCAGCGGGTAATATTGACCGCATTTAAGGCGATGATAGTCGCTTCAAGAGGAGCCGGAATGTCTTTGATCAGTTCCAGTTTACCGGATTCCAGGTACCTGATCAGGTGATCGTTTATGAAGTCAATGACTTCTTTATGATGGTAATCACTGACTAGGTTTATCTTTCTTTTATGACGATAAATATCCCGGAGCTGGTTTTCGCAATAGTGCAGTATAATCTGGTAAAGCTGGTTTGATTTTTCGACGGTATACTTATAGTTTGGGCTGTTCAGGTGGTAACGATTCTCCTTACGGGCAATCAGGTCAAGGATGAGGTGAAAGCTATCACCCATTGTTGCTCCGGCCAATTTATATTGTGCCTTTAATATGCCGATGGACCTGATGTAAAGGCGCAACGTTTCAAGTCCGCATTGGTCGATATTAATAAAGCTATTACCGGAAAGGTAAATGGCATCATAATACTTCTGGTCGCTTTTGCTCAGTTTAAGCTGTTTTTCGTAGCGGGTCCGCCAATGCTCGACATAACCAAGGCGTGCCAGCCCCTCTTCATCCCCGAATTCGCGCATCTTCGCAATGAGGAAACTTTGGCTATAACTATGCGTCTTCGGGCAACTTTTGTCCAACTGCCCGAATTGCTTCTCCAGCAGGTCAAGATCAAGATGAGTCTTATATTCATGGATCAGGTCAAAATATAGAATAAAGCCATAATTGGTATCCTCACCAACTTCGATAAATTCACCGGCGTAAAAGCGATTCTTATAATACTGATAAAATTTTTTTTGATCCGGCTTTGCTGACCGAAGTTCATCACGTGAATAAATATAAGTGTGGCCCCAGGGTGGAATACCTGAAGTAGGGGGTATCAATACCTGCGCCCTTTCAGCCACTACTTTTTCCTCCGGAGGTGGAATGACCTCCTCGGCTGTTGGTTTCAGAAAAGCGGTAACAACCCTGTGTGGCTCATCATTCGGATCTGGAGCCATAACACCACTTTTTATGAGCCGGTCAACCAATGAGTCATTAATAACCTGATCTATCGCGATACCTCTATCCGCAGGGACAGAAGCCTTGACGTCACTGCCTGGAGGATCTGCCTTGATCGGCGCGACCGCTATGGAAGTGTAAATTACCGGCGGAGCGATTTGCTCCTGCGAAGGACGTTGTAAAACGGACAACTGCTCGTAATTCGGTTCAGTTTTTCCGGATCGCTCTATAGTGATCTTCGCTTTTGATTGCCGCTGTTGTGTCTTGAAGGCTGTCGACTTTGACGACGCTTGTTTTCCTTTCACCTTCGGTTTTCGCCGGGTCAGGTGGAGAAGCAACACACAGAAAAAGAATATCGACCAACCGATCATTTTATTATTTTAATAGGTATATATTATTCGTTATTCCTGCTGCTAACTTGTTCTGTCCAAATGGATCACGTAAAGATTTGCACAAGCCATCGCGTCAGACAGAGCATCATGATGCTTAAGCGCAATCCGGTGCTCTATACAGCAGGCGGCTAGACCTTTGCCAAATATTTTATAGGTACATTGCCGTTCATACAGGGGAGGAAGGATATCATAAAAACTGAGTGTTTGTGACAGACAGCTGAAATCAAATGCCCCGTTATGCGCAACTACTGTTTGCCCGTCAATAAAGTGCCGGATCTGTGGCCATACCGATGCAAAACTCGGCGCCCTTGCGGTGTGCCTGGCCTCTATCCCGTGTATCTGTGTATTCATGGGGTGGTATATATTACCCGGCGGGCAGACAAGCAGGTTGAGCTTTTCAATGACCTGCCGGCCTTCCACCCTTACCAGCCCCACCTGGCAGATGCTCCAACGCTTACTTTGTGCCGTTTCAAAATCGATGGCTGTAAAAGTATGTTTCATCAGCTGACCTCCAGGTTTTCAACAAGTATCCAGTCATTAACCTGTTTCACGGCATCCAAGTCATAATATTTTTGTTTCAGCAAGCGGATCTTCAGGTAATCCGGTAAATAAACGCCCCATTTGGAAAAATCCAGCAGGGCGGGTTTCTCTTCCAATTGTTGCTGAAGGAAAACATCTATGTAGCCAGGGAACGCGGTAAACTTTTTCCAGTTTTCCCGAAGTTCCTGCCCGGTGATATTAAAGTGAAAACAGCTGTCATGATCGCTGAATGTATGCTGTAACCCGTTGATGTCCAGCAACAGGCTAATGGTCTTATTCAAACGGGATCCGCTGAATGTAAATAAGGAAAGCTGTTTTTTTTCCTGGAACAAGGGCTGTTGCCTGTCCACATCCTTTATGGCGAAGGAGGCAAAGAAACTCCGTAACTTCTTTAGCTCCAGCGCACAAGGCTCATCCAGGATCACGTATTGCTCTTGACCGTAGGCGATCTCGTACATTTTCCGACGGATCTGGTGATGTATATTGCCGCCTCCTCCAAAAAACACCGGCGGTTTACCGTCAATCGCTTTTTTGACCTCTATCTTTTTGGCGTCAAAATCCACGAAAATGATCTTCCACATTTTTGCGGCCAGCAATATATTTTCATCTTCGATGATTCCCGGGCTGTAGGGCAGTTCGCCGATGGTATTGCCGGCGTTGACCACTTTAAAGAAAGTTTCGGTCTTGAAAGCGCTGTAGAAGTCACGGCGGTTGACGATCTTTTCGCCTTCCACGCCAATGATCAGTTCTCTCCCGACCTGCTCCAACAGGTCCAGGTTTATTAAGTGCCCGATAACTGCATCGATATCGTCCGTCCCGATTGCGGAGAACGCAAAATTGTGCAGCAGCTGTGTTTGCAGGTCATCCTTAACGATGCCCGACCTGCCCTTGACGATCGACAAGGCCTGGTGTAGTAAAATATCATAGGAAAGATCACTATTGGCCGGTGGCTCGATAAACCCTTCTTTGTAAAGCAGCCAGCAAGCAAGGGATTGCAACAGACTCCATGGTTCGGTCGCATACAAAAAAAGCTTGCTTGTCACACCATCCTTACGGCCGCTCCTTCCGATACGCTGGATCAGGGATGCGATACTATGGGTTGCATCGATTTGTACCACTTCATCAACGGAGCCGATGTCAATTCCGAGTTCAAGCGTGGAAGTGCAGGCGATGGAAAAGTGCTGCAGGGTGCTGCTTTTAGCAAACTCCTCCACGTACTCCCTGACCTGTTTATCAACGGAAGAATGATGCGAAAAATAATTTTTATGCCCACCTACCCTTTCGGAGATCTTCAGCAACTTAACAGCTACTTCTTCTGCCTTTCCCCTGCTGTTGGGAAAGATCAGCACTTTTGCGTCCCTCGTTTCCTTGTATAAATCTTTGAGTAAGGCCAATGGTAATTCGGCGGTCTCCGCTTCAAAAAAACGAAAGTGAGCGTCTATTTCTTTCGGCGATTTATCAATCAGCACTTTGGTACGCGCTTCGTCCCCGGTAAATCTTTTGGCCTCATTAAAATCTCCCAGCGTAGCAGAAAGGCCAACGATCTTAAAAGGCTGGCCGGCACGTACATCCTGTAAGCGGGACAACAGCGACTTCAGCTGTACCCCGCGATCGGTACCGACGAAAGCATGGATCTCGTCGATCACGACATATTGCAAATTGGAAAAAAGCAGTTTCACATGAGGGGGCCGGTTCACAAACATGGCTTCGATCGACTCCGGTGTGATCAGCACGATCCCCTGTGGTTCCTTGATCAGTTTTTCCTTGAGCGTCCGGTTGGCTTCTCCGTGCCACTTGGTTACGGTCACCTCCAAGTTCTGGCATAACTTTTCAATACGTTCGAACTGGTCATTAATAAGTGCGATCAGGGGAGATATATAAAGCACCGCAACACCCCGGCTATTGAAATCCACCTTAGACAGGATCGGCAAAAACGCTGCTTCTGTTTTACCGGACGCCGTTCTGGAGGCCAGTATAAAATTATCATCGGTGGTCATGATCCGGGCGATGGCCGCTGTCTGGATCGGACGTAACTGTTCCCAGCGTTTTTCGCGGATGTATTTTCGGATCGGAACGGATAACAGGTCAAATGACATTATAGCTCCTCTATTCCTTCCAATAGCTGATCATCAGGCCTTTCGTCTGCGATCTGGATCTCGCCGAGCAGTTTACCTTTGTCAAATCCTGGGTTTTGCCGGAGGATATTCAGGATATTTAAAAAATCGCGGATCACCTCCCTCGGTGTCAGGAACTCGTCCGCGCCCGGTTTATTGAAGATCTCTTCCATGAACATGGCCATATCGTCATCGTCAAAATTGATCTCGGTTTTGTAATTCAGATCGAAAATCTCTTTAAGCTTTTTCAGCAACACAAAAATCTCTTCATTGGTGATCGGTAAAAGCCGGATCACCGGCTGTGCAAAATCCCTCACCCCTGCTGTTTCATATTTATTGGTTTCCAGCCGGGTTTTCAATGCCTGGTAACTGAACAATCCCCGGCGTTCATTTTCCAGGAATTCTCTTGTGCCCGCGAAATTGATGTATAGGTTTTCCACCTTGCCCTGGAAACAGTCATTATAAATGCTCAGGATCTTTTCATAGTTCTTTTCCCGCATGACCGCGGTTGATATCTTGTAAAGGTTAATCGCTTCATCGAGATTGATCACAAAACCACTGTAACCCATACTTACGAACAGCTTACAGAAGTTCTTCAGCATGTCATAGTAATTCAGGTCATTGATGATCTCCCGTACGCCAAGGTCCTGCCTGGCCTCGGTCTTGGTCGTATATTCTCCTTTCAGCCACTTCAGCGCATTACGGCGCAAGCCTTCATCATCTTTTATAAAACCTTCATAATATTTCATGACTACCGTACCAAAATCGAACCCGCCAACATCGGTGATCGCATTGATCGTTTTCATAATATTGGACTGGATCAGCTGCATGCATTGCGCATCACGGATAGCCGTCAGGGGGATGTTGTTTTCCTCGGCAGTTTTCATAATGACCTGCTCCATCCATTTTTCCATGAGCGTGGGCAGGGCCCCTCCCTCCGGCTTTGTCTGGATAGCTATATTATCGATAATGGCGGAATAGAGCGCAGTACCTTTTCCATCAGAAGAGTACAGCCTGTTATCGGGCGTAAAATCGGCATTTGCCACCACGAATTTTTGCTTGAGTGCCACGGTGTTCAGCAGATGCAGGATAAATGATTTACCCGATCCAAAATCACCGATCCAGAACTTCACCATACTATGACCGTTCTTTACATCCTCCAAAGCGGCAACGACCGCGTTGATCTCATCGGAACGGCCAACGGTAATATGCTGGACCCCGATCTTCGGTACGACACCGCCAATGAGCGAATTGATAATGGACGTAGCTTCTTTAGGTTTAATATTTGTAATCATTTGATCAATATGTTTTTATAATAGTCTTCGTTTATGATATAGTTATCTTCTTCTTCTTCAATGAGGATGTCATCCAGCAGCTCGTAACAAAGTTCATTGATACAGTCGACCAGCTGATTTTTAAATACCCCATGTTCCTTCGCGAAGGCTTCCAGCTCAACGATGGGCAGAGTTAAATTAGCCTTGCGGAACAGGTTGAGTATTTCTAATTGCACTTCCGTAAATGCAAGCGTATCAAAATAAATTTTTACTTGTACGGCCGGTTCGGGGGAATTGATCTTTATCACGATCTCTTCGTCCGGCAGGGACTGCGTTACTAAAGCATCCGTTTCATCTTCGAGGTAGCGGTTCAATAGCTCCACGGTACCGGAATGTTTTTCGCTGATCTCACTGATCGCATTCCGGTCAAGGGTGATCTTTTTGCGTTTGGGCTGGTATAAATGGGTCGCTGCGTCCATGGCCTTATCCAGGTCTTTTGCCATGACCAGTTCCGTAATGATGGCCTCGAATTCTTCTAATTGAGTGGTGGTGCTGAATAAGTTTTTTTGTATCGTCTTATTCAGCTTCCTGTTATCAAAAGTTTCGGAATTGAGGTCTTGGTAAATATATTGAATATAAAGTCTTAAAGATGTGATTTTGTCTTGTTTCGCGATGAAACGGGCAGCTTCAAACCAGATCATTTCCACGGAAGGATTCTGCAGGTTCAGCCGGGCAAGTTCCCGGATGTCCTGGTAAAATTTATCATGGTCATGCCCGTGTTTTTTGGCAATCAGCTCAAAATTTGTTTTCCAACGGGCGGTATTACGGCTAAAAAGGGCTATTTCTGTCGCTTCATCCGGCTGCTCCACACGCAATACCCAAACCGGCAAAAGCAGCCTCAGTTTACTTAGTAATTTTTGCTCATACAGCTCTGCAATCTCGGTATCCTTATCATGCAGCTCGGTGTTCAGCTTCCTTGTATGGCCATAAGCTTCCCGAAGCGTGTTTTCGGCGTACCTAAAGATCAAGGTATAAATATCGTTTAGGGAAGACAGAATGGTATACTTGTAATTATAATCATTGATAGCGTTCCCAATCTTTCGCATGGTAATGAAATCTGCCAGCGTATTATATTCCACAGCTGCCACCGTACCCTCCTTTCTATACCGGTGTTCCAGCGCGTCAATGACCAGCAGATAAAGCTTAACGGTTTCCAGCAGGCAAAAATCCATGCTGCAAAAATTGTTGTCCGGGTACCATATCCTGTTGAGCAGTTCTACCTCCCTGTCTTTTAACAAGAGCTTTTTTCTAAATTTATCCCCTAATTTCAGGCTATAGTCGCCTGCCGGGTTCTGCTGAAAATCCCGGATACGTTCTATACCTGTTACATCACCTGCCTCTTGCATGGCCAGACCGAGCATCGAAAGCCCATAAGGCCGCGTTTTTGGATAGTTTACGGCCAGGCTAACGAGCTGTTTCTCCAGTTTTGGCAGCTCATGATGGCTTTTGAAATCAGCAAGCAGGTCGAATAATAAGATAAAAGCATAATTGGTGTTGCCTTCGAGATCAAGCGCGGTATGCAACAGGAAGCATTTTTTAAAATGACGGTAGAAATCTGTTTGTTCGGGCGTTGCCGCATCCAGTTCCCTTGCCGAATAAATATATTGGTGTTTCCAGGCGGGAACACCCGGAGGATACCTGACAACGCCCGAATCCCCCTGGCCGTAAATGATCGCAGTGGACTGGCCCGTAATGTCTATGATGCTATCATCGGTTCCATTTCCATCAAAAGTATTGTTATCTGTATGCAACTCCTGGCTCATCAATTCCTTAAGAAATCTAATATATCATTTACTTTATGAAAGGGGACAATAATAAAATGAAAATGCACCCATGCTTAAATTAATAGTTTACTGCTTTCCAAAAATCGTTTTCGTTGACCAATAATATTTTATGCCCTTGTTTACGTAGGTCAATGGCAGATTCTACTTTTCTCCCGTAACAGGCGTATGCCCAGCAGGGGTTGCCGCCATCACCGATGATCAAGTAATCAGTAGATTTTGTAACGGAACCATTAAAGCTTCCGCCCATTATTTTGATCTGTTTTTCAATATCAGACCGCTTGGCTTTTACCGAAACACCCGTAAAGCAAAAATATTTTCCCGGAAATTCAAGAACGGGATCGTGGGAGCAAATACCACTGATCATGACCCCTTCTGTATCCGCTTTGATCTTTGCCGTTAAGGCAGTATCGGTCAGTTTAACAAATTCGCTGAAGTAAGCCTTCAACTGCCTGCGTTCTATTTCATCGATTACTCCATCAGCTAACACAGAAGCGACCAAACTCCTGATCTCATCGTAGGGATAATAAGAAGCAAGGTGACCATTGTTATAAAACCATTTCTTTAATGCGATAACTTCTTTATCCTCGACTATGCCGTCAGCAAGAATACCGTGGCAAATCCCCTGTAACGTTTGAAGATCTGCTGTAGCGGGGTTATAATAGTAACTATCTGATTCGTATTTCTGGCATAGCCAGAACAGGTCGCTGATCAGTTCCGTTCTATGGTCTGTTTGTGTTAAAGCTTCTTTGATCGTAACCATAAATTCCTGAAACGGGTTGCGGTTGATCAGTTCATGGTGCAGGCTACACCAGTTATCGAGTTCCTTTACTTCATCATCAGTGATCACCCCGTCAAAACCGATTCCAAGTAAGATACCTTTTAAAGAGTTGATGGCTTTGTCAGCTTCGCTTTTTGTTGTATAAACACGATAGGTCAATTCGTCGTTGGTTTCCATTGCTTAAGTTTAGGTGAGGCAATTTAGTTTTTTTGGGTAAGGATTGTAAATATATCTGCATATTACTAACAGATATATTTACAATCATTTTTAATTTACAATCTCGTATTCTTTCAATTCGTAGATTTTGGCCAAATGTCCTTTTTTCAACATCATATATTGTATGTAGATAAATTTTTCTTTGCTGAGTTTAATTTTGGCGTCCGGTATTCCCCCCTTGTCTTTTGTGTGCCTTTGGCTCTTCCAACGGGATTAATTGTTTCATAGTCTTCGCCTCCGTCATAGAATAAAAAGTGATCGCCCACCTGTGAAAGGCATCTGCATTCATGCTTTTCATCTATATTCCGATATATTCTATGGTCATAACAAGGTCCCGATGAATTAGGTATTTAATATAAGGAGACAGCAACTCAAATAATCTTTTAATTTTACTCTGTAATCCCTTATTTCCTTATCGTTTGTCCATTTAAGGCAATACTAAAACGCAAACCTGTGCTTCTGAAAGGTAGCTAACAATAACTTTGGTTGATATCTTAAAACAAATCCTGTTACGAGTTTGGCATTGCCTGCTTTGGCCTGTGGTAATGGTGGCTTGGACAGGAAATGTTGTCAAACCCATTATAGCGCAACATCTTCAGCATTATGATATGATTATAACTGTTTATGCTCCGCAGTATATTCTTAGATTACTTTGTATGGCATTGTGTCTCCAAGTGCTACACGTCACCGTTTAACAAGGATAATCACAAAAACACAACATGACAATAAAAAAATTGCTAAAATATTTTTAGCAACGAAAAAATTGTTTATATTTGACAAGAAAAAAATTGCTAAGTGCGATATAGCTGTAAAAATGGATACTAACCTTGATGTACTTTTAAGAAACAATACTGGTAATAAAGCAAAAACTGTGCTTTTAGAAAGCTTTGTTGTGCGTTTGAGCGCCTACAAAAGCATATTTTCAGAAATAAAATTAAATAAGAATAACAGCACCCTAAAGAGCCATTTAATCATTGGCCAGCGCGGGGCTGGAAAGACAACACTATTGTATCGGCTGAAATATGCAATTGAAGATGATAATGAACTGCAAAAGCTTTTTATACCAATCATGTTCAACGAAGAGCAATATCATATTACCGAATTATTGAACCTTTGGGAAAATGTAGCCGACAGTCTTGACGAACTGCCCGGATTTGAGCACCTAAGTGATCAAGTTGAAGCTTCGCAGGTAGGTAACGAACAAGATGAGGCCAGAGCTTTAAAAATTATTAATGCGGAATTACTGAGTAATAAAAAGCGAGCAATTTTATTTATAGAAAACATCGACGTGTTTTTTAAAAAAATAGGTGTTGACGAACAGTATAGATTACTTGAGGTTTTAGAGGGCTCTACGTCATTAAGTTTAATAGGTTCTTCAACAACGTATTTTGAGTCTGTCTCGGGCGAAAATCAACCATTTACCCACTTTTTCAATATTGTTCAGTTGAATGGCCTTAATAAATTGGAGTCTATCAAGTTATTAATGAAGTTGGGGGAACAAACCAATCAATCAGATAAAATTCATCAAATCTTAAACAAAAATCCCAAAAGAATTGAATCATTAAGAAGGTTAACTGGCGGAAATCCGCGCACGATGTCTTACCTGTTCCAAATTTTTTTAGATAACGGTAATGGTAAGGCTATTTTGGATTTATATAAATTGTTGGATGACCTCACTTTTCTCTATAAAGCAGAATTAGATCAGTTATCCCCACAGCAACAAAAAGTTATTGATGTCATTGCACGAAATTGGGATGCAATTTCAGCTAAAGAAATATCAGCTATTACAAAAATTGAGAGTAAGCATGTTTCATCAGTGCTTAATGCTTTAGAAAAAAATCAGTCGATTGAGATAGTAAATACAAAAGTTAAAAATAACTTATATCGTATAAAAGATCGCTTTTTAAATATCTGGTATCTCATGCGATTTGGTCGTAGAAGAGATAAAGAGAATATTGTATGGCTTGTGCGATTTTATGATGCTTGGTGTAATAAAACTGAATTATCTGAACACGTAGCAGCGTATATAAAAAATTTAAAGACCGGGAACTATGATTCTTTAGCAGCTTTAGATATGGGTAACACATTTTTATCGTGTATAAATGTGTCCCCAGATATGAAATATGATGTATGGCAAACTTCTAAATCATACCTTCCTAAGGGGATGATCGAAGAATTAAAGGTATCGCGAGAAATCTTTTATAATAGAATTAAGTCGTTGGTTCAACAAGGCGCTTTTGATAAAGCTATTGATGCACTAAACGAAATTGAACCCAAAGATTTGCATTACTTCACCTTTGCTTATTGGGTATATTATAAGATGGATGATTACTCGACTGCTGTTGAGTTCTTGCAAAAAGTATTGGAGATTAAACAAGATGCGGTAACAGCATTTACGATTGCTGACATTTATGATCGAAGTATCAGTGATTTACCGAAAGCAATTGAGTTTTATAAGATTGCGCTTGATAAAGGCGAATTTGAAGCCGGGTATCGCCTGGGTCAAATTTCTTTTTTTGCATTGCATGATTTAGATGCGGCGGTTAAATATCACAAAATCGCGATTGAAAATGATTTTAAATTGTCAATCCTTTCATTAGTGAAGATCTATTATGAGGTAAAGCAATATGAAGAAGCTGCTGCTTTGTGTGAATTGGCTATTACTAATGGAGATATCAGTGCAATGAATAATTTGGCTAGCATCAAGCAACAACAAGGCTTGGATGCAGAAGCCAGGAAGATATTAGAGCTTGCAATAGAGAAGGGTGATAAATTTGCCGTTACAAACTTAGCCAAAGCCTACCTTGATCCAGAATTTTACGACGAGGACGGCGCAAAACGTTTGTTCCTAAAGGCAGTTGAAATTGGAGCACCAGATTGCTACTATAACATAGGAAAATTTTTAATAAATACTGTAAAAGATATTAAGGAAGGACTTAGGTTCTTAAAACTTGGCATAAAAAATAAAGAAGCTGAGTCTGCGCATTTCTTGGCTCATTATTATGAAAAGAAAAACGATTACGATAAAGCTGAGAAAATGTTTTTAGAAGCGTACAATCTCGGCAGGCATAGTGCCCTTTTATGTTTATCAGATTGTGCTTTTTCTTTACAGCGTACTGAACGTAAAAAATTTATTATTGATCAATTGCAGGTGAATTTGATCGATAAGAAAATTATAGGTCCGACAGTTTTGCTTGAATATTCGAGAGCGTTGCTTTGGGACGATCAGACTAAAAAAGCATTGGAGTATTTGGTGCTTGCGCAGCCGATGTTGGAAGATGCTTTTAAAGATGACGACGAAGACTTTAAACAGCATTTAGTTAGCGAACTGACTCAATATTTTGTGTTGCTAATTTCAAAAAAGCAATATGCAATTGCTAAAGAGATTTTCAGCTCTAAAGATTTCAATTATAAGCAGATTTTGAAGCCGGTTTATTACGCTTTAATGAATTATATGAAAACGGAATTCCCCAACGAGTATTTAAAAGCTGGATCGGAATTGCATGAAACTATCGAAGAGATAATTTCAGAAATAGATAAAGTCGCTAAGCACTAAGAGCTTCGACTTAATGATTTGTTCTTTATAAAAGAAAGCCCGAAGGAGTTGCGATCCAAACAGGCTTTAGTGTGTCAAACGTTTCAGGGATGACTAATCACCATTCTGACCCGCTGGTATGACGTTGTTAATATTGTTTACGTGACAAATGTATTAAAAGTTTGAATTTTTCAAATTTTTATTTAAAAATCACAAGAACAAGTTCATATCCATGCTACCTGAAACGCGCTAGAATTTCCCGAAGCGTTATGACGGAAAACTGAAAAAGGCTTGCCATAATGCCTTTCAGTATTTTTTATTTAATACATATAAGCATGGCAAAAAAAATTACTAAAAGTTATACAGGTACCAATGTTGCGCCTGTAAGCATCCCGTTCAACATTAACCCTGGCAATCGAATTGCCTTGGAGGTTAGTCATCCATTTAACGACCATATCGCTATCAATGATAGCAGAAAGGATACAATCTAATGGCAGTCGTTAAAAACTCGATCAAAGTTTACCCGGTTGGGAATGGCGATCAAACACTTATTACGTTAAGCGATGAAACTACTTTGCTAGTCGATTGCAATATACGTGAAGGTTGCAAAGGGGATGACAACAAAGAAATGTACGACGTACATAAAGATTTGTTAAGCTCCATCAAACGCAGGAATAAAATTCCATTTGTAGACGTATTTATTTTAACCCACGGTGACCAAGATCATTGCCGCGGTTTTAAGGCGAACTTCTATCAGGGAGATCCAAAAAACTATGGCGAAAAGCATCTAAAAGAAGAACTAATCATCATGGATACCATGTGGTTTTCTCCTATGATTGCTGAGCAGTACACCAATGATGATGAGGACGCTCATCAATGCGAAGCTGAACGAAGGCTAAAAATGCACAGAGAGAAACATGCTGAGAAAGATAATCCAGGCAACCGTATCAAAATTATTGGTTACGATAGCAATAAAGATTATAAGGATCTGAATCACCTGAGGGCTGTTCCAGGCGATATCGTATCACGTTTTAACGATAAGGATCACGATACGTTTTCTATTTTCATTCACGCACCGTTCAAAATTCACTTGGATTCAAATGAGAAGGATAAAAACTCTGCAAGTATTGTGTTTCAGGCCAGGTTTAAGGAAAGTTCAACCAGCAAAGACTTTTCATGTTTAGTGTTCTTTACAGGTGATTCGGATTATACCACTTGGGAAACTATTCTTAAACGCACGAAAAGATTTAAAAATGATGTGAATAAGAAAGCGCTAAACTGGGATATTTTTATAGCGCCACATCATTGCTCATGGACTTTTTTTAATCAACATCCGCAAGAAGATAACCCTGAACCGGTAGCGACTTCGCTTGAAGCGTTGAGTTTTAAAAACAAAGGGGCGAAGGTGGTTGCTTCTAGCAAAAAAATTAAAAATAACACCGATAACCCACCACATCACAAGGCGAAAGCCGAATATGTCAAGGTAGTAGGAGAAAGCAATTTTTTAAATACAAGTACAAATGATATGGACGGTGATACACCTCAACCCATCATTTTTGTACTTACGCCGAATGGGCCAACAAAATCGCCAAATTCCAAAATTGGTGGTGCGCTTACTTCGGGCGGTGGAGGTGGTGCTGCTTCAACGTTTATCAAACAAGGTTCACAAAATGTATTTTAGTGATGACCTTAAAATGTTTGGGGGGGAAATCCCCCCCAGCATTTTAGCAGCTATACAGAATATCAAAGCCTATTTCAATATGGCTGATGTAAGAGTATTGTCGTACGATGAAAATTCTGTTGTTCTGCCAGTGATCTTTAAAGTTTCAATACCGCCAAAAGGCGTGGTTGGAGGAATAGACATTAGTGGAGAAGAACCCGTATTGATTAAATTTCTGTTAGAGTATTACCCTAACGTTATGCCATCGATATTAAGTGATAGAAAGAATTTTCCTAAACGAGAGCTACCACATTTATATAGTACAGCCTCTAATGCCCCTGCAAAGCTTTGCTTAGTAAGAAATAGCCCGAATGAATGGTTTGCTAATAAAACTATTAAAGATTTTCTTTTAGTGGGGGAACAGTGGTTTTTTAAAGCAGTAACAGGTACATTGGTAGATGACGGCGATGAATTTGATCCTATAAGACTTGAATCTTATGGTGGCTTTAATATTTATAAATATCAAACACTTGAAGAAGTTGTAAGGCTTGATCAAAGATATGTAAACGAGCTTCCGATGGCTATTTGTTTAGGATGCGTTTATAAAAGTGATTTGGCCATTGATGATAGCTTAACTTATAAAACCATATCCGCGATACCATTTATCGGTTTACCTTCAGCTCTCTCTGTTACAAAAGAATATTATTCTAAGGGCGGGGTTAGAGGAATTGCGCATCCTAATTTCTCGCTATTACTTTGGTCCCCAATCGAAACTGCCGACGGAAGTTACGATACTCAGTTGCCTGAAAATTGGGGCCAGTTTAAAGAAATGCTCTCTTTAGCCGGAGTAGACGTAAAAAAGGCACTAAAAATATATCTTGATTCCAAACTTGATTTCAGAACGCACTTACCTATAATTTACGCGGTACACCGACCTAAAAAGATGGTGGGTTATGGCGGAAATTACGAGTTTTTTAATTTTTCAATCAGCTTATCTGAACTTAAAGGCGGCATACTCCCTGATCATGCAAAGGTTGCAAGTTTGTCCCACATCGAACCTTTTAGCAAAGAACTTGCAGGGAAATTGACAAATGAATGTCGCGACGCCAAAACTATATTTATAGGAGCCGGCTCTTTAGGATCAAAGATTATCATTCATGATGCGAGATGTGGAAAGTTGACCATTGGCGCGGTAGATGGGGATAAAATTTTACAGCACAATATAGTTCGTCATGCCCTGTACCAAAATAGGGTTGGTCAAAACAAAGCTGATGCAATTATCGCCGAAATCTCAGATTTCTATCATCTGGACACAACGAAAAATTTTAAGGCGTACCCACATGACTTAATCCTGGTAGACAAAGAAGAACTTGAAAAATACAACTGGCTCGTTGATACTACAGCCAGTTTCGACGTATTAAACTATTTAACGTTGTTATCGGCACCTAATGATTTAAAAATTAGTCGTTGTGAACTGGCTGACGAAGGCACATTAGGTCTTTTGTATATCGAAGGAGAAAGCAGGAACCCAAGGATAGATGATTTGGTCAACTTAGCCTATTTTAAAGCAACAGCTAATTATGATCTCCAGCAGTGGCGGTTAGGTGATGCGAAGCGAGAAATTACTAACGTTGATGTGGGGCTGGGTTGTAGCTCTACCACTACCGTGGTTTCAGATGATGTAATATCATTCCATGCAAGTGTGTTTTCAAAACTTTTAGCAAACGAAGCGAATAAGGCAGAAATACGTAAAAAGGGCTTTCTTTATATCAGCAAGTTTGATACTGAAGAAATTCCTGTGTTGCGTAGCGCTGACTATGATGTAGATGCCTTTGAAATATATGAATGTAACGCTGGAAGTGGGTGGCAAATACGAATGGTAAGTGGGGTCACAAAAGCCCTTTTAAAACAATGTGCAAAGAAAGGAAAACGTGAAACAGGAGGTGTTTTGGTAGGAGTTGCCAATTATAAAACACGCATCATACACGTTTTCGATTTTATAACTGAAACCCAAGACAGTAAAGGAACACCTTCAACTTTTTTAAGAGGAATTAAGGGGTTGCCTGAAGCAATTGATGACATAAAGTTAGTTACCGGTGGAATTATAGGATATATAGGTGAATGGCATACCCACCCAATGGATTTAGAGCACTTAAGCGGTACTGATAAAGATACGGTCGAGAAATTAGTTGCTATTAATAACAACATACCAATACCGACGCTAGCATTAATCGTAACAACTACTAAACTTTTACCATTTGTTTTTGAATGAGATGATTAGAAATAAAAGATTTGGTGTTGCGCTTTCAGGTGGCGGTTATCGCGCTGCTACTTTTCATCTTGGCACTTTGAAAAAGTTGCATGAGTTAAATTTGCTTGGGAAGATTGATGTAATGTCAACAATCAGTGGGGGCTCCATCACAGGAGCCGCCTATTGCTTAGACGGCGGTAAATTTGAAGATTTTGAAGTGAGAATGAAAAGCTTATTATCCACTAAAAGTGTTATAGGGTTCATTCTAAAATCATGGATTTTTATAAGATTAGCTTTATCGGGTGTTATAATTTTCGGATTCTTCATTTACTTGCTCTTTACAAATTGGGCGCCTCTAACGTTGGTGATTTTATTGATTTCTATATACGTATTAATTACCTATCAGTTTAAAATTTTCCCCGTCAGCAGTGTAATAGAAAAGGCATATGATGAATTTTTCTACAGAAAGGCAACTCTATCTATGCTACGTTCTCAGCCTGAAATTGCAATTGGATCAACTAACTTGCAAACTGGGAGGCAATTCACATTTTCCAAAAGAAAAATGGAAGATTCCAACTACGCTTATCGGCCGGTACCCATAAAATTTATTGGAGACCATTTCCCAATTGCGAGGGCTGTAGTTGCATCCTCATGCGTGCCATTTGCGTTCACCCCTGTTAGCATCGCAAAAGATTTTTTTTTAAATCAAGAACAATATGGCACCGTTGATCCACAATTAATTGATGGCGGAGTATACGATAATCAAGGCGTCCATAAAATAACTCAAAAAAATAGTTCCTATGCTTGCGAAATCATATTAGTTAGTGATGCGGGTAATAACTTACCACTCCAGGGATTATACAACAATACAATTACGCTTTTGCTGCGTACTGTCGAACTCTTTATGGGGCGAATCAAAAATTTTCAAATGATACAAAATATATATGAAAATTCAACCGGGCGTGAGGTTGCCTATCAGTCATTAGGTTGGGATTTAAACAGTTGCGTACCTGGATTTGTAGATAATATGATTTCTAAGAATCTTTTAATAGATGTCGTTAACGCCCATCACATACCAGAAGTATGGCAGGCTAACCCAAAACTATATCGCGCTGAAATTGAAACCTTACTCCATAACAATTGTAAGATAGAATCAATTATAACAGGTGCTTTATCTGCGGAAAATTTGAAAAAAATACGAACAATTGGGACGAATTTAATTCCAATAAAAGTAGCATTGATTGAAGATATGATTATTCACGCGAGCAAATTAACGGAACTGCAATTAAGACTTTATTGTCCTTCTCTTTTTATTTAAACAATATGGCTTTTGAAATTGAAATGTTATCAGTGGGTGCAGCAGACGCTATTGTCGTGCGATACTTCAACACCCACGACCAAGAAATAGTGATTTTGATCGATGCGGGTAACAAAGGTGACGGTAAAAAAATTGTTGATCATATTCAGAAGTATACCGATCAAAAATATATAGACCTGGCAATTTGTACGCACCCTGATGGAGATCATATAGGTGGCTTTTTTTACGTAGTTGAAAATATTGAAATCAAAGAATTTTGGATTCATGATCCCGCAAATCACAAAGTAGAAGTTCAAAAAATACGTGACGAACTTGGTTATGATAATGAAATTGAAAAAGCTCTAAAGTATGTATTTGAAAGTTTGAATTTCTCCGAAAGTTTAATTTCGTTGATTGATAAAAAGGGTATCAAAAGAGATAGAGAACCTTTTGCTGGATTAAAATATGAATATGCACCCCTTACGGTAGTAGGCCCAACTAAAAGTTATTACGAAATACTATTAAGCCGTTTTCGCGACATTAATCAACTATTTGAAGAAGAAAGTTTATTGATTAAAGCAGAAATTGGTGGAGAGCCAATATTTGAGTTATTAAACTCACAACAATTAATTGATAAAGACAATGATCGTTCCAAGGAAAACAACAGCAGTGTAATTTTGCTTTTTACGCCCCAAGAGGGCCGATATCTATTTACCTCAGATGCAGGTCCAATAGCGCTCAAAAAAGCGCATGATGAATATGATTTATCGGATTTAGATTGGCTTGATGTACCTCATCATGGTAGCAGATATAATATCAATTCAGAACTAATCAATATTTTTAAACCGAAAGTAGCCTATATATCTTGTGATGGATCAAAGCACTATCCAAATCCAGCAGTTGTCAAAGAATTAAAAAAAATAAATTGCAGAGTATATTCTACTGCTAACGGAACTAAACTACACCGTAAAGGCATTGCGTTACGCCTTGGTTATCATGCAACTGTGCCGTTATAGAAAGTGAGTTTCAGATTGATTTTAGTTCTTCAAATGAATATTTGTTAATGATGCCTAATTTGTCTGAAAAATATGTTGCAATTTCATCTTAACTATGAGCGATTGTTTTCAGGTATGATTTAGCGGGCTTATTGGCTTCTAAGATCTTGAGACCTCTTTACGCATTTCCATAACGTTAATTTTTAAGTGAAAAAATTGAATTAGGATGTCGACCTGATTTCTAACGATAAAATAAAAATGAATAAAGAATAAGCATATTTGCTTACTAGCAAGGCGGATAGCTATTCACTGCCTTTCCGTAATCAAAACGTTTGATGCACATAAGAAATATTTCCGGTCGTGCTCAAGGCTGTTTTCGCATGCTTAGTTTGACTTTATCCCTGTGCTGTTCACCCCATGTACTTAGCTCAACTAACACGCTTTTCAAAGTCAGACTATACTCGGTTGCTTCATAAATGATACTGACTGGTGTAGTTGGATAAACATTACGCTTAATAAAGTCATTCAATTCCAAATCTTTTAGTTCATTAGCTAATACTTTGGCGGATATGCCGGTTACTTCATGCTGAATCTCGTTAAAACGCTTTGATGATTGCACGAGGGAAAGGATCAAAGCGAGCTTCCATTTTCCATTGAGGACATATAGTGCATCAAGGACGTTCTTCAGTGAGCCTGCACATTCTGCCGGGCTTGGAAGCAGTTCATTTTTAATGATTTTCATTAAGGCAAAGATAATCACTTACCTCAACGTAAGCGCTTACCTTTGGGTAAGTACTCACTTTTTACCACCTGGTAACCATAGCTTTGCTTCATCAAATTAATCAAGTAAATGCTATGAAACATATTCTTCATTTAAAATCAAGTCTGCAAGGTGCAGCATCTTACAGCATTAAACTGGGCCATGCGATCGTCGAAAAAATCCAGGGCAAATATCCAGGTAGTACCTTGGAAGAATTAAATCTGGTCGAAAGCGAAATTCCGCACCTCACCCCGAATACCCTTCGTACATTATTTACTCCTGTTGAGCAGCTTAGTGAAGAGGATCAGAAATCCAATTACCTTTCTGATGAGCTGGTGAAGCAACTGCTAGCAGCGGATATTATCGTTATCGGTGCACCACTAATCAATTTCACTATCCATACCTCGCTTAAGGCCTGGATCGATCATGTTACCAGGCCAAGAATAACTTTTGGTTACGGTGAAGATGGTAGACCTATTGGACTGGTTGCCGGTAAAAAAATTTATATCGCCATGTCTTCTGGTGGTGTTTATTCAGAAGGACCAGGGAAAGCTAATGACTTCGTTGCTCCTTACCTAACGGCTTTCCTCGGCTTTTTGGGAATGACTGATTTAACGGTCTTCCGTGCCGAAGGGTTGAAAGTACCCGGCGTGAAAGAACTGGCTATGGAGAAGGCATTTGACAGCATAAAAATCGATTAAATCACATAAACAGCTATATAAAAAAATGGTAAAAAGACTAAAATTCAGCCCCTTGAGGGAATCGAATCCTAACTTAAAAGGCTATTTTGCTTAAATCATCCTTGAAATAATTCGATATTTGCCCAGTAAGGGATGTAATCAGATAAAGCGGATCGGGCGGAGTTATAGGGAAAATCTAAAAATATTTCGGGAAACCGCTGAAAATACTTTAGATTATATTTCAACTCCGTAAGCGGGTTAAGTGTTGCAAATCAGCGCCTTGGTATTGGTTTCTTAAAAATAAATGCCGAAATTCATTTATCAAACCGCCAGCACATGAAAACAATAGTTCGCTTTGAGTTCGATACGCAGTTATTTTACCCGGAATATGAGGGTCCCCAAAATATCATTTTTGAGAATCCACCACATATTCCGCAAACCGGGGATCCCGTAAATTTTAAGATCAGTGATTTTTTTAGTGATGAAAAAGTGATCAGGGCTTTTGAGGAGCTTGAAGACGGGAACTTATTTTATGCAGAGCGCCTCCAGGCTACATACAGCAGGGAGGAGATCGAGGTAATTGTTGTAGTTTATGAAGAGGCCATCTTTAAGGGGCTTTTTCCACATCTTTTTGCATCCACCCTGGTCTGACCTGCCGCCAACAGCCATGCTCGTTTTTTAATTAGAATTCTATTTTTCCGGCCAGATGGTTATATTACCCCTGATTTATGGCTAAGTTATTTATTGTAGGTTTTCCGAAAGAGTATCAACAGATCGCGCTTGTTGAATTATTCAGTATCCATGGCACTGTCAATACGGTCACTTTGGTGACTGATAGAGAAACCGGGCAGCCCAAAGGCTATGGCTTTATCACCATGAATGATGATGCCGGTGCCAAACGCGCGATTGCGGCACTAGACGGAACATCAATGGAAGGCCGGACAATCAGCGTTCGGTTCGCTGAGGAAAAGCCTGCCGGCAGGCCGGCAACAGTTAATCCGCGCAGGGATAACAGGATCTCGCCACAAAAGCCTAAACGTCCAAGGCGGAAATAGCCATTCGATTGGTTGGGTAGCCCTGTTCACCTGCTTAAACTAACGCTTGTATTTCCAAAAGGCAATTGAGGCATAGCCGGGATTTGACTTTTGGAAAGTCAAGCGTACCATCTGCCGCACTGCCTGTTGCGGATGCAAGGAGCAAGTGGCAGTGCGGCGCGCTTTTTCAGGTTTACAGCAGCAAGTTCCGGGCACACCCCTTACTCCTATCACGTTCAACCTGTTAAGCCGCATCAGGCGGCGGCTTGCTCTGCGTTTTCAGTTTGATCAAATACCACTTTTAGCGGCTGTGTCCTAAAGTCATGCAGGTTCAGAAAAAACCCGCGGTTTAATAAGATGCCTTCACGGAACAACTGCCATAAAAGCGAAGCGCCCATATTGGCTAAGGTGGAGTTGATAAACAGATCCTGCTTAGTGAGGGCTTCGGCTAAAGAACAGCTTGGCGTGTCATCGGTCGCATCCGCTGTTTCCAGTAAGCCTTTAAAAGTCTCGGTCACAAAGGGCAGGTTACCCACGGGCGCAAACTTTTCCGAGGCGGGTTGTTTGAGTTTCCCGATGGTAGAAAGGATAACCTGTCCCGTGTCTTTGCTGTTGCCTAAATCCATCCAGTAGAGCGGCTTGTTGCGCTCATAGCCCCGATAGTTCTTGTACTCCCCTAAGATTCGGGCGATTTCAAATCGGGCGGCGGCGTTATCCACGCAGGTAATATAAAAGTTGGCCTTGCCCCCATCCGGTAAATATTGGCGGGTTTCGGTGTCATAGCGTTTGGTAACCGCTTTCCAGTTCGTGCCGAAAAAGCGGTTGATACGGTTAACCAAGGCGACAGATTTATGTAAGCCTATTTCCGCCTCTGCAAAAAGCTGCCTCCCGAGGTTGGCAGGGCTGACGGTATCATCATCGTAAACAGTAACCATCAGACCGGGATAATCCAGCGCCAGCATGGCCTGGTTCATACGGGCAAGGCTGGTCAGCATTTGGCTGCCCGTCCCCCCTGCTCCTATAAGGTTTACGGTGATGGGATTGGCAGGGTTAACTAAATAACTATCGGTTATATGTACGGCGGTTAACGTTTTCATCTTATCAGGTTTTTGAGTTGGTATTTGGTTGCATTTAATACTTCGGTTGGAAATGGTGCTGCGGTGGCGGTCAGTTGTTGCCATAACTGCACGATATTGCCTTTGATGGGTTCATGCCCTCCTATCAAGTGGCTGAAATAGCTGTTAAAAAAGTAGTCCTGCCACAGTTCCATGAATTGCTCCAAACCGCAATCGTTCGGGATACGGATGCGCACGTTGCCCATGCATACCCTGCCATCGTTATATAGGTTGAAGAACGGGGCGTAAAACAGCGGTGTGGATTCCTGAAAAACAGTGTCCACAACGGCGAATACCTGCAGGCTTCCCTTGCCTGCTTTCCAAACCAATGCAGGAATATTTGCCAATGCCGATGGGATGCCCAAATTTTCGGTAAAGAGTAGTTTTACAGGTTGTGGTGGCGTGTGCCATATGACATAACCGTCCGCACCGCTGTTCAGGTGCAGAACATTGGAGGGCATCAGGCCTTTAGGCGTTAAGAATCCCTGTGCTTTCTTTTCATTTACCTGTAAAGCCTTAGCTAAGTTGTTGCTTTCCCTGACGGATAAGGGATGCCCGTTGATGGGGCAACCTTTCTCATCCATGTCGTAACTTTCGATATAGTAATCGGACTGGTGGCTCTCCCCTGTTTTGCACAGGATGATTAAGGCCTTTACCGGCTCGTACAGGTTTCCGAATGTGCCTGTTAATTCTTTCATGGTTTGCGGTATAAAAGGGTACACAAATCGTCTATCAGTCCGAACGCCCGTTGCTCATAGGCTAATTCATTGGTATAGGCGGGTTGCGGTTGGTTAAAAAAGGTGATAACCTCGGGTTCCTGATAACGGGCGCGCTCGTTAAAATCATCGTTGACCATACTTTTCAGGCGGTCACTCAGGTCGTCGTTCACGCTCCCGATAAAGGAGATATATTCATGCATGCCTACGTAGTTATCTTCATAATCCTCCGCCTCATAATCCTGTAAACTGGCATGCTGAAAAAGGTTTGCGTTTGGGAAATCCTTTCCTAATCGCAGGCAGGTTTGCGCCAAATCAAGGCAATCCTTTTCAAAGTCGGTAATAGCTTTGAAACCGGTTATCAGGTTGTCCAGACTTTGGCGAAAACCTGTTTCCATCATTTTAGCCTGCAGGAAATCACCCTGTATTTTGGCGTTTTCGAGCGCTGCCTTTTCGTGGGCGTATTCGTCATCTTCGCAATCGCCCCAATCGTCATTTATCCACTCTTCCAAAGCTTCGTAATTGTAATACATATAGGTATCGTCATCCCGATAGTAACTGATACCCGCATCTGCATAGAGGTATGCGCAAACGGCGGTCAGCAATTCGGCGCAGGGAATATGCGCCGGGTTTTGCCATAACTGGTAAACCGGCATAACAGGGATATAGTACAGGCAAAAATCCTCGTCAAACGTTTCTTCTATTGTTAAACATATTTCGCTGTTCTCCTGCCCGATAATATTCAGGTGGCGGTATTTGTCTTTCACCCGGAGTTTATGGTGCAATTCCCTTTCCGCCATCAGCAAATTATACGGGTAGGACAGGGAACGAAAATCGGTCAGTTCCAAACCGTAATGCTTTTCGAGGTAAGAACGGGATTTAAAAAAATCCCGTTCTGTAGCTGAACGTTCGGGCAACTCCCGTGCAGGTGCGTACATGGGCGTAAAAGGGTACCTTAAAAAACCATCGGCAACAGGTGCTGCGGGGCTGAGCGTGGCGGGTTTTGCCTTGCTTCCTGCGCATCGGGTAACCTGTCGAGGTCTGTGGCGAAGTGTGCGATTTGCTGATGTAGTTTCCATTGCGGTTGTTTTCGTTGTGGTATCAATCTGTTTTCAGTTTGCTTGTTTTCATTCATACTATTTGCTTTTTTTCGTGCTATGATTATTTCTCAATGGCACTCAAGAGCGCTTCGCCGTTTTAGGACAATGAAGCTACCATGAGTAATTAAAGTTTGGGGGCTGCTCATGGTGTTTATGGTTAACCTTTCGTGCCTATGGTCGATACAAATTCGTACTCCCTAAAATCGTCCTGAAATTCAGGGCCGACGATTTTGGCGGTGGTCAGTATGGCGTACAGGCCCGAAAAATGATTGCAAACCGCTTCGGGGCTGAAATCTTCGTTGGGGTCGGTCAGCCGTATTTTCTGGCCGTTCTCGGTATGGATAAAAATTCGTGGTAATAATTTTGTCTGTATCATGGCTTTGGGAATTAAGCGTTATAATCAATTAATACTTTTTCGTACAGGCCAGCCTGTTGCGTCAAATACTGCCTTTTCTTTTTCAGTTCATTTTCCTTGTTCGGGTGTTCTTCGACGGTTGGCAGGATGGTCAGGGCTTCAGAGAATTTGAACTTTTTTATCAGTTCGGTCACCTGCTCCATCGCTTCATCGTATAATTTCTTCTTTTCCTCTTTGCTGATTTTAGGCCCAGGCAGTTCGGCATCATCGGTTTTTTTGGTAGCGTTTGCTGCTGCCTGTGCTTTCTCCCTGTTCTTTTTGTCCTGCTCCAGTTTAGAGGCGGCTTTCGCTTGCTCGACACTTTTTAAATGGGCTTCCATATTGACCTGTAAGCCTGCGCTTTTGATGGTGGGTTCGGTAACCTTGTCAAAAAAACCCTCGTCCAAATCTTCGGCTGTACCTGAAAGGGTCAGCGGAACAATGAGGTTTACGGCCTTGTCGCCGCAGGAGGTATTGAATAATTGCGATACGATAAAACCGCCTTTATCGTCGGTGGTGATAACCAGTCTCCAAACCCCTTGGAGGTTCAGACTGGCGATATTCTGAAAAAAGTTCGTTGTCATTTTGGATGTTTTAAGGTGGATAATTACTGTTCGTCTTTAAGGATGATGAGGGCATGCCCTTTCATTCGGTAAATGAAAGCGCCATTGGATAGCAGGCTCCTGCGGGTGAGTTCCGAGCCCTCGTCGTCCCATTGGAAGTCAGGCAGGCTGTTCGCCCGTTTAATGAGTTCCTTATTGGACAGGTGCTTAAATTTGCGCTTGGTATATTTTGCCGCTTCATTCTCTATCTTTTTGAGATAAGAGATATAACGGCCTGTCAGGTCTAAGCCCCTTTTAAAGGTGTCCTTTGCGGCAATATAATTTTCCTCATAGAGGGTAATGTTTTGGGCGGGTAAATCAATCTCGTAGCGATAGGTGGCGTTGCTTCGCTGTTCGTCCATGGTGCAATGCTCCCTGATGAGCGCCATTTCTTTACCAACTTGTTTAAGTGATAAGAGCGGTAATAAAAAGTCCTCTACGATATAGCCCTGTTCGGGTGCGGTGCTGCTGTCGGCAACACATTTGATATGTTCGCCGTCGCTTAAAATGATATGAAGATTAGAGCGTGTCATGTTGATGATATTTTGTAAAGGGGGATTGCTCCCCCTTTGAGTTGATTAATTGAAGTGCAGAAAATTATCGTTCAGGTGTTTGGAGAAGTCAAGGCACAAATCAAAGGCGGTTTGCCCTCTTTGTTTAGCTGTTCCCTCGATGATGGATTTGAATTTGGCTTCGCCGTCCTTGTAGTTCCGTACGTTTTGGAAATAGCCGGTTACCGAATTATAAGCGCCGAACAAAGTACCCGCAGTAGTTTCCATTTGCTGTGTCGGGCTGCTCATGGCATATTCGTAAACCCTGTCTACCATGTTGGTGTAAGTAGCTGACAATTCATCGGTCTTGCCTGCCATCAGGTTGTTTAGTACCTCTTTATTTGGCACCATAGCAACCTGTATCAGTTTCTTCACCTCCTTATCGGTGATGCGGACGGTTGACCAATGATTAAAGATTTCCTGCATTTCATCAGCCATTTTGTTACTGATACCCATAAGCGTATGCGCCTGTTTAAGGCGGTCGTTTGCGGATGCGGTATGACGTATTTTAATGGCGTTGGTATGATTGCGCATAGCGGCGTTAAGCGTGTTGTTACACACAATTCTCACGGGAGTAAACGCTGCGGTGATGCTTCCGAAACCATCGTGGGAGGTGGTGAGAAATAAGTACTTTTCTATAAAATCGTCTTTGCCGACACGGATATAACCGGGCAGTTTAGCGGTAATAAATATGCGTTCGCCTTTGCCTAATGCCCCTGCGGTTTCGTACAGCAAACCGTCACCACCGCCAACGATGGCGTCGAAAAACCCAAAGGCGTCTACATTCTGTACCACTTCATAATCCTTACCTACTACCCCTAAAACCTGTTCGGTGTCAGTACGGACGGTCGCAAAATAATTCGGCACTTCGATTTCAGGGATTAAAATATCTGTGTCGGGATTGCCTGTATGATTTTCGGTATCATAAGTAAACAGGGGGCGTTTTTCTACATTGAAGTCAAGCCCTGCAAAAGTTAATGCTTCCTTACTGGTGGGGTAATCTTCTACGATTTGCCCTAATCCGTGCCATGCCCTTTCTTTTACGCTGAAAAAACTGTGTTGTCCTGTTTGCTCGTTGAAACTGATATGGTGTGCCATGATGGTAATTTTTAAGTGTTTTGAAATTTGTTAATGACTGGATTTGCTTAGCATTTTAGGTCGTCGTCGTCCTTTGCGCCTGCCTCTATGGTTACCGCCCTTTTCCCTGCGCTGTCGGTAGGCTCGGCAGCTTTTGCCACTAAAGAAAAAAGCTTGATGGTGTCGCAGGTGCAAATCAGCCTCGCACGGATGCCGTCTTTTTTGCTTTGGTAGGCCTGCGCTTCCATCCATCCCGAAATTTCCACTACTGCCCCTTTGGTGAGGTATTCGGCAATGCCTGAATTGCGCCAGTAGGCGCATTCAACGAATGCAGTTTTCTCCTTTTTTTCGCCCGCTTTGTTTTTCCATTTTTGGTTAATCGCTACGGTAAAATTGATGACCTGTTTGTCCCTTGTTAACGCATTGATTGCTGCATTTGCGGTTAATCTTCCTGTGAATAGCATAATTTTTAATGTTTCTTCGTTTGTAAATCTGTTTTCTAGCGGAACCCAAGAGGGCTCCGCCGTTAATAATGAATAATGTGTTGTTTGCTCTTCCTTTCGCCGCCTTGCCTTGATTGATTATTTTTAAAAGAAAAAGGGAAAAAAGAAAGCAAATCGAAAAGCCCGGCAGCGGGCAAAAGGAAACGGAATAATTGGAGGGGACCCTTTGGGGAGGAAACCGTTTATGCCGTAGTCTTTTGCAAACCCCACGACAGATCCGGGCTTGATTTTAGCTGCGCTTTTTACCCGTTTCGTTTAAAATAATAATTGATTAAATAAAAAAATGCCATTGGAGCCGTAGGCGATAAAGACTTCCAGGCGTGTGTCATGAGAGGCCGGTATTCGCCAATAAATGAGGATATTTGCTATCAAATAATCGCCATGGCAATAACATCAGCAGCAATACCTGATTTTACATCCGAATACACCAGGCTTGTTCCCGGGATTTTGGAGCAGGCGCAATCCCTTTATGGAAAAAAGGTTAAGAAATGGGAATTTAATGAGATTTGCTATGAACCTGATGGCCTGTATTTAAGTTACCCGGAGAGCAACACTACCGGCCATCCAATAGAATATAAAGTAAACATCACTTTGCATTCAGGCGCGAAAACCAACCACGACGAGGGCATATTTCAACTATCCCATGAGGTGATAAATCTATTGTCGCCCAACGGGGATAATGAAACGAATAACCTGGAAGAAGGGCATGCTGTTTATTTTAAAAGTTTATACAGAGGAGAAAACGAAGAACCTGAAAATCTTTCACACACCCACTCCGTATACAGGTTACCTTTATGCTTATAACATGGTTGCAGAACTCTTGAAACACGATAAGAATGCCATACTAAAAGTTCGTACCATTAAAAAGAAGTTTGATAAGCCCAAAAAGAAGCATTTTAAGAAAGCTGGTGTTGTCGCGGATAAAAGCCTTATAGCAGGCCTGCTGGAAACATTTGAGCGCATTCGTCCGGTTGAAGATAAACCAGATCCGGTTAGCTGACTATAAAGCCCACCGTCTTCGCGATTTGCAGCGAACTTGCTTACAAAGTGATCGGCAGGGATGGTATCTTTCATAAAAGCGCGATTGACGATCCGGCGCTGCCCCTGATCGGAGATATGACCGACGAATTGCCAGACGGTCATATTGCGTGGTTAGACCTATTGGGTAACGCCTGAGGATGTCTATTTGGAAAAGGTAGACGATGAAAAAAGAACCCGTTACCCATCGCGCAGGCTGATCACAATCAGTCAGCCTGACTGGCATTCCCGGGTTAAACTGCCGGCAAGCCCAAATCTCCGCATGATGTTGTTTCCATCGGATGATAGATCTGCCACCGGTAAAATGACAGCGTAGACATAATCCCAAAAGCCGATCTGCTCCTGCGGTACAGCAACTAAGCGCAGCTATTTCACAGCGTAATCAACTCATTTTTGCCATCTTTATCTTTAACCGGAAGAACGTCCTGCAAGCGGTAATGAAAAATAAAAGGTCGAGCCTTTGCCTTCTTTGCTTTCCACCCATATTTTGCCGCGGTGCCGCCTGATAATTTCCGAGCTAAGGTACAAGCCTACACCGAAACCGGAGATATGCCGCGTATGATCGCTCTTCGCCCGGTAATACCGGTCGAATATCCGGTCTGTATCCTCCGGTTTGATACCCAGGCCCTCATCTCTTATACTCACAATCGCCATTTCCTCTTCCACATGGCAGTGGATATCAACGCGCCTGCCTTTCTGCGAATATTTAACGGCATTACCAATGAGGTTGGATATCACGGAACTGACCTTATCCCGGTCGGCGTAAACAGTGATCCGGTCGCATTCCTCCAGAGTGAAATTATGGTTACTGGCTGTTAGCCGGCTTTCCTCTATAATCTCCCGAAGCAGTACGTCCAGTTCAAAAGGTTGTTTTTCCATGAACAGCTGGCCTGCTTCAAGCCGCGAAACATTCAGAAAACCGTTGATCATAATGGCCATTTTTTTTACCAAACGGGTTGCTTTTTCCATTGCCCCGGGCAGGAAAGGATCGTCGCTATGCCGTAGATTAATATGAGCCATTTGAATTATCGCCGACAAGGAAGTCAGCGGCGTTTTAAGCTCATGGCTGACCATGCCGATAAAATCGCTCTTCCGCTGCTCTTCCATCTTCTTTTCGGTAATATCCCGCGCAATTTTAGACAAACCGATGATCCGGCCCTCTTTATCTTTAACCGGGGAAATAGTCAGTGAGACGTCCAACAGTTGTCCGCCTTTTGTTAACCGTTTGGTCTCAAAATGGTGTACCCGTTCGCCTTTTTTTAAACGGGCCAGTATCGCCGGCTCTTCTTCCTGTCTATCTGGGGGGATAATTTTGTAAATCGTCTGTCCGATCATTTCTCCGGCCGTATAGCCGAACATGTGTTCGGCCGATGCATTCCAGCTGGTGATTACACTTTCCAGTGTTTTACTCACGATCGCATCATCAGAGGACTCAACAATCGCTGCCAGTTTCGCGCTCTTTTCTTCCGCCTGTTTGATGCCCGTAATGTCCAGGGTGATGATCAGGCCCTGCGTTGTTTCACCGGCTTCGTTTTTGAGCGGTACGAAATGCACGATGTAAATCTCTTCTGTTTCCGTCCGGCGCTCCACAGAGAACTTCTCGCCGGCAAGTAGCCTGTCGTACAAATGCCTGAAGGATTCATAGCGTTCGGGCGAAATCTCCGAAGGGTGCTTGCCCTCATAATCCCGCTGAACGAAACCCATCTTTTCCATGAGGTCCCCTTCAATGGCAATATACCGGTGGCTTCGGTCGATCACAACGATCAACGAGCCGGGAATGTTCAGCGCAATGGAACGAAAGAGTTGCTCACTTTGCCGGAGACTGACCTGGGTGTCCAGCAATTCTTCATTGGTGGCGGCCAATTCTTCATTCACGGCCGCATATTCCTCGTTGGCGGCCGCCAGTTCTTCGTTCGTTGCGGCCAATTCTTCATTAACGGCCTGAACGGCATTTTCCAGCAGCCATACCGCTATACGGGTTACCCTGCCTTCCCGGTTCCTTACCGGTGAATATAGAAGGCTGAGCAAAACCGCTTCTTTCTGTTCATAGCCTGCCTGCAAATGTTCCGTTTGGTGGACAGTATATGGGCGGCCCTCCCCGAGTGCTTTGCTCATGGCGGCTTCGTCTGCTTGCGGTTTTGGAAAGCGTTCTCCGTAATTTTTTCCCAGCAGGTTCTCACCGGGTCTGGCCATCAGCTTCAGAAAACGGGGATTAACGATTTCAATGATTTGAGTTGCCGCGTCCAGGATGCAAATACCTACCGGAGCGTTGGATATTACGTTGCGCAGATCGTCTTCGTTAATTAGGTGCATTACAATTAAAACATTTGTTTAACGTGAAGATAATTGAACGTGTGATTAAAACCAATGAAAAATGAAGATCGTACCGAGTATTTATTACATCGGCTGAGCCGCGGATTCATTAATTCCTTGACAGTATATTTCAGTGAAAGTTCATCGTAATATACAGTGAGAGGGGCAATAGATTTTTAGAAAATGGTACGAAATTTGCGACATCCGATTCATTGGGTCATTAGTATTCGGAATTTAACATTGGTAATCAATACCGAAAACCCTAAAAATCCTTCTGCATTGACAAGTCCGGCAGTTAATCCTAAAAGGCTTGCCAGTTTAAGATTATGCTTCGGAGTCCGTTTTGCGCCTAAGTGCCTGAGCATCTCGTTTTTTAATTTAGATAATAAGCGCCCGGCTTATTAACAGCAATCATTTGTGAAGATATCGCTATATATTGATTATAATCTTCGAACAAACCAGTTGCACGTATATTCTCAATTGCGACCAAAACGTTAATACAGGTAGATAGCGCATCACGCCGTAAAATCATCAGGTCCCGATCAAGCTTTTTTAACGAATTCTGATTTGAGCGCCATTGCGCCAAAACCATCGATCTTACAGTCGATGTTGTGGTCGCTGTCCACCAGGCGGATGTTTTTAACCTTAGTGCCGGCTTTGATGGATTGCGGACTTCCTTTTACAGGGAGGTTTTTGATCGTGATCACCGTATCGCCATTTTCAAGCTTATTGCCGTTGCTGTCTCTCACCAGGAAGCCCTCTTCAATTGCGGGCTCTTCCGTTGATTTCCAGTCATGTCCGCATTCAGGACAAACTAATAAGCCTTCCAATTCATAAGTATAAGGGGATTGGCAGACGGGACAAGGGGCAAATTCACTCATGATTATTCAGTTTATGGAGAGCGCAAAGGTAACAATTGTTTAGGTCTTAGCGCCTATAGAAGCGGAAAACGAGAATCTCCGTCAGATTTTATTTAAACGATTTGTTGATATTACCCATTGTTTTTTTGCTGAGCCGGATTATCATTCGTGGGATATTTAGTGAAGTACTTGCGGGATTTCAGTTTGATTCCATCGAATTTCAAAAGAGTGAAAGCCATCGACAAATTTATAATCGAGAGTCCATTCGTATACTTTGCAAATATTTCTTACAATCGCTAAACCGAGACCGGTACCTTCTGATCCTGATCCTTTTCGAAAACGATTGAAAATTGCGGTGGAATCCAAAGTAACTGCTGACCCTGTATTTTCGAAAACAAGATGGGAACCGGTCAATATAATTTTAATATGCCCATTAGAATAATTATGCCTGATTGCATTACTAATCAAATTATTTAATAAGATATCAATCAGGTATTTACTAACTTTTAGCTTCTTAACAGTTAAAGCAGTTTCCACTGTTATTTCCTTCGAGGAAAGTAACTCCTGAAATTGTTTTAATTTTTCTAAAATAACTTCCTGGAGCTCTGATTCTTCGGTATCAGTTATCAGATCGTTTTCTATTTTCACCAGTAATAACAGCGATTGGTTAAGCCGGGACAGTTTACCTGCAGCACTATAAATGTCCTGAATTTGATCAAATTGCTCCTTTCGTAATGTCTCATCTTGAATAAAGGTATCTAGCTTCGATGTAATTACGGCTAAAGGCGTAAGCATCTCATGGGAGGCATTATCTGTGAAATGTTTTAAATTTTGATAGTCGCCTTTAACACGTTTAGCCATCAGATAAACGGCATCATCCAATTCGGCAAATTCATCAATTTTGCTTTCAACACGGTTAAATTCTACCGGTTCAGAAACGTTAAATGCCTTTAGCTGGCCAAGTATCCTATAAAATGGTTTCCAAAGATCGCCAAGTAAATACCGGTTCGTCAGAAACAGAACTAAAAATAAACCCAGTACCAATACTAAAGTGATGGTGGTTATTATCTGTAACAGGTACTCTGTGCTTTCTTTTGAGATAATTATATTAAACCGGTAAAGCCGGTCATTCAATGCCATCGTGCCTTCCACAGCACGACCTGCTCTTGTTCCTGCAAGCTTTGGATTATTGTATAGGGTATCGTAAAATCTTGTTGGAACGTGCTGGTCTTTAAGTAAGGCAAAAGTGGTTTGATCTTCATCAAAATCAACCTGTTTGGGTAATTCTTTTTTTAGGTTAACATAGCCAATCACTTCCGAAACCTCCTCCGATAGATGGTCGTCAAGCAAGGTTCTGGCAATGTGGTTGATGGCGAAATAATAAATAACGGCACCGACAATTAAAACAGAGAGCGTAACCACAATAGTAACCTTATTATAATGTGATGCTAACTTCATCTATCCGTAAATTTGTAGCCAATACCGTAAATGGACTTTAAGTAATCGTTAGAAGTAACATCAAGGATTTTTTTCCTTAAATTTTTGATGTGGGAATATATAAAATCGAAATTATCATGCATATCCATTTCGTCTCCCCATAAATGTTCAGCAAGGGCTGTTTTAGCGATTACTTTTCCTTTATTGGCAACAAAATATAAAAGGATGTCAAATTCTTTACGTGTTAAAATGATTTCCGTTCCGTTTATCGTTACTATTCTTTCGATTAGGTCGATGCTTATCTCATTAAAAATCAACTTGTTATTACTACTGCTGGATTTGCGCCGGAAAACAGCAACTATCCTGGCTTTTAATTCAGACAAATGAAATGGTTTTGTAAGGTAATCGTCTGCGCCGATGTTGAGTCCTTTAATCCGGTCATCTAAAGAGTTTCTTGCTGAAATGATGATGACCGCTTCTGTTCTCATTTCATCTTTTAGATAGCGAAGCACCTCAAACCCTTCACCATCCGGTAGCCCAATATCTAAAAGCACAAAGTCATAGCTGTATAGGGAAAGCTTGGAAATGGCAGCTGCAAGGTTGGTGCAACTTTCGCATATATTTTTTTCCTCACTAAGGTAGGTCAGCATGTTTTCACGAAGGCCCTTTTCATCTTCAACAATTAATATTTTCACAGTCTCTTAATTTACAACTAATAAAGCACTAATGATGCTATCTATAAGCTGGTTAACATGCGGTCGATGTTTTTTTGTTTGTTTTTTTGCAATACGTTTTGACCATAATGCGTAAAATACCTGTGTTTTTTTAACATCGTGACATTTGATAGTATCCACTCCCTTTCGGAATAAGATCTTCCTGTTTTAGCATGCCACTCCTTTCTTAGATTTTCAGCATAAGATACATACTGATCAAGAGACAAATGGAACATATCTGCATCACAGATAATCTGCTGCAATAAATCATTTGGCTTCTGAGGCATTTGGGTGGCCCCGATACAGGAAGTTACATGGAGAATAAAGTCTTCGTCAGCATTTAACTGCTTTAAAAAAGCGGTCGCTATTGCCTTGCTTTTTTCCTCGTGCCCTTCATAAGTATAGCAATAACCACTATCATGAAACCAGCCCGCGACAATTACAATTTCTGATTCTGTTTTATTTAGATTACATGCTAATCCGATTTCCCTGACAGCTTTGACAACCAATTTTGTATGTTTTATATTATGAAAAAACATATCATCAGGTAGCCGCTCTTTGAGCAGCTTTTTAACATAATCTTCTGATCGTTCAACCCGGCCACCCAATCCCATAATGTTTACTTTCATGCTATTTAAAGAAACAATCTGAATATAATCTGTATTACCTCATATATGCCGCTATTAATATAAATCGCTGTTTTATCGCCCATCCAGTATTACTTCAGTATTCCTCTTTACCTTTAAATTAATCATTACACTATGGCAATAATAGAACCAACACGCCGTGATGTTCAGCATCCGTCAAATAATAAAAAGTACTCTTTGCCATTACGTGCCTGGCATTGGATTAACCTTTTAGTCATTAGTGGCTCGCTTACTACAGTCTTAATTAACTCGACTATTACAGATGACCACGCTACATCTGCTTTGATGAAGGACGAATTGAAAAAAGCAGGAGTAACGATAGCTCAAGACCAAGCAAGATCTGCAGCACATGCTTTGAGCGATAGTGTGTGGGGCATACATATTTATTTTGGTTATGCACTAGCCGGCCTGCTGGCGTTCAGGCTGATACTGGAATTCTTTCAGTTAGCTGATCAGAAATTTCTCCGAAAAATCAAAAGTGCGTATGATCAATTCAATACTATTAAAAAGGACAGGGAGGTTGCCAGGCACGAGTTGACTGTAAAAATCATCTATGGAATGTTTTACTTCCTGCTTGTTGTAATGGTTTTTACAGGTTTATTTCTTGTCTTTGAAGATGCACTTGCGGCATACAAATCAATTCGTCATTCAGTTAAAGAAGTTCATGGCTTTTGCATGTATCTTATACTGGCATTTATTTCGGTGCATATTATTGGCGTTTTACTGGCGGAACGCAAACAAGGAAGCGGCATTGTTTCTGATATGATCAATGGCGGCAGTGGGCATAATTAACAGTTAATGGAAAGGCAGTTACAAACATACAGATCATCTAAGTCTCGGTTAACTACAAAACAATTAGAATACAATAAGACCAACGACTTGATTGTTGTATTTATTGAGATGTTAACTGAACCTAAGGATGCTGAATTTCTGTGGCTGGAGTTTAAGAAAAAAGGCTATAAGATGAGCATAAGTTCGTTTTACGGCCGACTTAAGAAACTTGTTGATGCCGGGTTAATTGTTAAAATACATATTGCTAACAATAAATATGTTTATAACCATCCCTAATGGGATGCTAACCTTTTAGAGGATGTTCTGTAACTGAAATTAAATAAAACATATCATAATGAGTAAAAAACATTTAGTTCTTATTCCCGCCTTGCTACTATCGCTAAGTGCCTGTCACAGTAACAGTGGGAAAGATAGTGAAAAAGTTGCCGAGCAAACTAATGAGGAGAAGGCAGACAGTAGTAAAACACTTGAGAAAATTGAAGATGACAGCAAATTTGTGGTGAAAGCCACAAGTGGTGTTACTATGGAAACCGAATTAGGCCAGTTTGCTGCGAAACACGCGTTAACGCCGGGTGTGAAAATGTTTGGGGAAAAGATGATTAAGGATCACAGCAAAGACAAGCAATTGTTAACCAAATTGGCTTCGGATAAAAAAATCACCATACCTGCACAAACGGGTGAAGAATTCCAAAAGCATATCGATGAGATAACCAGTAAAAAAGGTATTGAGTTCGACAAGGCCTATATCAGTTTTATGGTCGGAGATCATCAAGAAGATATCAGCGAATTTTCGAAGGAAGCAAAAAATGGTAAAGATGCCGATATCAAAGCTTTTGCGACCAAAGGTGTTCCCGTTCTGCAGCATCATTTGATGATGGCAAAAGAACTGAATGATAAGCTAAAGTAAGCCAGTCAGTAAACTAGTGTATCGGCAAATCGTTGTATGAACACATATGCGTTACCATTACTATAGCCTTTAAAAGCTCCAAAACAGTAAGGGGATGCTTTTAAAGGCTATTTTACTTCCCATTTTGCGCATCATACTATGGAGCCCTCCAGACCCTACTAAAGATTGAACAATCCTGAGTGTCGGTAATCGTCCGATACTGTTTTGCAGGTTTAAACCGGGATAAGAAAGTACTTTAGCTTGCTATTTAAATTTTAGCGCAAGCGTAACAATATTTGAGTTTAAACCGGTTGAACGCATATAATGCCCTGCACGTAATTCCAGCGATGTAAAGTGTGCATTGCCAAACACGCCGGTAGGCGGAGACAACCTGATATTAGCACCAACAAAATTGCTGTGCAGGCTGGACAGGTCATGATCGCTGGTGTAAAATTGTGCCGACGGATCATGCTGACCGTATGGCGCGAAATACCGGGTACCTATTTGTGTATTGTAACGGTAAAAGGGACTTACCGAAACAAAGGAGGTTAATTTTACAGGGATCTCCACTTCGGCAGTATGTGCCCTTATGCCCCAATTATCCATGTAATACCTGTAAAAGGTGCGGACAACGAAGTGGTCATCTAAAAAGTAATTAAATCTTAACCCGATAGGGAGTTTGTAACGGTTATCAGGCAAGTTTTCTACCCGCACAGACCCATCCGTAAAATAATCCCGCTGGTACTTGGTGGCTAATAAGCCATGCTGGTAGGATGGTTCTACAATCAGCGCCATTTGTAAACGCTGCGTTAACACTTGTGAAAGTGAAAAGGATGTACTGAACGAATTGCGCGCCTTATAATCTACTGGTCTATTGTCTTCATGTTCAGAACCTGATCCATAGCCCGGGGGCCGAAGTTCCACCGGCAATATCACTTTCCATTTGTCTAAAAATACCTGTGCCTTAAAATCAAACTGCGTGTTTTTATTTTTAGACATACGGGTGATGTTGATGCCCCCACCGAATGATTGATAATCATATTCGCGTGAATAGGATGCAGTAAGACCAAAGGCATTCCCAGTTTTATCATTGGAAACCGTCCAGTTAAAAGATGGGTAAATACGGGTATCCTGGCTTGACGCCGATGAAACACTGTTAGGATCGATCTTGTCTGATGAGGCCGATGTATAATGATCAACACCTAACTCAAAATTAAACGTGTGCTTTTTACCTGTTTTGCTGTATTTCGACATTTGCAGGTCGAAAGTATTCGCAAAATCAGTCAGCTTTTCTGTCCCTACGCCTCCCGTTACGGCTGAGTTATTTCCGGTTTGATGGTAGTACGCCGATACAAAATTGATCTCATCAATCTTCAGCTTTCGCGATTCATAATTAGTGGAATCTTTAACCGGTTGCGGTTTGGTTTGTGCGTGTGATGCCAATATGCCCATATACATGGCCAATACACCTAAATATATTTTTCTCATTTAAGTGTTTATTTAATTACATCCACAACCACCACCACTTTTGCCACCGTTGGCACCGGACCCACCTTCCCGATAGAGCTGAAAACTTTGTTCAAACTTCTGCGATTTACGCGCCGTCAGGTCCATTTCACTGTCATTGAGTCGGTTTTTTTGGTATGGTTTAACAGAGACACAGGATGAAAGATTATACATTGCGCATGCGCAAATGAGAGTTATTACACGTAGGGGGGCTTTTATCATGTTATTTAATATTGATGTTTTTTGATGTATAAACTTTGCTGTCATCTGAAATGATTACGCAGGCTACATTTTGCAGTTGGTTGATCAAATTGAGCCCTACATAGGCACCCATGACCGTAACAGGGGTAGCCATGGCGTCGGCGAATTCAGCGCTTGGACTGATAATACTAACGCTTTTAATTCCGCTTACCGGCAGACCGGTCTTGGGATCAATGGTATGTGAATATTTTTTTCCGTCAATAACTACATACTTTGCATAGTTACCGGATGTGGCTATGGCCATATTGCTAATATTCAGTGTGGAAAATGGTGTTACTGCCTGATCCGGGTCGGCAATCGCTATCGTCCAGGGTTTGCCGCTGGGTTGTAATCCCCAGGTAACCAAGTCGCCAGCAGCATTTACAATACCGCTTTTAACCCCGTTTTGCTGCAAAATAGCCTTGGCTTTATCTGCGGCATATCCTTTACCAATACCGCCGAAGCCTATACGCATACCTTGTTCTTTTAAAAAAACGGTTGTGTTTTCGTTATCCAATATTACGTTTTGGTAATTGATCAATCTTACAGAAGCTTGAGCTGTCGCAGCATCAGGCAGAGCCTTCATATTCATGTCGAAATTCCACAGGCACTTATCAATCGAACCATAGGTAATATCAAAAGCACCCTGCGTTAATTCAGAAATCTTTAGGGAGCGCGCTATAAGATCGAATACGTCCTGATCCACTTTAACAGGAGCAATACCGGCATTAGCATTTATCCGGTTGGTTTGGCTATCGTCACTGAATGTTGTAAGTTGTTTCTCAATGCGCTGAATCTCAGCTATAGCTATATCGATTCTATTTTCCGCCCAGTGTTTGTCATCGGCAACTACACTTATCTCAAACCGGTTACCCATCAATTTGAGCACCCGCTTGTGAACGGTTTCAATGGCTTGCATTTGCGGTTTGATTAATTTGATCTACAAACTTCTGTGGGGTTACATTAGGGAAGCCTTCCCATTTTTTTAACACTTTACCATTTTCGTCAACCAGCAGGGTTAGCGGAAACTCGCCGTCTGGATTGTATCTATCCGCTAAAGTTTCATTTCTTTTTACCTGTTCTTTAGGAAGTTGATTTTTCTTTTGACGGGGAAAATCGGCCCTTACTAACACCAGGTGACCGGAAGCGTAATCTTCAAATATTTTGGTTTCCAGTATCTCTTTTCGTGTACGGATACAAGGGCCGCACCAGTCGCTTCCCGAAAAGTTTATAATAATCAGTTTGTGCGTTTTTTGTGCTTCTTTTTGCGCCTCGTTAAAATCGCCTGACCAATTGATTGCAGGCGTTGCAAAAGCAAATAATATAATAGCAAGTATTCGTTTCATGGTTTTAATTTTAAGAATATATCCGTAATGATGTGCCTCTGACCGGCTTGTATCGCAGGCCGCTAACGAAAGATTGTATTCTCGCAATACAAGCGTTTTGATATACAAGTTTAAACGCCAATTCTGGATTTAATATGAATTTCGGGGTATGCCTTATTAATTAACAATTTTTAACAATTAAATGAACCAGGATCATTTCCCATTGATCAGTTTGGCCATAACAAATGCAGCACCGGCAGCCAGAGCGCCTATTACAACAACCTTAAACGCACCGCTTATAGCCGGCTGGCCGGTAAGCCTGCTTTTAAAATAGCCGAATATAAAAAGGCTAATCAATGTTACGATACAGGAATAAACTAGTGCTGTTTGAGAATTAGTTTCTAAAATATAAGGAGACAGTGGTATAATACCACCCGCAATATAAGACAAGCCAATGGTAACGGCACTTTTAGTGGCCCGGTTAGCTTGAGGTTCCTCCAGACCTAATTCATAGCGCATCATGAAATCTACCCACTTATGATTGTCTTTAGCCATCTCATCGGCAACCTGCTGCTGCAAAGCTTCGGACAGTCCAAATGCCGCGAATACTTCCTTTACTTCTGCCTTTTCCTGCTCCGGTACACGTTCTACCTCATCGTACTCCCGCTTTAATTCGGAATTATAATGGTCAGATTCCGTTCGCCCGGCTAAAAAGCCACCCAGGCCCATCGCTATTGAACCCGCCACGATCTCTGCAATGCCCGCGGTTACAACTATGCCAGAAGAACTTATGGCTCCGCTTAGGCCTGCAGCAAGCGCAAAGGGGACTGTTAAACCATCTGACATTCCGATAACTATATCTCGTATAGTTTCAGAGCCGGTTACATGATTTTCTTTATGCATGAGAATTGACTATTCATAGTTTGAAAAATATTACAATCGGTCAATGTTTCTTTTAAAAATTGATTATCGACACTAAACATTGGGTCAACCGCTATCAATTTTATCATTAAATGCTGAATAAAATCTGGAGTTTAAAAGAAATCAATATTTATTTTTATTAATAGGTAAGCAAGTGACCTTCTACGCTCTAATGGGGGATTATACAAAGTAGAATTGATTTTTCTCCATGGCAAAACAAATACACTCAACGCCGCGCCTATAATCGGCAGGTTGATGATCAGCAGGTGAATGTGTGTTTGGTTCCTACAGATTTAAATGATTGTTCGTTGACAATCACCTCATTTGAGATCAATAACGATTAAATATTATTCCTAACTTTACAAAGTTTTGAAAAAAGTCACCGCGATATTACTCTTAACAGTCTATCTGTTTTCAACGACAGAACTTCATAGCTTCGGCCGCTTTGCTAACGCTCGCCTCCTTAGCGGCAAGTTCTTCCATATTCCCGATGCCGGCGATAGCGATCAGACCAGATCTTTTGCGTAACAGTTCGCACAATTTAAAAGCGTCACCGGCATTATGCTCAGCCAGTTAAGCTATCCGGACAGTGACAGCGAGGCCTATAATTTAAAGGGTGCCGCCTCCGTACCCTTTAAATTAATTTATGGGACGGGGTGTGTTTTTCTCTTTCAAAAAAAGGCAATGGGCTGCACAGGCATGTAATTTGTAATTTTTATGCGTTGTTCCTAAATTATGTCCCTGCGGATCCAATATCTCGCACTCTTCTGCACCTTTGTCTTTTACGGTCAGTATCGTTTCGCCGTTATTGTTTAAGTAAAAGCCGTTCTTTTTTGCCTTTCCTAGTTTATTTCCCTTGGCATCAATGACGTTACCATCCTTGTCAATAAAGTAAATGGTTTCCCCTTTAATATTCCTGACGATATTGTTCTTGCCGATATGTCCGAGAAGTGTACCTCCATGATCATGTATACCGCCTTTTTTGTCGATACGAATGATTGTCGAAGTGGCTTTTGCCGGCGCTTTTTGCGCGAATACGGTAGTAACGGTCAGCAATAGCAGCGCCGCTACAGCTAATACAGTGGTGTGGATCTTTTTCATGATTGTTTTTTTACAAAACAACTTGAAAACAACCTGTAATTAACTGATCAACAGCATATAAAAAGATGATCTTCGTCATTAGGCGCTATGCCCGAACGGCCTATTTTAGCATTAAATTATAAAAGGAAAACGGAATTATATAAACGCCGTTCGCATTTATTGCTGATATTTATATTGTGATTAAAAAACTGTTCGTCACCTTTATAACTGTGCTATACCTGGGTGTTTCTTCCGGGGCGACCCTGCATTACCAGTATTGCATGGGGCACTTGATCAAAGTCAGCCTGTGGCATGGTCATACAAAAAAGTGCGACACCTGCGGTATGGAGCGCAAAGAAAAAGCTGCTAAAGAGTGTTGTACCCACCAGCATCAGTTACTTAAATCGGACAAAAGCAGTTCGCCGAGCTATACCCATATCAGTTTGGGTACGAGCACAGGTCTACCGATTGGTGAGCCCTTTCGTTTTGTCGGCAGCACCATAATTACGGTGGCAGCTAAGCCGTTTATCAAACAAGCACCGCCACCCCAAATTGCTGTGCCTCTCTTTCTGCGTAACTGCGCCTTTCGGATCTGATAATTTCTTCTGTCATTCCCTAGGGCCGAATCTGTATTGATAATCAGCCCCTGTTTCAAAATATAACCTTCTGCTAAGGCAGAAGCGCATTGTTTATACAATTAATTCTAAAGACAAATGAAAAAGATCCAAATTCTAATAGGCGCGATGATCGCGATATTTTCTATTTCCTCAGTTAGTGCGCAAGACAATGCGCCAAAAGATGAAGTTCTTAGTGCGTATTATGGCGTAAAAAATGCCCTCATCAGCGGTAATGCTGCAGCTACAAACGCCCAAGCAAAGGACCTTCTTGCTGCTATTACTGCGTTTCCGGCTGACCAGCTTTCGGCTGCTGACAAAACAAACTGGACAAAATATACTGCTAAGCTTCAGTTCGATGCCCGCCACATTGCTGAAAATAGCAATATCGCCCATCAGCGTGAGCATTTTGCCAGTTTATCTGAGAATATGTTTGCCCTGGTTAAGGCATTAAAATTGAATACGGCGGCGGTGTACTGGGCTTATTGTCCGATGAAAAAAAGCTATTGGCTAAGTGAAGCTGCAGCCATCAAAAATCCTTATTACGGTAATGAGATGCTTACCTGCGGTGGGGTAAACCAAACGCTTCCGGCGGCAAAATAAGTTCACAGGGCCGCCGTAATAGCGGCCCTTTTTAATAGAAATGATGAAAAAATTTATTTTATATGTTTTCACAATTCTGCTGGCGGTTCCTGCTTTTTCCCAGGATCATAAAATGGGTATGGGCAACACCGAAGGCAATAAACATCTCCCTTTCTTTACCAAAAAAGGTCATAGGGAGATATACCATTTGTATATCAACGATACTACGGTAAATTATACGGGTAAAAAGCGGCCTGCTATGGCGATCAACGGAACTATACCGGCTCCGCAGTTAACCTTCACAGAGGGCGATACCGCCGAAATTTATGTACACAATGAAATGATGATGGAAACCTCCATCCATTGGCACGGACTTATCCTGCCAAACCGTTATGACGGCGTTTCTTATTTAACCACCACCCCGATTGAAGGTGGGCAAACGCACTTATTTAAGTTTCCGCTCGTTCAGCATGGTACTTATTGGTATCACTCTCATACCATGACGCAGGAACAAAGCGGCTTGTACGGCGCGTTTATTATCAATGAAAGAAAGCCATCGCCGGTTAAGGAATATACTTTAATGTTAAGTGACTGGACTGACGAAAACCCTGAGCAGGTGCAGCGCAGGTTACATAACGCGACAGACTGGTATGCTATTCGCAAAGGAAGCACCCAGGACTATCTGCAAGCTATCCAAACCGGACATTTGAAGACAAAACTGACTAACGAGTGGAAAAGAATGACCGCTATGGATGTGAGTGATGTTTATTATGACCGTTTTTTCAGTAACGGAAAGGCCGAAGATGCTGCGCCACAATTTAAAGCGGGTGACCGGGTAAAGCTGCGTGTGATCAATGGCAGTTCGTCTACCTATTTCTGGCTTGGCTGGGCTGGTGGAAAGATCAGCGTAGTCGCCAATGATGGGGAGGATGTGCAGCCCGTTACGGTTGACCGTATGATTGTTGGCGTTGCCGAAACCTATGATGTTGAAGTCACTATCCCAAGGGATGGCAGCTACGAGTTTTTAGCCACATCGGAAGACCGGACAAGGTATACCTCGTTATGGCTGGGAAGCGGCGAAAAGAAGCCGGCGAAGAAGTTACCCAGGCTGAAATATTTTGAAGGTATGCAAATGATGAACGACATGATGGACATGAAGGGCAACATGAAAGAAATGCCGGGCATGAAGATGACCAACCAGGTAATGGACATGAATATGGTGATGTATGCTGAAATGAACGACGGGGAGCCCCATGTCACGCTTAAATATACCATGCTGAAATCTGTTCGACCGACCACGTTGCCATCAGGCCCGACAAAACTATTGAACTTTGAGCTGACCGGTAATATGAACCGCTATGTATGGTCCATCAATAACAAAACCGTATCTGAGACAGACAAGATCCTGATCAAAAAAGGGGAAAACGTGCGCATTGTCTTATACAATAATACAATGATGCGCCATCCGATGCACCTGCACGGCCACTACTTTCGGGTGTTGAATGGGCAGGGCGAGTATTCACCATTGAAGAATACGCTCGATATTATGCCCATGGAAAAAGATACCATAGAATTCCGTGCAACGGAAAGTGGTGATTGGTTTTTTCATTGCCATATCCTTTACCATATGATGAGCGGTATGGGCCGGATTTTTAGTTACGAAAATTCACCACCAAATCCCGAGGTACCTGACCCGGTTGCAGGGTTTAAAAAGATCGCGGCGGACGATCGTAAATTTTATGCCGCTGCTGAGGTAGGATTGGAATCCAACGGTAGCGATGGCAATGCATCATTAGCCAACACCAGGTGGAAATTTTCGACTATGTGGCATCTGGGTTTAAACAAAAGCAAAGGCTACGAAAGCGAAACCATGTTCGGGCGCTACTTTGGCCGGATGCAATGGCTATATGCTTATGCCGGATTTGACTATCACTATAAGAAGACAGATGAACTGGAAACAAATATGTTTGGCCAGGTAAGCAATAAGAATAACCGCCATACTGTAGTCGCGGGTCTGGCTTACACCTTACCATTCCTGTTTGTTGCCGATGCCCGCATAGACGGCAACGGGAAATTGAGATTTCAGTTAGGGCGTGAAGATATACCCCTGACGAGCCGCCTAAGGTGGACTTTGGTTGGTAATACAGATAAAGAATATAGTACAGGACTGCGTTATATTATCAACGAAAACTTCTCCATATCCAGTCACTATGATAGTGATATGGGTTTAGGCGGAGGATTAACATTGATCTACTAAAAGCATGAATTAATAATGATTAAACCGTAAAATAAAAGTTATGGAACATCACGATCATCAGCACAACATGCATAAGCATGAACAACAACATACAAATGAACATCATCATGATGGGCACCATATGGACCACAATGCCATGGGCCATCCAGGGCATGACCATGACGCAATGATCAAGGATTTCCGGAAGCGGTTTTACGTGGTATTGGCATTGACTTTACCGATCCTGTTACTGTCCAAGATGATCCAGCACTGGCTACATCTGCATGTATCGTTCATAGGTGATCAGTATGTTCTGTTCGCTTTATCGACGGTGGTTTTTATTTATGGTGGCTGGCCATTTCTGAGTGGCTGGCTGGCTGAAATGAAAGCGAAAAATCCCGGCATGATGACGTTGATCGGTTTCGCCATATCTGTTGCCTATGCCTACAGCACTGCCATCATCTTTGGATTGCAGGGGATGGATTTCTTTTGGGAGTTGAATACATTGATCCTGATCATGTTGTTGGGGCATTGGATAGAAATGCGATCCGTGGCCGGTGCGTCGCGCGAACTTGAGCTGCTGGTTCAATTGATGCCATCCACCGCGCACCTGGTCAACGGTGAAAATGTCGAAGATGTGCAAACGGAAAATTTGAAGGAAAACGATCTTATTCTGATCAAGCCCGGAGAAAAGATTGCGGCTGACGGTATGGTTGAGGATGGCGAAAGCTATCTGAATGAGTCGATGCTGACCGGAGAATCTGCCCCAGTGCAGAAGATAAAGGGACAGAAGGTTATTGCCGGTTCGGTAAACGGCAACGGGGCATTGAAGGTCAGGGTGATGCACAGCGGAAAAGATTCCTACCTTTTTAAAGTGGTGGAATTGGTACGCAATGCGCAGGATGCCAAATCCAATACACAGCTTTTAGCAGACAAAGCCGCCCGCTGGCTAACCGTTATAGCGCTATTAGCCGGCATAGTCACATTCGTGGTATGGATAAGCCTGGGACGCGACCTTGCATTTGCTATGGAACGCATGGTTACGGTTATCGTTATTTGCTGCCCGCACGCACTCGGACTGGCTGTACCGCTGGTTGTGGCGAGATCGACAGCCTTATCGGCACAGCACGGCCTTTTGATCAAAAACAGGACGGCTTTTGAAAACTCAAGGAAGATCACTTCCGTTGTATTTGACAAGACCGGAACGTTGACTAAAGGGAAGTTTGAAGTAGCCAGGGTCGTCCTTACCGGCAATACTGTGGCAAACGAAGACGAACTGATCGGACTGGCCGGTGCACTGGAAGCCAATTCCGAGCACCCTATTGCGACAGGCATTTTGAGTGAAGTAAGAAAGCGGGGGTTGACTTTATTAAAAGCTGATCAATTTAACGCCCTTACAGGAAAAGGCATTGAAGCCACTGTAGAGCATAAAAGGGTTAAAGTGGTTAGTCCCGGCTACCTGAAAGATAACGGCCTTAAACTTCCTGAAAATGCGGGTATTGCCGGTAACGAAACAGTGGTATTTGTATTACTAAATGATCAATTAGCTGGTTTCATCGCCCTTGCTGATGCCATCAGGCCGGAATCAGCGGATGCGATCGCTACGCTCCATGAAAACGGTATAAGGTCCATCCTACTAACAGGCGATAACCAGCAGGTGGCTGAAAGTGTTAGCAAGCAACTGAAAATGGACGGTTTTTTTGCGGAAGTATTACCACACCAGAAGTTAGAAAAGATCAAAGAGTTGCAGCGGCAGGGCGGGTTTATTGCGATGACTGGCGACGGTGTAAACGATGCACCTGCACTTGCCCAGGCAGATATTGGCATTGCTGTGGCTTCGGGCAGTGATATCGCTGCCGAAACAGCCGGGATCGTTCTGGTAAACAGCAATCCAAAGGACATTGTAAATCTGATCCTGTTTGGCAAAGCAACCTATCGGAAAATGATGCAAAACTTGGTTTGGGCCACGGGTTATAACATAATTACGTTGCCATTGGCCGCCGGGGTATTGTATAACCAGGGAATTTTACTAAGTCCGGCAATAGGCGCTGTCCTAATGACTGTCAGTACGGTTGTTGTGGCTATAAACGCTGGTTTATTAAAAGTTAAAAGTTGATCCCATCACCCCTGTAACGCAAATCAAAGGACCGAATAGGTATCGCATAGTCATTTTCGTTCCTATTTGGTCTTTTACGCCGACGCGTGGGCGTTTGGGGTACATGCCCCAGCACATCAGCCTGGTTCAAGCTAACCCTCTTTTAAAGAGACAGAAATTTTTTGTTATAACGAGCCAGCCATGAAGGCCCCCGAAGCAGGCTCCATTTTTATTTTGGAAGTTTTATTCAAAATGTCACCTTTGCTGGATATAACAGCATAAAACATTTAACAAATTATCATGGAAAAATTCAATTCATTAAAAGAACTGATCGCGCATGCGGAATCGGACGCCGCATCTTTTTACGAAAAAGGCAATAAAGCGGCCGGAACAAGGTTAAGGAACGCGATGCAGCAACTTAAAGTGGTGGCAACCGAGATCAGGAAAGAAGTTAGCGACAAAAAGAACGAAGGAAAATAATCAACACGATGTTGTTTTGGGTAAAAGCCTGCTTTTTAAGCGGGCTTTTTTTGTGCTGATGGTCCTGTAATATATGACCAGGACGGAATCTTGTCTTGCAGCCGCCGGCGAGCCGGTTGTTGCAAGCGCCGCTCATTTGACGGCCCTGCCGCTTCGCCCTGAAACCGCCCCGGCTATGCCCGGGGCATTTCAGCGGGCCGCCAGACAAGCTGCACTTGCTGTCCTGTCGCGGTTTTCATATGGCATCTTCGGTAAACGACTTGTGTCAAAAGGAGACCAGTAAAAGACGGATTGTTCATCTGTTATGACGCACAAATGTGGTGTCCCGGGATGGTTTGTTGAAAAGTCACCACAAAACATGATATGGGTCATATTTTAAGCATAAAAAACAGTTCATTTTTGTAAATGCAAATGACTATCGACGCCAATACCAAGATCAGCGAGTTACTCCGGTTCGACCGTGACCTGGTTATCAAAACCCTGATCAGCCTTAACAGCAAATTTGCAAAACTCAGAAACCCGGTCTTACGGCAACTGCTGGTCAAACGGGTAAGTATCTCCGATGCCTGCAAAATTTCCAACACACCCCTCTCAGATTTTTTGCACAGCATGGAGCAGATCGGATTTCAGGTAATCCGGGGAGCGGCTGCTGATAATGCGTTGCCTTTGAACACCGCGTTTATCGAGCAGGAGGATTACCTCGAACTGGATGTCCGGCCGATCCTTGCCAAAGACAAGGACCCGCTGAAGGAGATTCTGGCCGCGATCAATTCGCTTGGACCCGGACAGGGATTGAAGCTGATCAATACCTTCGAGCCTCTGCCGCTTATTCACCTGTTAACGGCTAAAGGTTTTGCCCATCGCGTGGTTTTTGAAAAGCCGGATCTGGTGATCACCTTTTTTAATCAGGCAGATACCGGTACCGGTACGATTGACGTTCCGGCAAACCCCGAATCCTTCGTGGACGATGCGCTGTTTGACCGGGTTCTGGCGGGATTCCGCCCGGAGCAGGTCAGCTACCTGGATGTGCGAGCACTTGAAATGCCAAAGCCGATGCTGGCCATCCTGGAACATACGCCCGGATTGACTAAAGGAGAGGCTTTGTTCGTTTACCATAAAAAGATCCCGGTATACCTGCTTCCCGAACTGGAAAAGCAAGGCCTCAGCTACCTCTTCAAAAATATCGCGCCGGGTAATGTGCACTTATTGATCTTCCTCAAATGACCGCAATCAAACAAAAACCAGGTCTGTACAATATCGTCGTAACACATTACGTACTTGCGGCCTGCTGTTTCCTGATCTTATCCGTGATGATGCTGTTATCCGTAAAGGCTTTTACAGGCCACTATTTCCATCCGCATATCCTGGCTGTCACCCACCTGGCGGCGCTGGGCTGGGGAACCATGATCATTTTAGGTGCGTCGTACCAGTTGATTCCCGTCGTCCTCGAAACGAATCTTTACAGTATAAAACTGGCCTGGCTGAGCTTTGTGCTTTTTGTGCCGGGGATGGCCGGTCTTATTTATTCCTTCTGGGTGTTTGTGCCCGGTATACACATGCAATGCGGTGCCATCTTGTTGCTGCTCAGCATTGTTTTGTTTACGGTCAATGTCTATCTTACCGGCCGGAAGAAACAGCAACAGACGATCCAGGAAGATTTCATTTTCAGCGCCTGCATCTGCCTTTGCCTGACCGTAGCCCTGGGGGTCGCACTCGTCTTCAATTTTACGCTGCAGCTATTCCCGCAGGATCAGCTGCATTTTCTCCGCATCCATGCGCACATGGGTCTGGTCGGCTGGTTCCTGCTCATGCTGATCGGTGTAAGTTCCAAGCTGGTGCCGATGTTCCTCGTATCTTCTTACCAGGAAACCAGACTGCTGACCTGGAGTTATTATTTGATTGTTGGTGCATTGTTGTGTTTCCTGGTCGATGCCTATTTTTCTGGCCTCAGTTACCGGACTTACCTCCTATTGCTGGCCGGCGGTGCCGGGCTCAGCTGTTATTTCATTTTCCTGTATAAATGCCTGCGATCCCGCCTGCGTAAACAGATCGACCTTCCAATGCTGATCAGCTTCCTTTCTTTTATTATCCTGAAAATCGCCGTGTTGATGGTGCCGTTCATTATCTATTTTCACCTCAAACATAACCCGGCGACCCTCCGGTTTTCCATGGCCTACGGCCAATTGATGTTGATGGGCTGGATCACCCCGCTGATACTGGGTCAGACCTTTAAAACCCTGCCTTTCATTGTTTGGGTGAGGCACTACGAACACCTGACCGGTAAATTCAGTACCCCGATGCCGTCCGACCTGTTCGCCGGTCACCTGCTGAAAGCCCAGACCATTGCGTTTGTGATCTTTTGCCTGACTTTTATGCCGGGCTGTTATTTCATGCTTATTCCGCTGATCTATACCGGCGGGGCCGCGCTGGTCATCACCGCACTGCTTTATTTAGCCAATGTAGGTATCGTCATTTTTCACAAAACCCGTACTTATGGCCAACTTTGATATTACCGATCCGTTATCCTTTATGAAGGCGGAGGTTCTGGAAACCCTCCGGCTGGTCATTGATCCTGAGCTTCACATCAATATAATAGACCTCGGCCTTGTCTACGGCGTCGCCATTGATGCCGCTAAGCGTACGATCCTTGTCACCATGACCCTTTCCTCAGCGTACTGCCCAATGGGGGAAAGCATTGTATCGGCGGTGAAGAACTGCATCGAAGGGCATTATATCGGCTATACGGCTACCGTTGAACTGGTATGGCAACCTGTATGGTCTTACGACAGCATTACCGGGGAAGGTAAGCGATTATTGGGCATCTGATGGCCCGGCTGCCTAACCTGAACTACGCGCGTCTGGCCGTGCTGAATTTCATTGTCCTGAGCGTATGGGGCCTTGCTTTGCGTTATATGCAATTGGGGATGCTGCCTTTTAACTACCAGTATTTGTTACACGCCCATTCCCATTTCGCCTTTTCGGGCTGGATGTTCCTGACCATTGCTTACCTCCTTGCCCGTCTTTGCTGCGGCGAACGGTTGAACGACGGTTTCCGCCATGTGCTGCTCGCTGCACAGGTCAGCGCCTGGGGAATGCTGGTCAGTTTTTCATGGCAGGGATATAAAATTGTTTCCATCAGCTTTTCAAGCCTGTTTGTCATTGCCGGTTTTCGTTTGGCGTACCTGGTCATTAAAAACCCGCGGCTGCGCTCAAACGTAAACAGCGCCGCCTTTACACTCATCCGCGGGGCCATGATCCTGCTTTGTCTGTCGGCACTGGGCCCTTTTGCGCTCGGCCCCCTGTCGGTATTGGGCCTGAAGGCCGGCCCCTGGTACCAGGATGCCATCTATTTTTACCTTCATTTCCAAATGAACGGCTTCATGGAACTGGCCGCGCTGGGCCTGTTGGCCGCAAATTTACCGCTGGAAAGGATTGCACGCACCGACCTGCACTGGTTCAGGCTGTTCCTGTTTTCGACCCTGCCGTTATTTTTTATTTTCACCTTATGGGCGCAGCACGGGATATGGGCGGGGATACTTGCCGGTGCCGGTGCTGCCCTCAACTTGCTCAGCTGGCTTGCGATCATGCACCGGCACCGAAAACATCAGGATGCTCTTTCCTTTCTTCAGAAAGTGGCGCTGCTGGCGCTGACCATAAAATGCCTGCTGCAACTGGCGGTCTGTATACCGCTGATCGGCGATTGGGCATTTTTGAACCGTAACCTGATCATCGGCTACATTCACCTGCTGACACTCGGTATCCTGATGCCCCTGCTGATCGAACAGCTCGCCGGGATCGAAGCATTCCGTTCCGGAGTACTGTTTGTTTGGCTGAAATATATCTATGTCGCCCTCGCAGCCATTTATTTGGCCCTGTTATTCCTGCAGCCGCTGCTTGCGCTTTGGGCGGTATCCATCCCCCATTACCAGCCTTTACTGTTGTGCCTTTGCGCCGCATTTTTATTATTCGGCGTCGGCCTACTCACCCTGGTCAAACAAAATAATAATCCGCGGATATGACCCGCGTCACTTTTCGACCGGGTAAAAAAAAGCAAGTTTGTACGGGTCAATATGCCCCGCCCGGGCTTGCAAAATGATCAACAAGAACCAGAAATTATGATAAATGTCGCCAAACCTGAAAACCCCGTCAAGATTTACACGGCTGATGAAGCCTACCAGCTTTCGCTCGCTTATTTCAACGGTGATGAGCTGGCGGCGCGGGTGTGGGTGAATAAATATGCGCTCAAGGATTCTTCCGGCGCGATCTATGAAGCTACGCCTGATGATATGCACCACCGCATCGCGGCTGAACTTGCGCGTATCGAGCAGCGGTACCCAAACCCATTACCGGAAGCGGAGATTTTTGACCTGATACGCAATTTTAAGTACCTCATTCCACAGGGCAGTCCTATGACCGGGATCGGTAACCCCTATCAGGTCGCCTCGCTTTCCAACTGTTTCGTCATCGGCCATGAAGGGGTAGCTGATTCGTACGGCGGAATTTTCAAGATCGACCAGGAACAGGTACAGCTGATGAAAAGGCGTGGTGGTGTAGGTCATGACCTTTCTTATATCCGCCCGAAAGGATCTCCTGTAAAAAACTCAGCGCTCACCTCGACCGGCCTCGTGCCATTCATGGAGCGCTTCTCCAATTCTACACGTGAAGTGGCGCAGGACGGCCGGCGCGGAGCACTCATGCTATCGGTCGCTGTCCGGCATCCGGACGCAGCAGACTTTATTGACGCCAAGCTGGAACAGGGCAAAGTGACCGGCGCCAATGTGTCGGTCCGCCTCGATGATGAATTTATGCAGGCCGTTGAGGCGGGAACCTCCTACCGGCAGCAATACCCAATAGAAAGTGTATCGCCCCTGATTGAAAAAAAGATCGACCCGTTGCCGCTTTGGAATAAGATCGTCCATAATGCCTGGCGCTCCGCCGAGCCCGGGATCCTGTTCTGGGATACGATCATCCGGGAATCGCTCCCTGATTGTTATGCTGATCTGGGTTTTAAGACGGTATCGACAAACCCCTGCGGCGAAATCCCGCTATGTCCATATGATTCCTGCCGTTTACTTGCCGTCAACCTGTTCAGCTACGTCGACCAGCCCTTTACCATTCAGGCATCCTTCAATTGGGACCTTTTTAAAAAACATGTTCATTCCGCACAGCGCATTATGGATGATATAATTGACCTCGAACTGGAAAAGATCGACCTGATCCTGCAAAAAATCTCCGCTGATCCTGAATCAGAAGAGCTGAAACGCACGGAAATATTGCTTTGGCAAAAGGTCCGCACCAAAGCGACGGAAGGTCGCCGGACCGGCATTGGCATCACTGCCGAGGGCGATATGCTCGCTGCGCTTGGCCTGCGGTATGGCAGCGCGGCAGGGACAGAATTTGCGGTCGGCGTGCACCGGGCGCTTGCCCTGGAAACCTACCGGGGTTCCGTCGGTACAGCCAAAGAACGCGGCGCTTTCCCTTTATTCGATGCGGAACGTGAAAAGAACAATCCATTCCTACTGCGACTGGCAGCAGCGGACCCGGAGCTGTACTACGAAATGACCGAACATGGCCGTCGCAATATCGCCTTGCTCACGATTGCTCCAACAGGAACAGCCAGCCTGATGTCGCAGACCAGTTCCGGTATCGAACCTGTATTTATGCCGGTCTACAAACGCCGCCGCAAAGTGAACCCCAATGACCAGGATGCCCGCGTGGATTTCATTGACGAGGTTGGTGACTCCTGGGAAGAATACCTGGTCTTTCATCATCGATTCAAACAATGGATGATGGTGAACGGCCATGATTTGAATAAGAACTACAAGCAGCAGGAAATGGATGAACTGATCGGCCTTTCACCTTATTTTAAGTCCACCTCCAATGATGTTGATTACCTGAAAAAGGTGGAAATGCAGGGACGGATCCAGCAATGGGTCGATCATTCCATCAGCGTGACCATTAATATGCCCGCCGGGGTGACGGAAGAACTGGTCGGGCGATTGTACATGGCGGCCTGGAAAGCCGGCTGTAAGGGCCTGACAGTCTATCGTGACGGCTCACGCTCCGGTGTGCTGATCGCTAATACCGAAGGCAAGCCTGCCGCTGAGCCTGGTGCACCCCCCTTTTTGCCAACAAAACGGCCGCCGGTGCTGGAGGCCGGTATTGTCCGCTTCCATAACGATAAGGATAAATGGATCGCGTTTATCGGCCTGCTCGGCGGTAAACCCTATGAGATCTTCACCGGCCTGGCTGACGATGAGGACGGCATCCTTATACCGGCCTGGGTTGACCACGGACATATTCTTAAAAGTCGTGAGCCTGACGGTAATTCCCGCTATGACTTTCAGTATAGTAACCGCTACGGGCATAAGACCACCATCGAGGGCCTGTCTTATAAATTTAATCCGGAATACTGGAACTACGCCAAACTGATATCCGGGACCCTGCGCCATGGCATGCCCATTGAGAAGGTCGTCGATCTTATCGGCACCCTGCAACTGGATGAATCGATCAACACCTGGAAAAACGGAGTCGCCCGCGCCCTTAAAAAGTTTATACCGGATGGCACCCGGGTAAGCCGGCAGCTATGCCAGAACTGCCAGTCAGCCAATCTGCACTACCAGGAAGGCTGCCTGACCTGTAAGGATTGCGGCTCCTCCAAATGCGGTTAAAACCGAAATATTGTTCCATTTTCAACGCGCTGTTTCTTTACAGCGCGTTTTTTTTTGTCTTTATTTTTTCTCCCCGGGACCTTAGTGATGAGCGTCACTTTTTAAACTAACAATAAAAGATATGTTTGTCTTTTATTATTTAAACATCAAAAAATGGAAGTATTAGACATTCTCGACGTAACGGTGATCGAACCAAGGTTCAAGCATCCGACCATCTTCGACAAATTTGATTCGCTGCAGGGCGGCGAAGCTTTTATTATTCACAACGACCACGATCCAAAACCACTTTACTACCAGCTGTTGGCCGAAAGAGGCCAGGTTTTTCACTGGGACTACCTGGAAAACGGACCGGAAGTTTGGCAGGTAAAAATCGCAAAAAAGACCGAACCGGAAAATGCGGAAACGATCGGGCAGATTGTAGCCAAAGATTATCGCAAGGCGCAGGTATTCAAAAAGCTGGGTATCGATTTTTGCTGCGGCGGCAAAAAAACCATTGCCGAGGCCTGCGAGAAAAAGGGGCTCGATCCTGCCGAGGTTGAGCGGCAGCTGGAAGCAGTGAAAGGGGAATCAGCCAACAGCGAGAACGATTTCCAGAACTGGGACATCGGTTTCCTGAGTGATTATATTATCAACACCCATCACCGCTACGTGCGCGACAACACGCCGTTCATCCTGGAGATCGCCCAAAAAGTAGCCCGCGTACACGGCGACCGGCATCCGGAACTGGTGCAGGTGGCTCAGTTATTTGAAAAGATCGGCAACGACCTGATCCTCCACATGGTCAAGGAAGAAAAGATCCTGTTCCCTTTTATTAAAGAGCTCGCACAGGTCTATAATACCGGCGGCCTGCTGCCTGCGGCAAACTTCGGCAGGATATCGGTGCCGATCCAGGTCATGGACAGTGAACACGAGCAGGTCGGCGGAGACTTCGAAACGATTCGGAGGATAACCGGTAATTACACCTTGCCCGCAGATGCCTGCAGCTCGTACACCATTCTATTCAAAAAACTGGAAGAATACGAAAACGACCTGCACCGCCACGTGCACCTGGAAAGCAATATCCTTTTTCCTAAAGCCATACAGCTGGAAAAGGAATTGTCCTAGTCGTCCGTAATAGTTCAGGTTCGCAAATCCAAAACCGGAAAATGATACTATCCAAAACCTGTGAATATGCCATCCGGGCGACCGTCTACGTCGCTTTGAAAAGCAGCCGCGGTGAAAAGGCCGGCATCATCGAGGTAGCCCGGGCCATCGGATCGCCGATGCATTTTACCGGTAAGATCCTGCAAACCCTGGTTCGCAAAAAGATCCTCTCCTCAGCCAAGGGACCGACCGGCGGCTTCTACCTGGAGAATGGCGACCGCCTGTTCCTGATTGACATTGTGCGCGCCATTGATGGCAACGGGCTCTTCACCTCCTGTGTGCTTGGGCTGGAGCGCTGCTCAGCAGTGCAGCCCTGCCCGATGCATGAGCAGGTCAAGCCGATCAGGGACATGCTGCACGACGAATTTTCCAGGACACCGGTTACCGAACTGGTTTCGGGCTTTGGCGCCAACGGATATTTTTTGAAATAAAAAAATTTGAACCAGTAAAAGACACTGTAATACATTCGGTAGCCAAAACATGATACAGATCATATTTTAAACTGAGGGTGGTCACGTACCGGCCCCTGACTTACCGATAATTTTAACCCATCAAAATTCATCAAAATGAAAACTCAAAAAACCTTATTTCTCGCCGCACTGCTGGCCGGAATGACACTCCTGTTCGCCTGCGGGCAATCTAACGGCGGATCTGAAACTGACACCGCCGCATCAGCACCGGAAACTGCTGCCGCCAGTGCGGACGTGGATCCCGAAGCCAAAAGTGACAGTAAAGGTATAGGCAAATTTACAAATGTAAAACTGGATGCACTGGACCCGGCCATGGCCGCCAAAGGGGAGGCTGTTTTTACCGCCAAATGTTCTGCCTGTCATAAGATGACCGATCAGAAAATTGTGGGGCCGGGCCTGCTGGGCGTTACCAAAAGACGTACACCTGAATGGATCATGAACCAGATCACGAACCCGGTGGAGATGGCGGCGAAGGACCCGGTGGGCAAAGCGCTGCTGGAAAAACACCTGACCCAGATGACCTTTCAGGATGTCACCGACGAACAGACCCGCCAGCTTCTGGAATACTTCAGGAAAAACGACAGTAAATAATTCAAAACGATAAAGAATCATGAAATTTTCAAACTATAAAATACTCATACCCGCTTTGGCCTTGCTGGCCGGCAGCACCATGCCCGGTTGCAAACCGGGCAAAGCCGGTTCTTCCGTAGATGCCGATGCCGCACAAAAAGTATATGTCGCGCCGGGTAAATATGACGAGATCTACACCTTTATGTCTGGTGGCTTTAGCGGCCAGGTGGCGGCCTACGGTATTCCTTCAGGTAGGCTGCTGAAAGTGATCCCGGTATTTTCACAGAATCCGGAAAACGGTTATGGTTATTCCGAAGAAACGAAGCCCATGCTGAACACTTCTCACGGCTTTGTGGCCTGGGACGACTCCCATCACCCGGAGCTTTCCAAAACCAACGGCGAGGACGACGGGCGCTGGCTGTTCATCAACGGGAACAATACACCGCGGATCGCCCGTATCGATCTTACCACGTTTAAAACAACAGAGATCATCGAATTGCCGAACATCGGCGGCAACCACGCTTCGCCATTCTGTACCGAAAATACGGAATACGTAGTGGGTAACACCCGTTTCAGCCAGCCGCTGGACAATGCCGGCAACGATGTACCTATTGACAGTTATAAAAAGAACTTTAAAGGCGCGGTATCATTTGTAAAAGTGGATAAAGAAACCGGCGGGATGAAACTTGCTTTTCAACTGATCGTGCCGCCATTCAACTATGACCTGGCCCATGCCGGGAAAGGTCCCTCACACGACTGGATGTTCTTTACCTGCTACAATACCGAACAGGCGAATACGCTGCTGGAGGTAAATGCCAGCCAGCGCGATAAGGATTTTGTGATGGCCATCAACTGGAAAAAAGCCGAAGAACTGATACTGGCAGGCAAAGGCACCAAGATCCCGGTGAAATATGCCCACAATGTGTACAGTGATAAAACTCATAGCGCCACCTCAACCATTGAAAAGGAAACACAAATTTTGGACGTGACCAAATTTCCGGGCCTGGTGTATTATATGCCCTGCCCGAAATCCCCGCACGGCGTTGATGTGACACCGGATGGTGAGAGTATTGTAGCCAGTGGTAAACTGGCCGCTGTGATCCCGGTATTCTCTTATAAAAAGATGCTGGACGCGATCGCTAAAAAAGCGTACGATGGCATGATTGACGGTAACCTGCCCGTGCTGAAGTACGAAGCCGTTTTACGTGGTGAAGTAAAGAAACCCGGCCTTGGCCCGCTGCATACCGAATTTGATGATAAAGGTTTTGCTTATACCACCATGTTCGTATCGTCTGAAGTGGTAAAATGGAAAGTAGATAATTTGGAGATCATTGACCGGGCTCCGGTGTTTTATTCACCCGGCCACTTATCCATCCCCGGTGGCGATTCTAAAAAGCCCTATGGTAAATACGTTATCGTTATGGATAAGATCACCAAGGACCGTTACCTGCCTACCGGGCCCGAACTTTCACAGGCTGCGCAGTTGTTCGATATTTCGGGCAATAAAATGAAACTCCTGCTGGATTTTCCGACCATCGGCGAACCGCATTACGCCCAGTCGATCCCCGCGGATAAGATCGTAAAGAACCAGGTAAAATTCTTCAAACTGGCTGAAAACACCAATCCCTACGCGGTTAAATCCGAAAAGGAAACCAAGGTGGTCAGGACAGGGAAACGCGTGGATGTCTATATGACAGCGATGCGTTCACACCTGGCCCCGGATAATATCGAAGGAATACAGGTAGGTGACGATGTTTATATCCACATAACAAACCTTGAACAGGATTGGGACGTACCGCACGGGTTTGCCATTAAAGGCGCGAATAATGCGGAATTACTGATTATGCCGGGCGAAACCAGTACGCTGAAATGGAATCCATACCAGCAGGGGATTGTACCGTTCTACTGCACCGACTTTTGTTCTGCGCTGCATCAGGAAATGCAGGGTTACTTCAGGGTATCTCCGGCAGGCTCCAAAGTACCTGTTAAATTCTCTATCGGCGTGAACCCGGTAACTCAATAAACTTAACAACCATAGCATATAGTGCTCAGGCGCCATATGCTATGGTTAATTTATAGCTCATGAAACCGACTACAAGAATATTAATAGCCGCTGCCTGTTTGTTTATGCTGACTGCCTATTTCCTACCGCTATGGCATATTAATTTGGACGCGCCACAATACCCCGAGGGGCTGGAAATGAAGATCTGGCTGAACGGGCTCACGGGCAACATTGACCAGATCAACGGCCTGAACCACTATATAGGGATGAAGTTTATTTCAGAAGATGATTTTAAGGAGTTTAAGATTCTTCCTTATGTTTTCGGGGCGCTTACAGTCATCGGTATCGCCGCGGCCATTGCCAAAAGCCGCAAATTGCTATGGGTCTGGTTTATCGGTTTGTGCCTGTTTGCGATAGTGGGGTTCACCGATTTTTACATCTGGGAATATAATTACGGCCACCGGCTTAACCCGCATGCGGCTATAAAAGTAGAAGGAATGAACTACCAGCCGCCCCTTTTTGGTTACAAGCAACTGCTCAACTTTACCGCCGGATCATTACCCGATACCGGAGGTATACTGGTGGGTATCGGGGGCTTATTAGTCGCAGCAGCCCTTTTTTACAAACCGCGTTTATCGCTAAACCACACCAAATGAAACCGCTAAGTTTGATTACCCTTTGCTGCCTGCTGGCAGCCTGTAGCCACGGCCCCGAACCGATCTTATACGGCAAAGACGCCTGTACTCACTGTAAAATGACGATTATGGACAAACGTTTTGCCACCGAAGTGATCAGCGAGAAGGGCAAAATATACAAGTTTGACGCGGTGGAATGCATGGCGGGTTTTTTAAGGGAAAATCCCGCTGTCGCCAATGACCCGGAAAGCAGTTTGCTGGTCAATGATTTTGGGCATCCCGGAACTTTTTCCGACGCCCGCAAAGCCTGGTACCTCCATGATGCTTCGCTGGCTTCACCTATGGGTGGAAACCTTGCGGCTTTTATAAACCGACGGGCCGCGGAAGCCGCGCAGCAGGATAGCGCGGCCATCGTATCCGACTGGCCGGGTTTTATAAAACAAAACCGCTGATGAGAACACTGCTGCTGATCTTTTCCGGGTTGTTGTTACCCCTGATCCTGGCCGCCCGAACCATCCTGGTTGCACCGGGGACGCCGGTCAGTTCCTTGCGCCAGGCCGTTATGCTGTCCCAAAACGGCGATACGATCAGGGTAAAAAAAGGGGTTTATATCTCCCTGAACACCCTGATTGATAAATCACTCACTATACTTGGCGAAGGACAACCGGTATTGGACGCCCGTTTCCGGGAAGAGGTACTGACGATCACCGCCAGCCATGTCAAACTGGACGGTTTTACGGTGGTGAATACGAAAACCGGTTCCATGCGGGATTTCGCCGCGATCCGCCTGAGCAATGTCGAACAGGTAACGATCAGCAACAACATATTACGGAATAATTTCTTCGGAATATATTTATCCAACTGCCGCTTTATAAAAGTGCTGAATAACCGCATCACCGGCTCGAATGATATTGAGAATTCCGGTAACGGCATCCATTTATGGAAATGTAAGGAAGTACTGATCCGGGGAAACTACGTAACGAAGCATCGGGACGGCATCTATTTCGAATTCGCCAAAAAATGCCTGATCGAAAATAACCTCAGCGAAAAAAACATTCGTTACGGCCTGCACTTTATGTTCTCCGATGACGATACCTACCGCCACAACACCTTTAAGAATAACGGCTCCGGTGTTTCCGTCATGTACACCCGGCGTATCGCCATGCTGGATAATACGTTTATCGAGAACTGGGGAAGCACTATTTACGGCGTGCTGCTCAAAGAAATTACGGATGCCCGGATTGAAGGCAACCATTTTATCAGGAACACCACCGGTATTTACATGGAGAACTCAGACCGCATTACCGTGAAGCATAATGATTTTATCTCTAACGGCTGGGCCATGCGCGTGCTGGCCAGTTGCAGTAAGAACATCTTCACCCAAAATAACTATAAAGGAAACTCTTTCGACGTGACAACCAATGGCACTTTAAAAGAAATTTATTTCAATGTTAACTATTGGGATAAATATGAAGGCTACGACCTGAACAGGGACGGCACCGGCGATATACCTTACCGGCCGATCAGCCTTTACGCCCAGATCATTGAACAGAATCCCCAAAGTGTGATGCTGATGAGAAGTTTTATCGTCAACCTTATTGATAAGGTAGAACGTGCCATTCCCTCTGTTACGCCCGAATCTGTTAAAGACGAAAAACCAAGAATGAAACCATGGAAAAGATAATTGCGGTCGAAGGACTGAAAAAATCATTTGGCAGGCTGGAAGTGCTTAAAAACGTCAGCTGCGATTTCGCTGCCGGCGGGGTGGTATCCATACTCGGCCCGAACGCTTCCGGCAAAACCACGCTGATCAAGTCGATCCTCGGAATGGTGCTTCCCGATAGCGGCAGCATTCTGTTCAAGGGCAAATCCATACTAAATACGTTTGATTATAAAAGACACATCGGTTACATGCCGCAAATAGGTCATTACCCCGATAATATGCAGATCGGCCAGTTGTTTAAAATGGTTATGGATATCAGGCAGCAGGACGCGGTGGATACTGATCTGCTGAAAGCCTATCAACTCGAAGGCATGTATCAGAAAACAATGCGCACCTTATCAGGTGGTACGCTTCAGAAGGTAAGCGCGGCACTGGCTTTTATGTTCAGTCCCGATGTACTAATCCTCGATGAACCGTCTGCCGGCCTTGACCCGCTCGCCGCGGATGCGCTGAAGGAAAAGATCCTGGCCGAAAGGGCCAACGGCAAGCTGGTGCTGATCACCTCGCACATCCTCAGCGAGGCGGACGAGATATCTGACCATATCCTTTACCTCTTTGAAGGAAAGATCAAATTCTATAAAACATTGCCGGACCTGAAAATGGAGACAGGCGAACAAAAATTAAGCCGGGCGCTCACGCAGCTTTTAAGTACAACGTCATGTTAAAGATCGCTAAATACATTATCTTCGATATCATCAGGAGCAAAGTGCTGCTGGCCTACACCCTCTTACTATTAGCAATCAGCCTGACGATTTTCATGTCAGATGCGGATGTGACCAAGGGACTGGTAAGTATTACAACGGTTATTCTGATCATCGTACCGCTGGTCAGCATCGTTTACGCCACAACTTATTATTTCAACGCGGCAGAGTTTACCGAAATGCTGGTTTCACAACCCATCAGCAGGCGTAATATTTTACTGGGAAAATTCATCGGGATCAGCAGTTCCATTCTGCTCGCCTTCATCATCGGGGTTTGTATTCCCGTGTGTTTGTTTGCGTTTTCAGCCACTGGTATCACCTTAATGGTATCCGGCTGCCTGCTTACGCTTAGCTTTGTTTCTCTGGCTTTCCTTACATCTACAATTACCCGTGATAAGGCCAGAGGTATTGGCCTGGCATTAATGCTGTGGTTTTATTTTTCCATAATTTTCGATGGCCTCGTGCTATTGTTCCTGTATACCTTTGCAGATTACCCGCTGGAAAAAGCGATGATCATGCTAACCGCCCTAAACCCGATAGACCTTGCCCGGATACTGATCTTATTGCAGTTGGATATCTCCGCCCTGATGGGTTATACCGGCGCCCTTTACCAGCAGTTCTTTGGCAGCGGCTCAGGTATTATATTTTCACTCCTGATGCAACTGGTCTGGATCCTGGTACCCCTGTTTTTTGCTTTACGGATATTTAAAAAGAAAGACCTCTGATGAAAAGATTTTTTATATTTCTATTGCTGACGGTATGCGTTACCGCCGGCAATGCCTGGTGCCAGGATAAACTGGCACTGAATAACGGTGTTAAATGGAAAGTGGATAAGGTGACCGGCGCAAATGTAGCCGCCCTGCAGGCAATCGTTAAAGAAGCTGCAGGAACGGGTAATCTGATGCACTATAAAAAGGCCGGCGGTGCACTGCAAAAAGGCATCGCCAAAATGATCCGGGAGTGCAGGGTTAAAGGCGCAGACCATCAGGCCCTCCATCATTGGCTGGAACCTTTAATAGAACAGCTTAGCCTGCTGAACCAGGCCGAAGAGGCCCGGTCCGCTGAAAAAGCGTATATTACGATCACCATACGCTTAAAGTTATTCGACCAATATTTTACCGTCTGAAGCCATGTTCAAAACGCCGCTGAACTGCAACCTCGAAAAATGTTTCCTTTGCCGGCATACGCCGCCGGGGTTTCATCCAGCTATCGACCTGCATCACCGGAATCTGTCCTTTAAAAAAGGGGAAACGGTCTTTCGCGAAGGAGATCCCGTAACGGGTATATACTTTGTTTACACCGGTACGGCAAAAGTACATAAGCAATGGACAGCGGATAAAGAGCTCATCATTCGTTTCGCGGCAGGCGGAGCCATCATGGGGCACCGCGGCCTGGGCAGCAAGCTGGTTTATTCGGTTTCCGCCACGGCCGTCGAACCCCTTGTCCTGTGCTTTGTCGAACTCGAATTCTTCCGGGAAACCTTACAGACGAACAGCGCTTTGTGCTATCAGCTCATGGTTTTGTTTGCAGAAGAACTGGAAAATGCCGAACAGAAGATGCGTGATCTGGCACACATGCCTGTCAAGGGACGCGTTGCCCAGGCCCTGCTCCGGCTGGAAGAACAGTTCGGGACAAATGCCCTGGGTGCGATAGATTTTTGCATGGCCTGGACGGATCTTGCTGATTTTACCGCCGCTACCTACGAAACGGTCTTTCGGACCGTGCGGTTACTCATGCGTGAAGGAATGATCGCCGTGACCGGTAAGCAGATCACGCTGCTCGATCGCAACCGGTTGACGGAAGTTATCGCTAATTCAGTACCGGCCGCTTAGGCCGGTAACGTTTGAAAAACGGCCGGGCAGGTCTCCGCTTTTTAAAATGTAGCATGACGATGTCTATTCCAAAGGTTCCGGTAAAAACCAAAACCCCTCACATGCCGTCATGGAGGGGTTCCCAGGCATATTGTCACTGAAAACTATTTCAGGCGGTATCCGATGCCCACACCGATAACCCAAGGATTGATTTTTACATCAGCCTTGATGTTTTGCAAAACCGGTGCCAGCGCCGGGCTGCCGGATGGCGTCAGGTTAGCGGCATTGACCGTAGCGGTCGTTGACAACCAAAGCTTCTTCAAATCGATATTCAAAAACACCTTTTTATTCAGGTCAACATCCAGCCCTGCCTGCGCGGCAAAGGCAAACCTGTCTTTATAATCGATATCCTGCACCACCGTCCCCTTGTCCGCGCTATAAAAAATGGTATAATTGGCGCCCGCACCTACATAAGGTTTGAAAAAAGAACGCGTAGGCAAATGGTATTGCAGGTTCAACGTTGGTGGCAGCAGCCACACACTGCCTAGGCCAACCTCCGCGGATGAAGGACCGCCGATAGCGCTGAGGTCCGATCCGGTAGTTTTGACCGTGTGTTTCACGGTACCGAGGATCAGTTCGGCCGAAAAATTTCTGGCAAAAAAATAAGTGATGTCCAGTTCAGGCGCGAAGGAGTTGCTCAGGGTGATATTACCGCCGATGACGCTGATTGAGGCGCTTTCCTGCGGTACGACCGTGATCGCACGCAGCCGGAAATCCCACTCGTGTTTTTCCTGCGCAAAGGAATTCAGGGCCAAAAAAAGGCCGATAGGTGCTAAATAAAATTTGATTTTTTTCATATTATGTTCGAATTATAAAGCAAAGCTATCCGTCCAAAGCCCGGCCCGCCATGATAAACTTCAACCGGCTTCCTGATAGAAATCATTGCAGGAACCCCGGACGCTAATATGTGCGGGTGGTCACCATTTGGCGTTTGCTCAAACCCCTTTAATATTACCTGCTGGTAAAACTGTCGATGTCACGCCCGGGCTCACGGTTTTAGCTCAAGCCTTGCCAACCGGAGTAATGTAAAGTGGCGGACCACCCCGATGCCTGTACCAGCTTTTTGAACAGTAACGCCAGGTAAACCTACACCTCTCCGACCGGGTTTAACCGGTGATTTCCCATGGAAGTTCATGCCTTTCGATCAAAGTGCATGGGCACCGGAATGAGGTCCGTTTCACCCTCATTTTGGAGTTATTAAACGGGAAAATTACGGGGTGTCTTTTTTGTATAAACCGGTAAACACAATTTTAACCATTGCTTGTATCTATAAAAAAGGATGGGTTATGAACGCAAAATTTGCTATTGGCCTGGCTACCCTTTATCTGGTAGTCTACACCGGCTTGCTGGCAGCAGGCGTGCCACTCGCCCTGCAGGGCGCTTTGTTCACCGCCGCACCTGTCGTGCTGATATGGGCAGTTTACAGGGTATTAAAGGATAAATCTTTTCAGTACCCCGAACTTTCGAAGGACGAAGAATGGGGATACCTGGACGAGCCTCGTTAAGTGTCTTTTGGGATACTTGCAGTCTGTTCGTGGTTACCTGCTGTCCGTACCTGAATTCCGCTAAACAATCCGGAAGGTGGTACCGCGCGCTGCAAAAAGCGGTTCGCTGCCAAAGGATTGAAAAAAGAAAGGCGCACGTGAAGTTCACGGCGCCTCTCAGGGGTTTAATCAGAGCAGTTAATACTTCAATCAGAGTAGGATGTCTATGTCTGGCGCCTCCAGCACCAGGGCATAGACCTCCTGTTTAACCTCGCGAAACCGTTGAGTCAGCTTACTCATCAGCCGTTCCAGTTTTACCTGAACTTCGGTGAGCGCATCCGCATCCTCCGGGATAACATCCTCCGCCATCAGTTCCAGCTGTGTAAGCTGCCGGTCCAGCAGGTCGCCGTCAACCATTCTTTCCAGTTCCTGCAGGTCCTCGCCTGCCTTTACCAGTTTGCCGAACTGTGAATGGCCCTGCAAACGGCTCATGTAGCGGTCAAGTAATCGCTGCAAAAAGCCGCTTTCCAGCCTGAAAAATTCGAGGTCAGAGGACCATCTTCTGGCAATCACATAATATTGCAGCGGGCGGGACGAATTCAATAACATAGTATCCATAACATTTTTATTTGACAGGTTGCGGACGCTAAGATCGGCCCGGCTACGCTTTCCGCAAATGACGAAGATCAGTTTTGGAGGTGATCCCTGTCATTCCCGGGTTTCATAACCCGGACCGGGCAGTCACGTATCCTTTATCAGGCACGCTCGAACAGCCAGCGGAGCGGTTTTCTTTTTTGTTGAGGTTTCAGGCCAAATTTGCGGATACTGTTCGCACGGATAAGTTCAACCGCTTCCTCCAGGTCATCGGTGACCAGGAACAACCTGCTGTCTGCCTCTCCGATCGTGGCGTAACGCTGCATGACCGCGACGTGCTCCAGCAGTTCCCGGTGATATTCCCTGCCGAAGATAATAACCGGGAAATCATGGATCTTGTGTGTCTGGATCAGGGTCAGCGCCTCGAAGTACTCGTCCAGTGTGCCAAAGCCGCCGGGCATGACCACAAAGGCGAATGAATATTTGACCAGCAGTACTTTACGCAGGAAAAAATGGCGCATATATACCCATTTATCCAGGTAAGGATTAGGCTTTTGCTCCACGGGTAACTGGATATTGCAGCCTACTGACCTGCCCCCGGCTTCCCTGGCACCGCGGTTGGCGGCCTCCATCAGCCCCGGTCCCCCGCCCGTCAGGATCGTAAAACCCAGCCGGGCAAAGGCCGCGGCGGCGTTCCGCGTTTGTTCGTAATAAGGGTGGTCTTCGCCAAACCTGGCCGACCCGAAGACCGTGATACACGGCCCGATAAAATGCAGTGCCCGCAGCCCGCGTACCAGGTCAATCATCGTCTGCAATGCAAACTTCAGCTCTTTTAAGCGCGAACGCGGCCCGTCCAGGAACTGGATCTCGGTTTTAGTGTCGGCGTTTGGTGCTATGGTTAATGTGTTCATAAATCAAATGGTTATAAGGGGAAGATGAGCACAGGCACGGTGATGTCCGCCGGAAGCGTGTCGCCGATACGCCGGCCGATCAGCTCTTCAAAATGATAACGGTGGTTAACAAAAACCAGCAGGTCCTGCTGCATGCCATGAACCAGTACATCTACGGCTTTGTGCAGGTCCCGTTCCCGGATATTATTCAATACTACCTTTTTGTGATGCGTATGCGGCACCACGTCTTTGCAGAAGAGCTCTTCTGCATAACTCTCGGCGATATCGGCCAGGCCCCTGGCGGACAAATGAGCAATGGTCAGCCCCGCATCCAGCGCAGTGCAGACCTCACCCACATAACGTAATACCTGATTCCGGCAATAGCGCAGGTCGGCCAGATAAGCGATCCGCTCCGGCAGGTGGTTTGTCCAGCTTTGCGGCACCAGCAATAAGGGGCAGCGCACACGGTTTAATACGGACTGAATATTCAGTTTCAGCGCCACGCAGCCCGCGGGCGACTGGTCCGGCATGCCTTCGACGAGCAGCCAGATCTCTTTCCGGTTGATCATCGCGATAAGATCATCCAGTGGATACGCGGAAATATCCAGTTCTGAAATCTTGGGGACATATCCATCCGATTGTCCGTTAAGTTCGCAAAGCCTGTTCATGGGACTGCTATCCGGATCTTCAGTTGTCACCCCTGCCAGGACCGGCTGCCCCTTTGTTAACTGTTGCGCCTTTACCGTAGTGGCCAGGAGCAAATCTGCATGGAC